>NZ_JBALFY010000021.1:0-112863 GCF_036916655.1 Nostoc sp.
TTATGATTGCGGTTATTTATGAATCAGGCGTTAAGGTCTTTGCCTGTGAAACTACTTTACACTGCTTTACAATTTTTAATCAACTTTTGTTACTTCAGTAAATCTAATACAAATTATTAGTTTTACTTATCTAAAAGTAAATACCCGTTGTTTGCTTACTTCTCTCGGAATAATAGCGGGAGCATCTCAGCTTTTGTAAAAACACGTTTATCTTAGCGGATTATATGAAATTGTTGGTCAACTCACGGTGGGTTTGACCCCTCACCCCTAAAACATTAGACCTCTTGCAAAAGTGCTTTTTGCATAAGTCTATTAGTTTGGCGTTGCTTTCCCAACCTGAAATAAATTTCGGTCATCAATATTACCAGGGGTCAGAGTTACATTTAAGAGTGACCTAGTTCATTAACGACAATATGAAGCTTAAAACCAAAAGTCAGAGAAACTAATAAAGCCTCTGGAATGCTTGGTGAGATGATGAGGAGAACTTAAAGATAAATGAAAAATAGGTAATCCCACCTCATAAAAATGAATCAAGCTCTGCTAGATAATAATTTCATATCAGATTGACGAGGAGATGACAAAATCATGACGAAAATGTGACGAGATTCATGAGGCTGTGAAACAGGAAAAGTAACAAATTATTGACTTGTTGTATATAAAATTAATAATATTCTGAATGTTTCCATCTTAATAGCGGTAAATACTTATGCTGTAAAGAATACAGTGGTTATATCTGATGTGGCAGGAGTAACTTCATGCGATATCCTGAGCATAAACTGTATTATTTAATACAGTTTTTTCTTAGAAATAAATAAACAATTAGTCAAATTTATTACTTGATTTCTGTAAAGTCACATTCAGATTTCTCATAATATCAGGGTTTTTGATATTGAAAAAATGTGGTTAAAGACTTACAGAAAAACTCCTTTTTCGTTCTTGATGATGTCGCAACTATCGTAACGTGATCGGCTATCAGTTTTGAGACAATCACGCTCAAGTTTATTTGACATAAATACTTCAGATTATTCCTCAACACCTTGACTGACAATTGAGGTTTAGTTGTTTAAAAATACTTACCTGAATGGAGGTTTTACTTAGTGGCTAACAAGAGAAGCAGACTAAAAACTATCTTGTTTAAAGCTTGTAGTTCTTTGGGAAAAAACGGTCGAAATTGCCTCAATCTATTTGGCTATTTGGTAACAAGCTTTATTGTCTTTTTCGTGAAAGCGGGATCTACCCAAATCTTGAAAGGCTTTTTCCTCAAAAAGCATCAGCAATTCCCCACAATCAAGAAAATGCCTCAAAATGTTGGGCAAAGTCAGCAAGTTAACAAGTTGGCACGATTGGGACAGCGTTTGCGTGATCCACAGTGGAGGCGCTACGGTTACTTACTACTGCTGGGCAAGACAATGGCTATCATGATGCTGTTCATGGTATTTGCCTTCATCCCCAATTTGGTGGAAACACCAGCTCTGGCAGCCGATCCAGTACTCAAAGGCAATGACATCGTTAACCCGATTAATACCCTCTGGACGCTACTAGCGGCCTTCCTAGTATTTGCAATGCAGGTAGGTTTTACGATGCTGGAAGCAGGCTTCTGTCGCTCTCGTGAAACCGTAAACGTCTTGATGGAATGCATCGTTGACACCTGTCTTTGCGGTTTATTGTTCTATGCCTGGGGCTTTGCCTTCATGTTCAGTCATGGTAACGGCTTGATTGGACAGAATTGGTTCTTCTTGCAAGGTGCGCCCGCGACTTATGAAAGTTCAGGTGTGGCGTTCCTGGCATTTTGGCTGTTTCAGTTCGCCTTTGCAGACACCTGCTCGACGATTACCTCTGGGGCAATGATTGGGCGGACAGGGTTTATTGGCGATCTTCTCTACAGCATTGGCGTTTCTGGATTCATCTACCCAATTATCGGACACTGGGCTTGGGGACCAGACGGTTTTCTGGTAACGATGGGCAGCAAAGATGGTTTCCTGCCCTTCTTGGGAACTGGCTTCCATGACTTTGCAGGCTCTACAGTTGTTCACACCATTGGGGGATTCATTGCCCTGGCGGGTGCGATTGTCCTCGGGCCGCGTTTAGGTCGTCGGTTCAAGCGCGACGGTGGCGGCCCGATGTTGCCCCATGACCTTGTAATTGCTGCATCCGGCGGTCTGATTCTGTGGTTCGGCTGGTACGGTTTCAACCCCGGCTCGACACTTTCGGCGATGGACTTTGTGGGGACTGGACGGGTTGCCGCCAATACTACCTTGGCAGCATGTTCCGGCGGTCTGTCGGCACTGTTTTTTGGATATCCGAAAACTTTAAAGTGGGATTTGAGCTTCACAGTCAACGGTTTCTTGGCGGGTTTGGTTGCGATTACTTGCCCCTGCTATTGGGTGAATCCAACAGGTTCTATCATCATTGGGGCGGTAGCTGGCGTAGTTGTCATTCTAGGCATAGACCTTTTGGAATGGCTTCGGATTGACGATCCTATCGGTGCAGTTCCTGTACATGGTTTTTGCGGAATCTGGGGAACGTGGTCGCTGGGCTTGTTTGCCACTGGTGAATTCGGTGCGAGTGGCCCCATCTTACCTGATGTCTCTGCGCCCTTAAGAGGTCTGTTTTATGGTGGGGGAATACAGGTGTTGAGCGCACAAGTTATTGGCAACCTAATTATTACTGTGTCTACATTTGCTGTGGCACTAGGGTTGATGTATTTGGTAAATTTGACCGGGACACTGCGTGTGTCGAAAGAAGGCGAATTGTCAGGTTTGGATTTACACGAGCATGGCATACCAGCCTACCCTGAATATGTCATTAGTACATCAGCGAAAGAAGACAGTTCTCCATTAGAAGAAGTGAATAGATAGAGAGTTTTACCAAGCGCACCCATAACAGAGAAAAGTGCCAAAAATTCATTAGTCTTCATCCCCATCACTCAGTGGGGCTTTTTTATGGAGAAAAAGTCGGGATTTGATAGTTACAAGACATCGATTCCCAGGCGGAATATACAAATACTTGAGTCTTTTTAATCAGTCGTCTGTTTACAGCGATCGCATGTGATGAAAATGGTACAGCTTTAAGTGTGCATCCAATTGGTCAAAATCTCATTTTCGGGTAAAAGTTGAAAATTTTTTCTGAAACTCTCTCTGAGTAGGGATTTCAGGCGTTGCATGGCGGCTCATAGCAGCTTCGCTACTTTCTACCCTGGTTAATTGCGTTTGGCGATGGCAAGATAGTATGAATTATTACTCTGATTCCAAAAAACGCAGTAATTGTATGACAGTTACATCTACCGATAATCCTCATGCCTTGCTCTATGGTTTAGTCAATGGGTCAGTCAAAGCACTCGAAGATGATGATGCGATCGCTGCAAACAAAACCTTGGCACTGCAATTGCAGTCTAGACTTCAAGATTTTTGGCTCTTAAGTTCACCTGATGGAAATTGGGGTTCAAAATCTGCCAGGGCACTAAATGCTTATAAACATTTTCAAAATCTCAGCGCTCCAGGAATCAACTCCCATGTTGCTGCCAGTCTGCTCAATACCAACCCGACTGATTTAATAGCAGGATTTAAACTCAACGGCGACTGGCCAAGTCGAACCGTGATGTGGATGACCTTACACAATCACCATATTAGTGCTAACGGTAATGATGGAGAAATCAACATCGTTTATTTTCGTGGACTAGACCGCAATGGACAGTGGAATGGTAATGCACCATTTGTCTGGAATGACCGACGTTGCGTGTTGGTGATCAAAGATAAACTACCAACTTTTGCAGGCAATTGGTTAGGAACTTGCGACCCAGGAGAGCATTACTGGGACAGTCCGATGAACTCCCAAGGGTGTGCAGATATCAAGGCATGGCAATACCAAGCTTGGAGCGTTGGTCATCACCACGGTAGTACTGGAGACCAATTAGCTTTAGTACAAACTGGAGATATTGCAGTGTTGCGTGGCCCTGATCGCTTACCGGATGAGGGTAGTAACTTCAATATAGATCAACACACTACCAATAATCCAGATGGTGATAGTTTTGGGGAGCCGGTCAAAGGTTGGTCTGCTGGATGCATGGTGGGAGCTAGTGCCAACGAACATTACCACGAGTTTATGCCTTTGGTGCAAGCAGACCCACGAGAAAAGAATGCCCCAGGAAAATATCAGCACTGGACAACAGTAATTAATGGCAATGAACTTCTAGATATTTTTCCTGTCTAATAGTCACCAAAAAGGAGGGCTGGGGAAGCTCTTGGAGCTGAGGTAGCTCTTGGAGAATGCCCTCCGCAAGTGGTCAGAAGCCTCCCTTATTCATTTGGAAAAAACAAAAAACACTTGTTTCGAGACGCGCTCTTCGCGGAAATAATATGTCCTTGATGAAGCCTCTGTGTTTACGCAGAGCTATATAGACTGTGCTTTCACTAAATGCCCAAAGTTTCTCTGAGTCTTTCATGAGCAGAGGGATTTTAGCAGGGGGAGTGATTTTATTAGTTGCTAAATCATCCGCTTTCGGGAGCAACGCCGTAATTCTTTAAGATAAAAAGTAAAATAGATGTAGCTCGAATTGACCAATTATAAGCTCTCCGCATGAAGTTACCAAACCTTGATCTCGAAACTATTGATCGCATCATTGAAATGGCATGGGAAGATAGAACACCAATGGATGTTATTGAAACTCAGTTTGGGCTACAAGAGAAACAGGTAATTGCCTTAATGCGGCAGCAAATGAAAGAATCCAGTTTTCGTATGTGGCGAGAGCGAGTTACCAAACGCAAGACAAAACATTTATTTAAGCGAGAGTTTATTGCAGGTAGGTTTAAGTCACAAAATCAAAAATCATGAACATGAATGTGTGATAGGTGCAATCGTTAAAAGAGCGTAGTTTACAGTCGTAGGCATCGCCTGAGATGATTCTAGAAAGTGCGTAGACGCATTCGCGCAGTGTTTGTCTGCAACACACTGCGCGGTCGCAAGACATCGCTTGTATCTTACTTAATATCGTCGCAGAGATGGCGATCGCTCTTCTCCTCCTTCAGGTTGTGCAAATAATTATGTAACCAATCACAACCACGCCCCAGTAAGCTATCTAGATTATTGAGATGATTTAGCTCATCCAAATTCCAGAGAATTATAGCCCCATCAGCACTGCCTAAGGCCAGAGTCTTGCCATCGGTTGAGAAAGTCGCGCTTAATAAGTAATCGTTATGCCCAGTCAAAGTAGTGATTAAATTACCATCGCGTGTCCAGAGTTTTACAGTCTTGTCATCACTAGCTGTGGCAATCATTTTACCGTCGGGTGAAAAAGTCACACTATTAACCTCATCAGTATGCCCTTTAAGCCCTTCCAGCTTTTTGTACCAGCGAAACTTGCCCTTGTCGTCCTGCTTCCAAAGTATCACCGTCTTATCATTACTGCTCGTGGCAATCATTTCACCACTAGGTGAGAAGCTAACGCTCAAAACCCAACTTTTATGCCCGTTTTCCCCTGCGAGAGTTTCATATCTATAAAACTCTCCTTTATTGCCCTGCTTCCAAAGTATCACCGTGTTGTCATCACTAGCTGAAGCAAGCATCTGACTATCTGGCGACCAAGCTACAGCCCTTACCCAGTCATCATGCTTGTTGAGAACCTGATGCTTGATACTATCTGGCCGCAATATGATTACTTTGTTATCCATGCTACCCAAAGCGATGAACTGGCCGTTGGGTGAAAAATTTAAGCCTAATATATTATCGCTATTCTTAAACAGGGTTCTGAGGAATTTACCGTCACGCTTCCAAAGTTTCACTTTCTGATCATCACTAACGGTGACAATTGTCTTACGATCAGGTGAGAAACTAACGTTATCGCTATGCCCGTCAAGAGTTTTGTCCAAAGTACCATCGCGCCTCCAGAGTTTCACTGTCTTGTCACGGCTGGCTGAGGCAATTATTTTGTCATCAGGTGAGAAATGTACCTGATTAACTCTATCACCATGAGCGTTTAGGATACTTACCACACCACTACCAAACTGAATCTTCATCGTGCTGTCAACGCTAGCAGAAGCAGGAATTTTAGCGTTGCGTAAGCAGCTGATACTACCAACTTGCCAAAGTTTCATTGTACTGTCAGCACTGGCAGAAACCAGAGTCTTACAGTCAGGTGAGAATCTGACAGCATAAATCCCATTGGTATGTCCTGATAAAGTTGTGAGTAAAGTACCATCAGGCTTCCAAAGCTTTACAGTCTTGTCATCACTAGCTGTGGCAATCATCTTACCGTCGGGTGAGAAAGCCACGCTATTGATTCCATCTTTATGTGCTTTAAAATCTGTTAATAAAGTGCCGTCTCGGTTCCAAATTTTTACTCTGTTGTCGTCACCAGTAGCAGCAGCACCACCAGCAGCAGCAGTAATTGTCTGGCTATCGGTTGACCAAGCTAGATCCCAAACAAAGTCCTGATTGCGTTTTAGAGTGTGAAGAAGCTTACCATTAGATGTCCAGAGCTTCACAGTTTTGTCCCGACCACCAGTAGCAATCATCTTACCGTCTGGTGAGAAAGCGACACTATTAACTCCATCTTTATGCGCTTTTAGGGTTTTTAATAAATTGCCATCTAGCTTCCAAAGTTTGAGTGTGCCATCCCGACTTCCTGTGGCAATTGTCTGGCCATCATGCGAGAAATCGATACTATAAACTCCCTTGCTGTGTGTGTTGATTTCTCTTATTGGAGTGCCGTCCCGCTTCCAAAATTTGATGATGCCCTGGAAATCACCTGAGACAATTGTCTGATCGTTAGGTGAAAAACTTACACTGAGGACTTTATCTTTATGTCCCTTGAGCGTATTTTGCTCCCTACCGTCCTGATTCCAGAGTTTTATAGTATTGTCATAACTAGCTGAGGCCATCAACTTTCCATCATGTGAGAAAGTCACACTCCAGATCAGATCCCGATGTCCTTCTAAGCGATCGCGCTCTACTATCCAGTAAACTGACTGTTGTAGTGCCCCTAGAACTTGGGTGCGAAGTTGACTATCGCTTTGTGCAAAAGGTAATTTTTTCAGTAATATTCCAGCATGGATGCCTTCTTTAAGGGCATCAAATGTCTGGTGTGAGGTAAAAAGTGCTTCGGAAGTTTTACTAATGGCTATTATTCGGTTTTTTTCTGATTGTTCTCTTTGATTCTCTGCCTGGAATCCAAAGATCACTGATACGGCTGCCAAGAAGGTCATGATCGCACCTCCCGCGATCGCCAAGTTTCGTTGTCGTTTTAAAAAAATATTTAGTTTTTCTTCAGCCTGTTGTCGTTTTTGTTTCTCCTTTTTCCGTTCTTCTAGTTCTCTTGCTTCTTGTGATTGCCGGATAAAAGATACTAGATAGTCATGAACCAGTTGATATAGGTTAGCAGGGTCTTCAGGAATATTTAACACCAGCCCAGAACCCACTAAAATCTCTAAGACTAGATTTAGTTGTTCTTTTTCTAAGACAATATCTGCTGTTTTTAAATCTTCCGCTAAATTATCGGCAGTTTTTAAGGGACGAGTGCCTTTGTCATCTGTTAGTAAATATAAAACTACTCTGGCACAGAGTTCATTTTCATCACCACAGTCTTTAATAACTTCTTCTAAAAATCGCTCGACCAGTTTTTCTTTTGTTCCCGACTGATGATATTGATCTAAAGTTGTAATTTTATCTGTTTGGAGTTGCGCGCCGACGATTTGTAACTCAATCGGGCGTACTTCGCCAAGTTCGTCTGCTAAATCTTCTACCAATTGATCAATCAACGCAGACTCTAAGTAAAAATTGGTTTTCTCCGTCAGACTTTGCACAACAGCTTTAGCATCTACTGAAGAGAAGTTTCCCAAATAATAGCGAATATTCTTATCTAAAATATTGTTATTAATTGCTGTAAAATTAAACAGGCGATCGCACTCCAATAAATAATGTAAATAATCTTCTCTCAAACAGAGAATAACCTTCACAAAAGGAATATCTAGGCAAAGCCGCAAGAACTTATAAAATGGCTGCCTTTTACTTTGATCTGTATAAACGAAGAAAAATTCTTCAAACTGGTCGAAAATTAAAACTGTTAACAGATTACGTTCGACATTTTTTCGCAAATTTTCGCAGATGAATTCTATCGAATTACTATATGTATCATTATCTATGAAACACTTTGCCAATATACCCGTCCAATCTGTATAAACTCGCATGACAATAGGTAATACATCACGAGCATCAATTGGTTGAAGTTGCAGCGTAGGTACTAATCCTCCATTCAAAATTGAACTTTTACCTGTTCCTGACTGACCATGAAATACAGTCAGCTTATGGTCATTACGACTCATTCTTTTCATCAGTCGATTGACATCTTGCTGCCGACTGGAAACAGCAATTTCTTGAGCAACTTTTACGAGCTTTTCTAATTGCACTATTGCTGGGTTAATTACCTCATACTGAGGAATTAAATAAGCTGCTCCAATGAAAGCACGAAAACCATATTGATGTTCAATTTTAATTTTCTCTTGTTTAATCTGAAAAGCTGCAAGATATTGACATTGTTGATAATAAATATCTTGCAAATTCTTCAATATCTGAATGTAAAGCTCTGGATCATATTGAGGTTTAGTTTCTCTTCTTGCAGCTTCTAGGGTAGCTAAAGCATCTGGCACTTTATTAAGCTGCTGTCGCGCTCTGGCTAGTGCGAATAAATACCAACCTTGATGATAATAGCGCACCAATTCTAAATTAGCGTTGGGTTGAGTCGATTGGTTCTTAGCTACAATAGAAAGCGCTTTTTCTGCGGCTTGTTTGGCTTTATTCCAAGCAGACTTAGCAAGTGCTACTTCAGCAATAAATCCATAAGCTCTTGCTTCTCTGAACCAATCAGGATAAGTTTGATATAGATTTAAAGCTTTTTGAGCAACTTTTTCTAATTCATCCCACTGCTGGAGCGTTTGCAGTACTTCTCCCAAAGAGTTGACAAACTTTGCTACTAAGTCGGGACGATGTGCCCGTTCAAAGACTTCCAGACATTTATGATAATAATCTTTAGCGCGTAAGCAAGCGGCTTCTTGTTCTGCTAAATGCTGGATGGCGTAGGTACGCCACCATAACCCTAAATTGTGCAGTACGCATCCTTCCTGCTCTAGGTTAAAACTCTGCTGCGAAAGTGCGAGACTGCGTTCATAATGCTGGCGTGACAGTTCCATCGAAACCGCATCTCGACCCAGGACAAATTCTAAACTGGCTTCTAGTTCTGCGTCTAACTTCACACCCCGTTTTTGGAGTTCAACTTGTGCTAACTCAAGTTCTACACGGTGCGGCGAACCAATTCCCAGATTGAGTGCAGAATTATCGAGAAATTTCCCTGCACCAGCATCTAAAACTTTGGCGAAAACTTCTTCAGATGTTTGCTTGACGAATTGAACTAAATTAGTGGTAGCGATCGCAAAATGAATTATTGTTGCCCAATTCTCGAAATCTGTCGCTAATCTGATCAGCTTTTGCAAAACTTCGTCATTAACTAATAACAGCACAGGGAAAGGGAAATTTTTTCTAAATTCCTCCCGTACTTGGTTTGTTGAAGTTAGAACTGTATCAATATCTTTAACAGATTCCAAACCAAAAACCATTAATGCTGGTGGCTGTTCATCTCCCAGTTTTTCACCTATAGGCGTGTAAAGAGTTTTGACTGACACAGGTAAAGTGATTTCACGGATTTTAACAGGAGATAGTTGATGTAGGCGTTGTACTATATCCTGACGGAAAGCTGCATAATTACAGCGTAGTAAAATCAACGAAAATTCTCCCTGAGAAAGGGTAATTGCTCGCACCAGAGTTTGCAATGAACGTTCATTTTCAGCAGCTAAATTTTCTGTCTCGTGCGGATTACTCATAACCCGAATTCCCTAGCTTCTGTCAAAATCGGATTGATATCAAACCAAGAACCATTTTCATCGCGGTATTCAAATACAAACATACTGCGAAGCAAAAGTTCGTATCTTTCATGACCTCTCAAGCTTTTCTGCTGCGCCACTTCACGCAGTACTTCCCACTCATCAGCAGTAATTGCTAAAGTTAGCTCATTGCAGCGTTGTTTAATCACCCTATTTACACACTCTTGGGACAGGGGTGGGTCTTCTTGCTGAAGACAGCGAAATAATAACATCAGCAAATTTCGCAAATGACCACCGCTAACTAAGCACAGCCTTTCTAAAGTATCAGGACTATCAAAAACTTCGGTAATCAAATGCTGGCTTTGTTCCCAACTTACACCAGGAAAAGCCCTGGCCATAATCATTTGTTGTAGTAGTATAATTCCCTGTGAAAATTCCGAACCATTTAGCCGTACAGGAACCATCGGTAAAACTTTCGGGTCTACTCCAAAGCGATTTGTTAACCTGCCTAAAGCATTGGAAAAAATCAACATTAGGGGAATGGTATAAACAACGTGACAATTTAGCTGGTTTAACTGTTCACCTCGTTCCACAAAGAGATATTCTGGTTGGTAATAACCAGAAGGCTTAAAAGAATTATCAACTCGGTCGAGATTATCGACAATTACCACCAGTCCTTTTTTACCTCGCTGCTCCAGTTTTTCCCTAGCAGGCTTGAGCAATTCTTTGTTAATTGATTCTAAAATGCCATTGGTGCGCGGTTCTAAATATTGTCGCAGTTGGCCACGAAGTTTGGGACTATCTTTAGTTTTGGCAGTAATTTTGGCAATACCTACAGATAACTCTCCCCCAAGTTCTATCGGCGTTTGCAAAAATTCAGCAAGTTCAGTAAACAGAGTTTGAAAGTATCCAGGCTTGAGATTAATTTTTATTGCTTCCAGACTTTGACTCACCTCACGAGCTACTGCTAATAAAATATCTGTAACATCAATATCAGCCATATCCAAGCTTTGGCTAGACTCAAAATAAACCACATGAAATCCCTGCTGTTCTAACTCTGCTTTTAGCCGCAGTAACTCAGTGGATTTGCCACAACCGATATGTCCTGTAAATAATTGACAAGTAGCTTGTTCCGGTGCAAGGCGGGTGATAGTTCGTCCTAATTCTTCAATAATCTTGGCACCGCGCACTTTGGAGAAATCAATATAATATTGTCTATCTTCCGGTTTGCTCACAACCAGAGTTTTGCTGGGGTTGCAAGCCTGAAAAAATCTAACTAAATCTAGTTTCATCACAAATCACCCGAAATCAGCCTGATGCTTTTGCCCATTTCAGTGATTATACAGACGATAAAGTGGCTATTTCGGAAAAAGCTTCTTTAGATTGACTGATTAAAATATCTAATTTTTTTGTGGGGTGGGTGTCTCACCATTGGTGTCAACTTAACGCGAAACCGCTTGTCCGCCGGGAATTGAAATTCCCGTCTAATAGCTAAAGTCATCTGAAGATGACTAAAAAATATCGCCAAAAATCTCCAGTCTACTTCAGTAGACTTAAGCTATTAGCCCGAAAATTTATTTCCGGGCGGGCATGGAAGCCAACAGATAAGCTATTTCCATCTGAAGTTGACACCTATGACAAGATGTCCACCCCACAAGAAATGTCTACAATTTCAATTTCTCACCGCGAATCGAATAATCTAACAACTCCATCGGGTGAATAACTGAAATCTTCTTACCTTGCGACTGCAAATGTTTAGTAATCTGCAAAGTACACCCAGGATTAGCAGAAGCAATTAACTCAGCACCAGTATTCAACAAATTCTCTACTTTTTGCCGACCCAATTCTTCAGAAACTTCTGGTTGCAGCATATTATAAACTCCAGCACTGCCACAACATAAAGCTGCATCTATTGGTTCTCTCAACTTCACCCCTGGAATTTGCCGCAATATCTGACGCGGTTGCACACTAATCTTTTGTCCATGCAATAAATGACAAGCATCTTGATAAACTAAATTCAAGGGTTTATCAGTCAACGGTGATAGTTTTGCTGTTAAGCCAACAGTTGCCAAAAATTCTTGAGCATCTCTAACTTTAGCGGCAAAATCCTTTGCTTTTTCCCGATATTCTAGGTCGTCTTCTAAAATATGCCCGTACTCTTTCAAAGTATGACCGCAACCAGCAGCATTGATAATTACAAAATCGACATCAGTTTTGGCAAAACTATCAATCATCTGCCTCGCTAAAGCTTTCGCTTGTTCTGTTTGTCCTTGGTGTTCGGGAAGCGCCGCACAACAACCTTGAGATTTCGGAATCACAACTTCACAACCATTCGCCGTTAAAACCCGCACCGTTGCTTCGTTTACGGAAGAGAAAAACAGTCGTTGGACGCAACCCAAAATTACTCCAACGCGGTAGCGCTTCTCACTTTTAGCAGGAATGATAGTAGGAAAATTATCTTCAAAAGATTTGAGAGTAATTTCTGGCAGAATTGATTCCATTGCTGCCAAACGGGGCGATATTTTATTGAGTAAGCCCGTAGTCCGAAATAATTTGGCAAACCCCAACTTTTGATAAACTAATAACGGGATTAGTAAAACCCGTAAAAGATTGGGATAGGGAAACAGAGAAAAGATCAATTTCCGAAAAAATTGGTCTGATAAACTGCGGGGATAATTCCGTTCAACTTGATGACGAGTTGCAGAAATTAACTTGTCATATTGCACACCAGAAGGACAAGTACTCACACAAGCAAGACACCCCAAACAAGAATCAAAATGTTCTACCGTTGCGGTATTAAGAGCAATCTCACCCTCATTAATTGCATCCATTAAATAGATGCGTCCTCTAGGAGAATCCATCTCCTTGCCAAGCACTCGATAACTGGGACAAGTCGAAAGACAAAATCCACAATGGACACAACTATCAATCAACTTCGGGTCAGGCGGATGACTCCCATCAAACCCCTTCAAATTCTTTAAACTAGCCGTATTATTAACAGAATTTTCTGAAACTTGCATATTTCTATCTTTCCCCTCTTCCGTTGCGGTAGCTTGCGGTAAGCCTCTCCGAGTCTACGTTTTCTTAAAACTAAATCCCACCCACAAACCGACCAGGACTTAAAATATTCTGACTATCAAACTGTTCCTTAATACGGCGCATCAATGGCAAAGCATTCCCCGTATAGCCCCAAACATCTATTTGTTCTTTAACCGCTATTGGTGCTGACAAAATTGTTAAAAAACCTTTATTAGCTTGAGTGTGATTGCTTCCACTAGAATGTAGCTCATTGCGGATTTTCAAAACTTGATTTTTACTCTCTAATTGTAACAAGCCTAAACCACTACTAATATGAATCAAACCTAACTCCACCTGAGTCAAAATCTCGACAGCAGCAGTAGGCAACACTCCTATTTTGCAGCTAATTACCGATTCTGTAGCAGAAGTATGTATTCGTTCTTGCAATCTCTGCCATAAATTAGCTTCCTCACCATCGGCAAAAATTACTCCATCTAAACCCAACTTTTGCCCAACTTCCAAAACTCGGTTTGACTGTTCTTTAACACTTTCACTAATACTTTGAAACCGAGCAATTAATCCTAGTCCTTCACCCAAATCTAAACTAGACACCAATTTAGCTGATAGCAAATCAGCCTGCACTGGTGTTAACGCCGAACCCCGAAGGATATTAGCCGCTTGAGATATAGCCTCAGCTTTCCCAGTTAGTACCACCGTCCCCGATGCCTCGGCTAACGGATACAGGCGAAAAGTTAGTTGACTAATAAAGCCTAATGTGCCATAAGACCCCGTAAGCAACTTCATCAAGTCATATCCGGCGACATTTTTAACTACTCTTCCCCCAGCTTTAGCAATTTCTCCATCAGCACGGACAAAGGTAATACCTAGTAACTGGTCGCGCACACTACCATAGCGTTGCCGTAGAGAACCTGTATCACCCGTGGCAACAATACCGCCAATGGTTGCTGACTCTGGTGCTGTGGGGTCAAGGGCGAGAAATTGCCGCGACTTTGCTAAAAGTGCTTGCAAATCGGAGAATTTCATCCCAGCTTCTACTGTGACAGTCAAATCGCCAACAGCGTGTTCTATCAGTTGGTTGATGCGTTCTGTACTGACTACAACATCAATGCTTTTTGCTAAACTACCCCAGTTGAGTTTACTACCACTACCACAGGGGAGGACGCGCCAGTTATTTGTGTGAGCTTTGGCAATGACTGCGGCTAGCTGTTTTTGAGTGCGAGGATAGACAATACAACTGGGAAACTTCTCAGAAGCTATAGCCTGTTGGATACGTTTTTGCTGACTGAGTTCGATATTTTCCCAAAGACAAACAGCATTCTCTTCGCCGACGATAGATGCAAAATCAGTAGCGCAGACGGCTTGCGGCCTGTCATTAGACATTGCTTTCATTGAGTTTATTTTTTTACACCCTACTTCTAATTTACTGGCTAACCTGACCAAAAAAGCACATTGCCATTAATATACGGTGGCTTCAATATAAAAAGCGATGCCTACGGCGCAAGCCAGCTTGTAATTAGCGCCAAATAAAGGAAGAGCTTTTCTTTAAGCGATCGCGACTCATTTACAATAGACTTGTCCGCAAATCCTAAATGCTTATGAGGTAAGGTTTTGACGGATTAGATAAAAACTGCGATCACGTCATGAAAGCCACGAGAAAAGTAGGCTTTTGAGACTATAAGTGGCTATTTTATCAAAACTTTCTGCCAAGATAGAAAAAACCAAAATCATTTTTAAGAGCAGCTACCAATTCTTTATGTGAATAAAACTAATCGATTTAGTCGTAATCTAACTAATCCACAAATAGTTTTAATTATTTGAATGTATTTATTCCTATTCAGACCGAACCTTTCACTGGCAATTCGGAATATCTTGAGCCGACATATAAGATGTTCAACAGCTATTCTTCTGGAAGATAATTCTTTATTCTGGTTTTTTTGTAATTCAGTGATTTCAGTTTTTTTCGTTTTTTTATGTGGTGTGGTAATCGTTTCTTCTCCCTTGTAAGCTTTATCACCTAAAAATTTCTGTCTGGGTGAAAATTTATGATGAGTTTCTCTAAACAAGTTTATATCGCTAGTTTTACCTAGTTTTCCAATTGTGACATCTACGATATCTTCTCTACGAGAGGCTTCGCCAACGCCATTAGGCAAGACAATAATTTGGTTTTTCAGTGTGTGCATCTTTTTTTTGCCTGAATAGTATTTTTTCTGATCTTCATAGTCTGAAGGTTTTTCTATAGCTTGCTCTGCACTATCTACAATCAATTCATAATCTAGTAAGATTTGACGCAGTTTTTGATACTTCTCTTCATCTCCTTGCACTTCTTCCATTTGCGATACTGGTAGTATTTCTCTCAAAATTTTTATCCAATAGTTAAACGCATCATTTGCTTTCGTTTTAGAGACATCAAACAGTAAACCTAATATTTCAAAAATTGGCTTTTGTCTGAGATATACTAAACACAGACATATTCCTTCTTTTGATGACATTTCTGGTTTCCGTCCACCGCCCTTAGCGATAATACGGATCTTATTTTTTTCGATTTCAGCTTGTTTCTCCTTATGTTTTTCTTCCGCTAAACTTACTAATGCTAAAAAGTGTTCGTAATTTATTCCTATTAGTCGTTTTGCTTCCTGTGGATGCAACTCTATTCTCACTAAAGGGCTTGTCATGCTAAATGTCAATTATTTCTAGTTTCTTCTGATTATTTCATTATTTTTGTATTAAGGATAGGTCTAATAAACTTTTTGCGGTAGCCTGTAACTTTAACGTTTATGACTAATAATCTAACTAAACTTCATCTATGTTGAAATATAGAGTTTTTTAAAAGATATATTTATGTAGGTTGGGTGGAGTGAAACACAACCCAACATTACCAACAAATTTTATGTTGGGTTACGCTATCGCTGCACGCAACCTACAAAACCTATTCGGGTAAAAAGTTGAGCTTTGTTAAAGCTGAATAAAGTTATGATGCTCTTTTATTAAGAGCGATCGCGCTTTGCTTGGATAAGGTATTAGCCTTATCCAACCTATAATATTTCAAAGCTTTCAAATATTAGTAAAAAAGTAGTAGATAAGCGAAATTTACTTATCTACTACAGGTAGAGTTAGGAGACATCTGGGATATTTACAATATTTTATGGGAAAAATTAATAAATTTCAGTGATAAATATCGCTATTAAAGTGTAGTTATTGAGAGATAAATTTATATTTTTTTACGTTTCTCTGATTAACTTTTAAAAAAAGTAACAGATGGGTAAAAATTACCCCTCTGCTACAAACAAACGGAGGTATAAACTTGATTATTTAATTGGCATGAACCAATTCTTGAGGAGCTGCGGCATCGTAAGCTGCGGCTTTCACAAATTCCTTGAGGACATCTTTGAGTCTTTGCTCAATTTCCTCATCTAACAAGACACTATTATCAGCTTGTCGTTGAATTTGTTTGTCTACCGCATAAACTGTAGCTAGGATATGCCGCGCTCCTAATTCAGACAATACAGGTTTTAAGGCGTATTCAATTGCCAGTAAATGAGCGATCGTTCCACCCAAAGCAATTGGTAATACGGGTTTACCTGTTAATGATTTTTGTGGCAGCAAATCTAGAAATGTTTTTAGCACTCCTGTATAAGCTGCTTTGTAAATTGGGGTAGCAATAATCACACCATCTGCCTTTGCTAATAAAGCTTTTGGCTGTTCTAAAGCTGGGCTGTCGTATCGTCCAAAAACTAAATCTTCAGCAGGCAAATCTCGAACTGAAATAATGTCTACATGCAAGCCTTCTTGTTGTAAAAGCTTGGCAGTGTATTCGACAACACCATAGGTTCTAGATGGATGGGTAGGACTACCAGCGATCGCAAGAATATTAGTCATTCAATTAAACTCCCAATTTCTAAAACGGGTTGAGTATGTTTTGTGGTTTTGGTCTGCATAGCTGATGCTGTGTTGACCTTCTCACTCAGACGTTTGTAGGGACGGCGCAAACTCATACTTTCAACTTCCCAAATGTAGCCATGAATAACTACATCCTGGGGAATTAAAGGAGAATTACGCAGTAATTCCACCTGCTGTTTGCAGATTTCATCTACATCGGTAAACGTTTTGATCCATTTGGAAAAAACACCTTTTGGTAGCTTCAATTCTGGTAAAGCAGGATCGACATTAACTTGATCCACATCAATACCTTGATTTCGCAATACCTCACTGAGAAAGTCTCCTGATGCTGTCATCATGCCACATTCGGTATGATTAATGACGATGATTTCTTTTGTGCCAAAAAACTGCGTAGTTAACATCGCTGACCGAATCGCATCATCTGTAACTAAGCCTCCAGCATTACGGAAAATATGAGCATCTCCTTCACCAATTCCTAATGCTTTCTCGACAGGTAAACGTTCATCCATGCACGCTAGCACCCACAAGCGTTTGTTGTTAGGTATTCCCAATTGACGACGCAATGCCCAAGCTTCTTTTTCGGAAATTTTTTGGTCAATTTGTTGGTGCAGCATGGTTGGTAATCTCCTAGTTCTTATTTACTAGGATATGGATGTTGCTCTTTCTTGAGGCTTTTGCTTAGGGAAATCTTCATTTGCCACAATTTCGCCAAATGGACTCAAGACGTGTTGCTTCTCCACTGTCGGCAGATTCTCTAATGGCAAGTGGGGAAATAGCAGTTCTGCAACTCGATAAGCTTCTTCTAGATGGGGATAGCCAGAGAAGATAAAGGACTCAACACCCAAAGCAGCATATTCCAATATTCTGGCTGCTACAGTTTGGGGATCGCCGACTAAGGCTGTTCCCGCACCACCCCGCACTAAACCGACTCCCGCCCATAGGTTCGGGCTGATTTCTAATGCCTCACGATTACCGTGGTGGAGTTGAGTCATCCGCTGTTGTCCAACTGAATCCATCCGTGCATAAGCTTTTTGAGCTTTAGCGATCGCTTCGTCATCTACATATTTAATCAATTGATTCGCCGCATCCCAAGCTTCACTTGTGGTTTCGCGCACAATCACATGTAGGCGAATCCCAAACCGCAAAGTCCGGCCTTCTGCTTCTGCAAGTCTGCGAACTGATGCAATTTTCTCGGCTACTTGCGCTGGTGGTTCGCCCCAAGTTAGATAAACATCTACATGTTTAGCAGCAATTTTTTGAGCAACAGGAGAGGAACCGCCAAACCACAAGGGCGGATGCGGCTTCTGAACAGCTGGAAACAATAGTTTCCCATCCTGAATGTTAAAATAGTCGCCTTGGAAATTAGCTTGTTCACCACTAGCGATCGCTCGCCATACTGTCAAAAATTCATCTGTTAATTCATAGCGCTGATCGTGATCCAAGTGCAAGCCATCTCCCGCTAATTCCACGGGATCGCCCCCTGTGACGACATTTATCAGCAAGCGTCCTTCAGAAACGCGATCGAAAGTCGCCGCCATCCGCGCTGCCACTCCAGGTGATACCAAGCCAGGACGAATCGCCACCAAAAAACGCATCCGTCGCGTTAGTGATACTAACGTTGACGCCATAATCCAAGCATCTTCGCAAGAACGACCAGTGGGCAGCAATGCCCCTGTATAACCAAGGTCATCCACCGCTTGGGCTATCTGCCGCAGATAGGGAAAGCTTACTGCCCGCCCACCTGTAGCCGTTCCAAGGTAACGTCCGTCACCGTGGGTTGGGATGAACCATAGTAGCTGCATGAATCCTGTCCTTATAAACTACGGTAAGTCTATAGAAATACCGTGCTTTATTTCTAGCTTTAGAGTATCACATAATTCTACTTAAGCAAGCAAGAAGTTTTAAAAAAACTCCGGTATTCCTATCAGACCAATGTATATTAGGCGGTGTTCAATAGGCTAGCGATGGGGATTGGGGATTGGGAATTGGGGATTGGGGATTGGGGATTGGGGATTGGGGATTGGGGATTGGGGATTGGGGATTGGGAATTGGGGATTGGGCAAGAGACAAGAGACAAGGAAGAGATTTATTACTTATTCCCCAGTCCCTATTCCCCAGTCCCTATTCCCCAATCCACATTCCTTCTGTCTTTGGGAAGAATACACCAATTGCAGGTTTGTGTATATTAGTTTACTTATCCATAACCTTCTGTTAAATTTACCTTAATGTACGTCAAGCTTATTAATTTACTGTGGTTAGGTTTTCAGCCATGAACGTGGGTAGCCATCCAGCCCACAGGCAATAAGCGTAAAATTCCGTTCTGTCTCTAGGAGAAATAAGGCAATGGGGCCGATGTTTATTGCTGCCAATGATTGGCCACATATAGCGTTTAGATTGTCTTTGGCGCTCCTGGTTGGTTGCTTGATTGGATTTAACCGTCAGCAAGGGGGTAGACCGGCAGGAATGAGAACATTTATGCTCGTGAGTATGGGAGTAGCACTATTTGTGATGATTCCTTTGCAGGTTGAGGGCGAGAGTCCCTATGCTGCTACCAATGCACTGAGTCGTACAATTCAAGGTGTCGCTACTGGGATCGGATTTCTTGGAGCCGGATTGATTTTACAAGAGTCTCCGAGAAAATCTGCGACGCCAAAAGTAAAAGGCTTAACTACAGCCGCCTGTGTCTGGACTGCGGCCGGGTTGGGGGCTGCAATTGGTTGTGGTTTGTGGCAAATGGGATTATTGGGAGGCTTACTGACTCTGATTACCCTAAGTGGGGTAAAACGCCTTAATCGCGCATTTGTATTTCTGGCAAGTCAGGGTAAACAGGGGACTACTCAGGATCTAGCAACCACCTCTGATGAGGATGATGATTGACTTATTGTTACGCTCCAATGGGAAACTATACTTATATTACGGACTTCCAAATAAAAAAATATTCAATTAACTCTTGTGGGGTGGGCATCTTGCCCGCCCAGTCCATAGTAGGGCGGGCAAGATGCTCACCCCACAATATTGGATAATTTGTTTTTTCTTAGCTAATTTTAATCAGTTTATCAGGGCTAATTCAGAGCGATCGCTGATTATAGTTATTCATGTAGGGAATTCCGTACTGGAGTTGATTGTCCAGTGAACCGGAAAATAGAAAATAATAGATATATGGACAAACGGTATTTTTTACAGGCTGGTGCAGTCGTAGTCGGCACAGCATTTTTATCAAGGTATATCAATTGGGGGTCACAAGCGATGACAACTTCTCAGAGTGGATTTGAAGTTACTAAACCAGAATCAGAATGGCGCACAATTTTAACGCCAGAACAGTTTAATGTATTGCGTAAACATGGAACTGAACGCCCTTACACTAGCCCACTGGATAAGGAATACGACAAAGGCACTTATTATTGCGCCGCGTGTGAATTACCACTGTTTACATCTGATACCAAATTTAACAGTGGTACTGGCTGGCCTAGCTTTTTCAATCCGATTGAAGGTGCGATCGCTGTAACTGTAGATAGGTCGTTGTTTATGACCAGAACTGAAGTACATTGTAGTCGCTGTGGTGGTCATCTAGGCCATGTTTTTGATGATGGCCCTGCACCGACTGGCAAGCGCTACTGCATGAACGGAGTTTCGCTGAAGTTTGTTCCTGCTTGATCAGTTGCTTAGGCGTAGACTGTCCTAGATATCGGACTTACTAACCTAAATCATCCTATTTGCTTGGTTCTTGTTTCTGCTTTTTGTCTTTGGGATCTTTTTTAGGTTTTTTAACTTCTTTGTTACTTTTTCTTTCTTTCGACATCAGTGTTCTCCAACTAGGTTAATCAGTGAAAGCTTCAACATTCTGCCATCAGGGAATCAGGAGGTGGCTTATCTGATATTCTCTTAAAACAAAAAAGAAAGTTTCAGATATAAATGCTACTGACTACCATGATACTGCGTTGTTTGATTTTCTTTTGACAACCTTTTTGATCTATTTGAAGCCCAATCGTCTTTAGGGTAGCACAGCTAACTGTGCTACCCTAATTAATTACAACGTCGCTACAAGATCCTGCAAGCGATCGCGTCCATCCCGAAAGACTGGCCAACCATCCCCCACTAGTACTGCTTCTACCCGACTTAGTTGAGCCAACCTGCGAACAGAAGCAACAGCCTCTTCGCGATTCAGCAGTTTGTCATCTGGTAATATCGTTAAGCTACCGGCTTTACGTGCCCGGACTAAATCTCCTGTAATTAAAGTTGTCTCCTCTAGTAATAGAGCCAATTCACCAGGAGTTTTAGAACCATTGAGTTCAATCACTTCTAGTCCTGGGACAAATTCTTCACCATCAGATAGCCAGCGATCGCAAGGTAGGGGAAAAGTATCTTTTTCTGCTATGGGGCCAGCTATTTTAGCATAAGTTTGATCGGCAATTTCTTTACTTGCTCTAATATGCTCAGAATTCGTAAGCACAATCCAAACCACACCGCCGAGGGATCTCAGATGATTCCAATCATGGTTTGATAAGGCTACTGGGTCAATCAAGATGTTGCCATCTGGGCGAATCCAGGCAATCCCATTGAAATCAATATTTCTTGCCGGATTGAAATTAGACCAGCTATACAGATCGGGACGGTGCAAAGATTTCATGATGATTCTGGATCAGTACTTCGATAATTGACTATTAATCTCAATAATTTAGTATATAGATAATAAGGGCATTGAGGATTGGGGATTGGGCATTGAAAAGAGGCGGAGGGGAAAACTCTTCTCCCTTGCTCCCTGCTCCCTGCTCCCCCTCCTCCCTCATCTTCCCCCTGGATCTGGAATTTGAGTATACTACGATAAATCTATCGATATTATGATTTTTATCTGGTTTAGAGAAATTCCCGCATAATCGCAACAGAGATCAACGGAGGTATAGGGGTGAGTGAAATTAAGCGCCAAAAAATATCAGCGAAGGCAGAACAGTTTACAGAGTCGGTGATTCGAGAAATGACGAGGGTTGCACTGCAACACGATGCAGTAAATCTGGCGCAGGGGTTCCCTGATTTTTCTTGTCCCTTGGAGTTGAAACAGGCAGCATATCAGGCCATAGAAGCAGATGTGAACCAGTATGCCATTACTTGGGGCGATCGCCCATTTCGTCATGCGATCGCTAACAAAGTCCGTTGGTATCTTGGCTTAGATATCAATCCCGAAACCCAAATCACTGTTACCTGTGGTTCCACAGAAGCAATGGCATCTGTAATGCTAGCAACAGTTGATCCCGGTGACGAAGTAATTGTATTTGAGCCATATTATGAAAACTACGGCCCCGATGCGATTTTAGCTGGTGCTGTACCCCGTTATGTGACACTCCATCCCCCTCATTGGACATTTGATGAAGCAGAGTTGCGTCAAGCTTTCAATGCCAATACGAAAGCGATTATTATCAACACACCCCACAATCCCACAGGTAAAGTCTTCACTCGTGAAGAACTCACCCTAATTGCTGAACTTTGTCAAAAGTGGGATGTCTTAGCGTTCACAGATGAAATCTACGAACATATTCTCTATGACGGCACTCAACATATTGCCCTAGCTACCCTTCCCGGTATGGAAGAACGCACCGTTACTATTAACGGTTTATCCAAAACTTATAGTGTGACTGGATGGCGAGTCGGCTACATTTTGGCAAACCCCGAATTGACAGGGGCGATTCGCAAAGTCCATGATTTTCTCACCGTTGGCGCACCTGCACCATTGCAACGAGCCGGAGTTGCCGCTATGCAACTACCACCATCCTATTATGAAGAACTAGCCAAACTTTATCACCAGAAGCGAGACAGCATTTTACAAATTCTAGACCAAGTTGGAATTCCCTATTTCGTTCCCCAAGGAGCGTATTATGTTCTTGCGGATATTTCCAAATTTGGCTACAAAACAGATGTTGAATTCACTTACCATCTAATTAAAAATATTGGTGTCGCTGTAGTTCCCGGTTCCAGCTTTTTCAACCAACCAGAAAAAGGACATTCATTGATCAGATTTTGCTTTAGCAAAAGACCTGAGACATTACAAACAGCGAGCGATCGCTTACTAAAATTGCAATCAAATCTACAGCCAATATCATAATATATTTCTTCTCCTCTCTTATATGAGTTGTGAAAATCGAGAGACTCAGATCCCCGACTTCTCAAAGAAGTCGGGGATCTTATTGTTCACGAATGATTTAGGACTGCTATATCCCTCTTCTGTCACTCTCCGGGAGGGCGATCGCTAGAAGCCTGATGAGGCAATCAATACAAGCTATACTATTAGAAAAAAATTGGTCTTGTATTTGTTATTAGAAAAGAATCGCGCGATCGCTTGCTATACAAAAGCTCTAGAATCCAGAAATGGCAAATGTTTTCGGAGAGTGACAAAAGAGGGATATCTTCAAGTTGATATAAGTTACAGCTATTTTCAGGTAAATAGACCACGCGGTAGGGGCACAGCATTGTTCACAGGTGTCAACTTAAGCTGGAAATAGCTTATCTGTTGGCTTCCATGCCCGCCCGGAAATAAATTTCTTTTACTTTTAGCTTAAGTATACTGGAGATTTTTGGCGATATTTAGTCATCTTCAAATGACTTTAGCTATTATACGGGAATTTCAATTCCCGGCGACAAGCGGTTTCACGCTAAGTTGACACCAATGAACATTGCTGTGCCCTAACGACAAATGTGGTTCAAATACATGAAAACTGCTGTAATGAATGCTTTATTTAGGCATTGATTTGTTAAAAAAAATAACATTATTTTCTAGTTAGATTTAACTCTAACTTTAAATACCCAATGTAAAATTGACTTGCAAAATTAAACCCCCACTCCGCAATGGGAGTTTCCAAGCCTTAATGTATAGTAGTCTCCAGAAAAACAACACCAAGCTAGTGTAGAATTAGTTGAAATTCCCGGTAATTATATCGGGATAGTAGCCTTAAAATTCTGGATTAAAAACCCCATTGACTCTTTAAAAGGATAGGACTAATGTGATGAGTAGTCCTTGAAAGGACACTATCTATACATCAAAAATATCAGGAGGTATTTCCGATGATGATGATGATGATGACTGAAACCATGACTCCAGAAATGCAGGCTTGCATGGATGTTTGTATGGACTGTCATAAAATGTGTATGGAAACCATGACTCATTGCATGAGCAAAGGTGGCCAGCAGATGGATAAGAACATGATGAGCATGATGAGCATGATGCGCGATTGCTCTGAAATGTGCATGATGTGCATGAATATGATGATGAGCGGTTCTGAGTTCATGGAACGCACTTGTATGCTTTGCGCTGAGATGTGCGATCGCACTGCAATGGCGTGTGAGATGATGAGCGATGACGCCAAAATGATGGAATGTGCTGCCGCTTGCCGCAAGTGTGCAGAGTCTTGCAGAAGTATGCACATGATGCCCGCATAATTCCACGACAATCTAGCAGAAGTTTCTCTGCAACCTAATATTCAAGCGCTCAGACTCTTTGGGGTCTGGGCGCTTGAAGTAAGGAGCAGGAGGACAAGGGGGATAAGAGGGACAAGGTAGATAAGGTAGCAATATCTCTCCCAAGTCTCCCTAAAACAATTGATTATTTTTGTATTTGGAAGCCCCTAAACCAATTTTTTCAACCCATTAAAGAATTGACCTTAACTTTTATATAAATATCTACTCGATTATCTCCTTAACTTTACTTAAGTTATCCTCATCGACATACTTGAATTTAACTAATAGAGTAAAAGTGTCCTGAAAAACAGATAAGTTCAGGACTCAAATAGACCTTTTACAAAGGTTTTAAGCAATCCATCTACAATCAAGGCAACAACCTAACGGGCTGACTTGCAAATGCAAAATATGTCTGATGTGGTCAATTTGTCCTATCAATTTTGTAGTTGTCTAGCGCTAAAAACCATCAATTAGAAGATGAAATTTCAGCTTCTAATTAACCAAAAACATCTCAAAAATAATTCGTAAACAAAGGAGTCTTTATGTCTATTACTTCATACGCCGAAGATATTCTCTCTGATATCTCTTACGATCCCAGCGTGACCACAGAGCCTAAACTTACTACTGACATTCAACCACCTGTAAACGTTGGCACTCTCACAGACATTTCAGGCTGTGTTTCAATTTTTGGCCCACTTCAAATATGCTATGACCTTAATCTCAGCACTCCCAGTGCTGCAATCACACTTAAGGTTGCTGGTATTACTATCATCACAGGTGAAATTAGCCCAGCACATCCCTGCTTAACATTGAAAGGAAATTATTCAGTAGCAAAATGGGACTTGAATGTATGTTTGCGAGTAGCTGAAAAGCGAATTACTTTAGAAGGTAGCGCTTGTGTAACTTTCTCAGGATGTAAGAGTTTTAATATCACACTTTTTCACTGGGGAAACACTGAGTTGTTATCTAATTTTAGTAGCACTCTGCTGACTGGAGCTTTTGTTAATGATAATCAACCACCCCACCATTACATTGTTCAAGGCTTAACTGGCAATGCTGAAGCTAATAGAATATCTCTTTCTTATCATGGGCCTGTGCCACCACAATTAAGACTGAACCAAACCTATTATCTTGGCTCACATGAACGCAATTTTCCTAATGCAAAATATCTTGGATATGATGGTCAATACCTTCAATTTAGATATTAAAGTAATCAGGAAATATCTAGCGTAGCTATCACCAAAAAAATCTTGGAGTCGCGCAACGCTTGGATTTAATTTATTAAAAATGTTTGTGGTAAATTGCTGACAATGCACGATACCACAAACTTTTCTTAATTTTTTCTATTTTGTTGCCGATAATTCTAAGGCTTCTTTAAGCCTGAACGAACGCGATTAATCTCTATCTATATATCTCTGCGTTTATGCCATCAAAATCAACCGCAGAGGATCTAAACGCACATACCAAGGAAAAGGCTGGTCTTTCATCGTCGCCCATTTTTCTTTAAAGACTTCAGCTTGCAGATGATAATCTTGAGAATTCTTGCCAGCCGAATGTAGTTTGAGAAATAATGTAATTCGATGGGGCGTTTCACTTGTTCGCACTAGCCAGCAGGGAAAGGTATTTTCCTGTGATGAGTCGTTGGTAAAAATGAACTGATGGGCACGAATGCCGACATGGGATAACTCGCTCGTGACTGGTTCAATTACTTGCAGAGTACAACCCCAATCAGTCGCCTCTACCTGTTGTGATGACTGGAGAACAGCACGAGAGAAGTTTTTGCATCCAGTGAGTTGGGCGACACTCACAGTAGCAGGATGCTGGAAAATCTCATGTTTTGAGCCATAATGAACGGCTCTACCATGCTCCAACACTAATAAATTTGGACAAATCCGATAAGCTTCTTCCATATTATGGGTGACAAATAAAGTCACACCTTGGTAATCAGCTAGAGTTTCTGTCATTTGCTGCTCTAATTGGCTACGCAGATGCGTATCAAGTGCGGAAAATGGCTCATCCAAAAGTAACGCTTCCGGTTGACTTGCCAATGCTCTTGCTAAGGCTACCCGTTGTTGTTGTCCCCCTGAGAGTTGGTGCGGATAGCGATCGCCTAATCCCTGCAACTGCATCGCTATTAGTTGCTCCTCTACCTGCACCCGAATGCTCCCAGCCGATAGTTTTTTGGGCAAACCAAAAGCGATATTTTGCGCCACACTCATGTGCGGAAACAGCGCGTAATTCTGCACTAAAAAACCGATGCGGCGATCGCGGCTGGGCAAATTAATCCCTTGTTCGGAGTCAAACAGTACTCTGTCATTTAAAACTATACGTCCACTAGAAGGCGTTTCTATCCCCGCAAGGCAGCGCAAAATCATGCTCTTACCTGCACCAGAACCCCCCAATAATCCCAAAGGTTGCTCATCAGTAGTGAAAGCAACTTTTAAATCAAAGCTAGGAAGGATTTTTTCAATATTGACAAACAATCCCCCAGATTCAAAGCTAGAGTCTGGGGTGTAGAGAATTTCTCCCCCTGCTCCCTGCCCCCTGCCCCCTGCTCCCTCTCCTCTCCCCTTCTCCCTCAATTCTTGCCAAAAGTTAACCCCAATTATTCCAGATAGAGAAATCACCATAATTGCGATCGCCCAAAACCAAGCCTCATTCATTGCTCCCGCTTCCACTGCAAAATAAATCGCCATTGGGATTGTCTGCGTTTGTCCAGGAATGTTACCAGCTAGCATCAACGTCGCGCCGAATTCTCCCAAAGCACGGGCAAAAGCTAACATTGTGGCGGCGACAATGCCAGGTAGTGCCAGGGGTAAACTGATGCGCCAAAAGATTGTGGCTTCAGTTGCACCAAGGGTTCTAGCAACTCGTAGTAGATTACCATCTATTTGTTCAAAGGCTCCCAATGCAGTTTTATACATTAAAGGGAAAGAAACTACTGTGGCTGCGATCGCCGCACCATACCAAGTAAAAACGATGGTGAAGTCAAAACCCGCCATGAATTTCCCTACAGGGCCATTTTTGCCAAAAAATAGCAACAACAAGAACCCAACAACCGTAGGCGGTAAAATCAAGGGCGCAATAAAGATACCCTCAATCAGTGATTTACCTTTGCCACGATATCCCAGCATCCAGTAGGCAGTAGCGATACCCAAGAAGAAGGTGATAAATGTGGCAAGTAATGAAGTTTTGAGTGATATCCAAAGAGGCGATAAATCCAATGGCATAGTTGTCTGGGGAAGAATTAGCTCAACTAATTCATAATTTACCAACTTTAGCTTTAATTTTTTAGAAAAAGTTGGTAACCTACATCGCAATAAATCAAGTAAATCCCAAAAACTATCTAAACTTGAAACAAAATTTGCGTTCAGTTGGGTATCAAGTCTCAGAGAATGTTTGTAAAGTCTCAATTCATACTAGCCTTGGTGACTAGAAGTTGCAGCTACACGAGACTTCTAGTCGCCTACGCAGGTTAAATCCCATAATTTTTCTTAGTCCACGGAGGTGGACTTTGTTTGTGTAGTAGCGAATTCTATTCGCCCAATACTTTTAAAACATCCTCTTAGCCGAATCGTATGAAAGTTATATCATCTGCGGATAACTATTGGAGTTTAGACTAAACAATTAAACCCAAAGCAAAAAATAAAAAACAAAGTTCATAGGCATTTATTTAAAAAAAAAGCACAATATTGTTGTGCTTTTTTAGATTATTTGTATTCAGTTTATTGTGATAATCGGAGAGTTTCTTAATTAGTCCAATTTAGCACTATAAGCACTAAAACCATAAGCCAGGGTTTCTTTTAAATTACCTGATGGCTTAAGACTTCTGTTGATAGCATTAGCAAAAGGTACTGGAATCCCTTTGATGGTTTCCGGCAAAATTGCATATTCTGCTGTTGGTTCGACAATGTATTGTGGACACTTCGCTTTTATCCCAGCAGTAGCTAACATTTCATCTATTTCTGCGGCTGAATATTGCTTGAGATAAACTGGATTTCTCACAAATGGATTCAGCCTTCTGATAAAATTATGGATAATGTGAGAAGGACAAGACTTGTTGTGAAAGGAATGATTAAAAACAAAAATTCCACCAGGTTTTAGCACACGAGAGATATCAGCTAATAATTTTCTTAATTGTGCATCTGGGATATGCATAAAGACGCAGTTAGAAATCACCAAATCTATAGAATTATCTTCTAAAGGCAATATTTCCGCAGAAGTGCAAATCAAGTTAAATTCCGCTTCTGGGAAAAAATTGTATTCTTGTTTAACCTTGATTAATCGCCGCAATAAAGGTTCAGAAATATCAATGCCGTAATATTTCTCGCATCTGAGATTTTTCGCTTTCGAGAGATGTAAAGGTGCGCGACCATAACCAGAACCAATTTCCAGAATAGAACCAACAGATTTATTCAATGGAAATTTGTTCCAAGTACCTCCAGGCGTACCAGTTAACAGAGTGTAATCTTGTTTAATTGGTGAGGCATCTGTAATTTTTTCAATTTTTTGGGAACCATAATATGTTTTACCAATTGCGTCCCATGTTTTTTTATGTTGAGTATTATTTAATTGCTCATAGTCGCTAGGAAAATAAATCCCATCTCGTAATTCAAAGTCATTCAGACTAAATTTTACATCTGCTAATTGAGACATTATGATTATTCCTCATGAATAGTTAAGTCTGTTTTCTGTTATACTCTCAACTCAGCATTAACCGCAAGGGATTTTTACTGAACTGCTTACCCTAAACCTTTTTTGAAAGTCTATAACTATTTTAAATTCGATGGAATGTACTATTAAAGCGCCTATTGCATCCAAGTGAAAACCGCTATAATAACAACCCGTCACCTGATTAAAATACAAGCTCGTATACATTAAGTTGATGGACTGCAACAATCGGAGGGTGGGATGGTAGAAGGGTTACAACCAAAACGGGTGGTAGTTGTAGGTGCTGGTTGGGCTGGTTTAGGAGCAACCTACCATTTGGCAAAACAAGGTTATGATGTGACACTTCTCGAAGCAGGCCCCTATCCTGGTGGATTGGTGGCGGGTTGGCAAACAGCAGCCGGAAAATCTGTTGAAGCTGGCATTCATGGCTTCTGGTATCCTTACAGAAATATTTTTTCTTTAATTAATGAATTAGAAATTAATCCTTTTACTACTTGGACTCGTTCTTCGCAATATTCGCCAGCAGGTTTGGAAGTTGAATCACCAATTTTTCAAGACTTACCGCGACTTCCATCGCCACTGGGAACTTTTCTCTACACTCAGTTTAAGCGGGTGCCACTAATAGATCGTCTCAGTGCCCTGCCTTTACTTTATGCTGTCGTTGATTTTGATAATTCTGATGCAGCTTGGCGGCGCTATGACTTTGTAACTGCCCGTGAATTGTTCAAAGATTTTAACGTTTCCGCACGACTTTACCGCGAGGCTTTTGAACCGATGTTATTAGTGGGCTTGTTTGCCCCTGGCGAACAGTGTTCAGCCGCCGCAACTTTAGGGATGCTTTACTTTTTTATTCTGGCTCATCAAGCCGATTTTGATGTGGTTTGGTGCCGGGGAACTGTCGGAGAAAAGATATTTCGTCCTTGGGTGGAACGAATCGAAAAGGCTGGTGCGCGAGTATTACCCAAGCGTCGAGTTACAGACTTAATTGTTGATAGTAATCAAGTTAAGGGTGTGGTTTGTGGTGATGAAGTAATTGAAGCAGATGCCGTGATTTTTGCGGTTGGAGTCACGGGGATGAAGAAAATTGTCTCAACTAGCCCTAGTTTACAAAGCCGTGAAGAATTCCGTAATTTGAACAATTTAGGGGCAATTGATGTTTTAGCAACGCGACTATGGTTTGACCGGAAAGTTGATATTCCTCGTCCTTCTAATGCTTGTTTTGGATTCGACGCAAGTACGGGTTGGACGTTTTTTGATTTGAATGCTCTACATGATGAATATCGGGATGAACCGGGAACAGTGATTGAAGCTGATTTCTATCACGCGAATCAGTTTCTCAATTTGAGTGATGAGGAGATTTTAGCAATAGTTCAGGGTTATTTAGCAACTTGTGTACCCGCGTTTCGGGAGGCAAAGATAATTGATAGTAGTGTAATTCGGCTACCTCAAGCGGTGACTCACTTTGCACCTGGCAGCTATCGTTATATGTTGCCCGCTAAGACCAGTTTTGAGAATGTGTTTATGAGTGGGGATTGGATTGTGAACCGTCATGGTTCTTGGTCGCAGGAAAAGGCTTATGTTACTGGTTTGGAGGCGGCAAATTTGGTGGTGTCTTATTTGGGAGAAGGTCAGCCATCTGAGATTTTAGCTGTAGAAGAGGATGAAGCGCATATCCAATTGGCGCGATCGCTCAACCAAACTTTGCGTGATTTGGGCAAATCTATCTTACCTAACTTTTGGTTGCCATAATTTTTCCAGACGCTAAGAGTTAATCAATAATTGTAATCTAAATTCGGTAAGCTAAAGGAAGCGATCGCGATACTATCCTTATAATGTAATGTAAATCAAATAACATCAGCTTATGGAGCCAGACTCTTTACCAACCGAGGTGATTCTGACTCACCCGCGTGAGTCCCTGGGTAGGGTGCAACTTGATTGGACACCCCAACCCGGAAACTATCTCGATTTTCAAGGTAAAACCTACGCCGTTTTAGAACGCCGCCATCGATACCAACTTCAAGCTGGGCGCTACCGCCTGCATAATATTGCCATTTATGTCCAATCTGCTAAACGACCATCTGAGAAAAGTTTGGTAGCAGGACGTTGGGTAATCGGTGATGCCACCTGCTGCTACAATGCTCATTCCGAACTCATTCGCTGTGCAGTCAACCCAGATGGCCCTTGCGAATCTTGTCGTTTTTATGAAAAGTTAGAAGCGATTTAATTTTGGATTTTAGATTTTGGATTTCGGTGTGAGCGCTACTTCGACCCTTCTTTAAGAGATGCTGCGCGAACGGCAAGAGGAAGGGCAAGCAAGCTCATTACAATTCAGTCGAATACTTTTTCCTTCAATCCAAAATCTAAAATTGGCAACCCCTCAACTTCCCGTACCAAAAACTTCTCCCACAGTTAAGCGGCTACCATTAACAAAATCCCATCCCGACTGGGGACGTTTCCCGGCTAGCTGAACTTCTCGCAACAACAACAATCCTTCCCCAGTTTGGACGATCGCACCAATTCCTTTGATAATGCTAACTACAACTCCCGGTTTGTCTAATGTGTTTGACAAATCAGGCAATTTATGCAGTAATTCTTGCAGTTCTGGTGGTAGATCGCAATCGCCTACAGAACCAAGGGGCGCAGAAGCGGTGATTTTCAACAAGTTGTTACGAAAGGTAGCCGTGCAGTTAGGGTAAAAGCCTCTAATTTGATTGTGTAATTGCATCGCACTTTTTGACCAATCCAAAGCATAGTCTGGTTTTTGAATCAGAGGCGCATAAGTAGCGGCTAAATTATCTTGGGGAATTGGTTGAATTTCTTGACGTTCCAACTTCAACAGAGTCTCTACCAATAAATCTCCACCAATCGCCGCTAGTCTTTCGGCTAAATCTTGGGCATTATCTAGTAATCCAATGGGTGTAGTGGCAATTTGTAGCATTGCGCCGGTATCCATCCCCACATCCATTAACATCGTCGTGATCCCCGTTTCACTCTCACCATTATACAAACACCACTGAATCGGCGCTGCACCGCGATATTTGGGTAAAATTGAGCCATGCACATTAATGCAGGCCAATTTTGGCATCTTCAAGATTTTTGCCGATAAAATCTGTCCATAAGCGACAACAACAAACACATCTGCATCTAATTCTTTAAGTTTGGTTAAAGTTTCAGTGTCTTTTTTGACTCGTTCGGGTTGCCATACTGGTAAATTGTGAGCAGTTGTGATCGCTTTTACTGGTGTTGGCGTCAGTTTATTTCCGCGTTCCCGACGTTTATCTGGTTGGGTAACAACTGCCAGCACCTCAAATTCTGAATGATTCAATAATTTTTCCAATGTGGGTACAGCAAACTGGGGTGTACCAAAAAATACAATTTTCATTAATACATTAGTTGTTAGTCATTAGTTAATCGTAAGTGCGCCCCTCACAACTGACAACATTTAAGTTGTATTTTGAAACAGAAATCACTCAGCTAGCATCTAGTAGGCTAATGTATTCTAGAAAGCAGTTGCAAAACACAGTTGATTCTCTGTAAATAATATTGGCTGTTTGGTGGTACAATACTTTCGTATTCATGAAACCAAAGCCTGCTTGATTAACTTAATAGTTAAGTTTGCAAGTTTAAGAGCTAGTATCAACTGCATCTGCCTCTAGTGAACCTAATCACTTAGTGGTTTTTCGTTGCGAATCGCTAGAGCATCTACCGTGTAACTTTTGTTGTGTTCCCCGTCGTCTTCCCGAAATTGGTTTGAAATACAGTTGCGTTTCCAAAAAACTATTGCGTCTTCTAGCTATTTTTGTAGTTTAGATAGCAATTTATAACTTTGGGTTGCTGATAGCAATATCTTCTGAGTATGATGTATTATGCGTCTTCTTTCCCAGGTTTTTAATTAACGCCTCACGTTTACCATCTTGAGGGTTTGCGCTGTTATATTTAGTGTGTAACTTGCTTATTTGCTGTGTACTAGCGATCGCTAGTACGATCCCCAGAAGCTAAGTTATCTCACTCCTAGTTGCAAGCGTCATTCTCCAAACTCTACCCGAAATATCATTTAACCAATACCTAATTTTTGGTGTGGTTGGGTATAGCAACCTTATAGATCGTGTAGTAATTACTGAGCTTTCAGCATATTTACTATACTCGCATATTTTTGCCAAAAAACATTCAGTACCTTAGGAAGAAAAGGTGTAGACAATGATACTTAATTTTTGTAAAACTCTACAAACTTTGAAGCAATTATCTAGTCAAAGTTTTTAGTTTCTTGTTATACATATAACTACCGCCTGTCCCATTGCTGCATAGGTATTGCTTCTCACATAGCAACCACCCCTTCTAGAGAGTCTACAAATGCTTAAACCCCTTTTGCTGTCAGGATGGTTCCGCGCCCAACCATTTCTCAATTACGTTGTCGTTGTAATATTGATTGCACCCTTGCTAGGGGCATCGACTCACTCGAACCCAGTAAGATCCGAAGTAGCTAAACTAACTTCGATAACTGGAGAGTCTGACTCTGTATTAAAGGAAATAGCTGTAGTTGGGGAACCTGAGATAGCTGAAACATTATTAAAAACAGATCAAATCGACTCATTAATAGAAGAAGACTTTGACTCTGCACCAACAGAAAGTAGTGCTGTTCACGAATCGCAAGTATTACTAGCAGATAAAATTGAGTCTTTGGATCAATTAGATAGTGCTGTTTCAAGCAGCGATGTAACGATTCCCGATTCTTTAGCAGCCATTGAACTCGCACCATCAACAGATATTCCAGTTAGTCAACTGAATTTAGTACGAAAACTCAAAGCTGCTAATGTCAAGTCTTTGAGAGGACAAGAAAATTCTCCCTCTAGAACAAAGTCTTTGACAGCAACTCAAGTAGCACCAACTATTAGAGAATCACAATCAACCACAGCGACAGAAATACCTGTTGCAGAACCAGTTAATGAGTCCCAGGCAGAACAAATAGATCCTATCGGTAGTCCTCATCCGATTCCTTGGAAATGGATTACAGCAACTCAAGAGGCAATTGGTTCTAAGGGTGGTTCTGGAGTGCGTCATTATCGCAGCGTACCTGTGATTTCTCCAGATGGTAAATATGCTGTTTATAGCCGGGTACAACTGGAGGTCAAACCCCAAATGTACAACAGCCGTGTCACCAGTGTTCTGTTTGTTCAAGATATGCAAACTAAGAAATTGTGGGTGATGGCTTCAACTACTCCAGTTAGCGATCCTTTATTAGGGGTAAAGGCTGTAAAGGCAGAATCTTCAGAAGAAATTGATCCGAGCGGTAAGATTGGGGTATTAGTTCCAGTTAGCTGGTCAGAAAAAGGCGATCGCTTCCTAGCACGCAAGTTTGAAGGTATATTTAACACAGGTGATTCTACAGATAGTGCAGTGATTTGGGATCGGCAAAAAAATCACGCTAATACAGTTGCTCCTGTCAATGGGGAAGAACAGCATGATAAAGTTGCTGTCTTGTTAGGCTGGAGTAAAAGTCAACCAGATCAGGTGTTGTTCCGTGCAGGCGAGTTGGGTGAGGATAACTGGCCCTTAGTGCAAGTTACTAATGATGGCAAGACTGTCACGACAACAGACAACGATCAACCGATTACTTTTGGTAAAAAGGTGACAGAAATTTGGGCAGGCCCACAAGTCGCCTACCGATAGGTTATAAAAAAATCCTATATACTCCCGTTGTTACTAGTAGTGGCGACAACGGGATTTTTTATGCGATCAATATTTTTGGCCTTGCTGAATCGGCTAAATATTTGTCATTACGTTTGCGTAATCTTTCCCGCAGGGTACGCCAAGAAGTAGATTATCCAATATTGTAGGTATTGTGGGGTGGGCATCTTGCCCGCCCTATGGACTGGGCGGGCAAGATGCCCACCCCACAAGAGTTAATTGGATATTTTTTATTTATTTGTCAGTCCCTAATCCTAGTATTGACGAGATTGCTTCTCTACACTGCGTTCCGATCGCAATGACTGATGTCACTGGGTAAGTTCTGTTAGATATACAATTTCAATTCAGGAATTTTGTCCTTACCAAGAAGGAACAATTTAACTGCATGCCTAAGTAAAATACTTAAAATTAAAATTTAAGTAGGGGCAATTCATGAATTGTCCCTACGGCTTATCACCTCTTTCCCACTCAGGTATGGCACCTTTTACCCGACGGATGGGTAAATTGGCAATTAAAGCTGTGGTTCGTTGGTTGCTTTCTAAAGAGAACTCCAAGCCCTCTGTCTCAATTTCGACATAGCGACAGACGACATCTAGGATTTCTTTTCGCATTTTTTCCAACGTTTGAGGATCTAAGTCAGCGCGATCGTGAGCAATCACCAATTGCAGGCGACGTTTAACTTGAGTTCGACTGCTATCGGGGCCGCGAGAAAAAAGTTTTTCTAGAAGTTCAATCATTACGAATAGGTCTGGGGCGGAGACTAGAAAAGTAAATTAAACAATCTTTGTCCACAACAACCTTCGTAGACGGGCGAAGATGCTGTCTTGGGATGGGTCAATCTCCAGAAATTCGACACTTTCCCCTTCTAATCTACGAGCAATGTTCTCAAAGGCTGTGGCAGCTAAAGAGGGATTTTCCGCTAAAACTAAGGGTTCGCCGCGATTGGTAGATACAATAACACGCTCGTCGTCAGGGATTACCCCGATCAGGGGAATGGCGAGAAGTTCCTGAACATCTTGCACTGACATCATATCATTTGCCTGCACCATTGCGGGTCTGATGCGGTTAATTATTAAATGAACACGCTTGATACCTTGTGCTTCTAGTAACCCCACTACCCGATCGGCATCACGAACTGAGGAAATTTCTGGTGTGCTGACAACTAGCGCTTCTTTGGCCGGGCCGATCGCATTTTTAAATCCATTTTCAATCCCAGCAGGACTATCAATAATTACATACTGATATTTTTGTGCTAGTGCATTCACCAATAACTTCATCTGTTCGGGTGTGACTGCATCTTTAGAGCGATTTTGGGCTGCCGGCAAGAGTACGAGATTGGGTTGGCGCTTATCTTTCACCAAGGCTTGTTCGAGACGGCACTCTCTGGCTAAGACTTCTACCGCAGTATAAACAATGCGGTTTTCCAGCCCTAGCAGCAAATCCAAATTTCTCAGACCAAAATCTGCATCAACCAAGGCAACTTGACGCCCCATTTTGGCTAAAGCCATGCCCAAATTTGCTGAAACTGTGGTTTTACCCACTCCTCCTTTACCGGAGGTAATCACAATAATGCGAGTCATGATAGAAATGCGGTCGATGAGGGTTCAGGAAATATAAAACAGTAAATTGCAGTATAAAGTATGAAGTATCGTATCAAGTATGAAGAAATATCTGTTCTCCCTGATGAGTGAGGCATGAATATTTGTTTTATTTCATCCTTACTTATATACTTCATTCTTTAAGTAAATATTTATGGCTCTTGATTGCTCTTGGTGAATTGGTTTCTGGAAAAATCAGTAGCCCTAGCGATGCGAATTCCTTGGGGCGTAATATGTGCCACCTCTGGAGAAAACTGCATTGGCGGTTTTTCTGGTGCCCTTGCTACGGCATCTGCAATCCGAAGTTGGGTTGGTTCCATTTGCAAGGCCATAATCAGACACTCACGATTGCCTCCAGCCCCAGCATGAGCAATTCCACGTAGGCGACCCCAGATAATAATATCTCCATCTGCAATTACAATACCACCTGGGTTTAAATCTCCCAAGAGAATTACTGTCCCAGGATGACGAATTTCTACTCCAGAGCGGACTGTCATTTCCAAGTAGAGGGCATCTTCTTGGGGGATGGCTGTAGCCACTGGTTCTGAACTCAGGGAAGTTACTGGCTGTAATTGTTCTACAGAATACCCCGATGTGACAGCAGCGATCGCAGTTTGCCGACGACTCGTCGAGACAGATATGAGTCGCAGTTGGACTTCACTTAAAGCTTCGGCAAGTTCTTGGAGTTGTCTAGCATCTACTAAACGGTCTTGTGCCATTAAATGCACAGGTGTATTAGATATACGGAAGCGATCGCCTGCACTCAGACGTTGCCTGATTTGTTGCCAAATATCAGACCAAGTAAGTTCTGAGGCGGATGCTTGAGATTCTGGGGGCAAAATTAATAACAGTCGTCCCTCCTTACTCTTTAACTGGACTTGAGTATTATCATTTACGCGATGCCCTGGTAATGCTAACTCATTGGGATTTAAATCAGTAAGAATAAAATCTGATGCAGCATCAGGATTTGACTCTACATCTGGTTGAGAGGGATTTGACTCTATATCTGGTTGAGAGGGATTTGACTCTATATCCCCAGGTACAGTATTTGATTTTAAATAAAGGAGGACAGATTTTAACTCAGCATCCGGGAGGATAGAATCTGACTCTACGTCAGAAACAGTAGGATTTCTCTCTGCCTCAGAAAGGATAGAGTTTGTTTCTGCATTAGGAAGTGCAGAATTTGACTTGAGATTGGGAATCGCAGAATCAGAAGTCATGGAGTACTAGCCAAAAGACAAAGTATACACAGATTTTAAATTTTGGATTTTGGATTTGTATTGCGTAGCAAGATATTAGTCTGGTGTGAACCAAAAGATTATTTAATCTAAAATCTCAAATCTCAAATTGGCAAGGTCAATCTCTGATAAACTGTCGCCAACGCCTCAGCATCACCGACATTACCTGGAAACAGCACCACAGGTAAATCAGGAAATTGGGGATGATCGGATGACGTTAACACTATTGAACAACCAGCTAAAATTTGACCCAGTAAACGGGCTGAAGTTAAAGCTAGTCCAGTACTCAAGACATCGTTTGAAGTAATGCCACCCTTGCTGATTAAGAATCCTATATCAGATGGTAAACCGCGCACAATATCCATCAATAGACCTGAAACTTTTTCTCCAAACTCCAATCGTGTCTTGACATCTTTAAAATCCAGTTCTTGACGGCTAGTATAAACCACTGGTGTTTTGCCAGCTTCGTGTGCTACCCGTGTACTTTCTTGAATTTCAGTTAGCAATGCCGCAGATTGATTAGCATCATCAAGTAATCGCGCTACATTGACTTCGATTCCCACCGTTCCTTCTACTTGCAACAGCACCTCTAATTGCTGAGTAGTCTTTTTCACATGGGAACCAACAATCACCGCACCCGGTTTGCCTTGGCGCACGTACTGCGCCATATTTTCGGCGGCAATGGGTTGGGGTGGTAAAGCAGCTAAAGCCGTTAAAATACTGGCTGCACTACGAAATAAAAAGCGTTTACCTTGACTGGCGGCTGCTAATATATCTACTGCAAAGCGGTTGAGATCGGCTTGAGTTTCCCCATCGACGACAGCGCACTGATTACCATGAAGTTGTAACAATCGTGACAAACTACCAGCACGAATATCAGCTACGAGAAACCTTTCTACAGCTTCGGCACTAATTCGTCCTTGAGTCTTTTCTTCAACGTACTTGGGTAAGTAACTGTGATCGTAGCTGAAGACGGAATCACGGGCAAATTCGGTTTCATGGACTGGGGTGAGGACACCGCTGATAATTAAATAATGAACGCTGTCACGGGTGATGCGTCCACCCTCAAAAAATGCTGGTACGAGAAAATGAGCATCAAAAGGGCCGAGTTCTTGTGCGATCGCATCAGTTTCAATCGGATAATGTCCCCGCAAAGTAGAATCAGAACGGCTGACAATGAGAAAATCGTCAATTCCTTCAGCATTCAAAGCGATTTTTAGGTTCTGGCAAACTTCTTTGATGACAGATGCAGCTGACTCTGGCGTTAGCGATCTAGTATTTGTCAGCACAAAGAAAATCGGCGAATCATCCTGCAACCCGCTACGTAAAGTGTCCACATCCCAGTGCATTAGTAGCAAGCAGCTATGGACTGTTTGAGAACCTGTAGGGTCATCATCCAGCACAATGATTTTGGGTTTGTTGCTCATTTAAGTCAACCGGGTGATTGTTTTCTCGAAAATTCATCTACAGAGTAATCTCTACTTAGCCTTTCTGCAATTTTCTGATTTCTGCTTGCACATCGATCGCAATTTGCAATGATTGATTTAGCAGTTGAGCATATTCGCCTGCTTGACTACTAACTTGCAAAGCTTGCAGACTGGCTAAATTATTCACAAATAATTCTTGATTATTAGCAAGCAATTTTTTATTATCTCGCAAAATTCGTTCCGTTTTCAAAGCGCGGACTAAATCTTCTCTAATTAGTTGCAAGGCGGCGGTGACTTGATCTCGGTCATGGATACTGCTTTCTACGTTTCCTGATGCTGCCAATTGGTCATTAATATCTATAGCAGCAACCAGGTCATGATATTTATCAACTTCATCTAAAAGTATTGTCAGTCCTTCAGGACAGGTTAATTGTCGCCACAGCCATCGCCCCACTAATATCGGCATTGGCACTAAAATTAGTAAAAGAATTCCGAATTTAATTGAAGAACCAATTGTTGGCAGAATAATAAACGCATAAATAAACCCAACAATTATTGGCGTTAGCGCCAGCGTCACCAGCATTTCATTGATCAAAAACCCTAATCGCTTTTTGCTATCTCGCAAAACCGAGGGGCGAAAAACGTCTTCTGGATCGAACCCAGTTAAACGTCTCAGTTCCCCCTTGCTAATTTCTAAGCCTATTAAGTCCGGCTGCACGGCTGCATACTCCTATGGAAACCCCAGTTGTGTATTCACTATAAAGTCCATCATTTGCGGTGCCGGTCTGCGGTGCAGCTAGTCGCAACGCCTCTACCATCGCTGCGACTAGGGCATCAGAAACTTGTTGTGCTTGAGCTAACAACGATGATAGTCCAAAACTGACAATCACTCCGCTAAGTAGTAATACTATGGGGTTTCTCCTCATGATTTTGGACTTCTCTTTAGATACCAATATGTAGGATACTACGTTTTTACCGAAGAAGAATTCAGAATTCAGGAGCCAGAATTCAGAATAGATTCTGTGCGACTGGATGGAGAATCGAGGTTTAAAGCCCTCGATTTTAAGACGATTGTTCGCGCAGCGGGGCGTAGCCCATTCTGTCTTCTGACTCCTTCTCACACTTAGCAATTATCAAAGATTTAGAGAACATTGGGCATTGAGCATTAGGCATTGGAAAGTAGAAAAATTATTCCCCAGTCCCCAGCCAATTCTTAACCTGGGTTCCAAGTGCCGTGGAAGCTGTGGGGAATAACGCTAGGTAATCCTAGTTTGCAAACGGGTTCTGCATCTAGGCGATCGCTATCAAATACCCAAACTTCACTACTATGAGTATTACCATCGTATACAACGGTTAGTATCCAACCTTGCTCAGGGTTGTGGGCATCTTCGGCGTGGATGGGTTCTGAAGGATAGCGGTTTTCTCCTAAGTCTGCTTCGGAGAGGGTTTCGGTTTTGTAGTCGAAGCGAGCGATCGCACCAAAGGATTCTTTGTCTGTATTCCCTCTTTGGGGCATTAATGATGCATAAGTATAGCGCCAAGGTTGCCCAACTTGCGATCGCCGCACTACGGGAAATTCACACTTGCGGTTGAGAACTTCCTGTATTGCTGTGACTTTAGCAGTTTGAGGATTGAGGCGCACTTGCCATAATGTTCCTTTAGTTACTGTGTGCGTCTCACCAGTTGCAAATTCTCTGAGATATTCATTAGTTTGGTGAAAATCTGCATATTTCACCATATCCAGAATTACGGAACCGTCTTCATCTTCATAGCCATTGCCAAAATGCCAATTAAACCAAGGATCAGTTTCACTACGACTCACTAAGGATAAGTTTTCTCGGTCGAAGATTAACACCTGGGTTCCTAACTGAGGTTCCCACAACAGAGATTCACTGAAGGTAGTCAAACCAAGGAGAACTGACAATGTTTTTATCCGCATTGGTGGCATGAAAAACACCAGATACCTTTGAGTTAAAACAAAATCATGTATTATCGAGTAGCGATCTAGCTTAAAAGCAGTTTTTTGGATAATTTTGCCAGTGGCATCGCTTTTGTAGAGATTTAGTTGTACGGAACTGCCGATACTGATTCCAAAATTAAAAATTTCACCTGTTTGGGAATCACGCTTGTAATGAGCCGAATAAGGTAAACCGTTGTCCAAAGCACCTAAATCATCCAATCCCTTGGTTTCTAAAGTTTGCAAATCAAGGCTGTATGGATTGGTTTCTTCCCATAAAGCTAACAATTTATCAGGTAAAGCCAAGACAGAGGTATTCGCTGCATTCTTAATCTGTTGTCCCCAGCGCTTCCAGATGGGCCCTGGCGGATGCATCCCATAGACACCATAAAGAAACCTATCCGCTTGAGTTTCAGCCTGATATTCTGCTGTTTGCACATAGCGATAGACTCCGGTAACTCCTGCATCTGTGAAATGAACGCCGAGAATTGCCCCATCTCCATCAAACCAGTGTCCCACGCGTTCGCCACCACGTTCTAACCGTCCGGGGCCATTGCGGTAAAGTGTCCCACGTAAGCCATCTGGGATTTTGCCAGAAATAATTGATAGTTGGGTAAGGGGAAATTCTTTTGCTGGTTCTGCGATCGCCCCAGCCCAAGATTTATTTATTGACTTTTTAGAAATAGTGTGCATCTTAAACTTCTAGAAATATTGTTGCATTTTTACATTGTTGCAATTTTTTAAAGATGCAAAAAATGGAGTAAGCCTTGTTAGTTTATCAAAAAAGCCTATTTTCCCCCTGCTCCCTGCCCCCTGCCTCCTTCTCATGACTCTGGTAAAAAATGCTGAAACTATTAAGATTAGAGCATCTGCCTACTGAATACTTACTAATCTTTCCCAGCCATGCCTCTTTCACGCATAGTAACGCTGATTGTCGGTCTAATTGTCATTTTGGGGCTAGCTCTATGGCTAATTGATTCCCTATCTCGCCTCTATTGGCAATTGTCCTATTCACCGTTGCTAGGTAATTTGTTGCTGTTGCTGCTGATTCTCCTTATTGGAGCCTTGGTTGCGGCTTTCGTCTATTATGTATTGGTAATTAGAACTGGGGAAAAGCGATCGCGCCGCAACCCGAAGCGAGTAACTGCGGCACAAATTCCGGCTGCTAAATCTGATGCAGCTTCTACAACTCTCCAGGCTGTGCGGCAACAGGTAGGGCAAATTCAAGATGAAGTAGCACGCCAAGCTTTATTAAGTCGATCGCGAGAGATTGAAGCCAACCTAGCGCGGGGTGAAATTCAAGTAGTGGTATTTGGTACGGGGAGTGCTGGCAAAACTTCCCTAGTTAATGCGATTATGGGACGCATGGTCGGCCAGGTAGATGCACCGATGGGTACAACTCAGGTTGGAGAAACCTATTGTTTGCGGTTGAAGGGATTAGAACGGAAGATTTTAATTACAGATACGCCAGGAATTTTAGAAGCAGGGGTGGCGGGAACGGAACGCGAACAAATGGCGCGGGAACTGGCAACAGAGGCAGATTTACTGTTGTTTGTGGTAGATAATGATTTACGACGCTCAGAATATGAACCACTGCGGGGATTGGCAGAAATTGGCAAGCGATCGCTTCTAATTCTCAACAAAACTGATTTATATACAGATGAAGATAAAGAATCCATCCTCGCAAGATTGCGTCAACGGGTACGGGGATTTATTGCTACTAATGATGTGGTAGCGATCGCAGCTAATCCCCAACCCGCACAACTAGAAACTGGCGAAACCTTCCAGCCGGAACCCGATATTGTTCCCTTGCTACGGCGCACGGCTGCTGTTTTACGTGCTGAAGGTGAAGATTTAGTAGCGGATAATATTCTTTTGCAATCTCTGCGACTGGGAGATGAGGCGCGAAAACTCATCGATGGCCAGCGCCGCCGTCAAGCTGACAAAATTGTAGAACGGTTTCAATGGATTGGTGCTGGTGTGGTATCAGTAACCCCTATACCAGTTGTAGATTTATTGGCGACAGCCGCAGTTAATGCTCAAATGGTTGTGGAAATTGGCAGAGTCTACGGCTGTGAATTGAATATGGAACGAGGACGAGAGTTAGCTCTTTCTTTAGCAAAAACTATTGCTAGTTTGGGCATTGTTAAGGGAGCAATTCAATTATTATCTACAGCGTTGCAACTCAATGTTGCCACCTTTATTATTGGTAGAGCAATTCAAGGCGTGACAGCAGCTTATTTAACGCGAATTGCTGGTAAAAGTTTTATTGAATATTTTCGTCATGACCAAGATTGGGGTGATGGTGGAATGACAGAAGTTGTACAGCGACAGTTTCAAATTAATCGCAGAGATGAATTTATTAAAGCTTTTATTCAGGAAGCGATCGCGCGGGTAGTGAAGCCGTTACAAGATAAATCTGAAGTAACTGAACACGATGAAAATTAATTTTTATCATTACTAAATAAATAGTAGCTCTCAAATAAAATCAAGGATAGGACTTACGCACTGTACAAATGCGTCGTATGTGAATTACCTAAAATAGGAAGTTTTCAGGCTTTTCTTAATTATCCGGCGATGCCTACGGCGGTAAACTACGCAAATAGACCATGCTGTAGGGGCACAGCAATGCTCATTAGTGTCAACTTCAGCTGGAAATAGCTTATCTGTTAGCTTCCATGTCCGCCCGGAAATAAATTTTCGGGCTAATAGCTGAAGTCTACTGAAGTAGACTGGAGATTTATGGCGATATTTAGTCATCTTCAGATGACTTTAACTATGAGACGGGAATTTCAATTCCCGGCGGACAAGCGGTTTCGCGTTAAGTTGACACTAATGAGCAATGCTGTGCGCTTACGAAAGATATGGTTTTTAACTTTAATTGATATTTGATATTTGATATTTCTTGTCAATGCGTAAGTCCTAAAGGATATGAATTTTATTGAAGAAGAATACAGAATTCAGAATCAACCTGTGGGGGATTCAGACCCGCCACTGATTAAAGACCATCAAATTTTCAATTTGGTGGGGGTCTTAAACCCGATTATTCAGACGCGACGCTCGTTCGCCCTTGGCGTCTCCCTTTGGGAGAAGACTCGCTAACGCTGCGCTATCCGTCAGTCATACAGGATTCATTCTGAATTCTGACTCCTGAATTCTATTCGATAAAATATTATCTTTTGTTACGTAATAATACTTAACAAAATAAACTTGTATTCAAGGTATCAAAACTCTGGTTATTTATTTCTAAAGCATTCCGGAAACAGGAGGGAATGTCAGAAAAAGTAAATAAAAGAACTTACTGAGTAACCAGGTCATGACTCACCACATAATCGGTAAATTACTACAAGGGCGTTACCAAATTGTCCAAAGCCTTGGTGCAGGGGTGTTTGGAGAAACATACATTGCTGTAGACGTAGATTATCCAGAGAATCCCAAATGCGTTGTTAAACAGATTAAAGTTCACAGTTCCGAATCTGGCTACTTGGAGATGCTGAGGTTGCTGTTTCTGACTGAAACCCAAACCCTCAAGCTTCTGGGAAGCCATGATCAAATTCCTGAATTCATCGCCTGCTTTGAAGAAAACGAGCGATTTTACTTAGTGCAAGAGTGTATTGAAGGACATGCGCTAACTGCGGAATTGCCTGTCGATCAATATTTCGGGTGTCTGTGGAGTGAAAGCGAAGTTGTAGAATTTTTGATAGATGCCTTAAGCATTCTCGAATTTGTTCACTCTCAAGGCGTGATTCATTGCGATATAAAACCAGAAAATTTGATTAGACGTAATAGCGATCGCAAGTTAGTTATGATTGACTTTGGCTCAATCCAGTCGATCGATTTTGGCATCGGTGCGGAATTGCCCATTTACCGAATTCCCGTCACTTCATTGGGATACATACCACCAGAACAATTTATTGGTCAAACACAGCCCAACAGTGATATTTATGCTTTGGGTATGATTGCTATTCAGGCTTTAACTGGGTTAGAACCACTACAATTAAAAGTTGATCCTTATAATAATGAAATTTTTTGGCGTTCTCCAAACACGCTAGTTAACGATTATCTAGCTGCTGTTCTTAGCCAAATGATCCGCTACAATTACCAAGACCGCTTTGAGTCTGCGGGTGAGGTACTGCGGGTACTTAAGCAAATAGTATGGGAAACTCAGGCATCAGAAATATTAGAAACAGATTCTCAATTTATTCTAGAATCAGCAAAAAATCCTGCGCCTGGAAAATCATCACTGTTATTTACAGGAATGAAAGTAGGATTAGCAGCTAATTCTTTATTGATGGGATTTGGTGTATACTCTTTAGTTAATACTGCACCTGCTTACTCAGAAACAGATACTTTATATAAAGCAAAAAAAGAATATCAAGCAGGGGATTTAGAAGAAGCGATCGCACTCGCTAAATCAATTCCCTCCCATAGCAATGTTTATCCCGAAGCGCAAGCCACAATTGAAGAATGGCAAGAGCAATGGCAAGTAGCCGCACAGCAATATGAAATAGCACAAATAGCTTTTCATGAAGGCAGATGGTCAGATGTTCTTCATGCTGCGGTTAAAGTTCCAAATGTTTTATATTGGCAATCTAAAACAGATAAACTAATTCAGAAAGCATCTGTCAATATTGAAGCACAGACGCAAGATTTATTAGCAAAAGCTTACGAAAGAGCCGAGATAAAAGATTTTTCTGCTGCATTACAATACCTGCGTCAAATCCCTCAAGAAAGTCATGCAGGTGCTTTAGTTCAAGAAAAGTTAGCTGAGTACGATCGAAAGCGGCAGATCAGAGCAGCTTACTTTTTGCAGAAAGCCTATAAAAAAGCATCTATTGGTGATTTCGATCTAGCTCTAAAATTTCTCAAAAAGATTCCTCAAGATACTCTAGTTTATGCTCAAGCTCAAGTCAAATTGAATGAGTATACTCAAAAACAACGGGTGATAGCAGACAATCAAAAAGTAGCTTTTGCAAAAAGAACAAATTCATCTTTCTCTAAAAACTCAGCTACTAGAATTGAATATCTTCAGGGAGTAAATTACTTGCAAGAGGTGAATATTCGTTAGTTACAACAATTTCTGGATAAATAGATTTATAACATATAGCAATTTTAAAATGCGGGGAATATACATTATTGCAGGGGCACACATATTATTGTGCCCCTATGCGTATGGTCTATTCAATTGAAAACGGCTATCAATTCGTAATTAGCGTGAGAATGTTTCCATCCCCGTTAGGGGAAGTGGTTATGTAAAGCTCCGCAGCAGTAATTCCTGCCGCAGAACCTAAGAAGTTTCCATCCCCGTTAGGGGAAGTGGTTATGTAAAGAAAAAAATCTTGCAAGATTTTTGCGAGGAGTTTATTGTTTCCATCCCCGTTAGGGGAAGTGGTTATGTAAAGAGTTACCTTCTGGAAACCTTACTGGGCAAGGATTTGAGATACCCAAATCGACACCACTTTCTAGATTGTCAATAGTTGTCAACTAATTCTCAATAAGAGAATGATTTTGTAGCCTGAAACCCTTGCGGTGCAAACAATCGACACCAGTCAACGGAGTTATGCGGTTTTCAAGGTTCTGGCGAGTGGTGTCGATGAGCATCAACACACTTATTTTACAGTAAAAGACCTTACTTAAAATTGTCAACAGTTCGGCTTGGCTCACTGTTAACCCTGAGCGATCGCGTAGCGTCTCCTAGAGAAGCCGAAGGGTCAACCTGTATTGCCTCTTCCCCCGTCTCCATTTGCCCCCGTTGCTTGCCATACTCCCGCAGCTGCTTCAACAGTCCTTCTTGGGATGAGTTAGGGATAGATGGACTGGGACTTACTTGAGAGTTGATTTCACTACTTGCAAAATTAGTAGGTGAGGGATTTGTTACGTAGACAGGTAAAGATTTGTCATTAAACATCGCCTGTTGGGTTGGTGCTGGGGTAGGAATTAGATTTTTTGGTTTCCTTACGGCAGCTTTTACCGAATCTAGAGTAGTAGCAACCTGCACTTGTTGCTGCATCTGTTGTGTAGAAGAGACTAAACCACTTAAACCATTCACCAATTGCAGCAGATTTTTACGGAATTTAGGATCTCCTGTCAATTCATCTAAATCAGATGTAATTTTTTGGGTATTTTCAAAGGTTACTCGTGCTGAATCTAGAGTTTGTTGCAGCAGCACCACATTTTTTGGATCGTTTAAAGTTTTAGAAGCATCGCGTAAATTAGCTGAGGCTTGGGCTGCATTTGCGGAAAGAGTTTCTAAATTGTTGAGTAATTCTCCTTGAGTCAGTCGATTAACAGATGGTGATAAGCTACTGACTGTAACACGCAGTTGGTTGCTAGTTTCGGTGATATTGTTCAAAGCACCAACTAGCGTCGAACGATTTGTTGTCAACAAATTATCTAAATTCTTTAGCAACTGATTAGCTTGAGTTGCAGTTGCACCAAATTTATTTACTGTTTGATTGGCGGATGTATTAAGTTGGTTTGTCGCCCGTTGCACAGAATTAGCCGTGTCGGAAAAGGTAGTAAGTTGTTGTTGTAAACTTTTAGTTAAACCTCGGAGATCCTGGCTTAATTCTGTAAAACTGGATGCTGCGCCTGTTGTACTTTCTAGAACCCGATTGACATTTCTATAAAATTTTGGGTTATTGTATGCAGCCGCGAGGTCAGTTGAACTCCGAATTAGTTCATCAACACTGATGCCAACCTGACCTTGTAACCGAGAACCATTACAGACTATGAGACTATTATCACAACTTTTATCTAGGGGTTTAGCAACCACAACCCCAGTCGGTAAGGTTGATTTTGGTTTGATGTCGATAATACTTTCGCTAATTAATCCACTTTGATTAGCTTCCACCACTACATTCCGGGGGATAATTAGGTCAGTTTGGGCAATTTCAATCTCTACATCAATGGCATTTGGCCCTGGTCGAACCTGAGAAATAGTTCCTACCTTAACGCCACGATAGCGCACCGCTGCTCCCTTTTGCATTCCGCCAGCGTTGGCAAATTCCACAATAATTTTGTATGAACGGCCAGCAGCGGTGAATCTATTTAACCACAGAAAAAGTAATCCAAATACCCCCAGTCCTAGCAAGAGTAATAACCCTACAGAACCTTCTCTAAATGTTCGCATAGAAGCGAAGCGGCTTGTCATAAGACCTCGCATTTTTTTGCCTCCACCAACAACCAACAACTAATTAGGAGTTAGGAGTTAGGAGTTAAGAGTTGAATTTAACTTCTCACTCATTACTCATTACTCATTACTCATTACTCATTACTCATTACTCATTACTCATTACTCATTACTCATTACTCATTACTCATTACTTTTAAATTTCTACCCAGCAACTTTAATCGGGCCTTGAACACTTCCACTGATAAATTGTTTGATCAAAGGATTTTCTGTGTTGTATATTTCACTAACTGTACCCTGCCACTGCACTCTACCTTCATAGAGGAATATAAGTCTATCAGATGTACGGCGGATAGTACTATCTTGGTGGGTAACAACGGCATAAGTACTACAAACTCCATGTAAACATTGCAAATGGCGGATTAAGTCTTCGATTACTGTTGAGGCAATGGGATCGAGTCCGGCTGTTGGTTCGTCGTACAATAGAACTTCTGGGCCTTCGGTGGGATTATCGGGGTTAGACATAATTGCACGGGCAAAACTTACCCGTTTTCGCATTCCCCCGGAAAGTTCGGCTGGGTAGAGGTGGCCTATTGCCGGCAAACCTACCATCTCTAGTTTTTCTTCTACCAAATTTCGGATGCGCGATCGCGGCAGCTTTGAATTTTGATAAAGTAGAAATCCGACATTCTCCTCCACCGTCAGCGAATCAAATAGCGCCGCCTGCTGAAACACCATACCAATGCCAACCTGCTGGACACCATCCTCAATCAAACCGTCTCGCCGCACTCCTTGGACATAAATTTCTCCTTCATCGGGACTAAGTAACCCCGCCATTACCCGTAAAATTGTTGATTTCCCAGTCCCCGATGGGCCAATAATCCCCAGTGCTTCTCCTCGGTAAATGGTCAAGTCTACATTATCTAGAACTTTATGGCTACCAAAGGACTTAGAAACACCTTTCAGTTCAATCAATGGTTCACTCATTAGTTATTAGTCATTGGTCATTGGTCATTGGTCAGTAGAAAATAAACAAATGACTACTGAGAACTAACAAAAGACAAATCTGCCCAATACTGATGTCATAATTATTGGTAGGGCTTTGTATCTTACATTATAAGTATATGATTAGCATTCTGATTAGCAAACTTTATTTTTTTAGCATAATATTTAGTTCTTTGCGACATTTAACGTCTCAAAATACCTCAAGACAAGCCTGACGAATACACCGTAGTAACTAAACATCTCAGTGACGTGCAAATATTCTATAGACATCAGCAAAGTCATTTAAGAGTATCGATATACTACTTCATGTTAAAACTAATCAGATAAAAGCTACTATAGAAAAACCTAATTAACAGGTTGATGATTCACTAGTATTGTAATAATTGCTTTTAAAAATAATTATGAGTAGCCAATTAGAACAGTTTACAAGTGATAATTCCTCTGGTATCTGTCCTGAAGCGCTGGAATATACGATTAGGGCAAATCAAGGTAGTGTTCCAGCTTATGGAAATGATGAATGGACTCAAAAAGCATCAGATTATTTTCGGAAACTCTTTGAAATTGATTGTGAAGTATTTTTTACCTTTAACGGTACAGCCGCAAATTCTTTATCTTTAGCTGCTCTTTGTCAGTCATATCACAGCGTCATTTGTCATGAGACATCTCACATAGAAACAGATGAATGTGGCGCACCTGAATTTGCTTCTAATGGCTCTAAACTGCTACTAGCTCAAGGGAAAAATGGTAAATTAACATCAGATTCTATAGAGTCAATTGTCACAAGACGCACTGATATTCATTATCCAAAACCTAAAGTTATTAGCATTACACAAGCTACTGAGTTAGGAACTTTATATTCGATTGAAGAACTTTTAAGTATTAAAGAAGTTGCGAATAAGTATAACTTAAAGATTCACATGGATGGCGCTCGTTTCGCAAATGCAGTTGCCGCTATGAATAAAAGCCCTGCTGAAATTACCTGGAAAGCTGGAGTAGATGTATTGTGTTTTTGTGGTACAAAGAATGGAATGGCATTAGGTGAAGCCATTCTTTTTTTCAACAAAGCGCTAGCAGAGGATTTTGATTATCGATGTAAGCAAGCAGGTCAGTTAGCCTCAAAAATGCGATTTATTTCTGCTCCTTGGTTGGGTTTATTAGAAACTGGTGCTTGGCTAAAAAATGCTAGACATGCTAATCAATCTGCTGAATATTTAGAAAATCAACTATTAAACATAGAAGGCGTTGATTTGATGTTTCCTAGAGAAGCCAATGCCGTGTTTGTGAAATTACCTGAAGAAGTTATTCACAGCTTAAAAGCCAATAATTGGCAGTTTTACACATTTATTGGTGTGGGAGGAGTACGTTTTATGTGTTCTTGGAACACTACTCAATCAAGGATTGATGAATTGATTGGTGATATTAAAAATGCAATCAAGTAAGTGAGTGAATAAATATATATATTGTTTTCCGAACTATTGAGGTATACCTGTAGGGGTACGGCAGTGCTCATTGGTGTCAACTTAACGTAAAACCGCTTGTCCGCCAGGAATTGAAATTCCCATCTCGTAGCTAAAGTCATCTGAAGATGACTAGATATCGCCAAAAATCTCCAGTCTACTTCAGTAGACTTAAGCCTAAAAGCCAAAGAAATTTATTTCCGGGCGTGGAAGCCAACACTTAAGCTATTTCCAGCTTAAGTTGACGCTAATGGCCAGTGCCGTGCCCCTACACCTCACAATATAATGTTGTACCACATCTAAATGAGAACTAATATAAGGAACGAAACCCAACATTTTTATAACTTTGTTGGGTTGCGCTTTGCTTCACCCAACCTACAATTTGTCACAAAGCCAAGCATATTGAGTAATTTTCTTGAAACACTACTCAATAATCTTAAGATTTTTACTTTGATTTACTCTTGTCCACTTATTTATTGAGAAAAATCAAATATATAAAATCTAAAATAATGAAACAAGTACAGCAATTCTAAAACTATTCCAAGTTAAGGAGATGCAATTAGTCATAACTGACAATGCACTTGCCTGCTTACTTTGCATGGAATTTCAACTGTAATTTTGATTGCTGCCACAAACCAAAATGCTTATTTTTAGCATTAGCTTCTGCAATTAAAAATTGGGTTTTACTCTCGTAGCAATTTTGTAAAGATTCTTGGTCAACGACGGCATTACCTGACTCTACCAAAAGGAGATTTACTGACCGATTATCTACAAACACTTCACCAGCTGGGCGACCATTTTTAATTTGTTCTGTGCTTCTAATCACAATAGGAGTTTGAAGTGGTAATAGCTGTTTTAGCTTTTGTGTTGCTGCTAAACCATAGCGTTTGTCAGTTGCCTCTGGTGCATTAATACACGCTAACTTCACTATAGTTGTTTGTCCTGCATTATCTTTAACCAGAATTGTGTTCCCGTCTGTAACACCAACTACTGTACCTAGCACCAACATTAGTTGAAGTAATTCCATCATTTTGTATGTAATATTTTATGCACAAATATAATTTTATTTGAGTATTTAGGTGGATAGTGTGATTTAACTCACAAGTGGCAAATAAAAATAAAAGTAAGTCCTATATTCTTGTAAATACCTAGTGTTTATATCAATCAAAACTTCATTTAATCACTACAGGTAATTCCACACTCGCAGTAGTTCCTATCAAGATGTCAGAAGAGATTAACAGTTTCCCATTATGAGCATTGACGATGCGTTTGGAAATAGCAAGTCCTAACCCAGTGCCACAAGATTTTGTAGAGAAAAATGGCTGAAAAAGCTTGGTGATAATTTCTGGTGGAATTGGTTCGCCGCTATTGTGGACATTAATGCAAACTTTATCTGTATCCGAAAAATCTACTTTCCATCTAACAATATCTCCTGCTGCAACTGCTTCACAAGCATTGCGGACAATGTTGATAAATACTTGTTTAAGTTTATCCTTATCTCCTAAAATTTTTACATTAGGCGATGACGGAATAAATTCAATTTGACGTTCTAGAGCTTCTGGCATTTCACGAATATACCCAAGTAACTCATCAATGAATTCATTCACATCTAATTCACAAAATTGCAAAACTTGAGGCTTGGCATAAAGCAAGATTTCACTCAATAGACGTTCTAAACGACTAGCTTCACTTAGTGCCAACGCTAATCGTTCTTGAGCAGATTCAGTCAAAATAGTTTTTCGGAAATATTTCAATCCCATGAGCATTGTAGTCAAGGGATTACGAATTTCATGCACAATGATAGCAGCAAATTCACCAATGGCTACAAGTCTTTCTTGTTCTAAAATCTTGGCTTGGGCTGCTTGTAATTCTGCGGTACGTTTTTCTACCTCAGCCTCCAGAATATGATTAAATTGGCACTGTTGTTGATAGAGATGATAATTATCAATTGCTGTTGCTGCTCGTTCAGCAAACAATTCCACAATTTGGATATCTTCTTTTGTAAAATCACGTGGTAGATGATTAAAAGAACAGATAGTACCAATCACCTTATTTTCAGCAGTCCGCAATGGTGTTCCTAAATATGCACAATAACCTTCTGGAGCCTGTCCATACTCTGGGTGTTTCTGAGCATCTTTTACTGCTAATGATTGACCCATTTGGATAACAGTACCAGTTAATAAACCATGTAGTGAATAAATATGTTCGCCTTCGCCCATATCAAGACTACTAGCTAGAACAGTTTCAAATCCCTCTTGGCAAAAGGTAACAACTGTCCAATCAACTCCAATGAGTTCGCTGACTCCGCAGGCAATGTTGTGCAAATAGCTAACCAGTTCGCCAGTTCGATAGTTCAAAGAAGACAAACGTGCTATTATTTGCCGCTCACGCTGCCAAGTTTGCTTGTGCAACAACATTTCTTCATTACTGGTTTTGCTCATGGATGCCTATTGCATGGGTTCTAAAAATAATTTCAAAAATAAACTGGATAGTTATTTAGTCACATTTCACTAGTTTGATAGAAAGATTCTACTAGAGACATATACAATTTGCCTACAGCAAAACTAAGAAATTTCACTTAACTCAAAAATGAATCATGGGGAGGAATATAGTAAAATTGCTTGAAAAGTGCTGTATTGATTATGAATTAGTAACTCTTCGGTTAGCTAATAAGCGACAAATTACCTAATTCCTAAAAAACATCTCACAAGGAAATCACTATGACGGTCAATTTACAAGGAATATTACAGCAACCAGGACAAGGTTCTTCATACTGGGTACTTGGGGATTTATATACTTTTAAAGCGGTAGGCGAAGAAACTGGCCAAGCTTATGCGCTAATTGAGATTACTGTTCAGCCACAAAAGGGTACACCTGCCCACATTCATAGTCACGAAGATGAAGCTTTTTATATTCAAGAGGGAGAATTAGAATTTCAGCTTGATGAAAAGATGATCTTAGCAATTCCTGGAACCTTTCTTCACTCTCCTAAAGGTCAACTCCACAGGTTTACAAATATCGGTACAAAGCCAGCAAAATTACTTTGCTGGTTTACACCAGCAGGTTTAGAGAAGTTTTTTATGGAAATAGGTGTGCCAGTTTCAGAGAAGACACAATTGCCTAGCATTAATCCCGCAGACATCGAAAACGCTTTGGCTGCTGCTGCAAAATATGGTCTGGAAATTATTCTGCCATCTGCTGGCTGAATATTGGCAGGTATAAGCTATTGCATATTTAAATTGCATAAGCTGGGTGCTCATGTTGCCCACTCCACAAGAGTTATGTTTGATTTGATTATGCAATTTAGATGTTTTTTAGCTTAGTAATTCAATTTGATTCTTGAATCTACTTATGGAGGGAGTGAGGAGTAGAAAAAAAGGAGTTTTGTAGTACGATGAGGTTAAGTCATAAGATTTTAGTTACTTGACTTTCTAGAGATATTTCAAATTTTGTGTCAGCAATCTTCAATGCTTTAAGACGCTCTTGTATTTTAAAAGTTTTAACTCCTAACTTTATTTGTATGTCAGAACAACAGCAGTGGACTATAACAGCAAACGAACAACCATCAGAGTGGTTTATCGAAGCAGTGAAAGAGTATACACCTGCATCAAGTGGACTATATGCAGCACAGTTGTTATGGCAACGGGGTATTAAAGATCGTCAACAATTAACAGCTTTTATCAACTATAAAGCTTATCAGCCAGCAAGTCCCTTTGAGTTTGGCCAAGAAATGCATTTAGCGATCGCACGCTTGCAACAAGCATACAATACGAAAGAAAAAATCGCTATCTGGGGAGACTTCGATGCCGATGGCATTACCGCCACATCGGTACTTTGGGACGGATTGGGGCAGTTTTTCGCTCAAAATACCCAGTTAATTTACTACATTCCCAATCGTCTGAAAGAATCCCACGGACTTAATAATCAAGGCATTGATAATTTAGCAAAACAAGGCTGTAAATTAATTGTTACTTGCGATACGGGTAGCACAAACCTTGAGGAAATTATCTATGCCAAACAGTTAGGTATAGATGTAATAGTTACAGACCATCACACCTTACCCACCGAACGCCCACCCGTTGCAGCGATTATCAATCCCCGCTATTTACCCAAGGAACATCAGTTATTTAATCTTTCTGGGGTGGCAGTAGCTTATAAGTTGGTGGAAGCAATATATCAAAGCTTGCCCAATGTTGCCAAATATCCGTTAGAAGATTTATTGGATTTAGTGGCAGTTGGATTAATTGCCGATTTAGTGCAGTTAAGTGGAGATTGCCGCTATTTGGCACAGATGGGAATTCAACGACTGCAAGAAGATTTTAAACAGCCAGCAGCAGCGCGGCGGCGGCCAGGGGTAGGGCGATTATTGGAATTGTGCCAGAAAAGTGGCGATCGCCCCACAGATATTTCTTTTGGTTTGGGCCCAAGAATTAACGCCGTTAGTCGTATCCAAGGTGATGCTAGTTTCTGCGTGGAATTATTAACTAGTCGGGATGTCAAACGTTGTAACGAACTAGCCGAAGTTACAGAACTCGCCAACGCCCGCCGCAAATCTTTGCAAAAAGACGTGCAAGCACAAGTAGCGCAAAAACTCACCCAATTAGACTTATCAACCACCAGCGTCATTGTTCTAGAAGATGCCCAATGGCCTGCGGGTGTATTGGGTTTAGTTGCCGGACAGGTAGCACAAGAAACAGGTCGCCCGACGATTTTGTTAAGTACGGAAGGAGCAGAGGAGCAGGGGAGCAGGGGAGCAGGGGAGCAGGGGAGCAGGGGAGCAGAGGAGCAGGGGAGCAATTCTTCTCCTCTGCCCCTCCGCCCCTCTGCCCCTCTGCTTGCAAGGGGTTCCGCCCGTTCGGTGAATTCTGTCGATTTATACCAACTGGTGAAAGACCAAGCGCATTTGTTACACCGTTTTGGGGGACATCCCTTTGCAGCAGGTTTAAGTTTGTTGGTGGAGAATATTCCTTTATTTACGGCGGCGATTAATCAGCAGTTGCGGCAATCATTAGGAAGTACAACCCTAATGCCAACTGTACAAGCAGACTTGACGGTAACAGTTGCAGACTTGGGGAAAGAGTTATTTTTAGAACTGAAACTGCTAGAACCTTGTGGAATGGGTAATCCTGTTCCGAAATTGCTAATTCAAAACTGCTGGTTTGAAAATGCTTGGCATCGCAATCAGCAAGATTGGCAAGGGAAAAAAGTACAGTACATTAAAGCTGAGTTTGATATTCGGGATGATTCTAGCAGAAGTGGTTTTCCTGGTTTATGGTGGGGACACTACAAAGATGAATTACCCATCGGAAGATGTGATTGCATAGCAGAACTAGACTACAACACCTTCAAAAAACGTTATGAAATCAGATTAATTGCCGTGCGTCCTTCTGCTAACTCAGCACTTAACGCTTCGCGGCTAACACCCTTGATCTTAGACTTACGGAATCAGGAACACTCAGCACTTAGCACTCAGCACTCACTCAACCCTAGCTATCCGCTTATTGAAGATTGTCCCACAAATTGGGATGATTTACGCATCTGGTTGCGGCGATGTTTGGCGATAAGTCGCTCTACGCCTGGGTTTGACAATCAGCAACAATTAGCGATCGCTTGGTCTAAACCCAACCACCAACCACCCAATCAAATTTGGCTGACTCTCGTAGGAATCGCCAAATATCTCAGTCGCACAAATCAACTAGTTACCCGCGTACAACTTTTAAAGAAAATCGGCATCAGCGACCAAACCTTACTTGTCGGCATCAAAGCTTTAAAATATTTCGGGTTCATAGTCAAACGACAAGACCATTATTTGCAAATCACTTGGCATCCAAGCGATAGTGCCGAAAACCGTGCTGATGAAGCGGTTGCCCGATTTTTAGCTGCCGTCCGAGAAGAACAATTTCAGCAACAATATTTTGCGGAAGTGCCTTTATCTACTATTGTTGCGATCGCTAGCTACGAGACTTAATAAGCTAATCCACATCCAATACTGCGTAGGTTTTGAAAATTTGTAGGTTGGCTTGAAGGTCATGAGATGCGATAAATCGCCATCTCTACAGGTAATTTATCCATCAATTATTTATTGACAGGCTACTACTGGTCTATCAAGGGAAGTTTGAAGGGTAAAGAAACGAACTACAGAGGCGCAGAGGACGCAGAGTGAGAGAAAAAAGAGAGGTTTAAGAAGTTTCTCACCCATCAGAGTTAGCTTGATACACCACTACCCCAAAGTGTTTTTTGAGGCAAAACCTACGCAGTATTGAAATCACATCTATCTATAACTCTTGTGGGGTGGGCAACATGAGCGCCCAAATTGTGCAAGTTATATATAAAACAACTCGGAACTCAGTACTCTTCATGGCAGTTCCAACCGGATCGGAAATTATTTTGTAAGACTTAATGTTTGAAAAGCTAATAATTAGTGTATCATGTTAACTGTAATTTGCCGTATACGTTCTTTGTATATATTATGCAAACCCTTAAGGTGCTGGCTTTGTCTATGCAATGACATACAGTAGTTTTCTTTTGTGTGAAATACAAAGCTATAGGTTTGGAAGCAGGAGACAGAACTGAAAATTGCTTCCACAACCAGAGAAGTTTGACACGAGTATCTAAAAGCTTGATGGGATGTCTGTAAAAACCGCTCACAGTAGCAAAGTATAAAGTTGACTGCGCCAAAAAGGAGGATAATTAATTGCTAACAACACATAGCGAAAATGAACTACAGTTGACTGCTGACGTGCTGGTAATTGGTGGTGGCCCTGCCGCAGCATGGGCAGCATGGGCAGCCGCATCCCAAGGTGTCAAAGTAATTATTGTTGATAAAGGTTTTCTCGGTACGAGTGGTGCTGCTGCTGCTAGTGGCAATGGGATCATGGCTCCTTCTCCAGAGAATTGGGATAAAGTTGTATCGGAACGTTATCGCTCAGGAAAAAACCTAGCTAACTTACGTTGGATTGAGCGTGTTGTTGAAAAAACTTGGCTCAGTTTGCCCCTAGTGGAAGATTGGGGCTATCGTTTCCCTAAAGAAAATGGGGAATCTGTGCGCCAGAGTTATTATGGCCCTGAATATATGCGCGTACTTCGTAAAAATCTCTTGCGTGTTGGCGTTCAGATTCTCGACCAAAGTCCAGCTTTAGAGCTTTTATTGGCTGACGATGGCTCAGTAGCCGGAGCAAGAGGTGTGCAGCGACAACATCATCGTACCTATCTCGTTCGCGCTGGTGCAGTAGTCTTGGCCAATGGCGGTTGTGCATTCTTGAGTAAAGCATTAGGTTGCAATACCAATACAGGTGATGGATTGCTGATGGCAGTAGAAGCTGGTGGCGAACTCTCCAGCATGGAAGCTTCTAATCACTATGCCATCTCGACGGCTTTCAATGCCACAGTGACACGGGGGGTTCCCTTTGGTTGGGCTAGCTTTAGTGATGAAGCGGGTAACGATCTTGGTGGTTATATCAATGGTCGTCGCGATCCATCGTTCCTTCCTAATGCACTCTTAAAAGGGCCCGTTTATGCTCGTTTGGATCGAGCTACACCTGAAGTCAAGGCAGTGATTGAGAAATCCCATTTCATCTCTTATCTACCTTACAAAAAAGCTGATATCGATCCCTATACAGAACGAGTACCTGTCACCTTGGTTTTAGAAGGTACTGTTCGTGGTACGGGTGGAATCCGTTTGACTGATGATAGTTGCGGTACGAAAGTACCCGGACTCTATGCCGCAGGGGATGCAGCCTCACGCGAATTTTTAGCCGGTTTAGCTTCTGGTGGTGGTGGTCCTAATGCCGCTTGGGCGATTTCTACAGGTCAATGGGCTGGAGTCGGTGCAGCAGTTTTTGCCAAGAGTCTCGGCGCTCATGCAAATGAACGGGTTGCACGTCCTACCGGTCAAGCCGGATTGCGATCGCCCCAGCCAGGTGGAACGCCGTCTTCTGCTTCATTCGATAGCGAAGCGATCGTCCGTGGTGTTCAAGATGAAATGTTACCTCTAGAGAAAAATCACTTCCGTTCTGAGCAGCAACTTTTGGATTCTCTTTCTAAATTAGAGAAACTATGGGAGCAGGTACAGGCGAACCCGAAACAAGATACAGTGCGCGATGTGGAATTTTCTCGTCGAGCAGCAGCTCTAACATCTGTAGCCCGATGGGGATATTTTAGTGCTTTACATCGCACGGAAACGCGTAGCGAACATATTCGCGTAGACTACCCCGAAACCGATCCAAATCAGCGTTATTACCAGGCAACAGGTGGCTTAGAAAAGCTATGGGTGAGGCGTGATTGGATCGTAGATGAAATCGCTACACCACCAGTACTAACCACTCAAACCACACCCTCTGTATCAAAATTGTAGTCGGAGCATTATCATGATTGAGCTTGTCAGCCATAAACTCTGTATTAATTGCAATGTATGCGTCCAAGTTTGTCCTACCAATGTCTTTGACTCCGTACCCAATCAACCACCTGCGATCGCTAGGCAAGAAGACTGTCAAACTTGCTTTATGTGTGAAGCTTATTGTCCTGCGGATGCGCTCTATGTTGCGCCTGAGTCTCATACCAATGTTGCAGTCAATGAGGATGATTTAATTGAACGTGGCATCATGGGCGAATATCGTCGCACCTTAGGTTGGGGATATGGCAGAAAAAACAATAGCGAATTGGATACTGCCCATAAACTGCGCCTACTGCCGCGCCCCTATCAAGCGTAAGCGCGGGCGACCAAAAAATAAAAAGGGACTTACAAATAAAAAAATATCCAGTTAACTCTTGTGGGGTGGGCAACATAAGCGCCCAGTCCATAAGCCGGGCAAGATGCCATTGGTGTCAATTTAAGCTGGAAATATCCTATCTGTTGGCTTCCATGCCCGCCCGGAAATAAATAAATGAGTAATGAGTAATGAGTAATAAGTAATAAGTAATACCCATTACTCATTACTTATTACTTCAAAAATAAATTTCCGGGCTAACAGCTTAAGTCTACTGAAGTAGACTGGAGATTTTTGACGATATTTAGTCATCTTCAGATGACTTTAGCTATGAGACGGGAATTTCAATTCCCGGCGGACAAGCGGTTTCACGTTAAGTTGACACCAATGGCAAGATGCCCAACCCACAATATTGGATAATTTATTTCTTGGAGTTCCCCAAAAATTACCTTAAACAGCAACTTGGTGATACAGGATCAATTCTTTATGAATGCCAAGTAATTGATTGAACAACTGAATTTGCAAGTCTCTGTACACACCCCTTGGCCGACGGTTCAGGAATAGTAAGGTCGCAAACTTGCTTGTGAACTACTTCTTTTATGGTTTCCCAAGTAGTCCAACAAACCACTTCATCAACCTGTTGTAGAAGTACTGATTTTTCAAAATTATGGTTCTCGGTACGGTTTAACACGGATTCCAGATAAAGCTCAATCGCATCTATAGGATTTAACCGCCCATGCCCTTGAACTGATACAGGAGGTTCTGAACCTAGAACAAGCCATAGTATTGGCTCTTGGTTTCTATTTAACGCCTCTTGCATTACTAGTACAAACTCGCGGGAGAGTTGTTCTGGCTGAAATGAACTTGGTTTAATACGTTTTGCCTCAATCAGCCCAAAACAACTTGGTGTTTTGATTATTCCATCGGGCTGTACTGCAAGTTCTTTTTGATTCACTCTACCACTTGGGGTTAGGTAGAAGTTGCCTGGTAAAAGAGTAAACTCAGCTTGTTCAATCTCTCGCTGAAGTAGAGTACGCACTTTTGTAGCACCATACGATGCTTCAAGTACAGCACCCAAGAAAAATTGACGAGGAAGAAAGTCTAATGCAAGAAATACTTCAGCAGTGAGAACGTTTTCAAACCCTCGTCCACCATCTCGATATTTTTTAATCGTATTACCAACCCACGATAGTTCCTGTAAAAGCCGCCCCAGAACCCTAGAATTGCTAGTAAAATTCATTGCACGAACATGCCATCAATAGCCTTATGGCTTTGCATTTTAGGGTTCCCAAGCAGTAACATTTTCTAACATGACCGATGGGAGATGATTTTTAGGCGTTGCATAATAGAGGGATGAATCAATTCAAAATTCAAAATGACGTGAATGCTCTAAATCTCCTTAATTGCTATACATATCAGGGAACTTAGCTTGAAGTTTAGCCAGTTTCGGCAAGTCATTCACTACCACATAGCGATCGCTCGGATGATGCACTATATAATTCTGATGGTATGCCGCCGCCTGATAAAAACCTTTCAAAGGATCTAATTTTGTCACAATCGGCTTATCGAAGATTCGCGATTTGTTGAGTTGAGCAATATATTCTTGTGCAGCCTGTCTCTGCTCATCGTTAGCAAAAAAGATCGCCGAACGATATTGCTTACCTGAATCAGGCCCTTGTCGATTCAACTCTGTTGGGTTATGGGCTACCAAAAAGTAGACTTTTAGAAGTTGATTATATGATATTTTTGATGGATCGTAAGTGATTTTCACTGATTCAGCATGATTAGTTAATCCAGCACTGACAAGTGTGTAGTCTGCGGTTCTTGCATCACCCCCAGAAAAGCCAGAAACAACATCAGAAACACCTTTGAGATGCTCAAAAACTGCTTCCATTCCCCAGTAGCAGCCACCAGCGAATACTGCTACTTGCTTTCCCTTCGGTGCAACAGTCGAAATATCAGTGGCGGGAGCAGGAAGTATTACACGATATGCACCGTATAGGAGTACAACAGTCAGCGAAAAGATGGACAAGTTGCGTAATAACTGGCGGGAGAAAGTAAAGTTATGAATTGACATGAGGTTGTGAACTCCTTGATTTAATTGATGAAGAACCGAGTTTACTCAGCTATTTGTCATTTAGATAGCGATCGCTTAAATATCGCCCTCATTTACGCCAATGGGCTATGTGATTTTGGGCTTCTGCTAATCTGATTTCTTCTAGGGTTGGAGTTGTCATCATCTCACCCTCTACATATCTGCACTTTATTTTAATTAATTTGCTATATTGAGTATCACCTTTTTATCAAAGATGAGGCTGATATTTTGATTAAAATTTGCTAGGTAAATTGATAAATAAAAATTTAGGATAAACTCAGCAAAAATTTAGAGAACTCCACAGAATGATTGATCCAAAAGCTGTCATTGCGAGCGAAACGGAGTGTAGCAAAGCAATCCCAAGATTTTGTGGTTGCTTCATTTGGCTTCGCTCCATACCATTCGGGAACGCCAGGGGTGAACGCAATGACAATTGGGCATTTCTTTTTGTGGAGGTCTCTTATATTAATTTTTACGTTCAAAATAAATGATTATTTCGATATTTTGACCCTGAAGAGTTTGAGGAAATATTTGATTTTAGGGTTCGTGACTTTTAAGGCTGGAAACGCGAACAGATCATTAAGCGACAATCAATTATTTAAAGTAATATTTAAGACTGATATCTTTGTGACAAGGTTAATGTTGGTATTCTGGCAAATCGAAAAGGGAATAATAAAGTGGTTAAATATGCTGAACGTTATATTTTTTCAGAAGAAGAATATTTAGAGGCGTTCCACTCAATTTATGAGGAATTAACTCTAGGACATAAAGCTATCTTGGATAAATTGTATCAGCATTGTTACTTTATGAAAGATAATCGCAGATTACGTACTTGGGAGTTATCTGAAGCTGCTGGATATAGTGGTGATTCTCCTGGGCAAATTGGTCATTTAGGTGCAAGCTTTTGCAAATTTTTTGGAGTAAGAGATGATGAGTTTGCTCAACCAGCACTTGCAATAGTTAATTGGTTTGCAGATGAAACAAATGGGTATTGGTACATTGAGCTAATTCCTGAAGCTGCTAGGGCCTTTAAGCGTTTTCGCCTCGAAACTATCTTATAAAAAAGGAGTCTGAATTCAGAATTCAGAATTTTGAATACTCTAACCATAAAGGGATAGAGTTTTAAGACGAAAATATTTTAATTTTTTAGCCTACCATTTCACTCGCTTTTAACCAATATTCAGACGCAACTCGAAAACACTCGCTACCGCTTCGCTATTACCAAATCGTACAGAATTCAGTATGAATTCTGACTCCTGAGTTCTGAATTCTTTTTCAAAAAATGGTTAATAATGTCAGTTAATTTCTACAGTGAGAAAGTTACAGCTTTATTTTCTAACATTAATTAAATTCATTTTTTAAAGTTTTCGATTTGCTGCTGAAAGTAGTCTCGCCAACTTGTAGGTAAAGCCTCAACTTGTACGGCGCGGTGTAAGAGTTCTAAGTCGTGTGTTTCCCGTGCATAAAGTCGGGTAATATCAGCAACAGTGACATTATTTGAGTCTCGACTGATTAACGACAAAGTATCACCATTTCCGACTTGACCCTCTTGCAGCACCGAAAAGTAGAACCCCGTTAGGCGGCTATCTAAAAACTGTTTAACTATATCTGCACGTCCAAACTTGATTAAAAGTTTATAACAAGGCATTCGGGGTTGAGTCACCATTACCTCTGCGCTACCGATTTGGAAGCGATCGCCAATATTAATCTCATCCTCTAACAGCCCAACTGTGGTAAGATTTTCACCAAACATTCCCCAGGGCAAATCCATGTCAGGTAATTTGCGCCGCCAATGGTCGTAATGCTCCAATGGATAAGCATAAACTGCTTTGTCTTTCCCCCCGTGGACACTCAAATCAGCTTGTCTATCCCCATCTAAATTGAGCGATCGCATCATCACTCGTCCCTCAACTGGTTCTTTAAAAATCCCAGTTGTAACTGTTTTGCCCTTCCAAAATACTTCACGGGGAAGTCCTAAATTGACTGAGATAACTTGCACAATTTAATATCTCCTCTATTGAAGAATTCAGAAGTCAGCAATCTTGACGCAACTCGAAAATACTCGCTACCGCGCCGCTATCATTCGGGGATTCAGACAGGCAACTTTCTTGTTGACCACTAAAATAAATTAGATGCGTTTCCCCTGAGTATATTTGCCATTCTTAGGAATGGTATTATTTAACGTAAGTTCAACGGGATTAATTGACTATGGTAGCAGGTTAGGGGTTCAATTCAAAAATAGGCGATCGCGATCAAAACAACAGCTATGAAATTTGCCCAAAATCCCATTCCTTACCAAGGCTTACTAAAAGCCTTGACTGTAGCTTTCCTCGTATTAGCATCTGTAATGCCACCAACTGTTTTAGCCAACGAGAGCGAAAAAACGACACTCAACAGCACAACCACACTTCAAACCATACTCAACAGCAGTCATCGCTCAGAACAGAATCGCCTCCGAGACAAGTACCGCCACCCAGCCCAGACTCTCGAATTCTTCGGTCTGCGCCCAAATGTGACCGTAGTTGAATTGTGGCCAGGGAACGGTTGGTATACTGAAATATTAGCCCCATTTCTAGCTCCCAAAGGGCAACTCATAGTTACTAACTTGGCTAGCGCCAGTAAACCCGCTTTGGCTTTCCAAGAAAAACTAGCAGCTAATCCAGAGATTTTTGGTAAGGTCAAAGTAGCTCAAATCAATCCCCCAAATGAACTTACTCTAGCTCCAGACAACTCTGTAGACATAGTTGTTACCTTCCGCAATATTCACAACTGGGTTAAAGCTGGCTATGCCGAGCAGGTTTACGCGGCGGCTTATAAAGCACTCAAGCCAGGGGGCATCTTGGGAGTGGAAGAACACCGCGCCCTTGCGGGGACTTCTTTAGAAGAAAGTATTAAAACTGGCTATATGTCTGAAGATGGGGTAATTGCTGCTGTGGAGAAAGCCGGCTTCAAATTGGTGGGTAAATCAGAGATTAACGCCAACCCAAAAGATACCAAAGACTATCCAGGCGGAGTTTGGACACTACCTCCAACCTTAAGCCAAGGTCAAAAGGATAGACAACGCTTCCTCAACATCGGAGAGAGCGATCGCATGACCCTTAAATTTGTCAAACCCAAATGACACTCATGTTAATAATTGCCTTCCTCACCACCATTCCATTAGATCAACGGTTAACAGTACTCATATCAGGGTAGCGCTCACCTGCGGCCACATTTTTTGGTGCAACTGCTTCAAGTCGATTCAAATCTTGTTCTGTCAGAGTAATTTCGGTAGCTGCAATATTCTCCTCTAAGTAAGTACGGCGTTTTGTACCCGGAATTGGTACTATATCTTCGCCTTGAGCCAAAAGCCATGCTAGTGCAAGCTGACTAGAAGTTACTCCTTTTTCGGTGGCGATCGCCTTAACTTGCTCCACTAATTGCAAGTTCTTAGAGAAATTTTCACCTTGAAAGCGGGGTGAATTTCTTCTATAGTCATCAGGTGCAAGATCGTCAGGACTGGTGATTGCACCTGATAAAAACCCTCTTCCTAATGGGCTATAGGGAACAAACCCAATTCCTAATTCCCGCACAGTAGGTAAAATTTCATCCTCTGGCTCTCGACTCCAAAGAGAGTATTCTGTTTGGAGTGCGGTAATGGGGTGAACTGCTTGCGCTCGTCGAATTGTAGTCGGCGCAGCTTCCGAAAGTCCTAAATAGCGCACTTTACCAAGCTTGACTAACTCTGCCATTGCCCCAACAGTATCTTCAATGGGTACAGTTGAATCTACCCGATGTTGATAATAGAGGTCAATAACTTCAACTCCCAAACGTTTTAGTGAGGCATCGCAAGCTTGATGGACATATTCTGGTCTGCCATTAACCCCTTTAAAACCACCATCTTCAGTGCGGACATTGCCAAATTTAGTTGCTAATACTACTCGATCTCGGCGATCTTTAATTGCTTTGCCTACTAATTGCTCGTTGGTAAAGGGCCCATACATATCAGCCGTGTCGAGGAAATTTACCCCAAGTTCTAATGCTCGATGAATTGTGGCGATCGCCTCAATTTCATCACGACCACTATAAAACTCAGACATTCCCATGCAACCAAGTCCAATGGTTGAAACTTCTAACCCTTGTTTGCCTAGTTTCCTGGTTGTCATAAAATAATATCCTAGTCAGTAATAGGTCTATAGAATATTAGGTCTTTTCTATTCACCAAGTCATCTATTCTTAGAAGTATTTACCGAGAGACTTTATCCACTCTTGTGGGGTGGACATCTTGTCCGCCCTTGACTACGCGATAAATCGCCGTCAAGACAAGTGTTTTGTTGCTCACTCTGAAGTGTATTGCTTTTTCCAACCTCAGGCTAGAAATCATGCTCTGCTACAAGCAAGAGAGGCGGAGCCTCTAGGACGGCATTCCCAGTCGGAGACTGGGAACGAGGAAAGTCTTTTTATTGGAATTGGCATGCTTTTTGCACTTAAAGCTGCATAGCCCAACTTGATGAAATTTTGTAGTAAGTGAAGATATGGTTACTCGTTCGGTAACGCATCAACAAAGCCTGAAAGCGCTCGATTGGTTAAATGTATTTTTAGCAGATATTCAGGGCGGTGTCGGCCCGTTTTTAGTGGTTTACCTAACTTCAAGTCTGCAATGGAACCCGGCTCAGGTAGGATTGGTAATGACGATTTCAGGGTTGACAGGGGTAATTGCTCAAACACCCATTGGCGCATTAGTTGATCGGTTACGCCAGAAGCGATCGCTAATTACGATCGCTGCTGTGTTAATTGCTATCAGTTCAATTGCCACTGTGACTATCCCATCATTGCCCGTTATTACAATATCTCAATCCTTCAGCGCCATTGCTGGAGCATTTTTTGGCCCGACGATCGCGGCAATTTCTCTAGGATTAGTTGGACGAGGGGGGATTGAGTATCGCCTTGGGCGCAATCAGACTCTCAGTTCTTCTGGAAATGTAATCGCAGCCATTGTGGCAGGATTAATCGGTCATTTTGTGAATCAGGCAGGTATTTTCTACTTTATCGCGCTGATGTCAGTTGCAGTGATTTTCTGCGCCTTCAAGATTCGCAAACAAGACATTAACTATCGGTTAGCAAGAGGGGGTGACGATCCAGAAAGCCAGGAGAGATCGGAAGATCGGAAAGAAAAAGTTAATGTTTCTAAATTTACAACGCTATTGAGCGATCGCCGTCTACTGATTTTTGCCATCTGTGCAGTGCTGTTCCACTTTGCCAATGCTGCAATGCTACCCTTGGTAGGTGAGGTACTGTCTCACCAAAAAGGCGGTAGTCCGCCGTTGTTTATGTCTGCCTGCATTGTCACTGCTCAATTGGTGATGATTCCTTTGGGAATTTTGGTTGGGCGACGGGCAAGTAAAGATAAGCGTAAACCGATTTTTCTACTAGCGTTTCTAGTATTACCGATTCGCGGTGTACTGTATACTTTCAGTGATAATCCTTTTTTCCTAGTGTCAGTGCAATTATTAGATGGGGTAGGCGCAGGAATTTTTGGCGTGATGCAGCTTTTGGTGATTGCCGATTTGACTAAGGGAACCGGACATTTTAATTTGGCACAGGGAGCAATTGGAACTGCTGTGGGCATTGGGGCATCTCTCAGTAATTCCTTGGCTGGTTTTATAGCAAAATCAGCTGGCTACAACGCGAGCTTTTTAAGTATGGCAGCGATCGCAGCAGTTGCCTTAGCTTTCTTCTGGTTTTTCATGCCCGAAACTAAATCTACACCCTATCCGGTAAGCTCTAAATCGGAGCTTGCGACATTTAGAGATTCTTAGCAATGGTAGTTCTGCGATATCTGATTATTATCCTTGCCTACATCGGCTTAGGACTAGGGTACTTACCTGGACTGCGGATGAATCGGGCGACGATCGCCATTGTTGGTGCTGCCTTTTTGATGGCATTGGGAGTATTAGATTTACCTGCGGCGTGGGGCGCAATTGACTACAAAACCCTAATTTTCCTGTTTGGCATGATGGTAATCAGCGCCAATCTCGCTGCTTCGGGATTTTTCCAGCTTGCCCTGGATTATACAATTCGTCGCATCCACAGTCCATTTGGGTTACTGGTGGTGTTAACTTTTGGCAGTGGCATTCTCTCGGCACTTTTTCTTAATGATACAATTGCTCTAATTTTGACACCTTTGGTAGTTGGTGTTACCCAGTTACTCAAGCTTAAACCTATTCCCTATTTGCTGGCGCTGGCAGGTGCAACTAATCTCGGTTCCGTTGCCACCTTAAGCGGTAATCCTCAGAACATTTTAATCGGTTCCTTCTCTGGCATTAGTTATTTAGACTTTGCCAAAGCTTTAACGCCACTTGCTTTAATATGTTTGGCGATTCAGGTAGGTTTGTTGTGGTGGTTATATCCAGAAGTGCGATCGCTTCGCCCTTACTTAAAAGTCAAACCACCTAGTTACCACATCTTCAAGCCACTGTTAGTTAAAAGTCTATTAATTACCACCGGATTACTAGTGGCATTTTTAATTGGAATTCCCACTGCTGAAGTTACCTTAATTGCTGCCGCACTATTACTGGTAACGCGTCGCCTCAAGCCTGAGCGAATTTTACAAAAGGTAGATTGGGATTTGCTGTTAATGTTTTGTGGACTCTTCATCCTTACTGAGGGTGTGCAAAAACTTGGTTCCTTGGGATGGCTTTCTCGTTTTGTTCACGATCCCTTGAGCATTTTGGGGATAACGGCGTTGCTATCAAATCTAGTGTCAAATGTGCCGGCTATTCTGCTACTACATCACCTAATTCCCCATCCCGACACGCGCACTTGGTTACTACTAGCGGCGGTTTCAACACTGGCAGGAAATCTTACCCTGTTGGGTTCGGTGGCAAACTTGATTGTGGCGGAGGCTGTTGCCAAACAGGGATATCGGCTCACTTTTGGAGAACATTTTCGATTTGGGCTACCGCTAACTGTTATTACTTTGGTGCTTACCTATTTTTGGATTTATTAAGTTTACGTGCGTGAGAAGATGCGATTCCTGCCAGTTTTCGGTATTTAACTACAGTCCGTCGAGCGATCGCTATTCCAAATTGCAGCTTTAATAGTTGGGCAAGTTGTTCGTCGCTGTAGGGTTGATTTGGCGGTTCTTGTTGAATTAGTTGAATAATCAACTGTTGAATTTGTATCGGTGTGCGTCCACCAACGCCAACAGAAGTACAGAAGGACTGTAAAGGCACAATTTGATTTTTCGCGCCGCTAATTAGCAAATAGCGATCGCGCACAATGCGGCTGATGGTAGCATTGGAAAGTCCGACTGATTGAGCAATTAGCTGCTGGGGCGTTGGTACTAAATCTAAACTGTCTTTACTTGTGAGAAAGGCTTGCTGGCGATTAACCAAAAATTGCCCGACTTTGAGTAAATTTTCCTGCCACTGGTTTAGTGCTGACAATAAATTTCGTGCTTGTTGCAGTAGGGTTTCTTGCATTTTGTGGTTTGATTGGGCTAGCATTGCGATCGCTTCTTCATCCAAGCAAAACTCTTGACTCACTTGAGAAGTTAAAGAAACCTGCCACCCGTTGGCATTGACGGCTTGTAAATCAGGGGTGGCGATCGCTACTGGCTGATAATTAAAGTTCCTTCCTGGGCGGGGTTCTAGGGTCTGAATTTCTTGAATTGCTGCTTTCAAAGTTGGCAGATTAAGCGATGATTCGATTACGGCAACCCTTTCTGTATGTAATTGCAACTTTTCCAACAACAATTGTTGATGTTTCTGGGCTTCAGTTGAATTACCAATACAATGTGCAATATCTGCTAAGTAATCTTGCACCAGTAAAGCAGCCAAACTATTGGGACGATCTTGAAGCTGTAATTGCAGACATTCTTGGAGCGATCGCGCCCCAATCCCTGGTGGATCGAGGCTTTGTAAATGCGACACAACCGCTTCTAACTCCCTGGCGTTCCAACCGCTTCCTGCTGCCCAGATTTGGGGCGATTCTTCTAGATAGCCGGAGGGTGAAAGCCACTGCATGAGGTATAATATTGCATCTTGCTGTTTGAGTGGCAAATCTAAAGCGGCAATTTGCCCACGCAGATGTTCTTGTAAGCTTGGTTCCATTGCCACTGGACTATACCAACTTGGTAAAATGTCTTCTAGCAATGCTTCCCGATGATTAGGGCTGCGATGCTGCAAAAATGGATTGTGCTTGGCTTCTGCTTGCAAATGTTCTCGAACTCGCTGATGATTCCAGGGTAAGAGTTGCACTAACTGGCGCAGCGTTGGATAAAGAACTGCTTGCGTCTCTAAACGGGTTTCTACAGCAAGAGTTGAAGTTAATGCAGGTGTATCCATATCCAGAAATTAAAGATGCGTTACCCAGAACCCTTGTAGAGACGTAGCAGTGCTACGTCTCTACATTATTTTTCACCAGATGTCTATTAGTGAGAAGTTAAGTCCCTAATCCCCAGTCCCTTTTTCAATGCCATTAAAGCTAGCGGAGTCCACCCGCGATGTACAGTGTTTCGCCAGTAATCCAGCCGGAATCGGAGGACGCGAGGAAAACAACAGCAGGTGCAATGTCTTGCGGTTGCCCAATGCGACCAAGTGGGGTTTGCGCTTCAATCTGTTGGCGGCCTGGATTGTCGGCTGTGGATATTCCTGCTGTGTGCGTGCCCTCCGTTTCCACCATACCAGGATTGATGCAATTGACGCGGATGTGGTGCGAACCCAATTCCTTGGCCAGGGACTTTGTTATAGCATCGACAGCAGCTTTAGTACCGCTGTAGACTGAGGCATTTGCAGGCGTGAGGGTACTAACAATCGAACTGATGTTAATAATGCTGCCACCCTCTGAACCGAAGTGCTTGACGGCTTGTTGTGAGGTGAGAATTAATCCCAGCACATTGAGATCAAAGTGCTTGTGGAAGTGTTCTTCGGTGATGCTTTCGAGTGGGGAAAACTCGTAAATGCCAGCATTATTGACTAAGATATCGAGCTTGCCGAATGTCTCCTGCGTCTTTGCAAACAGACGTTCGATTTCTGTCCTTTGGCTAACATTTGCTTGTACTGCGATCGCCTTACCGCCATCACTGAGAATCTTGTCAACCAAGCGATCTGCTCCCTCTTTACTAGAGGCGTAGTTGACAACAACGGCTGCACCTTCAGCTGCCAGATTCAAGGCGATCGCAGCACCAATTCCTTTGGAAGCACCTGTGACAATTGCGACTTTTCCTTCTAGTTTGGTCATGGTTATGAGTTTCCTATGGTTGTTGAATTTCAAAAGCCATCCGTGGGCATGATGTCGAATGAGCAAAGATGTTGATGCGATCGCAACAACGTCTTCAATTAAGGTAGTCCCAATGAAACGAGTTTCAAAAGCCTTGAATAAAAGAATGACTGAGAACTGGTATTTTTACTCAGCATGGGCTAAATCTTTAAGACTTATTTGAGTATTTTAACTGATTGACAAAAGACATTCGATTTTAAATTTATTAGAAATAATTTATAAGGAGAATTCAGAACTCAGGAGCGGAGCCGGAGACGCTCCGCCTCCGGTCAGAAAACAGGTATGAATTCTGTACGAGTGGGTGATAGCGCCGGCGGCAAGCGAGTATTTTCGAGTCGCGTCTGAATATTGGTTAAAACCACGTAAGAGGTGGGCGAAAAAAAATTAAAATATTCTCGCCATAAAACTCTATCCCTTTATGGGTAGAGTATTCTGAATTCTGAATTCTGAATTCTGACTCCTGTTTTATACTTCATCCTTTTGGGTAAAGACAAGATGTTCTGGCAAAATTGTGCGTCCACCGGAAAGGATCGCTGCTCGTTCTAAGGCGTTCTGCAACTCCCGCACATTACCAGGAAAAGCATAATCCCTCAGCTTTTTCATCGCTGACTCAGCCAGCGCCAACCGTTTGAATCCCCGTCGCAAAGCAGTAGTGCTGAGAAAATGTTGGGTAAGTTGTTCTAAATCTTCTGGGCGATCGCGCAAGGGTGGTAACTCCAACCGCACGACGTTTAGGCGATAAAAAAGGTCTTCCCGAAACTGGTTTTGCCGCACCATCAGTTCTAAATTGCGATTGGTTGCGGCAATAATCCGCACGTTGACTGTGTGTGTCTGGTTGCTCCCCAGACGTTCAAAGGAACAATCTTGTAATACCCGTAGCAGTTTACCTTGAATAGTCAAACTAAGTTCGCCAATTTCATCTAAAAAAATTGTGCCGCTATTTGCTTGCTCAAATCGTCCAATTCGCAGGTGATTTGCGCCGGTAAACGCTCCTTTTTCGTGTCCAAATAATTCTGCTTCTAATAAATGTTCTGGTAGTGCAGCACAGTTAACTTTCACTAATGGCGCTTTGCTGCGGGGACTGGCTGCATGAAGGGTGGAAGCAACCAACTCTTTACCACTGCCAGATTCTCCAGTAATCAAAACGATTGTATCAGTGGGGGCAAGACGACCAATCAGCTTGAAAACTGATTGCATCGGTTGCGATCGCCCTAATAATTCTTCCTGTCCTCCTTGCAAGGTAGACTCACCAACCTGATACAATGGCTCTTGATGATGGGCTAATGCTTTTGTCGTTAAATTTACCAGTTCATCTAAATCAAATGGTTTAGTCAAGTAATCGTAAGCACCTAACTGCATAGCTTCGATTGCCGTGCGACTGGTTCCATAGGCTGTCATCACAATTACGGGCAACTCAAACCGTTTTTGCTCTAATTGCTTTAATACCGTCATGCCTTGAGTTTTGGGCATTTTCAAATCGAGAAATACTAAATCCAGATGAGTTTCAGGGTTTTGTAACAGCTTTAATCCCTGTTCTCCGTCTGCTGCTTCCAGAACCTCATGCCCTTCACTGTGCAAAATTTGAGCGATCGCCTGTCGTAATGCTTTTTCATCATCAATAACTAAAATTTTTGCCATTTCGCCTCATCTTTGTAAATTAAGAATTACGTAGCTTGCTTCTCGCTGGAGGCGAGTATTACGGATTACGAATTATTTAATAGGTAAATGCTAAAGCGAGTACACCCTGGTTCAGATTGCACATCGATATAACCTTGATTGCGTGTTACAATTTCGTGGCTAATAGCTAACCCTAGCCCTGTACCTTCCGGCTTGGTAGAATAAAACGGCATAAAAATTTTCTCTTGAGCCTCAGCAGATAAGCCCTTTCCTCGATCCTCCACCCAAGCCAGCAAAAAGGAGTTACCCTTTTCTCCATTCTCGATCTGCTCAACTCCAACTTTCACCTGTTCACCTTCAGGACTGGCTTGAATTGCATTCAAAATCAAATTCACAAATACCTGTCCCAGTTCGTGACGACAAAGGAGCATTTGCGGTAAGGATGGGGTAGGAGGCAAATAAAGCAAATCAACGCCGCATTCTTCAGCTTTGAGGCGGAGTAACGCAATTGATTCTTGAGCGATCGCCTCTAAAGAAGTTACTGTAGGAATTTCCTGTTGATTGTGGTCAAAATATAAAAGTCTTTGCACCAAATGTTCCAAACGCTCCACCTGTTCCAGCAGACTGGCAATTGGGAGATGGTTAACCGCCTGTTTTTGTAGTTGGCGTTCTGTATATTGCAAATTTAGCCGCATACTAGCGAGGGGATTACGAACTTCATGAGCAACACCTGCTACCAGTTGTCCTAATGAAGCCAATTTTTCCACTCGCCGCAAGCGTTGTTCTAAATCTTGACGGCGTAACTGCATTGTATTAATTGCACTTCCTAACATTCCCATTTCAGCAGGTAAAGGCGGTATCTGTTCTGCCGGATTTGCCGCCATCGCCTGGAGACTCTGCTGTAGTTTCTGCACGCCCCACTGGAGTTGCATGGCAATGGCAAACGTCCAGATACCAACAATTAAAATCCCCAACACAATCAACCCACTGAGAATTTTTTGCCCCCCATCCTCTGTACGTGGCATCCGTTTCATAGTCCACACCGATCCCCAAAGGGGTAATGGATCTACTCGCAGCACCAAAATATCCAGCTTTGGACGCAGTACAAGTTCTTGGGGTAAACCCTGACTAGTTGCTTGTCGTGCCAATTGTAAAATTAAGTCCTGTTCAGTGGGGGGAATGTCTCTTTTTGGCACTGGCCCGCCATGAGTCGGAAAAGCGTATCCCAGCAGGCGATCGCGTTGTAGGAGATAAAAACCCCCTTCGACACGGGGAAAATTTGCTAAAGCGTCTGTTGATAAATCTTGTAACGACTTATTTAAGCGATCGTCAGGGATTTCTGTATGATTGAGCCGAGATTCCCAAAACAATTTGATGAGGCGTGTATTAGCACTTGCTAATTCACCCTGATTACGGGAAATTACCGTCCCCTCCAGGCTTTCAAATAGTTGTATAACAAGCCATAGCGCTAATCCACTCAGGCTCAGAAACAGAACTGTCAAAATTGTAAGTTGTTGCCGCAGAGTCCAGCGTCGCAAGGGCATAGGACGTTGATTTGCTCAATTAATTGTTGAAGAAGAATTCAGAAGTCAGAATGGGCTAAACGCCCCACTATCGCTCGCTAACAGGAGTCAGAATCAATCAGACGGGTTATTTAAATCCCGTCTGAAATGTCTTGAATTTTGAATTGTTATTATCTTCCCCGATTTGCTTTGACTTCACCTGTATCTTTGGCACGATTTTTGCACGTTGATAATTTGCCCATGCGGACTTTTGGTGATGCACTTTTACTGAAGAAGAATTCAGCAATTCCTGAGCCAGAATCCATAATGGATTCTGTGCGACTGGATGGGGAATCGAGGTTTAGAGCAAGCGATTTTAAACGCGCGTGTTCGCTCTTAGCGTCTCCCCTTCTCCCAAAGGGAGAGGCTGCGCCAAGGGAGAAGAAAAAATTCTTGTCCTTACTGTTACCCCTGATTTTAGGTATTCTGAATTCTGTCTTCTGACTCCTCCTCATCAGCAGTCCTCAATTTATCAGACAGTAATATGAAGGACTCTCACGATCGCATTACAAACCAAACAGCTACAGAACTATTTGCCTTAGCAGCACAACTCCAAGGGCAAAAATCCCATGATTACGCACCTTCAGAACTGGTTCAAGCTGCCACAGAGGCGGGCATTTCTCCAGAGAATCTTCAGGAGGCATTAGAACTTATGCGGATCAAACAGACTCAAGAACAGACTCGCCGCCGCAACTTACGGTTGATTTTGAGCAGTGGAGTCGCCGGAGTTGCGATCGCTTGTGCTGGTGTTTGGGCTTATTTTACCCTCAACCAGCAGTCAGCGATGGGAGGACGGATATTACCTGGGGCGATCACTAATTTAGAAAGTCCGGTTGTTCCTAATGCGCCTGCAACTGATGGCTACGCTGTAACCTACACTGGCACAGTGCAACAATACTTACTCAATCCCGAAGGCAGAGTAGATGGTTTACTGCTCAAAAATGGACTTCAGGTAAAATTTCCGCCTCATTTGAGCAACCAATTGACTAACTTGATTGCTCCAAATGCTGAGGTTAGCATCACTGGTATGGCTGGTACAGCTACTCGGTTCGGACAGGAAATCAGGGCAATTCAGATTACCAATCAGAAGACTCAACAGACAATTGCTGCTCAATCTCCTAACCCTCTTCCCCCGCCTCCTACCAACTCTACTAGCTACACCAGTTTTTCTACCGAGGGAAATACTCAGCATTGGTTGGTTGGGCATCGGGGAGAACTTAATGGCCTGATCCTTTCCTCTGGCGTAGAAGTTAACTTTCCGCCTCATGTCGGCGAACAACTAGTCAGTATGATTCAAGGAAACGACAAAGTTCAAGTTCAAGGTTTTGGTAGCCGTAATACCTATGGACAAGTCATCGAAGCAACCCAGTTAACCGTAAATGGACAGAATGTAGCGTTGGCACCGCCCGCCGTAGGCATCGCTCCACTACATCCTAAAAAACCTTAGCTTACGTCTCTATCAAATCCCCTGAATTTATTTATGGGGTTCTCCCCCCTGCTCCCTGCCCCCTGCCCCCTTTCCTCTTCGCTGACTCCTGAATTCTGAATTCTTCTTAACTACAATTTACTCACTGATGGCTAACCATCAGTTAATCATAGGTAAATAACTGAACATTCTTACAATCAATGCACTTACGCGCCCGCAGCTTTTCGCCTTCCCCCCACCCAGCCCCATCAGCACGGAAATATACCCACTGACTTACTGATTCTCCAACGGTACGACCCCAAACAAAATTTTGTGAGCCGCAGATTGGGCATAGCGTTTCTTGTGGTGTGTAGCTTTTTCGATCTGGTTGATTGTTCATAAACTCGACTTTAAATAATTGATGTAAAATCTCTGAGTTTCTCATGTAGGTGTTTCACGACTTGATATTTTCATCATGAAGAAATTCTGTCGCTTTTTGGGAAAATGTAATATGGGTATAATCCCAAGAGTTTGGAATAGAAACTCTAATTTCAAAGTAGGATTTTCACTAGTTTTTGGAGTCGCTAGGGAAGCCCAGAATAAAGGTAGTATCTGAAAATGATGGAATCCCCAAGAAGTTATGACGATGCTGAGTTTGGACAGATGAGACTGGAAGATAACCACTGGACTTTAGCACAATGCGCTGTTTTGGGCGATCGCCATGTACCGATTTGTGTGGATTTTGAACAGGGGCAGATTGGGGAACTTTCATCACTTCAGCGTGAAGCTATTCGGCAAGCTCTAGCCTTGCCACCCGATGTGTTACGCATCACTGCTCCTCTGGTGCTGCAAAATTATGATGTATATCGTGACATGATTGGAGATGAGTCAATGCCGCTGCTGGCTGATCCCATTCAGGTCTGGGATCAGGTCACTTTCTCATATATCTATGTGCCGCCCCACGTTGAGTTTGACCTGCATATTTCTACCTTTCAATTGCTAGCTGAGTGTGACTGGGACGCAGAACACGGCTTAGAAGTACGCTTTCGCAATGGGGTAGCAGACGATGCAGATCAGATAGGTGAAATAGGATGGTAAAAACTATATAGCTTGGTCTAAAACCGTGATGAATTGAAGCATATCGCTTATACGCTGCGATCGCTATGTTTACATTTATGGTCGGTGGAGACAAGAGACGCGATTCAGGCTAAAAAAAGAGAGGTCAAATTCTATTCCATGCAATTCAGAACCACTACAATCGCCAGTTTTACCAAAAGCCAAAAAAATAGAGCAGTTGCACTGTAATACAACTGCTCTAAAAAGTACTTAGATAGATATTTTCTATCTATCCACAGATCCCATAATTACGTCAACACTACCGAGAATCACCACAATATCTGCAACCTTCATGCCGCGCAGTAAATGTGGAACGATTTGGAGATTGTTGAAATCTGCGGCGCGAATCTTCCAACGTGCAGGAAAGACGTTATCATCGCCAACCAAGTAAATTCCTAATTCACCTTTACCACTTTCTACACGGGCATAGATTTCACCTTTGGGAATCTTAAAGGTGGGGGAAACTTTTTTACCGATGAATTGGTAATCAAATGCGTCCCACTCAGATTTTTTACCTGCGGCTAAACGCTTGGCTTCCAGATTTTCGTAAGGGCCGCCAGGAAGTCCTTTAATTGCTTGGCGAATAATTTTCACAGATTCGCGCATTTCCCGCATCCGCACCACGTAACGGGCAAAGCAATCACCGGCAGTTTCCCACTGTACATCCCAATCGAAATCGTCGTAGCATTCGTAATGGTCAACTTTCCGCAAATCCCATTGCACGCCAGAGGCGCGTAACATTGGGCCAGAAAGTCCCCAGTTGATTGCTTCTTCACGGGTGATAGTACCAATACCCTCAACACGTCGCCGGAAGATGGGGTTATCAGTTACTAAGCGTTCATACTCATCAACTTTGGGCAGTAGGTATTCGCAGAATTCTAGACACTTATCTACCCAACCGTAAGGTAAATCGGCTGCTACTCCACCAACGCGGAAGTAGTTGTTATTCACCATCCGATAGCCTGTGGCAGCTTCCCACAAATCATAAATCATCTCCCGTTCCCGGAACTGATAGAAGAAGGGAGTTTGAGCGCCTACGTCAGCGAGGAAGGGGCCAAACCATAGCAAGTGGTTTGCGATGCGGTTCAACTCCAGCATGATGACGCGGATGTAGCTAGCGCGTTTGGGGACAGCGACACCTGCAAGCTTTTCTGGGGCGTTGACAGTGACGGCTTCGTTGAACATTCCCGCAGCGTAGTCCCAGCGACTAACGTAAGGGACGTACATTACATTAGTGCGGTTCTCAGCAATTTTTTCCATTCCTCGGTGCAAGTAGCCGATAACTGGTTCACAGTCAACGACATCCTCGCCATCCAGAGTCATGATTAGCCGCAGAACCCCGTGCATTGAGGGGTGGTGTGGCCCCATGTTTAGCACCATTGGTTCAGTGCGGGTTTCTAGTCTGGTCATAGATTTTGTGTTCTCCGTTCGTGAAAAGATTGAATTCAACCGCGCAGATGCCAACTAGACCCAATTTATCTTGTTTGTCAAGCCAAAGTAAGGTTGTGCGAGGAGAGATTTGATTTGATGTTTAATTTTGTTGCACTTCTTTAACTATTATATGGAAGCTGGATATGCAGTTAATTAAGGCATCAAATTTTTTTATCTCATGGGGATGAGATAAGAAGACGCATTTTCTCAGTGATGACTATTGACTTCTGAGTTTTTACGTAAGCTATAGAGATATTGTGTCAGTTATATTACAGTTTTATGATGCTGATACATATTTATGGCTTTCAATCAAGAACGTTTTGATCGGCTAATTCAAAAGTTAGAAGTTTTTGCTAATAAACAACCGCATCTTTATAAATTGCACGTTGCTTTTTTGGCTACTTTGGGATACGCATACATATTTTTGGTTCTAGCTTTAACATTGGGTCTGGTGGTAGGTATTGTCTTTTTGATGCTGAATGCTCCGTCAGTTAATGCGTCATCTTTGAAAGCTATTGTGTTTTTGCTGGTGTTCGCATTGGTGTTAGTGCGATCGCTTTGGGTTTCTTTTCCCCCACCTACAGGTTTACCACTGCAACCCCAGGATGTATCCAATCTCTATTCTTTAACCAACGAAATCTCATCGAAGCTAAAAGCTCCACGGTTTCACCACATTCTGCTAACCAATAATTTTAATGCAGCAGTTGTTCAAAGACCACGCTTAGGTTTGCTGGGATGGCAGCAAAATTACTTAATTGTCGGTCTACCCCTCATGCTAGCACTGCCACCCGAACAATTTCGTGCTGTCTTAGCCCATGAACTAGGACATTTATCAGGAAATCACAGCCGTTTTGGTGGTTGGATTTATCGCCAGCGTCAAACTTGGTATCGCATTATTAAAGGGCTAGGACAAGGTAGAAATGAAGTATCATCGTTAATCTTTGAGCGATTTTTGACATGGTACAGCCCGTTTTTTAATGCCTATTCTTTTGTGTTGGCACGGATGGATGAATATGAAGCAGATAAATGTGCCGTTGAGCTAACCGGAGAACAAAATATTGCTGAAGCTTTGATAAATTTACAGGTCAAAGCTAGATTTCTAGAAAGATATTTTTGGTCTAGCATCTATAAACAAGTTGAGACAGAAATCGAACCACCAAAAATGACTTATATAGCTATGCAACAGGCTTTAAGTCAGAGACTTCATCAGGAGATAACAAGTAGTTATTTAATGGAAGCTTTAGCCAAAAAAACTAATAACTCTGATACTCATCCTTGCCTCACAGATAGACTAAAAGCTTTAGGATACATCCTCAATTATCGCCAAGAACTAGCTATATTTGCGCCAATTGAAATCAGTGCTGCCCAAGAATTCTTGGGAAATAGGTTAGAAAAATTTATCGAGTATTTTAGTCAAGCTTGGCGAGAAGAAATAGCAACACCTTGGCGACAAAAATATGTTGAGTTTCAACAATCAATAGCTATCTTAAAAGATTTAAATCATAAATCGCAAAAACAACAGCTAACCTTAGAAGAAGCTAGTCAACGAGCCTTTTTGACATTTGAGTTTGAAGGTGAAGAAGCAGCTATTCCACTTTTAAAGGAAATTATTCATCGTGAAACTCACCATGTCTCAGCTAATTATTTGCTAGGTCAAATATTATTAAATAACCAGGATGCAACTGGAATAGAATATATTGAGAAGGCAATAGACCAAGACTCAAGCATAGTCATAGAAGGTTGTCAGATAATTAGCTCTTTTCTTCAACAACAAGGAAAGATTAATGAAGTAAAATCTTATCAAGAACGTGCCGAAAATCATGGTGAATTAATTTTTAAAGCACAGCAAGAACGTTCCATTGTAAGAGAAAATGATAATTTTGCATCTCATAATATCTCAGATTTAGAAGTAAACAAGCTTCGCCAGCAGTTATCTCATTATCCGCATATAATAACTGCTTACTTAGTTCAAAAAAAGTTACAATATTTTCCTGAAAAGCCGCTTTATGTTTTAACGGTGAAACGAGAAATTAGTTTATTTGAAGGTAGCTATGAAGACGACAACTCTAAACTTGTGAATAGCTTGTTACAAGAAAATGAATTGCCAGGTAATGTATTCATTTTTGTTTTAAATAGCCATTTAAATATGGAGAAGAAATTAAAACAGATACCAAATTCGATGATTTACCAAAAAAAAGGTAAAAAATAGCCCCAGCGAATGGAATTCGCGGCTACACAAACAAAGTCCGCCTGCGCGGACTAAGAAGATGTCTCAAAAGTATCAAATATTTGTTGATCCCCCCTAACCCTCCTTAAAAAAGGGGGGAATAAGAGTCTTAAAGTCCCCCAATTTATCGGGGGATTTAGGGGGATCTCCAAGGGTTAGGCGTATACAAAAAACTTTTCAGACATCCTCTAAGGGAACTCCAAGAAATAAATTATCCAATATTGTGGGGTGGGCGTCTCGCCATAGGTGTCAAGTTAAGCTCAAACTAATTATGTCAATAAGCATTTATGCTTAAAAGCTTGGTTTGAAAGGGACAAAAAACGAACTTTTTCAGGGACTATTAATGCTTTGTTTATTAGCATCACTCCCGGCTTGCGTATAAAAGTCAGAGTAGGTTTACTTTTATACTTCGTGACTCACAAAACCCATCGTTGACAAATGGGTTTTAACCTTAAGTTGACACTAATGGCGTCTCGCCCGCCCTATGGACTGGGCGGGCGAGACGCCCACCCCACAAGAGTTAATTGGATATTTTTTTATTTGTCAGTTCCTAAAGAAAAATTGAGTGTTTGAAACCCAGGTCGGTGGGTAAAGTCTCGTGTAGATGCGGTTTCTAACCACCCTTTTACTAGAAACACACAAAGACACAAACAAAAGAATACATAATTAAAGTTGATCTGTGGTTTTGTGCCCTAAGTCTCATGAATCGTCAGCTAGCTATTGAAGAATCGATATTTTCCCATCTACCAGTGTTACCGCAAGAAGTGATTGCAGGTCTAGCGGTATCTCCCGAAGGTCATTATCTTGATACGACGGTAGGCGGTGGAGGTCACAGCCGTTTGATTTTAGCAGCCGCACCAGATGTAAAATTAACGGCAATTGACCAAGATGAGGATGCTTTAGCAGCAGCGAGGAAAGAATTAGCTGAGTTTGGCGATCGCATACAATTTATCCATAGCAATTTTGCTGACTACGAATTTCCCCCCAACACTTTCGATGGTATTTTAGCCGATTTGGGAGTGAGTTCTTACCATTTAGACCAAGCAGAAAGGGGTTTCAGCTTTCGCCAAGCTGCAAATTTGGATATGCGAATGGATCGGGGGCGATCGCTAACTGCTGCTGATGTGATTAATAATTGGGATGAAGCAGAATTAGCAGATATTTTCTTTAAGTACGGTGAAGAGAGATTATCACGGCGGATTGCGAGACGGATTGTAGAACGGCGGCCGTTGTACACGACTACAGAATTAGCTGAAGCGATCGCTTCTTCTGTTCCTCCCAAATACCGTTATGGGAGAATTCACCCCGCTACCCGTGTTTTTCAAGCTCTGCGAATTGTCGTCAACGATGAGTTAAAATCCCTAGAAACCTTTTTGGATAAAGCTCCAAATGCCCTTGTCCCTGGCGGCAGAATTGCGATTATCAGTTTTCACAGTTTAGAAGACCGCCCGGTGAAGCATGGTTTAAGAAATTCACCTTTATTAAAAGTCTTGACAAAAAAGCCGATTACTGCTCAAGAAGAGGAAATTGGCAAGAATCCGCGATCGCGATCGGCCAAACTGAGGATAGCCGAAAAGCTGCTGTAACTGCAATGCAGCCTTAAACTGCTGCGAATACGCTCAATGGCTACTAAACCTCATCTATGTTGAAACCTAGAGTTTTTTAAAAGATATATTTATGCAGGTTGGGTGGAGTGAAACGCAACCCAACATTACCATCAAATTTTATGTTGGGTTACGCGATCGCTGCACCCAACCTACAAAACTACAAAACTACGGTTCTCAAGGTAGACGAGGTTTACTTACCTTTTTTCTTGTCTAGTGCTTCTTGGATAGCACGTCTACAGAATTCTGGCGGGTCTTCTTGTGCTTTCACCTCTTCCTTCATATCCTTAGTAACCCGGAAACTGAGATTATCGGTTAACTCTCTACTTGGTTGAGATGATTCAAAATTTTGAGGGTTCCCCTTGGGGTTAGGCATTGTTGAGATATATAAATAACGCTTGATTTGATGTATACAAGGAAATAGAGTTTTAATTCGGTAGGTATCATCCCTGGAAAAGTTGTTACCTACCGATACCACTTTTACAAGAGGTAACTCTATTTTATGTTCACGCGTTCCGAGTTAGAAATCAAAACCATCCCAGAATTACGCGACTTAGCCCGTCGATACGGTATTAAGCCTACAGGAAGTGCAGCATACAAAGTCAGCTACATGACTTCTCTGATGGCATTTCCTCAGCTAGCACTCCAGCAAGTGAGGGAAGGAAAGGGATTAAAATCTCCTGGATTTAGCGTCATTCAATTTTTTGAAGGGGTCATAGATGAAATAAATTCACCCACAGATGAGCAAGCAGCACTGATCAAAATAACCTTGGAAGGTAGGAGAATGGCTTACCCCGATCGGTTTGACCAAGAGAAACTGCTGAATTTGCACAAAGCTAAGATGCACCTTGAAATTGTTGTTGGGCTACTGAGCCAGTAACATTTTCGATTTATCGCTAAACTCCCTTCATCCCAGGGGGAGTTTTTTTGTACTTCTTATACGTCTGAAGTTGTTCAAGTAATAACCCAAAAACACTCCTGGACTATAGACTTGCGATGCCTATAACGGGCTGCGCCTATGGAAATTGCCTGTTGCTGAAGTGTTGAGTACAAAATTTTTTTCACCACCGCCAAGCGTTTGAGGTCACATAAGCGTTAGCTTAAGAAGATGTACGAGTTGTGCCAAACAAAAAGTAATTTTTAGAGATTTCTAGGAAACTAGTAAATAACTATATAATGAAAAACTTTCAGGAGGAGCGGTAGTGAGCCTACAAACTCTCGTTGACCAAGCCACCATCCCCCCAGATTCAGGGTCAGCATCTAGTCCCTTTGAGGTAGATAGCTTTAATGAAGCTGTCATGTCCACCTATGGCCGGTTTCCCTTAGCCCTAGAACGGGGCGCTGGATGCCGGGTTTGGGATACACAGGGACGAGAATATCTGGACTTTGTGGCGGGAATTGCCACTTGTACTTTAGGACATGCCCACCCAGCGATGGTAGAAGCGGTGACACGCCAAATCCAGAAGTTGCACCATGTCTCTAATTTGTACTATATTCCTGAGCAAGGTGAATTGGCAAAATGGATTGTCAATCATTCCTGTGCCGATCGCGTATTTTTCTGCAATTCTGGAGCTGAGGCTAACGAAGCCGCAATTAAATTAGCGCGAAAATATGCCCACACAGTATTAGACATTGAAAAACCAATTATTCTCACCGCCAATGCCAGTTTCCACGGGCGGACTTTAGCGACCATTACCGCTACGGCACAACCGAAGTATCAAAAGTACTTTGACCCCTTAGTTCCTGGGTTCCACTACGTAAATTACAACGATGTTAACGCTGTGGAAGTGGCGATTAGTGAGTTGGATGAGGGCGATTATCGGGTAGCGGCAATTCTAATCGAGCCATTGCAGGGAGAAGGCGGTGTACGTCCAGGAGATGTTGCCTATTTCAAAAAACTCCGGCAGATTTGCGACGAAACTGGCATTTTATTGATTTTTGATGAAGTGCAAGTTGGTATGGGGCGCAGTGGCAAATTATGGGGTTACGAACATCTCGGCGTTGAACCGGATATTTTCACCAGTGCCAAAGGCTTAGGTGGCGGTATCCCGATCGGTGCAATGATGAGCAAGAAATTCTGCGATGTTTTTCAACCAGGGGAACACGCTAGCACCTTTGGCGGAAATCCTTTTGTGTGTGGTGTAGCACTCGCTGTTTGCCAGACATTAGAACGGGAAAATATTTTGCAGAATGTGGAAGATAGGGGTGAACAGTTGCGATCTGGATTAAGAGCGATCGCAGCCAAATATCCTCAGCAGATTAGCGATGTTCGGGGTTGGGGTTTAATCAATGGTTTGGAGTTGCGAGCCGACATTGCCCTAACCGCAGGCGATGTCGTCAATGCTGCTATCAAAGAAGGCGTATTACTAGTACCAGCCGGGCCAAAAGTAGTCCGGTTTGTGCCACCGCTAATTGTCACAGAGGCGGAAGTAGACATTGCCTTGCAAGCTGTGGACAAAGCGATCGCGGCTCTCACCAAATAGAATATTGTTTGTTTTGTGTAGAGACGTTGCATTGCAACGTCTCTTTTTTATTCTGGGGAAATTTGCCGATAAGCTTGTCGGCATTGCTCATAATTGTCTGGCAAAATATCGGCATTACCAAAACATAATTGCTCGTGAGTGGTAATTAAAGTTTCATAAGGCTGTATGGGAGTCACAGCCGATCGCAGTAATTGCAGATATTCTCCATCTGTACGGCTGAGTTTGTGAGGTGCGATCGCCTTTTGATGTAACTGCTGCAACATTGCTAAATAAATACAACGGCAAGCTTCACGGTAGTTACCTTGACGGTAAAATTCTTGCGATCGCTCCAACAAAAGGGCTATGGATAACTCACTAGAGGGAGTTTTGACGCGAAAATCAATGAGATTGCCAGTTTTATTCAGCCAAGAATATATATAAGGACTGAATTCTCGCCATAATCGCCAACACACCCAAGCGATAAATAAGCCCAGTACCAGCCAAAACAAGAATTTTAGCAATTCACTTAGCCAAGGGCTAATCGACCATCCAGTAGGCAATTCTGGCAAAGCTTGCTCAAAGCGGTAAAACTGGTATTCCCACCATTCACCCGCTTGTTGTTGGAATTGAGATAACTGCCAATTCCAGCTAGTTTTTTCAAAAGTTTCTGTCATAGGGGGGAGGGGGAGTGGGGAGAGCAGGGGGCAGGGAGCAGGGAGCAGGGGGCAGGGAGCAGAGAGAAGAATTTTATTTTCCTCTCCGCCCCCTGCACTCCGCCCCTCTGCCTCTTTTCAATGCCCAATGACTAATGACTAATGACTAATGACTAATGACTCTTGACTCCTTTTTTATCATTATCCAGCCGATAACAACAAGTAGGGCACCGAATGCGAGAAATCCTAAATCCCAAGCTAACTGATTTGGGCCTGATTTCACGTGATGAACACCGAGAATTTGGTGGTCAATTAAACCTTCCACTAAGTCAAATAACCCAGTTCCAATCAGTATCGATCCAATAAAAGTCTGTGATGACCAAGAAACATCATCACGCCCTCCAGCACGCCATAGCAACCCAAGTCCGATCACGGTAAATACCCAATTCAAGGTATGAAATAATCCATCCCATACTATGTTCAAATCTATATTTGCCGTGTTGGTCAGAGGTCGAATGTTACTGAGCATGTGATGCCACTGGAGGATCTGATGCAGTAAAATCCCATCAATAAACCCTCCAAGACCCACACCAAGAAAAATTCCAGCAGTAATCAGCGGTGCGCGTCGGTTGAGGTTTTCACTTTTCGCCTCCATTGTCAACCTCATAGATAGGCTTTATTACAAAAATACAACTCCTTGAGGAGAAATATCTTCTATCTTGAGGCAAGTAAAATCATTCAATTTACGGCGTTTTTCAAGTAATTGAACTACACCATTTACTTGAAAAATGCTGTAAATTAATCAATCTTCAAATTTAATCTGCATACCCGCCTTCACTGGATCGAAATCTTGAGGAAAATGGGTGTTGCGATCATAGTCTGCTTTTTCCAGGTTCGCTCCTTTGAGAGAGGCTTGACGGAGATTCGTTGACATCAATAATGCTCCCCGAAGATCGGCATCGTTCAAATTCGCTTGACCCAGATCGGCAAAACTCAAATCAGTTCCCCTCAAATTAGCGCTACTCAGGTTAGCTTCGCTCAAGTCAGCATAACTAAGGTCAGATCCTTTCAAGTTAATGCTTTGCAAATCAGCATTACCTAGTTCTGCTTTACTAAAGTTTCGTTTTCCGGCTGCATAACTCTCCACAAGAGTAGCGGTACTATTGATGGGCTGCTGAGAATTGACTTCAGGCATATAACAGCGTTACGGGTTGCTAGTTATGACTTTCAGATACCCTTTTTAATTACGAATTACGTAGCTTGCTTCTCGCTGGAGGCGAGTATTACGAATTAGTAATTATTTGGTCATCCTTCCTAAATGTAATACATTAGTTCCTTCTGTTCTCGGATTGCTCTTCGATCGCAAAGGTCTTGGAGTGTATATTTTTCCAAAACAGAGTTAGCAGCCTGACGTGCTTCCTGCCAGACTTCCTGAATTAGCTCACCTTCTACCGTGTTGGGAGTCGGCTCACAAGGAGAGACAACAATATCTGACCCTTCCATGCAGCTAAAAGCATCAAATACTGTAATCTTTGCAGGATCTCGTGCTAAAACATAGCCACCTTTGGCTCCGCGTATACTTTTAATCAAACCTCCACGTCTTAATGTTGCTAGAAGTTGTTCTAAATAGCGGTTCGGTATGTCTTGTAATGCCGCTATTTCCCGAATTTGCAGGGCTTCACCCTTAGGGTAGCAGGTTGCTAACTCTAACAGGGCTAGAAGCGCGTATTCTGATTTATTAGAGATTACCACAGGCGTAATATTTTAAACTCATACCTAAAAATACAAAGTGTCGAAGTCTGTTTCCTTAAGCTAATGCTAAGAAAACTTTACAATCAACCCATTGCCGACCGGCTAACTCTACTTTAAAGACCTTTTAGGATAGAAGCAAATACTTTTTTTTTTAAATTTAATAAATAAAAGTGATTGACTATTGTACAGTTTTCATAGCTGAAAAGTGAGTTAAGAGCTTAGTGTATCTAGCCTTCAATCCAGTTTTAAGCTAAAAAACATCTGAATTGCATAATCGAATCAAACATAACTCTTGTGGGGTAGGCATCTTGCCATTGGTGTCAAGTTAAGAAAATGAAAGTCTTGTCATGAGTAAACCTCGCAAAAAACAAGGGAATCCAAATTTTCGGCATCAAGTCACGGTACCGGCCCCATCAATCCAAGAGATAGAATCACGGCTGTTTGAGTTAATCAGTCTAGGTACATTTGCGAATCTCAAAGGGATAAAAGACAAAGAGCGGAGCTTGCGCTCACGCATACTAACTCTACCTATGATGGCAGCAATAGTACTGAGTTTAGTATATCGACAAATACATTATTTAACAGATGTTCTGCGCTGCCTAAAAGTGGAAGGATTATTGTGGTTAGAGGCAATGTCTGTGAGCCGGCAAGCTTTATCTCAACGCCTGGAGAGCTTGCCAGCAGAATTATTTGTCAAGTTGTTTGAGCAACTAATACAGCGGATTGCAACTAAGAAAAAGACTACAGAAGTTGCCCCAATGTGGACATCAGTAGCTAATTCGTTCAGTGCAGTATGAATTGCCGATGCCTCAACCTTGGTATACGATCTGTCGAAGCTGGGTTCATACTCTATAACTGCTGATGCATCCTGATGCATTGGCATTGTAAGGGAACGCATTAACAATGCATCCTAATGCATTAGCATTGCAAAAGCACGCATTAACAATGCATCCCGATGCATTGGCATTGCAAAAGCACGCATTAACAATGCATTCCGACGCATTGGCATTGCAAAAGCACGCATTAACAATGCGGTCGATGTATTATACCAATTAAAGAAAAGAATGCGACAAATAGATCATTTGTAGAGACTCAATGAATCGCGTCTTTACCCAAGGATGTGTTGCAATCATTAATTAAATTGGTATTAGCATGGCAAAAGGACGCATTGGCATTGCAAAAGATTGCCAAATTTAATTCCCTACAAATGAATAAAATGCTGTACTTGACAAGCCAAGGTTAAAACTGCAACCTAAAACTTAAGTTTACTGAGCTTAGTAAAACCCCAGAACAAGCCCGAAAGCTGGCAAAAATAGTGTGATTGACATAGAGATATCAAGCAGCGATTGAGAAAGGAAACTACTACCTTGAATTGGGTATAACCCGTATGCTCTATGGCTTTAAGTCACTTTTCTAAATTTTATAATATAAGTAAGACATAAAAATAACGCTTCAATATATGAAAATACTCTCATCAGAACTAGTTCATTTGGGATTTGGCAAATATGTGCGTTCTGACCAAGTGACAGCAGTTATACCAATAGAAGAGGAGCGAGGCCCTGGGCGACGAACCTTTGTTCACGTTCAAGGGCAAAACGATCCAATTATCGCCTCTCGCGCTGAAGATACCATTGTGCGTGATTTAGTACAGGAACCACGTGAAGTTACTCAAGCCCGTCAGCAACAAGAAATTCTTCAAGATTTATTGGTTAATTTAGCCAATGTTAATTCCACTGTGCGCCGAATTAACCGTGATGAAGGCAGTTTGGATCTTGATTTGTTAGAACGACGAATTAAGCAAGTCTTGGAAAATTAATTCCAGAAATCAGCAAACTTTCATAACGGAGAACGATATTGCTGAATACCATTACAGACCAAGTTTCAGCAGATACACAAACAAGATCGCCAAGGTTGTGGATACCTGAACGGGTACTATTTACACCTGCTGCCCTAGATGAAGTTTGGGGGCAGCAGATTCTTAAACGTGTGCAGTCACTCAACTTACCAATAGAAGAACTATCACAGAACCGCCTGAAGGGTCTACGCGGTGAGTCTGAGCGGGATACTTACAACATCGCCAAGCGTACTTTAGCGGTGGTTACTGCACCACCCAGTTCTTTTAAACTGAGTCCGATCCCACCTTCTGCCGATTGGCAGTTTCACCTTGCCGAAGGTTGTCCGGCTCACTGTCAATACTGCTACTTAGCAGGTAGCTTGTCCGGCCCACCTGTCATCCGCGCTTTTGCCAACTTACCGCAGATACTAGAGAATTCAGCGAACTACGAGCAACAAGGGAAAACCACGAGTTTTGAAGTTAGCTGTTACACAGACCCATTGGGTATTGAGCATTTAACTGGAAGTCTTGCTGAATGTATCCGTTACTTTGGCACTCGTCCCAATGCACATCTACGTTGGGTATCGAAGTTTGATGCTGTGGATGGATTACTCGACTTACCACACAATGGGAATACTCGCTGTCGGATGAGCGTTAATGCCGCACCAATTTCTGGTAAGTTTGAAGGTGGTACAGCATCCGTAGCATCTAGACTGAATGCGTTGCGACGGTTGGCGCTACCACAAAAGCGTGGCGGTGGCGGTTATTCAGTAGGTTTGGTTATCGCGCCAATTATGCCGATAGATGATTGGCAAATGCACTATAGTTGTTTATTTGACCAGATAAACGAGGCACTGGATTTTGATTGTAACCTTACCTTTGAACTCATCTCGCATCGGTTCACACCTGGGTCAAAAGAAGTGTTACAAACTTGGTATCCGCAATCAAAATTAGAGATGGATGAGGCAAAACGCAGCGTCAAGCGTAATAAGTTTGGTGGGACGAAGTACGTTTATGAGAAAGATACAATGAAGGCGTTGCGTTGCTTTTTTGAGAGTGAGATTAGTAGACGCTTTCCAAATGCTGAAATTCTTTATTGGACTTAGAAGACTACTTCGCTCATATAGAGTTTGAGCAAATTAATTATTGGGTTAGAGAGCGGTTGTAAATATATCAATCGCTCTCTTTTCAAGTTGCTCAGGTGCGTTAGGCCAAAGCCGTAACACATCCTACTTAAGATTTACTTTATAAACTTTTTTACCTCTCGCGTGGGTTTGGCTACGACCACTCAAAGCGAGATAATTTGGGCAGAGGACAGGCGACGTTATAAATTAATAAGTGTATCTGCAATACCGGACTTGTTCTGGCTTAGTTTCAATAGCAAAGGTTTGGAGATGTTTACTTTATCAGAAACTTCTATCCTGGCGGCAATCCTACTGGTAGCTTTAGGCATTTTGGGCTGGGGCTTTTATCGCGCTAGACCTTTTGGTAAGCTGGGAATCTTAGCCTGGTTACAGTCGGTGGTGTTGATGACTCCCTGGCTCCTGTTTTTTGGATTGTTTGCCGTAGGGATTTACATCAATATAGCGGGTATATTGTTCTTAGTGGTGACATCCGCCGGATTGTACGTTTATTTGGGCAGACAGTTACGCGCAGCTGGGCAAGATGACATCCTCAAGCAACGCGCAACCGAAAGACTCGCTGCGGCTTCCTTACTTGAAGCAAATTCCTCACAACCAACAGCAGCAGAACTGAAAGCGGAAATCCCGCCAATACCGGAAGATGACTTGAGTGCAATTAAAGGTATTTTCGGTATCGATACATTTTTTGCTACAGAAACGATCGCTTACCAAGATGGAGCAATTTTCAAAGGCAATTTGCGGGGAGAACCAGAAGAGACTCACAACCGTCTAACTGCAAGTTTACGGCAACGCCTTGGCGATCGCTATCGTCTGTTTTTAGTGGAAAATACAGACGGTAGACCAGTGGTGATTGTCCTACCCAGTCGCAACGATCCCAAGCCGATGTTGCGATCGCAAAAAGCTTTTGCAGGTATTTTGTTGATAGCAACCATTGCCACAAATTTAGAAGCAGCAGGCTTATTGCTGAATTTTGATTTCTTTGGCAATCCAGGGCGGTTTCAAGAAGCTTTGCCCATAGGTGCTGGGATATTTACAATTTTAGTTGCTCACGAAATTGGTCATTGGTTACTTGCCCAGCGTCACCAAATCCGCCTCAGCTGGCCATTCTTTCTACCCGCAGTGCAAATTGGCTCCTTTGGTGCAATTACTCGCTTCGAGTCTCTGTTACCCAACCGCAAAGTATTATTTGATATCGCTTTGGCAGGGCCAGCCGCCGGTGGTATTGTCTCTTTGTTAATGCTGGTGACAGGCTTGCTGCTTTCCCACCCAGGTAGTTTATTTCAATTGCCCAATCAGTTTTTCCAAGGGTCGATTTTGGTGGGAAGTTTGGCGCGAGTTGTCCTTGGTTCGGCGTTGCAGTCACCCTTGGTAAGCGTTCATCCCCTAGTGGTGATTGGTTGGCTGGGGTTAGTCATTACCGCTTTGAACTTAATGCCCGCAGGACAGCTAGATGGTGGGCGGATTGTGCAGGCGATTTATGGACGCAAAACCGCAGGAAGGGCAACGATCGCAACTTTAATTTTACTAGCGTTAGTGTCTCTCGGTAATATGATTGCCATGTACTGGGCGATCGTGATTTTCTTCTTGCAACGAGATCAAGAACGCCCCAGTTTGAATGAAGTTACTGAACCTGATGATGCTAGAGCTGCTTTGGGGCTTTTAGCTTTATTCTTGATGATTACTACTCTTTTACCCCTAACTCCGGGCTTGGCTGGGCGTTTGGGAATAGGATAGTTTTTATGGAGCCTGCACCCAAATAAGCAATATCTGCGATTCGGGTGTGCGCTCAACTTACTAGAGTTTATAAAAGAATAGACCTTGTAAGGTTAGACGAGCGCACCAAAAATGTTTATATCTTGGCAAATAATTCAATAGAAACTGAGGTAACACCAACTGGAGAAATTCTTTGGTTATGACAAAACCTAACTTTCAACAAATGCCTTTAGAGCAGCTAAGAACTTATATTTTGGAGCATCGCAACGACGATGAAGCATTCCATATCTACATCGACAGGAGACGTGCCCAATCTCCAAATCAGGTGCCGATGACTATTGAGGAAGCGGAAGCTGAATTAGAAAGACGGTTTGGACAGCAAGCTAGTTAAAATAATTCGTAATTCGTAATGACGCTCGCGGACTCGCTACCGCTACGCTAACGTAATTCGTAACGGGGATTGAGCGCAAAACCGGAGCAGTCTGACTGAAGAGTAGAAGTGTGAAGGATAAAGTATTAACTTTCATCCTTCATCCTTTCTTATGGTTTCCAGCCTGCTAGTAAATTCGGGTAAGTTGTTGGTGTAGGGAAGATTTTTTGTAAGGCAGTTTGACGCTCTTGGGGCTTTTCTTTGCTTATGTTCCAGAGGGTTTCATAGAAAAAGAAAGAGACTCCGGCGAAATTGCGATCGCGGATTTTTTGCACTTGTGTCTGAATCTGCTGTATCGGTACGGATTTGTTTTTCAATCCAGCTAAAATCCCCACACTCACCGGAATATGGCTCTTGGCTGTTTTCACTTCTGGATACTCTAATTCACTAATAAAAATATTCAAGTCATCACGATATATCTGCAAAACTAAGTCTTCAATAATTCCTAGCCGTTCCCATTTTTGCCAGTCTGCTAAAAAGAATTCGTAGGAAAAACGTTGAGGATTAGGAGCAACAGAAACGAGGCAATTTTTTTTAGTAGCTTTGATGGTTGTGAAAACCCGTTTCATAAACTCAGTGATTTTGTTAGCTCTCCAACGTACCCATTCTGGATCTTTAAAATTTTTGGAGGGCGCTTTACCACGGTGTTCTTGTTTGTAAAGTGCCACTGTATAAGCATCGTATCCTAATTCTGATGGTAAGCCAAAATGGTCATCAAGTTGAATCCCATCGATATTGTAGTTTCTAACAATTTCAACGATTAAATCTTGAATAAACTGTTGTACTTCTGGGCGAAAAGGATTTAGCCAAACGCGATTATCATTCCCATCTTTGACAATCCGAGTTCCATCGCTGCGACTGGTGAGCCATTGGGGACGATTTTTAGCTAGTAGAGAATCTGCTGGTGCCATAAAGCCAAATTCAAACCAGGGAATCACTGTTAACCCTTTTTGATGTCCTACATCCACAATTTCTTTGAGGATATCTCGCCCTTGCAGTCCCGGTGTGGGATCGAGCGATCGCCCGATAACTTTTTGGGCAACTTTGCTAGGATACAATGTATATCCCCAATTCCAAACCGCCGGGTATATAGTGTTGAAATTGAGTTCGTCAAGGCGTTGCAAAGATCCCTTGAGGCGATCGCGCTCAAATAATACATCACTATCAATATTTGTTAACCACACTCCCCTTAACTCAGATGCGGGCGTTGGCGGTAGATTAATTTGAGCCTTCAAGGGGAACGATAGCATCAGCGGACTTACCACACCCAAGGCAAGCATAACCACAAACAAAAGAGACTTTCTGCTTTGGCGAATATTCCACCAAAAAGGAAACTCAACACACCACTTTACAAACCTTTTCATCATTGGGTTACAGACATCATCAACTTATGAACAATTAGCATGAATAGCGATCGTTTCGATTGTAAGCGCTAAAACAATCGCCTTTTTGGTCTGGGTTGTGAATAGCTCCAAAAGATTATATAGCGGTTCCCATTCAGATGAGCAAGGTGTAGGGAACATGCCGTGCCCCCATAACGGATGTACCTTACTAGGTCGGTATAGTGCTTTTCAAGTAATTGAACTAAGCTGTTGTGTCTGCAAATTGCATCACGAGCATGATTAGGCAAAATCTGTAAATCCTCTACCTTGCACCCTGCTCCCCTGCCGCTTCAATGTGCAAACTATAATCACAACAGCTTACACCACTCTTTACTCCCTACTCCCCGTCCTGGCAATCAACGCCCTAGATTGCTCCACCAGACGAATAAACTCATCTCGATAACCTTCTTGGTCTTCCCCCTTTCCTTGGGTTGCCAATTTCATCACCAAATCATAATTAGCATTCCCCTTATACTCAGAGTCACGTAAAACCATCCCAAAGGTAGCAACCGCAGCAGCAAATCTCAGGTTTGTAGAGGGTATCTGGTCGGCTCTCAAATCATCATCTTGGATGGTTTGGGTAATTAATTGACTAGTGCTATCCTGGGGCAACTTATAGCGTAGTTTTACTTGCATCAACTCATTGCCGTCAGTATTCGAGGCAGTTTCACCAGAACGCTGATATCGCAAGGGGTCTACCTCTGGCAGCTTCACATCGCTCTTTGTACCAGTGGGAATGATTTCATAAAGTGCTGTCACAGAATGACCAGCCCCAATATCCCCTGCATCTTTCTTATCGTCATTGAAATCTTGGTTTTGCAGCAAGCGGTTTTCGTAGCCAATCAACCGATATGCCTGAACTTTCGCCGGATTAAATTCCACCTGAATTTTCACATCCTTGGCAATGGTAAACAGAGTTCCCCTCAAATCGTTAACTAAAACCTTTTTGGCTTCCAATAGGGTATCAATGTAAGCGTAATTGCCGTTACCCTTATCAGCCAATTGCTCCATTTTCCCGTCTTTATAGTTACCAGTGCCAAATCCCAACACAGTCAGGAAAATTCCCTGGTCTCGCTTCTGTTCAATTAATCGCGTCAAGTCGCCATCACTGGAAACCCCGACGTTAAAATCTCCATCGGTAGCTAAAATTACTCTGTTATTGCCAGATTTGAGGAAGTTTTGTTTGGCTATCTTGTAAGCTAGTTCAATACCCTGTCCGCCAGCAGTGGAACCTCCAGCCTCCAAGCGGTCAATAGCCGCCAGAATTTTTGATTTCTGACTACCAGGAGTAGCAGGTAAGACTAATCCAGCATTCCCAGCATAAACTACCAAACTTACCCGGTCTTCAGGGCGCAGTTTATTCACTAGTAATTTCAAGGATTGCTGCACCAAGGGCAATTTGTTGGGGTCATCCATAGAACCGGAGACATCAATCAGAAATACTAGGTTGCTGGGTGGTAAGGTTTCGCTCTCTAAGCGTTTACCTTGCAAACCGACCAGTACCATCTTATGTTGAGGATTCCAGGGAGTAGCAGCAACTTCAGTGGTTACAGAAAAAGGGCGATCGCCTTTTGGTTGAGGATAATTGTAGGTAAAATAATTGATCAATTCCTCAATTCGCACTGCATCCTTGGGTGGTAATTCCCCTTGAGTAATAAACCGTCGCACGTTGCTGTAGGATGCTGTATCGACATCAATAGAAAAGGTGGAAAGTGGGTCATTCCCAACGCGATGAAAGGGGTTATCCTCAATTCGGTTGTAGTTTTCTGTATTGAATCTGCTATCTGTTTCAGTTTGGGGTGCAACCCTTCCAATACTACTACCAGCTTGGAGTTCAGGGCTTGCGGGACGGCTAAGAAGTTGATCCTGCATAGATGCCCTAGACGGAATACTACGGGGTAGAACTGTGGGTAAAGGTTGAGTCTTTCGGGTAGACTCAGCTGGAGTACGTTCTCTGGTAGTCTGAGTTGGAGTGGTAAGATTACGAGCATCCAATTCATCTATCGAACTTCTGAGGATTGCTAATTCCGGCGCGAATTCGGACTGCAAGCGTTGCAGAGTTTTCATATCTGCTTGAGTAACTATCTTGGGATCGGTCGTTGCTAGCTCGTTGATGCGATTTAGACAGTCATTCAAGACTGTGGCAAATTCAGTTCGAGTTATGGGAAGAGTGCCAAAGTTTTGGATGGAGACGACGCAACTATACTGTTTTACCAATCCCTGGAGTGCTTGGTAGTCAGGGTGATTGGGTAGAATGCTAGAACTGGGAGGAGTCTGATTAGCTGGAATCGCAACCGTAGCAGACTGACGTAAAATCGCAATTCCTATTGATGGTATTACTAATAATAGTGCAACAATACTGACTCGCTGCCACATTTTGGACGGAATCGGGTAAGACATGGCTAAATCCTCACACTAAATTTGTTTTGTCACATTTGAAGTTTCTACTTATTTAGAATAGTCTTGAGCAGCCTGAGATTTCATAACCGTTGCAGTTTTGGTAACTGTAACTGATACAAAACTAAGCATTTCTGTCTAGCATCAAGAAATATAGCGGTTCTCGTTTGAATGCAGGGCACATGATTGCTATGCCCCTACAAATGGTTTGTATTCTATGCAATTAAGAACCGCTATATAACAGTGTTTCTTGATATCAGTTCAATAATCTAGATCAAGCAATTACTCAGTCGTTCAATTATAGAACACTCAATAGTTTTTCTGATCAAGCTAGTGGCATGACAAGGCTAAAATGTTGCAAAAAAATTGTAGCAACCCAACATCCTGATATATGTTGGGTTACGCAAAGCCTCCACCCAACCTACGTTTAATACACTATTTTCAGCTTGCCACGCCACTAGTATGAAGTTTGGTGAAGTTGTATTAGTTGTAGTTAGAAAATATCAGAAATCGGGAAACCTGGAAATAAAGCTTTACCTAATAAATAAAAACTAATGGATAAACAAAAACTTAGAAAACTACTAATTGGTGATTTTACTTGGCAACGGTTGGTTAAATCTTTAATATTTATCTATATATTTTTTGGAGTATTTGTATATTTTCGGGCAGATAGCATGATTTTTCTATCTAAATCCTCTAGCTATAAGGATGATCCAGGAATTTTGAAGTTGACAAGCGGGGAAAATACGAAGATATCAGCTACATACTTATTGAACAATCAAGCTAAATATACGATTCTTTATTCTCATGGTAATTCCGAAGATTTAGGAGAAATTAAACAGATATTAGAAAAATTACACGCCTGGGGTTTTAGTGTCTTTGCTTATGATTATCGCGGTTACGGTACGAGTGAAGGAAAACCAACAGAAAGTAACGCATACGAAGATATCAATAGCGCTTACAATTATTTGACCAAAAATTTAAAAACGCCACCTGAAAGAATTATAGTTTTGGGGCGTTCGGTTGGCGGTGGTTCTGCGGTAAATTTAGCAATGCGAAAACCAATAGCTGGTTTAATTATTGAAAGTTCGTTTACTTCGGCTTTTCGAGTAATAGTACCTTTTCAGATTTTACCTTTTGATAAGTTTCCCAATCTAGACAATATCAAAAAAGTTAAATGTCCAATATTGGTGATTCATGGAAAAGCAGATGATATCATTCCTTTTACTCATGGAGAAAGGTTATTTGATGCTGCAATATCCCCAAAACGTTATTTGTGGGTTGAAGAGGCAAATCATAATGATTTATTCTGGATAGCCGAAGAAAAGTATCGTCAAACTTTGCAGGATTTTATTAGACTTGTCAATATTAAAAATTAAAAATATTTCAGATTAAGAGAAGTGTCTTGCACTGTTATTACAGCAGATTGCAGGTAAGTGATACCATTTTGAATTTTAGATTTTGAATTGAGAATCGCTTTCTGTGTCTGGTTTTTGTGAAACTATCTGTCGCAATCATTTTTCAAATTGGTATGAGGTACAAATTTTAAGCACAAAGCCATATAAGATGTTCCATATTTAAATTGCATAAGCTGGGCGGGCAAATGCCCACCACACAAGAGTTATGTTTAATTCGATTATGCAAATTAGAGTTTTTTAGCCGATTAAGAGAGTTTCAACCCTGTTCCCTACTGGCTGTTAGGTATAGCGACGCGGTGTATAAACCCAGATGCTACCATCGCTGCGCTTGATGGTTCTGGTTTTTGTGGAACCAACGAGAATAATTGTCCGCATATCAGCGCTTGCTGGTGTTAACTGGTCAAGTGCGATCGCTTTTACCGTCTGTCCTGGTCTACCGAGATTCCGTGCTAATACTACTGGTGTATCTGGTGTGCGATGTTGCAGCAAAATATTTCTCGCTTCTGCTAGTTGCCAGGTGCGCTCTTTGGAAACAGGATTGTAGAAAGCAATCACAAAATCAGCCTCAGCAGCAGCAGTAATTCGTTGTGCGATCGCAGACCAAGGCTTCAAAATATCAGAGAGGGAAATAGCACAGAAGTCATGCCCCAAGGGCGCGCCAATGGCTGCTGCTGCTGCCTGCATTGCAGAGATGCCTGGGGCTACATGAATATCGATACTTTCCCATTCGGGTTTACGATCGCGATCGCATACCTCAAAAACTGCTGTTGCCATTGCATAGATACCGGGGTCGCCAGAGGAAACTACAGCTACATATCGCCCAGATGCGGCTAAATCAAGAGCCATCTTTGCCCGTGCTTCTTCTTCTCGGTTGTCGGATTCATGCCGTTCTTTGCCATCAGCTAGAGAACCAACTAAATCTAAATAGGTTTTATAACCTACGAGGTCAGTTGCCGATTTGAGTATCTCCTTGACTTCTGGAGACATCCATTGCGCTCCACCAGGGCCAGTGCCAATAATCGCTAACCGTCCGCGTGGCTGACCGATGGTGTTGGGGTCTATTGGTTGCGGGGCAATAGCGATCGCAATGTTAGGAGAAGGGGAAGATAAGGGAGATGTGTCTGTAGCGGCGATCGCTGCGGCTTGGGCGGGGCTATAACCCTGTGAAAGTAGACTTTCTAGCTGATTTGGGGTAAAAAAGCGGGCAGGTACTCCCAAGGCGCTAGCTACGGCGTGAATTGTGGGATCGGCGGCGGTAGCGATGGGTGCAAATATGCCGGCGACTGATGTTTTTTCTAGTTTGGCAGCAGCTAGTAGCTGCTGGACTAAAGCTAATGCATCATCAATGATGTCACTAATTGCGATCGCGATCGTTGCTGGGTGGTAGATAAGACTGTTGGTTGTGGGAGTTACCAAACGTTCTGTAACTTGAATCGTCAAATCTCCCTGTGGATCTATAGGCAGTTTACTATCGCTCAACCAAGGTGCTATTCCTTCTAGCTTGACTTGCGCCCCAGCTAGCACATCTGAGATAAATTTCTTCGCATCGTCTGGGTTCGCTAAATGGTATCCAGTTGGAGGAGATAACAGCGTTGTGCCCAAACGTAAATCGCCTGTGGTCGTAATTGCTGGTTTGACATCCAGTGCTTCAGCAATGCGGCGTGCCAAATCATTTACCCCACCAAGTCCACCCAATAGGGGGACAACAGCGCTACCATCTTCAGCTACAGCTAGCACTGGTGGTTCTTGTCGTTTATCTGAAAGGAGCGGAGCTAACGTCCTAATTAAAATGCCGGTGGCACAAATGCCAATCAGCGGCCTTCCTTGGGCAAATAACTCGCGCAGCGTCTCGCCAAAGTTCGTAAAGCTGACATCAACTCCAGATGTGCGACCCTCTAGACCGTATAGCGTCGCCCCTGGTAGAACACTGATTATTTTGCGTGCTACTGTCACGCTATTTTGACCTAATATTACAATGGCGGGTGCAACGTTTATCATCATAAGTAGATATCTTGCAAAATTTGATATCCTTCAAATGAAACCACAGATTTAGACATGCAGCGACTTTATGCGAGGTGCGATACCAAAGAAAACAATAAGCCCTGACATAATAGCTTCTATTTTTCGCCGACGTAAAATCAATAGTAAAGTTGTTATGTCTTTCAACAGCTTTTCTGACGAAACGAAAGCTTATGTATTAGAAGGAGTAGCTTTAGCATCAGATGAAAAACCATGTATTTTGAGCTTTGTAAATTTGAACCATTGGTGCTTAATTACTAATGAAAGATTAATTTGGACAAATTATCAGGAATTTAATAATCTGCATTATGAGGCTATTGAAACGGTAGATATAAATAAAGAAAGTCTATTACGTTTAGGAGCATACTTCAAAAAGCAGAATCAAGAAATAAATATAAAAACAGAATCAGGAGAAAACTTTATTGTTAATATAGGCGAAGCAGGTGGAAGTGTCTTTGCTTTATTAAGTGTTCTAGGCTGGGCTGTTGCTAAGAAAAAACACTAGCTTTAGCTGGCATTTGTAATTACCAGTTCAACGTCTTCGGGTAAAGAACGTCCTTGTTCTTTGTATTCCTCCTGAATCATTTCAAAAACATAGACAAGTTCAGCACGAGCTTCATCTGGCGTTTGTCCCCAAGTGTGACAACCGGAAATCGCTGGTATGTAGGGGACAAATGTACCATTGTTATCGGGACGGATAACAGCAGTGTAGTCTTGTAAAGACTTCATGGGGATAGCTGCAAGTTTGAGTTACATCTTCAGTTTACAGCGATCGCATCTCTCAAAAAAAGTGCGATCGCTTCTTAAAATTGGGGACTGTAAACTCATAAGATTTGAATGGAGATTGGGATTCCAAGCAAATATCCAAAGTATTTTTCCCCAGTTCCTAGTTCCCCATCCCCAACTCAACTCAACTCACTTTACGCTCTTTCAAGACTTGATCTAACAAGTTTCTAGCAGGTTGTGCTTTCGCCAACGCTACTTGATGGTCATTATAAGCACGAACAAGGCGAGAAAGACTGCTCACACCTGCCTTGAGTTGTTCAAGTTCTTCACCAGCTACCAGTTCTCCATCCAGCATCCGCCCAATCAATGGTTTGATATCACCCACTTCCTGCCGGACTTTTTGGAGTTTTTCTAGGGTACTCAGTAAAGTTTTTAGTGAGTTCAATATATCGTCAATATCCTGGGCATCCTCTACTGGTTCAGGCGAATTTTCAATTGTTGCCGTGTCTTTGTCTGAAACTGTAGGCAATTCCTCTACAGACGTTTCACTTGTAACCCCGTTTGCTCTTGCCATCAACGCTTCCTCAAGGAATTTTCCTCAGTGTATCGCTGATCTCAAGTTGCCAAAGATAATATTGTCATAATTCGTTAAACGAGATTGCATACATTTGAGCATATCCCTCTTACCCTTAAAGCCAAGGTTGGTAAATTACAGAAGAATCCACAGCTTTGTTATTCAGTTATTATTGCCTTGAAACCGCTTCACTGATTGTAAGGGTAAACAAGCACAAAACTTTTGCTGTTATCTTGATAAGCATTGCGATCGCACTATTAACTCCGAATATCATCAAGCTGGACAAATTTGTTTAATTGGTTCTGGTTCGGTTGAATCTGCCGTTAAACAGATTGATCGTCGAACAAAGATTCTGGGGCACAATGGAAACGAGAAAATGTCCCTCAAGTCCTGGCTCATCGCTCTGCTTATCTCAATGGATTATTGTCAGTTTGAGCCACTTCAAAAAGTGAGATGCTCCCTTTTATCAAGAGCCTAGTACCGCAAGGCGGAATTAAAAATTAAAAATTAAAAATGAATATAGCGTAAGCGTTTCATTGGTTTGGAATGGGTGGTTTATTTACGCCGTGTTGTACTAGCAATTCTAAATATAAAGTTAAACCACAGTAATATTTGCCAATTAACATTAAACTGCCGTTACTAATTTGGGAACAATAAATTTAGAAATCACTAGGATTTAGCAGTATGTTCAGTAATTGTGTGACTATTCCTGGATACCAGGTCAGTGAAGAAATCTCTAATGGTTCGAGAACCATAGTTTACCCTGGGTATCGAGAAACTGACTCATTACCTGTAGCGATGGTGATGAAAAATTTTGGTGGAATTTCTCTAAAAGATTATTTTGATCGCAACCAAACACAGGGCATCGGGTCTTTAGGAGAGTTTTTACAAATAGCAATCGCACTATATCATACCTTAGATATACTCTATAGTCAGCGCATCATTTATAAAGACATTAAGACGAGTAATATTTTAATTAATCCTGAAACTAAACAAGTGAAATTAATCGACTTTAGTATTGCCTCTCTATTACCAAGAGAAACGCAAATGCTATTTGCACTGTTAATTCCAGTTCGACAGTAAGCGGGAGAAACAAGTCATGTATACTGAAGAACTAGAACATGAAATACTCTTTCTCCGTCAGCAAAATGCTGAATTACAGAAGCAATTAGCAAAATCCACCAGTGAATTCAGTGCAAGAATCACTCAACTAGAACAAAAACTCAAAGAATCAAAACAACTATTACAAAGCGATCGCCAAGCAGAATTAGCCGAATTACTGGCATTGTTTAACGCCATACAAGATGTAATTCTTATCCTTGATGCAGAAGGACGCTATCTGAAAATTGCTCCTAGCGGCGCGCCTTTAATGTACCAACCACCAGCGGAACTACTAGGCAAAACCATCCACGAAGTTTTTCCTTCCGCTTTTGCAGACTCTTTTCTCGACTGTATTCAACAGGCACTAAAAACTAAGAAAGCTGTCAAAATCGAATATAGTTTACCCATTGGCGATCGCGAAGTTTGGTTTGAGGCGAGTATTTCGCCAATGAGCGAGGAAACTGTTGTTTGTGTAGCGAGAGATATTAGCGATGTTTACAATGAGCTTCTTTTACGCAAAGCAGCTGAGGCAGCCCTAATTCAACAAGAAGCTCGCTATCGCAACATTTTTGAGACTGTGAATGATGGCATCAGTGTTATTGATTTAGATACTGGTAAAATTGTCGCTGCTAATCCGGCTTTTTATCAAATGCATGGTTATTCTCAAGCAGAATTTTTGCAATTAATTCCTACAGATTTCATCCATCCCGATTATTTTCATATATTCGGGAAATTTATCAAATCAATTAAAAAAGGAGATGAATTTCACACTCAGGCTGTAGACATCCGCAAAGATGGTACTTACCTTGATATAGAAGTTACAGGCAAACTTTTGAGCTACAATGGCAAACCCCACGCACTTTCGGTAGTGCGAGATATTAGCGAACGAAAACAAGCAGAACAAGAGCAAAGAAGACTGCTAGCGATTCTGGAAGCCACAACTGACATTGTGGGTATGGCTGATGCAGCCGGAAATAATTGCTACTTAAACAAAGCAGGGCAGAAGATTTTGGATATTCCCGCCTCAGAAACTAACAAGTTTCATATTAGCGAGGTTGTAGGACTATCGATATTAGAGGAATTCCAGAATCAGATTATACCTACCATAGTTCGAGAAGGAATTTGGTCTGGAGAATCTATATTTCGCTGTCGCAATGGTGAAGAGTTTCCAGTTTCTCAAGTACTAATTGCCCATAAAAATGAACAGGGCGAAGTCGAATTCTTCTCAACCATAGCCCGTGACATCCGCGATCGCCAACAAATCGAAGCCCAACTTAGACAACAAGCAGAAGATTTAGCCCAAACTCTGCAAGAACTCCAACGCACTCAAGCACAAATGATTCAGGCAGAAAAAATGTCCAGTCTCGGCCAACTGGTTGCTGGAGTTGCCCATGAAATCAACAACCCTGTCAATTTTATCCACGGTAATCTCAGCCATCTTGAAGAACATACCCAAGATTTATTACGACTAGTTCACCTATATCAATCCAGTAACGTTCCTGAATTTCAGAACGGCAGTTGCTACCCTACGGGAACTTTAAGAACATCTTTATGTGAGGAAATTGACTTAGAGTTCATCCAAGCAGATTTACCCAAAATCTTAAATTCAATGAAAGTCGGCACTCAACGCATCCGTCAGATTGTCTTGTCGTTGCGTACCTTCTCACGCATGGATGAAGCCGAATTTAAAGCAGTGGATATTCACGAAAGCATAGATAGTACTTTAATGATTTTGCAACATCGTCTTAAAGAAAAGCCAGATTTTCCTGAAATTCATGTGAGCAAAAACTACACATACTTACCTTTAGTAGAATGCTACGCCGGACAACTAAATCAGGTGTTTATGAATATTTTGGCAAATGCTATTGATGCCTTAGAAGAAAGAACAAACAATGAAGTTTCTCTACCCACAATTACCATTCAGACCGCATTAATTGATTCTAATTGGGTAAAAATTGCCATCGCTGACAATGGTTTAGGAATGCCAGAAAAAGTTGAAAAACAGGTTTTTAATCCATTTTTTACTACCAAACCTGTGGGGAAGGGAACAGGTATGGGAATGTCTATTAGTTATCAAATTATTACCGAAAAACATGCTGGTAAATTGGAATGTTACTCAAAACTAGGACAAGGAACAGAGTTTGTGATTGCAATTCCAATTCGGCACTAGAGATACTAGAGGGAGTATCTCAACGAAAGCAAATATACCAGGCGATTTCCAATCGCCCAGAACTTTTCAAACATCCTCTTAGACCCCCTATTCGCCAACAGTCTCATAGAATTCGCTAAGTAGGCTCCAAAAAACTGCGATTAGCACGTCCAATAGGCAAAAGTCAGAGTGGAGACTTTCTCCGCTCTGAACTTTGTAAGAGAGTGTTTTTATTTAAATCCCCTAATTTCAGCTATGAGGATTCACTGTTAGCTGATAACTGTTAAGCACTATATTTCATTCACAAATTGAGATAGATGTACTTACCCTGGTTTTATGTTTTGTACAGTCTGATTCACGAGAGTTCAGAAGCTTTTTCCTCTTTAGAAGAAAGAGAGCGAATTAACTCCCGAATTACATCAGTCGCAGGTCTCCCTGTTATCGAACAGTATTGTTCGAGCTTCTGTGCCTCGCTTGAGGTAAGGTTGATGGTAAGTCGTTTAGCAGCCCATTTTTTATTCATGTATTAGACAAGCTATGTTTTTAAACTACTTCTCTAATATCAATCATGTAGACTGCTACTACAATGGTATAACTAATGACATTTCATTCAAGTAATCGTGAAGTTGAATAGGATGTTTCCCTAAGCAATTAGTGAAGATGTCTAGTATTTTGTGAAGTATAAAGTTTAGCTACTTTACAGACAGTAATTATAAACTAAATGTAAAAAATGTCAATGTATATAAATTAAAAGTAAGTATTATCACATAAGCTTTAACGAAACTGTTAGCAAATTGAGCGGCGAGCTAACCCATCAGCCCAAATTCATTGAAAGCGGCGGGAAACTCCATCCCGCAAGTGGCGTGGAGTTTTTTATCATAGAGGTTGGTTTAAACAAGAGAGGTAGGAGTAATACCAATACGGTTCGGTTAGTATATTTGGCTCTCGGAGATCCCCCCAACCCCCCTTAAAAAAGGGGGGCTTCTCCTCCTATTTACCCCCTTAAAAAGGGGGTCGCCGTAGGCGGGGGGATCTTAACCGTATTGGGAGTAATACTGCTATCTGTCTCCTGCCGCGACGCATTGAGAGAAAGGGTTTAGGTCAGAAAACAAAAGCACCATTGTTGGCTGCACTACTAATGATTTGTTCAGATGTGGAGCGATCGCACAATCTTTTAGTTGCCTTGCTCTGTGGAAACTGTTTATGTCATACTTACGAAGCTTGCATCTACTAAAATCCGATCGATTTTAAGTAGTATTGTTAGCGATCGCCAAAAGACCTGAGATCGAGATGAACAAAAGAAAGCAGGATTTAGACTACAAGTAGTTGCGATCGCTTAACTTCGATGGAAGCATCTACAAGTTTGCAGAAACATCAATTTTTTGCGGGATGAGATTCAGTAGTAGTAAAGTGAGTTTTAAAGGAGTATTTATGTCACAGTTGAAGCAAGCAGTGCCAGACACCTTTGTAGCCAAAGGCTTAGAAACTCTCCCCAATATTTTCGAGCGAGTTGAGGCTCTAGCCAAAGACTTTGCCACCCGTGCAGGGGTACATGACAAAGATGGTTCCTTTCCCTTCGAGAATTTTACTGCTTTGCATGAGGCCGGACTACTTAGCCTGACCATCCCGCGTGAATTCGGTGGTCAGGATTTGGGGCTGCCAGCTATCTGCCGAGTGATTGAAGGGATAGCGCGTGGCGATGCTTCCACCGCATTAGTACTGACAATGCACTACCTTCAACATGCTCACGCATCCCGTAGCCGTCGCTGGCATCCAGAAGTATATAAGCGGCTGTGTCGTGAATCAATCGAAGGTATTGCCCTGCTGAATGCTGCCCGTGTTGAACCAGAGTTAGGAACGCCAGCTAGAGGTGGATTGCCTGCGACAATTGCCGAACCAACAACAGAAGGCTGGCGTTTAACAGGACATAAGCAGTACACCACGGGCAGTCCCATTCTCAGTTACTTTGTTGTTTGGGCACGGACAACTGAGGATGAACCACAAGTTGGAAGTTTTCTGGTTCCGCGCGATCTGCCAGGTTTGCAAATTGTCGAAACCTGGGATCACTTGGGGATGAGGGCTACAGGTAGCCACGATCTCATTTTAGAGAATGTATTAATTCCCTCAGAGTATGCTCTCAGTATCAGTCCCATATCTGCTGCACCATCTTTCGATCCGCTAATTTCCACTTGGGGTAGTTTGACAGTGAGTGCCTTATATCTCGGTGTGGCTACTAGTGCGCGAGACTGGCTCACTAAATATCTTTGGGAGCGATCGCCTTCTAATCTTAAAGAGCCACTGGCAACTTTGCCCCGCTTCCAAACTGCTGTAGGTGAAATAGAAGCACTCTTGTTTGCTAACAATAGATTGATTTATAGCTTGGCTGAAGATATTGATAAGGGCGAGTATGAGCCAAATATCGGATTACAAGCACAAGCTGTTAAATATCTCACCACAACTAACTCAATTCGTGCCGTGGAGATTGCCTTAGAACTAACTGGTAATCCTGGTCTATTAAAGAGGAATCCTTTAGAGCGACACTACCGTGACGTTTTGTGCAGCCGTATCCATACACCGCAAAATGATGTTATTTGCCAATCTTTAGGGAAGTCGGTGCTGAAAGTCAAGTGATTAAGGATCGAGGATTGGGGACTAAGTAAGAGTTTTAGCAATGCCCAAGCCTCGATACCTAGTACTTTGTCAAATACTGCACTTAGCGATCGCACCTTAGCTTGAATGGCACCACTCGTCAATTTTTACAACTTGGGAATTTACAGCAGGGCGATCGCGAGAATCCCTAACTCTGGAATTTGCGATGTTTGATTTAACTTACCAAATCCATCTACCCCATCTTCTCTACTGCTTAAGCGTAGCCCGTCGTAGACATCGCCGCATTAAATTAGCGGGAAAGCTCGAAGATTTGGAAGCTTTGGGCTATTCATTAGGATTGGGGTTCTTGCCTTTGATTAAACAGCACTATGGATTGAAATGTTAATAAAGTTTTGCAATACAAGTCAAAACATTTGAGCGAACACTGTTGATGAAAAAATGGTTGCCAGGAAACATACTCACTGTTACAGAGTTATGGGTCTGCTCACGCCAAGCTTCTAGAGCTTCTTGGCTAACTACTCCATCTTGTAAGCCTCCAAACAAAGAGATAGGACAATTGAGTGGAGCTTCAGGAGTATAAATATACGTCTCACCTGTAGCTAAATCAGCTCTCAAGGCAGGCAAGAAAAGTTGCATTAAATCAGCATTTTGCTGAACGGATTCTGGTATTATGCAATTATATCGACGACACAGTTCCTCTACAAATTCTGATGCAGGTAGTTCATGAATAGGTGGAGACAAATCTAGCTTCTGAGGTGCAGGACAACCAGAAATGAAGAGGTGAATAGGACTAGGATTACCAACTCTGCGGATCTCGCGGGACAATTCAAAGCATATCAAAGCCCCCATACTATGACCAAAAAAAGCGAAGGGTAAATCCAAATAGGGGTCTAAGAGTGGTGCTAATGCCTTAACAATTTGTGAGATTTGAGTAAGTGGAGGTTCCTTAAGCCTGTTTTCTCGTCCAGGAAGTTGGATAGGGCAGACTTCAAATTCTGGAGGTAAATCGTTTGACCAAGTACGGAAGCTTGAGGCACCTCTACCAGCATACGGCAAGCAAAATAGGCGAATTCGCGCTTTGGGATTTGGATTTGGACAGGTAACCCAAATATTAGAGATTTGTTGAGTTTTCATTAGCTGGCAAGTAAATTAACTTCGAGAGTTGTTAATTCGGCGTAAAGTAACGCGTAAGAGACCTAAATTTCCAGTTGCAAAGCCAACACAAAAGACTTTGAAGTAGTGTTCAAAATCAGTGACGACTTCATCTCCAGCAATATTAATGGCTTCTTTCCGTACTGCTCTTAACCTTTCCAACCATGCTCGGCAAGTTCGCTCGTAGCCCTCGCGGTCATTATGAAGTGCCACAACTTCAAAAAGTCCTTCAACTGCTTCTATAACATCTATTAGACGAGGTGGGTCTGATTCCGGGAATATATCTTTGGAAATAAACTGAGTTGCTTGTGATTTTCTAGCCACTTCGCGGCGCGTTTTTCCGTATGTAATAGTTTGAAGTGACAAGTATCCGTCAGGCTTCAACCACTCATGACAACGCTGGAAGAAAGTACGATAAGCTTGTACTTTATCTACATCAGATAACTCTATCTTGGCAAAATGTTCAAATGCACCAATTGAAATGATCGAATCATAAGGCACTTCTGGAAAATGATCCAACCAGTTTTCTACACGAACCTCAATTTTTGGGTGGTTGAATGACTTAATCCACTCTGCTTGAGCCACACTCAACGTCAAACCTAGAGCAGACTCTACATTGTTCTCTTCTACAAGGCGTTTTAATACAGCACCCCAACCGCAGCCTATATCTAAAACCCGTTTTGCACCTCTAGCCTTGGATTGGTTGATGTGGTAGTCAATCTTTCTTAACTGTGCTGTGTCAAGCGAGTCATTCTCTTCCCAAAGCGCACCTGAATAGACATTATTACTATCAAGCCAAAGTCGATAAAATTCATTGCCTACGTCATAATGATGTTGAATTGCCTTTGCTGATGCACCAGGATTCTCGGTTTTGATTGCATTCATAACAGTGTCCTAAGTTTTACAAATTGACTCAATTAGATAAAAGTATCCTTCCTCTGCTGATTTCAGGAAAGGATACTGTGGAAAAAATTAGCTGGCTACAAGACTTTTATTAACTACTGATGATTACACCGTAACGTTGAATTCCTCAGCTAAATATTGACTTAATACCTCAATAGTAGGGTACTCGTATAAAAGAGTAGGAGAAAGATCGCGTTTAAGCCAATCCTCCAAATCACTTGTTAGTCCTACAGCCGCTCCTGAATCCAAACCATATCGGTCAAAAGATTCCTGGATATCTATTTCCTTTGAATTTGTTTCTAGTATTTCAGCAAGATAAGAAGTTAACCAAGCTTGAATTGCTTCTTTAGTTATCTCTTTTTGGGAACTTACTTGTTGATTAAGATCGTTCAAGTTTGTAAAAGAATAAGAATTGCTGATTTCAGAAGGTTGTTTGTTCATTTCTAAGACTCCATAATTGACAAAAGCACAACATTTATAGAATTGCTAAAAGTTAAACCGTACTTAGTGCTGTTAGCGATAGCGGGGCGTTGAGCCAGTCCTGAGTCACAACAAGAGTACTCAGTACTTGGGTTTTTGCCCCGCCCCTGATAGGGCCACTGCATTGGGGGGGGTTCCCCGTTGTAGCAAGTGGCGGTGGCGGAATCTTTTTATCAGGAGAAGGTTGATATCCCGCTAGAATTGTGGGCGGCCTTTCAACTTTAAGCCGAGGCACTCTTCATCTAATTCATAATCATTAATTCATAATTCATAACTAAAAAGTGTTTGATTCCTCTGCTTTGAAAAATTGCTTTTCTTCTCCAAGGGGAGAAAACCGCACTTTTCACTATTTCTACAAGCAGTCCTGTTTTAGTTGTGGTTGAAATGCCCATCTAAAACATAATTATGAATTATGAATTATAAATTATGAATTATTAATTAGCATTGATCTTTGCTTGAATCAGGCTCGATGTAGGAACTTTAACATCCCAGGCTAGACCAGTAATTTCGAGAGTACGGATGACCAAATAACCCAGGTCAATTTGCCACCATTTTAGCCCAAACCTTGCTGATTGAGGGAACGCATGGTGGTTGTTATGCCAAGATTCCCCCATCGTTGGGATGGCAAGCAAAGCATTGTTTCTACTGTATTCGTGAGTATTAAAAAGGCGGCTACCAAAGACATGTCCAATTGAGTTAATACTGTAGGTAAGATGGAGAGAAAGGAATAGACGAACTAACCCACCCCATAAGAATCCCGATATAGCTCCTGTCCATGAATGTGTGAGTAGCCCTGCTAATATGCCAGGGATAGCAAGACCTAGAAGTAACCAGATTAAGTACAGTCGATTAACCTTAGCAATAGCAGGGTCTCTAAGTAAGTCTTTGGCAAAGAAGAGAGAGTTTGTAATCTCAGGGTCAAACAACCAACCAATATGGGCATACCATAGTCCACTAACCAAACCCAAGTTCCCCTTAGAGTTTAAGTGTGGAGAATGAGGATCTTCAGGCAAGTCGCTGTACTGATGATGACGCCGATGATTAGCCACCCAGTAAATTGGAGGACCTTGACCAGCCATAGATCCAAGGATAGCTAGGATAACTCGTATGGTTGTATTAGTTTTGTAACTAGTGTGGGCAAATAGTCGGTGATAGCCGACAGTGATCCCACTAAATATTAGAGCATACATACCTAATAAAAGACCGATTTCTAAGTAACTAATCCCCCAAAGCCAAACTTGGATAAAGGCGATTATACATCCTAGTAAAGAAACGATATTTAATGTCAAAACAAAGATTCTCTGCACCTTTATTAGGTAATCATTGTCTATCGATATTTTAGTTATCTTAGGCAAATCTCTAGAGTTACCTAATTCACTTGGATCATTCAATTCACTTACCATTTGTTGATTCCTTTTTGTGTTTGAAACTTTAATCTCTAACTACCCGATTTATAGCTATACCTCCTTTGCATTCCACAAGTTCAGAGTGCCGCCCAGATAACTCGTTCGGCAAGCTTGGCGTTGAATTTTCCCACTGGAGGTCTTTGGGATACTTCCAGTCTTGAGCAAAGCCACGGCATAAATCTGTAAATCATACTGTTCGATTACTGCTTGGCGCATATTCGCAATCACCTGATTAAAATCTAGATTTCGGAGATAATTACGTTCTATCTCTTGAGCAACTACCAGCCGCTCCTCACCTTTCACCTCAACCGAAAATGCTGCACTACAACTTGGTCTAAGTGCTGGGTGACTTTGTTCAACTGTCAGTTCAATATCTTGTGGATAATAATTGCGTCCCCAAATAATGATCAGGTCTTTAAGGCGACCAGTAATAAACAACTCTCCATCCTTTAAAAATCCCAGGTCACCTGTACGTAAAAATGGCCCTATGTCGGTGTCTGTTAAGTACGCCTCGAAGATACGTTGGGAATATTCAGGTTTGTTCCAATATCCTTGAGCTACACTCTGGCTTGATACCCATATTTCTCCTATTTCGTTTGGCAAACATGGAGTCAAAGATTCTGGGTGAACAATAACGATGCTTGTATCAAGCACACTACGACCGCATCCTACAAGCTTTACTACCCTCTGTTTGTCAACGGATACTTCTACAATTTGATTCTGTTCGAGTTTATCTGCGTCAACTGTACAGAAAATCGGTTCATCTTTTACTAGTCCACCTGAAACCATCAAAGTGGCTTCCGCTAACCCATAACATGGATATAAAAATCTGGAATGAAATCCACAGGGTTTGAAAATCTGGGTAAACTGCTCTAATGTCTCTCTGCGAACTGGCTCTGAACCTGTGTAAGCTGTACACCAACTACTCAGGTCTAAAAACTTCATATACTCTGGAGTCACCTTGCGAACGCAAAGATCATAAGCAAAGTTGGGGCCTCCTGAATGAGTTGCTCTGTAATCTGAAATGGCTTGAAGCCATCGTATCGGTCGTTCAAGAAAGAACATAGGCGACATAAGAACACCCAGAAAACCTGTATATAAAGGTTGAATAATCCCATCAATCAGACCCATATCATGGAAATTGGGTAACCAACATACGGATACGCTGGATGAACTAAGTTCAAAAAATTGCTTGATGCATTCAGAATTATGCAGCAGATTGTTATGGCTCACCATTACACCCTTGGGTGTGCCTGTAGATCCCGAAGTGTACTGAAGAAAAGTCAGTGTGTTTTTACTTATAGTTGGTTCCTGCCATTTCTCTGCTAGATTGTCAGGAATGTCATCAACAGCCAACCAGCGTAGAGTTTTCATCTCTGAACACTGGTTAACCCATCGCTCTACGTTGGACAACAGAGATCGTGTGGTTAGGACTACCTTCAACTGTGTATCTGAAACAGTTGTTTGAAGGCGGTGGGTTGAGCGGTTTGGTTTTGGTGGATAAGCAGGAACAGCTATGACTCCAGCGTATAGACATCCCAAAAAAGCAGCGATGAAGTCCAAACCTGGCTGGAAAAGTAGTAAAACTGGTTCTTGAGTGGTTACACAGCTTTGGAGTAATGCAGCGATACTTCGAGCTTGGTAATCTAGCTGCCCATAAGTCAAATTAGACTCTCCAACTTCTCTATTGTTTAGAAAAGTATAGACATTCTCTTCAGGTTGCTGGAGCGATCTCCATCGGAGAAGTTCTACCAAGGTAGAAAATTTACCAGATAGTAGAGCCATAACTTTCACCTATTTGTAAAATTAGAGAAAATTAAAAATCTATCGTTTGGATAAGGCCAAAGGCAGAAGGAAAGAGTGTTTTAGCTTCAATAATTTTGCCAAAATAAGAGCCTACAAAAATTTTGGCTTCCACTGGCGAAATGACCCATACATGAGCATTTAGCTTACAAGGTAGCTTAGACTCTTAAACTCTTTATACTGCGGGCAATACCTTAAATAAACTCTTGCGGTCAACCTTAAAGGAATTATTAGGACTTATTGTTTTTGCCAAGCCTCAGATAAAAGGGAGTTAATACATGAACTCACCTTTATAAATTGGCGAAGGTATTGAGCTTAGTTAATCTTTAATTTGGCATAGATTTGATTTTATTGTGCCAACTTACTCACATATTACCATATATCTCAGAAAAATCACTAATTAGTAATTATTTTTATGTGCTATTTAATACATTTTTCTTGAATAATAAGGAAAAATAATGATATTTTTTCCATAACACTATCTGTCTTATATCCCTCTTCTGTCACTCTCCGGGAGGGCGATCGCTAGAAGCCTGATGAGGCAATCAATACAAGCTATACTATTAGAAAAAAATTGGTCTTGTATTTGTTATTAGAAAAGAATCGCGCGATCGCTTGCTATACAAAAGCTCTAGAATCCAGAAATGGCAAATGTTTTCGGAGAGTGACAGAAGAGGGATATAGCAATCCTAAATCAGTTGTGAAAATCAACTATACATAAATATTTTGGGGAAATTGAAGATTTGATGGTGAATGACAAGTTCAAATAAACGCTTGACAATAGTGAAGGATTTACATAGATGATAAAACTCTCTAACAAAGTTTTTAGCATATAACCAAATATCTTCTACAGGGTTTTGTGTTGGATCATTAGGAGCAAAACGAATACAAGTCACTTTCCATTCGTTTTCGTCTAGCTCTTGATTTACAGATTTTAAATAATCTTGAAATTCAAGTGAACGATGATAACTAGCTCCATCCCAAATCAAAGCAATACGGCTTTTGGGATATTGAGTAAGCAGATATTCTACGAATGCGATCGCCGAAGATGAATCACCTTTTTTGAATGGCTTAATCAAAAATTCCTGAGTGTAATAATTAAGTGCGCCAAAGTATGTCTGCCTTTGTCTTTCGTTAAGAACTGGAACTTCAATTCTTTCTTTAGTATTACCCCAAATATAACCACAAATGTCTCCCCACAACAAATGACACTCATCCTCAAAAAATACAACCATTTCCCCAGACACAATCTCGCTTTGATGTGCATTGAGCCATGCTGTAATTTCTAGTTTTTTTTGCTACTAACTCTGGGTCTTTGC
>NZ_JBALFY010000022.1:0-76419 GCF_036916655.1 Nostoc sp.
TCACTCCAGTCATTCGCTTAAATTTTTTTGCAGTAAGCTGTTTGGCGTTCTCTATTTTCACTGCTCCTCAAAGTCCTAATTGCAAATTGCCAAACCCTTAATCATACCACAAAACACTTTTGCAAAAGTTCTACGGTGTATTTTCCACCTTGCAAGCGATCGCCAGCTACCCAAGCCATCTTTGCAACTCCCAATATATTTGTATTAATTTTCACACAATTGAATCTTGACAAGCTAAGTTAGCTTTGAGAAGGAGAGCGATGTCTACGATGTGCTACGCCTACGCTTTTTTCTCCCACACCCTAAAATTGCTAAAGTGAATTCTAGAATAGGCTTGCACTCCACATAACTTTTATGACTACTGTCACCTTAGAGCTACCTGAAGAAATATTCTCTGCTCTGCGCCTGTCACCTAATGAGTTTGTCCGTGAATTGCGTTTGGCTGCGGCCATACACTGGTATGGACGTGGTGAAATTTCCCAAGAGAAAGCAGCTAATATCGCCGATTTAGATAGAACAGATTTTCTCTTGGCTCTATCCCGTGAACAAATGGATGCTTTTATTGTTGATTTTGATGACTTACAACGGGAATTAGAACGTGGCTGAACCACCTGTAATTAATGCTTCACCTCTCATATTTTGTCTAGAAGTAGCTTCCTGGATTTGTTGCAGTTATTGGGTGAAGAGGTTTTAGTTCCATCAGCCGTAGCTGTTGAAATTCAGCAAAGAGGCGTAGAAGACCCGACTGTTGCAGCACTTTCACAAACAAACTGGTTAACAGTTGTAGAAGCACCTCCAACTCCTGAGATTATCCAATCTTGGGATTTAGGTAAAGGCGAATCATCTAGTTTTGACTTGGGCTTATACCCACCCCGGTACAAAAGCAATTATGGATGATCTTGCCGCTCGTAGATGTGCAGCAGTACTGGGAATTCCTGTACGAGGAACATTAGGTATAGTTTTGACAGCAAAGCAACGCGGCAAAATAACAATGGCACGACCAGTTATAGAGAATTTACGTTCATCAGGAATGTATCTTTCTGACCGTGTTGATCAATCAAGCACTGGCATTAGTCGGCGAGTAGTAAGCGATCGCTCCATCTCGTCTTCCACTGCTAAACTAAAAAACAACCCTTACATTCTGCAAAGGTAATCTTATGACCTCTGCAACCGATCCATCCACCGCTCTCACTCCGTTTCCAGACCATACACAGCTACCTGAGTCTGATGGTACATTCGTGAAAAACTTTCAGGAACATCCCCAAAGCATTCTCCTAACGGATTCAATTAAACCGATATTGCAAAAACGTCATCCTGATGGACAATACTGTATTGGTCAAGATAGCGGTATCTATTGGCGGATTACTGACCCTCCAGAAAAAGGCGCAGAAGCACCAGACTGGTTTTATGTAGGGAATGTACCACCTACTCTGGATGGGCAAACGCGCAGATCTTATGTACTCTGGCGAGAGTTTATTGCCCCATTGATTGCATTAGAATTTGTTTCTGGCGATGGTAGTGAGGAGCGAGACAAAACTCCGTGGAAGGGGAAATTTTGGATTTATGAGCAGGTGATTCGTCCGCCCTTCTACGGCATTTATGAAGTGAATAAAGCTAGTGTGGAAGTTTATGAATTAATTGGTGGACAATATCAGTTATTAACAGCAAATGAACGTGGGCATTATCCCATACATCCTTTGGGAGTTGAGTTAGGGATTTGGCAGGGGCAATATTATAATATGGAATTACCTTGGTTACGCTGGTGGGATTTGCAAGGTAATTTGTTGTTGACTGGTGAAGAAAGGGCCGATCGCTTGACTGCTCAATTGCGATCGCTAGGTGTTGAACCAGAAGCCTAGATTTTTGGATGAAGTGGCCCCACTTTTGCGATTTCATAGCCAGCGGGATAGCTGGGGATAGGAGAGTCAATATAAAAATTAGGGTGATTCCGAGGTGGGAATAACCGGATTAATTTAGCTCGGATTCTGAGTAGACTTACCATAAGCGATCGCAGCAATGGCGAGGGATAGGGAAAACCAAAGGCATCGAGCATTGTCTCATCAAGTAAAGCGTAGATACCTGGTTTGATGGCAGAACGCATCCACGAAGGAAACCAACTCAAAAATAAATCGCGTGTAGCTTCCCCAACTCGGCAATTTGTATCTGAATAGCGAAATTTTTGGCGTTCGTAATCCAGGTTATAGCGCTCGAATTCTTCGTAGGTTTCAGGGATATTCTGAATCTGCATTTGCTTACCTACTTCTCGCCAGAAGTAAAAAGACGCTAATCTTTCTTGTTCGCACATCAGCCGCCAACCAAACCGCACATTCCAACGGATAGGCTCGAAAATGAAGGTTGAAAGTACATACAGGAAATCGTTGTTGTCAATCTTGAAGCGTCCGTGGAGTGCATTCATGCGTTGCAGGGCTTCTTTGCCGCGATCGCTATCATAACCCCACTTAATCATCTCTCCAACAATGATTGACGTATCATCATAGCGTTTTTGCGGACAATGGGTAAATTCTCCTGTCTGATTCAGCAATTTAGAAATACTAGGAACGCAATAAGTTCGCATCAAAGCAACTTCGAGCGATCGCGTCATATCCCAAGGAAACTCATAGCCATTCATCAAGTTATAAATCCGGCAATGATTTTGTACTGGATCAAGTTGCTGAATTACATGAAGGTTTTTATAGCGATTGAAAAGCATATAAAATTTCTTGGTATTCAATTCATTTATTCACATCTAGCAACCGCGAAGTTTGTAACCGACTCATCCACTTCTCTAAATAAACTCGATTAATTTTTTGCTCATTTGGATCTTTAGTATCCAAAGGATGAGGCATCAGTCCCAAAATGGTTGCTGTCGTCACGCAAAACATCGATTTTTGGAAACTCATGCAAATTTGTACCCGCAAATCATCTTCACCCCGGAGACTACGACGATAAATTTCGTGCAGATACTCTGGAAGATAATGACGCATATCCTGCATCAATAAGGTGGGAGGAATACCCGCGCCACCTATGGGCAAAGGATCGGCATACAATGCGCCATATTGAAATAGAGTTTGATCTGGGGGAATTTGATATCCTTGGGCGTTGTATGAAACTGTACCGTGGAAAGGAGTTCCTCGGAAGAATACTGCTTCTACATAAGGGATGGCTGTATCTGCTAAGAAAGTCAAACCAACGCTTTTGGGAATGATGTCATAGGCTTCATTCCGAATTTTGACTGTGTAAGTAATTGGGTTTGATGCATTTGCCACTAACCCAGCTTTAATGTGTTCTACAACTTGGGGAATCGATTTGATTTTGCCTCGATCGTAGAGGTCTGATAAGCTGAGGAAGATATCAGCCATGACTCGCCAGAATTGACCTAAACCTGTGTAGTAAGCAGAGACGCGCAAGTGTTCTGTCAAGAAATCTGGAAACAGTTGGTTTATACTTGGAATGAAGGGATTATTTTTAAATTTTGCGGCAACAACGGCTTGCGCTCTTTCTTGAAATTCTGGTGTATCTAAATACGTATCTAGTCCGCCGCCACCGTGCCACATCATGGCTTTCATGCAATACTCGGCATATTCAAAATTAATTCGGTTATGCCACCAGTGACGGAGTAATTTCTGCAAAGAAATCTTTCCATTAAAATATTTAAAAAATGGGAAAAATACTAAAAATTGATGCTCGGCAATATAGTTAAGATTTTTTGAGTAGGCATCTAAAACTACGCCATAGCTTTTAAGAATACCAACAACTTCCAGTACATTTTCTGGACTATCGGGGAGTAATGCATCTCCTTTTTGCAGACGTTCAATATACTCAGCTAAGGGATTGTGAGTTGCTTTCTTTTTAATAGTTACCATTACCATCTCTCCGAAAAGTATAGGGATTGGGGGATTGGGGGATTGGGTACTGGGGATTGGGTACTGGGGATTGGGTATTATGTATTAAAAAAATCTTCCCTAGCCCCTAGTCCCCAGTCCCCAGCCCCTAATCCCTACTCCCCATTGCTTTATCCAAGGACACTGCTACTACTACGTTTTGGCTATTCACCATTGCTGTAATTGTTGGTTCAGTCCAGCGCACTAACCAAGCAGGTTGAATGCCAAAAATCACAATCAGCACAGCTAAAATTACCGCTGGGATGCGATCGCTCCAATACACTCGTGGTAAGCTGGTAACTTGTGCAGAAAGGCGACCAAAAAAGGCGCGGTTGACGAGTATTAAGAAGTAAACTGCTGTTAAACCAGTGCCAAGCATACATAGCAAGGTTTGCACTGGAAAAACTGGAAAACTCCCCCGATAAACTACGAATTCGGAAATAAACCCTAACATTCCCGGTATACCAGCGCTAGCCATAACTCCGACAATCATCAAGCTACCGATTACTGGCATCCCCCGTTCTGGGTTCAGCAATCCTTGGATGACTTCTAAATCTCGGCTTCCGGCTTTTTTATACACAACCCCCACCAGCAAAAACAGCATTGCGGAAATCAAGCCGTGGCTAATCATTTGCATCACAGCACCTAACACACTTAAAGGTGTGGCCGCTGCCGCTGCTAAAAGCACATAACCCATGTGTCCAATGGAGCTGTATGCTACCATTTTTTTCATATCGGTTTGAGCGATCGCGCAGGATGAACCATACAGCACACTTATCACCGCCCAAGTGGCTAACCAGGGAGCCAGATAACTCCAAGCTTCTGGTAACAAGTTCATGCCAAATCGCAGTAAGCCGTAAGTTCCCAACTTCAATAACACCCCAGCCAACAAGACTGAAATCGGTGTGGAAGCTTCAACGTGAGCATCTGGCAACCAAGTATGAAAGGGAACCAAGGGAATTTTAATCCCAAAACCGATCAAAATTCCCGCTAGCAATAAAAGTTGTGTTGCTAGAGGTAAAGTTGTCGCGTTCAAGGTTGCTAGTGCAAAGTTAGAGGAACCACTCAACCAAACCATGCCGAGGAAGCTTGCTAAAATCAGGATTCCTGAAACGGCTGTATAAATCAGAAATTTAGTTGCAGCATAACCCCGTTTCGCGCCACCCCAAATAGCTATCAACAAGTACAGCGGAATTAGTTCCAATTCATAAAACAGGAAAAATAGCAGTAAATCCTGTGCCAGAAAGGCTCCTGTCACCCCAGCGCTTAATAATAAGATCAAAGAGTAATAAAATTTCGGACGCTGTAAGGATTCATCGCTGCTGTAGATGGCAATGGCAGTTAACAATCCATTCAAAACCAACAATGGCAAAGATAAACCATCTATCCCAAGGTTATAATTCAACCCTAAAGCATCTATCCAAGGGACAGACTCGGCAAACTGTTGAGTAATTTCTCCTGGATGAAACTGAATTGCTAGTACGATTGTCCACAAAAATGCGATAGTCGCAAAGACCAAAGCCACCCCACGGGCGAATTTCCCACTGATGCCAGAGGGCGAGAAACCAATTAAAGCTGCACCGATTAACGGCACTAGAATTAAAACACTAAGCATAAGTAGGTATGGAATGGGGAATGGGGACTGGGAAAAAACTCTTACCCTATCACAAATGACAAATGACCAATGACAATATCTTTAAAAAGGCAATTTATCTAGTAAACCCAACGACCAGCTGATGAAAAAACCCAGGACGCTGACGACTGCTAGGATGGTCAACATATAGCCCTGAGATTGTCCAGAAATGCTGTACTTTAAAGTTTGTCCGCCGAAAATTGTTGCAAACCCAACCAAGTTTACAAAACCATCAACCAAATAGCGATCGCTCCAAGCAGAAATTTTAGATAGCAGTGCAACTGCGCTTACCACCGTTACAAGATAAACTCGGTCAATATAAAAATCATAACCTAACAAGTCTTGCACAAATCTCCACGCCAAGATTCTCGATCGTGACCAAGCTTTGTGCAGATGAACCGTACACCCTACACCTACTCCCACCCCGGTAGAACCAAACAACGCTAACGCTACATACCAATTAATACTTTCCCAATCGGGTAGCAAGTACCATTGCTGTAACATCAGAGGTAGAAGCAGAGTTAGTACTGTCAGAATTACCATTGGTAGCGCCATTTGCCAACCAACTTCTGGGGTGCGACGGGTTTTTTGTTGCGGTTTACCCCAAAATACTAATCTAAATACTCTGGTCAAGTTTAATGCTGTTAAACCATTAACTAATATTAAAACCCCAATTACCCAAGGGCTAATACTTACGAAACCGTCAGCCCATGCTAACATTGCCCAGAAGCTTCCCAATGGTAGTAGTGTGATCATTCCGGCTGCACCGACTACAAAGGCAGTGGTGGTAGCTGGCATCCGTGACCACAAACCGCCCATTTCTGTTAAGTCTTGGCTTTGGGTAGTCAAAATGACTGAACCAGAACTCATAAATAATAATGCTTTGGCGATCGCATGAGTTAACAGCAACATTAAGGCTACACCCCCTTGCTGCAACCCTACGGCCAAAAATACTAAGCCCATGTATGCACTGGTGGAATGAGATAGCGATCGCTTAATGTCAATTTGAGCTATAGATACTAATGTGGCTCCAATCGCCGTTACCGTCCCCATAACTACCAAGGCATTTAAGGCAACTGGCGAGAGGGCTAACAATGGTTGAAATTTATACAGTAAATAAGCGCCACCAGCTACTACCAGCGAGTTCCGCATTACCGAAGCGGGGTTTGGCCCTTCCATTGCCTCATCTAACCACAGGTGCAGGGGAAATTGGGCACATTTACCAGCAGGCCCAGCAATTAACGCCAACCCCAGCAATGTCGATGTCATTGGGCTTAAATTAGCTGTTTGCGCCCATTCATATAAATTTGAAAAGTTCAAACTCCCGGCTAAGGTAGAAAGTGTTACCACAGCCATTAGCAGCAACAAGTCTCCCACCCGTTTAGTCCAAAACGCATCCCGCGCCGCCGTCACTACTAGCGGTTGAGCATACCAAAACCCCACCAGCAAGTAAGTCGAAAGGGTCAACAATTCTAAAAGCGCATAGCTGAGAAATAAAGAATCACTGATTGCTAGGCTGCTCAAAGCTGCTTCAAAAAATCCCAGCAGCGCAAAAAAACGCGCTAACGACCAGTCTTTTTCCATGTAACCCAGAGCGTAAACTTGTGCCAGTAAGCTTAACCCTGTAATTAAAACTGTTGCCCCAATACTAACTGGTGACAGTTCCAAGGCAAAAGATAAGTCTAAATCCGCAACTTTGAACCAATTCACCAGTAAAGTTTCTGGTTCTCTATACCAGATACTTTTAAATACAAACAGGCTATGGATAAAAGCTAAAACGGTCGTCAACAAATTGATATATGCCGCAGGTCTTGGCCCTGTTCGCCTAATTATTCCTATTCCCCACGGCAAGGTCAAAATTGCGCCCAATAAGCTATAAAAAGGCACAAACCAACTTGTTGAAAATAGAAATTGATCCATTTAAATTTTCCTTGACGACTTAGCCTTGATTTTAAAAAAGCTCTAAAACAATTATTTATTTAATAAAATTAATTTACCAAAATATCGATGTTTTTTTAATATTGTTTCAGCTACATTCTGGCGAGTACTTTTACCTAGCTTTATCCTATTTAACATAAGTAAAATATAACTTTACATAAGCAAAAGCATTTACTTGCCTTAACACCACCGACCTTTTTACATTTGTATTTCTATTTTAACCAAAGTACTTTATACAATATATTTGAAAAAGTTATATATTTTTTACCTAGTCATTCTAGATGTAGCAATCTTTAACAAAAGATAGATGCAGCAAAAGTTACAGCCGATGTTTCTCCCTCGACAGATCGGATTAGCCCTGGTTATGAATGTCGTTTTGTCAATGTAATAAAGAAATTATAAAGCATAAGTGGCCTCTCTAGGAATTAGTGAACTTTAATCGCTTAGAAGGACAGATAACTTTTTGTTAAGTTTTTTAAAACTTTCTTATCATAAACTATTATAGTAATTTATATTGGCAGGGACGCCAAGCTTTCCTATGCTTAATTTGGAAGTGTTTTCTTAGCTATAAGATAAACCTCTCCCCGTCAAAAATTTCAAACAACAGTACCGATCTGATTCATTTTGTAGGAGTTCTGCGATGCCAATTGCAGTTGGGATGATTGAAACGAAAGGCTTTCCAGCAGTTGTAGAAGCTGCTGATGCGATGGTGAAAGCCGCCCGTGTCACTTTAGTGGGCTATGAAAAAATTGGTAGCGCTCGTGTCACCGTCATAGTTAGGGGAGATGTATCGGAAGTTCAAGCTTCTGTAGCAGCTGGGGTTGAAGCGGCGAAAAGAGTCTTCGGTGGTGAAGTGTTATCCACTCACATCATTGCTCGTCCTCACGAAAACCTGGAATACGTATTGCCGATACGTTACACAGAAGCGGTAGAACAATTCCGTACTTAAAAGCTGTTTAAACAAAGTAATTAACGCTCTTTACCTGAAAAGAGCATCACTTTTGTTGTCCAAGGCTAAAAACTTTAAATAGGGATTAAAACTAATGTCAATTGCAGTGGGAATGGTTGAAACGCTAGGCTTTCCAGCAGTGGTAGAAGCTGCTGACGCAATGGTGAAAGCGGCTCGCGTTACTTTAGTAGGTTATGAAAAAATTGGTAGTGGTCGGGTAACGGTAATTGTTCGGGGTGACGTTTCCGAAGTTCAAGCTTCTGTGGCCGCAGGAGTTGAATCTGTAAAGCGAGTCAATGGCGGACAAGTACTGTCTACTCACATCATTGCTCGTCCTCACGAAAACTTAGAATACGTTCTACCAATTCGTTATACCGAAGATGTAGAGCAGTTCCGGGAAAATGTAAATGCAATTCGTCCTTTCGGTAGAAGACCGTAATTTGTAATGCAAATTGCCAAAGTTCGCGGCACAGTAGTTAGCACCCAAAAAGAGCCAAGTCTTAGAGGTGTGAAACTACTGTTGTTACAATTAGTAGATGAAAACGGCAACATCCTACCAGAATATGAAGTAGCAGCAGATATTGTGGGAGCTGGAGTAGATGAGTGGGTACTCATCACTCGTGGTAGTGCCGCTCGTCAAGTTGTTGGCAATGAACAGCGTCCATTGGATGCAGCAGTGGTGGCGATCATCGATACTATTTACGTTGAAGATCGCCTCATTTACAGCAAAAAAGATCAATATCGATAGTCATTAGTCATTGGTCATTAGTCATTAGTCATTAGCTCTCGACAAAGGACAAAGGACAAATGACAACTGACGACAATACAGGAGGAATCTCGCGATGGCAGTCCGCAGCACGGCGGCACCCCCAACCCCGTGGTCAAGGAATTTAGCTGAACCCAAAGTCCATGAAACTGCCTTTGTACATTCATTCTCCAATCTGATTGGGGATGTACGAATAGGTGCAAATGTAATCGTTGCTCCGGGGACTACGATTAGAGCGGATGAAGGTACACCCTTTTATCTTGGTGAAAATACCAATATTCAAGATGGTGTTGTCATTCATGGGTTGGAGCAAGGACGAGTAATTGGTGATGACCAAAATAAATACTCGGTATGGATTGGTAAAAACGCTTGCATTACCCACATGGCTCTAATTCACGGGCCAGCTTATGTAGGGGATAATTCCTTCATAGGCTTTCGCTCGACGGTGTTTAATGCCAGAGTGGGTGCAGGTTGCATCGTGATGATGCACGCTTTAATTCAAGACGTAGAGATTCCCGCCGGTAAGTATGTACCTTCGGGAGCGATAATTACTAGCCAGCAGCAAGCTGACCGCTTGCCAGATGTGCAAGATCAAGATAAAGAATTTGCTCATCATGTGGTTGGGATTAATCAGGCATTACGAGCGGGTTATCTCTGTGCTGCGGATAGCAAATGTATAGCACCCATTCGGGATGAGAACGCTAAATCTTATACAGGTAATGGTATTACTGTTTTAGAGTTGGAAAGGAGTAGTGAAGTGGCGAGCAATAGCTTGGGTGCAGAAACAATAGATCAGTTGCGGTATCTATTACAGCAAGGTTATAAAATTGGTACGGAGCACGTAGACCAAAGACGGTTCCGTACAGGTTCTTGGACTAGTTGTCAACCAATTGAACCGAGATCGATCGGTGAAGCGATCGCAGCCTTAGAAAGCTGTCTAAATGACCATAGCGGCGAGTATGTCCGCCTGTTTGGCATTGACAAAGGTAGACGGCGTGTGCTAGAGAGCATCATCCAACGTCCAGATGGTGATGCCAAACCAGCTACCAGTTTTAAAGCTCCAACTAGTAGCCATAGCAATGGCAGCTACAGCAGCAGTAATGGTAATGGTAACGGTAATGGATCTAGCAGTGCCAAAGTTAGTGGCGAAACTCTAGATCAAATTCGCCAACTTTTGGCAAGTGGTTACAAAATTGGCGTAGAACACGTAGATGAGCGGCGCTTCCGCACAGGTTCTTGGACTAGTTGCAAGCCAATTGAAGCAACTTCCACAAATCAAGTCATCTCCGCCTTAGAAGAATGTATCGCCAGCCATCCAGGCGAGTATGTGCGTTTAATCGGTATTGATACTAAAGCCAAACGGCGGGTATTAGAAAGCATTATCCAACGTCCAAACGGTCAAGTAGCCTCCTCTGGTAGTCAGAAATCATTTCATACCAACGCTAGCTCTGCGACAGCAACAGCTACCAGTAGCCACTTAAGTACAGAAGTGGTAGACCAACTCCGGCATTTATTGGCTGGTGGCTCGAAAATTAGCCTTGAACACGTAGATGAGCGCCGCTTCCGTACAGGTTCCTGGACTAGTACAGGTCAAATTCAAGCCTCCTCAGAAAGAGAAGCGATCGCAGCCGTAGAAAGACAACTCGGCGAATATCCAGGGGAATATGTGCGCTTAATTGGTATTGACCCCAAAGCCAAACGCCGGGTATTAGAAACTATTATCCAACGTCCAAACGGTCAAGTAGCCTCCTCTGGCAGTCAAAAATCATTTACCACTAGTGCAACACCCTCTGCAAAATCAACAGCTACCGCTACCCGCTTGAGTACTGAAGTAGTAGAACAACTCCGGCAACTATTAGCTGGTGGGTATAAAATTAGCGTTGAGCATGTAGATCAACGGCGATTCCGTACAGGTTCCTGGACTAGTACAGGTCAAATTCAAGCCTCCTCAGAAAGAGAAGCGATCGCAGCCGTAGAAGGACAACTCGGTGAATATTCAGGGGAATATGTACGCTTAATTGGTGTTGACCCCAAAGCCAAGCGTCGAGTATTAGAAACGATTATTCAACGTCCGTAGTAAAAGAGAATAGGGAGTAGGGAATAGGGAATAGGGAGTGGGGGAGATAAGGGAGATGAGGAGGTAGGAGAGAAGTTGCAGCAAGTCTTTCCCCACTCCCCACTCCCCACCCCCACTCCCACTCCCCACCCCCACTCCCCACCCCCCACCTGAGGTTAAAATTTCCATGTCTGTGCCGCCACTGCGCCTCAGCAATAACTTTGATTCTTACATTAGTGGTGAGGTGACTATTCATCCAAGCGCGGTACTTGCACCTGGGGTGATCCTCCAAGCGGCTGTAAATAGCAAGATCATCATTGGGCCAGGGGTCTGCATTGGTATGGGAGCAATTCTCCAAGTCCATGAAGGCACTCTAGAGGTAGAAGCAGGTGCAAACCTGGGAGCCGGTTTTTTGATGGTTGGCAAAGGCAAAATTGGAGCAAATGCTTGTATTGGTTCAGCAACAACAGTTTTTAACTATTCGGTTGAACCTGGACAAGTAGTACCACCTGGTTCAATTTTAGGAGACACCAGTCGGCAGATTAGCCAAATCAAAGAACCAGAACCATCTACAAATAACCCTACTTCTACAAATGCAGTACCACCAAAGGAAGAGGAAAATGGCTCAGGTGAGGTTAAGGAAAAGGTAACTTCCTCAACTAACTTCTCAGCTGCGGCTTTTGTAGATTTCAAACAAAACAAGTCGATTTCTTATTTTAAATCTCCCGCCACTCCCGAAACTCAGTCTCCTCCCGTGGAGGAACCTGCCAATGAGGCTAACTCCACCTTGGAGTCAGCCGCCCAAGAGTCTACAGAATATCATTCAGACCCCAGTCAGCCAACTACAGAATCCCCTAATGGTTTCGGGACTCAAATTTATGGACAAGGGAGCATCAGCAGACTGTTGACTACATTGTTTCCTCATAGACAATCCTTGAGCAACCCAAACTCTGACGATTAGTTCGAGTAAGTGTTAATTGTAAGGTGTCGGCTTTTTCCGTATTTTGGAGAATTCATCATGGAAACATATAATCAACGGTCTACTCGCACCAACCAAGGGGCGAGTAGTCAAGAAACCTTTCAGGATACTGCTTTAGGTTTAGTTTCTACCCGCAGCTTTCCTGCGATCGTGGGGACAGCGGATATGATGCTGAAATCGGCGGGAGTTCACCTCGTTGGGTATGAAAAAACTGGTAGTGGTCATTGTACTGCGATCGTTCGGGGTGGAATTGCTGACGTGCGTCTGGCGGTAGAATCAGGCGTGCAAACAGCTGAACAGTTTGGTCAGTTGGTTTCTAGTTTGGTGATTCCCCGACCTTATCCCAACCTAGATATAGTGCTTCCCATCACAACCCGTTTCACTAAATTGATGCAAGAGGGCAATTACAGCCGTCTGAGTAATCAAGCAATTGGTTTGGTAGAAACGCGAGGATTTCCCGCAATGGTGGGAGCATGTGATGCCATGCTCAAAGCTGCTGATGTTCATTTAGCAGCCTATGAAAAAATTGGTGCTGGTTTGTGTACAGCGATTATCCGTGGTTCCGTAGCAAATGTGGCGGTAGCAGTGGAGGCGGGAATGTTTGAAGCAGAACGTATTGGGGAATTGAATGCTGTGATGGTAATTCCTCGACCCCTTGATGAAATGGAGTTAACCTTGCCATTGGCAAGCTGCTGGATAGAAGAACGGGAACCGTTAAACTTGCCAGTGAATATTAAAGAACAAGTTGCCGAAATCGAAGTATTAAGATTACCAGACTTAACCAAGCTACCGACAAAAGTTGCAGAAGAATTATGGAATGATGAATGATGATAGATGAATTTTGAAAAATCCTTATTCATCATTCATCAGGAGATGGAAGGCATCTTACGCTTTAGCTGTTCTGATAATACCTTCTTGAATCCATAAATAAAATACCCTTATTATAATATGAACAATAGAGTTTTATCTATGATAAAACTCGTAACTTTCTGTGAGCATCACCACATCATTTGCCAGTGTTCAGCAATACTAGTTTTATATCTATTAATCGCTATATACAGGAGAATCACCCTTGAACCAAGCGACGCTGCACCAGTTAAAGGTGTTCGAGGCGGCGGCACGGCACAGTAGCTTTACTCGTGCTGCTGAGGAATTGTTTCTCACCCAACCTACTGTTTCTATGCAGATCAAGCAACTTACAAAAACGGTAGGGCTGCCATTATTTGAGCAAGTAGGGAAGCGATTGTATCTGACCGAAGCCGGACGGGAGTTATTTGCCACTTGCCGGCAGATTTTTCACAACATAGCCCAGTATGAAATGAAGGTGGCAGATTTAAAAGGGCTAAAACAGGGACAATTACGCTTGGCAGTGATTACAACAGCAAAATATTTTATCCCACGTTTGTTAGGGCCGTTTTGCGAACTTTATCCAGGGATTGATATCTCGCTACAAGTAACAAATCACGAACAAATTTTAGAACGGATGAGTCAAAATTTGGATGACTTATATATTATGAGTCAAATTCCAGACAATATAGATGTGACTTGTGAACCATTTTTAGAAAACCCTTTGATCGTATTTGCACCGACTAGTCATCCGTTATCCAAAGAAAAAAATATTCCTATCCAACGCTTGTCTCACGAACCTTTCATTATGCGGGAACCTGGCTCAGGAACACGCCGCGCCGTCCAAAAGCTATTTGAAGAAGAAGGGGTAGTAGTAAAAGTCAAGCTAGAATTGGGAAGTAATGAAGCAATTAAACAAGCGATCGCAGGTGGTTTAGGTATTTCCGTTTTATCTCGTCATACCTTACTATCAGACACTTCAGAATTTAGCATTTTAGATGTACAACACTTCCCCATTCAGCGACATTGGTACATGGTTTACCCATCTGGCAAGCAGCTCTCTATCGTCGCTCGTGCCTATTATGACTATCTACTAACTGCGGCAAAGGATTTTGTCGAGCAAAACACTGATACTACTTCTAGTACGCTCGAACCAATTCATGGGTAAAATAATTCGTAATTCGTAATTCATAATTATGAATTACGAATTACCTATGAACTGGGCTATCGTGTCGCCCACCCCACAAGAGTTAATTGGATATTTTTTTATTTGGAAGTCCCTAATTACGAATTACCTAAAGGGGGGTTGACTCTTAGACCGGGAAACATTGACAATTAACCAGCAGAATCATTAAAAATGGGGGAAAACTGGCAATGGTTAACCCGGAACTACCGTCTTGGCGCAAAACAGTGCAAAGCGAGATTGTAGCTGTTACCGTGTATGCTGACAGAGCATTGGTTACACGGCGGGGTGTTGTTAATTTAACAGGAATTGAACAGGAATTAGTAATTACCCCAGTGCCAATAACTCTAGAAACTGAGTCTGTCAGGGTTAGTGGTACGGGTACGGTAGGGGTGCGCTTGCTGGGAGTTAGTAGCGATCGCATTTACACTACTGAACCGATAGCGGAGCGAGTAGCACATTTAACAAGGCAAATTCAGCAACTAGAAGCAGAAAAACGCCACCTGCAAGCCCAAGTGGATGCTTTAGCATTACAATCTAGTTTTATCGCCGGCTTACGTGAAAAAACAGAAGAACCCTTTTCCCAGAGTTTGTCGCGGAAAAATCTCAGCCTGAGTGAAACATTGGATTTCCTGAACTTTCTCGGAAGCCAGTATAGTGAATATGCGATCGCATCTGGAGAGTGCAAAACTCAACAGCAGGAATTAGACAAACAACTGCAAGCACTCCACACCTCATTGCAAAAAATCCAAACACCCCATCCGAAAGAGAGTTTTAGCTTAGTTGTCGCAGTTGAAGTAGGGGGTGAAGGCGAATTTGAATTAGAGGTATCCTACATAGTAAATCGCGCTAGCTGGAATCCGCTTTATGACTTGCGTTTTAGCACTACCAGCGATATTGTGCATCTGAGCTACCTTGCAGAAATCACTCAAAGCACTGGCGAAGATTGGATTGGTGCAAATCTCACCCTTTCTACCGCTAAACCAGGATTAGGTACACTTCCACCCAAACTTGAACCCTGGTATATTGATACCCCACTTCCTCAAAGAGTGCGGCGATCTCGACTAGCTGCCGCCCAGCCACCACTACTGCCTAGCATACCAGAGCCGCCTGCTACCGCCGCCAGAACAGATTGGCAAGAACAAGACGAAGTTGCCGAGGATAGTCTCATTCCAGCAGAAACCGTTATAGCAGAAGTATCCAAACAAGGGAGTGTAGTTACCTTTAAACTGAATGGTGGTGGTAACATTCCCAGTGATGGCGCACCCCATAAAACTACGATTTTCAACGATGATTATCCTTGTAGCTTTGATTATGTAGCAATGCCACGCTTGGTAAGCTTTGCCTATCTACAAGCGAATGTGAAAAATAATCCCAACGGTGCAACTTTGTTACCAGGTAAAGCGAATATTTTCCGCGATAACGTTTTTGTCGGCACTACTGGGTTAGACAATATTGCCCCAGGGCAAGAATTCAAACTGAATTTAGGAATTGATGAAGGTTTAAAAATAGAGCGCGACTTAGTTGAGCGTTTGGTAGATAAAAGATTAATTAGTAGCCAGCGCCGGATTACTTACAGTTATCGGTTGATAATTACTAACTTACTCGACAAAGAACTAAATCTGAAATTAACTGAACAATTGCCAGTTAGCCGCAACGAGCAAATAAAAGTGCGTCTTAGTCGCAGTAACCCACAAATTCAACTTGGTGAAATGGGAATTTTAGAGTGGCTATTAACTCTTCCACCCCAAGAACGGCGAGAGATATATTACCAGTTTAATGTTGAACATTCGCCTGATTTAATGGTAGTTGGGTTAGATATTTAGGGAATCCCAAAAAGTAAATTTTCTGCTAAAAAACCATAACTCTTGTAGGGTGGGCATCTTGCCATTAGTGTCAACTTAAGCTGGAAATAGCTTATCTGTTGGCTTCCATACCCGCCCGGAAATAAATTTTCGGGCTAGTAGCTTAAGTCTACTGAAGTAGACTGTGAGATTTTTAGTCATCTTCAGATGACTTCAGCTATGAGACGGGAATTTCAATTCCCGGCGGACAAGCGGTTTCACTTTAAGTTGAAACCAATGCGGTATGTTCCCTACGAGTGTAACTTACTAGCTATATGAGACTGTTGGCGAATTAATAGAGAGTCTAACCCATCATTACTCTGATTTCAGTCCGTTGAAACGGACTTGAGCTATTAGCCCGAAATTTATTTCCGCGCGGGAAAGCAACTCCAAACCAATCTTTTAAGGGTGGGGGGTCGTACAAATAATTTGGAATAATTTATTTTTTGGAAGTCCCGTTAGTTCTCGAAGTCGGGAAGCCATAAGACTTACTCACATTAAAGTAAAGGAGTCAGCAATCGCGAGACTCTCACGGCTAATTTAAACCAAAAAGGTTTTTTATCGTACTCATGAAGATCAACAGCAACACAGACGGCTAAATCATCCTCTAACATCTTTTTCACACTTTGGACAAACTGAGGCTCGGTAACAAAACCCATAACTTCAAAATTTAGAGAAAAAGAGCGATTATCTAAATTCACAGTTCCTACTCCTGCGAGATTCCGATCAACTACTATAATTTTCTGATGCATAAACCCATTTTTATAACGATACAATTTGATACCGATTGTTTCCATTTCGGTATAGTAAGAGAAGGAACATAAATAAACAAATAAGTGATCGGGTCGATTTGGTAAGATGATTCGCACATCTACACCTCGCATTGCTGCCAGTTTTAAAGCCGACAATGTTGCCTCATCCGGCACAAAGTATGGACTAGCAATCCAGAGGTGAGTTTGAGCTTGATTAATTAGTTCGACGAAAAAAAGCTTACAAGCTGGCAAACTATCTGCGGGGCCGGTAGGAAGTATAAATGCAGTTTGATTAGTTTCCTGATTAACTTTTACCTGCCAATTAACTTCGATAAGTTTTCGAGTCGCCCAATACCAATCTCGCACAAAGGAATTTTGTAGGCTTTTTACAGTTGGGCCTTCAAGCATCATGTGAGTGTCGCGCCAGGGACTCAAGCGAGGATTTTTTCCTAAATATTCGTCACCAATATTCAGTCCACCAACAAATGCTATTTCTCCATCCACCACTAAAATTTTCCGATGATTGCGAAAATTAAATTGGAACCGATTACCCTGACCTTTGGTGGTGTTAAATGCACTGACTGCAATTCCATGCTGTTGTAGAGACTCGATATAAGGGCGAGATAGTTTTTTTGAACCAATTTCATCGTAGAGAAAATAGATGCTGATTCCTTGCTTGGCTTTAGCAATCAACGCTTCTTTAAACTCATTACCTGATTGGTCATCGTTAACAGTATAAAATTGAAACAGAATATAATTTTTCGCCGCTGCAATCTTTTTCAGCATTGCTTCATAGGTTTGCTGACCATTAATCAGTAATTCGGCAGCATTCCCTGATGTGAAAGAAATATCTGTAAAAGTCTCCGCTAATGGTTGTAATTCAGCGAGATTATCGGGTGGCGCAACTTGAAATTTAATCAGTTCGTTATAAGTAGGATGTAAAAGCTTGTAGTGTTGTGCATAGACTGAGCGCAGTGTTTCAGCATATCCATGAAATTTAGTTCTTCCTAAAATCCAATACAACGGAATTGCTAGCCAGGGAAAGGTAATTAGAGAAATACTCCAAGCAATTGCCCCTTGGGAAGAACGCACATTCATCACTGCATGGGCAGCATGTATAACTCCCACGAAATGAACAACAACTGTCGCTGTGCTAAAAATTGCGAGAACACTACTATCTACAAGCATCTTAATTTTTTTGAGTATTGGTATAAGTAAATTCTGCCAGCAATGGTTTGTGATCTGATGAACAAATTTCGTCTAGCACTTTTGCAGTGGCTTTCTTCACACTGATATCTCGGTAAAAGATATGATCTAAAGGAGGTGATAATAGAAAACGTTTAATTTTATACTGATGATGAGGTGCGAAAACTACAGGCGTTAACCCTAATTTAGTTGTTACTTGATTGAGGATAACTGCTCTTTTTCGACTCCAAGTATTAAAATCACCTGAAAATATTAGTGGTCCGCGATGTATAGATAACGCTAGCTCTAATTCTTGCAGTTGTATTTTAAATTTATTTAAATCTACAAAATTTATCAAATGGCTATTGATTGTCAGGAGAGTTGTGCTTTGTTCAGATAACAGATACTCAGTAATTAAAGAAATTTTAGGAGTTCTCACAATCGGCTCATGATGTCGAGTAGTGATAACTTGTTTGGTTATTGGACTGATTGTAGCTGCTGTGAAAATCCCTGAATAGGTTTGATGATGAATATCTACAAAATTAGGTGCAAAGCTCCAATTCATTTTCAGCCATTTTCCCCATTCATCGGCTTCTAATTTGAGAGAAAATTCTTGTAGAAATATCAGGTTTGGTTGATAAGTATCAATAATTTTTAAAAAATCTTTTACCCAAGTTTGATTATAGTTTTGTTTAGCAATATTCCAGCTAAGAACTTTAATTGATTTACTATCAATTTCTGTTTGGAGGGAATTATTTTTATCAATCGTCAGTTCTTGCAAACGCAGAAATCTATAACCTGGAACAAATCTCGTTACGAGAGTATTTACGTGTTCTTGAATATTAGACATCACTAATATTAAAATGGATTTCTTTTAGCTTAACGCTATTGAATAATTGTCACATAAAAATGGCGCACTTGTAAGGCTATCCCAAACTGCGGTTTTGGTAGCAGGATCAGCAAAGTTTCCAAGGGCATGATAGCCAGTTTTTAGGTTATTTGAAATCTGGTTGTGCCCAAGGTTCTGGCAAATAATCCTAATGTTAGTTGAAATAACAGCGATCGCTTGGCATCGGGAATTGCATTGTCAATCAAAATTGCTGTAAGTAAAACAACTTGTAATACTGTTCACTTAAGACAAGAGACGCGATGAATCGCAGTCTTTACAATAATCAGTCTTGCGTCTTGACGGCGATTTATTTTGAGGGGATTCACCTTTCGGTAGATTTAGACAGAATCATCAAAACTGTATATTTGGATGGTATAACACATAATTTGCGATAAAACCTCATGCCAAATCAGTAATTTACAATCAACAGATGAAATTTTGATTGAATTCTAGTTAATTTGTTCCTTAAATTCCTCATAAGCCATGACATCCCCTGAGCCTCAAACCGATTTTGGAGAAAAAGCTCCACAAACCTCATTTGAGCCACCTTCTGGAAAACGGCGGTGGCTTTGGTTATTTTTAGCAGCACTACTATCGTTAGGGGGCGGAGCAGCTATAGTTTGGCGTTTGCTCACTCCGCAAAATTCAGCACCCGCAACTGCTAACACTCAACCTCAAGGGGTAAGAGTCAAAATATCGACAGTGCAAAGCGGCATAATTGAGGAAAGTTCAGATTTTATTGCTAGCCTAAAATCTCAGCGCTCAGTCACGCTCCAGCCGAAGATTCAGGGCCAAGTTACCCAAATACTTGTCAAATCTGGAGATCCAGTCCCCGCAGGAGCAGCAATTCTCCAAGTAGATCGTACACTACAAGCAGCGATCGCTCTTAACAATACTGTGCCTCAAGCATTTTTATTGCAACTGGCAAATGCCCGCGCAACACTCAAATCTCTGGAAGCAGAACGACCCTCATACCTTGCAAATGTGCGATTGTACCAGCAGAACTACCAAAAGTTTGTCAACCTAGCTGAACAAGGAGCCATATCTCGACAGACTAGCAATCAATTTGCTGACAGACTCGCCAATGCTAAGACTAGTCTTGATGCAATTGATTCCAGGATTCAAGCACAACGAGCCATCATCTTGCAAGCTGAAAAATCCTTACAGCAAGCTAATGTAAATCAAACACAGCAGATCCAGTACGACAAAATTATCGCTCCCTTTAATGGCACTATTGGTAATATGGCTGTGAAAGTTGGTGATTTGGTTAATACTTCTACACAATTAGTTAATATCACCCAAAATCGACCTTTGGAAGTGAATATCTCTGTGCCACTACAGCAAGGGGCCCAATTGCGTAAGGGAATGCCAGTGGAGGTTATGAATACACAAGGTCAAAAGCTGGGTAGAAGTAGGGTATTTTTCATCGCACCTACCGCCAGTAGTGAAACACAAACGATATTAATCAAAGCACTTTTTGATAACCCTAACGGTCAATTACGGGCAGATCAATTGGTAAGAGCTAGAGTGTTCTGGAATCAGCGCCCCGGAGTTTTAATCCCCACAACAGCAATGACTCGTATCGGTGGGGACACTTTTGTTTATGTAGTTGAAACCGAAAAATCTCCTCAAGGTGTATTGCAACAAGTAGCTCGACAAAGGCAAGTGAAGCTAGGCGAGATCAAAGGTAATAATTACCAAGTTATCGAAGGATTACAGCCAGAAGATAAAGTTATTATCTCAGGATTGCTCAATCTTAGGGATGGTGTTGCGATCGTTCCAGAATTTTAATGAAGGCTGGGGAGTGGGGAGTGGGGAGTGGGGGATGAGGAAGCAGGGGAAGGAAAACTATTGATTTCAATGCCCAATACCAGTCCCCAATGACGAATGACGAATGACTAATGACGAATGACTTTAGTGAACCAAAATAAAAGCAGATTAATCTATGGCATCTTTGGCAGGAAAGGTTGCAATTATCACTGGTGCATCGCGGGGGATTGGACGAGCGATCGCACTAAAATTAGCTGGTAACGGCGCATCTATTGTCGTTAATTATGCGGGTAATGCAGGCAAAGCACAGGAAGTTGTTGCAGAAGTTGAAAAGTTGGGGGTAGGGGCGATCGCTATCCAAGCTGATATTAGCAAAGTACGCGATATTCAACGGTTGTTTGAGCAAACACTAGAACGTTTTGGTAAACTCGATATTTTAGTCAACAATGCCGGAATCGCCTTTTATAAACCAATTACTCAGGTGACAGAAGAAGAGTTTGATCGGATTTATGCAATTAATGTCAAAGGCACTTATTTTACTTGCCAACAAGCCGCACAACACATGTCAGAAGGAGGACGGATTATCAACTTTTCCTCATCAACGACGGTGATGATGTTGCCAACTTATAGTGCCTATGTCGCAACCAAGGGTGCTGTAGAACAAATCACGCGGGTATTAGCTAAAGAATTGGGTACAAAAGCGATCGCAGTTAATGTTATTTCTCCTGGCCCCACCGATACAGAACTATTCCGAGAAGGTAAAACACAAGAACAGATAGACCGTTTAGCCCAAATGGCTGCTTTTGGCAAACTGGGAGATGTGCAAGAAATCGCCGATGTAGTAGCGTTTCTCGCTAGCGATGAAGCCAGGTGGATTACTGGGCAAAATATTCGTGTAAACGGTGGAATCGCCTGATTTTAAGGCACAGAGAACACAGTGTTGAAGAAGAATTCAGAAGTCAGAATTCAGGAGTCAGAATCAAGACGCGACGCTCGTTCGCCTTTGGCCTCTCCCCTTCTCCCAAAGGGAGAGGCTAACGCCAAGGGAGAAAACTCGCTAACGCTACGCTATTCGCTTTTTCGGTCAAAATTCATTCTGAATTCTGAATTCTGAATTCTGACTCCTGACTCCTGACTCCTGAATTCTGTTCGATAAGAGAGGAAATAATTTTTACAATTTTCCTGTGAATACCCTCTTGGCTGGGCCTGTCATATAAACCCTTTGGTCTACTTCTGACCATTCAATTTGTAAGGGGCCACCTGGTAATTCTATAGTGGCAGTGCGATCGCATTTTCCAGTTAACACTCCAGCGACTAAGGAAGCGCAAGCACCAGTTCCACAAGCTAATGTAATTCCAGCACCTCGTTCCCATACCCGCATTTTTAGATAGTCACGGCGCACTACTTGAATAAATTCGGTATTTATGCGTTGCGGAAAAACTGAGTGATGCTCAAATTTGGGGCCGATGGTTTCTAACTCAATTGCTGCGACATCTTCCACAAAGGTAATAGAGTGGGGATTACCCATACTTACACAAGTGACATCCCAAGTTTGCCCCGCCACCTCCAACGGCAAAGAAATGACTTTTTCTTCAGCAGATGCAAGGGTGGTAGGAATTTCGCCAGCGAGTAACCTGGGTAAACCCATATCCACCTTTACTTGACCATCAGGAAGGATTTGGGGAATCATCACACCAGCTAGGGTATGAATGCGATATGTGATTGAGGATTGGGAAAATTCTTGCCCAGTCCCCAGTCCCTCTAAATCTGCTAAAAAGCCAGCTAAACAGCGAATGCCATTGCCACACATTTCCGGTTCGGAACCATCAGAATTAAAAATCCGCATGGTGTAATCAGTGCCGTTTTCACCGGGTAGGGCAAAAATAACACCATCAGCACCGATACCAAAATGGCGATCGCACAACTCGATCGCTTGCTCTGGAGTCAATACAGGCATAGATGACGAGCGATTGTCAATCAAAATAAAGTCGTTGCCTAGACCATGATACTTAGTAAATTCGATTGCCATTTCTTCAAGGATGAATTATCAAGGATTAGTTACTCTTTATTTTGCCTTGTAGGTTCATCTTTACTAAAAATGCTTACCGAATTTGACACCACTTTACCCAGTATTAGACAAGTCCAAAACCTGATTAAACAAACAACGCCAGTAGAGTTAAAGCTGCTAACTCAGGATGTGCTGACAGGAAAGGTTTTATGGCAAGATACACAGTGTATCTGTATTGTTGATGAAAACAGTCAGCAAATCATTATTTGGAAACAAGCGATCGCTTATATTAAACCAAAAATAAGTTAGTCATTAGTCATTAGTCATTGGTACTAATGACTAAAAACTCCATCCCACAAGTGGCACGGAGTTTTTTATCGTAAATTAAAGAGTTTAAGAACCTGCAATCTACATATAGCAACATTTCTACTCTTACACTCTCTCCACTAGCCCCTAGCGCTAGTCCCTAACGCTAGTAAACGCGTCCCTTCATCTCGAATATTAGTAGCTGCATTTACGTCTCTATCGTGCTTAGTGTCGCAGTTGGAACAAGTCTGGCTACGTACATCTAGAGGCAGACTAAGCTAAAAACATCTAATTTGCATAATCGAATTAAACATAACTCTTGTGGGGTGGGCAACATGAGCGCCAGCTTATGCAATTTGAATATGGAACAGCTTACCAATTTTATTTAGGCATACTTAAACCAAGCATCCGCTACGACTATAGGAAATGATTATGTGTTATATTTTGCATGTTTGTATTTAGATAGTTAGCAAATAATTGCGATAGAGAAAGGGAGACTAGCACTAACGCCATCGGGTTTGAGCGAATAGTTTAGCATATTTCTATTTTTTCTGCTAGTTTCCTCTATAGTAATCCGAATTAAAATATGAGGAAAATCGGAAATAAAAATACGTATTTATAAGATTTTTAGCCATTTTGCTCTCACATCTAATTTAGAATTGCTATATAAAAATCCATTAAAAATATTTCCTGAATAATCATTTCAAAAAATATGTATGTTTGAGTAATATGATAATACAAATAAGTCAATAATTCAAAAGTTAGAAAGGATATAATACAAGTTTTGTAGCCAAAATCTTGTTTATTTAGGGAAAGAAAATACTAAATTTAAAGAAATTAGGAGTAACATCATGAACCTAGTTGGTATGTATCGCCGAGCTTATCCAAGAGTGTCAGAAACTTTTATTGGAGAGCAAGCCCATAATTTACAAAGATACAAGCCTTTATTTGTTAGTTGTCGCCTTTTAAAAGAAATCCCTTTTGATCATGTTGCCGTTAGCGATCATGATTTCTTGAATATCAAACAGTTATTTTATGTACTAACTGCTTCAACAAATATGTTTGAAAACAGTGATGAGTTAAAAAAATTAAAATTAATTCACGCTCATTTTGGCCCGGATGGTATTTATGGAATGCGATTAGCAGAAAAATTAAATATTCCTTTCATAGTTACATTTTACGGCTATGATATTACCTTGACGCGTAAAAATATGTGGCTGTCGGGGAACCCGGCATTTTATCAATTTCTTTTGTATGAGCAAGAAATGAAGCAAAAAGCATCGAAATTTATTGCTTTTTCTAGCTTTTTGTATAAAAAGATGATTGAGTATGGCTATCCAAAAGATAAAATTATTCAACACAATAGTGGCATAGATTTACAAAAGTTTGCCCCAAAAACTGAATCGGCAGATGAAAGATATATTATGTGTGTAGGAAGACACGTTGAAAAAAAAGGAATTGATACTCTAATCAAAGGCTTTGCACGTATTGTAAACAAGCATCCAAATGTATCACTTTTTCAATTGGGAACTGGCCCAATGACAGAAAAATTGAAAACTCTAGCAAGTGAGCTTGGTGTTAGTGACAGAGTAAATTTTCTAGGGGCACAACCTTATGAAGTAGTTCAAAAAATGGTGCGAGGTGCAGAAATATTTTCTCTACCTAGTCAAACAGCAAAGGACGGTAATAGTGAAGGTTTACCGCTTGCAATCTTGGAAGCTGCTGCTTGTAGTTTGCCAATAGTTTCTACTTGGCATAGTGCTATTCCCGATGCTGTTATAGATGGAGAAACTGGTTTTTTAGTTGCAGAAAAAGACGATAAAGCTGTGGCAGAAAAATTAGATATCCTCTTGTCTGACCGTGCTTTGGCTAAAAATATGGGTACTAAAGGACGAGAGTTTATTTGCGAAAATTTTGATATTCGCAAACAAACTGCCAAGTTAGAAAATATTTATGATTCAGTAAGCAATTAATGAGAGTCGTGGTTGAAGAAGAATTCAGAATTCAGACGGGGGACGCTTGAATACTCGCTCTAAGCGTTCGCATAGCGTCTTGTAGATGAAGGCTTTACCCTGCGCTATCCACCAGTCGCACAGAATACCTTTCTTGTATTCTGGCGACTGACGCATATATTCTGTTTCGATAGGTCATGGTTTCCAGTTCCAAAACCAACGGCTGAAACCCTCATTGTTCAATCAACTTCCAAAAGTTTTCGGTCTACTGTCTTTGAGCGCTTCTACCTCACTAGCTTTCACCACGGGGATAGAAAGGGGTACTGAATTAGCGATCGCAAATAACTGCTCTAATTGACTCAAACCTGACAAATTACCACACAACAATACTTGATCGCTAACTCGCAAATCCATACCGCCATCAGGATAGCGGATAAACTTGCCATCTCGCCGGATCGCCTGTACTTGTACTGCATATCGCTTGGCGATATCTAAATCTGCAAGAGTTTTACCTAGTGTTGGCGCATCTGCATTGACTGTAACCCACTGACAAGCACTATTTTCTCCCGGTACAGCAGCTTGTCCCTTGGCGAATTCTGCCAAAGCTGCCAGTTCTTCATCTGCTCCCACAACCAGCAAGCGATCGCCTTCTTCTAATTTGGTTTGATTATTGGGATAATCGATTTCATCGCCGTTAGCGCGGCGAATTGCCATTAAACTTGCTCCTGTTAAATAGCGCATATCTGCTTCTTCTATAGTCATACCAATTAAAGGTGAAGCAGTGGGAAGAGGATACCAGCGCTGATTTAAATCGAGAGTTGCTTGGCGTAAATCACGAGCAACTTCAGTAGCAGAACGTTCTGGCCGCAAATCTAAATAATGATCGTTGCGGATTTGCTGCATTTCTCGTTGGACGACAGGTGGTGACAACAAGCCTAAGCCAGTTAATAAATAGGTTGCAATTTCTAAACTGGCTTCAAACTCTGGTTGCACAACTTCTCTGGCTCCCAATTGATACAGCACTTCAATATTTTTATCCTGGGTAGCACGGACAACCAAATCTAATTCTGGGTGCAACTCCAAAGCGCGTTTCAAGCAAAGACGGGTACTCATGGGGTCTGGGAGTGCGATCGCCATTCCTTTGGCATGATTCACGCCGGCAGTTTCCAGAACATGCAAACTCACGCAATTACCATATACATAAGACACTCCAGCCTCACGCAACTGCTGAATTCTGCTCTCCGATTGGTCGATTACTACCACAGGTAGGTGATGTTGCTGCAACAACTTCACCAAATTCTTACCCACTCGCCCATAGCCACAAACTACCACATGGTCTTTGAAGGGCAAATCTTCCGATACATCTCGCGCCTCATCTTCTTCTAAATACGGTTTCAACCAAGGCATTGATTCGGCAAAGTTAAATAAAAATGGCACTAACCGCAGTACAAAAGGGGTAAGCATGAGAGTGACTGCGGTGGTTCCCAAAATTAATAAGTATACTTGTCGCGACACCAGCCCCAAAGACTGCCCTTCACTAGCAAGAACAAAGGAAAATTCCCCAATTTGCGCCAGTCCCAAACCGGCAATTATGGCTGTTTTCAAAGGGTAGCGGAATAATTTCACTAGGGGCGTGATAATCAAAAATTTACCTACGAAAACTATTGCCACCAACCCCAAAATCAATTCTAGGTTGTTCCACAAAAACACTGGGTCAATTAACATCCCAATGGCGGCAAAAAATAAACTGGCAAAGATATCCCGCAGTGGTTCCACATAAGTCAGGGTTTGATCGGCGTACTCCACCTCAGAAATCATCAAACCCGCGACAAATGCCCCCATTTCAATGGATAGCCCCAAATGCTCTGTCAATAGGGCAATGCCCAAACACAGGGCTACAACTCCTAATAAGAATAGTTCTTTACTTTCGGTACGAGCTAACAGTCGCAATAAAGGCGGTATCAGCCAAATCCCCGCAGCGATCGCCCCAGCAGCAAATAAACCAATCAAAACTAGCGCCGTTAGCACAGCGATACCAATGGTTTCTGCTGGTTGGTTGAGGGCTGGTAAGACTGCTAACATCAGTCCTAGTGCCAAGTCTTGTACAACTAAAATTCCCAGCATCACTTGCCCGTGAGGCGTTTCTGTTTCGTTGCGCTCCATCAAACACTTGAGAACAACGGCTGTGGAAGACAAAGACAGAATACACCCTAAAAACATACCTTTAGCAGGTAAAGCTCCCCAGGCTCCAGTTAACCCGCAGATTGCAACTGTGACTAGAATTGTCAAAGCAATCTGGAGTCCACCGCCGCCAAGAGCGATCGCTTTTACCTTCTTGAGTTCCGTAAAGGAAAATTCTACACCCAAAGCGAATAACAAAAAGGCGACCCCGAACTGTGCCAGAGTCTCTACTTGAATGACTTCTTTAATCAATCCCAGTCCGGCTGGCCCAATGATCATCCCGCCAATAAGATATCCTAGCAACACCGGTTGTCGCAGAAGTGCTGCCAACAGTCCACCACAGGCTGCAACGGCTAGAACTGAAACTAAATCAACAATTAGCCTAAAATCTTCTTGCACCAGTTTTAAAAAAACTATTAATTAAGACCTATTAATTCAGGATACAAAGTTTTATGCCCTCAAACAGCTTGTTTGGGAAAAGGAGATTGGGGATTGGTTATTCCCTTGTCCTCTTGTCCCCTCATTCCGTAATACGGTTCGGTTAAGGCAAGAGACGCGATGAATCGCCGTCTCTACAATAAAGGAACTCCAGGAAACAAATTATCCAATATTGTGGGGTGGGCGTCTCGCCCGCCCTATAGACTGGGCTCTCGTGTCGCCCACCCCACAAGAGTTAATTGGATATTTTTTACCCGAATGCCCAATCCTCATTAAATTTTAGGTGAGCCGAGGGTACTCAATAATAGCAGTGACCACGGCATTTTAATATCAGGTATAAGCCATGAATACTTTCTCAGTACGGGCAATGCGGCGGGCAACACAAAACGCAGAGAGCGTAATGAGGCAGGAAGATCGCCATTTTCATCGACAAGATTATATTTTTTAGCCAGTTCGGCAACAATTTGCACACGTCCTGTATGGCGGATAACATTTGCTTCACCAGCAAGTGCAGCGATCGCCCGTCCAGTGAATAAGGGAGTTTCCCAATTGTAGCGATCACTTAAAAATGAGAAATTCTTTTCAGTACCATTGGTTTGATTCATCTCAGAAGCAAAACGCGAAAAAAGCTCAGTACCAACAATACCCGGCCAAATTGAAACAGAAGTGACGTTATGGGGTTTGAGTTCAACAGCCATGTTAGCAGCTAGGCGATCGCAAGCTGCTTTGCCAACTCCATAAGCTGTATTAAAAATATAAGACATCCCACCCCACGAAGAAATGGTGCAAATTAGTCCAGAGTGACGCTTAGTCATCATTCGGGCAGCAAAAATACTTGCAACATAGTGGCTACGAAGACCAACATTATTACTAGCATCCCAAAGACTAGGCTCACAATCCCAAAATGTTTGCCCAAAAGCGTCTCTTATTGCCTGAACTCCTGAGTAAGCATTATTTACCAGTAGATCGAGTTGTCCATTCTGCTCATCTTGAATGCGATCGAACAGCAAGCGTACCTGCTCATCATCGCTGTGGTCTACTTGGACGGGAATGCATACACCACCGACTTCCTCAATGGCTAATTGAGTTTCGCTAAGACTCCCTGAAACCCCATCACTAGAAGAGTTATTGAGGCTACGGCCCGTTACGTATACAGTTGCACCTGCTTCACCAAGGCCAATGGCAATTCCCCTACCAAGTCCCCGCGTAGCACCTGTTACCAAAGCCACTTTCCCTTCGAGGTGTTTCATGATAGCTCATTTCTAATTTTTGACCGTTAAATATTGATTATTACAATATTCTTTCGTCGCTGTGACTGAAACAACTTCTACTTCTATCGGTTTTTCTTTAGTTCCATCAATGAGAAACTCACTAGCTCCTGCACGAGGTTTTTTCGGATTTCCCCAATCATAGGTATAACCTAAACCTGTCCAAGGATAATGTTCTTGATTAGCCGCTGCATAAGAAGTTGTGTATATCTCTTGCAAAATCGGATAACTAGCAGGAATCGGGATATTAAAAACATTACAACTAGAATCATTAATTTCTGGATCGACGCATGGTCTACTTAAATCTTCGGCTTTCACCCACATTTCTATGAAATGCGTCTTCTTTGAGTTTCTATTTAAAATTAAGCCTAAATACTGCTGTAATCTCAGAGAAAGCATAATATTACCGGGAATATTTATGCCGATACCCTTACAATTTTGACAAAATTCTTTAACTTGAGGAACGGCTGTTAACCAATTCCGTGCTTCTATACTTTTTTTTGTACCTACTTTCCAATCTTCAGTTGGGTTTTTGACATATTTCCAATTCGCCATTAGATATTCAATTTTGCCGTTATTCTCTCTCCACTTTATTTGAGCATTACTTTTTGATAATGGCCAAAGATTGTTTACCACTTTATCTTTACTCGGTCTTTTTGCATCTTCAATCGCTTCATTTAACTGCTTTTTAAGAGCTTGATAACTCTCTGGTTTATTTTTATCCAGATACTCATTGACATTTGGGTTAATTTCTGATTGTGCTAAGAGACTTTTTCTCAGATTTGATGTATTCTGTATGGGAATTTCTCTAGCCAACAACCCAGAGTATCCTACTGCTAAAAATGCGCCTGTCAAGCCTAAAAGTAGTTGAGCCTTCAATTTTTTCATCAAAATAATCCTGTGGATTTCCAACAATCGGGTATATGTTCTATCCCATGTAAATATGGGATAAACTCAAAGATTGCATCTGATTTTATATTTATGTTTGGCTGAAATAATATTGTGCTTAATATTTTTAATTAACTTTATCTGGATAAAAATAAATATCTACAATCTGGTTATTTGCCACAGACATCACAACAGATTATTGAACCACTTCTGTCGTCAGGGCACAGCAATGCTCATTGGTGTCAACTTCAGATGGAAATAGCTTATCTGTTCGCTTCCATGCCCGCCCGGAAATAAATAAGTAATGAGTAATGAGTAATGAGTAATGAGTAATGAGTATTACTTATTACTTATTACTTATTACTTCAAAAATAAATTTTCGGGCTAATAGCTTAAGTCTACTGAAGTAGACTGGAGATTTTTGGCGATATTTAGTCATCTTCAGATGACTTTAGCTATGAGACGGGAATTTCAATTCCCGGCGGACAAGCGGTTTCGTGTTAAGTTGACACCGATGAGCATTGCTGTGCCCCTACTGTGTGGTCTATTTATATCTGCGATCGCAGTTGAGCTAGACCTAATCTAATGTCAGTAATATTACTTATAATTTTCAAGAAAATAGATCGTGCCCTACAGAGACGGGAATGTTAATTTGTCTGCCTCGACAACGTAATTACAAGGCAAGACTAACAATCGATCGCTTGTCAAAAACATTGTTTTCTCATTTATATGAGGGGTCTGACCCTCTATTTATCATTTGTGGGAAGGGGTTTTGGTCAACTCATCCTTATTAGTAATCAACTTCTGCCTAACTTCACAGGATGACGCTGGCTGAACAAGCGATTAAACTATGGATAATGTCGAGGAACTGTTGCTTTTAACACCACTTACATAAATTTAATCTCATTGTTAAATCTAAAATCTCATCCTGCTATATAAAATACCAGTTATGTCAGCGTATCAAGGAAGTTATGGGGAGACCACTGATGTGATTATTGGTGTTCACAACCAAGAAAACCTCGAATTACAAGCGAATTCTGCTCCTGTGGGCGCTCTTGCCACAAGACAAGGAACTTTTTCTACGTTTCTTGCTCCCCTGACTCAGGATACCTTTAAACAAGTAGTTAAGGATGTCGAGCAAAAATTACAGATTGTCCATCAAACCCTGTCAATGCTGGATTCTCATGGGTTTGAAACCATTCTGCAAGAAATGTTGCATTCGATTACCTTAAAAACCGGGGAATTACTGGGAGCAGACCGAACAACGATATTTTTATTGGATGAAGAAAAACAAGAACTCTGGTCAATTTTAGCTGAGGGTGAAGGCGGTCGCTCTTTAGAAATTCGCATCCCCGCAAATAAAGGCATTGGTGGTGAAGTTGCCACTTTTAAAGAAGTTATTAATATTCCCTTTGATTTTTATAACGATCCGCGATCGCATTTTGCCCAAGAACAAGAAAAAAGAACTGGCTATCGCACCTACACTATGTTAGCTTTGCCACTCTTAAATGAACATGGGCAATTAGTTGCAGTAGTGCAATTACTGAATAAATTAAAATCTGGAAATAACCACGATGCTGCACTTGCACAGCGCATTGATACCAAAGGTTTTAGCTGTGCTGACGAACAATTATTTCAAGAATTTGCCCCTTCAATTCGCCTGATTTTAGAGTCTTCGCGCTCTTTTTATGTAGCTACCCAAAAACAAAGAGCGGTGGCGGCGCTGATGAAGGCAATTAAGTCCCTTTCTCAAAGTAGTCTCGATTTAGAAGACACCCTCAAACGGGTGATGGATGAAGCTAAGGAACTGATGAATGCCGATCGCAGTACACTATGGTTAATAGACCGCGATCGGCATGAATTGTGGACGAAAATCACTCAAGATGATGGTTCAACAAAAGAGTTGCGAGTCCCCGTAGGTAAAGGTTTTGCTGGGATCGTCGCGGTTTCTGGCAAAAAGCTGAATATTGGCTTTGATTTGTACTACGATCCTGACTCAGAAACAGCCCAACAACTAGATCAGCAAAATGGCTATCGCACCTGTAGCTTACTTTGTATGCCAGTGTTTAATGCCGATCAACAACTGATTGGCGTTACCCAACTCGTAAATAAAAAGAAAAATGGTGATTTTCCCCCTTATAATCCAGCTGATTGGCCGAAAGCTCCCGACTGCTTCCAAGCTAGCTTTGACCGCAACGATGAAGAATTCATGGAAGCTTTTAATATTCAAGCGGGAGTAGCGCTGCAAAATGCCCAGTTGTTTGCCACAGTCAAGCAACAAGAACAAATGCAACGGGATATTCTGCGTAGTCTTTCCAATGGAGTAGTTTCCACTGATAAAACTGGGTTAATTATCGCTGCCAATGAAAGCGCCCAACGTTTGCTAGGGCTGGGAATAAATGACCGTTTAGAAGGTAAATTAGTTAATGATGTCATTGGCATCAAAGAAGGTGACTTTAGCAAGTGGTATCAGGATGCTTTACATGCAGTTGACTTAAAGGGTCGTCAGCAATATTACCCCGATCGCACACTTATTAGCACTGGTACAGAACAGCATAGTATTAATTTGTCGATTAACACCATTGCCGATGCTAGCGACCAAGAGCAAGTCCGGGGGGCGCTGGTGGTGATGGAAGATATCAGTGATGAAAAGCGGCTCAAGAGTACGATGTACCGCTACATGACCCAGGAATTAGCGGAAGAATTGCTGAAATTAGATGATGCTAAACTAGGAGGCGATCGCAAAGAAGTTTCGATCTTATTTTCGGATATTCGTGGCTACACCACTTTGACAGAAAACTTAGAAGCAGAAGAAGTGGTAAGTATGCTCAATGAATATTTTGAATCAATGGTGGAAGCAGTCTTTAAACATAAAGGCACTCTTGACAAATACATCGGCGACGCTATCATGGCTGTCTTTGGTTCTCCTCTACCATTAGAAGAACACGCATGGATGGCAGTGCAAACATCTTTAGAAATGCGCGTTCGCCTGCACGAATTTAATCAACGTCGCCATACAGATGATAAGCCCAAAATTAAAATCGGCATTGGCATCAACTCCGATACCGTGATTAGTGGAAATATCGGCTCTAGTAAGCGGATGGAATTTACCGCTATTGGTGATGGCGTTAATCTTGGCTCCCGCTTAGAAAGTGTTAGTAAGCAGTATGGTTGCGATATTATTATTAGCCATAATACTTTTCAACCATGCCAAGATCAAATTTGGGCAAGAGAACTAGATTACATTCGTGTTAAAGGTAGAAACGAACCAGTAGCCATATATGAATTATTGGGTTTGCGTTCCAATCCAATTGAAAGCGAAAAATTGCAAGTAATTGAGCATTATCATAAAGGACGTGAGTATTACCTCAAGCGGCAGTTTTCTCGTGCTAGAGCGGAGTTTGCTAATGTTTTGGCAGCCGATAGCCAGGACAAAGCTGCAATGTTGCACTTATTGCGTTGTCAACATTGGTTACAATCACCCCCAACAGAATCAGATTGGGATGAAGGAGTCTGGACATTTCAGGAAAAATAATACCAATTCACAATTCAAAATTAAGAAAGCCCGCTCTAATGTCAATACGGTTCGGTTAGTATATTTGGCTTTCGGAGCTCCCCCAACTCCCCTTAAAAAAGGGGGCTTTTCCTCCTATTTAAGCTAAAACACATTTAATTTGCATATTAAAATTTTCTCAATGTCTTGTGGGGTGGGCATCTTGCCCGCCCTGATTATGCAACTTTAATGCTGATTAGCTTATCACTCTATAAGCTCGCCCATATTAAAATCTATTCTTATCCAACCTTTGAGTCTTCGTAAGTTGTCGAGAATGAGTAAGGGAATCTGCCAGTGATGTACTATCAGGAAGGGTAAGGGATCGCTCACTTCAAACACTGCTTCTTTCCCCCGTCTGATGTTTCTTACCCAGGTTTGCAGTTGCTTAAACGATCTAATCTCATTTAGTCGCCAAACTTCGTGATACAGCCAATAGGTTGGCTTACTATCAGCAAGAGGTTGCAAAGATTCAGCCAGAGGTTCTTTACCAAGATAGGCATCCGCTACTCCTGGATGATTGTAAAACATAGTAATGGCGGAGTGAGTCCGGGGGTTACACTCAATCGCGTAAACAGTTCCGTCTTCTGCCTCGATGAAGTCAAAGGAAAGTTGTCCGGTTTTTCCCAATTCTTTGGTAAAATGACTCGCCCATTGCATAATTTCTAGCTGCTCGACGTTTTCGTAGTTGACTTGAAAGGCGGATGACTCACAGCAGCAGTACATTCTCGACTCTCCATCTCGCGCGGTAGTGTGAGTGCAGTATTCCTTTCCAGGGATAAATTCCTGCATAATCCAGGGGTTTTTCTCGCTAATGGGCAGACTATTGACAAATGCTGCGGTTTCTGACGGGGTATCGCAAGGTAGCTTGGTGAGATTCAAGCGACGTATTTGATCGTAGGGGATGCTTTTAAGAATGTATTTGCGCTTCTCCTGAGAAAAGTCGAAGTTGAGGACTTGTTCGGGATCGGTAATCTTGAAGGATTTGGGGACAGATAAACCGAACGATCGCGCTGTTTCAGAAAAGGCAAACTTATCATCCAGGAGCTTTGTGACATCAGCATCGAAGTGGAAAAATTCACAAAAATCTGGTAATGGTGGCTGGCCTCGATCGTAGTGAATGACGGAAAAAATGGCTACCGGGATAAAAAAGTCGATCTTTTCTGTTTTGGCGATCGCGTGTAGGCTTTCAACGTAGCCTTCTAAGTCTTTGCTGGGATCGGGAACGGTATAAAAACCTGCAACAGAGTTGGAATATTTATTACCACTTGACCAGAATTTCTCAATGTCAATTATAATAACCCGATGCCCAGCAGCATGAAATGAACGCGCTAGCTGAAGAGTTTTAGTCATTCTCGCGCCAGCAATCAAGATATTTTTGGAATTGGGGTTGACAACAATTGACTTACCGAATGGTTGCTTAACAAAGTTCCATAGTAGCGATGTTAAGACAACAATGCAGTTTAAGGGAAATGCCAGTGCCAGTAATACAAGAGTGCCCAAGTTTTGGAACACTACAAAAATATGCTTTCTCATAGTTAGAATTTTGACATGATAGTGGAATCCGTGGCTGGTGCATAGGAAGAAGTTAAAGAGACAAGGAGATGCGATCCTGCTCTTGCTTCCTTTTTAAGGATTTAATTCATTAAATCTCCAAAGTTCGTGAGCAAGCCAATAAATAGGCTTATTACAGCAGTTTGCAACTAAATGAGGTACAGAACAAAGAATTCACAAATCAAATTATTCTTCTGCCTTCTGCCTCAAAAGCAGTGACTTTGTACCTCATACTGCTGTATCACTCAGGGGTTGCAGAGATAGAGGCTTTATATTTTACGTCTTCTCCAAACTGTATGAGTTTGCCGATGCAAAAATCAATCCTCACCCAAGTTCTTAAGGAGCGCAAACTATCGAGTAATAGTAAAGGAATGTACCAGTGATGTACCATTAAAAACGGTAGTGGGTCGTTGACTTCAAAGATTGCATCCTTTCCTTGCCAAATATTTTTAAACCACTTTTGCAACTGATTTAACGATCTAATTTCATTAAGTCGCCAAAGTTCGTGATAAAGCCAATAAATAGGCTTACTATCACTCCGAGGTTGCAGAGGTTCAGATGGAGGCTCTTTACTAAGATAGGCAGCCGCTAAACCTGGATGGTTATAATACATTGTAATTGCAGAGTGAGTACGGGCGTTGCACTCGATCGCATAAACCGTTCCATCTTCCGCCTGAATGAAGTCAAAAGAAATTTGTCCAGTCAGTTGTAGTTCTTTGACAAAATGACTCACCCATTCTTTAATTTCTGGGCGATCGACGTTTTCGTAATTGACTTGAAAAGCAGATGATTTGCAGCAGCAGTGTACCGTTAATTCACCATTTCTCACTGTGCTGTGAGTACAGTATTCTGTTCCAGGAATAAACTCTTGCAATACCCAAGGCTTATCTTTACTAATTGGCTTACTTTTGACATGAAGCGCCATTTTCCCTTGAGAATCCATTGGTAGCTTAGTTAGATCCAAGCGTAAAACAGAGTCATAGACAATACTTTTGAGAATGTACTTGCGCTTTTCGTTGGTAAAGTCGAATTTAAGAACTTGTTCGGAATCTGTAATTAAGAAGGTTTTTGCAACAGATAGCGACAGTGAGCGGGCAATTTCCGCAAAGGTAAACTTGTTATCGAGCATACTCATTGTATCAGCATCGAAGTGGAAATTCTCACAATAGCCTGATAACACTGGCTTGCGCTCCGAGTCAAAGTAGCTGGCAGCAAAAATACCTACCGGCACAAAAAAGTCTATGTTTTCCTTTTTAGCGATCGCACGCACGGCTTGAGTATAGCCATCTTTGTCTTCGTATGAGTCAGGAACCGTGTAAAAGCCAGCCACAGAGTTAGAAAATCGATAACCACTGAACCAGTATTTTTCGAGATCGAATAAAATGACTCGATGCCCAGCAGCGTGAAACGATCGCGCCAGCTGAAGGGTTTTGGTCATTTTACCGCCACCGATCAAGATATTTTTAGGATTCTCGTTCAAAACCACAAGATTAGCATTCGATCGGCTGAAAAAATTCCACAGTAGCAATGCTAGTACGACGATGCAGTTAAAGGGAAATGCGATCGCCAGTAATGCAAGAGTACCCAAGTTTTGGAATATTGCAAAAATCTTCTCCCTCATAGTTGTAATTGTGACATTAGATTATACTCAACGCTTCATTGATTGCCGTTGTAAATAACTCATTTAAAGGAATTCCCGCTGCGTTCGCCGTACAGGCAATCACCGCGTTGTGGTCAAAAATACAAAATAATCCAGCTTCTAAAAACCAAGGTTGTCCCTGTGGGTCGATCCGAAAGTCAAATAAACTATAATGGCGACAGCCCAAAGCCAAATGACACTTCTTAACTTCTTGCTGAACCTTTTGGGTAATCGGGTCATTAATATCTACAATCCAACCTGGAACATAATTTTTAGCAGTTGAAGCTAAGTCGCCCTCGATTGGTATTTTGAATTTGTCAGTATAGCTGCGGATGGGTCTGGTTTGCGGGTCTATTTGATACTCTTCAAGGGGTAAACCAATTAGCTCCCCATCTTTGACAATGGCGCCGCATCTGACTTCTCGACCGGCTTCAATGAATGTTTCTACAATCACCTCCGAAGCAAATTCAAATGCTTTCTTCAAGGCAGCGTCATACTCACTCTTTTCTTTGACTAAGGACACTCCCAAAGAGTTGTCGGCATTTGCGGGTTTGATGACTACTGGAGGTGTAATTGTCGGAACGTCTCCTTGGCGGAGCAATTCTCCACGAGGTACTTTCACCCCTGCTGCTGCGACAATTGCTTTAGTTCTGGCTTTGTGAGCCGTGATTGCCATCACATCTGGAGTATTGCCTATATAAGGGATCTTAAGCAAGTCGAATAATGCCCGGTAGTCAGTCATTCCAGGGAGACAAAACATTTGTGGCAACATCAGGTCAATGTTTTGCGCTGTTATAAACTGTATGGCATCTGATAGAGGCATCGGTTTAGCGGCAGCAATATCTTCTGGACTGAGAGAGGAAGGAAATCGCCATTGACCATCAAGTGTGATGTATGCAATCAGAAAGTCATAGAGCGATGGATTTGCTGTAGCTACCAGACAGCTTTGGGCGTAATTGCGTGACAACTGACAGTAAAAATCATTGTATGCAGATCCAACTAAATGAAGGATACGAAGTACTGGCATGATTCATCTTCCTAAGTACCGTTGTATTTTTATACAAAGGACTTCCAAATAAAAAAATATTCAATTAACTCTTGTGGGGTTCTTGTGGGGTGGGCGTCTCGCCCGCCATACAGACTGGGCGGGCAAGATGCCCACCCCACAAAGTGGAATAATTTATTTCTTGGAGTTCCCTACTACGATCGCAAAAATTTCTTGAGAAGAGATGAGGAAGTAAGCGGAAATTATTCCTTCTTATCTTCTTCATCCCTTTGAAGTCTAAACTTCTCTGCTCATTTGTAGATTACACAACGCGTCTAATCAGGGTTATACCATCTCGGATGGGTAAGAGAACTTGCTCTACACGAGGATCGGCGGCGACAACACGATTGAACTGAGCGATCGCTTCACCATTAACAGTACGTTGTTCGGGTGGTAGGTAAACTTGTCCCTGCAACAATGTGTTATCCACACAAATGAACCCGTCGGGAGTCAGTAAGTTACTATCCAAAATGGTCTGGAAGTAATCTACATACTCTTTTTTATCCGCATCAATGAAGATTAGATCGAATACTTCATTTCTGGCAGCTAGCTTGTGGAGTGTCTCTAAGGCAGGTGCTACTTCCACAACAATTTTGTCGCCGTGGGGAGACTCACTAAAGCAAGCTTGAGCAAATTCAGCAACGTAGGTATCTACTTCGCAACCGATCAGTTGCCCATCACTTGGTAATGCTTCTGCCATTGCTAAAGCTGAATACCCTGTGAACATTCCTACTTCTAGAATGCGCTTTGCCTTGGTGATATGGACAAACATTTTCAATGTCTGTCCTTCCAGATGTCCTGAGAGCATTTCCTGCTCTAGTTGACGCACTGTTTCCCCATCGCTGAAGCGTTTGCTCCAGTCTTCTTTGCTAGTTTTCTGCGCCAATGCTGTCAATGCGCTCGATTCGGGCGTGGTGTAATCATCTAAGTAGGGATCTAAACCCGCCGCTAATTGAACTCCCTGCCGCAAAGAATCTAATATCTCTACGGGAATGTTGTTCTCTTCTGCTAATTTGAGGGTTTGCTGTAGCTGGGCTACTAAAATGCTATGTGGCGTTATCGGTCTAGCTGTTTCTCGTCCTAAAACACTGGTCATATCTTCACACCCCCACTAGCTTGCCTTTTTGACTTTCGATGTATGCGTCAACACCTTCTCCGCCACGAGGGTATTTAGCACAAAGACGTTTGTGTTCAGCTAGGGCTGCATCAAGTTCTTCACGAGTCAAATCGTTGGCAAAGAAGCACTCACCAATCGGAGAAGGCATAGCTGCACGTTGTTTACCATCTCGTGTCAAGCTTATAGACTGGGTAGCATCCCAGAGCAAATCTCCATCTAGTAGAGGATGATCGAGTGATAAACCGATACGACTCATCAAGTCTAGGATGCGATCGCGCTCTCCTGTGGTGATATAGCCCCGTTGTGCTGCAATGGTTGCAGACAAAGCCATATCTATATTGACCGCATGACCATGATATAGGGGTATCTGAGGTGCTAATTCTAGGGTAGGACTCCAAGTGTGACCGTAGGCGATGACGCGATCGAGGTCTATTTCATGCAAGTTAGGAGTTTCTAACTCCAACATGGTTTTGATTGCCTCGTAGTTGACTTTATGGGCAATCTCTTTAATTTCTGGTGTCGCATTCACGTGTCCAAAGTGGGTAGACAGCAGTTCTTCGCCATATTCGTATAGCAGTTCAAAGACTTCGGAGTTAGAAACTACCGCAATTTTCACCAACTCTGCCATCCCATTGCGAACTTGAGCCGTTGGCAAGGTTTTCAAGAATGAGAAATCCAGGATCACTTTCAAAGGTGCATGATATGCTCCCAAGCGATTTTTCAACTTGCGATGATTAACTGCTACCTTAATCGCCACACCTGCATCGATTAAACCAATCAACGTGGTAGGGATGCGAATATAGTTGCTCTTGCGACGGTAGGAAGCGCAAGCAAACCCAGCCACATCAGTAACTAGACCACCACCGACAACTAAGACTGGTTCTTTACGAACTAAGCCGAAGTCCGAAAAAGCATCAACGATTTTTTCAAAGCTTGCCAGGGTTTTAGCTGGCTCTGTAATGATGATCGGAAATACCGTCAGTTCAATGTCATAGTGTCTAAAATATGACCTGATCTGATCGCCATAAAGCTCATGAACATTGGCATCAATTACAGTCAGACAGCGACCAAATTTTGCGTAGCTATCTGCAATTTCTCTGTTTTCAATATCAAACGCACCGTTCACATAGACAAGACTAAAATCGATTTTTTCGTAACCTTGCACGTGAAACGCAGCTTCCGTAGCTTCAAATGATGCTTGAACCTTATTCATTGTGTTGCCCTTATTCCAATTAAAAAATTGCGAGATTTCGGTAATAATTGCGATTTACCCTAATGTCTGCCAGCAAGCAACTATGATTTTTACCTTTTCAGATAAAAGACAGGAAAAAATTAGCTTTCAATAAAAAGCTAGCTTCTATGACTGACTGGTAATGTTTTTAAACAACACCATTCATTTGAGTAAATTCTGTAAATTGGTTAACCTTTAATACGGGATAACCAAAAACAAGTCAATTAGCCCCCTAGCAATATATTGCATAGTAATTGCCTGCTTTTTCTGTGGGTTATTGACTTTAAATTGGGGAAATTAATCTGAATTCAGATTTATTCCACTATATTTAAATATAGTGGCTTTCCAACTGTCCGATTCCGCAAAAATTCTAGCCTAGACAACTGATGATATCGTTGTTCTCCAAGTTTCAATTTGAGGTTAGAACCCTGATTAATTGTTAGTTCGCTGTTTTTTAGCACTAATCTAAAGCCTTATATTACTAAATCTTTTACACTCTATTTGTTTCGGAATAACAGTAGACTTTTAGGAAGCTCACTAAATTTCTATTAACTCCAATATATTTGTCTCTAGCAATTTTCCGATCGTTAGATTTTACAAAACTCATATCTCAGTAAACTACTCATCTTATTTATAATTGTCTATCTCTAGACTGACATTTGATATCACAAACATGATTAATCCCAATCTCGCTGTGTTTTTGCATTAGTCTTAAACCAGAAAATGGCTAAAAACACAGATGACTCACTGCATTTCATTTGGAGCATAAGTATAATAACTTTTTGTTTGAGTTAATTTAATACTCAGTGATTTATCTCCCTACCTCAGTAACTCCTGAAAATTCAGAGTTTAGATATATCTAAGGCTTTTGTAACAAAAATTTAACTTTTCTAAGGAATGGTTCTGTCTGTTAGAGGGTTCTCAGTTTGCTTTAATTGCCTTATTATCGCTAAATTAACCCTTTTCAGTTACCAATAGCAACAATTTACTACTTGGTAACTGAAAAGTACAACACAAATCATAACATTACAATAATACAAATCATAACATCTGTAAATATATTTAAGTCAATCCACCGTGCGAAGTGTACTGAATAAGCAGACATCTGCAAATAATCTGTCTAAAGATAGATACTTTATACAGCAAGATATTCTATAGAAAGAATTCAGGAGTCAGTTTCAAGCCCCTAAATTTATTTATGGGGATTGTAATTTTGGATTCTGCGTTCGCGTAGCGTCTCGCAGAGAAGGGGTTGACTCCTGTTTTATCTTTTGCGGGTATGGTTCGCGGGTAGAAGATTGCGACTAATTGCCATAAATAGAAAACTACTACCAGGATATGCGATCGCAGGTGGCGCACTCTCAGACATAATGAAACACACTGTTTTTATATCATGTCTGCGTTTAAAATAGACAATTTTACTGTCGTACTAGATGTGGGAATTTGCGAGTGCGATCGCTTAGTTACTTGTGATATAAAAAATTGAGTATTTCTAACAGACAAAATCTATTTAAATTACTTTTTATAAAATCTTAATATTTCTCAACTAAGTTTAAAAAATCTTGGGATTGAGTTCATAATTAAGTAGCGATCGCTTTGTAAAGGTTAGTTGATATTTCTTGTCAAACTGCGAGTAAAGTTAGAAACTAAAGAAATACAACACACGCAATTATTTTATGACTGCTATTTCTAACCTTGAATTCAAACGACCAATTTGGCAAACCGCAATCATATTGACTTTGGGCTTTTGGCTCAGTGCAAGTCTAGTCTTAGACTGGGTAATTATGCCTAGCCTTTATCTTTCTGGAATGATGAGCCAAGCTGGTTTTACGACAGCAGGCTATACGATTTTTTGGAACTTCAATCGGATGGAGTTATTATCTGCTGCGATCGTATTGACTGGGGCACTAGCTTTAAGAAAAACTCAATATCACTGGCGTATTGGCAGTATTGTTTTATCTGGGCTGTTGCTAACTATAGCTATGCTTGACACCTATTTCTTAACTCCGCAGATGTGCGCCATAGGAGTTCAACTCAACCTATTTGAAGCTGCTGCTGCTATTCCATCGACAATGAATTTACTGCACGGCAGTTATTGGCTACTGGAAGTAGTTAAGCTGGTAGCATCTGGTACGCTTTTAACCTGGTGTTGGCGGGAAAAAGTTTAAGTCGATGGAGAAATATAACAGTGAGAATGTCTAATTATAAATCTCACGCCAAAGACGCAAATCATTTATTTGCGTCTTTTTGCTACATATATCTTAAGTAGAAAAACAAAAATATTTAGAGTAATTGTGTAATTAAATAAGCATTTATAATTATCATTTACTGTACATTTTCAATAAAAAAATTGTAGGTTGGGTGGAGGCTTTGCGTAACCCAACATCCTGATATAGGAAGGACTCATATTTGGTTTTTGAAATATACTGAGACTGAAAAGCCTGTTTTATAAGGGTTTTATCTGAAATCTTGTTCAAAAATCAGATATGAGTCCTATATGTTGGGTTGCGCTCCGCTCCACCCAACCTACGTCTAATGCACTATTTTAAGTTTTCATACGCTACGTGTATTTCAAAAAACAAATCGGACTCTTATATAATTATCTTTCACTGTACATTTTCAACCTTTCCGAACATCCGAACAAATAAATATTTATGACAATTTTCTGGAAGATGCTATTAATTAGTTTTCATGTTTGCTTTACCGATTTATCATGAAGTTTATATATTTCTGCTAACTTTTTTTGAAAATTATAGTAACCTGAATTTTAGTGAGTACTTTGCTTGTTATCTACCATCTAGTTGAAAACAGCTATTTTGCAGGTATTTACTACCAATGAAGAATTTCGCTGTAAATTCTTGAATTTGTCACTCTAAATTGTGCAGGTGACTATTTAGCCCCAGCCCCACACAACATTAGAACCCGTTTGCAGTACTTATGAAGAGATTCCCTTCTGCTGATTTGTCTGCCTGTGCATCTCACTACACACCATCATGGCGACAATTATCAGCTAACTCATCCTTGGCCGGAGGTTTACCATTCTTGTTGTGCGATAATTTTGCCCAATCCCAACATTAAGAGTTGCTCTACAATCACCAACCTAAGTAAGATATTGAGTTTTTTGAATGCTTAGTTTTTAATCATACTTTTTCTCTAGAAGGAGTTTCCCTCAAGAATAAACTTCTTAAAAAAGTACCCTACCACTTTCGTCACGACTGCAAAAACATAGTTCATCAGTGCGGACTGAATGCCTAAAAGCCTTGATTTAGTAACATTTACGTCTATATGACAGTAGATTTGGGTTACTTTAGATTTTAGTATTGTGAGCAAAAGAAATTTTGCAAGAGAACTAAAGTATCTGTAATTTTAGGCTGCAAAATACGGATAGCAATGATGCTTTTGTGACTGATGGGCGAGAGCCAATTGTGTATAGGTGGCACTTGAGTTACTGTTAGATTGGCTAGATTAGCTAAAGATACAGAAAACCAATCTAATTTTTGAAATACTATATCCTGGCAACTAGTCGGGCAATTTTGCTATTGGTCAGTAGCATAAATTGGTTTAGTTGTAACTCGCGGATTATAGCTTAACAGAGATTGGTAAATTAAGAGTTGGGGGGTGTGGAATCTCTGTACTAACTCTAATGTGACCACTATATTTATCTGATAGTGCTTCTAACAAAGTCGCAGTGAATTCCGAAAAGGTTATTCACTAATTTCGCCTGCAAATATTAATTTTATTCCAAAGCAATTCCAATGAAGACACTTCCGATTAGTAGATACAGATTTTTCCAAAAGCTTCAGCCCCTACCGTTGTTAAAAAAAATCACTGGTAAGTCGGTTACTGGTTGTTTGCAGGTGTTTAGTACATCAGGCTCTTGGTCAATATATGTAGATGAGGGTAAACTAATTTATGCTTGCTACTCAGAGAAAATGTTTGAGCCGCTTTACAGAAATTTGCAGTGCTTGAGTCAGGAAATTTCTACTCTCCCTCACGGAATCAAAGACCAATTGCGGGCGATATTTGAAACTGGTATTGAAAATCAGGCAATACCGAATCCAGATTATTTAGCTATTTGTTGGTTAGTCAATCAGAAATATATCAGTCCTGCTCAAGCAGCAATGCTGATAGAGCAATTGGCGCTAGAAGTTCTGGAGTCATTTCTGAACTTAGAGGAGGGGAGTTATGAATTTATTCCTGAAAGCTTTCTGGATGATATGCCAAAGTTTTGTCATCTAAATCTCCGCTTACTAGTTGAACAATGTCTAACACCCCAAAGCTTTGACCAAGACTCTCGTAGAGAAGTAGCTTATCGTCAAACATCACCAAGTTCTCAATCGCATCCCTCACAATTTTTCCAAATAAATGAGCTACAATCTAAAGCCAAAACTACACCAAAATTGCCTGAAATAAACAGCTATAAACCAGCAGCCTACTCTATTAGGAGTAATGAATACAGGGGTCAGCAAATTATTCAACCGCCTGCTGACAAAAAAATCTACACAATCTTTTGTATTGATGACAATCCTACAGTCATGAATGCTATTAAAAGTTATTTAGATGAGCAAACATTTTCTGTTATGGGAGTTACCGATTCGTTAAAAGCTTTAATGCAGATTGTCCGTATAAAACCCGATATAATTTTGTTGGATATTTCGATGCCTAATTTAGACGGATATGAACTCTGTTCTTTACTGCGTAAACACTCGCACTTTAAGAATACACCTGTGATTCTGGTGTCAGAAAAAGTAGGATTTATAGATAGAGCTAAAGCTAAGATGGTCAGAGCATCAGGCTATTTAACTAAGCCTTTTACACAAGGAGATTTACTAAAAGTAATTTTTCAACATATTGTTTAATTTCCTGTGATAAAAAGCAACTCTACTTAAATAACCTATGATTTTGGAGATTTGAGGTTGAGTATTATCTGGATTGCTACCATTTTATTTATAGAAGATTGTCTGAGTGAATTTAAATTAATTAGTTATTATCTTACAGATAGAGAACAAAATTTTATTAAGACAGCTAGTGCTAAAAAAGCTCTAGAAATAATCTTAGAAGAAACGGCGCTAAAATTGTTGCTGGTGTAGTAATGCCGAAGATGAAGGTATTACCATAAAGAATATTTCACTCATTATAATAGCGATCGCCCCCCTCTTGTTTGGCATTGTACAATGCTTTATCCCACCTGTAGGGGTAATTTATGAATTACCCCTACAGTGTTTTCCATAAATTAGTTAAAATTTTTGTGGAAGTTTTGTTAGTGATTGCAAAGAGAGCGATCGCTCTTTTCCACTGTCATATTAGTTTTTAAATAATCTTGAACCCACTCACAACTATATTTCAGCAAGTTGAGATGGAAAATTTGTTGTAGATCCCATAAAATCACAAGTTGGTCATCTCCACCAGAGGCGAGGGTTTTGCCATCGGGGCTAAAGGCAACACTGCTCACATTAGAAGTATGTCCATTCAGGGTGACAAGCAAACTACCATCGATCTTCCAGATTTTGATCGTATTGTCAAAACCTGCCGCCGCCAACATTTTACCATCTGGACTAAATGCTACTCTCGTTAAACCAATACTTTTACCATCAAAAATTCTCACAAGAGTGCCATCGCGTTTCCAAAGTCGCAGACAACCATCTCCACCAGCGGAGGCAATAAATTGATTATTGGGGCTAATGGCAACTCCAAAAACTTCACTCTTGTGCCCTTCTAAGATGCGATTGGGTTTCTCTAAGAGGCGTTCGCGATTTTCTGAAGTCCAAAGTTTAACAGTGCCATCAGCACTGGCAGAGGCGATAAACTGCCCATCTTGACTATAAACAATGTCCCAAATTCGGCCTGTATGCGCCTGGATATCTTGGTGCAATTGGAACTCTCCATTAGAATCGCGTTGCCAGAGTCTCAGTTTGTAATCAAAACCCACAGTCACTAGCCGATTACCATCTGGACTATAGCTAACCCCTAAAAGACCGATACCTGGCCCCTTCAAAATGGTTCGCTGATTGCGGTCTAGTTCCCATAGTCTCACAACACCCTTAGAACCAACGATCGCTAAAGTCCGACCATCGGGGCTAAAGGCGAGACTAAGCATTCGGGAATCGTCTTCAACAATAGTTTTAGCTAAAGAACCATCGCGTTTCCAGAGTTTGACTTCTTTGCCAGCAACAGAGGCTAGGCGTTGCCCATCAGGGCTAAATGCCACCCGCCAGACCATTTCTTGATGACCATTGAGTAGCTTAACTAAGGGTGAGTGGACTCTCCAGAGTTTGACAGTGTTATCGTGACTGGCAGAGGCGACGGTTTCTCCGTCAGGACTGAAGGCGACGGTTTGAACATTTGCGGTATGCCCCTGCAAAGTTCTTAATAGAGTACCATCTACCCGCCAGAGTCTCACGGTTTTATCAGCGCCACCAGAAGCAATGGTCTGTCCATCAGGGCTAAAGGCTACACTAAATATTTCAGCGTTGTGTCCTTTAAAAGTTCTCAGGAGAGTGCCTTCTCGATTCCACAATCGCACCATCTTATCTGCACCGCCAGATACTAAAGTTTGTCCATCAGGGCTAAAAGCTACACTCCAAACAGTTGCCTTTCCGGCTGTGAATGTTTTGATTAGTGTTCCATCCAATCGCCACAGCTGATTCGTGCCGCCTACCATACTAGAAGCGAGGGTTTGACCATCGAGGCTAAAAGCAATTCCCCATACACCACGTTCATGTTTAATAGTTCTAATTAAAGTGCCATCTAGTTGCCAAAGCTTAACGCTAAAATCGCCACTGGCAGAAGCGATAGTTTTTCCATCTGGGCTAAAAGCAACTCGCCACACCGCAGATTTATGCCCTTTGAGAATAGTTAATAATTTACCATCAATCGTCCAAAGACGGATAGCGCCATCAATACCGGCAGCCACTATCAGCTGGCTGTCTGGGCTAAAACGGACACTTTGGATGGTTGCAGTATGTGGTAATGTTTTTACTAGTGTTCCATCCCGCTTCCACAGCTTGACTGTGCGATCGATGCTAGATGAGACAATCCACTGACCATCGGGGCTAAAATCAACCCCTAAGACAATCCCTTGATGCCCTGACAGGTGGTTGAATTCATCAGCACCGTAGACAGCTTGTTGTAACACTTTGTCGGTTTGGAGATCCAGAGCATTGGCATCTGCAAAATTTTGCAGATCGAGCTGTTGAAATTTCCGTCTAGCTTGGATTGCTTGTACCAGTGCATCTAAGCGTTGATTAGAATTAAAACTACCATTGGAGGCAGCTGCGATCGCCCGTACCTCACTCAATGATGCTTGTCGATCGGCATAGAGGGTTGCGATCCCCAGGATAATAGCTGCTACTAGAGCTATACTTACCCCTATTAGTAGTCGTTGCTGATGGCGGGCGCTTTTTTGTTCACTTGCCAATCTCGCCTCGGTTTCTTTCAGCCGTTCTACTTCTAATTTTTGTTGGAATTCTCGACGTTCCAATTCCTGGCTAGCTGCTAAAAATCGATAGTCTAAATCGCTGAGACTTTTACGCTGAGTCCAATCCAATACCTCTTGTAAGGCATTTCCCCTTAGCAGGCGTGACTCATCTTGAAAATCTGATGCTACCCAAGCATTGAATGGCTGTGAATAAGGACGCAGATTGTCCAACTGTCTTAACACCCATTCGGAATTAAAAATACTGCGGTAGATCGGATTTTTAATTCTGAGATAGCCATTGTATTTCTCAACCAATCCCGATAGTAAAAGCTCCGTTTGTTCTCGACTATCATCAATAGGCACGGGGGATATTGGAGGTAGAGGATGTAAGGAGTCGTTAGTGTCTTTATTTTTTGCATCTCCCCATCCCGGCGTCCCCTTGTCCTCGATTTCCTCTGCTTGCAATACCTGTTGATAAAGACTCAACAATCGTCCGGCTTGTTGTTGGTTGAAAAGTAAGCGATCGCGAATAGTGCGGAGGTGTTCGGGTTCATCTTGTGATTCCCAGTGTTGAATAATGTGCGATCGCACCAATTCTTCTACCCAATACGCCTCAGTTTTTGGCGATAAAACAATTTTCCGATCTGATGAGTTTGAGGCAGTTTGGAGAACCAACTGGCAGAGTTTTTGAGTGAGAAACGGTTGTCCCCCTGTCCAGTAAATCACCTCTTGCAGCACCACTTCTGGTTGACTGATTGCCTCCTTTAACCCATTTAGCAATGGGCTAGCTTCAGGCAATCGAAAGCCGTATAACTCTATAGCCGTCCCAATATTAAAAGGTGTCCGGCGTTTGTCAGCAATTAGGTCAGATGGACTAGCTACTCCAAACAATGCAAATCCCAGGCGTTGAAAATTTGGGTCGTGTGCTTGCTGATTGTAGCAATGACGAATCCAGGCAAAAAAGTCATTGACCGGAAAATTCAAACTCAGCAAACTATCAATTTCATCAATGAAAATGAAAATGCCTTTGGCTTTGCCGTCTGTTTCAAAATCGCTCTTGACATTTGGCAGCAAAACTTCTTCAACAAACTGGTGTAGTTTTTGTACAGGAGAAAGACCTACTTGTATATCCCACCATTGCTTAAAGTTGACGTGTTCCGCCAGATTTAACCCGTAGAACATGCTAACAATGATTCCTTTATACCATTGTGCTGATGTGGTATCCTCACTACCCAATTGAGTTACATCTAGGTAAACACATTTATAGCCTTCTGACTTGAGACGACGACTTATTCGCTGTAGTAGCGATGACTTACCCATTTGGCGAGAGTTAAAGACATAGCAAAAATCACCACCTTTTAGACTGGTATAAAGCTTTTCGTCTGACTGACGCACAACATAAGTGGGATCGTCACTGTGGAGGCTACCGCCAACTTGGTATCTCATGCAAAAGTGTGATTAGAAAAAAGGAAGATATAAAAACAATAAGTGAAGAATTCTGAATTCTGAATTCTGAATTCTGAATTTTGTTTAGGGAGACAGAAAGAAAAATTAAAACCTTTTGCTCTTATCTTTATACCTTTATAATCCCAGTCCCCAATTCCCAATTCCCAATCCCCAATCCCCAGTCCCCAATCCCCAGTCCCTTTTTCAAGCAATCGTGTTGTCAGCTACAGTTATATTCTAAGAAAGTAGGCAACAATATTCGTAAATAACTAGAAATGCAGCCCTACCTGTAGAAAGATGCTGCCGTTTCATGAAACCCCGAATTATTGTTTGTGGCTTAGGACGTACCGGATATAAAACCTTTCGTCTGCTGAGACATCAGGGAGCCTTCGTTGTTGGTATTCATCATCAATCTATCCCTGGCGAAACGGCAGGAGATGTGATTGTTGGCGATTTACAAGCAGCTTCTACCCTAACAGCAGCAGGAATTGAACAGGCACATACTATAGTAATCGCTGGATCTAAAGATGCTTTGAATTTGTCTATTATGATGCAGGCGCGGGTACTGAATCCCCAGATTCGGATTATCAACCGTTTTTATAATACAAATTTAGGAGAGCGCTTAGATCAAAGTTTGCCAGACCATTTGAGTATGAGTGTTGTCGGATTAGCAGCACCCGTATTCACCTTTGCAGCAATGGGAAACCGAGCGATCGGACAAATCAAATTATTTCAGCAAAATTGGCCAATTCACGAAGAATACATTGATGAAAATCACTTCTGGAAGGGTCGAAAGCTGAGTGAATTGTGGGAAGACCGATCGCGGATGCTAATTTATTATTTGCCAGTCAAAGGCGAGATGGATTTGGTGTCAGCTGTCATCTCTGGACAAGAAATCCAAGTAGGCGATCGCATAATTATAGGCACTCAACCCCGCATCCGTTCTCCCCGGCGATCGTTGATTAGAAAACTGCTGAAAGTTATGACTAATTTTAGGCAGTTTCAAGAACACGGGCGATCGGTAGTGCTGGGTGCGATTGCACTATTGGCGGTGATTGCGATCGCTACATTCACCTATATGTCGGCTGAGTTGAGTTTGTCTCCTGTTGATGCTCTATATTTTTCTGTAGGCATGATTACCGGAGCTGGTGGTAATGATAAAGTAGTAGAGAATGCTCCTAACAGTATTAAGTTATTTACTGTTGTGATGATGCTGGTTGGAGCAGTGGTGATTGGTATTTGGTATGCCATGCTCACCGATTTTGTCTTAGGAAGCCGCTTTAAGCAATTTTGGGATGCAGCCCGAATTCCCCAGCGATCGCACTACATTGTCTGTGGCTTGAGTGGCATTGGCGTGAGAATTGTCCAGCAACTCCACGCCAGCGGACATGAAGTTGTAGTAGTTGAACCCGACTCCAACAGTAAATATATCAACACCGCCCGCGAACTGGGTATTCCCGTGATTCAGGGCGATGCTAGCTTTCGTACAATACTCAAAGCCAGCAATATAGAATCTGCCGCCGCAGTGCTAGCTGTGACTAGTAATGATGCTACCAATCTAGAAATTGCCCTCAAAGCCAAAGGTTTGACACCCAGCATTCCAGTGATTGTTCATTATGCCGATCCCGATTTTGCTGGCATAGCGCAACAGCTATTTGGCTTCGAGGCCGTACTGAGTCCGGCTGAACTAGCAGCCCCAGCTTTTGCTGCTGCTGCACTAGGGGGACGCATCCTCGGCAATGGCATCACAGCAGATAGTCTTTGGGTGGCTTTTGCCACTGTGATTACAGCTTCACACGCCTTTTGTGGTCAGTGGGTGAAAGATGTAGCCATGTCTGCTGACTGTGTACCTTTGTACGTAGAAACTAATCACCAAACCCTTCATGGCTGGGATTTGTTAGAAACCAATCTCAGTGATGGTGACGTTTTATATATGACAATGCCAGCAACGCGGCTATATCAATTGTGGCGAGACGAGCGAGTTTGTGAATCACACATTTAAATAATTCGTAATACCAGTTTTAAATACATGAAAACTGCTGTAACATAACACTTCCTACACCTAATACTGTTCGGTTAAGGCCAGAAACGCGATGAATCGCCGTCTCTACAAAAAACTGGTTATTGTAGAGACGGCGATTTATCGCGTCTTTGTGATGATTTCTAGTATCTTTAGCAATCTAAAATTTTCATCAGAAAACCTTAACCTAACCGTATTGTCCTCACTCTCATTTATTTGTTAACTACTCGTTGTTGATATTCCTGCTCAGTAATCATATCGAGAGTATTTTCTAGGCGATCTACAAATACGATCCCGTCAAGATGATCGTACTCGTGTTGAAAAATCCGAGCGATAAAATCGGTTAATTCTTGTTTTTGTAAATTGCCTTGAGAGTCAGTGTATTCCATTTCAATAGATTTATACCGAGGAACTAACCCCCTAATTCCAGGAACACTTAAACAACCTTCCCAATCTTTGACAACTTCAGTTGAATGGGCAATGATTTTGGGATTAATCATGGCTGTAGGTTCCATTTCTGGGGCGTGGGGATACCTGGCATTAGGACGGGAAGCCACGATAAATAAACGATAGGATTGTGCTACTTGAGGCGCAGCAATTCCCACGCCGTTAGCCTTGGCCACGGTGGCGATTAAGTCTTCAATTAATTTTTGGATTTGCTCATCTTGAATATTCTCAACCCAAGCAGCTTTTTGGCGTAATGTTGGATTCCCTAATTGAATTATTGGCGCTAATTCAGTCATGATAAAACTCCTTTAATTAATGGTCATTGGGCATTGGGAATTGGGCTAATGACGAATGACTAATGACTAATGACTAACATCATCCTTCACGTCTTACGGGCAAAGCAGCAGGTTGGACTCCTACTTGGACAATTTTGCCATTGCGTTCTACTTCTATTGGTAATTTAGTACCGATTTTGCTCTTTTCTACTAGCTTTTGTACTTCTTCAATTTTAGTTACAGGCTGGCTGTTAATGCTTTTGATTACATCACCAACTCGTAGTCCGGCTATAGATGCAGGCGATCGCGGCACAATCTCTACCAGCAAAACGCCCTCATCTGCTGTAAGATTTAAGCGATCGCCTGCGACGTTTTTGATTCTTTCTTTATTTTCTGGTGTCAATGTCACCATCTGAACACCCAAATAAGGATGATCCACCTTACCTGTAGCGATTAATTCTTGGGCAATTCTTTGCACAGTGTTAATGGGGATAGCAAATCCCAAACCTTGAGCGCCTCGAATAATCGCTGTGTTCATCGCAATCACTTGACCACGAGCATTGAGCAATGGGCCACCAGAATTACCAGGGTTAATCGCAGCATCCGTTTGGATGTAATCAACCCGCTTATCACTAGCGCCGATGTCGCTACTAGAACGACCTGTAGCACTAATAATCCCAGAAGTGACGGTATTATTCAAGCCTAATGGATTACCGATGGCAATTACAGCCTCTCCTGGTTGCAAAGCGTCGGAGTTACCCACAGATAAAGTTGGCAGATTATTCGCATCAATTTTAATCGTAGCCACATCCGTTACCGGATCTTCACCCAAAACTTTACCATCAAAAGTCCGGCCATCTTTAAGTGTGACAGTCACTCTATCAGCACCATCTACTACATGAGAATTGGTGACAATTTGACCTGAAGAATTAATAATAAATCCAGAGCCACTACCCCGCTCTACACGTTGTCTAGCCTGTGGGGTTCCCTCTCCAAAAAACCGCCGGAAAAATGGATCGTTGTTAAATTCGTCTGGTACGCGAGAAGTAATTGTTCGAGAAGAATCAATGCGAACTACCGCAGGCCCCACTTGTTGCACTACTTTCACTATAAAATTAGGATCTCCAGATGAAGAGAAAATCGGCGGGGGGACAATTGCCGAATTGGGTTCTATTGTCTTTTGGGCTTGAGTCTGGTTTTGTTGAGCCTCAATTGTCTTAGCAGGTAGAAGAGAGCAGCTCCCCAGGAACACCACTGCTACCCCGGATGAGAGCATTCCCAGAATATTATTTACCCCCCATCTGTGGGGTAAAGACCTGGTATTTATCTTTTTGGGCGCTGAGTGATGGTTTGTTGTCTTCATGTGTCGTTGCTTCTCCCTTGTCAGTCAGTGGGTGTTAGGATCTTGCCTACTGGGTATGTCCCAAAATGATTACAACTTAAAAGCTTATTTTAGGTCTAGCGTGTCTCAATGCTAAATTGATGCTTTCTCTTCTATTGTGACGTGGTGGATAATGGAAATTCCCATAGAAAGTCTGTGGAGTCAGGTACTAGAGCGCCTAAAGCTTGAATTATCCCGACCTACCTTTGAAACTTGGATTAAAACTGCTAGTGCGGAGCGATTAGAAAATAATTGCTTGGTTATTCGCACTCCTAACCCATTTGCTCGTAATTGGTTGCAGAAGTATTACATCAATACCATTGCTCATGTAGTACAAGATATTCTCGGTCATCCGGTAGGAATTTACATTACTGTTGCTCAAGGTGAAGAAGTTTCTCATTTTAGTGAACGAGAGGTTTCTTGGGAATCACCAAATCCCAATACTATTTCTGAAGCTGTTCCTAATCACAATCATAAAACTACTGAACTAAACTCTAAATATGTCTTTTCCAGATTTGTAGTTGGTGCTAACAATCGGATGGCTCACGCAGCTTCTTTGGCAGTTGCAGAATCTCCAGGGAAAGAGTTCAATCCTTTGTTTTTATGCGGTGGCGTCGGTTTGGGCAAAACTCATCTCATGCAGGCTATTGGTCATTATCGCTGGGAAATTTGTCCTGATTGTAAAATATTTTATGTTTCTACTGAGCAGTTTACTAATGATTTAATTACAGCGATTCGGAAGGATAGTATGCAGAGTTTCCGAGAGCATTACCGAGCCGCGGATCTTTTATTAGTTGATGATATTCAGTTTTTAGAAGGAAAAGAATACACTCAAGAAGAATTTTTTTATACTTTTAATACTTTACATGAGGCTGGAAAACAAGTTGTCATTGCTTCTGACCGTCCTCCTAACCAGATTCCTAGTTTACAAGAACGTCTTTGTTCTCGGTTTTCTATGGGGTTAATCGCGGATATCCAAAAGCCGGATTTAGAAACGAGAATGGCAATTTTGCAGAAAAAAGCTGAAGATGAAAATATTCTGCTTCCCCGCGATGTGATTGAGTATATTGCTTCTAACTATACTTCTAATATTCGAGAATTAGAAGGAGCTTTAATTCGGGCGGTGGCTTATATTTCTATTTGGGGCTTACCGATGACGGTAGAAAATATTACACCAGTTTTAGAACCGCCTAATGAAAAAATGGCAGCTACCCCAGAAGCGATTTTAAAGGTTGTGGCGGATAATTTTGATGTTTTAATAGACGACCTTAAAGGAAACTCGCGCCGAAGAGAGATTAGCTGGGCGCGTCAAATAGGGATGTATTTAATGCGTCAACATACATCCTTGAGTTTGCCGAGAATTGGCGAGGAATTTGGTGGTAAAGACCATACAACGGTGATTTACAGTTGTGAGAAAATTACCCAACTTCACCAGAGCGATCGCACTCTAGCACAAACCCTACGCCAACTGAGCGATCGCATCAATATCACTAGCCGTTCCCGAAAACCATCATAAAAATAGATCAAGTTTTCCACAACCCGCACTCTGAATCATTTGTCTAGATGGCTCAAGAATTAGTCAAGAATTAGTCAAGAATATTAAGTAACGTATAAAAATTGATTAAATTTAACTGAAATTGTGGAAAAAACTGTGGAAAACTTCGTATTTTCCTGGTTAAACTTAATTAAGTATAATTACCTTGTGGAAAAATATCAGAGTTTTTCCACAAGTTTTCCACAGATGTAAAGCAACTTGCCTAACGACTACAACTGAACTGATTCTAACCCTGACAAATGGTTCACCCGATTGGGTGTATGCGATCGCAACATCCAGAACTACTCTGAAAGTAGAGCCACTTTTTTTTGCTGTTAGTGATCTTGCCGACAGCTAAAAAACTTTCACAATGGCTATGATTGCCTTGAATATTATGCCAATTGCTTATATATCAAAGGGTCTAAGAGTGGATGAAACTGTAAAATCACCGCATAAAGCAGATTTTTCACCAGAGAAGATCACTCTCTTGGAAACAACTGCTGCCAATTTACCGGGGATAATTTTTCAAATTCTGCAACGGCAGGATGGTTCTATATTTATCCCTTATATTAGTTCTGGTTGTAAATATTTGTATGAATTAGAACCAGAAGCTATACAGGCAGACTATCAGGTGCTATATAGACTGATTCATCCACAGGATATACAAGCTTTTGTAGAATCTATTACTGTTTGTCGCACCACTGGTAAACCTTTGTATTGGGAAGGTCAGATCGTTACACCTAGTGGAAAACTTAAATGGATTCAAGTTACTTCGCAACCCATACTACAAGAAGCAGGCAATTTGCTTTGGAATGGCTTAGTTATGGATATTACAGAGCAAAAACAAGCCCAAGAAAAATTGCAAGCGAGTGAGGCGCGCTATCAAGCCATTTTAGATGCTATCCCTGATTTGATGTTTCGTATCAGCCGTGATGGCGAGTATCTAGATTTGAAAAATGACGGAGCAAATGTCACTCTTTCGCGAGAAGAAATAGTTGGCAAACATTTGGAAGAGTTATTGCCTAGTGATGTTGCAGCTATTAGCCAAGTAGCCATTGCTAAAACTTTAGATTCTGGAACTTTACAAACTTGTGAATATAAACTACCAACGCCTTTGGGAATCAGAGATTATGAGGCGCGGTTGGTAGTAAGTGGTCAAGATGAAGTCTTAGCAATTGTTCGAGATATCACAGATCGGAAACAAGGAGAAGTCGCTTTACAAAATCTTGCTCAAAAATTTGCCAAAGCTTTTAGTTGTAGCCCCGATTCAATTACCATTAGCACGCTCCAAGAAGGACGTTTCATCGAAGTTAACGACAGTTTTGTGGAACTCTCAGGTTATGAACGAGATGAGGCGATTGGTAAAACTGCTTTTGAGTTAAATCTTTGGGTACACGATCGCGATCGCCAAAACTTAGTACAAGAGTTGCAAACTACAGGAGTGGCTCGGAACTTGGAAATTGAATTTCGGCAAAAGTCCGGCGAGATAATTACAGCGCTGCTTTCAGCCGAAGTCATTGATTTAAATGGCATTTCCTGCATTTTAGCAGTGCATCACGACATTACAGAACGCAAACAGGTAGAAGCACAATTACGCCTTTGTGCCCAACGCGATCGCTTGTTGGCAGAAACCCTGGTGCGAATTCGGTCTTCCCTTAACTTAGAAGAAATTCTGCAAACCACCGTGACGGAAGTCAGGCAATTTTTGCAAGCAGATCGAGTTTTTATTGCTTTAAACAATGCCAACTTGGGAATCAGAACTCTTGCCGAATCAGTAGATCCCAAGTATCCATCAGTCTCAGGTTGGTCTACTAATGACGAAGCTTATCTACAAGAATTGCGAAACTTACTAAAAGATAATTTCGTGCGTGTCGTTGAAGACATAACGCAACTAACCATATCTCCGAAAGTCAAAGCACACTGCGAGAAATTCCAAACGAAAGCTAGTCTGGCTATACCAATTATGCTAGGTGACGAATTATTTGGGGCCTTAATTGCCAATCAATGCTCCGGTTCACGTCATTGGCAGCCAATAGAAATTGATTTGTTACAGCAGATGTCAGAACAGGTAGCGATCGCCATTCACCAAAGCCAGATATACCAAAAATTAGCAGAACTTAACACTAATTTAGAACACCAAGTAGAAGAACGAACAGCACAATTGCAACAGAAAATGCAAGAAGTTGAAAACTTGCATCGCGTCAAAGATGTTGTTTTGCATACTGTTGCCCACGATTTACGAACTTCGGTAATGGGTAACTTGATGGTATTAAAGAATTTGTTAAATCAGGGAGTAGGGGCTGGGGGCTGGGGGCTAGGGACTGGGGAGCAGGTAAAAAGGGCACAAGGACGAGTTATTGAAGATGTCTCTCCCTTGTCTCTTCTCAATCCCCATTACCCCTTATCCTCAGAGGGGACCCCACCTTCCTCAATCCCCAATCCCCAATCCCCAATCCCAATATCTCGCTCAATTATCGAGCGGATGGTTCAAGGCAACGATCGCCAACTAACAATGATTAACTCATTGCTAGAAATTAATTCCTGTGAAAAACAGGGTATTGAAATCAAACACGAACCCGTGCAACTTAGCACCATACTGGGAGGAACATTTGCCCAGTTGGAACCAATGCTGACACAAAATCAAGCGACTCTGAAGAACTTGGTTCCTGCCGATTTACCGTTAGTAATGGCAGATGGGACTAAGTTGCAAAAAGTTTTGATAAATTTAATCACACATAGCTTGCACAATAATCCACCAGGATTAAACCTTACCCTCAGTGCCACCGTTGAGGCGGGAATGATTCGCACTCAGATTCAAGATGACGGTGTAGTAATGAGTAAACTAGAGTGCGATCGCCTCTTCGATCTCCATGTCCGCGATCCCCAAGACTGTTGCTCTACAAGCATTGGCTTAAAAATGTATCTTTGTCGGAAAATTATTAAGGCGCATGGCGGCAACATTGGTGTTATTAGTAACCGCAAGCGGGGATTAACTTTTTGGTTTACACTACCTTTAGCAACTTCATCTGCGACAATTCACCCATAAATCACCAAAAAATGAGAGGGTGTTAATTATGGCAATGTTGAGTAAGGGAAACACCCTCAAGGTATGGGCAAAGTTGCTCGGATGCTAATGGCTACTCCATTTAGAACAGTGCAAAGCTGGTGGAGAAAAACCTTTTCTGCACCAACAACAGATCAAATCACTACTCTTTACAAAGCTTGGCGTAACCGTTTCTTGTGGCAGAGATTACGTTTATGGTTATGGCTGGCGCTGATTTGTCTGTTTTCTTTTACTTTGCGAGATATTTACAGCTTATTTTTTCCGATTGCGGAGTTGCAACAGCTACCAGAAGTACTTACAACTCAACGCCTTGTAATCAATATTGCAATGCTGCTGAGTATATTGATCTGCTTGGCTTTACATAAAACTAAGTTAGGTCGTCGTCATCCAGATTTATTATTTTTGGGGTCTTCTTGGTCAATTAGTTTAGCATCGCAATTATTTGCAACTCTTAGAGGTTTTGCGCTACCCGATACCATCGGTTGGTCGCTGCTGTTTTTGAGCCAAGCTGTGTTGATGCCCATCTCCTGGATTCTTCACTTGCTAACTCAACTGAGTGTGCTGGTTTACTATTTTGGTGTGAATACGGCACTTGGGCTAAAAACACCAATGCCCGAACATCCAGAAATATATAATGTCACGTTCATTTTATACATTTTTTGGTTTTGTACTATATGTGACATGGGTGTTTATCTGTACGATCGCCTGCAATGTTCTGAGTTTTACGCCCGTCAAGAATTAGAATCTGCCTATCAGAAACTCAAGATTGCAGAAGCTAAATATCGCAGCATTTTTGAAAACGCCGTTGAAGGCATTTTTCAAAGCACTCCCAATGGACGTTACATTACAGCAAATCCTGCTTTAGCAAGAATTTATGGCTATTCCTTACCGGAGGAAGTGACAGCAAATTTCACTGATATTGAGCAATTGTACGTCGATCCGAACCGCCGGGCAGAATTTGTGCGCTTGATGGAAAAGTATGGCAGTGTTTCGGAATTTGAGTCCCAAATTTATCGCCAAGACGGGAGTATTGTCTGGATTTCAGAAAAAGCCTACGTAGTGCGTGACGAACAGGGAAAACTGCTTTACTACGAAGGTTTGATTGAAGACATTACGCAGCGTAAGCAAACTGAAGAAGAACTAAGAGTATTTTTCCATGCCGTTTCCCACGACTTACGCAACCCAGTGCTGGGTACTTTAATGGTATTGAAGAATTTGTTAAATCAGGGAGTGGAGAGCAGGGAGCAGGGAGCAGGGGGCAGGGAGCAGGGGGAAAATACCTCTCCTCTGCCCCCCGCACTCCGCCCCTCTGCCTCTTCCCAATCCCCAATCCCCGTTTCACGCTCAATTTTAGAGCGGATGATTCAAAGTAGCGATCGCCAACTGAACTTAATTAATTCGTTGATGGAAACTCATGTTAGCGAGGTGCAGGGTGTTGTTTTGCAACATGAATCAGTACAATTACTGACAGCTATCAAAGCTGCGATCGCTGATTTAGAGCCATTACTAGCACAAAATCAAGCCAAACTGACAAATCTGGTATCCGCAGATTTGCCTTTGGTGAATGCCGATCCTACGCAACTATGGCGAGTTTTTTCTAACTTAATTGTCAATGCGTTGAAACATAATCCCCCTGGATTGCTTTTGACAATCAATGCTACCCGTAAAGATGACATGATTTACTGTACTGTCAGTGATAACGGCGTAGGAATTAGTAAACAACAAAGCGATCGGCTTTTTGACCTTTACTTTCGGGGTGCAAGTATCGGCAATTCTGTAGGTTTGGGATTAGGGTTGTATCTATGTAAGCAAATCATTCATGCCCACGGCGGTGAAATTGGTGTCAACAGTGCATTGAATGCAGGGGCAACATTCTGGTTTACCTTACCTATTAGCTGAGTGAAGTACTGGTTTGTGTAATACCAGTCCTCAATGCCTCCATAGGCATCCTAGAAGCGATAAGATCGTAAATAAATTCATGCTGTGTTTATGGCAACCCAACTCAGCCAAGCCAAATCACCAACAGAACTGGTCATCACTTGGGAAGCCTTACCCAAGGATTTTCAACTAGAGGATGAACCAGTGGAGAATACAGGTCAGCCGCTTTTGGCTGGTGCTTTGCGTGAAAGTCTAGAAATCAGTGGATTCATTCAACCCCAGATGTTGATCGCTTCCAACTTTGGTCTTTGTGCAACAGTCAACGGGCAATTTATCGCCAAAGCACCTGACTGGGTTTATGTGCCGTTGGTTAATGAAATTGTCGGTAATCGCAAAAGTTATACACCCAATTTAGAAGGAAATATCCCCGCGATCGCCATCGAATTTTTATCCGATACTGAAGGTGGAGAATATTCGGTAAAGCGATCTTATCCACCAGGAAAATGGTTTTTCTACGAACAGATTTTGCAGATTCCCATTTACGTGATTTTTGAACCTAATGGCGGTTTATTAGAATATTATCAACTAGAAAATCAACGTTACGAGTTAAAGCTACCCGATGAAAATGGTCGTCATTGGATTGACGCAATGGGATTATTTTTGGGAACTTGGCAAGGAACAAAAGAAGGGCGCACTGGTTATTGGTTGCGCTGGTGGGATCAAGCTGGGAATTTGTTACCGTGGGCTGTGGAACAGATTGAACAAGAACGTCAACGTGCTGAAAAAGAAAGTCAACGCGCTGAACAAGAACGTCAGCAAAAAGAAAGACTAATTGCTTATTTGCAATCTCAGGGTATTGATCCAAATAATTTGCCCCAGTTCGAGTAAGACTAATTCATGTAGACACATTCGCACAGATCCACATATTTATCCTTCCCAATCCCCAATACCTAGTACAGCACGGCGTAAATAAACCACCCATTCCAAACCAATGAAACGCTTACGCTGTATTCATTTTTAATTTTTAATTCCGCCTTGCGGTACTAGTCACCAATCCCTAATTCAGTCTTCAATCATCTCTAACAATTGCGCCTCGGTTAACTGCGTAATTCCCAGAGAAACCGCTTTTTCTAACTTAGAACCGGCATCTTCTCCTAAAACTAAATAATCTGTTTTTTTACTCACTGAATCAGTCACTTTCCCGCCAGCTTTTTGAATCAAAGCCTTTGCTTCATCACGCTTTAGGGTTGGCAATGTACCCGTAATTACAAAAGTTTTACCTGCGAACTTTTGATTACCATCGCCAACTGTTTTTGTCTCCTCGGTAGCAGTTAATTGCAATCCTTCTGCTTGCAAGCGTTCTATCAATTTTTGGTTGGCATCAATTCGAAACCACTGATACACCGATTGGGCAATTTCAGCACCAATACCGTAAATGCCTTCAATATCTGATTGCTTTGCTGTGGCTAACTGGTCTACAGTGAAATATTTCTGAGTCAACAATTGGGCATTGACGCTGCCAACGTGACGGATGCCTAAACCATATAATACCCTTGACCAAGGTTGATTTTTTGATTGAGCGATCGCATCCACTAACTTCTCTGCCGACTTTTTCCCCATTCTTTCTAATGCAGATAATTTCTCTGCTGTCAACTCATATAAATCGGCAACGGAATGTACCAAACCTTTATCAACAAGTTGATATACCAACTTTTCGCCTAAACCTTTAATATCTAAGGCATCACGACTTACCCAATGTTCAATGGAACCTTTAAGAATCGCCGCACAGGAAGCATTGACGCACCGAGTCACCGCCTCACCTGATTCTCGCACCACAGGTTGACCACAGACTGGGCAATGGGTGGGCATCACGAAGGGTTCAGTATCAGCCGGACGGAGTTCTTTGATTACCCTCAGTACTTCTGGAATGATTTCCCCAGCTTTGCGGACAATGACAGTATCGCCAATGCGAATATCTAATTGAACAATGCGATCGCTATTATGTAAAGTTGCACGCGAAACAGTTGTCCCCGCCAATTGCACCGGGCGCATCTCGGCTAACGGTGTTAAAGCCCCCGTTCTCCCAACATTTACAGCAATATTTTCCACACGGGTAGGCGCTTCTTCGGCTGGGTACTTTAAGGCTACTGCCCAACGGGGGAATTTCTGGGTAAACCCCAGCTGTTCCTGAAGTTTAAAAGAACTTAGCTTCACTACTACCCCATCAGTCATGTAGGGTAAATTCAGCCGTTCCGTATCCCAGTATTCATAATATTTTGCCACTTCTGCGATCGAAGCACAGAGTTTGTGGTTAGGGTTGACTCGAAAACCCATCTTTTCCAACAACTCCAACGCTTCCCATTGGGTATTGGCAATACTGGTGTCATCTCTACCAGGAATATGCAAGGTGTAGCCAAAGAAATCTAACCGCCGTTTAGCCACAATGCGCGAGTCTAGTTGTCTGAGTGTACCAGCTGCGGCATTACGGGGATTAGCAAATAATTGCTCGCTGGCTTTTTGCCTTTCCTCGTTGATTTGTTTAAACACTTCCAACGGCAAAAACGCCTCGCCTCGCACTTCCACCCTTTCGAGAATTTCTAACCCTTCAAAATTCAAACGTAAGGGAATTGAGCGAATTGTCCGCACATTTTGGGTGATATCTTCACCCGTCACCCCATCACCTCTAGTTGTCCCTCTAACTAGAATGCCATCTTGGTAGGTAAGAGCCAAAGCAGAACCATCAATTTTCAGTTCAGTAACATATTCCACTGAATCTATTTTCGGTATTTGTCGCCGCCAACGCTGATCCCAGGCTTGCAATTCATCAATATTGAAGGCATTCTCCAGACTGTACAAGGGGATATTATGCCGCACCGAAGTAAACTGCGTTGCTGGTCTCTCACCCACGCGCTGAGTCGGACTATCGGGTGCTGTCAACTCTGGATATTGAGTTTCCAGTTGTTGTAATTCTCGATATAGCTGGTCATAGACTGCATCCTCCATAATGGGAGCATCTAGGACGTAATAAGCATAGCTAGCTTGTTGCAATAACTGGCGCAATTCTTCTGTGCGCTTTACTTCCGGCTTAATCTGTGTCATTAGGATTATTACAAAATATCTAGACGAATATAATTTAAAAATGAGCAAACCTGCATAGCCAGGCTTTTGTTTAGATAACCGCGACTGACCGTCGTCGAGTCAAGGTACTTCCCATAAAAATTGAGTTTGGTTAATTAGCTTGCCTTAACAGAGGTACTTTGAGCAAACACTACTATTTTTCTAGGTTAATTAATTTAATACCAATCGTCGCATCCATCGCTAGACCTAAAATTTTACGTACAGCGCTTCCTGACAATAAATCATTCCCTGTTGAAAACCTCAAAATAATTTTTTCTAATATAAGTAATTCTAAGATACCAAGTATCACGTATTCAGATTAAAGCAAAATAATATACTTACTACCCTTAAACAAAATATCAGTATCTTGAATTCTGGAATCGTCTGTAAATCAAGAGTATCTATAATTGTCGGCACTGCTCCCTGGTATTGCATAAAAAACAAATACCAACCTATTTAGTTAGTGCAGCCGAAAACCTAATACATTATTACAGATTGATTTTACTAATATGTTCATCCGCTCTTTATCTTTAACATTTACAGCCTCTAGTGCTGTGTTACTTTCAAGTTTAGTCAGTTCCGCTTTTGCCGCTCCCAATAATTTTGCTAATAGTGTTGGCAATACCGATACAAACACAAAGGTACTTGCTCAAAATATTATCCAGTTAAAGAAAATTCCTCATGGCACAATACAAGCAATAGCTAACGGACAAGACCGATATGCCGCTATTTGGGTGAAGTCTGGTGGTGCAGCTTGGGAGGCGCGACATGGGTTGACCTCGGCCCAGTATCAAGCAACTTTTGACAAACTGGTTGGTGAAGGATATCGGTTGATTGATGTCAGTGGTTATGGTGTGAATGGACAAGACCGATACGCGGCTATTTGGGTGAAGTCTGGCGGCCCAGCTTGGCAAGCACGACATGGATTGACCTCAGCCCAATATCAAGCAACTTTTGACAAACTGGTTGGTGAAGGATATCGATTAGTTCACGTTAGTGGTTACAGTGTCAACGGAAAAGACCGATACGCTGCCATTTGGGAGAAGTCAGACGGCCCAGCTTGGGAGGCGCGACATGGATTGACCTCGGCCCAGTATCAAGCAACTTTTGACAAACTGGTTGGTGAAGGATATCGGTTGGTTGATGTCAGTGGTTATGGTGTGAACGGACAAGACCGATACGCAGCTATTTGGGTGAAGTCAGACGGCCCAGCTTGGCAAGCGCGACATGGATTGACCTCAGCCCAGTATCAAGCAACTTTTGACAAACTGGTTAGTGAAGGATATCGATTAGTTCACGTTAGTGGTTATAGTGTGAACGGACAAAACCGATACGCAGCTATTTGGGTGAAGTCAGACAGTCCAGCTTGGCAAGCGCGACATGGATTGACCTCAGCCCAGTATCAAGCGACTTTTGACAAACTGGTTGGTGAAGGATATCGATTGGTTGATGTCAGTGGCTACTAGACAATAAGTTAAAATTCAAACGAAAAACATTTATGCAGGTGGTAGCTTAATGTTTGCCATCATGTGCTACCATCTTTCTCTTTTATGCCAATTTTTGAGGCAGGGAAAGTAATGAGTAGAACTTTGCAAGATGTATCTCCAATTATCATTGCACACCGAGGCGCTAGCGGCTACCGTCCCGAACATACTTTAGCTGCTTATGAGTTAGCGATACTGAGCGCTGATTATATTGAACCTGATTTAGTTTCTACCAAAGACGGCGTTTTAATTGCTCGTCACGAAAATGAGATTTCTGAAACTACCGATGTTGCAAGCCATCCAGAATTTGCTTACCTGCAAACTACCAAAATAATTGATGGCGAAACCAAAACTGGCTGGTTTACTGAAGACTTTACCCTAAGAGAACTGAAAACACTACGAGCTAAAGAGCGAATCCCCCAACTGCGCTTTCAAAATACTGCCTATGATGGACTCTTAGAGATTCCTACGCTGCAAGAAATCATCGATTTAGTCAAGGTTAAAAGTCGCGAAATTAATCGGGAGATTGGCATTTACCCAGAAATTAAGCACCCAACTTACTTTCAATCTATTGGATTGGCTCTAGAAGCCCCACTACTTGCAACTTTAACAACCAACGGTTATCAGGGAGCTAACGCACCTGTTTTCATTCAGTCTTTTGAAGTGAGTAATTTACAAGAATTATCTACAAAGACAGATTTACCTTTGGTGCAATTGCTGAATGACAGTGGTAAACCTTATGATTTTGTCATTAGTGGTTGTGAAAGCACTTATGCAGATTTAGTTACAGCATCAGGCTTAGAAGAAATTGCTAAATATGCAAAAGCAATTGGAATTCATAAAAATTTACTGGTTCCGAGAGATAGCAATGGTAAATTGCTATCGCCTACATCTTTAGTCACAGATGCTCATGCGGCAGGTTTGCTGGTTCATGTCTGGACTTTCCGCAATGAAGACTACTTTTTACCCCTGGATTTCCTTGAAAATCCCCAAGGTGAATATGAACTATTTTTCAATTTAGGTGTTGATGGCGTATTTAGTGATTACCCAGATACGGCTTTCGCAGTGAAGGAGAAACTTCAATTTAAACTTGGTTCCTCATGAAATTCAGGATGATAAAATCAAAGTTGTAGTAATGAGCAACAAAATCCCCAACTGATTCATTCAACAAGTTGGGAATCTGAGACTCTCAATTTTCACAAACTAGTCATCACCTGAGCTAATTGATTAGATAAATCAATTGCAGACTCCTGGCATTTCTTAAATAAAACTCCAGCTAAAAAATAATAATCGCCAGAATAAAATGCCATCTGATTTTTTTGGAGTTTTTCGATGTGCTTCTTTACCTTGGGATCAGAGCTATAGTAGCCAAACTGCAAAGGTAAAACCATGAAGTTTTGAACATAATAACCATTTTCTTTGGCTATGTTTAACGTATTTATGGGATTAGAAAAGCTAGATATTAAAACCAACACATTTTCATAACCTAACGATAAAAGCTCGTTAGTAATTGTGGCTCCATCCACGCCCCCAAATAAGAGTGGCATATAAATATCATTATCTGGTGCTGGGAGATAGGGAGGATTGGCTACAAGATACTTGGCATCTGGCTGAGAAGCATTAAACAAAGATGAATTATGGATAATATATTTATTAGTGAGATTGTATTCATCGATGGTTGAATTTGCGACTTTCCATGCAGAAGTATTTAATTCAAATCCCTGGATGACTCCATCAAAGTTGTTTCTCAATAAGGAATTAATTACAGGGCTACCATCTCCTGAACCAAACTCCACAATAGATTCAGAATTTTGACAATTTCTGATCACAAAGCTTTCTAAGCAATTGGAGTAGAAATTGGATTCTTCAGGACAAAAAAAGATATCTTTCATTTAACTGCAATTTAACTGTAATGTACAATTAGCAAGAAAGTTATTTCTTGCCTTCATACAAGGCAAGAAAAACTGTTCCTTTAGCAACTCTTTGCTGAAGAAATGTATTTGCAGGTGAGTAAGCAATAAAATGACTTAGAAATGTCAAATTAAAAGGCTAAAAATAACCTGCTATTTATAGTTTTTTGGATTGTTTATACGAGTCAAGCCAATAATTATGCTTCGCGTATTGCTTGCACAACAGCATCAGCGGCGCGATCGCTCATGAGTTTCTCCTGGTCATAGCCAAGCAAAAGTTCCCATGCATCATTCGGATACCGTTCTGCCAAAGACAAAGCCACATCATCTAACATCCAACGTCCGTGGCGTTCATCTTCCCTGATGTGCAGTTCCCAATAACCCATCGCCGCTTCTGACAGTTCCAATCGCTGCGCTGCCGCCAGATAGTTTTTATAAGCCGCAGGGCCAGCCACCTCAAAATATGTCAACGCGCCACTGTAACGCAAGAAATAGCGTTTGCGATCGGTAGTCAGAAAGTTATGATTAGCAGCGGCTAAGACTTGCCAAGGGACTAAATCAAAGTATCCTTCTGGTTCAGTGTTCATCCCAAATTCAGCCAGCATTTGGGCAAAAAATGTCGAATGCTTGCGCGATAAACGACCATTGCCGTATTCTTCTATTAGTACTCGCACCAGCGTACACTGCACTTCATTAGCAGCACCACCCAATACGTAGCAAAGACGACTACCTTCAACCAAGCCATCAAAGGAGCCGATTGCTAGTAAGTGACGATACCCAACTTCACTCATTTCCTCACGAATGTAGCGGCTACTCTCCGACAAAGGCGGATTTAAATCAGCAGAAGCACGCTCAATTAAAGCGTGTTTTACATCCAATTGTTGCAGTGCAGCCACATCGAGTTGGGCTAATTCCCACTGTTGCCAAGCAGTTTCGATTTGGTCACGATATGAGTACAGATAAAGCGATCGCTCATTGGTATAGTTTTGTAAATCGTCGTACCAAAACAGCTTTAGCCGATTAATTCGATAAAGTATTCGTTGGAGAAAACGGTGAGCCTGTTCATCAGAGCGATCGTTTCCATAAGCAGCGCCAATTGCCATAGAGAGCGTCTGTTCAAACTCACTAGCTTTTACAGGATTTGCATCCAGTTTCTTATCCAAATCCTCCATTGCTAGCAATTCTATAAATTGCTCCTCAGCACGCTCGTATTTGGTAATTGTTCTTTCTTCAGTTTGCGTGCTATTTTTCGCAGCTCCAGCGTTAGGAAATATAACTAAATTGCTTTGCATGGAATCTTCGGTAGCTTTAGAAAAAGTGAGAAATTACTTTCACCTCTAATATCTAGGTTTCCACACCAGTAGCTTTCTGTACCTCTTTCCCTGGTTATAAAGAAAAATTAAGTTTCAGACAAAAAGGGCATTGAAAAGAGGTAGAGGGGCAGGGTGCGGGGGGCAGAGGAGAGGTATTTTCCCCCTGCCCCGTGCTCCCTGCCCCCTACTCCCTGCCCCCTACTCCCTACTCCCTGCTCCCTACCTACGGCACTTTCTGCTGCTCAATTACCTTACTAGGCGGAATCTCCTCAAGAGGAATCAGCGCTTCAATTACTGACTTGACAATTGGGGCGGCGACAGTAGAACCATAAGCACTTTCTCCTTTTGGTTCATCCACTAATGCAAATACTACATATCGAGGAGATTCCACGGGTAAAATAGCCACGAAGCTGGTCATTCTCGCACCCTTGATATATCCGCCATTGGCACTAGCTTTTTGGGCTGTACCAGTTTTACCAGCAATACGATATCCCGGAATTTGTGCCGCCTTACCGCTACCTTGAGTAACAACAGTTTCCATCATTTCCAAAACCTTTTGGGCTGTTGCGGCTGAGAAAATTTGGCGGGGGGTGGTGTGATTTGGTGAATCATGCATCTGTCCTTTGCTATCAATCAGCCCGCGAACTACATGGGGTGTAACCAACTTACCGCCATTAGCTAAAGCACCGTGCATTTGTACTAGCTGTAATGGTGTCATAGAAAAGCCTTGCCCAAAGGAAGTAGTAGCTGGTTCAATTGGCGAAGCAATAAATTCTTCTTGACTTTTGAGCCGTCCGCCGACTTCAAAAGGTAAATCTGTATCAACTTTTTGTCCTAGCCCCAAGCGTTCTAGCCAGTTGTAGTAAATTGAAGGTTTTAAGCGTTGGATAATTTGCACCATCCCAATGTTGCTGGAATATTGCAAAATCTGAGCGATGCTGATTCGCCCGTTACCATTATTCATGGCATTTTTGATGGTGTAATTAGCGACTCGAATAGAACCAGAGTCATTAAACATATCATCTGGTTTGATGACACCATTTTCGAGAGCGATCGCTACATTCAAAGGCTTAAAAGTCGATCCCGGTTCATAAAGATCCGCCACCGTCCAGTTTTTAAATAGTGAAATATTAGCTTTAGCGTATTCATTAGGATTATAAGTGGGCTGAGAAACGAGGGCGAGTAAGGAACCATCCAAGGCATCCATGACAATTACCGCCCCACGTTTGGCGTCAAACTTCTCCATTTGTTGTTTGAGCGCAATTCGAGCAATTCGTTGCAAACGGCTATCAATCGTAAGTTGCAGTCGCAAATCATCAAAATGCAAAAAACCTTCAGGTGCATGATCCGGCATTAGTACCCCATTCCCCGACCGACTAAGCCGCACCGTTTGCACAGGACGTTCTAACAACTTCTCTTGAGAATATTCCACACCTGCTTGACCACGACGGTCAACATTCACGTAGCCCACCACGTCAGAAACCAAATCGTCTGGTGGATAATATCGGGAGTATTTTTGAGTCCACTCCAGGCCATTTAAGCGCAAAGAGATGACGCGATCGATAATTTCTTCTGGTAAGGCAGGCGCAAGTATAATTCCGCTTCTTTTGCTTTCAAAAGTTTTCACCAATTCAGCAGTATCTTTTGCCAATATTGGGGCAAGTCGCTCTGCCATCTCTTCATTAGACTTATCAAACAGCTTGGGATGAGCGTACAAAGTATATACAGGACGGTCAATCGCCAGCAGATTACTATTGCGGTCTACCACTGGGCGACGGGGCATAAAAGGTCGCACATTCACCATTTGCTGGTTCCGTGCCTGCTCAGTTAACTTTGGCCCCTTGACAATTTGTAAGTTATATAAGTTGATAGCCAAGCCCAACCCTGATGCCATTAATACGCCCCAGACGATGAACAATCGGGACTTAATGCTGGATGTTTGATCTTGGATATTAGAGGCTAATTTTCCTAAAAGCCCTAATTTATAACCCTTTTGTTGCCTTGTTAGTCCTGGATTCCGAAACTTTCGGAATTTTGTTCTGCTTGGTGACTTCTGCATTGGGTTCTGACGAATTAGGATTAGTATCCCAGTGGCGAGAGTGTTTGCGGTTGCGTTTCAGAATTTGGCGTTGTGTTAGACGATGCTTGCTTAGGACTTTGAGATACTGGGGGCAAGAAAATCATCCCTTCAGGAGTTGGCGATACCAAACCTGCTGTTGGTTGTTCTGCTTCGTTAGCCATTTTATTTTTCAGTGTCGCGGTGGTTGTAGTTAGCAGCCGCTCATGACGTTGGAGGTTTTGCAGTCTGCGATATGACTGACCCCAAAGCTCTTGTGAATATACCGTCCAGCCATACACAGCGAGTGTTGATGCTACTAACAAAAACGCTAAAACTGATGAATAACGATGAAAGGTGTACAAGCGCAGCAACCACAAAGGTGTCGCTCCAGAATTAGGCATTGTGGGAAGGTCAACAAAACCTAGCCCCCTACTCTTCTGATTCGGATTCAACTGCTCATTGAGATTTGGAACTTGTCGTCTACCCAAATCTTTCACTGATTTAGCTACAACTGGCTCATTTGTGGCAGAAACCGCTAACTTTTTCGAGGAACGCTGTTGTCTTTGAGAGGATACTGGTGGTGGAGAAACGCTCTGTGCTGCTGACTCCAAGCGTGCAGGGCGTCGCCTCCCTAAAGAAAGGATAGAATCTCGCCAGAACCAATTAGCCTTTGCAGAAGCACTAGATTTACGAGCAACTACCATAATTTTTTTAGATAGAAAATACTGTACTTGAGATTGATTGTCTTAATTGTCTGTTTTTGCTGAGGTTAAAATCACCTTCCATACAACAAGCACACATAACAGGCTAGACCCTTTTAACTTTTCTGATAGGTAGCTGTACCAGTGTTTGCATCCCGTGGATATCCAATGTTTGTAATCAGCGATTAAAAATTGGACAGCTTAACCTTTAGGTATCGCACCTAAAGTATGGCAACGTCGGGTAGCAAGGTGCAATACTCTATGAAAAAAATAAAATTTTTTGCTATCATAGCTCGGTTTGCTAGAGAATTTGGTAATTTTCGTTTTGCTCTTGAGTTTAAGAGAAACTCATCAGGATGCGTAATCCCAAAAAGAATACCCCGAAGGATTGTTTTTTTTAAGTATGTAATCTCGCAGAATTAAAAAAAAGCAATAAATACGGTATCGTATTCAACAGGCGAAAAATTGTTCTAGCCACAATTGGTGAAAGAGGAGTTATGAAAACAAAAATCTTTGGTTTTGCTCTAATGTTAAGTCTGGCTGCAATTCTCGGAGCCTGTGAAGGTGGTGGTGGTGGTACTGGTACTGCTACTCCCGCTGCTACAGGTGAACCAACTGATGCACCTGCTCCTGGTTCTACTCCTGCAACGACTCCCGTAGCACCTGCAACGACTCCCGCTGCTACTCCTGCTGCTACTCCTAAATAAGGCATCTTAAACTTTAGTTTAAATCGCGCCCAGAACTGCTTAGTGACAGCGTTCCTGATTACATAGCTTAAATTAATTAGGTTCGCGTAAAAACCTACATGTTTTATGTTGGCTCAAATATCAGCTAAGTAGGGCAAGAATTAGAGGGCACTGGTAAAGAGGGTTCCTTCCTCAACCAAGTGTCCGCCTGAAATTCCCGCCCTATCGAACTTTTTTCGATTCTAAGTGAGTTGAGTTGTGTGAATCTCAGCCATTTTGTACGGAAGATACTTCCCTCTTTTGGTATTTTGAATTGCTGAGACTACTGAATTTGGAGAGGGCAAATAATCTAATTTATTGCGATCGCTAGCTGGCAATTGCTCTTGAGCATTCCCCGTAGTCTTTCCTATATCAGAAAAGACCTGGTAATGTCACTTGATATTGCCAGATTTTTATTGCAAAAATTTAGGTATGGGGCATGGGAAAAATAGATTTTCATCCTGCGTTGTGAACGCAGTTTAGAATATGGGGAGAGTGAAAGCGAGAAAGGCGATAAAATTACTGAGCTTAATTGTGATTAGTGCAACTTTGCTTATATTAAGTAGCGATTGGGGGTCATCTGTAATCGCCTTACCGCCACCAGAGGATACACCAGAAGAAATATTACGGACACAGATTATCATAGAAGCGCGATCGCCTATTGATGGAAAATTTCTCACAGCTGCCGAATACATCCAATTGCAAGCCCAGCTGCAAGAAGTCCCGCCACCAAAACTAGACCCCAAAATTCGAGAACAGATTTACTTGCTTCGCTTACGTAAAACATTATTTCAGTTTTTCCCATTTTTAAATTTTTAATAAATTAGTCATTAGTCTTGGTCTACCCAGTCCCCAATCCCCAATCCCCCATTCTGATGTAGGATAACGGTGGCGACAAAATTGCAAATAAATGTAAAGAATATATATAGATAGTTTAAAAAAGTAGATTTAGTCAATCACGTTATTTCACTTAGGTAGCTTCATGTCCATGACCACGATCGCCCCTGAACAGGTTAACAGCATCGTTTGGAATCAGCATAACGATCCCTTTGAAATACTAGGTTCTCATCCCATAGAACAAGACGGTAAAACCGTCTGGGCTGTGCGGGCCTACTTACCAAATGCAAGTGCAGCCTGGGTTGTTCTTCCTGAACAACGGAAAGAATACCCAATGCAAACGGTGCATCATCCCCACTTTTTTGAATGCACGATTGACACTCCAGAACTGGCAAACTACCAATTACGGATTAAAGAAGGGGAACATGAGCGTGTCACTTATGACCCTTACGCCTTCCGTTCTCCCAACTTGACAGACTTTGATTTGCATTTGTTTAGTGAAGGCAATCATCACCGCATATACGAAAAACTGGGAGCGCACACCACAGTAATAGGCGGTGTTAAAGGCGTTTATTTTGCAGTTTGGGCACCTAACGCTCGCAACGTTTCATTATTGGGAGACTTTAATCTCTGGGATGGGCGTAAACACCAGATGCGTAAAGGCCCCACCGGAATTTGGGAATTGTTTATTCCTGAAATCGGCGTGGGAGAGCATTACAAATATGAAATCAAAAATTTTGAAGGGCACATTTACGAAAAATCCGATCCCTACGGTTTTCAGCAAGAACCCCGCCCGAAAACCGCATCCATTGTCACTGATTTAGATTCTTACAGTTGGAGTGATGAAGACTGGATGGAAAAGCGGCGTCGCACTGAGCCTCTCACCCAGCCCGTCTCAGTCTATGAAGTGCATTTAGGTTCTTGGTTACACGCTTCGAGTGCCGAACCAGCAAAACTCCCCAATGGTGAAACTGAACCTGTAGTTATCGTTTCGGAACTTAAGCCCGGCGCACGGTTCCTTACCTACCGAGAACTAGCCGAGCGACTCATTCCTTATGTCAAAGAATTGGGATACACCCATATAGAAATACTTCCCATTGCGGAGCATCCCTTTGATGGTTCTTGGGGTTATCAAGTAACTGGGTACTATGCCCCCACCTCACGTTTTGGCAGCCCCGAAGATTTCATGTATTTTGTTGACAAATGTCACCAAAATGATATAGGGATAATTGTAGATTGGGTTCCCGGTCACTTCCCCAAAGATGGGCATGGTTTAGCTTTCTTTGATGGTAGCCACCTATACGAACACGCAGACCCCCGCAAAGGCGAACACAAAGGATGGGGTACTTTGGTGTTCAACTACGGTCGCCATGAAGTCAGTAATTTCTTATCAGCAAATGCCCTCTTCTGGTTTGATAAATACCACATTGACGGGATTCGTGTCGATGCTGTTGCCTCGATGCTGTATAACGATTACTGTCGCGAACCAGGAGAATGGTTGCCTAACCAGTACGGCGGCAGAGAAAACCTAGAAGCAGCAGATTTTCTGCGTCAGGTAAATCACATTATCTTTAGCTATTTCCCCGGTATTCTCTCAATTGCGGAAGAATCTACTTCTTGGCCAATGGTATCTTGGCCCACCTATACAGGCGGACTTGGTTTTAACTTAAAGTGGGATATGGGCTGGATGCACGATATGCTGGATTACTTCAGCATGGACCCTTGGTTCCGCCAGTTCCACCAAAACAACATCACCTTTAGTATGTGGTACAACCACAGCGAGAACTTCATGCTAGCTCTGTCCCACGATGAAGTCGTGCATGGTAAGAGCAATATCATCGGCAAAATGCCGGGGGATACATGGCAGAAGTTAGCGAATGTGCGTTGTTTATTTAGCTATATGTTTGCTCACCCAGGCAAGAAAACCATGTTTATGAGCATGGAGTTTGGGCAGTGGAGTGAGTGGAATGCTTGGGCAGATTTGGAGTGGCATTTATTGCAGCATGAAGCCCACCAAAAGTTAAAAACGTTTTTCCAAGAATTGAACCATCTCTACCGTTCTGAACCAGTTTTGTACACCCAGGATTTTGCTGAACCGGGGTTTGAATGGATTGACTGTAGTGACAATCGCCATAGTGTGGTTTCCTTCATGCGACGCGACAAGGATTCTGATGATTTTGCGATCGTCGTTTGCAATTTTACACCACAACCCCATTCTCATTACCGCATCGGTGTACCGCAAAAGGGATTTTATACGGAGTTGTTCAATAGTGATGCGCGTCAGTATGGCGGCAGCAATATGGGCAACTTAGGTGGTAAATGGACGGATGATTGGTCTTTGCACAGTCATCCTTATTCGCTGGATTTGTGTTTGCCACCTTTGGGTGTGTTGATTCTCAAGCTGGATAAGAAGAAGACTGCTGAGGTGATTGGATAATAATTTGGGGTGGGCATCGCCCACCCTTAATTTTTGTTTAAGATCAAAGATAAATCACTGTCAATACGCTTCAGTTAAGGTTTTTTGATGAAAATTATAGATCGCAAAGACGCGATAAATTGCCGTCAAGACAAAAGACTGATTATTGTAAAGACGGCGATTCATCGCGTCTCTTGTCTTAACCAAATGAAAAAATAAACAATCTTGCACAATATCTTAGTGGAGATAAGCTGAGGTGCTATTAAAGGCTACGCCTATACACTTCTAGAACTAGCTGTAGAATCAAAGTAAAAGGGCAGGCATATCTAGATTGCAAATGATAACCAAAACATTGAAACTGAAATTTATCGAATAGAATTCAGGAGTCAGAATTCAGTTGGGTATTCTGTATGACTGGCGGACAGCGCAGCGTTAGCGAGTCTTGTCTGCGACACACTACGCGACCGAGCGTCTTGATTCTGACCGGAGGCAGAGCGTCTCCGGCTCCGCTCCTGAATTCTTCTTCAATGGTATCTGAATAGTATGACAGACGTAACAGATTTATCAAAAAAAATTGCTAACAAAGACGACAATTCATTAATTCTGCCAGATGTAAACTTACAGTCACAAGATGACGTAGAACTTGAGCGAAAACTGCGAGAACTCAAGTTTAAACAAGAACTAAGAAAAGATTGGATTTTATTTATTGTTAGAGATGTAATAATTTTTCCTGCCGCCATCTTTTTTATTTTTACTGTCAGCGGTTATTCTTTATTTATTCAGATTCATCGTTGATACAGCGCTTACGGCTATTATTATGCAATACAGTTTTTATCCTCGCCCTCTCCTTTCAAAGCTTTTAGATTTGAGAATGTACCTCATAGCTGCCGTAAGTGCTGTATCTGATGATATGTAGCAATTTTATCTAATCGCTTTTTTGCTTGGTCTAACCATGTTACTAAAGCTCTTACTCGCATCAGTTCATTTGCTAGATTAAATATTCATTGTACTTAAATCTTGAAGCCGTTTTTCATCAGAACTTTCTGTCCAAGTACAATTGATTTGCTTGTGCCTTGCTCTTGATTTTTCATGCTCAAAAAGGTGCGTTAGATATCACACCTTTTTGAGGTTACCTACTTATTGCTCTGTTATTGTCAGACTGGCTTATCTTAAGGGGTAAGACCCCCTATTCGCCACCTGCATCTGTAAAAGTTGTCGGGGATATAGCAGCCCAACAACATTAATGGGACAGACTACTAGAAAGTCATTTGACTTTGACTAAAATTTAATCTAATTCCCGCCGTCCTTCTAACGCTCTCGCCAAAGTCACTTCATCTGCATACTCCAAATCGCCACCCACAGGTAAACCAAAGGCAATCCGCGTTACCTTCGTAAATGGTTTAAGTAGCTGACCGATATACAGTGTTGTTGTCTCCCCTTCTACACTCGGACTAATTGCGAGAATTACTTCTTGAGGTTTTTGCTGACTCACCCGACGCTGCAAAGCCAGTATATTCAACTGATCTGGTCCAATTCCATCAATTGGCGAAATCACACCACCCAAAACGTGATATTTACCTTTGTATTCGCGGGTTTTTTCCAACGCAATCACATCGCGAGGATCTGCAACAACACAGATAGTATTATTGTCACGGTTGGCATTGCGGCAAATTTCACAAACAGGTTCAGCAGATAAGTGAAAACAAACAGAACACAAGCCGATCTGTTTTTTTGCTTCAATTAAAGCTTGTGCCAAAGCTTCTACTTCTGCTTCTGGTCGCTTCAAAATATGCAAAGCCAGTCGTTGGGCACTTTTGGGGCCAACTCCCGGTAGGCGTTGCAATTGTTCAATTAACCGTGCTAAAGGGCGTGCGTAAACCGTTGTCTTGTCTCCAGAATGTTTTTACTTTAACTATGATGACATTTTTACAGGATTTTTTGGTTATTTAATATTCTGACCCGATGAATACTTATAGGATGACTTTTGTCGTTCACGTACTAGTTCAGACAATCCGCAGTCTTTTAAGTTTTGGTAAAAACTCTCGTCTTTTGGTATACGGAGTTTTGCAAGTTAACGTATTGCATCTTCTAGCTCTTTGACACGATTTAAATGGTGAGCCAAACTAGCTGCTTGCTCTATAACGGTAGGATTGTACTCTCGGCGTATAAACTGTTTCGCCGATTCGAACGCACCTTCCAAATCTCCATTACCTTTCAAAGTTTCTATTGCTAAAAAGATGAGCGAACCTCCTAGCTGCTTCGGAGGAATATCTGGAATTAATCTGGCTGAAATCTCAATTTGACCTAGCTTCAAAGGTGTTCTAGCTGCAATCAATTTTGCTTGGATTTGGATATCATCATCAAGTTATTGATCCTCATACAAAGGAAAAACAACATCAAAGCTTTTAGAATATTTTTCTAAATCTTCCAATATATCTAAACAAAAAGCGCCCCCCTTTCGGGAGAGCGCTTTTTAATTTAGCGAAACTTCAGAATTAACCGTTGATAGCAGGAGCAGTCAGAGCTACAGGAGCAGAATCGGCAGCA
>NZ_JBALFY010000023.1:0-64725 GCF_036916655.1 Nostoc sp.
CAAGCTAAGAACATCGGAAGCTGGGTGCGGCGAAAGTCGCACGCCCAGATTTAACTGAGAGGTGCGGGGAATAATATCCTCCATCGACTCAACCAGATGGGCGATAAAAGTCGGGCGTTTGTGAGTAAAGCATTAGAGGTGGCGGCGCAGAATCCAGAGTTTTTACCGCGATCGTTTGACTTAGAAGAGATGCGGAAGGACGTGCAATTATTTGAAGCGTTGTATCCGGTGTTGTTGTCGTTGACGCAGTTACAAGAGTTGGTAGATGATAATCTCTTGCAGTCGGTAGTGAAGCTTATGCAGCCGCGTTGCAGGTGTATAACTATGCTAAAGCCAGTGGACAAGGTGCAGGTTTAGATGCAGTAGTTGTGGAAATGGGGCAACGATTTGCTCGTAAACCTGGAAAATCCAAGTCTCAAAAAGCTGCGTTGTAGAAAATAGCTCGGTAGTTGCACTTTTGAGGTGCAACGTTGAAGTTCAGAATTTGAATGTTGGAATTAAAAGCACGACATTCCGAGTTCTGAGCTTCATTTTTTGAGTTCAAAAGCTCAACGTTCAAGCAAAAAGGTGCAACTTCCGAGTTCAAAGGCGCAACGTTCGAGTAAAAAGGTGCAACTTCCGAGTTCAAAGGTTCAACGTTTGAGTAAAAAGGTGCAACTTCCGAGTTCAGAGGCTCAATTTTGGTGTTCTAATCATTAAAATTTGAGAATGTGTGGAGTCAATTCAATAAAATCATCCCAACACAGGATAATATCATCCCAACACAGGATAATTTAGATGAAGTTGCAAGTGCATTTGTTGACCTTGCCGAGAAACAAAAGTTTTCCTTTTGGCGGGAGGGTTAGACAATGAGTGATTTACAAACCCAGCTATCGCCAGATACATGGATTGCTGCATACATATCCCATCACTCACATCTTGCACCTAGCCCTGGCGATTAGAAATCGCGGCTATACAAACGAAGTCCACCTCCGTGGACTAAGAGAAAATCAAAGGTTTTTAAACCCACGTAGGTGGGTTTCGCCTGTGTAGCTGCGACTTCCAGTCACCTGGTGCAAGATATAAGATCATTCAAACTTAATCCTCAAGTTTCGACCTCAGAACTGGAACATCCGAGCAAAAAGCCTGAGACTAAAGGAAATCCTTGGGCTAAAGTGGATAAATTAGATTCCGCAGACAGTGTTTGCGAAATTTCAGTATCTAAATTAGATTTGCCAGGCACCGTCTGGGCAATTTACCGCAATTTTATTAGCATCTCCACAGCGTCTTTCCAGAACTTTTATTGTGCGTTCACAAATTCCAAATACCCACTGCTAAGTTCTTTCACCGCCAAATCATAAAATTGCTTACCATGTTCAGGCGTTGCTAAAGCCGGATTTGAACCCATACGTCCATCTGGATAACGCACTCGAAAGTCAGCAGCGCTATAAATCCGATGTCCCCTTGCAACTTCTGGTGAAAGGTATGCTTGCTTAATCGCCTCTGGATAAACATACTGAGTGAGCGCTACTTCACTTGGCGTTGCATGAGAACCTTCTTGATCCCCATATAATTCTTTAGCTAGCTTATATACCGAACCGCACATAAACCAGTTTGCCACTTGACATTGCACCTGTTGAGCATTGGGAATCTGCAAATCTTCTAAGTGCGCGTAAGTTTCTGAGAAAGCCGCTTTCAGAGTGGCGATATTACCACCATGTCCGTTAATAAAGTAGAACTTGCTAAAACCAGCTTTGGCTAAACAAGTTACATAATCTCGTACTACTTGAATCAAAGTGCTGGGACGCAGACTGATTGAGCCAGGAAAAGCAGTATGATGCAGTGCCATGCCCACATTGATTGTAGGCCCAACGATCGCTTGCGTTGCATCACCTACACCAGCTGCGATCGCTTCTGCACAAATAGCATCAGTACCAATTAACCCCGTTGGCCCATGTTGTTCTGTGGAACCAATAGGGAAAATAATCCCCTTTGACTGCTGTAAATAAGCTTCGACTTCTTGCCAAGTACTTAAATGCAGTAACATTTTTGACGATTTCCCTTAATAAAATAATCTCCGATCCACCCGATTTCTTCTTGCCCACTTACTTAGTTTAAATATACTGAAAAGGACGAATGCTAAAAAGCTAGCAGAAAACTAGAAAAAGTAGGTTAAAAGTACTATTGTTACCTCATTTTCAACACTTGAGCAAAAATATCAACGTATCCAAAAGGAGTTGATGGCTGGGGCGATCGCTCTCGGCGGTGTTTTCTTTATTGGCACTTTGTGGTACTGGTTAGTGGAAGGCTGGTCATGGGAAGATGCGGCTTACATGACAGTTATCACTTTAGCAACTGTGGGATATGGAGAAACTCACCCACTCGGTAGCCGAGGACGGTTGTTTACAATTGCCTTGATTTTGTTGGGTGTAGTCAATATCGGTTACATTGTCAACAGATTTACAGAAGCGATCATCCAAGGCTACTTTCAAGAAGGAATTCGGCTACAGCAACAGAGGCGGTTAATGGAATCTCTATCAGAACATTACATCATCTGTGGATTTAGCCGCACTGGTCGTCAAATTGCCAAGGAATTTCGGGCAGAAGACGCACCTTTTGTAGTGATTGATGCTGACATGGAATCTGTACAAAGGGCGCAGACTGAAGGTTACACAGCATATCAAGGTGACGCTACCCTAGATGACACACTTCTGAAAGTTGGTATTGAACGGGCAATATGTATCGTTGCAGCACTCCCTTCAGATGCCGAAAATTTATATATTGTTTTGTCAGCCAAAACACTGAATTCGGCAATTCGGGTGATTGCACGGGCAAGTACAGAAGAGGCTTTGCAGAAGTTACGACGCGGTGGTGCAGATGAAGTCATATCCCCCTATATCACTGGTGGAAAACGTATGGCTGCTGCGGCTCTTAGACCCCAAGTCTTAGACTTTGTAGATGGAATTTTGACAGGTGCAGACCGTCAGTTGTATATGGAAGAATTTTTACTCGATCCGGCTTTTTGTCCCTTTGTCGGTCAGAGTTTGCAAAAAGCGAGATTGCGATCGCAATCTGGGGCATTAGTTTTGGCAATTCGCCGCGCTGATGGGACTTTAATCGGTGGCCCCACAGGCGATACGGTGTTAATGCCAGGCGATCGGCTAATTGGTATGGGTACAGCAGAACAGTTGCGTAGCCTGAACCAAATTCTCGGCCCAATTGGTTCTCAAAAATTGCGACGACCGAAAAATAGTTGAGGGCAGATATCAGATAATTTCTGTAGACAAAAAGTAATAAGAAAAAGTTTTAAAAAAATAGGTATTGATATGAATACAAATTTAGAAGATTTCTCATATCTATGGAATGACCAAGAACCTAATTGGGCACTGTTAAAATTTTATGCCTCATCTTCAGAAAAAGAAGCAAGATATTTAATTGTCAACACGAAAACTAAGCGAGCTTTGCTAACTCACGATGATACTTTGTATCAGCATCTAAAACAAACTATGCTTGAGAAAAAAATTCGCATTGTATCAGATTTATGATTTTGATTATACTATTAATGCAGTGAGCAATCGTACTCAGATAGTAAAGATGATATTCCTGTAGAAACTTGGAGCCAAATACCTTTTACTAATAATCAATTTCTCTCCACCCATGCATAGCTGCTATGCTTTTTGTAACCCATTCGATCACAATTGGGGGAGCTTCTGATATCAAAATGCTAGGATAAACTGCTGCACCCCAATCGGGATGCACTAGTACACGGCATTGATTTTTGATCACTGGATAGTTGAGCAAAGCTTTGACAACTGCTGTGTCATCGTGGGGGATCGCTCCCGGATGGGACAATAAAGGATAGCCTGTACGAGGGTCGATCAGGTCTGTTAAATAGCCGCGATCGCGTAGATTAAATGCTAAATCGCAGCCAAATCTCATAAACTTTTCTCGCAGGCGTTCTTTCTCGGTCTCTACCTCTGCTGTCTTTTTAACTAATTGATAACGCGATCGTTGTAAAACAATCACTACCCGTAAAAATGGCTGTCGTTTCCAATCTGGTAATATCCGTTCGCAGTTGGCACAGATATATTGACTGGGAGGATGAATTGAAATTTGAACCGCTTGTCCCGCTTCACCAACTAAATTAATGGGACAGGCTTGCTCCGAAGTGTAAACCTTGGGATAGTTCACTAAATTGATTAGGTTTATACAAAATTTTTAATTTAATCTCTGGTATTGATAATAACTCTTAAAAGTTCCAAAAAAGCATCATTTTTCTCTAATATGCTGCTTTTTTTGCAAGTAGTTACTAATGATTTGATAATTTTAATCCGAATTTTAACCTTTATTAACCTGTTCTAATGGGATTTGCTGCGATCGCTGTAGGCGTTGGCATAGGTGCAAGTGTCGTAGACAAGCGATGCCTATGGCAGGCTACGCCTACGCGCCTGAAAAATGATCAATCAAAATCCCAAAAAATAACCTCCATCCCATATAATTTGCAGTCAAAACCAAAATGATATAGCTGTCAGCAAAACTTGATTATACAGATGTCTAGTTAAGCAAAGCGTGTGAGAGTTTTGCCAAAGGCAAGCAGAAAAAATAAAGGCATTCAGCTATGCAGCTTACTTTCCATAACACCCAATTAATTGAGTTTTAAAGAATTCACTGGAACTTCATCCCAAGAATCAACTGTTCGTAATCGCGCTACCCAACCTGCGGCCTTTTGCGTCTCGGTCAAATTATTCTCAAAAGAATCATGACAATCTTTAGCTTGAGATTCATTACAAGTGGCAATACAGGCATGAATCATCCCAGAAGGATCGATTTGCTCATTTACCCAAATAGTCATGGAATATTACCTCAAAAACTTTAGCAAAAAAGCCATTTGTAATTTTATAATATTATTAAAATTAAAACTACTTATAGTAAACTAATCCCAATTACTATAGGAATCCGGTTTGATTTTTGAATAAAATTAAGTATTTGTAGGGTGCGTTACGCGAAACGCTAACACACCCTACGTATCTGTTCAAAAATCAATACGTGTCAACTTAACATGAAAGCAAGCCTAGAACCAGCTTTTAGATATTATCTCGTTCCCAGTCTCCGATTGAGAATGCTGTCCTAGAGGCTGCGCCTCTCTTGCTAGCGGCAGAGCCGCTTTTAAGTTGCATTTCCAGCCGGAGGCTAGAAACGAGGTTTTAAAGCAATACAGTTCAGATAAGCCTAAAATCCTCATATCGAAACGCGATAAATCACGTCTTCAATAGACCAATTATCCTTAGCTGAACCTATTGGGTTTTAAAGAAATTTAAGCTTAAATTGACACCCGCAGGGGCACTGCCGTGCCCTTGCGGGTGTACCTTACTAGATTGGAAAATACTATATTCGCCAACTGTATCCTTTGAGAATCCAGGACTCTATAACTACTGCAATATTATTTAAAGAATAGAGTTGTAACGAGTTTTGACAGATATTGATAGATGCAATTTACTGATTCTACAACTCGGTCTGATGATACTCGCTGCGAGCCTCTCTATAATAAAAATCAAAATTGAGTTATCAGATGTTGGTTTTCTGAATAATCAAAAAGCATAAGGGATCGCTAATCAAAATAATAATGTTTTTTCACGTCCATTGTAATTTCCCATGTGCAAGACATACCAGCAGGAAAAATAACTAAATCACCTTTACCCATTTGCACTGGCTGTCCACCATCAGGAGTAACAACTACGTCACCTTCCAAAAAGTAGCAAGTTTCTTGAGAATCATAAGTCCAAGGGAATTTGGAAACTTCCTTTTTCCAAATTTCCCATTTAAATACACCCAATTCATTGAGATACTCTTGTCTGGCTTGATGCTCAATTTTAATTTCCATATCGTGTTTTCTCTAGTTATGTTCAACAGTAGGATTGAATATCCTCTCCACACTGATCTACTAGATAACACAAAGCCCGAAAACGCAAGTAAACAAGTTCGTTATAAAGTGGATTTAGTTTACACATTGGTGGAATGTGTCCTATTTTGCGACCAAAAAGCATGATATCACGCTCGAATGGACACTGAGCAGGGATTAGTTTAGCAATAAATTTGGCTGATTTACTATTCTGAATCTGAATTTGATCCAGCCATTGACGTAATGGTTGCAGTAAATCTAATTTAGGTTGAGTAAACTGCTTTTTATTAACTGTTTGATTATTTTCTTCTAAAGGTTTAATAAAAGCACTCAGAAAAATACGCTGATTATTTGTTTTAAGCATAGCTTTAGGCAAGGTTTTCCTTGTGTAGATGAACTATTTGCCGATTCAAAATATTACAATGTAATCTGTCTGGACAATTTACATTGTGCTTGTAGATTTAGAAGCAAAGTAAGCACAATGCAAACAATTCACATCCATCTTTTGGAAGGGAAATTGTTTAACTAATTGTTATTTAAACCCACCAAATCATGAAGAACTGTCCCGTTAAATACAAAATAACAAAGAAAATATAAAAATGGCATTTCTTTAACTTATGGATTTCTAATCTGTAAGATAGCAATCTTATATATTAAATATAAATGCCTGGTTTTTAAACTGCCTAGTATCTAGAGATGTAATTTATGGCAGACAAATATAGTTTTATTCTTACCCCATATACGTTTCGTTAGGATGAACCTTTAATATCTCTCGATTTTAGGGCATTGAATATCTGTATTTTTGTCTGATATACTACACAAGCTAACCTAGATATTATCTAATAAGTAGCTATAAATCCTTTGATAAGGGAACTCCAAGAAATAAATTATCCAATATTGTGGGGTGGGTCTCTTGACACTAATGGCAAGATGCCCACCCCACAGGAGTTAATTGGATACTTTTTTATTTGTCAGTCCCTAAGTCCAAACTAATCCAGACTAATATCTTAACGAGCAGCACAAGATGTAGCGGTGAGCGATGAGTTATGGGGCATTGCTGTAGGTACTTGAGAAACCAGAACTACGTTCCCATTCGCATCTATAATCCACCCTTGGGCTTCTACAATTTGAGTAGGTTCATTGACAGAATTCACTTTCTGTGATTTTCCTTCTGTATTTCGCTGTGCCTGAACAACCACTTTTTTCTGAACATCTTCAGCACGATTCTGAGGTTCTGGGGAGAGTGTGATCCAATCTGCCAACACGGCATCATCAGCGATCAATGGCTCTGTGGGATCGGCTACTAGTCCTCCACGCCCAGTAGTAATAAATGAACTCCTTCCTATTGCTCTACTAGAATTACAACCAGCAACAATTTGCTGCGAAACATCAGCTAGATTTACGGGCAATTCTACCAATCCTTTACTGGGGTCGGCATCTGGTGAGTTGATTTGTACAGTACCATTTAATGAAGGGTTTTGCTGAGAGAATGCAGTGATATCACTTGTTGGCAGCCTATTTGGATCTAGTGGCTCTTTAGGATTTAATAGCCTCTCTAGGTCTGTACGGGTGCGCGGCACAAAACCAAATATGTTTTTAGCAGTGATTGTGATTTTACCACCAGGGCCAAGGTTGGCGTTGGCGGTGATATCGTTATTTCCAAAGGGAGTGGCGACAAGGAAGCCATTTGGTGCATAGATGGTGATATTACCGCCAGTTTTATCACCCCCAGCATTAGTGGATATTTGGCTATTGTGGCGCATCAATAATAAGTCCCGCACTCGTAGCGTGATGTTACCACCCTTACCTGAATCACTATTAGATGTGAGTGTTCCTTCATCCAGAAATATGGAGTTAGCAGCTACGTTGAGTGCGCCTGGTGTGCCTGGATTACTTGCATTTCCTGTAGAAACTGTAATATCTGGAACTTTAACACTCACATTTATTTCAGCTCCATCGCGGACAATCAATTTCCCTGTGGTGATGTTCACTTGTCCTGCATTTCCATAATTTAGAGTGGAAGCAAACAAACCACTGGCGTTATCTGTCACTGAGCTTCCGGCTATCTCTACTGAATCCAAGGCGTTAACAATTATGTTTCCTCCTCTTCCTTCAGATGGAATCACTTGTGAGTTATCTATCACTCCACTAGACTCGGCTGTTATTCTTGCCCCATCTTGAATACGCAATCTGCCAGTGTTGATTGTAATGTCACCCGCCTTTCCTACACCAGCACTTATACCAATAAACCCAGTAATAGTATTTGGTAAGGTGCTACCAATTAAATCGACGGATTCCGAGGCATTCACTATCAAATTTCCCGCTGAACCGCTACTTAAAGTAGAAGTACTTACTTGTGCGCCATCCTGAACAATTAATTTCCTAGTATTAATGGTTATATCTTCTCCATTTCTGTTACCCCTGGTTTGACTTATCAAGCTCACAAGATTGCCACTTAGTTCTACTATTCTGCCCTGTACCTGGATACTACCGCCGCTACCAAGTCTGTTACTAGTATCTACCTGAGATGGAATTTTAAGCCCATCAACAGTCACCCGTTGAATTAATTTAATATCCTGGAAATTCTTTACACCTTCATATCCAAAGACCCAACCTTGGTTCATTGGTTTGAGACTGACCAGACTATTATTAGCTACACTGCCTAGCTCAATTCGTCCTGACGCTGCTGTTAAATTGCCGCCCTCTAACGTGATATCACCGCCCACAAGTGCCAAGGTTTTGCCTGGCCGCACTCTTAGACCAACTGGTTTCCGAAAGATATTAATTACGCCATCAGAACTAGCTGCCTGGGATTGATTGCGGATGGGAGCAGCAGTTGCTCCAAATTGCAAACCAATAGGAACACTTACTGTCAGCAAGGGTGTGGCTTGGGGATTTGTGGCACTAAACTTTGTACCATCGGCAAAGTTGAGACTACTCGCTGTACTTGCAATAAATGAACCACCGATGTTTAAAGAAGCATGAGTACCAAAAATAATTCCATTGGGATTAATTAAAAACAGGTTAGCTGGGCTGTTAACTTTAAGGATGCCATCAATATTAGAAATTGAATTGCCTGTTACTCGGCTAATAATATTCTGAATGCCCTCAGTATTTTTAAACTCAGCGGTAGTCCCGTTGAGTACAGAGAACTCTTTAAAACTGTGGAATAAGTTGCTTCCTAATCGGGTTCCACCTTCAATATTTGTGAGATTGCCCTGTGTTGTAACTTGAGAGTTATTAGGTAGAGTAGCATCTTGAGTGATTTGGGCAATAGCAGAAGTTCCAGAGAAAGCTATTGCTCCACTTGTTAAAATTCCTAACCCTCTAAACCTGCCATACAAAATACTCATGATGAATAATAAACTCCTTTAAAAAATGATAGTGACGCTGTACCTCTATCAATACTGTTCGGTTCAGGTAAGAGATGCGATGAATCGCCGTCTCTACAATAATTAGTATTTCGTCTTGACGGCGGGCGATTTATCGGATCTTTGCGGTCTAAAATTTTATCAAAAAACCTTAACTTAACCGTATTGGTATCTCTATTTAATAAACTAACTATATAACTATATTTGTCTCAATAAACTACGATATTCAAATCCTTAGTATAGGTTTTTGTATTTTTTTAATATGATAATATTGGTCATTCCAAATAATATTAGTTTAGAGGCGCAAAATTATTACGCCTCTACGAAAGTTTATTAATTCCCCTATTCTAGAGCAATATTTTTAACTTAAATATTGATAAGCTTGCTCATTAATAGTTAGCAGTATTACCAACTTAATTACTGGAAATATTGCTGATTAATTTTAGAGGCACTTACTTTGGTATTTCAGTTTACAAAACTGTTAAGGATTAATGGCATGGGCAATCAACAAATCTATCTAGATCGTTTGACCAACAAGTGCAAGTTGATAGTCTGATATGTGAACCTGGAATTGCTAGCAAAGATTGCTGAACTTGCTGATCTCCACCAGCATCAGTAGATTGGAGTTTAGTGAAATCAAGTGTGTACTGAAATTGCAGAACTTCTTGTGTTGATATACCGTAATCTTTGAGTATCTGACCGAATTTAGTATTCTTCAGAATTGCATGCAATTCCTGCTGAAGTTCGTCTTGTAACTGCTGTAATTTTTGAGGATCAATAACTGCTTGCTGTGAAGTTTGAGATTCCATGAATTTTAATTTCCTTTTAGATTAGTCAATGTGTGAACGTATCTTGTGATGTACTAATTTCAATTGACTTTCATTAGTACAGTTTGGCAATAAAGGAATCAACGATACAGAGTCTAGAGTGGCACGAAAGCATTAGGTTTCTAACGCTCTTGCGAACTCTCGTAATTATGAAATCAGCTTGGCTAGTAATAATTACGCACTTTGTTACAAAACTTCATATATTTCTGTTGGATTTCTTGAAAACATTCAGGATTTACTTACGCAAAGGTAAGGTTTTTTGTCATTGCGATCGCGTAGCGTCTTTCTACGTAAGTGCTGTTATGGTAGCGAGGCAGGATTATTTCCAAAAAATAGGGGTAAAGAGTATATATAACTCCTCACCCCTGAATCTTCTCAATTCAACTCTAAACTAGGCTCCGACAGCTTCCTTGGCGGCGTACAACACTTCAGCGTTAATTTCCTTGAAACCGCGATCGCGGGCAAATTTCTCAGTATTCCGCTTGACTTTACCGCGAACAAATCCCGGAATCTTATTCAATTCTGCTTGACCATCTTTTGTCCAGTTGAGGTCAGAATCAGCAGAAATCCCTCTAGTAATCACTTCTTTGGTATCATGACCACCGAAGATTTCTAACAGGTGATCTTCCATTCCCAAAGTGAAGGAATTGTAGATCAAATCTGTAATCTGATTCGTCCCTTCATAACCCATAAATGGTTTGTAACCGATGGGGAAGTTTTGGACGTGGATTGGTGCAGCAATTACACCGCAAGGAATATCTAAGCGCTTACCAACATGGCGTTCCATTTGAGTACCGAAAATCGCGGAGGGTTCGACACGAGCGATCGCATCCCCAATTGCACCATGATCTTCGGAGATTAACACTTCATCGCAATACTCGCTCACCTGTTCGCGGAACCAGTCTGCATCATATTTACAGTAAGTACCAGCCCAAACAACGTGAATCCCCATTTCTCGCGCCAGAATCTTGGTAATGGCGGCGGCGTGGGTGTTGTCACCAAAGACCACAGCTTTTTTGCCAGTCAAGTTTTGGCAGTCAATGGAACGGGAGAACCAAGCAGCCTGAGATACATACAGGGTTTGCTCATTGATGAAGTTTTCATAGTCAACTTCTGCACCTTGAGCGTTAATTACCTGTTGAATCTTGCGAATACAACGGGCAGTTTCCACTACACCCATTGGAGTAATGTCTATATAAGGTGTGCCAAATTGTTCTTCTAGGTAACGGGCTGTAGTCAAACCGAGTTCACGGTAAGGCACCAGGTTAAACCAGGCTTGGGACATCTTCTTCAAGTCATTCACCGAAGCACCTTCGGGAATTAAAGTATTTACTTCAATCCCCAAGTCAGCCATCAGCCGTTTGAGTTCAGTGCAGTCGTGATTATTGTGGAAACCAAGGGTGGTAGTACCGATAATGTTAACTGAGGGTTTTGCTGTTTTGCCCTCAGGCAATTCGCCGCGCTTGCGGGCTTTTTCAATGTAATATTGGACAATTTGATCCAAAGTGCGATCGGCGGCTTGCAGTTCGTTGTAACGGTAGTGGTTTACATCCGCCAGCATTACATCTCCCTTTGCTTCCAACTGCGCTCGTTCCACAAAATTGTGCAGATCCTCTTGCAAAATGCTAGAGGTGCAGGTGGGAGTTAACACAATCAAATCTGGGTGTTCCTCGGCATCCTTACGGACGATGTTATCTACTACCTTCTCTTGGGAACCGCGTGCCAAAACGTTGCGATCGACAACACTGGTTGTCACCGGAGTGAAATCTCTCTCCCGCGATAACATGGAGCGCATGACGTTAAAGTAGTCATCGCCAATGGGAGCGTGCATGATCGCATGAACATTCTTAAAAGAACTAGCAATTCGGAGAGTGCCGATGTGGGCTGGGCCAGCATACATCCAGTAAGCCAATTTCATGTTTGTGTTTTCCCTTGTCAACTCAAATAACTAAGTAAGTGGGCGTAAAAAATATCCAATAGACCCGATCGCCAATCCCTTCGGTGCGTAGTTTACCGCCGTAGGCATCGCGCCGCGTGCCGTTGGCAGAGAAGGGGAGTAAGATTAAAGCCAAGGGGAGGGGGTCTTATTATATTTAATTCAGCCCATCTACTTATAAGTGCTTGATTATTAAATCGTTTCTGATTTTCTCAAACCTACTGGCTAAGAAAAAATAAGGTTTGTTGCGGGTTTTCGGGGCGGTGATATGCCTGAAACTCAATTAAGGGAACTCCAAGAAATAAATTATCCAATGTTGTGGGGTAGGCATCTTGCCCACTCAGTCTATAGGGCGGGCAAGATGCCCACCCCACAAGAGTTAATTGAATATTTTTTATTTGGAAGTCCCTAATGCTTGAGATGAGGCTATCTATATAAACAATATTCCTGTTGTTTATGTAAAAAAATCTTAATGTTCCGGTAAATTTGTTTATAATAGCAGTTCTTAGTTAATTTCAATACATACCTAACAAGAACACCCCCTTCTCTGGTTGCCGCAGTTACTTATACAAAACTTCGATTATTCACATCAAATATAGCAATTTCTGGCTTCCATTTATCATTTTTGCCAATAACTAACGTAATAATATTTAGCTAGGCCAGTTTATCGATTAAGTGCCTACTAGCTTTATGAAGCTAGTCGCTGAGTACATACAAGCGTGGTCTCTGGCGAAAGGTCTTGCTTATGAGTATTATTGTTTATTTATACCTACATAATTAGCGCTCAAACTGTGTAAATATGGAACTTTCTTAGGTAATAAGTGTCAAGCAGAATATTCTCAGCAAGAATTCACTTGAAGTTTGAAAGTGAATCGAATACCCTAAGCTAGGAGACAATTTTTTCAATGAAATCTATGAACAAAAAAATTCTTCTGAATTTGCTTTCCACTTCCTCAATTTTTGTGTCGATGATGTCTACGCTGGTGGCATTTCATCCTGCCCATGCCAGTGGTAGTATTACGCAGCGATTACTACATACACAAGATGGTCGCACCTGTATCACTAACCCACATGGTGGAAACGATTTTGTGTGCATTCGAGATTCAGAGAGAAAACGTCCGTATACCTCTACAAGTCCCTCAACTATTGTCACATCAGTATCAGATCGCAATGTTGCCATGTTGAACTTTACTGAAGAGGAAAGCGATGCTGCAATTAGGGTATTTGGCTGCGACTGCCCATTATGTATAAATTCTTTGCGTCAGTTGCAGGGTACTGGAAACTTGGTGTACTAAGATTGCATAGCGTTGATAGCGACTATAACTTTTGTTAGATACACGTGATTAATCACGTATAGAAGATATACAAAACCAAAAAAGCATTTTTAACGAAGTACCACTACTATTATTTGGTTAAGGGACTTCCAAAAAAAAATATTCAATTAATTCTTGTGGGGTGGGCATCTTGCCCGCCCAGTCCATAGGGTGGGCGGGCAAGATGCCCACCCCACAAGATTGGATAATTTTTTTCTTGGAGTTCCCTAAATGTAAATTCATTGTAGAGGCAATTCATGAATTGCCTCTCCAGCGTCTAATTTTGCTTAAGTCCTGAGAGAAAAAGACGCAGAAATTCTCAAGTAGTCTGTGTGCGTCAGAGCGTCTTGTTTATTCAATCACTTCATTCACCGGGAATCGATCGATCAGCTGCATTGCCCGATTGGCATTGCGTTGGAAAGAGTCTGGCAAGTGAGGGACGTGGGGTATCTGCGACAATAAATCCAACGTCCGGCGTAAAATTCTCACCACATCGCCTTCATCTAAAGTGGTGTTCTCACAAAGTTCTGTCCACTCGATTCCTAGCGCCCATTGTTCCACTATGGCGATTAACTCAAATTCCAACCATATAGGCAGCGCTACGTTATACCGCCGTTGTAGTTGGAACATTTGGCGACGAATTCCCCGCAATTTTGCTAAGGCTTCTGCAACTTCATTACTAAGCTCAAAGTTAACCTTGCTATCTGGACGGGGCGTTTCCATCACCAAACCGGCGGCGGCGGCGGCTAAATGATGCGGATCTAAGTTGTCTAATTCACCGCTAGCGAATACTAAACCTAGCCACAATTCATTCTCGCCTCGAATGGCGGCAGCAATTCGCCCTAATACTGTGGGCACTAGGTTATCCAAAGCGCCAAAGTGTTGCAGAATTGCGATTAAATTGAGAAACTCTTCCCAATGACGTTGTGAGTGTTGCTCTACTTGCCCTTGCAACTGTTCGAGTTCGGCTTCTAGTTCCACATAGCGGGCGCGGCGCTTGAAAAGCGTGGCAGCATTGCCTGATTGATGTAGGGGATGAGCTTCTAATTGCTCTTGGACGGCGGTAGTGCGACTGAGTTGTTCTGCTACTTCTGGGGCTAGATGCAAAGATTCTATCGGATTGGGGATATGGGCAGCGATCGCAAATGTTTCTTGATTACCACGGCGCGACTGTCCTGGTTTCAATGGCATCTCTGGCGGTGGCAGGATATCAGGCGGCACTTCAATTCGCGGCAGTTCGGCATACAAATCGACTACATCCCCTGTGGTTGCCACATACCAACGGTTATCATGTCCCAAGCATACCAAGTAAGGAGCTTGACCGGAACCAGGCGATTTGCCCACTAACACTGCGGTTACGGGTGTAGACACTGTGATATTTTTACCTTTGAGACTCAACAGAGTTCCTGACACTGCAAATCCCAACATCATCCCCAATTCTTCTTGTCTATCTTCTTGTGCTTGCTCTTGCAAGGTTTTCAATATCTGGCGTTCCACTTTCAGGCGTTGCCGCAATTTTTCATAAATAGCCAGTTCATTTTCATCAACTGCGGCGATTTGCTCATGAAGTTGAGCTAATTGGGTTTGTAATTCGGCAATCTCATCATATTCCGGTCTTAAATGCAAGGTCGCCATGTACTGCCCAAAACTGCGCTCTATCAGTTCCCTGGTTTGCTCTAGGGTATGCGTTTGCAGCAAGTTGAGTACCATGCCATAACTGGGCGTAAACTGGCTTACAAGGGGGTCTGGCTTGGATGTTCCCAAATACGCCGCTTCTTTGGCTCCTTCAAAGGGAGTTTGGACTGTCACTACATGACCTTGTTTATCCATCCCCCGCCGCCCGGCTCGTCCCGCCATTTGCAGGAATTCCGAAGCGTTTAACAGGCGGTGTCCTGTGTCAGTCCGCTTGGAAAGGGTAGAAATTACCGTTGTCCGAGCAGGCATATTAATTCCCGCCGCTAATGTCTCGGTGGCGAATACTACTTTAATCAGCCCTTGCTGAAATAGTTCTTCTACCAGTGCTTTCCAAGCAGGCAAAATTCCAGCGTGGTGGGCAGCAATTCCTCGGTATAGGGGGGCAATTTGTCCAGAACGCCCAGCTTCGGGATTACGGGCTAAAAAGTCATCAATTTGTTCCCGTAAAATTTGGGATTCTTCACTATTTACCAGCCATAAATCCCCCACTTCCGCCACTGCTTTATCACATCCCCGACGGCTGAAGATAAAATAAATCGCTGGTAGCATATCCCGTTGCTCTAACTGACTAAGGGTAAAAATTATACCCGGAGCCTCCGGTCTACCACTTCTCCCTCTATCCCTTTCTCCCCCTTTCCCCTTTTTCTTTTGAAGGCGGGGGTTAATTTTGGTTTTGCTATCATTTAGCAGGGGAAATAACCCTTTAGGATTGCAAAAGTGAAATTCTAAGGGAACTGGACGAAAATCGGAGTAAATCAGGTCTGTTGGGCCGTGAACGCGATTTAGCCAGTCGGTGAGTTGATCGCTATTAGCAACCGTTGCTGAGAGGGCTGCCAGTTGCACTTCACGGGGACAATAGATGATTGATTCTTCCCAAACTGTACCGCGCTGGCGATCGTTCATGTAGTGGCATTCATCAAGTATCACCGCTTCCACGTCTACCAATGAGATGCCTATTTGCCCAATGGGTGTACCATAGAGCATATTTCGGAAAATTTCTGTGGTCATCACTAAAATCGGTGCATCCCTATGAATGGAAGCATCTCCAGTTAACAGACCGACTTGATCAAACCCGAATTTTTCTCGAAAATCACGTAATTTTTGATTCGACAGCGCTTTTAGGGGAGTGGTGTAAAATACACGTTTTCCTCGCGCCAAGGCACGATAAATAGCGTATTCCCCGACTAATGTTTTGCCCGAACCTGTGGGGGCACACACAACAACCGAGCGTCCAGCGTTCAGGGACGCGATCGCTTCTTTTTGAAACTGATCCAGATCAAAGGGAAATATAGTCCCTAAGTCAAGTTCTGGAGACGGTGCAGGATAATTCACTCAATCACATTTGCAACCAGATTGTTTACTATACTAACGAGTCTTTTGTCAACTTCGTTAATAGTCCTTTGTCATTTGTCCTTTGTCTAAAACTAATGACTAATGACAAAGGACTCTTCTCTTATTTATTTTCCCAGCTCTTGCGATCGCTCTGTGGCAGCTTTGACTGCTTCAATTAAAGCGGAACGAAATCCTGCCTGTTCTAGCTTGGCAATCCCCGCAATGGTTGTACCGCCCGGGCTGGTAACGCGATCTTTGAGTTCTGCTGGGTGCATTTTGGTTTCATGTAACAGTTTCGCTGTTCCCAGTACAGTTTGCAAGGCTAGTTGATTGGCAATTATTCTAGGTAAACCTGCGGCGACTCCGCCATCTGCAAGTGCTTCTACTAACAACGCCACGTAAGCGGGGCCGCTACCAGATAGCCCTGTAACTGCATCCATCAGCCCTTCTGAAACTTCTACGACTTCACCCACAGCAGAAAAAACTTGCTGTGCTATTTGGTGATGTTTGGCATTGGTATATGCACCTGAACAAATCGCGGTAACTCCTGCTCCCACAGTGGCCGGGGTGTTGGGCATTGCTCTAATTACTGGCAATTGCACAAATGCAGCTTCTAGCTGACTTAAGGGCACACCCGCCAAAATGGAAATAATTAGGGGTGAATGTTCTCTATTAAGAATATCAATATGTGCTAATTCTTGAGCGATCGCACTAAATACCTGCGGTTTCACTGCCAAAAAGAGAACTTCTTTTGCTTCCGTGAAAACCCGACTATTATCTGTCGTCACAGCAACACCGTACTGCTGCTTTAAAAAATCTAAGCGTGAAGGTAGCGGTTCGCTAACTATAACTTCTGATGATTGATAAATTCCACGCGCGATAAGGCGGGATAAGAGTGCTTCTCCCATTACCCCACCACCAATTAAGCCAAATTTTATAGTCATTAGTCATTGGTCATTAGTCATTGGTCATTAGTCGTTTGTCATTTGTCACCATGAGCAAAACCCAGGACAAATGACAAAGGACAAAGGACTAACTACTAATTTAACTTTATTGTGCCATCCGGTTAGTTTCGTTGCCCCAGCTTTGATTTGGAGTACCTGTAGTTGGGCGAGATTGACGTGCTGGTGGTTGTGGTACTTCATGAAGAACGCCACCTTGGGTGCTAACTTGGACACAACTTGGTGTAAACAAAAAGATGCTTTCACCGATGCGCTCTTGATGTCCATCTAGTGCGTAAGTACCACCTGCAACAAAATCTACTGCTCGTTGAGCTTGATCGGGGTCCATGATTGTCAGATTTAATACCACTGACTTGCGTTCGCGCAACGCTTGAATTGCCTGGGGCATTTCTTCAAAGGTGCGTGGTTCGAGTACTAAAACTTCCGAAATTCCGTTAATTGCTCCTGGCATACCAATCACATTCCCCATTGGCTTTTGACCTGCTGTCATATCATCTCCCATTGTAGGCACTGGTTCCCGCCAGCGTCGATTTTGAGCGGCTGGACTCTCTTGTGGTGCTGGCTGGGGATTTTCTTGCTGATACAGATTTTGATAATTATTATTATCTGTTTCTGGTTCTTCTTCGTAATACTCGTATTCCACTTGCTCATTTAGACCTACAAAGTCTCTGAGTTTGGAAAAAATGTTGTTCATTGTGTGTGTACTCTCCTGGTGCGAATAGCCTGTATTGACTTGGCTGAGGATTAGTTGAGATAGGAGCGACCGCTACATCGGTGGATACTTCAGCAAGTGTATTGCTAGTTGTAGCCCATACTACGGGTTTTGGCGATGAACCGACACTTATTGGAAAGGTCTGTGCATCGCCTAAACATAATAACGAGTCAAGATTATATCCTAAGGTTTATCCGAAGGAAACTTCTTTATACCCCATTTTCCCTTGGCGATTGCTCTTGTCAATACTATATCCTTTGTTTCGGATTGCACCAGTCTGTTAGAAAATTCTTGTCAACAAATCCTTAGCTTCTATTAATACTGCCCTGTAAGGCTGATGATTAATTGGCTAAGAGCGATCGCCAAACAAGATTGTTCCTAATCGTACCATCGTTGCGCCTGCTTGCACTGCCAGTTCGTAGTCGCCTGACATACCCATAGATAGGTGCTGCATTTTAATATGCGACCAATTTTGCTCCTGGATTTCTTTGGCTAGCTCACGATTGCGATTAAACACACTGAGAATTTCGGAATCTTTTAATCCTGATGGCGGAATTGTCATCAAACCTTGAATTTGTAAACTTTTGTATTGATTCAGTGTGGGTAAATCAGCCAAAAGTTCTGGCACACTCCAACCAGACTTGTTGGGGTCGGGGAGAATTTTCACTTGCAGGCAAACCTGGGGACTCACTTCTAGCTGTTGCGCCAATTGGTCTAAGCGCTGTGCCAGCTTCAAATTATCCACGGAGTGAATCCAAGGGAAATGCTCGATGGCTTTTTTGGCTTTATTGCCTTGCAAATGTCCAATAAAGTGCCAGGTAATATCCGGTAAGTCTTGCAACTCGGCTTGTTTGCTGGCAGCTTCTTGGATACGACTTTCCCCGAAATCACGAATTCCGGCGTTGTATGCAGACCGAATAGCCTCGGCAGAAGCTTGCTTGCTAACAGCAATCAATTTGACTGACGTTGGTAGTGAGGAACGAATGGAAAGAATACGTTCGGAAATCGAACTGTTCATTGGAAGGTGCGCTGGAAAACACTCTGAAGCTGATCGTACTCCTGAGAATGCCCACTGCGCCGCAGGGTACGTAAGCGATTTTCCAACATCATTCTCGCCTCAGTACGTCCTAGAGACTGGAATTTGACACCTTTAACGTCATTTGCCACCAAAAAAAATAAGCGCTGGGCATAAAGTGTGGTGAACAAATCCTGGTTTTCATCAACCATACAGATTTTGTAGAGTAAACCCCAAGTTGGATGGTTTATGTAAGTTTCTGCGTTTTCTGGATTCATTTAAGAGTCAAGGTGTAGTCAAGGTGGAAGTATATATATCTTTTCGCAGTGAATTCCAAACATTCAGACGATAATACCAACATTCGTCAGAATATTTGGTTAAAATGCGAAGCTGCGGTTACGAAGACCTCGATCTAGTTCCTAATGGGCAGATGAAGCTAGTGGTAGTGAAGCGCAATGGTACAACAAAAGCCGCGAAGCGTAGATTCAAAGAGTAGAGGCGGTGGAGAAATATCACCATCTGCTTTGGTGACTTCAATTTGCAATCTGTAGGGACAAGGTACAAAATATTCCCGATCCTCTGGTTGAAAGCTCGACGTAGGAAGGAAAAACACCCTTTGAAGTTCCCAACGGCAACGACGAATTTTTCAACTTCTTTCCATACTGCCACAACTGTCGCCCAATGGCACAAAATTGGGATTGGGGATTGGGGATTGGGGACTGGAAAGAAAACTACCATTTATGCAAAAGGTCTATTGATTATCCAGTATTTTCAGTGGTGGAATTTGTGCCTGAGCATTGTGCAGAGATTCATAAGGGTGTCGGTCAAAAATATTGAGATTAGTTTGTAGTGTTCGAGTAAGGCTGGTTAATAGCTAAAATCTACAGGAAATGCTAGGGGATCAATTTTATGGCTGGGTAGCTGTTCAAATTACCCTACCATATTGTTACTTATAGCTCAATACTGTTCGGTTAAGGCAAGAGACGCGATGAATCGCCGTCTCTACAATAATCAGTATTTGGTAGAGACGGCGATTTAATGTTTTGTTTTACTTCTGACTCCTGTTAGCGATAGCGGGGCGTTTAGCCCATTCTGACTCCTGAATTCTGCTATATTACCTCTTACCATTTTCTCGGTGCAAAATTACGCCTGAGTTCCTATAGCTAGTCGTATTCCCCAGAATAATATTAAAGTTGCGATCGCCAGCCAGTCACGCCCTTTTAATCGTAAATCGTGCCACTGGACTCGATGCTCATTGGGACTGGTAAAACCCCGTACCATCATGGCATTTGCCATTTGATCGGCTCGTAACAGCAGATTTTCTAAAAGTCTCTCTGCAACTGTCATCCAAACCTTGAATGCTCCTTTCAATCCCAGCTTTTTCCAATTAATTGCCCTTGTCATCACGGAACGAAATAAATTTTGCACTTCTTCTAAAACCAAGGGAATAAAGCGCAAGGACAAAGTTAAAGTTAAAGCAATTTCTGTGACAGGCAACTTGAAGCGTCGCAAGGGTTGCATTAGGCTTTCTATGCCAGATGTGATTTCTTCTGGTGCGGTTGTCAGCAGATAGAGGTTGGTGCTGTAAATGACGGTAAATATAAGTGTACTCAAGCGTACCGCCAAACTCAAGGAGTAGCGAGTTACTTTAACCGGGCCTTTGTGAAATAGCACATAGCTGTATGCTTTTTTCTCGGCTGGTGGCTCTTTAATATTATTAGAATTTGCGGGCTGGGTTAAGATTTGTTCGTTAGCTGGCAGACGTGACTGATAATCTACACCCAATCCATCAGGACTAATGGCTGCGATCGCTAGCACAAAAAACGATAGCATTAATAGCCAACCCATTTGCTGCTGCCATACGCGTCGGGGAATTCTGGCAATCAAGGTGGCAAGAATCAATACTACCACCAGCAGCACCCGCCAAAAGTTGTTGGCTAAAACATAGCTTGTTAAAAAGCTCATCAACCAGGCGAACTTGACTCGCGGATCGATTTTATGTAGCCAAGTTTGGGGTTGTTCTAAATAAAGTCCAAGTGGCAGCGATCGCAATAAATCCATTTTAGAGTTATAGAGTTAGGAGTTAGGAGTGAGGAGTTAGGAATTTTGACTTTAACTCATAACTTTCACCTTGTGCCGCTATCAAACTCAAGTCGATAGGGTTCTATAGTTAGCAATTTTGACTTTAACTCATAACTCTTAACTCTTAACTCCTAACTTCTAACTCCTAACTTATTTTGACGCGAGTTGCTCTATTAACATTACCACTTTCGGCATCACGGACTTTTTTGCTCCGCCACAGTAAAATAATTGGTGTGCCTTTAAATCCTAGCTGTTGACGAAATTGCCGTTCAATGTAGCGGCGGTAGTTGTCGTTGAAGCGTTTGGAGTCGTTGACAAATAGTGCGATCGTTGGTGGTTGGCTACTTACTTGTGTACCATAATAAATCTTGCCCTGACGCCCACCACGAGATGCTGGCGGTGAATGCCAACTGACGGCATCTGTTAAAACTTCATTAATCACTGATGTGCTGACACGACGTTTGTGTGATTCCGCCGCCGTTTTCACCAATTCGAGAATTTTTTCTACCCGTTGTCCTGACAAGGCACTCACAAAAATTGTTTCTGCCCACTCGGTAAAATGTAATCGTGATTGCAGAGTTTTTTCGTAGTCGTAGATTGTGTAAGAGTCTTTTTCGACAGCATCCCACTTATTTACGACAATGATGCAGGCTCGACCTTCTTCGATAATCCGCCCAGCTAATTTTTGGTCTTGCTCAGTAACTCCATCTACGGCATCTATTACTAATAAAACCACGTCAGCGCGACGAATCGCTTTGAAAGCCCGGTTAATACTAAAAAATTCTGTGCCGTATTCGATGTGTTTCTTTTTGCGAATACCGGCAGTGTCAATCAAGCGGTAGGTTTGTCCGGCTCGTTCAATGACGGTATCAATAGCATCGCGGGTTGTGCCGGAAATGGGGCTGACAATTGCCCTTTCTTCGCCGACAAAAGAATTGAGTAAGCTCGATTTGCCCACATTTGGGCGTCCCACAATTGCTACTTTAATTTCATTCGTGTCTGGGATGTCTTCAATCGCAGGGATGTGATTAACTAACTCGTCGAGTAACTCTCCTGTGCCACTGCCATGAATCGCGGAGATGGGGTAAGGTTCGCCCAATCCCAATTCCCAAAATTCGGCAGCTTGCATTAAGCCTTGTTCTGGGGATTCACATTTATTTACAGCTAGTAGCACAGGGACGGGTTGTTGGCGCATCCATTCAGCGATTTCTAAATCTGCCGATGTGGGGCCTGTTTGACCATCGACGACAAAAATAGCGCCACACGCCTCTGCAAGGGCTGTCATTGCCTGTTGGCGAATCAGTGGTAAAAATTCGGTATCATCATTAAAAACTAAACCACCAGTGTCTACCACTAAAAATTCACGACCATTCCAGAAAGCTGGAAGATAAGTGCGATCGCGTGTCACTCCCGGTTCATCATGGACAATCGCCGTTTGTTCCCCGGCGAGTCGATTAACCAGGGTGGATTTGCCCACATTTGGGCGTCCGATAATTGCAACAATTGGCAGTGCCATAAAACCAGGGTGAGTGAGAGGTGTAGTATATCACGTTCCTCCATTTTACTCGCTTTAAACTTGAAGTTTTAATAATTTCCCATCATCTGAGGCTGAGGCGATGTCTACGATGGGCTGTTTGGTAATGCCATACTTTGAAAAATAAAAAAGGTAGGAGAACCTACCTTTTACCCAAAAAAAGCATTTTGTAACCAAATACCAAATTCAATATCACACACGCTCTTGACGTATCTATTGCAAACCTATGACGAGTGTATGACGTTTAATTTGTAGCTGATTTCGCGATTACTCCCAGTTGCAACCCAGATGGATAGCTACCTTCTTCCTTGATGCGCTTAATTTCAGCATCGGTTATCTGCAAATTTAACTTTTGTGCTAGCGATCGCACAATATCCCCCCGATCAATGACACCAGCGACAGCCCCAGCGGGAGAAAGGACGGTAATTCTCGGTAACTGCTCATTTTCTAGCTTGTTAATGACCTCCGCGATTGTTGTTGATTCTGCAACGGTAGGTATTTCTGTCAGCGGACGCACTATGCTGTGCAAGGTTTCGGTTTCCCATTCACCTCTTTGGGTTAAACGGAAATCGTCAATGGAAACTAGACCTCGGTAACGTCCATCAGAAGCAGCAAAATAAACCTGTGAGGGAGCAGTTTCTAAGAGGTATAAATCAGCAAAGGAACGCAATGTCTGGTCAGCATCAATGACGCGAAAATCACGAGTCATCGCATCGGCCGCCACCACTTTGAGCAAGCTTTCTTGCAATGTAGTCATGTTGTCATAGGTGTTAGCGTTGCGGACAGCAAACCAACCTAACAGCGCAATCCACAAACCAACTACTAACTCTCTGGTGACGAAATCGACAACAAATCCTAAAGCGATCGCACTATAACCCAATATTTGCCCAGCCCTTGCAGCCCAGTGTACGGCTTGAAAACGATTACCTGTGATTTGCCATAGTGCTGCTTTTAACACTTGTCCTCCATCTAGAGGTAAGCCAGGAATCAGGTTAAATAGAGCCACAACTAAGTTAATTCTCGCCAAATCTCCAACCATGACACTGAGGGGATTCGTATCAGGTATTATAAAAGCTGCCAGACGGAGCAGGACAAATAGGATAATACTCACCAAAGGGCCAGCGATCGCTACTTGAAAGGCTTTCAAAGGAGTTTTAGATTCTTCTTCAATGGCAGCAATTCCGCCAAACATAAATAGGGTAATTGAATTAACTCTAATGCCTTGCGATCGGGCTACCAAGCTATGACCCAACTCATGTAACAACACCGAACCAAATAGCAGCAGTGCCATAACTATTCCAGCACTCCAAGCGATTATATTTCCCCATTCTTGATAAGCTACCCCAAAATTGAGAGTTGCCAATCCTAAAATCACAAACCATAAAGGGTCTAAAAACAGGGGAATTCCAAATAATGACCCAATTCTCCAATTTGCTTGCATTATATTGCCCTATAACTAGATACTGTTAGTACTTTTTATACCGAGATACTATGCGTATTCGTACATACATTTATATTGAGCATCAATTCGGTAGTGCCGAGTGACATAATGCTCTTATTTCTAGAATAGACAATTAATGCATATCAAACAATTTTAGATTTTAGATTTTGGATTTTAGATTGACCTCAGCAATTAAGTCGGAGGCCGATCAATTAATTTTAGGTTTTGGATTTTAGATTGATTCTCGCGTTCAAATTCGCTTGCTCTCAGACCTTTTTTAATTTGGAATTTTGAATATTAAATTACATTATCCAAAGTTTAAAATCTAAAATTCAGCGAGCAAAACGCTGAAGTGAAGCATTGAGAATTGGGTATGGGATATATCCCTCTTTTGTCACTCTCCGAAAACATTTGCCATTTCTGGATTCTAGAGCTTTTGTATAGCAAGCGATCGCGCGATTCTTTATCTAATAACAAATACAAGACCAATTTTTTTCTAATAGTATAGCTTGTATTGATTGCCTCATCAGGCTTCTAGCGATCGCCCTCCCGGAGAGTGACAGAAGAGGGATATAGGGTTTCTCATTCAGATGGGGTACAACGTTATATCGCAAGTAGGGGCACGGCATACCGTACCCCTACGAGTGTCCTTCACTTTACCTAAAATCGTCTTTAGGAGTATTGTATTGATTGAGGTGTTACAAGTAACACCTCTGTCATCACAAAACTATAGACGACCGATATTAGTCAATCCTAAAACGATGCCAACGCCAATAATATGGCCAAAAGCCGCAGCAGCAACGAATGTAGGAATACTAATTGGCAGGATAGGGAACTTGGGGCCAACTAGGGGTTTTTCGATCTTAGTACTTAGCAAAACAACTACTAAGCTACTGAGGCTGATGATGATTCCTACTGTGGGATTCCACGTAGGTGTTGCAGGAACAGATGCCGCTACTGCTAGTAAAATAGAGGAAATCAAGCTTTTGTCTCCTGAATAGAAAAGTTAACGTAGACCTACAAGATTATAAAATTACAAGGCCCAAAAGTTTTTTAGATAGTTTAGACTTTTTTGATAATTAGTTTAAATTTGTTAAATTTTCATGCGCGTTAAGATTTGCGGCATTACTCAACCACAACAGTCTGTAGCGATCGCCTCTCTGGGCGCAACGGCACTAGGATTTATTTGTGTGCCCACTTCACCTCGTTACGTAACGACATCCCAAATTCGGGCAGCAGTGTCAGAACTACCAGCAAATATTGACACAATTGGGGTTTTTGCCAACGCTAGTATCTCTGAAATTATTCAGATAGTTGCTGATTCTGGGTTGACTGGTGTGCAATTACACGGAGATGAATCAGCAAGCTTTTGCGACCAAGTACGTCAAGCTTTGCCTAATGTTGAAATTATTAAAGCCCTGAGAATTCGTAGTCTTGAGCATCTAGAGACAGCAGCTAATTATACAAAATACGTAGATACTTTGTTACTTGATGCTTACCATCCGCAACAACTGGGTGGTACAGGCAAAACTTTAGATTGGACAATGCTAGAGCAATTTAGCCCCAATTGTCCTTGGCTTTTAGCAGGAGGACTAACAGCCGATAATATTGTGCAAGCCCTAAATCAGCTTAATCCTAGCGGCGTTGATTTATCTAGTGGTGTGGAACGGACACCAGGAGATAAGGATTTAGATAAAGTCGCACTTTTATTTCAGAGTCTAAAGAACATTGAGTTACTTAGAAGTTAGGAGTGATAATTTGTGAATTACAGCAGTTTTTATGGGAAAAGGGCGGTTAGAAACCGCGTCTCTACAAACAGAAGCTACCGATCCTGGGTTTCAAACCCTTAATTTGAATTTAGTCCGCGGAGGCGGACAACGCCAGTGTAGCCGCGAATTCTATTCGCCAGGTTAATGTAACTCCTAACTCCTAACTCCTAACTCAGCACTCAAAAAAATGCCGGTTGGTGACGAATTAAGTTAAAAAATTCTTCGCGCGTTTTGTGATCTTCTTGGAATACACCAACCATTGCGCTAGTGACAGTCCAAGAACCTGGTTTTTGGACGCCCCGCATCACCATGCACATGTGGCTAGCTTCCATCACAACGGCTACGCCTTGAGGTTCTAGAATGGTCTGGATTGCTTCGGCAATTTGGCGGGTTAACCTCTCCTGCACTTGCAAGCGGCGAGAATACATCTCAACAATCCGGGCTAGCTTACTCAGTCCGACAACTTTTTGGTTTGGGATATAAGCAACGTGCGCTCTACCCATAAATGGCAGCATGTGGTGTTCGCACAAACTAAAGAAATTAATATCTCTAACTAGTACCATCTCGCTATGTCCTTCATCAAAGATGGCATCGTTAACGAGTTCTTCAAGGGATTGGTTGTAGCCACTAGTAAGAAACCGCATTGCCTCGGCTACTCGTTTGGGTGTTTTTAGGAGTCCTTCGCGTTCAGGATCTTCGCCAACGCCCAATATAATTGCTCGCACGGCATCCTTCATTTCCTCAAGTTGTTCCTCTTTTGGTGGGAAGACATCCGCTTGTCGCCCGTTATGAGTATTGCGATCGGGTCTAGGAGTTATGGCTTCTGCCAAGTCGGGAATCAGAGGCGATTGAGAGCAATTGGAACCGTTGGAACTAGCAATAGTCATGATTCAGTCTTGGTTATGGTTTAAATTTAGTTATGAGTTATGAGTTATGAGTTATGAGTTAAAAATTTTAATTCCTAACTCCTAACTTCTAACTTCGCAATTAGAGTGCGCCAGCGCTGGGCATCAAGGTCAATTCATCAATAACTGCTTGTTGTGGTAAAAGAACAGTGTAAAGAATTGATTGGGCCACAATCTCTGGGGTTAACATTTTGGAACGGTCTAAGTTGACGTGGACTGTTTCTGTATCCCAAAGTTCAGTATTGACTGCGCCGGGACAGATAGCTGTGACACGAATGCCGTGGATGCGTTCTTCTTGTGCCAGGGTTTGAGAGAGGGCTATCAAACCAGCCTTGCTGACGCTATATGCTCCCCAACCAGGAAAGGGTTGCTTGGCGGCAATTGAGGCGACGTTAATAATTGTGCCTGTGCCGCGATCGCGCATTGAAGGTAAAATCCCCACAATGCACTGAAACACGCTGGTAAGATTCAAGTTAATTACCTGCTGCCAGTCTTCTAGGGGAGTTTCGCTCAAAGTGCCTGTATAGGCGATGCCAGCATTGTTTACCAGAATATCTAGATCGCCAAAGTCAAGGGCGATCGCTTGGATCTTGTCTTTGACTTCGGAGATCCGCGCTAAATCTACGGCGTAAGCTTTCGCTTCCACCCCAGTATGCTCTACGGCTTCTCTTACCGCCTCTAACTTATCCAAAGAACGGCTGACTAAGGCAATATCTATTCCCGCTTTTGCAAAGGCTAAAGCCGTTGCTTTCCCGATTCCACTACTTGCCCCAGTAATCAGGGCGCGTCGTTTTTGCTCAACACTCATGGTGTCTCCCAATTTTTTGGCAGTTCCCAAAACCTATTACCATCCAATTATTCACACTTCTCGGTTTGGATAGATTAAAGGAATCTAAAAATATGATGATTTCCATTAGGCAGATGCTATGATGCAGCACAATAGTACCCATATTGTGGGTTTTACTAGTGCATACAACAAACCATTGCCTGGAAAACCACGCCGTACATTTAAATTAGATTATTTACACAATACAAAACCCACTCAATCAAATTGAGTAGATTTGCCAAACATGCAAATGCCTATGGCTAGATTGTTAAAAATCTTTAAGCACATAGGCGATTATAGCATTGCTGCTTTACTAATCAATCATTATGCAGTGTTGTTAGTGGGCAACCTCTGTAAAAACCCCGATTTTGCGGAATTTTTCGTAGCGCAGTTGGCGACGTTCTGGGGCGGTTAAACGATTGAGTTCGTCCAAATTTTCCATCAGCACTTGCTTGAGAGTGGTAGCAGCTTTTAAGGGGTCAGAATGAGCGCCACCAGTGGGTTCAGGTAGTATTTGGTCGATAATTCCCAACTTTTTCAAGTCGTGGGAAATAATTTTTAGAGCGACGGCGGCTTGAGGAGCCTTACCAGCATCTTTCCACAAAATAGCGGCGCAGGCTTCGGGGGTGGCGACGGTGTAAACGGAGTGTTCAAACATGAGTAGGCGATCGCCTACGCCAATACCGAGTGCCCCACCGGAACCACCTTCACCGATCACTGTACAGATAATTGGCACATCCAGGCAAAACATTTCCCGTAGGTTGTAAGCGATCGCTTCTCCTTGACCTTGGTGTTCTGCTTCTACCCCAGACCAAGCTCCCGGCGTGTCGATAAAAGTTAGTATGGGCATACTAAACTTATTGGCGTGTTCCATCAACCGCATGGCTTTGCGGTAGCCGCCAGGGTAAGGCATTCCAAAGTTACGGGCAATATTGTCTTTAGTATCGCGGCCCTTTTGATGACCCAACATCACCACAGGTTGTCCACTCAGACGGCCAACACCACCAACTAAAGCCGGATCGTCACCACCACAGCGATCGCCATGCAGTTCCATCCATTCATCACTAATAGCTTGAATGTAATCGAGAGTACTGGGGCGACGCGGATGACGAGCGACTTGCAATCGCTGAGATGGGGATAGAGTACTGAAAATCTCCTCACGCAGTTGCATAGCGCGTGCCTCTAGTTTGCGAATTTCACCAGAAACATCGACGCCATTTTCTTCTGCAAGTTGCCGAATCTGATCGATTCGGTTTGCGAGTTCTGCTAGGGGTTTTTCAAAATCTAACAGTAGCGGTTTACGCTCAGTAGTTGCCATCGTAGGGGTTATGAATTACGAGTTATGAGTATCTATCCTTTGTCCTTTATCAGTTGTCCTTAGTCATTTGTCCTTTGTTCTTTGCAAATAACAAATGACTAATGACCAATGACCAATGACTAAACCAGCAGTGGTCTAAATCCATGTTTTACTGACACCTTACCAATCTGCTCCATTTTGTCTACGGTAATCTGATTCCGTCCCCACGAAAAGTTCGTGTATAACTTCTCAAATTCCAGCAGCATTGATTCGGCAAAACAAGCAAACAACTGGCGCGCTGGAACATCCATATTGACGATTTTCATGATTTTCCAGTCAATATCCAGAGAATGCTCCACAATTCCACCATTTAACACGTGTACGCCAGGATGCTGAATTTTCGTCGCTAAGTTTTTAGGATAGCCACCATCAATCAACAAGCAGGGTTGCTTCAAAGTGGTAGGGTCAATTTCCACGCCTCTGGGCATACTAGCAACCCAAACGACAACATCAGCTTGGGGTAGGGCTTCTGTCAAACCCATGATTTTCCCGCGTCCTAGTTCGTCTTGTAAGGCTTTGAGACGTTCTTGATCGCGGGCGATCAACAAAAGTTCTTTGACATCTGTTTTTGCATCTAGCCAGCGTGTCACTGCACTGCCAATATCCCCAGTTGCACCACAGATTGCAACAGTCGCATTTGACATTTCAATTCCCAGTTGTTTCGAGGCTTCTTCCACCTGCTTACAAATAATGTAGGCAGTATGTGTGTTTCCGGTGGTGAAGCGTTCAAACTCTAGTTTAATGTTGCGGACTTGGCTAAACTGTTCTAACTTAAAGTTTTCAAAAATAATTGAGGAAAATCCGCCTAAAGCTGTGATGTTAATGCCATGCTTCTGTGCATGGGCCATAGCGTTGAGGATTTTGCGTGTTGCGGCTTTGATGCGGCGACTAGCTAGCATTTCCGGCAAAAAGCAAGATTCTACATACCGTCCTTCAATTTGTTGCCCAGTTACACTGGTGACAATAATGGTATCAACAATTTGCGGCGGGGCGCTGCACCAAAAGTCTAGACCTTGATCGGCATATTCTGGGTATCCCAATTCTTGAGCTACCGCTTGAGCGTGTTCTAAACTAGTCAGATGTCCAATTAGACCAAACATGTAGTGATTATTAGGCTTATGCTGTCTTGAGGCGTGGAGATTTTGGAGAGTTAGGAGTTGGGAGTTAGGAGTTAGGAGTACGACTCATAATTTCTCACTGATCATTCCTCACTCCTAACTTTTTTAAGCGGCTATAAGTCCGTAGGCTGACAAGCGCATGATATCGCGAGTCGTAAAGCCTATGTTACTCAATGCTTCACCGTATTGAATCATAAAGTCTTCTACTAAAGCATCTTTTTCCATTGCCATTGTGTGGGCATCACCTTCTACTTTGTTGAGCATTCTCCAGACTATGGGTAGGTTCTGGCGATTTGCGAGTTCAAGTTCAGCTTTGGATTCTGTGAAATGTTCTTTCAACCAAACTTCTCCAAAGTTGAGATGGCTGTATTCTTCTTTAACTACTCCCTCAGTGATTTTGCGGGCAAAAGCATCGGCGACGGGAATATAAATGTTATATGCTGCGATCGCAAAACATTCGATAATCAAAGACTGAATCAACAGACAAGTAACTACCTTCCCTTCTGCGGCTGCTGTTTGGAAATTCTGGTGTAGTCCAGAGAAAAATTCCTTGGCGAATTGCAAATCTGGGGTGACATCCAAATTGCGTCCACAAGCTTCAAATCCTTTCTTGTGGCGGCTTTCCATTTTCGAGAGGCGAATTAAATCATCATGAGATTCCGGCAGCAGTCCCGCTAATGTGATGTAATTCTCATGGGCTTCTTGTTCCCCTTCAATTACGATCGCATTAATCCGGCTATAAGCATCTTTGTATGTTTCGCTCTTGAAATCTAATTCTTTAGATTGGTCTGTAAGCTGCTGCATGGTTATTGTTTACTCCTGTAAACCTGAATTATTTGACACCAGGATTCAATTTACCCTATGAACTGAGGGTAACAATCTCTGTGGTTTAATTTAACTTAACAAGTAGACTATGTTTATAGATTAATGGTTGCTGAGGGCAATGCTCTAGTACTAGCGAAATAAATCCTTTGCAATTCAAGTAATGTCTAAACCAAACCCGAATCTGAAATCTGGCGATTTTTTGAGCCTAGTAATCTTACTGCTAGGGGCATTTATCGTTCTACTACCGCTATTTGTGGTTTTTCTCACCTCCTTTGCACCAACCGCCGCCAGCCCCGAAAATTTATCCAAAAATAACTGGTCTTTAGCAAATTACCGCATTGCGTGGCAACAGGGAAAATTTTTACTGGCGTTTGCTAATTCTACCTTGGTAGCGATCGCGGTGACGGCGTTTCAGATTGTCACTTCTGCTTTGGCTGGTTATGCCCTAGCCCGATTGAAGTTTCGGGGACGCCAAGCACTACTATTAGTCGTTTTAGCAACTTTAGTGATTCCCTTTCAGCTATTGGTGATTCCCATCTTTTTGGTTTTGAAGTGGGGACACTTGATAAATACCTACGGCGCACTCATTTTACCCACTGCGGTCAACGGATTTGGGATTTTCTTATTACGTCAGTATTTCCAGACAATTCCTGTGGAGTTAGAGGAAGCCGCAGCTATAGATGGGGCGAACCGACTGCAAATTTTGTGGCGGGTAATGTTACCTTTGGCCCGTCCGGCGTTAGTAACGTTGTTTTTGTTCACTTTCATCGGTGAGTGGAATGATTTGTTTAAGCCTTTAGTGTTTACAACACGACCAGAATTAAGGACTGTACAACTGGCGTTGGCTGAGTTTCAAGAGCAATTTACGAATAATTGGCCCTTAATGATGGCGGCAGTGACGATCGCCACAGTTCCAGTAATGGTACTATTTCTCATCGGTCAGCGTCAGTTTATTCAAGGTATTGCCGCAACAGGCATTAAAAATTAGTGGTGAAACTGGGCATAATAAAACAGGAGTCATAATTCAGAATTCAGAATACTCTACCCATAAAGGGATAGAGTTTTCAGGCGAGAATATTTTAATTTTTTTCGCCCACCTCTTACGTGGTTTTAACCAATATTCAGACGCGACGTTCGAGTACTCGCTACCGCGGACTCGCTTGCCGCCGGTGCTATCACCCACTCGTACAGAATTCATACCTGTTTTCTGACTCCTGAGTTCTGAATTCTCCTTATAAAGAAATCCGGTAGAAAAACATGAATTTTTGTGACATTTAGCGTAATCCACACTAGCTAAACTGGAGCAATAACTGTAGACCTCCTCACCCAAGAAAACAGTTATGAGTTCTCAACCAGTTATAGATCCTCAACTATTACAGCAGTTACAACAAGAGATTCAGCAGAAATTGAGTGAAAGCTTACAAAAGGCTGACTTACACTCAGTACTTGAAAAGTACGGCATATTCGAGGATAGAGTATTGAGAATTCATTGGCAGTGTGATTTCGACCAAAATCAACTCGAATGTGATGATGCTAGTTGATAAACAGTGACCCAAGACATTATTGGCAGTGACTCCAAGAGTTTGAGTACCAGAAATTGTGTTAATTGTGTATCCCTTGCTCATCATACCGATACCTGTAGCTAGCCTCTGGCGATCGCATTCCTTAACGCAGAAATTTACTGATAAATCAAAATTAAAATCGAACAAATATCACAATACAAAAATATTACTTTGGGGATCTAATAGGCAGAATAACCTATTAGAGTTTTAACCGATGTGTTTCCTGTAACGAAGTAAAAAAAGCATCATTAAACCCTCGCAATCTCTCTTATAGAAAAAAAGCAGATGCATGTTAGTGTTTTAATCTCATTGACTTTCCCCCCGAGCCTTTCCCTATGCATCTGCACTATTTACACCCCCAACACCTTGAAGAATTAGTCAAGAGGAGTGGTATAGACTTACACTTAGTGCAACTCAATTTTAAGTCACTCCAAGGCGTAACAGCTTATGAGTACCTATTGATTTCTGAGCTACTCCCCCGCACCAATACCGGAATGTTGAAAGCTGGATGGTTGCAGCGTTATGCTCATATCACTGAAGGTGGTTGGTGGTGTTCGGGACTAGACCCTCTGAATAATTGGCAAATGATGGAATGGGGATGTTTTAAGCCAAACCAACCCCGACAAAATCACAATGGCAAGTCCATCAAATACGAGCATCCTCCCAGCACACCAACGCGGGTGTTTTGTTTGCGGGTAACGTTGCAAGTGTGGCAGCAAGTGGCTGAACGTTACAATCTGGTGATGCCTGACAATATCTCCATTACTCCTGATGGTGAAGCTGGAGGCTTTTGGCAATGGGTGATGCAACAGAATATTCCCCTGGTTATCTGCGAGGGTGTAAAGAAAGCAGCTACCTTGTTGACGCAAGGATATGTAGCTATTGCCATTCCCGGAATTACCAGTGGTTATCGGGTTGTGAAAGATGAATTTGGCAAAGTCACCCGTCGTCAGCTAATTCCCGATTTAGCAGCCTTTGCAATTACAAAACGCAGCTTTTACATTTGCTTTGATTTTGAAACTCAGCCGAAGACAATTGCTGCTGTAAATAATGCTATTTCTCAACTTGGTTGTTTATTCCAGCAAAAAAATTGCCCTGTGAAAGTCGTCGAACTTCCAGGAATGGAAAAAGGGGTTGATGAATTTATTATTGCTAAAGGTGCAAGTAGTTTCGAGAAAGTTTATCGCCAAAGTGTTGATTTAGAAATTTATCTTGCTCAAACCAAACCGCACACCGAGTTAAGCATTCCGGCTGCACTCATCTTCAACCGTCCTTATATAGGTGAAATCCCTTTCCCCACTTCTGGATTAGTCGGAGTAAAATCAGCCAAAGGAACAGGAAAAACTACGGCATTGCAAAGCGTTGTTCAGCAGGCGAAAAGTAGAAAACAACCAGTTTTATTAATTACTCATAGAATTTTACTTGGACGATTTTTGTGTGAAAAAATTGGTATCCAATGGGGAACAAATAAAGAAAATTGGGATAAAAAAATTGATCGAACACTTGCCCCTGCTCCTCCTATCCTCCGCTCTCCTTTTCCTCAGCAATCTCTCGGCTTGTGTGTGGACTCGATTTGGAAACTTAACCCGGAAAACTGGCGCGGGGCAATAGTAATTTTAGATGAAGTAGAGCAATCTCTATGGCATCTATTAAACAGTAATACTTGTAAGCACAAACGTGTAAAAATATTAAAGTTATTCCAGCAACTAATTGCGACAGTTTTAACAACTGGAGGGTTAGTAATTGCCCAAGATGCTGATTTATCAGATGTTTCGCTGGAATATTTACAAGGATTGGCAGGAATTAAATTAACACCTTGGGTAGTTCTCAACCAATGGAAGCCTCAGCATGGCTGGGATGTGACTTTTTATGATTCGCCGAACCCAACACCGTTAATTCACCAATTAGAATTAGATTTACTTGCTGGACGTAAATGTTATGTTACTACCGATAGTCGCGCTGGGCGTTATAGTTGTGAAACAATTGAACGTTATTTAAAAGAGCGATTACAAAAATTACGGCGACAATTTCCTAAAACTTTGGTAGTTAGTAGTCACACTACAAATACACCTGGTCATGCAGCAGTTGATTTTATTGCTGCGATTAATCAAAAAATATCGGAATATGATGGCGTTTTTGTTACCCCTAGCCTTGGTACAGGAATTAGTATTGATGTGCAACATTTCGACAGAGTTTATGGCATTTTTCAAGGGGTAATTCCTGATTCGGAAGCAAGACAAGCTTTAGCAAGAGTTAGAGATGATGTGCCGCGTGTTGTTTGGTGCGCGAAACGAGGTATTGGTTTAATTGGTAGTGGGAGTACAAATTATCGCTTGTTATCTGATTGGTATCAGGAAAATCAAAAAGAAAACTTAGCTTTGCTGAGTCCATTACATAAAATAGATGTAGATTTACCTTTAGTTTATGACCCGATTCATTTGCGAACTTGGGCGAAGTTATCTGCAAGGGTAAATGCTTCTATTCGTCTCTATCGGCAATCAATGCAAGATGGTTTAGTTACTGATGGGCATCAAATTCAGATGCGGAGTAATGCAGTTCACAATAATATTATTCGAGATTTACGCCTGGCCTTTTTGGCAACTCATGCCGATGATTTAGCTACCCGCAGAAGATTAGTTTTAGAAATTGTCAAAGTTCAAAAAGATTGGGCACAAAGCCGTCAAAAAGCTAAAGAAATTAAACGTAAAATCAAAGAGATTAAGCAGCAAAATCAACTATCATTAGCAACTGCTGTAGCTAATGCTAAAGATATCGATTATGTAGAATATGAGCAATTGTTAGTGAAGCATTCTCTAACTGATGGAGAACGGAATCAAATCAACAAATATGTTATTAGACAAAGATATGGTGTAGAAGCTACTCCGTGGCTAAAGTTGCAGGATGACCAAGGATATTATCGTCAACTTTTAATTCACTATTATTTAACTCACGAGAGCGAATATTTTCACGTTAGAGATGAGCAAGAATGGCATCAGCAATTGTCTTGGGGTGAAGGGAAAGTTTTTCTCCCAGATTTAAAAACTTACACGCTCAAAGTGGAAGCGATGAGAGCATTAGGAATGCTTCAGTTTCTCGAACCAAAACGAGAGTTTTCTGAAAATGAGCCAGATTTGATATTGCTAAAAAATGTTGCTTTTCAGCATAGTAAGCATATTAAAAGAGCGCTTGGTCTTAATTTAGTTGGGGAGAAAGAGCAGGCTTCGGCAATAAAAATACTCAGTCGGCTATTAAATTTGTTGGGTTTGAAGTTGAAGCGAGTCAATGAGGTTTATCAAATTGATTTAAAAACGTTATGTGATGGCAGAGAGAAAATATTTGCTGTTTGGCATAAACGAGATGAGTTGATGTTGGCTCATGTTAAGAGTGTTGGTTATGAGTTGCCTGATTATTCTTCAGATTGGAAGTTTGAAATTATGCAAACTCAGTCTGGAAAGGTAGACGACAGATTATCTGCGTCGGCTGTGCCGTTATTTTAAGATATAGCGCAATACAGTTCAGATAAGACCAAAACACTTGTAGAGACGGCGATTTATCGCGTCTAAAAAACCCACATTTTTGTACAATTAGCCCTTAACTGAACCGTTATTGAACCAGAGTCAGAAACAGATGAAGAAAACTAATGATGCACTTAAAATCATTAAAAGAATGATGAAGTCAGCTCTAGAATTACAAGAGATGCTTAGAGAATCATCAATAAATGCTCAAGTATCTCAAATTATCTACGATGCACGTAAACAAGAGGTACTAACCCAGCAACAACTAGCCGATTTAGTCGGTACTACCCAGTCAGTCATTGCTCGATTAGAAGATGCTGACTATGAGGGACATTCTTTGTCTATATTGGCTCGAATTGCAGCAGCTTTAAATCAAAAAATAGAAATTAAAATGTCACCTAAAGAGTAAGACTTCAGGAGTCAGAATAGGGTGAGGATTAGGAAACGTCTGAAACAAAAATCAATATGCACTTTCCTACAACAACAGCAAACTTTCAAATAAATGAAACCCGTTCGCGGGATTGAAACGAAAAATCCTCGAAACAGTCACAATAGTAGTTAAAATGATTTCCAAAACATATCGCTAACAATGCCGATGCTTTAGGCTAGAGAATGTCAAAAGCCAAAAAAGTTATATGAATGCTGAAGATTTTTTTAACCAAGGATTAAAGTACAACTTGCAAGGAGACTATCAAGGTGCGATCGCAGCTTACACCCAAGCAATCAAGCTAAATCCTGACTATGCCGAAGCTTACCATAATCGCGGGCTGATTTTAAGTGGTCAACTCAAAGATTATCGCAGTGCGATCGCTAACTTCAATCGCGCTATCGAAATCAATCCCAATTTTGCCATAGCCTATTACAACCGCGCTAATGCTCGTTATTTTTTAGCCGATTATCAAGGTGCGCTCGCAGATCATAACGAAGCATTACGAATCGATCCTAATCTGGCGCAATCTTACCACAGTCGCGGAAATGCCTACTTTGCTTTGGAAAACTACGATAAGGCGATCGCAGATTATATCCAAACAATCGAAATGAGTACCCAATTAGCTGATAACATCAATATTGATATTGCCAACGCTTATCATAATCGGGGCGTAACTCGTTTTGAACGTGGCGATAGTCAAGGAGCAATTACAGATTTTCAGCAAGCTTTACAATGGCATCCTCATTTTGCCGCAGCTTACAGCAATCGCGGTAATATTCACCAGATTTTAGGCAATTATCAAGAAGCGATCGCTGACCATAACCAAGCATTACAATTAGATCCTAACTTGGCAGAAGCTTATCATAACCGAGGTAATGCCCACTACGCTTTAGCAGATTATCAAAGTGCGATCGGAGATTACAACCACGCCCTAAAAATCAACCCCAGCTTTGCCGGAGCGTACTATAATCGGGGTCTTGTCCTAGCTCACCTCAAAAACTATCATGAAGCAATTGCAGACTTTAACCAAGCATTAAAGCTGAATCCTGATGACGTGCAAGCCTATTGTGAGCGTGGTCTGGTGCGTAGTACTCTTGAAGATTATGAAGGTGCGATCGCAGATTATGACCGAGCTTTACAAGAAAATCCCACACTAGCTTTAGTATACGGCTTTCGGGCTAATGCTCTTCGCCGCTTGGGAGATTATCAAAGTGCAATTGAAGATAGCAATCGTCTATTACAACTCAATCCTAATTTAGCAGAAGGATATTGCGATCGCGCGGCGGCTCGTCGTTCTTTAGGAGATCATAAAGGCGCAATTAAAGATTATAATCGAGCATTAGAAATTAATGATAAATTAGCCGCAGCTTATTATGGTCGGAGTATTGCCCGTGAAGCTTTGCAAGATTTACAAGGAGCAATTGATGATAATACTCAAGCCATAGAACTTGTTCCTGATTTTTCTCAAGCTTATTGCAATCGGGGAAATGCTCGTCGTCTTTTAGGAGATGAACAAGGAGCGATCGCCGATTATAATCAAGCATTAAAAATTAATCCTAATTTAATTGAAGCATATTACAACCGAGGTTCTACCCACTATGCTTTAGAAGCTTATGAAAATGCGATCGCAGATTACACCCAAGCATTGCAAATAAATCCCCAATCTGCTGCATTTTACAGCGATCGCGCCAATGCTCGCTATGCCCTAGAAGATTATCAAGGGGCAATAGAAGATTACAGTCGAGCGATCGCGATCGACCCCAGCTTTGCCGAAGACTGGTACAATCGGGGTCGTAGCCGTTCTCTGTTGGGAGATTTACAAGGAGCACTTGCAGACTTAAACCAAGCCTTACAGCGTCAGCCTAATTGGGCTTCTGCTTACATCCTTCGGGCAGATGTCTACAGAAATCTGGGAGACTCTCAAAGAGCAATTACCGATTTCCAGAAATCCGCAGACTTGTATTATCAAGAAGGGAATATCCAGTATTATCAGCAAATTATTGAACTAATTGAACAGCTTTGAAGAACTCCAATACGGTTCGGATAAGGTTTCTTTAATGACACGCCGCTAATAGCAAAGACGCGATTTATCGCGTCTCTTGCCTTAACATCGCAACTAAATTATCCAGACATAATATTATTCAAAGCGAAAGCGTTCCATAAAACGGCGGTCAATCCAATCTTTGTAATGCCACAATAGTTTGTGGGGTGGTAAGGTGATGATACCTCGTGTGGCTATGGCTCGTTTGTCTCCTGTACCAATTAAACTCAAATAGTGTTTCTGTGGTGTGTAAGGTTTGAGCGACTTACCTAACAAAATTCGCTGCAAATTCTTAAATAAAGGTTTACCTTGTCTAACAGCAAATACCCCAGCTTTCGGGCGCGGATGATTTACCATTGTGGCAATGTCACCAGATGCAAATACCTGCGGGTGCGTTTGAGATTGCAACGTATCTTCTACTAGAATAAAACCTTGTTCATCAGTTCCTAGTCCAGTAGTTTTTAACCATTCGGGTGCTGATGCTTGTGTTACCCAAAAGATTTTATTGCACTCTACTTTCAACCCAGATTCACATTTAATTTCAAATATTTCTTTAGTTTCCTTGGGTGTTATGGGTGCAATTTTACACACAGTTTCCCCAAGATGGAGTTTAATACCTTGCTCAGTTAAAATTTGCTGAAGTTGATGCCGCACTGATTGATGGTAATTGGGCATCAGTTCTTGTCCACGCTGGAATAAATGAATTTCCAGGTTTTGCATAGGTTGTTGAGCTTGATGTAAAATCTGGTGTAAACGCGATCGCATCGATAGGGCTAATTCTACACCACCTGCGCCTCCACCTGCGATCGCAATGCTAATTGGTTCTTGAGGATTTTTACCTACAGCTTCAATTAATTCATCCCAATGCTCTAATAGCTGCGATACTGGTTTAACTGCGATCGCATATTCTGCCGCACCTGATACAGATATTGTGGCGGGAGTGCTGCCAATATCAATAGACAGCACATCGAAATCTACCGCAAGTCCGCTAGCACAAAGAACTTGGTTATTTTTCAAGTCTAGGGCAACTACCGTGTCAATACATAACTGTGCTTGAGCAAAGTTCGCCAAGGGTCGCAAGTCAATATGGCATTCATCGTGGCTATAAAATCCGGCAATGTGTCCTGGTAACATTCCAGAGTAAGCTGTCTTTGATGCTGCACTAATCAACGTTAAATGTACTCCTGGTAACGGTTTTGTTCCAAACATTTTCATAACAATAGCATGGCTATGACCGCCACCAATTAACACCAGTTTTTTAACTATTTGCTGTGTATTTTGCTGCATTTTAATACTCATTTTTAGTTAAGAAACTTCCAAAAAAATATGCAATTAACTCTTGTGGGGTGGGTATCTTGGCCGCCATACAGACTGGGCGGGCAAGATGCCCATCCCACAATATTGGATAATTTATTTCTTGGAGTTCCCTATATTCGCTCAATAGTTAGATTTTTCATCTTGTTTATGGAATTAGCATATTCAAATTTTAAAAATGGCTGTTAGTTTTTGCGGAGATTTTCAGTAATTATTAATGTTTCTCATATCATGAAAAATATTTTATCAAAAAATCACATTCAAATATCAAAAGTATTTCTGTGGATACCTATTTTTCAGGAGCAAGTAAAAAAAAATCAGCATCAGTCGCCAAAACAATGTTTAAGAATAGCAAGCGAACAGCTAGGAAATAACACAATAGAAAACAGTCTGGCTGTAATTAATGATTTAGAGCAAATTGCCCATAATCATCCACAGTACCACTGGATAATCATAGACATTCTGAGTAATTTTGTACGAAAAAATTCTCCTTATATTCCCGAAGAGAAAGTAACGAGCAATTTGTCAACAAAAGTTCGTATAGATATTCAAGCCGCATTGACTGTTATCGCCAGAAGAGATGTAAACAAAGACCCAGAAAATGAGCAACTTGATTTGAGCTTCACAGACATGAGAGGAGCAAATTTAAATGGGGCGAATCTACAACAGACAAATCTCTATCAAGCTAATCTTGCTGGGGCCAATCTCAGAGAAGCTAATCTAGCGGGAGCAATACTTAGTGCAGCGAACTTAGAAGGAGCTAACTTATATCTAGCCAACTTAGAAGGAGCAATCCTCAGTGCAGCCAATCTAGAGAGAGCTAACTTTTCTGGAGCTAACCTGCATCGTGCCAGTTTATATCTAGCTAGATTGGATGAGGCAATTTTCAAGAATGCCATACTTGATGCGGCAAACTTCAGAGAAACCAAATTCTCTAACTAAAATATTAATATCATATCCGCTTGATTAATTTTCCTAACTCCCTACTCTCTACTCCCCATTTCTTATTTTCAGTGTAATCCGTAATTATTGTACTGCAAGGGTTTCATTGATTTGAAATGGGTGGTTTATTTATGCCGTAATCTACAAGTATATTCGATATTATTCCGTAGTTCAACGAGTGTCTTAACACCTATTATAATTTTCTGCTAGATGCTATACTATTTTTCCCCAACATCTAAGTAATAATTCTAGGTTGTAAGGAAAATTTTTACCATGTCTTCTAAAAAGACAGACCCTCTGTTGAATTGGTTGATCGCTATAACACTTATATTTGGTTTTTCATTGACTGTAATTTTCTTTGTCTTGTCAAGTATTAAAGAATTGTCAATTCAAGAAAAAATTCAGTATAGAAACCAAGCTTTAACAACTACTGCAATAGTTTTTCTCGCATCGGCAGCAATGTTTAATACCTATTATGCAGCAAGGCGTGCCCAAGCGATGCAAAAGAGTGCGATCGCATCTGAGAAAAACTTAGAAATTGGCCTGCAAAATGCCAAACTCAATCAAGACAGATTGATTGCAGAGCGCTTTATGGGCGCGATTGCCCAGCTGGGGCATGAAAAGGTTGAAACCCGCACAGGTGCAATTTATGCTCTAGAAAGAGTTGCTCAGGATTTTCCTCAAGAACACTGGACAATTATGGAAATTCTCACTGCCTTTGTGCGAGAGAATGCACCTATTCAGCACGTAAAAGGTGAGCAACAAAACCCCGAATCTCAAGGAGCAGTTTATTCAAGTAGGCGTAGAGGTGGGTCGCGTCCGACACCGCAAGTAGAGCAAAATCTTCATGAAGAATTGCCAAAAATACGCACTGATATTCAAGCAGCTCTGAGTGTTATTGGCAGACGTAATTTACTCGAAGACCCAAAAGATCAGAAACTTGATTTACGTAATACCGACATTAGACAAGCAGACCTACTAAAAACTAACCTGCAACAAGCTGACCTGCGTGGGGCTGACTTGAGTGGGGCTGACTTACGTGGGGCTGACTTGAGTGGATGTGACCTGAGTGGCGCTAAACTCATTAGGTCGATTCTTTATGAAACCAAATTACTAAAAGCTAGTTTATATGGAGCTAACCTTTGTTGGGCTAACCTCAATCGTACCAACCTCTCTGGAGCAAATCTACGTTCAGCTAATCTCTCTGGAGCAAGTCTGCGTGCAGCGAATTTACAGGGAGCGAACCTTTATAAAGCTAACTTGCAACAAGCGACTTTAAAAGTCGCGAATCTCTCTGGAGCAAAGTTGTTTTTAGCTAACTTGCAAGGAGCAAAATTGGGTAAAGCCAACCTACAGCAAACGGGTTTGATTGGTGCTAACCTCTGTGGAGCGAACTTAAATGGAGCTAATCTTTGTGGGGCTAATTTGAATGCGGCCAAACTCCACCAAACAGAAGTCTATTTTGCCAACCTCTCAGAAGCCAGTTTAACGGAAGCTGACTTGTATCAGGCTAACCTGATTGGAGCAAACTTATATAGGGCAACCTTTTATCAAGCTAATCTAACCCAGGCAAACTTGATGGGAGCTAACTTTTTACAGACTAACCTAAGTGATGTCAAACTGGAAGGAACGATTTTGACAGGAGCGAAAAACTTAGAGTTGCAGCAGATTAGAGATGCACTTGGCGATCGCACCACTCGCTTACCTGATTATATCGAAGCACCGACACATTGGCGGCAGTCTGGTTAAGTTATCATTGCATCATTCGTTATTTGGGCGTATTCTACCGTTTTCCCTTAATGCTATAGTTTTTACCAAAAGTCTCCGTAACAATTCTGGAGATGAGGAAGATGGAATCTATGTCTGATAACAACACAGACATACTGAGAAATTTGTTTATTGGATTATTTATTCATTTATCGAAAAACAAGAAATAGATGAGAGTACTGCTGCCATCTATGGCTTGTAGGAGAATATAGAAGAGAACAATCTTGCCTACAGTATTTAACAAATGTTGAGGGAGAAACCATGCAATCAGCTTTACGTATCACAACCAAAGTTTTACCAGGAAACAAAATAGAAATTGAAATTCCAGAAGCCGAAATAGGCGATAGCGTTGATGTATTTGTGATTTTACCAGAAAAAGCTGAACCAAAACATCGTTCTGTACTCGACATTATAGAAGAAAGCCGTAGGAGACACCCTTCTCGAACTGCTGAAGATATAGACAGACAACTACAAGAAGAACGCTTATCATGGGACAGCTAATACTTCCAACAAGTGGCTCTATTTATATAGATACTTCGGTGCCTATTTATACTATTGAAGGCAACCCTGATTATTATTCTCTTTTGCAACCACTATGGTCTAAGTTTTATACAGGAGAAATTCAAATAATCAGCAGTGAACTAATATTAATGGAGGTTTTAATTGTTCCATTACGTAATGGCAATAATTCTTTAGTAGGAGACTATGAAGAACTAGTATTACCATCTCAAGTGCAGTTAATTTCTATTAGTCAATCAATACTGCGACAAGCTGCTAGCCTTCGGGCTACAAGTAATCTCAAAACACCCCATGCTATTCATGCTGCAACAGCTTTGTCTTTTAATTCTAACCAATTTATTACCAACGATAAAGGCTTTCGTAATGTTCCTGGTTTACCTGTTGTTATTCTCAGTGAATTTTTAGCATCTTGAACCTCTGAGCATCATCTCGCATTTTTACTCGAATTTATTGGGCATCAATGCCGCAGCCATAAGCCATTTTGACATAACGAGGTTTTGCCCTGCGACACCAAGTCCGATCGTTACCAGCAACAGGATTAGTTGCCAGAGATTGAGTATTGAGTGCTGTATCAGGCAATTTATTTTGAGGGTCTGTTTCTGGCAATAACAGGTAATTATCTTTCCCGCCTCCATCAACAAATAAGCCTAATGTCAGCATCAACTCTCGCAAACCAGTAACACCCTCTAACCGCGATTGTCCGTAAGCTGGTTCTAATAAAGATAGATAAGTGTCATCGCCGTGCTTATCCCAAAAAACTCCGATACCGTTAATATCTCCCGTACCGAAGGTCATTAAGCTGCCGTTATACCAATCGTTGCCGGCGCTATCTTCAAACCAGCCAATACTCCAGTCGCGACCATTGCCTAAACTTTGCATAATGATACCTGTATAGCGATCGCTTCCTCCATCATCTTGATAAACTCCCACGCCAAAATGCGGCGAACTTCCCAGGCTGTACCAGCCGCCATCGTGGTAGTCATCACCCGCCTTGTCTACCAAAAAGCCCAAGCTATACCAGTAAGCTGTACCTTGACCGTAAACCTCACATTCGTAGCGGTCATTTCCTGCGCCATCGACTAGCATCCCTACACCTCCAGCCCAACTGTGACCCTCTGTATAGTCTGCACGTCTTCCCAAACCTGCACCTTGGATAAAATGGACGTGCCTTTTAGCTCCAAATGGGCCGCCGTTTGGATACTTGTCTTCTAGTCCAATGTATTTATCGTCACCTACACTATCTAATAGCAGCCCCACTCCTTTAGTAAAGCCATAGCCTTGACCGTACCTGTACAGAGAATAGCGATCGCTGCCTTGATTATCAATCAGCAGTCCTGAACCAAAAGTACCACTGCCTTGGAGATTGCTAATGCCTTGATAAGTGTCTTGACCTTGGGCATCGTAGAGTATGCCAGTACCAAAAATACCTATGCCTTGACTGGCGTATTCTGCCTCATAACTATCATCACCTTGTAAATCTACCAGCAATCCATAGCCGAAGATACCAGCCCCAAAACTGGGAATTTTCCCCGGTGGGCTAGAGTAGCGGTCTTTGCCAGCTAAATCTAAGGTGACGCTGACACCATGAGCAATATTTTTAGTCGCAGCACCGCCAGAGTAAGTATCATTACCTTCAATATCTACGATTAATAGGTAATCGTCAGGGGAATAGACCTGATCGCCTTTACCACTGAGAATAATTCGACCTTGGGGTGTATCTATGCTGTAGTTGTAATTTCCTTGCAACAAATTAACTGGAATTTGGCTGATTTGACTTTGCATTTCACCAACAGCAGCAGCTATTAAAATTGCTCCTGTGTTGAGCATTTTAAAATCAATGTTGTCTAAAAGAGATTCAATTAACAGTACCTTTTCTGGGCTAGTATCTTCTTCTGTGGCTTCTTCTTCCACAGTTTTAACTGCGTAGTTAAATACTTCAGTGTAGGTGCGAGCGGCATCTAGTTGTAATTTAGCTAGCGATCGCAACAATCCCACCTGTCTATAATGCAGTGCATCTGGTACTGTGAATAAAAACTGTGCTACCGCAGAACGTAGCTTTGGTGGCAAAGCTTTGTATTCGCTATTCTTAAAACTATCAGCAGGCTGAGTGCTGAGTTTACCAAGCGCAACAGCTAAGGCATCATCACCCAGCTTTTGTACTTGCTGTTTGTATTTTGTCAGCAAATCTCTGTTTAATTGGGGACTCACGCCGCCATCGATTCTTTTGTAGGCGCTGGCGGCGAGTTGTGCCAAATCAGATTTAGCTGCAAGTAAATCTTGAGTAATGGTGCGGGTGTAAGGGCTAATTTTCCAGGGGTTATCAAAAAACACATCTAGCAACTTGACTCGATATTGATCACCGCCCCAGAGATCCATATCTTTCATATCGAAGCGGACATCCTCTAGAGTTAATTTAGCAGCAGCTAGGGCTTGGCGAAATAGTTCTCCTTGTTCGCTTAAGTATCCGATAGTTGTAGCGTTAACTGGGGATAGGTAAAATACAAGTAAACAAGTCGCAATTGCTAGAAAAGATTTTGGTAGCGATCGCCCAAATTGTTGCACAATTTTTGGTATCACGAAAATTGCCCTATATTGCGTAAATACCAAATTTTATACTCAAAAACTCCGCAATTGCCCAGAGACTCTGGAGGCACAAATCGCAGAAAAAAGATTCTGGCGATCGCTCTGACTGCTGACGCAGGCGCAATAAATCAGCAATACGCACTAAGAGCAGGGTTTCAATAACACATCGTTAAACCTGTAGGCAGCATAAGAATTACTCACAGCGATTTCTAACTTAGTCCAATCTACTTAGGGTTTGCGATCAACCTGAGTAATTAGATAAACCCGGTTAATGTTACAAAATTTAAACTATTTTTCACAAGTAATATCGTGTTTCTAATTGCCTGAAATACTCCAGTTCATAGAGAAAAATGTTGTGTTCCAACTGCGAATCATTTGTGAATAATGCGATCCCTGACTTGTCTAGAAAGTCGAGGATCTTGTCGATCGCGAATGATTCAGGATGACTATATGTAGATAATTTTTATGTCCTAGATTTAATAACTTGTCAATTTTATCCGTGTTTTTACTCTATCATAACTTTACGGATACTCTTAGAATCAACCTAAATTTATTTCCGTAAGGAGTCGGATATGAAGACTTATGACATGTCTTTCATAAAGACCAATGGACACACGACTTTGTTGGTATTTATCTCAGTTATATTTATTTTATCATTCACTCTAATTTTCTCGTTTTTTGAAAACATTCAAGAATTTTCAACTCAAGAAAAAATCGAATACATTACTCAAGCATTAACAACTATTGCCATAATTATCGGGGGATTGGCATTAATTATTAATGCTTACTATACCTCCAGACTCTCTCTAGATGAGAATCACAGTCTGTTAACCCAACTTCTGGCTGGAACACTAGCTTGGGATAAAAATATCGGAAATGGCATCAATCATACCCAAATAACTCCACAAGAAATTGTTCCCGAACGCTTTTCTAAAGCAATTGAACAATTGGGAAATGAAAAGATTGAGACGCGATTTGCGGCAATTTATGCTTTAGAACGAATTGCCAAAGATTCTCCAAAAGACCATTGGACAATCATGGAAATTCTTGCTGCTTTTATCCGCGAAAATGCCTCGGCAAATCAGGAATATGAGGACGAGTCAAGGCAATCATCAAAACTTCCTACAGATATTCAAACAGCCTTAACTGTTATTGGACGACGCGATTCATCCAAAGATCCAATCAATCAGAAACTCGATTTACGCAATACAGACTTGAGTAATGCAGATTTAACGGAAGCTAACCTTTCAAGAGCGATGCTTGTCGGAGCTAACTTGCAATGGGTCAATTTTACACGAGTCAATCTCTCAGAAGCAGACTTATCAGTAACCTATCTTTGTGGTTCAGTCCTCTATGAAGCCAACCTGCAAAAAGCCATCCTCCCAGAAGCCAATCTCCAAGGCGTAGTCCTCAGAAAAGCGAACCTTTCTCAAGCAATCCTTTATGATGCCAATTTGGAAGGTGCAGTTCTTTGTGATGCCAATTTGGCAGGTGCAGTTCTTTGTGACGCTAACTTGGAAGGTGCAATTCTTTGTGATGCTAACTTAGAAGAAGTCAACCTTGAGGGTAGCAATCTCCAAGATGCAAACTTGATTGGCAGTAACTTGCAAAGGGCAAAACTGGCTGGAGCTAATTTAGACAGTGCATTACTGAGTACAGCTAACCTCCAAGAAGCTAACTTCCAAGAAGCTAACCTCTGTGGAGCAAACTTGAGCGGTTCGGAGAATGTAGAATCACAGCAGATTGAAGAAGCAATTGGCGATCGCACAACCATCCTACCGGAAAATCTGAAAATACCCCAGCACTGGCGATAATGCGATGGGCAATTGATGAATTGCCCAAAATCATCTATGTGCTTTCACTAATGCCAACCAACTAACTCATCTGCTAGAGATGTCTATTGGTTTACTGTGATATAAGAAATGCTTGCTAGAGTCTGGAGTGCATCAATTGTGGGCATCGATGCCGTCAAAGTAGGCGTAGAAGTCGATGTGTCAGGGGGATTACCGGGAATTGTTGTCTTGGGACTACCAGATTCAGCAATTCAAGAATCGAGAGAAAGAGTCAAAGCAACTTTGAAAAATACTGGCTTTGCCTTTCCGATGCGAAAAATAGTCATTAATTTAACTCCGGCAGATTTACGCAAAGAAGGCCCCTGTTTCGACTTACCCATTAGTGTCGGAATTTTAACGGCTTCTGAGCAAGTTAGCGCCGATTTGTTGGGGGATTATCTATTTTTGGGTGAAGTCTCTCTAGATGGCAGTTTGCGCCCGGTGGCTGGCGTCTTACCCATCGCCGCAGCAGCCCAAAAAATGGGAATTGCAGGTTTAGTTCTCCCTGCTGATAATGCCCAAGAAGCGGTAGTGGTTGAAGGCTTGGCTGTTTATGGCTACAAACATCTATCTGAGGTGGTGGATTTTTTAAATAATCCGGGGCGTTACAAACCTGTGCAGCTTGATAGTACAGTAGACATAGCCAAAGCATCATATCCTGGCGCAGATTTGCATGATGTAAAAGGACAGGCTCATGGGCGTCGTGCTTTAGAAATTGCGGCGGCTGGTGGGCATAATCTCATTTTTGTCGGGCCGCCTGGTAGTGGTAAAACTATGCTAGCAAGACGCTTACCGGGAATTTTACCGCCCTTAACCTTTGCCGAATCTTTAGAAGTGACTCGCATTCATTCGGTAGCTGGTTTATTGAAAAATCGTGGTTCATTAGTACGCGATCGCCCTTTTCGCAGTCCCCACCACTCGGCATCCGGCCCTTCTCTGGTGGGTGGTGGTAGCTTCCCCCGTCCTGGAGAAATTTCACTATCTCACAGAGGTGTACTTTTCCTCGATGAATTAACAGAATTTAAACGAGATGTTTTAGAATTTCTGCGTCAACCTCTAGAAGATGGCTACGTCACAATTTCCCGCACCAAATTATCGGTAATGTTTCCCGCGCAGTTTACTTTGGTGGCAAGTACTAATCCCTGTCCTTGCGGTTACTATGGCGATACTATCCAACAGTGTACTTGTTCACCGCGCCAACGCGAGCAATATTGGGCAAAACTTTCGGGGCCGTTGATGGATCGAATTGATTTACAAGTTGCAGTGAATCGCTTAAAACCAGAAGAAATTACCCAACAACCGACGGGAGAAACATCAACATCAGTACGCGAACGGGTGCAACAAGCAAGCGATCGCGCAATAACGCGTTTCCAAGGAGAAGCAAATCTGCGTTGCAATGCCCATTTGCAAAGTCGTCATCTCCAGAAATGGTGCAAGTTAGATGATGCTAGTCGTAATTTATTAGAAGCAGCAATTAGAAAATTAGGTTTATCAGCCAGAGCTAGCGATCGCATTCTCAAAGTAGCACGGACTATTGCAGATTTAGCAGGAGAAGATGAGCTAAAAACCAATCATGTAGCAGAAGCAATTCAATATCGCACAATCGATAGAATGCAATAAAAGGGAACGCTAAGACGTAGGAGAAATTAACTGACCAATATGCTTAAGAATTTGCAAAACGGCGTACAGTTCTCTCGCGGATGCAAACGGGGCAAAAACTCTTGACAAATCGTACTGTGGCGTATTTGTTTGCGTCACTTTCACAAATAAAATATCGTCTCCATTCGTCACTATCCCAAACACAGGTCTACTGGGGTTAGGGTTAGCCATCATATAAGCTAGGGCTTGCGGTACAGCTGACCAAACTGAGAGTGTAGTTTTTTTCGACTCTAACACCATCACCCACAACTGATCTTGTAACACTAAAACATCAATCCTTCCGCGCAATATCTCCTCACCATCATTCAAAATTAGTTCCACGGATGATTCAGCCTTAATTCTGAAAGGAGGATCGTAAAATCCAGAGAGTGCAAGTATTGGTGACACTAACAATAATATGACTGTCCCTTCTAGTAAATCACCTCCGGCACGGTGATAGAGATACCTACGGCGCACGACATCCACAGAGGCTTTTTCCGCTTCTGTAATTTCAGACAATCCCTCATACCACTCTGGGAAAAATTGCTCGTTTTCAACACGGACAAAACCAAATCGATTTTCTGCATCCTCAAGAGTGGTAATCGCTTCTGTAATTGCTGCAGTCTGTGTCATTGCTTCTAGATAAAAATTGCTTGGCTATAAGATCAACATCAGCGCATCTTTAATTATCGCCAATTGGCGATAAAATTCTAAACTCCTCCCCAAGGAAGCTGCAAAAACATCCTTGGGAGGATGTTACAACTCAGTAAATCAGTATCCAATATATCAGGGACTAAGCAACATCCCTTAGAAGGAGACTGATTTGATGAATTTGCGAGCAATTTGGAAGTTATTACAAGAAACATTCAAAGAATGGAGTGAGGATAAAGCCTCAAGGTTAGCGGCGGCGTTAGCTTATTACACGATTTTTTCGATTGCACCGTTGCTAATTATTGTAATTGCGATCGCAGGTGCAGTGTATGGAGAGGAAGCAGCCAGAGGTCAAATCGTCGGACAAATTCAAGGTTTAGTCGGCCCAGATGGCGCAAAGTTTCTCGAAACAGCGATTCAGAATGCTAACAAACCAAAGACAGGAGCGATCGCATCTATTATTAGTGTTGTAGTTTTGCTCTTAGGTGCTACTGGTTTATTTACCGAATTGCAAGATGCTATGAACACGATTTGGGAAGTGAAACCAAAACCTGGACGCGGCGTAACTAACATAATCCGCCTACGTTTTTTATCCTTTGCAATGGTGATTGGGATTGGCTTTTTACTTTTAGTTTCTCTGGTAATTAGTACGGCGTTAGCAGCATTAGTAACATACTTTAGCAACTTATTACCAGGTGTCGATTTTGTTTGGCAGATTCTCAATTTCATCCTCTCTTTTGCCGTCACTACGTTTCTATTTGGACTAATTTTTAAAGTTCTCCCAGATGTCAAAATTGCTTGGAGTGATGTTTTAGTTGGAGCTATTCTCACCTCATTTTTGTTTTCTATCGGGAGATTTTTATTAGGACAATATTTAGGTAATGGTAGTTTTGGTTCAGCTTATGGTGCTGCTGGTTCACTGGTCGTTATTTTAGCTTGGGTTAACTATGCCGCACAGATTCTTTTCTTTGGTGCAGAGTTTACCCAAGTTTATGCCAGAAGATACGGTAGCGGCATAACTCCAACTAAACATGCCATACCTCTGTCTGATAACACGAAATATGATGACACTACTCCAACCAGGCAAGTATCCACTAATAGAAAGACATCTTCCAGTTTTATTAATCCCTTATTTCAGAATTTTAAAAAGCCCAAGCGCTTAAAACAGAGAAGAAAAAATCAGCGATTTTAATCCATGATTGCCGGAGTAATTATATTTATAAATCTGATGTATTGAAGTATATAATATCAAGTCTGGTTAATATTTAAATCTTTTCTCCATCAGTTGGGTGCAGTTATTGGGGTTTAATTAAATCATTAACCAGAGATGATATAACTTCTAATAAAAGTTAGCTTTATAAGAAAACACAAATAAATTTATACTGGATTTTTTCCAGAATTATATGGAAAAATGGTTTTTTATCAATTGGCACGCAATTTTTGTTCCTAGCATCAGCGTCTTTGAGTTGATTATCCGTGGTTCACTAGTCTACTTAGCGCTGTTCTCAGTGCTACGCCTGCTTCCTAGCCGACAATTAGGAACGCTAGGAATTACTGATTTACTTGTAGTTGTGCTATTTGCGGAAGCTGCTCAAAATGCAATGGCAAGTAATTATACATCGATTACTGAAGGTGCGATTCTGGTCGGAACAGTGATTTTTTGGAGTTACTTGCTGAACTGGTTAGGCTACAAACTTCCCCAGTTCCAACGTTTTTTGAATCCGCCACCGTTGCTACTGGTAAAAAATGGTCGGATGATTGAACGTCATCTGCAACGAGAGTTAATTACAGATGATGAGTTGATGAGCAAGCTACGTCAGCAAGGTGTAGAATTTTTAGCTGATGTGAAGTTCGCGTATATAGAGGCTGACGGCAGGATTAGTATCATCATGTCGGATTCAAAAACTAGTTCTGTTCTGGAGCAAAAAGTAGCGTTAAAAAGCGATCTACATTAATTAAACTGTAAAATATGACGGTTGTATTCTGTGCCGAACTGTGATTGAGCGTTATACTTTGCCCGAAATGGCTAATCTGTGGAATGAAGCCTATAAACTAAAAACTTGGCTGCAAGTCGAAATTGCTGTTTGTGAGGCTCAAGCTGAACTTGGTTACATTCCATCTGAAGCTGTTGAGGAAATTAAAGCCAAAGCAGATTTTGACCCGAAGCGGGTGCTAGAAATTGAGGCTGTAGTCCGCCATGATGTCATTGCTTTCTTGACAAATGTCAATGAATATGTAGGCGATGCTGGACGCTATATTCATCTAGGTTTAACTAGTTCGGATGTTTTGGATACGGCTTTAGCACTGCAATTAGTTGCCAGCCTAGATATATTGTTGCAACGTCTAGAAGATTTGATTCAGGTAATTCGCCAAAAAGCACGGGAACATCGCCATACAGTGATGGCTGGCCGATCGCATGGTATTCACGCTGAACCAATTACTTTTGGTTTTAAGCTAGCTGGTTGGTTAGCAGAGGTGTTGCGACACCAAGAACGTTTGATAATACTCCGGCAAACGATCGCTGTGGGTAAGATTTCTGGTGCGGTGGGAACTTATGCCAATATTGAACCCCGTGTAGAAGCGATCGCTTGCCAAAAACTCGGACTCAAACCCGATACAGCCTCAACACAAGTTATTTCCCGCGATCGCCACGCCGACTATGTGCAACAATTAGCCTTGGTAGCCGCAACCATTGAACGCTTTGCTGTAGAAATTCGCAATCTCCAAAAAACAGACGTTCTGGAAGTTGAAGAATTTTTCGCCAAAGGTCAAAAAGGCTCTTCAGCAATGCCACACAAGCGCAACCCCATTCGTTCGGAACGATTAACCGGAATGGCACGACTCGTCAGAAGTCATGCAGGTGCAGCTTTAGAAAACGTTGCCCTCTGGCATGAGCGGGATATTTCCCATAGTTCTGTAGAACGGGTAATTTTGCCAGATGCTTGCACTTTGACTCACTTCATGCTGTCAGAAATAACCGACTTGGTGAAAAACCTGTTGGTTTATCCTGAGAACATGAAACGGAATCTCAACTGTTACGGCGGCGTTGTGTTCAGCCAAAAAGTACTACTGGCTTTGATAGACAAGGGAAGCAACCGAGAAGATGCTTATGCGATCGTCCAAGAAAGCGCTCACGCTGCTTGGAACAAACCAGCAGGCAACTTTCAGGACTTAATTAGCAAAGACCCACGTGTTACCCAAAAGTTGTCTCCAGAAGAACTAGAGGTGTGTTTCGACCCCCAGCAACATCTGCGGCATTTAGAAGAAGTTTACCAACGATTAGGAATTTAGCATTAATTTACCTGTAGTAAGCGCTTAAGCGCTTGCTACTAACCTTTTAGGGAACTCCAAGAAATAAATTATCCAATAGACATCTCCAGAAATTAAATATGCGTCACCCATAATCCTTGTAGAGACGGCGATTCATCGCGTCTCTTGACTTAACCGAAGCGAGACTTAAACAAATGGACACCCAATTAAGAGAAATTAACTTGCTCACTCCATCTAGCAAATTACCTCTAGATGGCAAGAGAATTTTAGTAACAGCACCGAGAAATTATGCTTATAGGTTATCTGAACAAATCATCAAACAAGGTAGTTTACCTATTTTCATGCCTACTATCGAAACCTGCTATTTATCAAACTACAATCAGTTAGATGCTGCTCTAAACTACATAGACGAATTTGATTGAATTGTGTTTACAAGTAGAAATGGCATCACTGCATTTTTTCACCGCATGAATGATTTGAATATTCCTATATCTGTGGTACAAAAATGTCACTTATGTGCTTTAGGAAAAGATGCAGAAAGCTTATTAGCTTTTTGTGGCAAGGTAGATTTAATTCCAACAGAACCTACTCCAGCCGGAATTGTGGCTGAACTTGCAAAACTTCCGCAAATTCAAGAGAAAAAAATCCTAATACCTACTCCAGAAGTTGTTGGTTTACCTGAGCCTGATGTCGTACCCAATTTAATTACAGATTTGCAGAAATTGGGTATAGAAATAACTCGCGTACCCACTCATATTACACAGGGTTTAGACAAAAGTATCTACAGTGTGGAATTAAATCTGATACGTCAAGGAATTATCAATGTAATAGCCTTCAGTAGCACAGCAGAAGTAGAAAGCTTTTTGAAAATGGTTAACTTGCAAAGCGATTATCAAGGCTGGGTTATTGCATGTTTCGGCCCTTATACAACTGCTAATGCTCAAAAGTTGAGTATGAATGTTTCGATCATGTCTAAAGACTATACTTTATTTCAGGGATTTGCTGAAGCGATGTCTACGACGGGCTACGCCTACGCAGCATTTTTTACTCTTACTTTCAGTTCACACTAACTGCCTCAAGATATAGATTAATTAACGACATTTGACTCTAGACTAGCAGCACATAAACCCGTAGTATCGAAAATGGAGTTTATATTGAGTTAGGAATTTTTTATGGCAACTTACAAAGTTACACTACGTATCCCAGAAGGTGACCACGCAGGTGAACACGTAATTGAAGTCCCTGATGATGAGTACATCCTAGAGGTCGCTAACGAAGAATATCACCTGGACTTGCCCTATTCCTGTAACGCTGGTTCTTGCTCTACCTGTACCGGGAAGCTGATTTCAGGTACAGTTAACCAAGACGATCAGAACTTCTTAGACAACGATCAAATTGACGAGGGATGGGTTCTTACCTGCGTTGCCTATGCTACTTCTGACTGTGTTATCGAAACCCATCAAGAAGAAGCACTTAACGCTTAACCCAGAAATGTGGATTTAACATAACACAAAAATCCCCACCCTCAACTCTTAGTAAGTAGGGTGGGGTTGAAGAAGAATTCAGAAATCAGAATGGGCTACGCCCCACTGCGCTATCGAATACTCGCTTTGTGCGTCGCTTTTTTATTGAGGTAAAAGAGAAAATTTTCATATTGTGAATAAATAGAAAATTATGCTGTTATTATAAAATTTGCTACTGTATTATTACAGTAATAACTAAGTTTTGTTAAAAATAGGACTTACGCATTAACCTAATGGTTAAAAATTAAAAGATACGAATTTTTACAGCGATCGCTTGATATCTCTGGGTTTAAGAACATATTTTGCTTATAGGCTCAGGCTGGTGTAGTTAGAAATAATGTTCCGGTTTTGAGTTCCTGTATTCAAGTCCAAAATCGTCTGATAAGTTGCGTCTCCAGATATTGAGTTATTGAAATGATGGACATTATTCCACTCAATAACTAGTTGATCGTTAATGATATCACTGTTAATATCATTGAATTTATAAAACACCAAATCATCTGGAACCGTATTGAGAACAGTTACCCAATCATCCCAAGCTATAGCGATCGCAGATTGAACTAAGTTTGTAGTAAAATCGGTGTTGTCTGTACCAACCGATGTGTTTTCTAGCTGCTTCATCATCATTACTGTCCTTTGATAAAACTCTGGATTAGACTAAAATATTTGTTAGCTACAAGGATTTAGATTGATAGCGCTGTTTACTCCCAGTACTGATCTACTTGGGTATTAGCCCTGATCCTCGTAATCACTCTTCATGAAGCATTACAAAATATTTGAAAAGTTCTCTTATCGGTAGTAAAACGTTCTAGATAGAGTTTTTTATACAACACCAATAGTTTATACAAGCTATAATGGAACTAACACTGTATTTACACTTAAATAGCATCAGACTGACTCAAAGTTGAGTGAATCTATATAGCAATCCGATTTGATTTTTGAACTTATTTGCGTGCTGCGCTTCTCGCACCATAAGCGCGATAGGCAGAGAGTAGGGAATCAAGCCTTTTTGAGTTGTAGGGAGTTTTTCACGCAATCAAATACCGCGATCGCATTTCTGCACTCCAATAAGAGTTGCCAAAATGACTACAAGATACTATGTACGTATCGAGAATTATCGGCAGCTAGTAAGAATTGTCTGCTAAGAGACATTTATTAATTGATATCTAGACATTAAATCATCATTTATTTACATCATCCGGAGGATTATAACTTTAATTTGTAGTTATATATATTCCGATCGCACTAGGTTAAGCTTACAAATGAATCGGGTTGTTCGCCGTTGTTTTTCTTACTTACTGTGTTTGGGATTAGTAGTTGCTTTAACAGTTTTCTTACCCTCTTCACTACCAGTTTATTCCCAAAAAACAAGTCCTTTAACTACAGAAATTCGCGGCGTTTGGCTCACTAATGTTGCTAGTGGTGTACTATTTGTCCCTTGGGGTATTAACCGTGCCATAAATCAATTATCGGCTCTCAATTTTAATACAATTTATCCTGTAGTTTGGAACCGAGGACATACTTTTTATAAAAGTGCCGTAGCCAAAATGACTACAGGCTCGGATACTCAACCTTTACTCAATTTTCTGCATGGTGGACAGGATGTTTTAGCAAAGATAGTAACACTTTCTAAAAATAAAGATATGAGAGTAATTCCCTGGTTTGAATATGGGTTCATGACTCCTCATTATTCGCAATTAGCAAGGCGTTATCCCGATTGGTTAACAATTGGTCAAAAAGGTATAAACTCTATTCAAGATGCCCCACCAGAAGAAATTGACAATGTTTTGGTGAGCAAACAGGCTTGGTTAAATCCTTTACATCCACAAGTACAAGAGTTTATTCAATCGCTAATATTAGAAGTTATCAGAGATTACGATGTGGATGGTATTCAGCTTGACGATCATTTTGGAATGCCTGTACAGTTTGGCTACGATCGCTTCACAATTAAACTCTATCAGCAAGAGCATCAAGGCAAAAGTCCCCCTATCGACCCTTTCAACCCAGAATGGATGCATTGGCGAGCCGATAAAATTACTGATTTCATGGCGGAAATCTATCAAGCTATCAAGGCAGTCAAACCCAAAGTCAAAATATCTTTGTCTCCTAATTATCAAGCTTTTGCCTACAAATACTATTTGCAAGATTGGGAAAATTGGGTAAAAAAAGGTTTAGTTAATGAGTTAGTTTTGCAGGTATATCGAAACGATAAAAACTCTTTTATCGCTCAACTAGAACAACCATCTGTAAAATTGGCTCAAAGTTTAATTCCTGTAGGTATTGGTATATCAACGGGAACGGTAGGTAATCCGGTGAAAATGGCACAAGTTAGAGAACAAGTTCAAGCAGTGCGCGATCGCTACTTTGATGGTGTATCCTTTTTCTACTGGGAGAGTCTTTGGGGTTACATTGCACCTGAATCACCCCAACAACGACGCAAAGCTTTTTTTGATATGTTTAATGCTAAAACTGTCAGACTATTGCAAACAAAGGCACGAGGTAGGAGGCAGGAGGTAGGAGGAAAGAAATATTACGAGAAACTTTAGTTATAGGTTATTGTCCAATAGTAAGCTGTTCCATATTTAAATTGTATAAGCTGGGCGCTCATGTTGCCCACCCCACAAGAGTTATGTTTAATTTGATTATGCAAATTAGATGTTTTTTAGCTGATCAAAAATACTAATCAGAATGGAATGTGCCACGAGATACAAAGCGTCCATAGCCTAAGTACCACACTTTTAAGCGCGGGTTCCTCCTGCAAGAACTGCCTTCCTCCTCCTGAAAAACAAAGAAATTTTGATGTTATTTGCGCCTGGAAATACCAAATTTGGCTTTACACTGCTGTGGACTTTAGCTACTTTTGGCGGTTTTTTATTGAGTTTACTCTTAATTGAAGTCGGTGAAAAACCCGATGTTGGGGTAGTAGAAGCAGCCATCGGGGGATTTGTGATCGCACTTTTTCAAGGTTGTCTTCTCAAACAACCTATATTTTGTATCAGGTGGATTTTGGCAAGTCTTTTGGGTTGGAGTATAATCACTGCGATCGGTATTGGTGCTGTAGGTTGGATTGTACCTAGCACTCAGATTCTTCCCATGAGAATCTTGTCAGGCGCAGTTTATGGTAGCCTTGGCGGTTTGGGGATTGGATTAGCACAATGGTTAGCAATTTCCCAGCATCAGGCATGGCGATGGATATTTGTCTCTGCGGCAAGTTGGGCTGTTGCTATTCCTGTGGGTTCTGTTGTGGGGGCGATCTTGCGCCACTTAACGCGGTTATTCTTCGGCGAAGTGATCGGGTTAGCCATCACCTGGCTGCTGGTTGCTATCCTCACAGGGATGAATGCCCACAAATTGCGATTGTAAGTTCTCACTCCCCACTCTATTATTAAGAATTATAAATTTAATTGATATATACTTATGATTGCACTTAGATATGTGCAAGAATCTGGAAAAACTGTTAAAAACCAGTTTCAAGTAAGTTTGCCTTAACCTGCAAATGTATTTTCACCTTCAAAAAGCAGGATTTGTTAAGCTGACTCCTATTAGCTTTCCTAGATTTCTGACAAGAAGTAGAGAAAGATCCAAATTTCGATGAGCAACAGCTGACAATACTTTGCTATAGGCGCTAAAGTGCATCTACTACTACAAGCTTAACGACAAGAGAGCGCCTAGAAGAGTCAGTAATACCAGACAGGGACTCTCGCATGAATATAAATCCAGCAGAATCAACTATGGAGTTGACAAAATTATCACCACCTCAAATTCTTTTCGGCACAGAAGTAGATGAGAAAAGCAGTAGCGAGCAATTTTTATTGAGCATGTACGATTCTGTGCAGGCATCAATATTTGTAGTTGATGTTCTGGAGGATGGAGATTTTCGATATGTAGCCCTTAATCCCACTCATGAGCGGTGGATAGGCATTTGCTCAGACGATCTCCGGGGCAAAAAACCAGAGGATATTCTCTCCCCCGTTGATGCTGCTAGGGTACGTCAACGTTATGCTGACTGTGTAAGTTTCGGCACAACTATTTCTTACGAACAATGTTTGCAATTCCAAGGAATACCTACTTGGTGGAGTACGACTCTCACTCCACTCAAGGATGCTAACTCCAGGGTTTATCGACTGATTGGCACTAGCAGCAATATCACCCCTGTGAAGCAAGCAGAACAAGCCGTTGAACTCCAGGTTGAACGAGAGCAATTGCTAGAAGCGATCGCTGGAAGGATTCATCAATCTGTACAATTAGAGACAATTCTGCATCAGACAACAATTGAACTCCGGCAGTTTTTGAATTGCGATCGCGTGTTAATTTATCGCTTCGAGGCTGATGGTAGTGGAATCATCATTGCCGAATCAACTGTAGCCGCCAGTAATCCTCTCTTGGGAAAAAATATCAGCGATCCCTGTTTGGCTAGCAAACATCCAGAACACTACGGAAGAGGCTGCATTCAAGTTGTCGAAGATATTTATGCAGCCGGACTGCATCCTTGCCATATAGATTTCCTGGCATCTTTGCAGATTAGAGCTAATCTAGTCGTGCCGATTTTCCAAGGGCAAGATATGTGGGGGCTATTAATTGCCCAGCATTGCCGAGAATCGCGTCAATGGCAGCAAACGGAAACTGACTTGCTCAAACAGTTGGCAACTCAAATCGGTATTGCCATCCAACAGGCAGAACTTCATCAGCAACTCCAGGATCTCAAAGCCCAGATGGAGTTGCAAAAACAGAAACACCTCAATCAGTTGCAGCAGGTGCGAAACTTTGAAGCCTTGGTGCGACGGATGACAGAACAAATCCGTGACAGTCTAGATGAGACTCAGGTGTTGCAGACAGTCACCCAAGAATTAGCACAATTACTGAACCTTGAGCGTTGCCAAATCGAACTCTATAGCACCTGCCAAACTCTAGTTACTATCACTTACGAATACAGCATTAACTTACCCTCATGTCAAGGATTGAGTAGACAGATTGTAGACCGTCTAGAAGTTTATCAGCCGCTATTGCAAAAACAACCATTGCAATTTTTAGAAATTCTGCCGGGATGGCAACCAAAGTTGCTAGTTATGGCTCAGATGGCTTGTCCAATTTTCGATACTCAAGGGATTTTGGGAAATATTTGGTTGACGAGACCATCACAAGAGGCTTTTGATGAATTTGAAATTGAGTTAGTGCAGCAGCTAGCAAATGAATGTGCGATCGCCATTCGTCAAGCAAAGCTTTACAAACAAAACCAGGCACAGGTAAAAGAACTAGAAAAACGCGATCGGCTAAAAAACCAATTTCTCAGAACCCTCTCTCAAGAACTGCGGACACCAATAACAAGCATTAGCCTTGCAGTCCAGACTCTCGAAAGTGTCCTCACACCAGCAGAAATATCAGAGATAGAAATAGTTCCGCAACTATTGCAAATTCTGCATAACGAGTGTGGGCGAGAAAGTAAGTTAATTAACGATCTACTCACACTCACATATCTCGAAGCCGAACCCGATCCGCCAACTTTGATTGCCATTGACTTTCAAAGCTGGCTTCAGCCGATTATCGATTCTTTTCGAGACCTCACCAATTGCCAGCGACAACACTTAAACCTAACTGTTGATCGTGCCTTGCCGCCTTTGGAGACAGATATCACTGATTTGGAGCGAATTGTCACCGAACTACTTAACCATGCCTGCAAATACACACCAGCCGGTGAATACATCACAGTCTTTGCTCACCTGACAGGGGATGCGATCGAGCTTAACATTACCAATTCGGGAATAGAGCTTACCAGCAATGAACTGTCACGGATTTTTGAGCCTTTCTATCACCTTTCCAAACACGATCCTTGGAAACATAGCGGCACCGGATTGGAATTGGCATTAGTGCAGAAAATGGTCAGACATTTAGGCGGCTCAATTTATGTAGAGAGTGCAGCCGGTCAAACCACCTTCATTGTTAAATTCCCCTTTTAATTCGTTTTTTGGGTGCGGTACTAGCTAAATTGTCAGAAGTTATGCTATGATTGTTATTCGTGTGGGTGACTAGCTCAACGGTAGAGCAGTAGACTCTTAATCTATTGGTTGCGGGTTCAAATCCCTCGTCACCCACTTCTTTCAGACCTCAAAATTTCCCTTTGACTAATTCTTGACTAAATCGAGAAAGTACCAACTGCTGAAAGCCTTGTCTGTCAAGGGCAAACAACACTAAAGCTTTGACTAATTTGAATAAAAACGCCTACTGTCCAGTGGATTATCTAGTCTGTCCACTGGACAGTTAAAATGTGGCAAAAAGGCAATTATGCCCAATTACGACGATCCGCTTTACCAAGCCGCAATCAACGCAGTTCGGACAGCATACCAGCAAGCACTAAAAACCAAACTTTGTAAAAACTGTGGGTATTTAGCTGAAGATTGGGCAGCCGGGACTGGGAAATATTTTTGCTCCCATCCTGAAACTGATTTTGTCGAGCTTGAGTTTAACTTAGTGGACAATCCTGCTAATGATTGTGATTTTTTCGAGCGCAAGTGACGAAATGGAGATTATGACTCCCTACTACAAATTAGAAGGACAAACCCCGGTTGCCGTTGAGTCCTTCATGGAGTGGTCTTTGTGGATAATGTCAGCTAAAACCACGGTTATGATCAACGAACTGAAGGACTCTATAATTTCAACTAGATTCGTGGGCATAGACTTAAACCCTGGCAGCAGCAACTCTAAGTCTCAACCGATGGTGTTTGAAACTTTGGTCATGGGTGGGGCAATAGATGGAAAAAGAAACTTCTACCCTACATGGGACGAAGCAATACAGGGGCATCTTAAGATATGCACTCAAGTTTTTAAATTATCAGAGTGAATCGCCAAGCTTTGCCGAGTCGAACGGCTTACCACATTCCCTGTTCGGGCGAGGACAGCTACCCGCCGATATCCTCCCACTGGATGCAAAGCGACTCAAGCTCATTTTAATAAAATAGACAAATTGCTAGAGTGAATCCCCAGAGGGTTAGGAAGCGCGATCGCTTAATTGGGCTTGGTGCTGCTCTAACTCTTTCACCCGATTCTCTAGAAGTCCGTACCGAACAAAATTAATCTGTATTATTTCTTCGATCTTGACGTGCAACTGCTCTAAGGTAATTTGCAACTGTTCTAAGGTCAGTAGCAATCTTTCTTGATCAAGAGGCTTAGTGATTTCAGCCATAAAGGTTATTGTTTTTGTCTCTCACTATTAAATAGTTTTTCAGTCTTGATCCAATTGTGTTTTATCATGTCGATAACATTATTGTGCTGTAAAAGAATAGCATCTTTATAGTTAGTATAATCCTGTAAATGAATATCTACTTTTCTATCTAAAGCGATGAGTTTATCATTAAACTTATCTTTTAAATTGTCAATTTTAACAAAGTTAGTTGACTCGATGTTTCCAAACTTAGTATTGATACTTGATTCTAAATTTGTAATTCTAGTATTGATACTTGATTCGATTTGAGCCAGCTTGTAAATAGCGGAGAATATTGTGATCAGTCCGACAACAAAAGTAACAGAGTTATGAAGATCCATTGGAATTATTCAATTGCAGAAATAAACCATAATTACTTCTGCAATTGCTCCTATTTATTGAACTGGAGTTTGACTATCGGTCGTTGATGGTGTCTCCACTTTTAATTGTGGAGTTTCATTTTTTTGTTGACTTTCAAAAGCCAAAACATCTTGAGCAATCAAAGCTAGGACTTGAAAAAGAGTAGAAACATTTATCCGCATAAAATCTCCTGAAAACTGACGTTTTGTAGTAACATTCCAGCTTGTTGTCTGCTGAAATATTACTGTAAAATTTCAGCTAATTAAGGTTTTAAGTCTAGTGAGGCAATGCATCAATCTTGCTTTCGATTCGCGGCAAGTCTACATTAATGATTTGATTAACCAAGTCATCAGTAGAATCGCTTTCTGTTCCGGTGTATTCAAACAAGGTAAATGTTACATCTTGAAACCACTTAGGCACATCAAAAGTGACAGCATAACTATCAACCAATTTCGGGAAAATAATTAAAGTTAGCCGATTAAGATAGAGCCGGCGCTTTTGTACTGCATCCGAATCTGGCAGTCCACCAACAGTTAAACCTAGATTAATGCGCTGGTTTATAAAACCACCAAAATACCATGTTGGTTTACTATTAGAGCAACTAACAGACGTTGCAATAATGTGACTCTCCAAAAGAGTAGGAACAGTAATAGTAGGTATTGGAGTATAAGATTCTCCATTACTACTAATTACTGCCTGAACAGTGGTGCTATAGAATAAATCCCAGTTAGCGGAATTGCCCAACTGCAAAACTGGATTACCCATATCAACCCTTAAGCTAGATAAATTTCTATCAAGTTTTCTTCAACTTCTTGTATGTAATCGTCCATGTTTTCAATAACAGGCTCAACCATCTCTAACAATTCTTCAGGGGAAATCTCACCCGAAAGCATTAGTTTTACAGCTGACTCAACCAGCATTGAATTGCTGATAGCTTGCTGCATTTCTAGTAAAGGATCGTTGGGGATAAACAGATGAAAACATTCCCCAACTGAACGCTGAAATTGTACAATTTCTTGTAGCATTGACTAATTTGCAGGTATATCTGTCGGAACGCCTGTCCCTGTTGGTTTGGCGACACCAAAGAAGCCTGCTTCTGGGTGCAATTCCGGCGTAAAACTGACACCAATACACTTAAAAGAATTTGCGGTTATGCCTTTGAGGGCAACCATAATATAAGCTCGTGAGTCTTCCTCAGTCTCCTTCGAGATATCGGTGATTGCTGCACCACTAGGGTCTTTTACTGTAGTTGTAGTACGCCCATAAGGGACGCCACCTGTACGCGTAGGATAGGCTTTATAAGCTCGTTTTGTGATACCAGAAGTTTTAGCAGTTTTATCGGTGGTGCCTGAAGGAATAACCGCGATGTGAGCCAAGGCAGGATAAAAGCCCGCTACTTCTTTGGTTTTGGTTAAGTCTCTTTCAATTCCCAATAAAGCATCGGTTGCCGTCGATGCGAATTTTGTCAAAATGTTATTTGCGACAACCGTCATAGTTCCTTGATAAGCATTGATAGCACCACTGGCAGTACTTGGCTCAATATCAAAGGGAATAACACCAACGTTAAATCTAACGAGGTATTTAGGATCAAGCTTACGGGCAACGACTAATTTATTTGTTCCTTTGAGGTAATTTAGATATTCGCCTGCCGCGCCGCTAGTTGCTGAATAATTGGTATCTTTGAGGGTTTTGTGCAGTGCCCCAAAGCGTCTATGCTTTTTAGCCATAAAGCAGTAATTCTGATTGAAAAGATATTGCTAATCTAATCTAACTTTCACCTGAAAAACGTTGATACATAAGCTTTCAAGAGCTTACTTAATTTATGCTGTTCTATGCGACCCCTTAAGTCTCGCCAGAGTCTATAAAGCTCTATAATGCTCTAACAAATTCCGTGCAAATCAATGTTCGGTCTTCTCATACTTAGTAATTTTACTTAAAAACATCTATCCAATCCGGCTTGGTTTTTTTCAAGCCTGTAGAGAAATACTCTACACGTTTGGGGTGTGCTGTGATAGTGAGGAGTGACACCCCTCTTCTCTGTGCAATTTTTTGGATTGCTCCTTCTAAAAACTCAGGAATTACTATTGCCTTGATAGCAGTCAGCACCCTTTCTGCTTCCTCGGCAGAAATAGCATTAATGATGATTTTGGAATTATCCTTAAGAATTACAATGCCTTCATATTGACCTTTTTGGTATGAAGGTAAAGGGGAAGTTTCGTAATGCTTGACAATAGGATGGGGGACTGTTACCGGATATTTAGCTGAATCAAAATTACCTTCACTCAATTGTTCCGCAAACATAAATACCATTTGTGGTCTATTGCTTTCTATGCGAACTTGCCACCATTCCGGTACTGCCGCGTAACACTCAACTTTAGAATTGTTTTGTTGTTTTACTTGACATTCTAAGCTTTCAATTTGGCTAAGGTGTGTAAATTTTAATAGTTCCTGGGCTTCAGTTCCTTTGATAACTGATATATTTAACCCACTGAAAATTGCAGAGTTAGTGACTGGATCGCAACCTGCAAAAATTGGAACTGTAATAATAGAAAATTCCATATTTTCACTTGCTCCTTTGTCTCCTTTTTCACCTTGTGGCCCTGGTTGTCCTGGTGTGCCGGGTTCGCCTTGTGGCCCTGGCTGTCCTGGTGTGCCGGGTTCGCCTTGTGGCCCTGGCTGTCCTGG
>NZ_JBALFY010000024.1:0-144040 GCF_036916655.1 Nostoc sp.
CTATCAAATAGATATACTTTAATCTTCCGCCCAAAATTTAACATATTTTGGGCTGTTTTTATCGGATTTTTCTTAACATTCAACACTTTTGGTATTGGGTGAGGAGATTTCTTGGCTCTTAACAACTACACTGCCAAAAGCTAGGATAGCTAAGGGGAGAATCAGAGACAGTTTCCTCATATTAAAAACTTTTTGTTGGGGAAATACCTTTAATTAAATCATTTTGTGTTTAGTTTGTCTAATTACTTCACTTGCCATCTGTGAAAATGTTGGGTTGAGGAACGAAACCCGACCTACATTGGAGTTATTTTTTAAGCTTAACCGAACAGTATAGGGGTACACTAGCAGAGATTAAACTGACTACGATTTCAATGCCTCAAATTGCTTCCAACAAAGGTAGAATGCACGCGGTACATGAAAACATCCTTTCCATTTGCCGCCTTTGAGGTTCAACAATACTTCTCCACGCCGATTCAGGTAGCCGAACCACTCACCGTACTCGGAATCAGCAAAGTGTGACCAGGCGTAATTGTGCATCTTTTGATACCATTCCCAACACACCTCACGCCCTGTCAGGCGATAGCCCATCGCTAATGCAACCAATGATTCTAGGTGAACCCACCACAGCTTTTGATCCCATTCCAATTGTTGTGGGGGATGACCGACTGCATCCATAAAGTAATACAAGCCGCCATACTCGTTATCCCAAGCAAAATTCAGGATATTTAGCACCACATCAACGGCTTGGTTAATAGTTTTGGTATCGTTTTGGCGACGGGCAATGTCCATAATAAACCACATCGCTTCGATACCGTGACCTGGGTTAATCAGCCGTCCCTCAAAACAATCAATGTGGGAACCATCAGGGGCAACGTTTTCATACATTAGCCCCCGTTCTGTGTCGAGAAAATCGGTCATTACTTCGCGGACAGTTTCAGCTAGGACATTCTCTAAGGTTTCCTTTGGCAGCAACCATTCCATTTCTAGAGTCAGGTTGGCTAAAATCATCGGTACAGCCAATGATTTCATCGGGCGTGTGCCGGGATAGGTTTTATTATATTTGCCCTTCGGGTTATCTTTGCGGCGTAATACGTTGTTATAAGCTTGTATAGCCACATCCTTTGCCCATTCTTCGCCGCCAGCGAGTGCATATTGACTAAATGCCATCGCCGCAAAGCAATCAGAAAAGATATTGTAAGGCTGAACCAGTGGTTTCCCTTCACGGGTGAGGGCAAAGTACCAGTTACCATCGCTATCTCTGCCATGTTGGGCGAGAAAATTGGCGCCATTACTGGCAATTTTTAGCCAATTTTCGCGCTTTTCTAGCTGGTTGTAAAGCATCGAAAAAGTCCACACCTGGCGGTTTTGCAGCCAGATGAATTTGTCTGTATCATAAATTTTGCCTTCGCGATCGAGGCAGGTAAAATAACCGCCTTGCTGCCAATCGAGAGAATATTTTTCCCAAAAGGGGAGTACGTCGTTGAGGAGGGCGTTTTTGTAAAGTTCAGCGAGCGCTTGAAAGTCCTTCTCCATAAATTTGCTCCCCTTTTATACCAAAACCAACAGCTTAACAGTTATCATATTTTGGCTCGAACATGGAGCATAGGCGTCAGTCTTTTACAAGATTTAGTTAGCAGCAGTTATACTTCTATCTTGGATCTTGCACCATTTTCAATAACCGTAGGGTAGTTTTTTAGACAGAGGTGGTTATGAGTCAGATTGAACGAGTTGCGATCGTTGGAGGAAACCACGGTAATGAGTTAACAGGAGTACATTTAGTCAAAAAGTTTCAGCAGTATCCTAATTTAATCAATAGAGCAAGTTTTGAAACTCTGGCATTACTTGGCAATCTTAAAGCTATTGAAGAAGGCAAACGATACATTGAAAAAGATTTAAATCGTTGCTTCACTAATCAAGGCTTGCAAAATCCCCAACTCTCAAGTTATGAAGATACGCGGGCAAAAGTAATTCAACAGATATTGCAACCGCAAAATCAGCCTTTTGTAGATGTAATTATTGATTTACACAGCACAACTGCCAACATGGGGTTAAGTCTGATTTTTTGCGATATGCATCCTTTATTGCTTCGTTTAGGTGCTTATTTAAGTTCTATCAATCCTTTAGTGAAAGTCTATATTAATCAGGAATCCAAAGAAAATGGTTTTCTCCGTTCTTTGTGTGAATTGGGTTTTGTTATAGAAGTTGGGGCTGTGGCTCAGAATATATTAAACGCCGAATTATTTCAGAAAACAGAACAGCTTATTTATGCGGTTTTAGACTATTTTGAAAGGTGCAACCAGGGGAATATTCCGCAGACAAGCAACCAGCTTACACTTTATAAATATATTAGAACTGTGGATTATCCGAGAAGCGATGCCTACGGCGGGTTGCACCTACGAGGGGAGATTCAAGCGATGATTCACCCCCAGCTTCAATTTAGGGATTATGAACCTTTGAATCCAGGCGATCCAATGTTTCTGACTTTTGAAGGCAAAGATATTTTCTATGAGGGAACGTCTACTGTTTATCCTATTTTTATTAATGAAGCAGCTTATTATGAGAAAGGAATTGCGATGCATCTAACTCAAAAGCAGCAAAAGGTCGTTTAATTTATTCGCCCTTCTCGCCAAGATTGCAAATCAGCCTCATAATTGTCTGGATCTTCTCATATAGGTAGTCTTGATAAACCAGCTTTACTACCAACGCTTTCCTCATCTTATGCACATTTGGGCTTTGAACGATCACTTCTTGCGGCTGTTATTACTGATTATATGCAGGAACTCACTAAATTTTCTTTTTTAAGCTGTTCTTTCGCTAAAGCCAATGCTTGATGAGCATTTTTAAACTTAGTTGCATCTGTAAAATTATGACCAAAACGCTGTAAGTAAGCTTCCAGATAGCGAATACGTAAGCGTGGATCGGCTGGACTCACAAGAAAAGGGAGGTCAGCTTCAACCATAAACCGGATAGCTAACAAAGGTATAGGGCTACGAAGTGGACGAAAATTTGGATTGTGCAGACCAGGACTTTCATTACGTTTATGAAATTCCCCTATCATCAGTCCTGACTCAACAAATAAAGGTTTGAGTTTTTGTTGGATACGATCTACTACTCTAGAAGCATCATCTATATGGATATCAGGCAAGATCAGTAAAAAAGCTTTATTAATTGCTGATTCCTGCTCATTATTATCTATTTCTAGAAATATATCTCGGTAGCGTCCAACAACCTCTTCTAATTGTTCTGGATACAAATTTTCTGTGTGAATAACTGCTAAACGAATACTATTTGACTTGAGAGAGTAAGGCACAAAAGGGCAAACTGCGCCGGGTCTGCCTAAGTTCGGATGAGGTTTTCCTAAAAAATTTTTCACCCACTCCATAATTTCAATTAAGGAAGAAAGGTCTTCGTGCTGTTGAAGTTGTTCGATTTCACGAGTTGTATAGAGTTGCATAGGCTTGGGCGAAATGAGTAATTGTTTAATTCTAAATCCGAAATTAGTTTTGCTATATCATGTGCCTAGAAATCTTTGTTGTCTGAGTAAATGAAAACAAGATTTAGGTTTTTATGTTGTATTCATCTGTAGTTTTTAGTCGATAAATTTGAAGAAGTTTATACTACAAAATGTATGAATATATTTTGCAATAAGCAACTTGTATTCATTGATTTTTGGTATTTTAGCTGAAATACAGATGTATTATCCAGTTGATGCTCCTCATTTTTACACTCTCAAGCTTCTATTATTTTTAACGAAAATATTATGAAGTTTATATCTAAATAGTTATTTTTACTGTGAAAGTTTAGTATTGCTTTAATAGCAACTATAAATTTATTAACAGCTTGGTATACTTTTATCTAAGTAAAATCATCAAAATTCAGCCCAATTTTATTGTACAAACTGATTTACAACAGTTTGCACGTAGGTGAGCTAGAAAATGTAAGACTCACGGATCAGATATAAAGAGTTTCTACCTCCTGCCTCAAAATCTGTAACTTCATACTTCATGTAAGAGAAAACTGCTGTATCTATTAATCGTAAGGAAGGCAGGATGAGAGGCAATACTTTTCGGTTAAGACAAGAGACGCGATGAATCGCCGTCTTTACAATAATCAGTCTTTCGTCTTGAGGGCGATTTATCGCGTCTTTGTATTGGATATTTTTTTATTTTGAAATCCTTTAAAGCTTATTTGTCAACAAATTCTTTTACTACTGCCATAGCATCAGGAGGAATCTCCGTAATGAGGCGAAATGGAAATGCAGCAGTTGAAGCAAACTGAGCATAATCTGATGTCAAAAAGACAGCGTAGTTTTTAGCCTCTGGAGTCATCTGTGCAGCGAAGGCTAAAGCTATAGCTTTAACGTACTTACGAACATCTGCTGCTTGTTCACCCACAACTTCACCGCCACTAATCGGTGTATTGGGTTGTCCTATCTGATCCAAAGTGGTGCTGGGGTCTTTGACGCTCAAATGAGTGCCTCCAACTATACCAACTAGCCATTTTGGGGATGGGATTTTGTCAAATCCTACAATCTGTTCAGTTAAAGCTGGGGTGGTTTTATCGGCGGAACCTGTTAACACTAGGGTAGGAACTTGTATCTTAGTTAACCCAGTTTCGCCAAAAATCAGAGAAGTTGTCGGATCGAAAGCGATCGCTTGTTTTATTCTGGCATCTCGTAGCTGATAACTATTTTCTGGCAATTCTTGAGCGATGCACTGCATATCTTCTCCCAGACTCAAGACAGTCAAGTTCTTTTTACAGCGTTGTTTAAGATGTTCTAGTTGTAACTCGGCTCCAGCCAGTGCTAAAGCTGTACCACCGCCAAAAGAATAGCCAATAATCATCGCTTTATTGGTTGCAAGTTTCCCTTGCAGCGGATGATTAGCCGTTTGGTTGAGCTTTTCTAATTCGTCGAGAACAAAACTAATGTCTTGAGGGCGATCCAAAAACTCCTGAGGCTTCATAACTCTAGTTTTGCCTTGGAATGCTAAGTCAGTATTTGCCTGATTACTACCGGGATGTTCTAAAGCTGCGACTACATAACCGTGGGATGCTAAATGTTCTGCTAGATAACGCAAGTCTGTGCGGACTGAAGCGAAGCCATGAGAAAGGAGAATTACGGGTTTGTCGGGAGTTGCAGCAGTTGACCAATAAATATCAACTGGAATTTGGCGTTGGCGTAGCCCGCCGTAGGCATCGCGCTTTTGGTCATTCAGGCTTAAATTGAGTATTTTTACTTGAGCGTTTCCTGGTTGGCTGGGATCAAAAGGGAAAGCAATCTGTGGTGTTTTAGAGTCGAGTTGCGGAGCGATCGCTAGCATAAATTGTTGAGTACGCCAAAAAGCTGTATTCAAACTCCCTGCAACTAAAAAAGCCTGTGACAAATCAATTTCTAGGCGTTTACTGGGATAAGCGGCGATAAAACTTAGTATAGAAAGACCCTGTGGTGCGGCAGAGCCTAATACCAATCCGGCTCTCAGTGCTTGTACCCCAGCTTTATCCTTTCTAGCTAAGGCCGTAGCGAAGTCATTGAGAATAGTTGTGCCAATTCGACTATTAACTAACTTATCAACGGTGACAATATTCATCGGTATATTCATACCCAACGCCCCCAGGAAGAAGCGGCGTTGTTGTTCAGATAATTCTTTAGTGTAAGGCTGCAAACTCTCAGGCAATTCCCCAGTTTTTACAGCCTTTTGTAACTCAGTAAGAGAGATGGACTCTGTAAATAAGCCCAAACGCACAATCACTGTGTCAGCCGCAATGGCCGAAGCATTTCCCCCGAACTGTGTAAGTACAATTGCACCTAAGAAACCCGCAACTGTCTTAAGACTTCCCCAATTTATTCCCATAAATATTTATACCAAGTGTTACTTACGGGAATATAACGGATATTTGTGTATTTGACTACCCTATTAATGGCTGAGAAATAAAAGTAAATTTTTTCCTGAAGTTGATGGCGATGTCTACGATGGGCTACGCCTACGCCCAGATATCCTGAAAGTATCTGCTGATGGGAAAAAAGCTGATAAAAAGCAAAGAATTGTAGAATTCATCACAGCTAAAAAATTGAGCATAAATCAGTGTTAATAGCCACAAAAGCCTAATTGTTTCTCAGCTAGGTTTAATACTATAACAGCGATAATTAAAAATTAGTTATTCAGAGCAATTTATGTATGGATTAATCCAAAATCCAAAACTGAGTATAAGTTTTGATAACACGAAAATTTAAAGACAAGTTAATGTTTTGTCTTTGACCTTTAGAGCGTGTTGCAGGTAGATAGTCTTAGTGCTGTAGCTGCATTATCATTACTCATCAAATTCTACCAGCCGCATCAACAATTTCTCTTAGTTTTATGCGTCGCAGACTCCGCTATATTTTACTTTTGCTGCTCTCCCTGAGTATTATTACATTGTGGTGGACTGTGAATGATTCTGATTGCAATTTCGAGCCTTTTTTAGCATCAAAAACTACAAAATTTCAAGTACATGCTACTAAAGTTAGTATTCAGCCGTGGCGTGGTCGTCACCATGTATATGGAATATTTATGATTCCTGATGAGTACAAACAAGCTCCATTTTTTGTGGTGACAGTTCAAGGTGCTGGTAGTTATTGTTCCAAACAATCTGGTTATCAAAAAAACTTTGATGATATCTTTGCTGAACCAGGAACTTATCTGGTCAGAAAGTTTATTAGAACTCGAATAGCTCTACGGCTAATTCTCCAAGGTTTGTACTTTCAACTCAATGATAAACAGAACTGGACATTGACTTTCCCGGAAGCAAAGACTATTCAGTAGTGCTGAGTAATGAGTAATGAGTAATGAGTAATGAGTGATGGAGATGAAGGACAAACAACTCCTGCTCCCTGCTCCCTGCTCCCTGCCTCCTTCAAAAGTCGGTCTTCTCTAACAAGGTAGTCGTAGCATTGACTACAATCTGTGCTGCTCCTGTGAAGAACGATCGCTCGATAGTTGCTGGAACATCGCTAGGTTTATGATAGTGCGGAGTACGTAAATTTGCGGTATCTGTAACTAGCACAGCACCCACGCCCTGATACCAAAATGGTGCATGGTCGCTGCGTAGGGTATCGGGTGTCAGTAAACCTTTAAAAGGAATCGGCAATGTTAGTACTGCTGGCAGATTTAATTCCTGTTTATTCAGGGCGGTTGAGGGGATATTTTGTGAGTTGTGAAAGGCACTCAGTAAAGATAAATGTTCTGTATCACCGATTACTGCTAAAAAGTCGCCTTTGTCGCTAGGTGGCTTAACAGGCAATCCAGTAGGGTATTTCTGACATCCAGCAGTGTAACAAGCATAACCAACCATATCCATAACGATCGCTCCGCCTAAGTTTTGCAAGCGTGCTTTCTTGTTAACGAAAGCCTGACTACCTAAAAGTCCTGCTTCTTCTTGGTCAAAAAAAGCTAGCTGTAATGTTCGTGGCGTGGGGTAGGAACCGAGTAACCGGGCAACTTCCAGCACTACAGCTACACCACTAGCGTTATCATCAGCGCCGGGGGATGAGGCAACAGTGTCGTAATGCGCTGCTACCAGAATTGCTTTTGCGGCTTTGTTAGTTCCTGGACGTTCGGCAAAAATATTCACACCATCGGAGAACTTTTCTAATTTAGGCTTCCAGCCTAATTTTTTTAGTTCAGTTGTGATATAAGTGCGAGTAAGCGATCGCTCTGTTGTTGTGTAGCGCTGAAAATTTAACTTTTGAATATGGGTTAACAGCTTGTCAGTAGATACTTGTAGGATATTGTCAACTTCTTGCGATTCTGGCTGTGGTTGGGGTGTTTCTACTGGAATACGCTCAACAATCGTCGGTGAGGGAGGCTGTTCAAAAAACGTGCTACCTCTGCTACCTACCACCACAACTGCCATCAGCGCTAACAGTATCAGCCAAATCCATTTTTTCATTATGATTGATCCTTGGCTTCCTGACTTAGGGTAGCGCAAATTTACAAGCATAACTTTCCAGAATTGTTAGGAAGGGTTTAATATTTCGGTTTTCTAAATTATTAAGGAACAAACAATCAATACATTAGCGTCTGTCTTTACATCTGTTTCAAAAGACAAATATTAAATTAATTCCAAAGTGTGAAGTTTTGGAATTATATGCTTTATAGGAAGAATTCAGAACTCAGGAGTCAGAATTCAGTATGAATTCTGTACGAGTGGGTAATGAATATTGGTTAGAGGGTGTTTGAAAAGTCTAAATTATTACTAGCCCTGGCGATTAGAAATCGCGGCTACACGAGACTTAACCCACCTCTGTGGGTTAAAAAACCTTAATTTTTTATTAGTCCACGGAAGTGGAATTGGTTTGTGTGGTAGCGAATTATATGAGACTGTTGGTCAATTCATGGTGGGTTTGACTCCTCACCCCTAAAACATTGGTTTGGCGTTGCTTTCCCGCCCTGAAATAAATTTCGGGCTAATAGCTCAAGTCCGTTTCAACGGACTGAAATCAGAGTAATGAGGAATGATGCGTTAGACTCCCTATTAATTCGCCAACAGTCTCATGTTATTCTCTCAAAACTTTTCAAACATCCTTTTAGGGTAGAGTATCCATAATTCTGAATTCTGAATTCTGAATTCTGACTCCTGGTTTATTATCCATTAGTAGCTGGATACTATTTTTTTGTTCTATATTAATATGAAATTCATGTTGAAAAACTACTTTAGCACCAATGGAAGACGGGTTTTCACGGCTTTAATTCTGACTGGAATTTTATCCGTTTCTAGCGGTTTTACACTTATCAAAGGTGCTGTGGGAGCTTCTGCAAACTTTTCTTTAGAAACAAGCAATGAAGTCCTCAAAGACAATATTAAACCAAACCGCTTGCCACGTCTAGTAGCTAATGCAGTACTGCGAGATTTAGCCAGTAGACAGGGAATTTCAACCAGAGAACTGCAAATCATTGACTATAATCAACAAACTTGGCGCAATGGTTGCTTGGAACTGCCTCAACCGGATGAAATCTGCACCCAAGCATTAATTCCGGGTTGGCGAATTGTGGTATCTAATGGCAAACAAAACTGGATTTATCATACCAATAATAATGGGCGATCGCTACGTTTAGCTTCGGCAAACACTCCCTCAGAAAATCTGCCAGATCAACTACCCACATCTGTAAAAAATGCTGTTTTGCAAGCCGCATCCAGACGTTTGCAACAGCCAACTTCTCAGCTAACTATCATTCAGGCTCAACAGCAAACCTGGAGAGATAGCTGTTTAGAATTAGCTAATGTCGATGAATTTTGTACTCAAGCTTTAGTATCAGGTTGGCGGGTGGTTATCGGCGCAGTTGACCAAACTTTGGTTTATCATACCAATCAAACAGGTTCTTTACTCAGGCTGAATCAAAAGGCTAACGAAAGTACACTGACTCCTGTGCAAATTCCAGTTAGCGAGTTACCACCACCCTTAGATAGAGATATAGTATTTCGGCAAATCTCCAGTGGTGGTTTTACTGGCAGAACCTACGAGACTGTTTTACTCAAAGATGGGCGATTGATTCGTGTGCGGATTGGTGATGCCAATGATTCTGAGCGTAGTGTTCGCCGCGTTTCTGTACAACAGGTAAAACAATTTGTGCGATCGCTAGAACATTCTAAGTTTAGTAAATTTAAGAATTTGAGTTACCCAGCCCCCAGTGGTGCTGCTGATTATATCACCTATACTCTGACCAGCCAAGAGGGTACGGTTCAGTACAACGATATTTCTCAAAATAACCTACCTAAGAATTTACAGACAGTAGTTAAAGCCTGGAATCAACTCGCAGCCAGCGCACAATCTTGAAGAAGAATTCAGAAGTCAGAATGGGCGTTAGTTGCTAGAATTCAGAATTGAATTCTAGCAACTTCTATTTTGTTAAAGTTAAACATGAAGACCACTATTGAGTACAAGTCTTCAAAATTTCACTATTCTATTCAATTGTCAATCATCCAAAAGAAATACATTCAAATATTATGCGGGCTTATTTATGCCCACTTACTTAAGCAAGGTGTAGGGGCATGCCCCTACGGATGTACCTCACGTGAATGAGAACTGCTGTATCGCAAAAATTAGAGGTTTTTTCTTCCTATTTCTTAAAATCTTCTCTTTCCTCTAAATCTTTCTTTTAAAGATAAGTCTAAAGTCTGTTTCCATACCATAATGAAAGACCAAGTATTAGACCAGATTTTTAACAAACCTTCTTTTCCCCTTAAATTTGAACGCTTGGAACTGGATGAGAATTTCTGCATCATCCATACATCCGAGCAAGTGCAACGGTTTGCAGAACATCCTGAGGACGTGATTCGGGGAAAAGATATCCGGCTAAGTTTTCCTGAGTTGAGAGGACTTGAAAATATCCTGAAATCTCTTCTACAAGGAGAGCAAGAACTGTTTGAATTACAAGCAATTGAACGATATTCAGAGCATAATATTTCTGTATATATAGATATATATATTATCGGCGAACAGCAAGAAAATAAATTAATTATCCTGATTGAAGATGTTACCGACAGGCTTGTTTTAAAGCAAAAACTAGCACAGCAAGCTAATGAAACGAATCTGCTATCAAGTGCATTAATCTCATGTGAGAACTACATGGAACAAGTAATCACTTCAATGGCAGATGCTTTGTTAGTAACAAGTAACACAGGAAAAATAAAAAGAATTAATTATGCGGCTCAAAAACTATTTGGTTTTAGGGAAGAAGAATTAATTAATCAACCAATATCACTGATTATTGATAATAATCAGATATTACTAAAAGCTATTTATCAGCATTCTTATTTGAAACGAAATTTACAGAATCTAGAGGTAGTTTGTCGAACAAAAACTAGAGAAAAGCTGTTGATTGCTTTTTCTTGTTCAGTGATTGCAAAAAAAACAGAAGAACTAGAAGATATTGTCTACATTGGTCGAGATATTACTGCTTGGCAGCACCGAGAACAGCGTACAAGTGCCCAATATGCTATCACTCGGATATTATCAGAATCTCAAAGTATCAAGCAGGTAATTCCGCAAATTTTGCAGTCGATTTGTCAAAACTTAGGGTGGGATTTAGCCGAGCTTTGGACACCAAGTCAATATATTGGCACTTCAGTACCAGGAGATAGTCTGAATGTAGTACTAAGGTGTGTGGAAATTTGGTCAAGTCGATTGATTTCTGTCCGAGAATTTAAAGCAATCACGTGGCAAACTACCTATACGCCTGGTGCTGGCTTACCTGGTCGAATTTGGATTAGACGTTTGCCTTTGTGGATTAAAGATATCACAGAAGATGGAGATAAAAGGCGATCGCAAGCCGCGACTGAGGCTGGATTACACGCAGCCTTTGGCTTCCCGATCTTAGACGATAGTGAAATCTTAGGAGTGATGGTTTTCTTCAGTCGGGATGTACAACCAAAAGACAAAGACCTCTTGCAAATGATGGGTGCTATTGGGAGCCAAATCGCCCAGTTTATCAAACGCAAACAAGTAGAAAATGCTCTTAGAGAAAGTGAAGAACGATATCGAGATTTATTTGAAAATGCTAACGACTTGATTCAAGCTGTCAATGCTTATGGGCGTTTTTTGTATGTTAATCGTGCTTGGCGAGAAACTTTAGGATACAGCGAAGCCGAAATTGCGAATATGAATATTTTTGATATTATACATCCAGAGTTTAAACAACACTGTTTGCAAAGATTTTATCGCGTGCTATCAGGAGAAAAGCTTGGGCAAGTAACAGCTACATTCGTTACTAAAAATGGTCAAACAATCTTTTTAGAAGGTAACATTAACTGTAAATTTATCGAAGGTCATCCGGTTGCAATTCGCGGCATTTTTCGTAATGTCACCCAGCGACTAGCAGCAGAAGCAGCGCTGCGCCAACAGCAAGTAGAAACCGAACGTTTATTGCTAAATCTTTTGCCAGCAGCAATTTCCAAAGAAATTCAAGAAGAACCAGCCGACATTGCCCAAGATTTTACTGATGTCGCAGTTTTATTTGCAGATATCGTCGGCTTTAGCGAAATTGCTGCTTCTATGAGTGCAATTCAACTAGTGAACTTACTCAACTCAATTTTCTCAGCTTTCGATCGCCTCACCGAAAAACATGGTTTAGAGAGAATCAAGACTGTTAACGATGCTTATATGGTAGTTGGCGGCTTGCACACACCCCGCCAAGATTGTGCTAAAGCGATCGCTATTATGGCACTGGATATGCAAACTGCGATCGCTCTCTTCAATACTGAGAATAACCAAAATTTCAGCATCCGTATCGGTATCCATAGCGGTTCCGTAGTGGCAGAAGAAATCGATCTAAACGAGTCTACTTGCGATCATCTCTGGAGAGACACAGTAAACATCGCTAGCTGTATGAAATCCCAAGGTATTGCTAATAAAATCCAGGTTACAGAAGATATTTATAAGTCCTTGTGTAATGAATTTTTATTTGAAAAGCGGGGCGAAATCGAAGTTAAAGGCAAAGGGAAGATGACAACTTATTTGTTGATTGGACGGAAGGGATGAGGGGGATTGGGCATACAAGTAAAAAGAACCAAGTAAAAAGTAAAAAGAAAGATAAATTCAATATTTCTTTTAACTTTTAACTTTTAACTTTTAACTTGTTTCTTTCCCCCTGCCTCTTCCCTAATGACTATTCGGAATCAATCGACCACAGGGATAAGTCGCTGTTTGCTGTGAAGCACTTTCAGCAACTACTGCTGGAATCCGATCTGATGGTTGGGTTTTGGCTGCTAGATAGTCTTTTTGCAGTTTATCGAAAATGGCTTCTCGCTTATCGTAAATACGCTTCAGGGGACGAGGCTGGCATTTGTTCAACACATACGCTGTCACCAGTGGTAAAGCGATGGTGCTATCGGTATAACAAACGATTGTGTTAGGTAACTCATCTGGGTCAATCTTACCCCAGCTGACTGCTTCCGATGGGGTTGCCCCAGATAAACCGCCTGTATCTGGACGTGCATCGGTAAACTGCACAAAGTAATCGTGTCCTCGTTCTTCTAGTCCTAAAACCTCGTGAAGTTGCGGCTGAGTTTGTAGTAAAAAGTTCTTAGGACTACCGCCACCGAGAATTACAGCTGCACTTTTACCTCCTGATTCACGGGCATTATATGCGATCGCTGCTGTCTCATTCACGTCAATTGATGGATCTATCACCAACTGCGAACCTTCCAATGCTAAAGCCGCCACGTTCATCCCAATTGAGCTATCTCCTGGAGAAGACGTATAAATCGGTACGCCATATTCATAAGCTGTAGCTAACAAGCAGGAATGCTGCACACCCAATTGCTTTTCTACTTCTCGGACATATTTACCTAATAAATGGTGAAACTCAGCCGTTCCCATCCGCTTTTGAAACGCTTCTCCTTGGAGAATTTTGCGGATAAACGCATCAGTTTCTAGCAGCACATCGTAGCCAAAGATAATGTCGTAAATGCGAATAGTGCCTTCTTGGCGCAGTTTCACATCATCCAAAAACGGATTACCAGCAAAAAGTTCAAAACCTAATCCGTAGTGCATATCGTGGTAAAGATTTGCACCAGTACTAATCATCCAGTCAATAAAGCCGTTGCGAATTAAGGGTGCAAGTGCTGAAACCCCAAATCCTGCTGGCGTCATCGCACCGGAAAGGCTAACTCCCACCGTAACACCTTCCGTTAGCACATCGCGACTCAGTAGTTGGCAGATTTCCCGCAACCGCGCTGAGTTGTAAGCGGTGAAGTATTGATCGATCAAATCTACCACATTGATATCATTAGATATAGGTGTGGGTGCGATTTTTTGACCCAGCTGTTTAGACATTTTGGCACTCCCGAACAGTAAACACGCCCGAATTAATGTTATCTAGCTTTCAGCCAAAGTGACAGCAATACTTTTTAAGCTAGCGCTCAAAAAGTATTGCGATCGCTTCTTGTTTCTACGAGAGGCTGCGCCCTAAGTACAAAATTTCATTAATTCATAGCGAATTAACTTTGGCAAAACTCTGTGTTCCTCTACGTTTAAAAAAGTTACGAACTTATGCAAAGCTGTACTAAGCATAGCTATACCCCAGGCTTTATACCAATTCACGAAAATCCTGATACATATAAATTTATCGTAGGGGCATGGCAATGCCCATTGGTGTCAACTTAACGTGAAACCGCTTGTCTGCCGGGAATTTAAATTCCCGTATTATAGCTAAAGTCATCTGAAGATGACTAAATATCGCCAAAAATCTCTAGTCTACTGAAGTAGACTTAAGCTAAAAGCCAAAAAAATTTATTTCCGGGCGGACATATCAGCCAACAGATAAGCTCTTTCCATCTGAAGTTGACACCTATAGTTAAGATGCTGCAACAACAGCACGGTCATTTACTAGCTTGCCATCTTCCATGTAGACGATGCGATCGGCAATATCTAGAATGCGGTTGTCATGAGTAACCAAAAGAATGGTGCAATCTTGCTCTTTAGCTAATTTTTGCATGAGGTTGACCACATCTCGTCCCGATTTACTGTCAAGGGCGGCGGTAGGTTCATCCGCTAAAACAATTTTAGGACGACCAACTAAAGCACGTGCGATCGCAACTCTTTGTTTTTGTCCCCCAGATAAATCATCAGGATAGTAATTCAGGCGATGCCCTAATCCTACTTCCTCTAACATTTGGGCTGACCGGGTTTTCATTTCTGCCGGTGAAATATTATTATGCACTTCTAGTCCCATTCTGACGTTCTGGAGTACTGTCAGGCTACCGTGCAAGTTGTGCGCTTGGAAAATATAACCGTTATTACGTCGCACCTGGGTAAGTTGTGCTGTACTAGCGCCACAAAGTTCTTGTCCCAATATCTGCAAACTGCCGGATTGGGCAGAACGCAAGCCGCCTGATAAGGTGAGAAGTGTAGTTTTACCAGAACCAGAAGGCCCAGTCATAATAATAATTTCGCCAGCGTTAATATCCAGGTTGATATCAAAGAGAACTTGCTTACGAAGTTGACCATGACCAAAATAGTGGTCAAGGTTTTTAACAGAGATCACGGGAAACATACTAAATTTTAGATTTTAGATTTTGGATTTTGGATTGGTGATTAGGGACTGGGGACTAGGGATTGGGGACTAGGAATTAAAAGTTAATATTCAACACCCAGTACCCAATACCCAGTCCCCAGTCCCCATTTTTTAAAACATATCTGCGGGGTCAGCAGATTGTAATTTCCGAGTAGCGATCGCACCAGAAATTATGCACATAATCATAGTCAGCGTTAATACCGTCAAGGCTCGTGCTACGGTCATGTAAAGTGGTAAATTAGTGGCATTGCGAGTTAAAGCATAAAGTCCTAAAGGTGCGATCGCTCCTGGGATAAAGCCCAAAATTGCCAAGATAATCGCCTCTTCAAACACTACACCTAATAAATAAAGATTGTTATATCCCATTGCCTTGAAAGTGGCGTATTCTTTGATATGGGAATTCACATCTGTAGAAAGAACTTGATAGACGATAATCACGCCCACCATAAATCCCATTCCTACACCCAGGCTGAAGATAAACCCGATGGCGGTATTTTTTTTCCAATAATCTGTTTCAAATTCGATAAATTCTGCTTTGGTAAAAACTTTAACATCATCATCTAAATGAGATTCTAAAGCTGCTTTCGCCTGTTTTACGTCATAGCCTGGTTCTAGTTGAACCAACCCTAAACTGACACTACTTGCTTCTCGCTTCGGAAATAGCCGTAAGAAATTCTGGTCACTGGTAATCAGGTTGCCATCAGCCGCAAAGGAAGCGCCGATGGAAAATAAGCCGCTAATGGTAATCGTCCGGCGGTCAATTTCAGTCGTTACAGGTTTCCCTTGTGCAACTTGAGCGATCGCTTCTTGATAATCTCCTCTAGAAGCGCGATCGAACAGCAGAGTATCTGGTAGCTTCACTCGATCTATCTGGCTGTTCACATCCGGTAAGTCAAAGGCTGGCTTTTCAGGATTGATCCCGATAACTAGCACAGATGTCTTTTGGCGTGTTTTCGGATTCTTCCAATCGACAATGCTGATATACATTGGTTCTGCTGACTTCACCCCTTGTACATCCATTGCCTGATACAGCCGCCGCCGTGTAAAGGTGGACGCATTTAACACGTTACGGCCTTGAGGACTAACTAGAATAATATCAGCCTGTATACTTTTGTGCAGCTTAGTATTACTTTCAAATAAGGCGGTCTGAAACCCTAGCTGCATGAACATAAGAACATCAGCGAAAGCAATACCTCCCAATGCCACCAACAGACGGCTTTTTTCGTGACTCAGTTGCAGCCATCCTAAAGGGGTTCGCTGCCGCAATTGTTGAATAAATCCAATCATAGTTCTATCACTGCCTTTACTTGTAGATTGGTAAACTTGGCAGCTTTGACGCTAGATGCTTCATCTAGTCGCACATGAACTTCCACTACTCTGCCGTCAATATTGCTAGAAGGATCGCTGTTGACGAGATTTTGTCGCTGTACCTGCATCCCCATCCAATCGACAGTTCCCTGCAATTCTCCAGGTAGAGAATCGCTGATTAGTTTAACCCGTTGCCCCGATCGCACTTTGTTAATATCACTTTGGTAAACTTCTGCGACTGCATACATCTGATCGGTTCGACCAAGTTCTACAATCCCGTCATTAGAAACGGTTTCTCCGGCTCGTGTATTAATCTTCAGAATTTGTCCAGCTTCGGGTGCGCGGACATAAGCCTGATCGAGTTGCGCTCTAATTTTTGCCACAGTCGCTTGAGCGCTGTCTACCTCTGCTTGGGCGTTGGCAATATCTGTAGGACGGACTTCAGCCGTTTGGTTAAGGGTGGCTTTAGCTTCGTTAATCTGCTGTTGCAAGCTAGCGAGAGTTTGGTTACGGTTCGCTTTAGCTTCTTTAATCTGCTGTTCTAAAGTCGCGACAGTTCTTGTCTTATTAGCTTGGTTTTCAATTACCTGCTGAGTAGAAGTTTCTGCACTCAAGCGTTTTTGATCGGCTTGCTGGCTAGAAATTGCCCCTGCTTTATATAGAGCTTCGTAGCGTTGCACTTCTACTTGAGCGTTCCGCTTTTCGGCGGCGACGCGATCCACTGTTGCTTGTAAACTCTGCCGTTGTCCTTGCAAATCTGCTTCTAGGCGATCGATTGTGGCTTGCTGAGTTTTGACATTTCCCTCTAATTCAACTTGCAGACGGCTGACAGCAGCAAGTTTTGCTCCAATTTCTCCCTGTTTCGCTCCCGCTTTTACTTTGTCAAGGTTGGATCGGGCAACTTGAACTTGTTTTTGGGCTTCCACTAAACTTGCTTGCAAGCGATCGCGACTGTCCATAATTGCAATTATCTGCCCAGCCTTGACGCGATCGCCTTCTTTTACCAATAGCTTCTGAAGCAGACTTCCCTCAGTAGAAGTTGTTGCAGACAGTTTTATAACTTCTCCATTGGGTTCTAAGCGTCCCAATGCTGTAACTGTTTTTACCACTGGCTGAACAGCTATTGGTGTGGCTGGCTTTTCATTAGCGGTCGCCTGAAACTTTAGCACCGTATAAACACTAGCTCCACCTATTGCTAAAGATGCAATTATTGCTAGTGTGGTGGGCGATCGCAAAAGATTTTGGGGAGACTTTAAATCCTGTAATTTCCAGTTCTGCACCATTGTGTTCACCTTTCCCCGTTAGTAACTTGTACTAAACTGTTCAGTTCAGTTTATGCTAAACTAAACGGAGTAGTTTAGTCAAGTGCGCCAAGCTAAAATTCTCAATTTAATGGGTCACGCCAGGAGCAGGGGAGCAGAGGAAGGAAAGAGGTAAATAATTACTCATTCTCCCCCTTGCACCCTGCACCCTGCCCCTCTGCCTCTTCTGCCCAATCCCCAATCTCTTTTTCAATAAATTTGCGTTGAGTTATACACCAGAATGCTTGTCACAACTGGATTAATGACGTAAGGTAAATTGCCGCATCTATTAAAATTGTTTATAAGAGAGGATAATTAATAAATGGTACGGATTAAAGCTGACGAAGTTGAGCGAGATCATTCCGTTGATAAAGTAGAGCAAATTTTGCAAGGAGCAATGCAGGAGTTCCTGCAAAATGGCTATGCTGGTACAAGCATGGATCGAGTAGCGGTAGCTGCGGGTGTTTCTAAAGCGACAGTCTACAGCCATTTTCAAGATAAAGAAGGACTTTTTAAAGTACTGATAGAGTCCTTAGCACATCAGAAGTTTAACTCTCTCTTTGATACGGAACCGATGGAGGGAGAACCAAAAATCGTCCTGCGCCAATTAGGAAGCAAATTATTAGAACAGATGAATAATGACCACGAACACTGTGCATTTATGCGAGTGTTAATTGGAGAATCGGGTCGTTTTCCTGAATTAACTCAGATTTGCGTAAGGGCGATGATTAAACCAATGCTGGAAACGATCGCTCAATATTTGGTTGTTCACCCAGAACTGAATATTACTGACCCAGAGGCAACGGCGAGGATTTTTTTAGGTACATTAGTTAATTTTCATGTGACTCAAGATGTGATGCATGGGAGAGATATTATACCAATGGAAAGCGATCGCTTGATTGATGCCTTGACACACCTAATCACTAAATGCGCCGATTGATTGGTTATATCCCGGCGCGTGGCGCTTGTTTGGTCGGAAAGTTAAATTTACCTTGAGTAACAACAATATTGATTGTCTCCGGCTTTTTTCGTTCCTTACAAGCTGCCACAATACATCTTCCAGCGATCGCCAGATTAACTAAGCAGGAATAACTTGAACAATTAGTGCGCGTTTATCCAACGACTGGATTTTACCTACTTGACTGAGATCGTTTGCAATTCGGTCTAGCAGTTCTCCTGCTTGATCGCGATATTGATGTTCTCGGCCTCGTAAACGGATGGCAAATTTCACAGAATCGCCTTTACTCAACCACTCAACTGCTTTCTGAATGCGTAAATTGTAATCAGCTATACCCACGTTTAGTCCGAACCGAACTTCCTTTACCGTGGGTCTAGCACTCTGGCTCTGACGTTTTTTCTTTTGATACTGAAGCTTCCCATAGTTGAGAATCTTCGCGATCGGAGCATCTTTGCCTTGGGAAACTACAACTAAGTCAAGCTCTAAGCTTTCGGCTAGCTGTAGCGCCTCATTGGTATCGATCAGACCACGATTATTATTTTCATGGTCAATCAAGAAGACGCTAGGTGACTTGATTTGTGAATTAATCAGTTGCTTTTGGATTGCGATAATGAATTTCTCCTATTTGTTCAATACTTTGCTTTATAAGCAGGTAATGCCAATTTAACACAACACTGAATCAGAGCAACTTTAACAACACAATGGACGGCAATCTGTTAAAATGAAATACTGCGGCACTCGCTCTCAGTCTTTGCGCTACTGCCCATCCAGCTTTTCAATAATTTTTATCCGTCCGCCTAAGACTGACGCCATCATTGGCGACAGGCCGATGTTATTTTTGGAGTCTTATGTCTTTTTCTGATCTCGGCTTGTCCAATGAAATTATCCGTGCTGTTACCGAAAGAGGGTACACGGAACCCACCCCAATCCAGATGCAGGCGATTCCTGCTGTATTGTCGGGTAGCGATTTGTTAGCTGGGGCACAAACTGGCACTGGCAAGACCGCTAGTTTCACCCTGCCGCTCTTGCATCGGTTGTCGTCTAACAAAAGCAAAGGTACGTCTAATGGATACCCACCAATCCGAGCCTTGATTCTCACCCCGACTCGCGAACTCGCAGCACAAGTGGAAGAAAGCGTGCGCGAGTACGGCAAGTACTTAAACCTCAATTCAATGGTGATTTTTGGCGGAGTCGGTATTAATCTGCAAAAACAGCGTTTGAGGGGTCGAGTGGATATTTTGGTCGCTACTCCAGGGCGACTGCTAGACCACGTACAGCAGGGTACGCTAAACCTATCGCAGATTGAGGTTTTGGTGCTAGATGAAGCCGATCGGATGTTGGACATGGGCTTTATTCATGATATCCGCCGCATCCTCTCACTTCTGCCCAAACAGCGGCAAAATTTGCTATTTTTCGCTACTTTCTCAGACAAAATTAAGGCACTGGCCGCCGGACTACTCAATAACCCAAAAATGATTGAGGTAGCACGCCGCAACGTTACCGCCGAAACGATCGCCCAGAAGATTTATCAGGTAGACCGTGACAAGAAACGTCAATTACTTGCTCATCTAATTCGGCGAGATAATTGGTATCAAGTTTTAGTATTCACTCGCACTAAATATGGCGCTGACCGTTTGGTGAAGCAGTTGGGCGAAGACCGCATTCAAGCATTAGCAATCCACGGCAATAAAAGCCAGCCGGTGCGTACCAACGCTTTGGCGAAGTTCAAAAATGGCAGCTTGCAAGTATTGGTAGCAACGGACATTGCTGCTAGAGGTCTTGACATCAGCGAACTGCCCCATGTAGTTAACTTCGATCTACCCAATGTACCCGAAGATTATGTACATCGCATTGGCCGCACCGGTCGCGCTGGCGCATCAGGTGAAGCCGTATCGCTGGTTTGCGTCGATGAATACCCTCTATTGAAAGATATCGAAAAACTGATCGAGCAGCGCTTGCCCAGGGAAGTAGTCGCTGGCTTTGGCCCCAACCTCGACATTGAGCCAGAAGCAATCCCCAATGGACGGCAACACAGACCAAAGCCAGGAGGTGAGAAGCGTCCGGCTCGTACTGCTAAACTGTCGCCACCGACATCAGCGAAACGTAAAGCCGCACCGCCTGCCACCAATGGCGATAAACCTAGCGCTCGTTCATCTGCATCGCGCCGTTCTGCTAAACGCGATCGCTAATTTTCTTTAGCTGTTCAAGTGGAAAACCTTTCTCTTGTTAATAAGAGAGAGGTTTTGAATTTTTCATGCAACCTCAATACGGTTCAGTTAAAGAACGAACCCCAATAAACCCTATGAAATCTTGAGTTTCGTTCACTTAGGTAGTTTAAGGTTTTTGGCTCTAACTGAACCGTATTGAGTTAACGATCTGTTTCTGCGACAAAATAAAAATCCCTAGCAAACTGTTTGAGCGATCGCTAGGGATGATTAATATTATTGTCAGGTGTTGCTGAATCAAGGTATGAATTTGGATGTAGAGACATTGCAATGCAACGTCTCTACAAGGATTTTGAAATAACGCAAACGAGTATTTTGGATGATGATAGAACTTAAAGAACAGCAAGTTAACTGATAACTGTCAACCAACAAGTATTATGTATAATTACAATCCCTTAGACTGCCTACCTTCATCGGCGGAATTACGAGATTCTGATGATACCCCTGTGGATAACGAACTACAAATATTAATTCCCAATTTATTGTTAGCTATCTTAGCTTCGATTTGGCACAACCGTGATGACTGGTTTTTCGGTATCAACATGGGAATTTACTATACACCATTACAACCTGCTATAGTCCCCGATGGGTTTTTGAGTTTAGGTGTTGAACGTTTTGTTGGAGAAAACGGACGTTCTAGTTACGTTTTCTGGGAAGAAGAAGGGATTACGCCTATTTTAGCTTTAGAGGTGGTTTCTCAAACCTACAATGGCGAATATGAACAAAAGAAAATAGATTATGCTCAATTAGGCATTTTATATTACGTCATTTATGCACCAACGCGGCTACGTCGTAAGCGTCAACGTTTAGAAGTTTATCGCTTAGTTGAAGGTAAGTATATTTTACAACTCGGCGATCAAATTTGGATGCCAGAAATTGGTTTAGGGATTGGACGAGAACAGGGCACTTATCAAGGAAGAACACGAGAATGGTTGTTTTGGTATGACCGAGATGGTAACAGATACCAAACTCCAGAAGAAGTAAATGCACAACAGCAACAACAGCTAGAACAAACTCAGCAGCAGCTTCAAGAACTTTTAGCGAGATTACAACAACAAGGAATTGACCCCAATTCACTGTAAACTACCCGTGGCTCAAACTTTTGCACAGCAAGAGGTCTATTATCGAACAGAATTTAGGAGTCAGAATACTCTTTCAGGGAAGCAAGCTACGCTTTTAGCGTTTTTTTGGCGAAGGTATTGCTATACATATTTTCATAAAGACTGTAGACTATAAAAAGTCCGGTAAGTCGACCGATAAGCTGGAGTATATCATCTAAGCTGACGTAGATACCTGCCAGTAAATTATTTAACTGCACTAATTAACGCATCTCAACTTTTGTCTTATTGCTTGAGTTGGAGTTATGCAATCTCAAATAGTCTGCATTCACAATAATTGCAAGGAAAAGATTTCATGAGTAACATACAACTGTACTTCGCCCAAGCCTCTACCTTCTCTCAACGTACTCGTGTAGTCTTACTGGAAAAAGGCATTGATTTCACCCCAATAGAAATTGACTTACAGAACAAGCCAGATGAGTACACGCAGATTTCGCGCTATGGTAAAGTTCCGGCGATTAAACATGGGGATATTGAAATTTACGAGTCCGCCGTGATTAATGAATATCTAGAGGAGGTTTTTCCAGAACCACCATTGTTACCTAGCGATCCCGCAGCCAAAGCGATCGCTCGTATTTGGATAGATTACGCCAATACTCGCTTTGTCCCAGCTTTTAACAAATTCCTGCGCGGTAAAGATAGCCAAGAACAGGAACAAGGAAGAAAAGAGTTCACAGAAGCGCTTCTATATATCGAACAAGAAGGGTTAGGCAAAGGTGATTACTTATTGGGAGATCGGTTTAGCCTTGTTGATATCAGCTTCTATCCTTGGTTTGAACGTTTACCACTCTTAGAACACTTCCGCAAATTCACACTACCAACAGAAACACCCCAGTTGCAAGCATGGTGGAATCTGGTAGGCGATCGCTCTTCAATTAAAGCAGTTGCAAATCCTGTGGACTTCTATTTAGAAAGATTCGCCAAAGTTCTCGGTGAACCTCTTCCCTTTGGTGCGGTACAAAAATAGGACACACGGGCGTGGTGATGGGAGTAAATCATTAACTTTTTTCTTGCCATTCATACACCTCAACTTCTCTGTCTCCCCTCATTTACTTGAATATCTAACCCAATACTGTTCGGTTAAGTCAAGAGACGCGATAAATCGCGTCTTTGTGATGATTTATCGCATCTTTAAGCGATCTTAAAATGACCAAAAACATAACCCCTCTCCGCCACCGGAAAGGGGTTAATTAGGGGTTGCTGAAATTCAGCAATTTCTAATAAGCGTCTTGCAACTCATAGAAATCAGGCGAGATGTAATCTTTCCGCAAAGGCCAACCTACCCAATCTTCCGGCATCAAAATTCGCTTGAGATTTGGGTGTCCTTCGTAGATAATGCCGTACATATCGTAAGACTCGCGCTCTTGCCAATCTGCGGTCTTCCAAATCCAGTACACAGAAGGGACTACGGGGTTTTCCCGTGGTAAGAACACCTTAACTCGAACTTCTTCGGGGCGATCGCTGTTATCACCCACTTTATTCAAGTGATACACACTCACCAATTCTTGTCCTGGCCCAAGATCAACACCACCTTGAAACTGGAGATAATTAAACCCGTAGGCATAAAGGGCTGTAGCGGTAGGAAGCAAAAAATCTGCCGACACCTTAATTATCTCTACACCATTCTTGTCTGGTGCCAAAAACTCATGGTCAAAGCCATTTGCCGTTAACCACTGGGAAACTTTACCCGCTTGTACCAATGCCTCTTCTTTGGCTGCTGGTACTGGTTTAGATTCTTCTTCAGCCACGGGTTTGTTCCTCCTTTTGCGCCAATTCTTTCAGCAGTGCAGGTGGTACTGGTAAACCAATCGCTTCCGCCAATTCTTTCGGTGGTGCATAGCGAGTTTCTGACTGCAAATACTTACCAGTTAAGATTTCATCTACTGGCTTCAAATTATGAGTCGTGCTGTAGTAGCGGTGAGTTTGCTTAATTTTATCCCGCTCTTGCATCGATTCATTAGAGATTTTCTTCCGCAGCTTAATAATTGCGTCGATAATTGCTTCGGGACGAGGAGGACAACCAGGTAAGTACACATCCACAGGAATCAATTTATCGACTCCGCGCACTGCTGTGGGGGAATCAACGCTGAACATCCCGCCAGTAATTGTGCAAGCACCCATCGCAATTACATACTTTGGCTCTGGCATTTGTTCATAAAGACGCACCAATTGAGGAGCCATCTTCATCGTAATAGTCCCTGCCGTAATAATTAAATCGGCTTGGCGGGGGCTAGAACGGGGAATTAGTCCAAAACGGTCAAAGTCAAATCGGGAACCAATTAAAGCTGCAAATTCAATAAAGCAGCAAGCAGTACCAAATAACAACGGCCACAAACTAGAAAGCCGCGCCCAGTCGTAGAGGTCATCAACCGTCGTCAAAATGACGTTTTCTGAAAGGTCTTGAGTGACATTGGTACGCTCAATGGGGTTGATGATTCGTTCTTTACCCTGGGTTGTTAAGTTAGAATTCAAGACCATTCCAAAGCTCCTTTACGCCATGCGTAAACTAAAGCGACTACAAGAATTGCAATAAAGACTAGCGCTTCAATAAAAGCCAATAGCCCCAAACGGTGGAAAGCTACAGCCCAAGGATACAAGAAAACAGTCTCCACATCAAAGACGACGAAGACCAGAGCAAACATGTAGTAGCGGATGTTGAATTGAATCCAGGCTCCCCCGATGGGTTCCATACCAGATTCGTAGGTGGTGCGCCGTTCTGGGCTGTAACTACTGGGTCGTAGGAGCTTGGATGCTGAGAGCGCTAAGGCAGGCACTAGGCTACAGATGATGAAGAAGCCTAGAAGGTACTCGTAACCGCTGAGGACAAACACAATGAGTATCTACCGCTTATGGAGTATTTTAAGTAGTGAGTGGGGAGTGGGGAGTGGGGAGTGGGGAGTGGGGACTAGGTACTGGGTACTGGGTACTGGGTAATCCTTCTGAATTTCCAATCCCTTATCCTTAATACCAAATTCTTTATTTTTAATCCCCAGTCCCCAATCCCCAGTCTCCAATCCCTCAACTACGTTACTTTCTTTTACATTATATCTGTTTGGTTTTTCTGAAATCTGGGAAACAGACGCACTTCAGGTATTTGATTCGCTTTTGCTAGTGATAGAAAAGTCTAACAATTATGTCATAATTTTTAACGTATATTTAAGATTTCTTCTCTGCGAGGCCTTAGCCATGAGCGAACCAGCTGTTGAGACTCCGGTGTTAGACCGCTACGAGTGTCGCGCCTGCGGTTATGTTTACGAACCTGAGAAGGGAGATGACAAGCATGATATTCCTTCCAGGACACTCTTTGCAGAACTGCCTATAAATTGGCGCTGTCCAGTTTGTTCTGCTAAAAAGACCGCTTTTGCCAACATCGGCCCTGCCGGTACTGCATCTGGGTTCAAAGAAAATCTCGGTTACGGTTTGGGTGTCAACAACCTAACGCCAACCCAAAAGAATATCCTAATTTTTGGTGCTTTGGCTCTTGGTTTCTTATTTTTTATCAGTCTCTACGGCTTACAGTAACAGCTGTTAAGCAATTCAAAATGAAAAACCCAGGATTGTCGAGCATCCTGATTACCGACTCCTAGAGAAATTTAGAAACAACTAAGAAATACTGATGCATTCATTTTTGAAAAGTTGGCAACGAATATTTGCCTTGTTAATAGTAGTCGTAATATGCATGGGTTGTAGCAAAATTCCCTCTGTTAGCTACAACCCTTGGAAAGTCATTTCTGTACCAACTGACTCGAATCTATTGGATATAGGTTTTACTGATAACCCTGAACATGGTTACTTAGTAGGTAGCAATGCCACCCTGTTGGAAACCAATGATGGTGGTAATACCTGGAAACCAATCACATTGCAACTCGATGAGCAAAAGTATCGTTTTGACTCAGTAAGTTTTGCAGGAAAAGAAGGCTGGATAGCCGGAGAGCCTGGACTATTGCTGCATACAACTGATGAAGGTGCTTCATGGTCACGTATTCCTTTGAGCGAAAAGCTACCAGGTAGCCCGATCGCAGTTAAGGCACTGGCAGCCAATACAGCAGAGATGGCTACTGATGTGGGAGCCATATATAAGACCACAGACGGCGGCAAAAACTGGAAAGCCCAGGTAGAATCAGCAGTTGGTGTGGTACGTAACTTAGAACGTTCTGCTGATGGTAAATATGTTGCTGTTTCTGCTAAGGGTAGCTTCTACTCAACTTGGGAACCGGGGCAGGATGCTTGGGTTCCCCATAATCGCAATAGTTCTCGGCGGGTAGAAAACATGGGTTTTGCTAACAATGGGCAATTGTGGTTACTAGCTAGAGGAGGCCAAATTCAGTTTAGTGACGAAACTAAACCTGACGAGTGGCAAAAGGCACAATATCCAGAGTTATCTACAAGTTGGGGTTTACTGGATTTGGCATATCGCACACCCAATGAAATTTGGATAGGTGGCGGTAGCGGTAATTTACTACGGAGTGCCGACGGTGGCAAAACCTGGGAAAAAGACCGTGAAGTGGAAGAAGTGGCGGCTAATTTGTACAAGATTGTATTCTTAGAGCCAGAACGGGGATTTATAGTTGGCGATCGCGGTGTTTTGCTCAAATATCTACCAAACCCGGAAACAACTACTCCAGAAGCAGCTTAATGGGGACTGGGGACTAGGGACTGGGGACTGGGAACTAACTAAGAGTTTTCCCAATACCCAGTACCCAATCCCCAGTACCCAATCCCCAATCCCCAATCCCCAATCCCCACTACCTATTTCTGAGAAGAACTTTGCAACTTGTAACTCTTTCTTAACTTTGTAGGATAATAAACTCTATAACATTCTTTGTGAAGGTAGGAATCTAAATGTCAGGTACCACTGGAGAACGTCCGTTTTCGGACATCATTACCAGCGTTCGCTACTGGGTAATTCACAGCATCACCATCCCGGCATTGTTTATTGCTGGTTGGTTATTTGTCAGCACCGGGCTGGCTTATGATGCCTTTGGTACACCCCGCCCCAACGAGTATTTCACACCAGCGCGCCAAGAAGTGCCCATTGTGAAGAACCGTTTTGAAGCTAAAAAACAAGTTGAAGAATTTATTGGAAAGTAGTTTGAAATCATGACTAGCGGAAACAACATCAATCAACCAGTTACCTATCCAATTTTTACCGTTAGATGGCTGGCAGTACACACCTTAGGTGTGCCAACTGTATTCTTTTTAGGCGCGATCGCCGCAATGCAATTTATTCAACGTTAGGAGCAATTATGGTAGAAAGATCGCCCAATCCCAATAATCAGCCGGTTGAACTAAACCGGACTTCGCTATACCTGGGATTACTGCTAGTTTTCGTTCTGGGTATTCTATTTTCCAGTTACTTCTTTAACTAACTGGAACTACTGTTGTTAATCTTTGTTTATTGAACGTGTGTTGAATTTTTGTTAAGGGAGGAGAGAAGCTGTGTCTGCAGGAAGTGGGAGAATTCCCCTGTGGGTCGTCGCTACGATCGCAGGTTTAGGTATAATTACAGTCTTGGGCATTTTCTTTTATGGTGCCTACGCCGGACTCGGTTCTTCGATTTAACATTAGTTAGTTTGAACCGAATACTATAAGTTAGAATTTTCTAGCATTTGTTGAGAAATCAACGTTAAAAAAACCGCCTGTCTCTATGAGATAGGCGGTATTAATTTTGGTCATTTGTCCTTTGTCCTTTGTCATTTGTTTTTTACAAATGACTAATGACTAATGACTAATAACCAATGACTACATCAGTATTAGTTAATGTTGCTGATGTCGTCGCTTTCAATGTATAAAAACAGAAACGAGAATACCACACCTGGCAAAATCCAACCGATTATGGGAACGAAAATAGCAGGCAAGTAGGAAGTACTAGCCAAGATAGAAGGCAAAAAAGAAGCTGCCATAGTAAAGGTTCCTATCGAATCACACTACAATTCAAAATGAGCTTACTGCAAATTCTGCCAAATATTTGAAATTCTTTCATATTTTTAACACAGGCAATATTGGGGATTGGGGATTGGGGACTGGGAAAGAAGCAAGGGAGAAGAGTTTTCCCCTCAGCAAGAGCAGCACCCTGCCCCTCTGCCTCTTCCCAATGCCTAATACCCCGTCATCCCTAAGTTAGAGACCCAGGAGTTCATCTAGCTGCAAGTCTGGTAAGTCTGGAGGAATTACAGTCCGCAATATTGTGACTTTGTGGCTTTCTTGTTGGGTTGTCAGATCAAGTGCGATCGCTTCCAAGCGAATTTCTAAACAGCCAAAGGGAATGTTTAATTGCGTCATCACTTCCAACCCACCTGAAGCATTAGGTAGTAAATTTGTCAATAAATGGGGCCCATCTAGTAACCAACGAGTTTGATAATCTTCAACCCATAACTTGACAATAACTTGCGGAGGTACTTCAGGTAGTACTACGCGCACTATGATAAACTTACCAGCGATTAATTCGCCTTCTGGTACATACAGCTGTGGAATTGGCAAAACCTTAGTGGCTGCCGTAATTATAGGTAAGGAAGGGGATATATTTAATAATGGTTGCTCCTTTTGTTCAAAGGTGTAACCCCTAATTAAATCGGCTTCCAGTTCACTATCTGTATCATCTACAACGATTTCTTGCGCCAACCAAGCTGACGCTATATTTGTTTTTATCGGAGGAGGCGGCGGCGGTATTTGCGTTGACAAAGCCGATGAGAGTATTGCTTCTTCTAGTACTTTTTCTAGTTCTGTATTTTCTCCTATCTCTACATCCGCTTCCCGCGCTGTGTCTATATCTTCCCCAAAGTTCTTCAGTTCCTCAGCCAAATCTTGGACTTCTTCCCATGTAGCTTGTTCGCGCCATATCTCAGTGTTAGCATTTAGGTTTAATGGCAAGTTAACATCCGCATTCGCTGTTTCTGAACTCAGAGAAAGGGGTGTCTGCGGCGCTGGCTCATAATTATCGTAGTCTTCAGGTTGCAGATCATTGATTGATTCAGGCAAAGAGTATCCTTGGCTCTGCATCCACTTTCTGAGTAAAGGAGATGAGTAAAGGTTGTCTGTTGTAATAAATTGTGCATTTGTCTGGGGTTCTACTTCAGCAACAGGTTCTTTCTGCAATTGCTTATTTTGCGAAGGTTCTACTTCCGCAACAAATTCTTCTTGAGATGGTTCATTTTGCGGGGGTTCTACTTCAGCAACAAATTCTTCTTGAGATGTTGCATCAGCTACTATTAATTCAGGTGTATTTTCATCTTCAGGTACAATTGCATCTAACTGCGGTAAGTTTTCAGTCCCTTGAACCTCCAAGGCATCTGGGAGGACATTTTTTTTAACTTCTTCTGTATCACCTGGCAAAATTTGTCGGCGTCTCAAGTATGGCAAAGTAGTTTCTAGTATTGGCATCCGACGTTGCTTGATAACCAATTGCTCCAAGTTGATGGCGGCTATATTAGCGTCTTTTTCTAGAAGTTCTTCCTGTATAGGTTGTTCTGCAACAACATCTGCGGGATTATTGGCATCGCTTTGAATCGGGGGCAGTTTCGGTAATTGAGGTGAAGTGCCTGAATTCTTTAGTTTAGATGTCCGTAGAGTAGCTTCTCGCAGAGCTTGCAGGTTAATTTGCGGTGGTAATGGTGTATTTGGGGATGGATTAACTATCTGAGACTGGTCTGTTTTTGCCATTTTGACCAGATTTAATAGTTTCAAATCTAACCTAACAGGTGTCTCTGGTTCTATGAAAGCAGCAGATGAGTCCGATGGTATTGCATCTGTACTAGGTTTTGCTATGGCTGTGATTGCCAGTAATTCTGTGACATCTGCTGTAATCGTGAAAGACTGGCTAGCTAACCGAATGACTTCACCAGCATCGGCGAATTTACCATACAAATTGATATCTGCCAAAATTAACTTAGATTCACAGTCAGCTGGAATATTAATTGAGGTATTCATACTGAAGGGTAACTCTTGATCTGGTAGAATTTGGCGTACCTTGGTCAAGATTTTCAAGTTTTTGGGCGATCGCAGTTCAATTCCTAGTTCAAGTGCCCGTAGCCTTTTTGGAGATAATGTTTCAGCCTGATCTAGATTTGTATTTTCTTTGGATTCTATGTGCCCATTGATTGCAAGAGCTTGTCCCCAACGAGCAATATAATTATCCTGGTCTAAAATTAATAGTAATGGTGGCGGTAGTTGTGTCGCTAAAGAATCTGTAACATTATCATCGTTGGGCAGCAGTTCAGAGGCGGGTAAAGCTAAATCTATTAAATTTTGTAAAATCTGTTCTACTGTCTCACCTTTGAGCCACAAAGGACTCACAGGCTCGTTGATCGCTATATTTTCTTCTGTTTCATCAGGCAGAACAGTTTTAGTAGTGTTGCTGTCTGTAGTAATTGCCAGTTCTGCGGGAACAGCGATCGCTTGATCTAACCCAATTAAAGGTTCTACTGGGGCAGTGTCTTCTAAGTTCCCTTTATCTGGCAGAACAATACTAATAGGTTTGCTGTATAGAACAATCGCCGATTCTGTGGAAACAGCGATCGCATTATCTAAAGTAATTGCGGTTTCTGCTGGGACAGTCGATTCAAGTTCTGCGGGAATAGCGATCGCATTATCTAAGGTAATTGTGGGTTCTGCTGGGACAGTCGATTCAAGTTCTCCAGTAATTGCTAGTTCTCCGGGAACAGCGATCGCATTATCTAAATTAATTGTGGATTCTGCTGGGACAGTAGATTCCAGTTCTCCGGGAACAGCGATCGCATTATCTAAGGTAATTGTGGATTCTGCTGGGACAGTAGATTCCAGTTCTGCGGAAACAGCGATCGCATTATCTAAGGTAATTGTGGGTTCTGCTGGGACAGTAGATTCCAGTTCTGCGGAAACAGCGATCGTATCTGATTCTGCTGAGGCAGTGCATTCCAGATTTTCAGAAACAGTATTTTGCTGAACGAGTAAATATGATTCTGCCTTCTCCCTCTGCTTCGCCTCCTCTTCTTCTTGAGACAAAACTTGTACTTGGACTCTGTATTGCCAAGATTTACCCAGCAGATCCGACATCAAATCGCCAGAACAGCGCAACTCCCAAACTCCCGCCTGGAAGTAGGTAAAAGGAATTACCGCCATTAAGCCTTCTGAGTTAGTGCGACGCGATCGCTTGAAAATTCGCCGCGTTGGTTGAACTTCCTGGGTTGAAGAGTGAGTTACCCGTACTTCCACATCTGTATTCGGAAGGTTAGAACGAGCCAAAACTCTATACTGCCCTTCCGAAATTTCCAAATTTGGCGATTCTAGAATATGCCACGAGCGAGCGCCTTGTTTCTGTATCAGAAATTGCCAGTGTTCCATTGTAAGTGATGCCCAGACCGACGAGCCGCTGAGTAATATTATGTATTAACTTGCTTGCAAGTTTACCTCAGTATTTTAGAAATGCATCACTTAAATGGCTATCAAGTTAACTGAGTTTTACTGACTTGATTATCACACTTTCACCAGTCACGTCAAGGAAATTTCAAAGATTCGCCGTGTTGCTTGTGCATAAAGCTTTTGTTATTTTCTGAATATTAAGTTTGACACTCTCAAGTGCTAAATTAACAGGGTTCAGTGGATACCCTTGGCTGTATCTGCCCAACTTATTGCCAAAAATTGTGTATTATTTTTTACAATAATGTCCAATTTGGAATGTACACAACGTACAATAAATTCAGATTAACTTGACAATTTTTATTGAATCGTAATTGCCTACATTTTTGCTACAAAGAGGTAGGATGTGGCTCTTAAGTGTTATCTGCGATCGCCAATCACAACACTTAACCCTAGATATAATCTATGGGGTCAATCCAAAATCCAAAATCTAAAATCCAAAATTGTTTGACAATGAGGATTTACAGGAGGGATTCGATGTTAGTCATTTTAATGGACGATCAAATCCTTGCCCCTGAGCAAGTTTGTCACTCTTGTTTACTCGCTGACGGGAGCGGTCAGCCACGTTGGCGTGGTGGTCAATTGCGCTGTGGTCAAGCTATTCGCAAACTTACTCAACAGCAGCCGGATCAGTATGAGTGCATGATGGGCTTTCGCGTTGCCCATATAGAATAGTTGAATTTGTCAGCAAGACCAAGCAACTGCGTTATCCTAAGCTCAAGTGACTATAGAAATTTAACCACAGGAGAACGCATAATGTCTTGGCGCGGGTCTACAACAGTTTCAGATCGAATTTTTGCTTCCTTGCCTTATTTGCTTCCTCTAGTCGAAGTTTTTGTATTTGGTAGATATTTGTTCTCAGAGTTTCCACCACTACAACTGCTGTTTCTGCCGCTTTTGCCATTGTTAAATATTTACTATGGTGTACGTTATGCAGGAATGATTATTTTCTTTGCTTTATTTTTGCTGGTAGTAAGAAACGAAAAAATTAGTCACTTTATTCGCTTCAACACCATGCAAGCAATCCTTTTGGACATTATTATCTTTTTGTTTGGCATCCTGACTGATGTTGTGGGGCTAATTCCCGCTGGTGGTTTTGCAATCCAAACCCTATCCACAACTATTTTTATCGGCATAGTGGGAGCAGCAGTATATTCTGTGATTCAATCTGTGATCGGGCGTTATGCCGAAATACCGGCAATTTCCGATGCAGTGTATATGCAGGTGCGTTAGAAGTTAACGAGCCACTACACTGTTTTCCAGGCGACCAATACCTTCAATTTCAACGCGGACGCGATCGCCTGGATGCAATGCATTGACACCCTCTGGTGTACCTGTAAGCACCAAATCACCAGGTAATAACGTCATCACCTGACTGATATAGGAAACTAAAACATCGGGAGAAAACACCATCTGATCGATACAAGCAGATTGGACTGGATTAACGTCGTCATTCACAAAAGTCTGTAATCTCGCTCCCGGATTTAATTCTCGTACAATCCAAGGGCCCAAAGGACAGAAAGTATCAAAACCTTTGGCCCGCGTCCATTGACCATCCTTTTTTTGTAAATCCCGCGCTGTGACATCATTAGCGATGGTGTAGCCCCAAATTTTGGTTTGGGCTACCTCTGGTGTGCATTCAAAGGCGTAATCGCCAATCACTAATGCTAACTCTCCTTCGTAGTCAACTCTTTGCGACTGGGGAGGATATTTAATTTCCCTTTCAGATGGAATGATCGACGTGGGTGGCTTGAGAAAGATTAATGGCTCAGAAGGTACTGGAGTTCCCATTTCGGCTGCATGATCGGCATAATTCTTACCCACCGCCACAATTTTTGAGGGAGCGCAGGGAGCCAGAATTTGGTAATTTTCTGGTGTCAAAGTTAAATCAGTGGGTTGTCCATGTAACCAGGGCGGAGCATCTAACACCTGCACATTCAGGGAGAGATGTAGTAACCCGTAGTAAATCTGTCCTTCTGGATTTTGAATTCGCACGTAGCGCTGCGCCATAACCTTGATGAATATCCTTTTATATGCGATTAGAAGCTGTAAGCAAGTGGCAATCCTTCAGTTAGGGGTTGCCTCCCGACCTAGTTTTCATTATGGGCATCCCAAAAATCCCAATTTTGGCGATTTGGCTAATGAAACAAAATTGAAAACTGGTAAGATTATAGTTCCTTGTTGCTTCAGATGTTGATCTACACTGGCATTTCTAATACAAAAAAGGTATAAATTAACATCAGCAGCCACTTTTGTCCATGAGGAAATTGGAAAATATGACTACAAGTTACGAAACAATGTACATTCTGCGTCCTGACCTCGGAGAGGAACAGGTAGAGCAAGCAGTTACTAAATATCAGAATTTGCTTCGCGATCAAGGCGCTGAAGATATCCAAATTCAAAATCGTGGTAAGCGTCGTCTCGCTTATGAAATCAAAAAACATCGAGATGGCATCTACATCCAATTAAACTACGGTGCCCCGGCAACTGCGATCGCTCCCTTTGAACGTGCCATGCGCTTGAGTGAAGAAGTAATTCGCTATCTGACAGTTAAGCAAGAAATTGCCGAAGAAAAACCTCCTAAAGAGGAAAAAGAAAGGCCCACTAAAGTAGCTGCAACTGCAACAGTGTAATGAATGGGGAGTAGGGAGTAGGGATTAGGGTACAGGTAGATGAGGAAAAAATAATTAAAATAATTAATCTCTATAATGCCTAATCCCCAATCCCCAATCCCCAATCCCCAATCCCCAAATCCCATTCAATAAAATTTTGTATTTTTCTTTTCCCATAACCGAAACCGACTCATAATACAAGCCCTTAAATTGATTTATGGGGATTATTAATTTTTAATTTTTAATTTTTAATTCGGAGCGAAGCGACGTGACCTGTTTGGGAATGCTAAATTAACAAATACTTGCCAAAGGTAGTACTCCCGCAGTTATACCTAAGAGTGGACAAGATTCTGAATGGGAGCTTTAAGCTACTGTGATCCAATCTGATACACCGAATATTCAAGTTCTCTCTACCGAAGTATCGCAGCTACGCCAAGAGTTGCAACTTCGCGATCAATTAGTACAACAACTATCTCAAGAACTTTTCCGGCTGGTAAAGGGCAATACTAGTTTTATGCCCCCACAGCCTGATATTGAGCGCGATTTAAGCCAGTTACACGCTTTGCAAGAACAACTCCAAGCTGTAGAGCAGCAGGTGGGATTCTACCAAGAGCAAATTACAACTCGTGACTCCGAGATTTATCAATTGCGACAATCAGTTCAAGAACTCACCGATCGCACTCGGATGTTAGAGCAAGTAGTACAAGAGTTGCCTCAAATTTACCGACGGAAGTTTGAGGAGCGGATGACGCCAGTCAGAGAAAAAGTAGCAATGCTACAACGCGAAAACCGCCAGCTACAAGCAGAACTGCAAAGCGTGAGTTACCGTTTAGCACTCAAAACTCGCAATGCCAGTCATAGCGGTATTGATTTGCCAAATTTTCCCCGTCCAGCATCCGAACAAACTAACATTTCGACTCCCCAGAATGCCTAATATTACCATTATGGTGGAACCTTAAGAGGTAAGAAATTGTTGCGGCAAAGGATTTTGGAGACTATTTAATTATTTATGCCGCTCTAATTAGAAAAATTAGCTCAGAGTAATTTGTAATTTGAAAATCCCTGTCTTTAAAAGATTGGGGAGTGCCACCAAGAATTACATTTGCTTTGACGATCTTTGCTATTTTTTGCTTTAGAGGATGTTTGAAAAGTAGTAGAGCATACCAAAAACCCTACTTATATTCATTGCTCTCCCTCTTGGTGTCAGCCTGCCGTTAGGCAAGCAAAGAAATGCTTTGAAACCCCCATTCCCCAATCGGGAAGGCAGGGTGGTTTCATCCGAAAAAAGAAAAAAATAGAAGCTTTTATAAGAAGAATTCAGAACTCAGGAGTCAGAATGAGCTAAACCTTAGCTATCCGCTAACAGTATGAATTCTGTACAAGTGGGTTATGAATATTGGTTAAAACTGTACAACTCTTAGAGACGCTACCGCGTAGCAAGATCCCCGTAGGGATATGTGCCGCTACGCGCTTTCGCCCACCAGGGGCGAAAAAAATTAAAATATTCTCGCCTTAAAACTCTATCCTTTTATGGATAGAGTATTCTGAATTCTGAATTCTGACTCCTGAATTCTGACTCCTGTTTTATTTATCGTTTAGAGCCATAAATTTTTACCCATATCCAAAGCTCTCTCCGAGGTGGAGAGAAGCTTTGCAACCCGGTTTTAATTTTTCTGAAACCATCGTGCCATTCAGAAGGCTAGGGGTTAGGTTTCTGAGATTGCCATGTTAGCAATAGTACTTTTCAAACATCCTCTTTGGTAGATGGCTTGCAGCAAGCAGATTCATTCATCTGCCATTCATACCACCTAACTCAAAACCATGAGTTTTCCGCAACATTCTTCTCTAGAAAAAAAGAACACAAGCCTGCTAGCACCAGACTGTTATCTTGGAGAACGCGAAAAAATGCAAATATTGCTTGACTTTACCATCCTTCTATCGGTAGATTTATTAGTTAGACTGTTAGCACCAGACTGTTATCTTTGACGGTGGTAAAAATGTCTTGGTAAGTATTGAAAATTTCAAACACTGTATCAAGTTGGGTAAGCTCCAAAATTAACCGTACAGGAGCCTTTACGTTGCATAAAACCAAGCGGCAACCACTCTGACGTGCAGCTTTTAACCCTTTTACTAAAGGGACTAATCCAGAACTGTCCATGAAATTAACCTCTGTGAGGTCGATAATCCAGAGTTGATGAGCTTGAGGCACGACTCCAGCCATTTGTTCACTTAAGGCCTTACCGCCTTCCAAATCTATGCTTCCTTTGGGTTTAAAGAAAATCACTGGAAATTCTTGTTGTGTGAGAGCCATGAATTTAACAGGGTAATTGGAACACTTGACAAAAACTGAAAAAAGGCATCAATACTTTTTTTCTTTCAACTACAAAATGACTGTTTTACCCAGATATTTGGGCAATTGCAGTCGTGCAGTTGAAAGAAATTATTTCAGTATTCATGCCGTATAATTTGTAATAACTTTCATCAATATAGGCATAAGGGTCTAATAATTTCGGTATCAAGCGTATCTTTTACAAAATTTTTATAATTCATCTCGAAGTTTATGAAATTTCTATAAATTTTTTATTTTATTTTTAATAAATATTAATTCGTGGTAATAATTTTCAATAATCACATTGCTAATAGTCGAAAATTAATAGTTACCATAGACTATAAGTTATGAATTGTGCAGAATTAAACTAATGACTTAATGAATGAATCTAGTGGTTTGATTGACACCCTACTCAAAAACAAGCAAAGATGTAGTAAAAGTAAAAATTTGTAAAGACGGCGGTGCGGGATGTCTTTAGAGCTGATTTCACTAGAAAATATCCAGAAAGTCGCCCACACTTACGGGTATTGGGCAATCTTTTTGGGAGTTTTGCTAGAAAATTTAGGCATTCCCCTTCCTGGTGAAACCGTAACCTTAGTAGGTGGGTTTCTAGCTGGCAGCGATGAACTAAATTTCTGGCTGGTTCTCGGTGACGCAATTATGGGTGCTGTCATTGGTGGCACTTGTGGCTACTGGATTGGTAGAGTTAGCGGTTGGACTTTTCTGGTAAAAGTCGGTAGCATATTTCGGATTTCGGAAGTGCGGCTACTGAACATTAAAGAGCAATTTAGTCAAAATGCTGCTAAAGGGGTATTTTTTGGACGTTTTTTGGCATTGTTACGAGTTTTTGCTGCACCACTAGCTGGTATAGCTGAAATGCCCTTTGGAAAATTCTTTTTATACAACCTTTTAGGAGCAGTTGCTTGGGCTAGTTTGATGGTGACGTTAGCTTTTTTTGCTGGCCAAGTTGTCTCTTTAGAACAATTGGTTGCTTGGGTGGGTCAATTTGCGATCGCAGCTTTACTGATTCTCGCTGCCTTAATTATTGTGCCCCTGTGGCTAGAGTCTCGGCAAGTTAAAGAAGTGAGTAGTGAAGAGTAAAAAGTGAGGAGTGAGGAGTAAAGTAAAAAGTTATTTTTTTAACTTTTACTTTTGTATTTTGCATTTTTAACTCCTAACTCCTAACCCTTAACTCTTAACTTCTAACTCCTAACTTTTAGCGTGCCGCGACCAAATGCGAGTTGGTAATCCCCAAACGTAGATAAAGCCTTCGGCGGCTTTGTGATCGAATTGGTCTTCGGCTCCGTAGGTTGCCAAATCGGGAGTGTAGAGGGAATTATCGCTCGAACGCCCAACAATCGTAGAGTTGCCTTTGAACAACTTCACTCGCACAGTTCCAGAGACTCGTTCTTGTGTTTTTTGAATAAAAGCATCGAGTGCAACTTTTAGGGGACTGTACCATAAACCGTTGTAAACGATTTGGCTGTAAGTTTCTTCAATACCGCGCTTGTAATGGGTGACATCTGCCGTTAAAGTCAAGCTTTCTAAATCTCTATGTGCCTGAATTAGCACCAACATCGCGGGTGATTCGTAGATTTCCCGCGATTTTATGCCAACCAGACGGTTTTCAATCATATCAATCCGGCCGATGCCATGATTGCCTACAAGCTGATTGAGTTCTTCAATTAGCTCAACTGGCTTTTTAGCTATACCGTTGATGCTTGTCGGAATACCACCTTGGAAACCAATTTCGATGTACTCTGGCTCATTGGGAGTGTCAGCGATCGCTTTGGTCATTTCATAGATTTCTTCTGGTGGCTCAAATGACGGATCTTCGAGTAAACCAGCTTCAATACTACGACCGAGCAAATTCTTGTCAATGCTGTAGGGAGAAGATTTTTTGACTGGTGAGGGGATACCAAACTTTTCCCCATAGGCGATGGTTTCTTCACGGCTCATTCCCCATTCTCTGGCGGGTGCGAGAATCTTCAGGTTGGGGTTCAGGGCGGTTACAGAGACATCAAAGCGAACTTGATCGTTACCTTTGCCAGTGCAACCGTGAGCGATCGCATCAGCACCATATTTTTCGGCTGTTTCTACTAATACCTTAGCAATCAGTGGACGGGCAAGAGCAGTTCCTAGAGGATAACGATTTTCATAAAGAGCGTTAGCTTGAATCGCTCCAAAGGCGTAATCTTTAATGAAGCTGTCTTTGACATCCGCCACGAGGGATTCACTTGCACCGGATTTCAGAGCTTTTTCTCGAACTGGCTCTAATTCATCTCCCTGACCTAAATCTGCTGCTAGGGTAATCACCTCTTCTACACCCCACTCCTGTTTGAGGTAGGGGATGCAAACTGAAGTATCCACTCCACCAGAATATGCTAGGACAACCTTTTTGGCGCGACCCATTAATTTCTCCACTTAGGACAACAAACAATGAGTCATTATTATATCTAAACTAATCCATGTATATTTTATTCATGCAACTGAATAATAAAAATCCCGACTTCTCTAAAAGTCGGGAATTCAAGCCTTGCAATTTTCAGAAATTAAATAAGATTGCGATCGCTTCTAGATAAAACTTTTTTATATTGCTTTGTATCAGTTTTCACCAGACTCAAAAAATGTGAAAAATTGACAGGGTGGATAATCCCACCCTGTTTTAGATAGATGCAAATAAACCGCTTAACAGTTTATTCTTGATAATCTGGATTAAGCTTTTGTGCTTAATAGTCTAGAAGATCCGAGCTTTTTACCCAAGAACAAACTCAACCCGAATACAGACAATCCCAGCATCAAACTTGGCTCTGGAACACTTGTGTAAGTGACGGTTTGAACACCCGCACCACTGGAATCATTCAAATCGATAAAACTATCACGGAAGACGTTAAAAGTGCCAGGTGTAAAATACAACCCTAACCCCGCTTGGTTCAAAATTGTTCCCGAAAAATCGGTGAAAACTGAGGCTAAAGGATCATCCGCTTCAGTGTATAACTGTCCACCATAGGTAGCAGAAATCTTTAAACCTTCGGCGATGGTTACTTCTTGATCGTCTGCTGCTGCTGCTTGGTCGAATGAAAAAGCGCCTGTGAGAGTTTTATCGTTGTTAGAAAAATTATAAGTTAGGACTGCTGCTTGGGCGGGGATAGTCTCGCCGAAGGAAAAAATCAAAGCAGTTCCTACGGTTGCAGCGGCTAACTTCTTAAAGATGGAGTCAGTCATTTTTTTACATTGATAAAAGAACCATTTTTTGAGACAGAGACGCGTGTTACCAAGTCTCTGCAAGACAAAGCTTGTCAGTTCGTATTTCGTGAGTGGTGCGGACTTGCGATCGCAGTTTTCATGGCTTGGAAGATATGACTTTGATCGACCACACCCCGAACACCGGGCGCAGTGTAAGTACCAGAACTATCTGTAAACTGGAGTTTTTGTCCAAAAGATCGAGTCAGAGTTGATGAATAAGCACCTTGATAGTACACAGGTACAATCCGGCGGCTATGGCTACCCCAGAGGTACTTGTAATTTGGATCGGCTCCCCAGAAGTGACCAGCTTCTCTAGGGTTGTGCTTGTTGAAGGTGATGTCTTTGGCGTTATACTTTAAGCCTCTAGCCTGATTCGGGTCAGGATTAGGAGTCAATTTAGAGGCAAAATCATCATTCAGAGTTAGATAGTGGTCATGATCAGCAGTAACCAGTAGTAGGTTCTTACTCCAACCACCATGATTTTCTACCCAAGTAATCACCTGCTGGACTGCTTTATCAAAATCATTCATGGTACCAATTAGGTTATCCATGTTGTTGTCATGAGCAGACCAATCGATATCGCCTCCCTCAACCATCAGCCAAAAACCATCTTTGTCTTTACCTAGAACTGTTAAAGCTGCTTTGGTCAGATCAGCCAAAGTCGGATTTTCGTTAATCTCTCTGGCGATAAAGCTAGCATCGGTTTCACCAGGAGCCAGAGGACGGAAAGTATCAGGTGTGGGGCCACTAACTGGGTTTCCTGCTGCGTCAACGACAGGAACACAATCCCCAGATGTACCAGGAATGATTTGACCTGATGGACAGGGATTTACACTCTTAACAACAGAGCTATAAAGTGAGCCGTTGTTCAGACCTGTGAGACTGTAGTCTCCCTTAGAAGAACTAGTAGGAAGGTTGCCTTCTTGTCCACGCGCACCATATAGACCAAATAATTTATCTCCCTTATTTGGATCGAGTTTAGCAGCCGTGTTTAGCAATGTCTGAGTTGCATTTGGCCCGCGTTCCAAAAAGGTGTAGCCATAACGATTTGATGTAGGGTTATTGCTGAGATGCTGATAAGTGTCTTCTGTAATGTACGTATAGTTAAAAACACCTTCCGCAGTACTTGTACTACTTTTATTGTCAAAGTCTTTCGGATGACCACCACCCAACAAAACATTAGGCTGAAAGTTCAGTAAAGTCTGTTGCAGAACACTGTCTTGGTTAGTCTTGGTGGGGTCGTATTTACTATCGTATTTGCTGCGGCGATTCACAAAAGAAGCGGCAGCACCAGGCGTTGCGTGGCTAATGGGTACGGAAGTAACTAGTCCTGTAGACTTATTATTTTCCTTGGCAATTTCCAAGATGGTTTTCAACTTTTTCTCGTAAATGTCTACACCCATCGCGTTGTTAAAGCTCTTTACGCCAGTATAAAGAGTTGTCGCGGTGTTAGCAGAGTCGGGATAACTGTGTTTGATGTACTCTTTGTCATAAGTACCAGCATTAGCAGGGGTCAGAGGAATCCAAGGAAGAGGGCCGCCCTTACTAGGGTCGTAGCCGGTGAGATTACCTTCTGCTAAACTGTTGCCATCAAGTCGATCGCCTGGATTAAAAGGAGTAGGCTTGAATGAGAAGTTGGGACGAACAGGACTTGCACCTGTGAATGTATCAGATCCATCTAGAGCAGAGTTACTTGTTAGGTGGGGCTGACCTGTTGGGTTAGCTGGTGTATTTCCCTCAATTGTTGTGCCGTAAGTTGTTACCAGCCCATATCCACTTAGCTTTTGGAAGCTCAGACCTGAGCCTTTACCACTTGTGTAAAAAGGAGCGCCTTTGGCAACGGCTGCGGCTCGGGCCATATTCCAACCCATACCATCGCCAATCATGATAATTACGTTAACTCCATTACCAGCAGCTAGAGTCGGCTGAAAAACAGAATTAGCAAATACCAGTAGGACTGTACAGAGCAAGCCGACCATAGTCAAAGCTAGCGTAGGCGTAGCCCGCCGCAGGCATCGCTTGTACTTTCGCAAAAATGAAATCATTACAGTGTGCCTTAAAATTAATTGAGCAAGTATTAGCCGTTAGTACTGATAAAAGTTCGGTTCTAGGTGAGTAGCACCAAAGTCTGAGTATGTAGAAGTCACATTTGGCACAGTTGAGGGTGTAGGATAACTTGAGTTAGAGGCGGTTGCTGGTTGTTGATTTGATGTTCCCAAGAACAATAAAACTGCCAAAACCAGGCCAGAGATGAACCAAGCCAAGATGCGTTTGTACTGTTTCAGTAATGAAATCATTGGGGATTTTTGCATGAAACTCATCATCAGGAAACCTCCTAATTAATAACTGGTCGCGATGCTTTGACAATTAAAATCAATGTCAATAAGCATGATTTTAAAATATTAATTTAAGTAATTTATGCAGACAAATAAACAGAAATATGCTGGTTTTAATTTGCTTTATTATGAGACAACATAAAAACTAAATCTTGTTTAAATAAAGGATGAATTGGCATTAATGAGGATTTTTTATAGCTAGTTAGCTGCAAAGTTATTTCAGCAATATGAAAAGTTTGCCGGATGTGATTTTCCAACTTATTGAGTAAGCGATCGCGTTCTTGGATGGTTGTACATTCAACCGTTAAATTTGCACAAAGCATTACCTTATTTAAGCTAAGTGTCCAGATGTGGAGTTTTTCTACTTGTACAACACCAGGAAAGGATTTGAGAGATATTTCCACCTCAAGAGGGTCAATTGATTCTGGTGCATATTCCAAAAAAATCTTTAAACTTTCTTGCACTAAAGGTAAAGCACTTAAACCCGTAAAAATTGCAACTACTAAACTAATAGCAACATCTGCCCACCACCAATCCCAAAGATGAACGGCTATTGCAGCTATAATTACGCCCACAGAACTAGCAGTATCAGCGATGACATGAAGCAAAGCTCCGCGCAAGTTTAAATCGTCGTGAGTGTGGGGATGAAGCAAAGTAATATTGAGCAGATTGACGATTAAACCTAATACGGCAATCCCTAACATTGGTAAGCCTAAAATGGCTGCTGGATGTTGCCAGCGTTGAATAGCTTCCAATATGATAAAAGTAGCGATCGCCAGCAAACCTAATCCATTTAACAAGGCTGCTAAAACTTCAATTCGCTGATTTCCAAAGGTTGCTTTTTTCTTCGCTGGTTGCTGTGCTAAAAAACTAGCAAGTAGAGATATTAATAAGGCTGTAATATCCGATAAAATGTGTCCTGCATCCGCCTGTAAAGATAAACTTTGACTCCATAAACCCACACTCCACTCAGCAACGAAAAAAACAGCAAGTAAACCTACAGTTAGCCACAATACTTGAGATTTCTGCTGATTATTCAATACTTTTGCCGAATCATGTTCACATCCACACCATTCAAGTGAAAGCATTACTAGAAAAGCCTTTTACAGTACAGGATTCGCTCAATTGGTATGCCGCTTAAATTCACAAATATGTGAACACCAGAAAAATATAGAAATCCGATAGCGAAGCGGTAGCGAGTCAGACGCTCCTGCATCGCTAACGCTGCGCTATGAGCGTCTTTGATTTCTGACTCACTCGTATAGGTAAGGGACTGGGGACTGGGAAAAAGGAATAAAGGTGTACTGAGTTTTGTTCAAAAATCAAATATGAGTCCTATATCAACTTCTAAAAAGTTATCTTGTTTAGTTTAAGGAATGGTAATAATTGTGTTAAAAATGAATTTACAGAAAATTAAGCAGCAAATATCCTATTAGTAATTTATTGCTAATTGCACAATGACTTTGTTTGTAATCAATACTTGCGATCGTCTTTTCAAGCAGATAGAGGATGATAACCATTATCTTTTGTTTTCTACTGATATCATGTTCAGTAAATCACTTACTTGGCTAGAGTAGAAGTCAGATAGCTTTTTATTTTGATAATCAGATAGTGCTTTTGCTTCGTTAGTGCGATCGCATTTAAATGTACCACCATCTTTGGTTTCACCTGACTCCACGTACCTCTGCGTTTAAAAAGCTTACGAACCCTAGCTATCTAATTGGTATGAAAGAGCCTGAGACTCAAGCACAGAGAGAATTTCTTGATGTTGATGAACTAAACTTTGTATTGCGCTAACTGGATCATGATGAAGACGATGTTTTTGTTGACGAGGGGCTTCGGACAAAGCTAATCTACGACGTTGAATTTTATACTCAGTTACAGGCACTTGCTGAATTTGTGCAAGTAAGTATTTCCCAATCGCTGATAATTGCTGGTAGCCTTCAATACCACCCAATCTCCAGGGTTTGCGACTTGTGCGATTGACACAATCTCGAATTGCAGCACGAATTTGGGCTTCAACGGACACTAACTCTGCGTCTCGTGACATATAGGGGATTGCTGAAAAAGGGGGGTACTATCTGGTTGCTTTTCGGAGCTTGGGTCTTGGGGTCTTTCTGAGTACTCAGGGACTTTTGGCAGTCTATCTAAATCTGCCTTTAATTGTTGTCGCAGCTTTGTATCTAACGGCAACACCGTTTCACTCAAATTACTGAGAAAATGTGCCTGACAACGTTGATGTGGTGCATCTGGCCAACTGGAATTCATGGCGATAATAATTGCTAATTCCCCATCTGATAGCGTTGCCAGCACTTTGTACGGTAACTCCTGATATGGTTGCAGCCACTCAATTAATCCAGATGCCTGTGCTTGTGGCAACTGAATTGCACTGACTGGTGTACCACTTAATACTTCATATAAAACGTATAAGAGCGTCCCGTGTCCTTCTGGCTGTAAGGCATCTATTGCCCAAATTAAACCACCATGTTCAACGCCTGTAGCAGCTAATTTTTCCTGTGTATGTGCCATTGTTCCACCCAACAGTGCCAGAAATTGAAGGGTTTTGCTTGCCTACGTTACTCTCATTAATGGACACACCGCGCTGATTTAATGAGCGTTGAATTTCTACCAACTGTTGATGTTCATGCTCATGTTGCCAACCGATAAACGCCAGCACGTCTAGCCCATAGGTACTGTAAGGTAAGCTGTATTTTAGTACGCCAGTAGCGTAGTAATGTTTACCAAAATGCGTGCAACTAGGATTGGTACATTCTTTACTCTTGCCTGCCACAAATACTGCACCATCCATTGTTTGAATGGTTTTACGCATGTGTCTTGGTCTGCGTAGCGTTAATTCTGCCCCACAATGCACACACTCAATGAGCGAACATTCTAAAATTATTCGTTTGATATTACTGAATTTTCGTTCTGGGCGATGGCGAGGCAACTTTAATATCACTAATTTTTTACTGCTGCTAGGTGCTTTCCTCAGCTTACCTGCTTTGTATACCAATTAGATAGTTAGGGCTTACGAACTTATGCAAGGCTGTACTAAGGAACAGTGTCAGCGCCCCATCTGTCCTATCCTGGAGATGGATAAATAGTGTTGTGGGTGGAGACTGTGTTTTTCAGCGTTGTGATACCGACTTATAATCGCCAACCGATTTTAGAAAAGTGCCTCCGCGCTTTGGAGGTGCAGGAGTTGAGTCAGCCAAATTCGGTTATTGATTACGAGATTGTCTTGGTAGATGATGGTTCTACTGATGGTACATTAGAGTGGTTGGCAGAACACAAAGAAGAGTTTCCTCATGTGCGATGGTTTCAGCAAGACCATGCTGGCCCAGCTGCGGCTCGGAATTTGGGGGTAAAAGAGGCGCTGGGAGATACAATTATTTTTATTGATAGTGATTTAGTAGTGCTGAATAATTTCCTGCAAGCTCATGATAACGCCTTAGTGCAGGGGAAAGAGAAATTGGGGAGCGATCGCCTTTTCACTTACGGCGCAGTTATTAATACTTGTAATTTCAACAATCCAACGGCTGAACCCTACAAAGTCACAGATTTTTCAGCAGCTTTTTTTGCTACGGGGAATGTCGCAATCCCCAAACATTGGCTAGAGAAAGCCGGGCTTTTTGACACCAGCTTTCAACTCTATGGCTGGGAAGATTTAGAACTAGGTGTGCGACTGAAAAAACTAGGTTTGACACTAATTAAATGTCCAGAAGCCGTAGGATATCACTGGCATCCAGCATTTAACTTAGAACAAATTCCCCGATTAATTGACCAAGAAATTCAACGTGGACGTATGGGAGTTTTGTTTTATCAAAAACATCCCACATGGGAAGTGCGAATGATGATTCAAATGACTTGGCTGCATCGCTTACTTTGGGGTATTCTTTCACTCAATGGTGTACTGAATGAACGGACAATGGCTCCGTTATTGCAATGGCTAATTAATTTAGGTAAACCGCAATTAGCTTTAGAAATTGCTCGAATTTTCCTCAACTGGTATAACGTGAAAGGTGTTTATGAAGCTTATGCTCAAATGCAGCAAACATTGTGATTGAAAAGTGGAGATCAGCAGGCAGAATATAGCATAGGGCGACAATGCAAAAACTTCTTTTTAATGACAGAGATAGATTTAGAGCACAGGCCCTATTTCTTGGTGAGGATATTAACTTACAGACGTTGGAGAATTACATTTGCTTGGCGACTATGCCAGTAATAATTTCAGTCGGTGAACACGGCTGTGCGGTACTACTGGACTATGGTGCAGTTGTCCTGTTTAATCTTGAGCCGATAGAAAAGGCAGTCTTCTTGACCAAACTATCCTCTCAAGTTAGTGACTCTTTTGCCAACCCGGAAACAGAAGAGGTGGAAGTTTATCTCAATGTTGTGGAGAGTGAGCGAGTTAAGGAAGGAAAAATTTTTCTCCATGAATTTAGTGTAGAACGCTTGCAGATAGTGGCAGATATTCTCGCTAAGAGTGTTGTGCTGTCTCATTATGAAACTAGCCTCGCGGCTGTATTCGATCAAATTGAACCGTTTGCGGCTAGTCTCCAGCGTGAACACAGGGGAAGACGCCAGAGTATGGAATTACTGCGTCAACTTGGGACTACGCTGTTAGTTCAACATAAGATTGTAGGTCGAGTAGAGATCATCGATAAGCCGGAGTTACTCTGGGAGTCCCCACAGCTAGAAAACTTATATCTGCGCTTGGAGGATGAATACGAAATCCGTGAGCGTCATAATGCCTTAGAACGCAAACTAGAGCTAATTACCCAAACAGCACAAACAGTACTGGAGTTCATGCAGCATAGCAGTAGTCAGCGAGTGGAGTGGTATGTAGTGATTCTGATTGTGGTGGAGATTCTGCTGTCACTATACGACATCATTTTTAAAGGCTGAAGACGTGATTTATCGCGTCTCGACATCAGGGTTTTGGGCTTCTCTGAATTGTTTGCAACTAAGTAGGAGAGAAAATTTATAACTATGTCATTATGAATTGAGTGAAGCTAAGTGAAGTAATTACAAGGGTTTAAAGCCTTTTATATTTCGCTGCATAGTTGGGTTTATTTGTGCCTAAGTAAGTCGGTATAATAAAATCCAACTGTGAGAATAAAAGTAAACAAGGCTCAAACCCTCTCTCCCCCTGCCTTATCCCAACAATAATTATTTACGCCAACTTACCTACTTATCTTCTTCCCCTTCTTCCTCGGAATCCCCGATATTCATGTTCTCCTTCAATCTTTTGGGGTACGAATCCTGGAATGTCAGTAGCATCAATTGCAAAGACAAAAAACTTGTTTGGGTTGTCGATACCTGCTGGATGCAAAGCATCCGACGTTATAGTACCAACAAAGTCGTTATCGTTGCTGATAAAGAGCGTATGCTTGATCGCGTGGTTAATAAACACATCTGGCCCGAAAGCCAAACCTTCAAGTTTGGCGGGTATGTCTTCTGGTTTGATCCCATTCTGAGTTAGCGTCGCTACGACATCAAGGAAGAGGGTTTTGTTAACTTCTTTACCTGCAAGGTTGCTTTCCCCGGTGATATTGCTGACTTCTTGAGCATTGGTCAGATCGATATGATATATCTTCTTGAAGACAGCCTGAGAGCCATCGCCCAATCCCTTACCATCTCGTTCGTCTACTAGGAATTCGCGATCGCTGATCGACACAATTTCACTTACTGTCGGGTATTTCGGTTTAGCTGGTGTGCCGATATTATCTAGCTTATAGGCGTATTCTTGGGTAGCACCTGTTGCAATATCGATCTTAACAATTCTGGTGTAAGCGCCATTAGTACCCCCATCCTGAATCAGCGGACTTTGCAGTATACCGATTAGGGTATTGCCATTAGGAGTAATTGCCAGTCCTTCTATACCCTTGTTTGCAACACGTCCAGATGTGTTACCGCTAATCTCTGTAGCACCAACAGGATTTAGATTGCTGACAGCAAACTTGCTGTTGAGTGTAAAGAACTTGATGCGCTTACCTGTTTTGCGATCGAATTGGTACACATAAGGGCCGTATTCATCAGAGATAAAGATGGACTTACCATCATTGGATACACGCACGCCTTCAGGATCAAAGCGGGCATTATTGGGATTGGTCGATATCTGAGTGGGGTCAAAGTTGTCTGAGCGTCCAGTGAAATAGTAGGTGTTCTTGGCATTCAGGGTAGGGGCACCGTTAGGCACTCCCAGTCCTACGCCAGTACCGTAGTAAAGAGGCTTATTGCTGGATAGCAGAGTCGTGTCAACTAAATAAGGAGTAAGAGTAAAGGGCAACCCTAAAGGAGACCGACTTGGTTCGAGTTCCACAGTAATAGTTTGGAAGCGGTTGATATAAGATGTTGTGTCATCCACAGCGCTATTGTATGCCTTGGCATTGGGGCCTCGATCTGGGATTGCAATGAAGGTGTTACGACCTGCATAGGCCAGTCCTGATCCAAAACCACCAAGGAGATTTCCCTGAACACCATTTTCGAGCGGAGCGGAGGTTTTCTGGGAGCGATCGCTGATATTACCACTCAGGCTTCCAATTGCGATCAGCTTAACATCTGCGTTGGCTGCGGGGGCAACAAAAAATGATGCTAACAAGAACAGAAAGAGATTTCTCTTGAGCATATCAGTATTCCTACTAGGTACAATATTTGCTTAGGGATATTGTATTTTTTTGACTTTTTCATTATCTATACTTAATGATTAAGCTATTTTTAAGCACAGATTAAGTCAAGGTTAATGTAGGAATGGCTGATGCTTACCAGTCTTAAGTTTAATGGGTAGGGCAGGGATATTACTACCCCTTTCCCCCCGACAAACAGGACTTGCAAGTTAACCAAGCATCCGGCTTTAGCAAATCCTAGAGCTACCAAAGACTCAGTTCATCATCAAGTTCAGAATTGGGTTTCTGTACTAGAGAATGTATTTGTTGATGACAGTAATAATGCACTAATTCCAAATTTTTAATTGCACCTAACTTTTCCCGAAGAAGTTCGGTTTCCGTTGCATTCGACTTCAAGGGATTCACTCGCCACACGTCAGCACTGCTTCAAGTTGGTCATTTGACCTATCTGCCCAGCTCTGCTATCCTTTCCCGCAGTGCTTGATTTTCTTGCTCTAGTCTCTTTATTTTTTGATCTTTTTCTTCTGGACTCATCCTTGAAAATTACCATCTTTCTTCCCTCTTGGGAATATCCCTGACATTCCTACCTGGGCAGTTACCTTTGGATAAATAAAGAGTAACTCCGTAATATTGCATAACTAGTGCTAATCATTACCTATAATCTTGTAATTACTGAATTTTTAAGACGATAATACCAATTAATACAGCAAGACCTAGCGCTCTACGAAAATAGTTAACGCCTTGAAATAGTTCCAGCCACGCCCAAGTAAACAACGAGCCATTTGCCAGAACGTCTAATACTGTATTGATTTTACCAGTTGTAAAAACTAGACTTAGTAAACTAGCTACTATCCAAAGAATAAGTGGTGGGTTTGGCATTTCAGCCAAAACAATTTTGCCATTGCTATCACGGAAGGTTTTATCAACTAATGTATTTTGCATTCTTTGAAATTACTTGCTAATTAGGTAAAAATTCTTAACTTGCAAAAAAATCGGGGCGTTCTATAGAGAATAGGCTGAGGATTTATTGCAAATAATCTAAGAATATTAAAACATTGAGATAAATATCTTTTCAATTATCTAATGGCTGAGATTAGAGCGGTCAAGCATATTCATATATGATTATATTGAAAGGCATACACAGATAAAATTCGCCAATATATTTCGGGATAAATGACATCCAAACATAGAAAAGCCTCCTAGTATAGGAGGCTTAAAAATTAGCGGAGACAACTTGTTTAACTACAGCTTAATTACAGCGATCGCTCCTCCTAATGCAGAGAAAACGGCGGAGACGGATGCTGTGGCAAATAACCACCACGCTGCTGTCGCTGCGGCTTTGCGGGTTTCTTCTGCTTGCCGCTGTGCTTGATGCTTCACCTGTTCTAGGCGGCGTTGGGCTTCCTGCTGTATGCGTTCTGCACGTTGCAATACTGTGTTGCGTGCCCGTTCAATTTGATCGATGATCCGGTTGGCATCTTCCTCGGAGATGTCCTCACGAGAACTGATAATTGCCACTAGGGTATCACGGTCGAAAGAGGAGAGGCGATCGCGCAGAGCATCAAATCCTGCTTGAGGATCGTCAAAAAATGTGCGAACATCGCGCTTAATACTATCATAGTTAAGTTCTGGGCGATCCAGAGAGTTGAGATAATTACGGATACGAGCAAAAACCCCATCAATTGCATCTTGAATGCCGCGTTGGATGTTCCGTACTTGTTCGACAAATTGATCCTTTACGGATACGATGCTATCGGCAATCCTTGCTGCTTCTTCATCAGAAATATCTTCCCGAATTTTCAGCAGGGCGATGATGGTATCACGGTCAAACTGAGAAAGGCGATCGCCAAAACTTTCTACGCCGACTCGCGGATCGTGCAACAATAATTGCAAGTCGCGTTTGATACCTTCTGGATTGAGTTCTTCTTTGCCAGTTTGACGCAGATATTCTTCCAGATAACCTTTGAATGTTTCCACTCTTTGTTGTGTACGGCTAGCTAGGCGACGAGGCGCGCGCACAAAGTTACGAATCGAATTTTGGGTGGAATCAATGATTTCATTGACTTGTTGTTCGCTCAAGTCTTGGCGTTGACTGAGCAATTTAACCAGTGTATCCCGGTCTACTTGCGACAACCGACGGCGCAGGGCGACGGCTCCCTCTTTGGGATTTTCAAACAATTTGGTCAAATCTCGCTGAATACCTTCTGGATTGAGTTCTTGTTTACCAGTGCTTCGTAAGTAATCTGCGATCGTTGTCGTCACCGAGTCGTATTGCTCTTTCGCTTTATCGACTACAGCTTGGGGTGTGTGGCGAATACTATGCCATGACTCTTCAGTAGCATTGATGATTTGATTAACTTGGTCTTCACTCAAATCTTCTCGCTGACTCAACAATTGCACTAAGGTGTCGCGGTCAAAGCGAGACAAGCGCGCCCGAATTGAGCTAATTCCAGCTTGCGGATCTTCCAGTAACTTTTTGAAGTCGGCGCGGATAGCATCAGGATTCAGTTCTGATTTGCCGGTGTTACGCAGATATGATTCTACATTCAGCCACAGGGTTTCTGCCTGATATTGTGCCTGTTCTGCTAATCCTTTGGATTCTACCAAGACGCGATCGCGTTGTTTTTCCAACTCGTCGAGAATGCTGTCTACTTCATATAGCTGGACATCATTACGTTGTAGCAATATCTCCCGAATTTCTTGGCGTTCAATGTGAGCCAGTCGCAATGTCAGGGTTTCATAATCTGCCTCTGAGTCTGCCAGCAGTGGTTTAAAATTCTGCTCAATGCCTTCGGGTGTCAAATCTGCTTTCGGAGTAACCAGCAAATAACTTTCTACTGCGCGTTGTAAGTCTTGGACTATATCTCTTTCTTCACTAGCTCTGACTGTTATTAGCACTTCTTGGCGAACAGTTTCTAGCTGATTTGCAATGCGCTGAATTTGACCTTGGGTAAGCAATCCCCGTTGCTGCAAAATTTTAGCGAAATCATTGCGGGATAGTCGTTCTAGTTCTCTGCGGACGATTCCAGGGTCGGCTGCTGGGTCGTAGATGACATCATGAAATTCTTGGGCAATTCTTTCTGGACTCAGTTGCCAAGCATAAGTATTGTAGAGGTAGTTTTCGATATCAGCCCGAATTGGGCTATAGGGTTGTGATGGTGTGGGCAACCCTAGTTTATCTGCTTGTTGGGTAACCTTATCTTTGGCGGTGGTGAGACTACCCAAGATTTTTTCCACATCCAAATCAGACAAATCTGTGCGTCCTAACACAATGCCGGTTAAGGCAGATAATCCTTGCTGGAGTGTACTTTGAATTGGCCCGGTAGCGGTTTTTTGGTCAGATTCTTTGGAACCACCCTTTTCTGCTAATAACCGTTCCAGCTTGGCGTTGAGTTCGTCTGTTTTGCTTTGTCCCGGTGGAAGTGATTTTAGATAATCGATTAACTCACCCAAACGGTCTTCGGTAGCTGGTTGCTGACTTACCACTTGCTGCCAAACTTTATACAAAGTATCAGCAATGCGGCTAACGTCTTTTTTGGAAAGGTCGGTGCGACTGCTGACTAACTCGATGAACTTTTGGCGGTCGATGTTGCGGATATCTGGAGTCCCAGCGATCGCTTTTAATTGCGGATCGTTGAGTAAATTTTCAAAATCACTCCGAATCTTTGACACATCGAGTTCTGGAGGACGGATCTTTTCTAAGTAATCTTCAATGTTTTCCCGGATACTCGCAGGATCGATGCCACTTCCGAGTTCTCGACGGACAGCGGCGGCGGCGGCTTCTGCTGTGGCTACCACTTGATTATTTACAGCTTTAGCACCCAAGGCGGCTGTAGCAGTCCCCATAATCGCCTGAAACCCAGATGTTGCCGTATTGACAACTGAGCCGATTAAGGAGCCTACGGTGGTGGAACTTACCCAAACGAGGATCAGAAAGTAAGCACCCCAAATCACCAAACCGAGAATCGCTCCCAAGGTTGGATCTAAGATTACCAGGCTCAATTTTACCGCAAGGAAAGAAGCAATTAATAAGGCGATCGTCACAGTGACTAATGTCCAAATCCCTACTGCTGTGCCGATTTTGCGAATACTACCGCCCAAACTACCTACTTCCCCATTATCTGAATCCGAGTCAGATGAGTGCCCCAGGTAGGAAATACCGGCTGCAAGGGAGAGATTAGTTAGAACTAATTGGAAAGCAAAGGCTAGAATCACGCCGGAGATTAAAGCTACAAAAAAGCGCGGCCCAGAAGTAAGAACCGATGCCTGTGCTGGCGTGATGTTTGAGCCATCTACCTGAGTCTGTGCTATCCATAGTAGTGGTTTGTAGAGTCCCACCATGATTTCCGTACTTTGGAGCATTGGATTTCCTTTTTCTAAGTTTAAATTTGGGGAATTAAGAATTTCTTGAGAAGCAACTCTTAGTATTTATTGTTTTTACCTATGGCAATGCCTAACTCTTTAGATCAGAATCGTAGAATTTAGCTATTTAAAGCATCTCTCCAAAGGCTGAAATTATCATACAGCGTAAGATATAACTTTTAGCTTCTTTCGGTAAAAATATTAATAAAATTGCCAACTACTATTAATTATGTACCGCTATTTTTGAATTTTAATTATTTAACTTATAGCAAGTGATTATATTTAAATACAAGTTTGCTTCCAAGGAGTTTAAATTTATTTAAGTATCTATTCGCAATGCATTTTTGTTTGGTTTTACTCCTCAAGCGGAAATTTGGAATGGTCGCTTGGCAGCAATTGGCTTTCTTGCCTATTTGCTTTGGGATTTAGCTGGTTATAGCGTCTTACGCGACGTTTTACATCTGATTGGCTACTAGTCTCCTGCCACAAGCATGGTAGTGTCTGTAAAAGTTGTGTAATGTACTCCTTCGGAGAACCTGTAGGGTAGCAATCGCAATATCTGTACTTTGCGATTGCTTTGCTTCACCGCGTTACACTCGCAATGACAAATTATGTTTTTACACATTTGGGATGCTCCTATTTACGATGCAATTCCACTCCGTAAAAGCTTCTATAAAATACTTTAAAAGTTAAGTCATTAATCTTGGGATTTAGTTTTGCGGAAAACCCGAAACGCGGAGATATTCAAGATTACCCCCAGTGTGAACTTTAGTACTGTTGGTGGAATCACCCCAACAAGCAATCCTCCAGCGACGGCTCCAATAACCGAACCAACTCCCATAGGAGCAACGGTATTGCTCAAAGCTGCTCGGTCTGCAAACGCTCCCCGACTAGCATATTTAATAACACCCACCAGTACCGTTGGTAAACTGACCAAAAGACTGGCTGTACCGGCTGTTTTAATATCGGCACCAAAAGCAAAAACAAGTGTTGGGATAATTATTTCACCCCCTGCAACTCCAAGCAGACTGCTCACCAATCCAATTGCCAAGCCAAACAAAACACCTGCTGGAATGCGCCAGCCTAAAGTAGGGGGTAGAAGGGCTGGTATTTGTTGAGGAAGAAAGCTTTCGACTATCAGGGCAATACCAATTAATACCAATAACACTAAGATAATTCTCTCAAGCTGCTCGTTTGAGAGTTTTCCTGCCATCGCTGCCCCCAAAAAAGCTGTAATAACGGCTCCAAAAATTAAGGAGAAGACCGCAGGTAACAACGGAATCACTAAGCTAAAAGAAAGTGTACTACCTCGGATTGCCAAGGATGCAGCAATTGTTACCAAACTAACAGCTAGGTTTAGAGGTACAGCCTGCCGTGCTGAATAACCTAAAATGCCCGCAAGAACCGGCAATCGAAACTCTGCCCCACCCAAACCAATTAACCCTCCTAACATCCCAATCGGTACAGAATAGAGAAAAGATAATCGTAAACGACGTGATTGCAAGAAATTGTTTGTTGACTCTGGTACAGACAAGTTATTCTTTTTCATCAACTTCTATCTTTCTATATCTTTTAGCGCTTAATAATACAACTTTATTGATGCAGGGTAAATATCCTTTAATTTGGAAAGTTTCACGCTCAAAATCCTCAAAAACACTAAAACGTTTCTATAGCTAAAAAAGCCACCTAGTTTTAGGTGACTTTTCTCAGAGCAAAATTGACAAAAATTACTGAAATTTTAAAGAGTGATTATTCATCAATACTACTGGGAATACCCAAAACGGCACAGGGAAAATTAGAACCTAGAGCCTCAATCATCGGATGATTGACAGAGTTGCAACCTAGAAACAGAATATCAGCCGCTTCTGATTCAACAACTTTGCTAAGTTCTGTAGAAATACAGCCAAACCGCAAATGAGATTTAAAGGAACCCTGCCATTCTTCAGCTAAACTTCGCGCTTGCCAGAGAATTATATCTGCTTGTTGCAGGGGAGTTACCACAGTCTGCAATTTGGGTTGAGTTAATACCTGTGTGACAGATTTTGATACTTCACTAACTTGACATTCCAACGGAAACTGTTGTGTTGGAAAACTCAAGATATTTGAATACTGATTACTTTGATTATCTTCTAACACATAAACGGCTTGAACTGTAACTTCTGCATTAGTAGCTAAACGCGTTTGATGGGCAATCCAAAAGGCAATATCTAGTGCTGTATGACTGTTGGGAGATGCGTCATAAGCAACAATTAAGTTAACTGCTTTGGAGCTTTGAGGTTTTTCAGAAAAAGGTTTTTTTGGTTCTGGCACGAGTACCATTTGTTCAATTAAGTCATCTCGACCTGTTGCACTTTGCAGACGTGCTAACATTGGTTTGATTTGCACAGCTTTACTTCTCCTAATGAAATGAATTAGCAATGAGAAGCAGGGGGACAAATTTTAGATTTGAGATTTTGGATTTTAGATTGAGTGACGATCGCCAAAATCTCAAATCTGAAATCAGTCAAGGAAACCCCAATAATAACTGTATTACAGCCAAAATCTTGGGGGTTCCTTCCATTGCCTACGGAGTTAGCTGACGGGCTAAGACTGGAAGGTGTCTCTCTCTTAGGAGTGCTGAGTACTGAGTGGTGAGTGCTGAGTTAATATTAATAATTCTTAACTTCTGACTTTTAACTCCTCATGTTCTATGAGATACGCCCCACAATATGGTTCCTCCGTTCCAAATCCAGCTTTCATGAATTTGAATTAGGCTACCCACTAAAAAAAATGATAATCTAATTTACTCGTCTTGGGCAAAATATCGATCCAGGAAATTTAGGGCGTGGTTGCGGAGTTCAAAATATTCTTTTGAATTTCGCATGGCGGCGCGATCGCGTGGATGATCAAAAGGAACTTCTAAAATCTCTCCGATAGTAGCAGCTGGGCCATTGGTCATCAAGACGATGCGATCGGACATATAAATTGCTTCGTCTACATCGTGGGTAATCATCATTACTGCTTGACGATTATTTTCCCAAATATCCAATACCTGACGCTGCAATTTACCACGAGTTAGTGCATCTAGTGCCCCAAAAGGTTCATCCATTAGTAACATTTTGGGACGAATTGCTAAGGCTCTGGCAATACCTACTCGTTGTTTCATACCTCCAGAAATTTCATCGGGATATTTGTCAGCCGCCGCCGTCAAGTTTACCATTGCCAAGTGTTGATTTACAATGCTAATTTTTTCAGATCGATTAGCATTTTTTAACACTTCATCTACGGCTAAACGGATATTTTCTCTCACTGTTAACCAAGGTAACAGCGAATAGTTCTGAAATACCATCATCCTTTCGGCTCCCGGCTGACGAATTTCTTTGCCATCTAGCCTGACTGAGCCGGAAGTTGCTTTTTCTAAACCAGCTACTATCTTTAATAGAGTTGATTTCCCACAACCGGAGTGACCAATTACAGAAATATATTCATCTTCACCAATCGTCAGATTAACTCCATCTAAGACGACAAAATTATCTTTATCAGGTGTCGGATAAGACTTGACTAAATTTTCAATTTCTAAAAATACAGGGCGGGGCAGAACTTGGTTCTGAGTATTAATAGGTAATGAGGTATATTCCATCATCCAATGCTCCGCAAATAATTTACTCAATCAATCAAAATTTAAACTTGGTATTTTAAGACATGAAAAAACGAGAGGGAGCGTTGGCCCTGATGGCAAAACTATTCAGATAGCCGACCGGATCGCTAGGATCGAAGCCTTTCTTATCTATAAATACTTCTGGTGGTTCAACCTTGTAATCATCCTTGGGACATTTGATGCCCATTTCTGATGCTATCTCCCGATATAAATCTGTTCTCCAACCTTGTGCAGCTATTTTCTCGGCATTTTTGGGGAATTGATGAATTTGTCCCCACCGCGCTGCTTGTGTCATTAACCACATACTTCTGGATCTCCATAGAAATGTTGAGTGTTCTCCTGGCTGTTGGGGAATGTTGTCAGGGATATCAAAGAAAATCGTGGTGTCAGCGGCTTGGATGGTGCGATCTTTGCCGTCAAAGCCGCCATAGTTATAGTTACCAAGAATTCCCGGACTTGTAAATTTGGCAATTGGGGCATCTTTCTTTTTTGGTCTAGCACCTGTAAATGAACGTTCTGTAAGTAGTTCGGCTACCTCTTGGCGGTTTTCTACTTTGCTACAATATTGACAAGCTTCAATCATCGCCTTGACAAGGGAACGATAAGTTTTAGGATATTTGTCAATGAAAGATTCCATCACTCCTAACAAACGATCTGGGTGTCCTAACCAGACTTCTTTACCTTGGGCGAAAGTAAAGCCGATGTTTTCATTACCTGTAATTGCTCTCGTATTCCAGGGTTCTGCAACCATGTAAGCTTGCATCGCACCAATCCGCACGTTTGTTACCATTTGGGGAGGTGGAACGATGATGATCCGAAATTCTTTGAGAGGATCGACACCTGCGGCGGCGGATACGTAGCGGACAAAGTATTCGTAAATTGCGGAACTCAGCACTACCGCCCAAACCCTGCTTTCTGGCGGCTGCTTGTCAAAGTAGCCTCGAAAATCTCGCCCAAAGGCTTCTAGTGCGCCATCGCCATATTGTTGTTGATATTCGTACCACGGACGCAGCCCAAAATCCCACATGGCTTTATTCATGGTCATGGCGTTACCGTGGCGATGAATGGTCATGGCTGCACACAAGGGGGCGTGGCGTGCGCCTTCAGCACCAATTCTGGCGTTAGTAACAGCACCAGATACAACGGGCGAAGCATCTAAGCGACCAAATATTAAACCGTCGCGGGAAGTAGCCCAACTGGCCTCGCGGTTGAGTGTGACATTCAAACCATATTTGCGGAAGAAGCCTTTTTTCCAAGCGATCGCAAATGGCGCACAATCATTAACGGGAACGTAACCAACAGTAATATCAGCTTTTTCTAAGTCTTGGGATCTAACTACTGGTTGTACAGCTAAGGCTTCTTCTGTTAGTCCTTTAGCGGATCTATCTCCTGAAATCGCACAAGAAGATAACGCTATTCCCGTTGTGGTTGCTCCGATTCCTTTAATAAAGTCTCGTCGAGTCCAGTTATTATCACCCATTTTTATAGCTCCATTGGTGGATCAATTTTGGATTTTGGATTTTGGATTTTAGATTTGTTCGATTAGGGACTGACAAATAAAAAAATATTCAATTAACTCTTGTGGGGTGGGCGTCTCGCCCGCCCAGTCCATAGATAGGGCGGGCAAGATGCCCACCCCACAATATTTATTGGAGTTCCCTTAGACGCTGCGCGAACAGATATTATTAAATTTTGGATTTTAAATTCTTCAATCCAAAATCTAAAATTTAAAATCTAAAATCCCGTTTAACTAGTTGAAAGTTCTAGGACGATGGGTGACTAATTCTTGAATTTTGCCCACGGCGTAATCTAAAATTAACCCAGTTAAGCCAATTATAAACACAGCTAAAAAGACTGAACTCAGGTTTAAACGACTCCACTCATCCCAGACGAAAAAGCCGATACCAATACCACCTGTCAGCATTTCTACGGCAACGATTACTAGCCAAGCTATGCCTAAACTAATTCGCAAACCTGTAAAAATATACGGCAAACTTGCAGGCCAAATGATTTTTGTAATCCGTCGCCAACGCGGCATTTCTAACACTCGTGCCACATCTAAATAATCTTGAGGAACGCTAGAAACTCCTAAGGCGGTATTAATAATTGTCGGCCACAAGGAGGTAATAAAGATGACGAAAATGGCGGAAGGTTCTGCTAAATTGAAAATTGCTAAGGCAATGGGTAGCCAAGCTAGAGGCGATACTGGTTTAAAAATTTGAATGATGGGATTGAGTGCTAGCATTGCCGGTCTGGACATACCAATTAGAAACCCCAGAGGAATCGCTACTACCGCACCTAACGAAAAGCCCAGTAATACCCGGCGCAGACTTGCAATCAACAGCCAACCAATTCCTAAGTTACCTGGGCCTCTTTGATAGAAGGGATTTAAGATGTAGTCTAGATTCGCGATTAGCGCTTCTGGTGGAGTGGGCATTAATTCATGATTGGCAAGTGCAATAATCCACCACAACACAATTATTCCCAAAAAGCCCAATACAGGTAGAATGAAGACATCTCTAAGGATGACAGGTTTTGTCTTTTTCCAAGTCGCTTGCGCGGCGATCGCTGCGATCGCTGCTATATTTAGTTGAAATATCATTTACGACCTCAACAGATTTAAGTGCAGGTACAAAAAATTTGAGCAGTACCAGCCTTGGACACCGATGAGATCGGAACATTATAAAAATGCCGTCTCTTCAGTCTCCTCTCAATGCCTACGAAGTTAGCTGACGGGCTAGGGCTGAGAGATGCCCTTCTGAAGAAAGTTATGAGTTATGAGTTAATTAATTTAGTAAAATAACTCCTCACTCTCAACTCCTCACTTTCTTTGAGATACGCCCCACAATTTGGTTCCTCCGCTCCAACGTCACGCACTTGCGATCTGCTAGATTAGGCTGACTTACTCTAATTAAATACAAAGTTATGTACAGCATAACATTGATATACATAATATAACATCAATGCTTACGTGAAAGTATTTGTCTTATGCTCTATTTTGTTACATCAATCAAGCGCATACCCTGAATTTTAGGGAATCAAGCATAATCTCACCAACAAAAGATTTTATAAAATCTATTTCTTTTGGTGGGTGAAATATATCACTGTTTTTGTTAAAGCACTATTCTAGTCGTTAAACTATTTGGATATGCAAGTTTACTCATCTATCTCTTAGCTGAATTTAACATAATGGATTTTAGTCAACTACTGGCTGAAAAAACTGACATCATCCTTGATAAATGGATTTTAGCTGTTCGCGAGGATAGACGGATTGAAAGTGCTGATGAATTATCTTATACATCGGTAAAGGATCACATTCCTGATGTTTTGAAAGCGATGGTGACAGTGCTTTCAAAATCTCAGGATAATGATATTCAGTCAATGGTTAATGCCAGTTTTCAGCATGGAGCTATTCGAGCCGAACAAGGCTTTGATCCAGCAGAAATTGCTAGAGAATATCATCTGCTACGGACAGTAATATTTGATGCTCTACAAGCAGATTTATTAGAGGGAACACCTGTAGAGATAATTCGTTCCATGCGTTTGATTGATGCGATTGTAGATGAAGCGATCGCTCGATGTTTTAAAAGTTATGTTGAGGAACGCTTACGAGAATTAAAGCAGTTGCAGTTATCATTAACGCTTCATAATGAGGAACTGACGCGCTTAATTAGCGCCAATCAAGAATATCTTTCCCAACTCGCCCACGAATTGAAACATCCTTTAACTTCCATTATTGGCTACTCGGATCTGTTTTTACGCCAACAGCGACGCAAGACTGATGAAATAAAAGATAACTATACCAATTTAGAACATATTGAGCGGGTACTACGCAATGGTAGACAATTACTCCATTTAATCAATGATGTGCTAGAACTTTCGCGCTATGAAGCAGGGCAGATAAAAATCCAATTAGCGCCTACCAATGTGCATGAATTAATTGATAATATTTGTGAAATGTTGGAACCTTTGGGTGCAGGGAAAAATTTACAAATCGTAGTAGATTGCGATCGCGCTCCCGAAAAACCATTAACAGATTCTTTTCAATTGCAACAGATTGTCACAAATCTTATTAGTAATGCAATTCGTTATACAGAGTCGGGGACTGTTATTATCATGTGTCAGGTGTTGGAGAAGCAGAGATGGGCGATCGCGGTTTCTGACACTGGAGTTGGCATTGCCCCCGAAAACCAAGCCCAAATATTTGAACCCTATTTTCGGGTGAGTTCTAGCGATCGCCCCTATCTTCCTGATAGTACAGGATTAGGATTAGCGATCGTCTCGCGGTTGGTGAAACTACTGCGGGGTGAAATTAACCTAGTCTCACAGGTAGATGTTGGTTCTACTTTCACCGCGATTTTCCCCTTAGAGTTTGAGTTTTAAAAGTATTGGGCGATTGGAAATCGCGGCTACACAAGCATAGACGCTTTGCGGCTTCCCGCAGGGTAGTCCACTTCCGTGGACTAATACAAAATCAAAAATTTCAAACCCACGCAGGTGGGTTTTGTCTGTATAGCCGCGATTTCAATCGCCAGGGTTTTTCTTAGGGATGGTACACACCATCCCTATATTTTATCTTTCTATTTCGTCTACTGCTTTAGGAACCCCCGCAGTTAACACCTCATATCCATCAGATGTAACTAACACATCATCCTCAATCCGAATGCCAATGCCAACCCATCGAGGATCGGTCTCTGGTTGGTCTTCTGCTAGTTTGGTATCTGGCACAATATAAATTCCCGGTTCTACCGTCAAAATTTGACCTGGTTGCAAAATCTGCGATTTGTCTTCACCATGCTGGTAAACCCCCACATCATGGACATCCAAACCTAACCAATGACTGGTACGGTGCATATAATATGGCTTATATTTCTCTTCTTCAATTAACTTATCAATTTCGCCTTTGAGAATGCCAAGTTCAACTAAACCTTCCGTGAGGACGCGTACTGCTGTATCGTGAACTAATTTGAAGGGATTACCTGGTTTAATTTGAGCGATCGCTTGTTTTTGCGCCTCCAAAACAATCTCATACAGTGTCTTTTGTTCTGGCGTAAATTTACCACCCACAGGAAATGTTCGGGTAATGTCAGAGTTGTAATAACCGTAAGCACAACCGGCATCAATTAGCAGTAATTCTCCATCCTGCATTTGACGATTATTTTCAATGTAGTGGAGTACGCAAGCATTCACACCAGAAGCCACAATGGAAGGATAAGCGGGCCCCAAGCCACCCCGTACTCGAAAGATGCGTTCCATCTCCGCCTGTATTTCATATTCATAACGTCCAGGTGCGGCGATTTCTTGGGCGTAATTGTGTGCTTCTGTAGCGATCGCTGCTGCTTGACGCATCAATTCGACTTCAGCTTCGCTTTTGATCAATCTCATACTGTTGAGGACAGGGCCAGTATCTTCAATAGCGATCGGCCCAGTACCGCGCTTCGGATAAGTCCGCAATAAACTTTGGTAATGTCTGATGATTTGATCGTTGAAATTGCGATCGCGTCCTAAATGATAGTAAATCCGGCTAGCTTTTTCTAAATACTGCGGTAGCTTTTCATTTAACTCGCTAATTGGGTATGCTTCATCAGCACCATAAATTTCCTTCGCTGCATCTACTCCACAAAGATAGCCAGTCCATACTTCCTTTTCGCGATCCTTTGGTTGGACAAACAGCACAAACCGATGTTCTGAATGATGCGGCGCTAAAACTGCTACTGCCTGTGGTTCATTAAAACCTGTCAGGTAGAAAAAATCACTGTCTTGACGATAAACATACTCGACATCGTTGTGCATTACTGCCATAGGCGCACTGCGAAAAATGGCTGTACCATCACCAATTTTTGCCATTAATTGCTCACGACGCTGCCGATATTCTGCTTGCATAGCTGATATTTTTAAATTGTATTATTTTATACTTTTAGCAACTAGCAGATGCACAGTTCAGGCTTCTTAATAGTTGCTAATCTAAGTTATTCTAACCAATATTTGTTTCCACTCAAGCCAAAAATCATTAGAGAATAATCAATTATCTCGAAAGACTCAGCTCCCGGACTTCTTAAAGAAGTCCGGGAGCTTGTTGTTATTGAATGATTTAGGATATTCATGAAATAATTTTTAAACGTTTCCCTTATAAAAATTCTAGTATTTCCTAAATCTAACAACACATAGCAAAAAATATGTCTACTCAACTTACAACAAAAAAAGCGATCGCTTACGTAACCAATAAAGATGAATTAATGGTGTTTACACATGCTGATTTTCCTGAAGCTGGCGTGCAAGTACCTGCTGGGACAATTGAAGAAAGTGAGAAGCCATCTGAAGCTGTGCTGCGAGAGGTTTATGAAGAATCTGGTGTTAAGGGAGTTCGTATTATTGAGTTATTGGGTATTTATCAATACAATATGACTCCCTATCGCAATGAAATTCAAGAACGTTATGTTTATCATCTCGAATTAACTCAGCCTACACCATTTACTTGGCGGCATTGGGAAATACATCCCAGTACGAGCAAAAACCCTATAGCGTTTGATTTTTATTGGGTTAAATTAGATAGCTCAAATTTAGGTTTAGCTGGTGGTCAAGGTTATTTTTTATCTAAGCTTGTTCACAAAATAAAAAATAATGGAGCTTCAGCCAATACTTGAGAAAGTGCCAGGAAAACAAAGCTAAAACCATACAAATTTATTAGGAATATTGTAGCGATCGCTTTTTATCTACAAATAATTATATATCTATCAAATACAAAAAATATTTCGCAATTGCTTATATAGAACTTGAAAATTTTAGAATAATAGTTTAAAACAAAAAATATTTATTTTCAAACATTGACATTAATAAAGAAAAAATAGTTATAAAGAAATATTGAAACCCTGGTAAATGTTATTTCGTTACAGAAAGATATGATTACAAAAAGTTAAAAGAATATAATAACCAATCATAAAAATACACCATGCCTGGAACTGCAAATTCCTCACCCTTATCTTTGAATACAACTCAATGGGCATCAGATTCTTTTGCCAAATCACAAATATTGACAAATTCTCTTAGTAGTTTAGATACTAATTTGGGGCTTGGGAGTAGTAGTTCCTCACTATCACTACAAAGTGAACCGACGACCACACCTGTTAAAACGTCAGCAAATCCCAATCCTAATCCTTATATAACTAGTGCGGCGATTACTCCTGACTTTAACGGTGATGGTAAAACAGACAAAGTTTGGGTGGATTCTACAACTGGTGAGATTATCATTCGGTTAATGGATGGATCAAAAGTTTTGGAACAGGGTTCTCTAGGTAAATTCGACCTATCCGCCTATGATTACAAAATTGCTGACTTCAATGCTGATGGCAAAACCGATTTCTTATTACGCAATAAGACAACTGGTGAGAATAGTATTGTGCTGATGGATGGAACCAAAGTTGCTACTGCGGCTTCTCTAACTAGCGTTGACCCAGCTTGGACTCCTCAAATTGGGGATTTCAATGGCGATCGCAAAACCGATATCTTCTGGCATAATGCTACAACCGGTGAGAACGCCATTTGGGAGATGGATGGCACCACAGTTCTGAGTGCAACTGTTTTAGATAAAACAGACCCAGCGCTAACTCCTAGCATTGTTGATTTCGACGGCAATGGTAAGAGCGACATTTTCTGGCGTAATCCGACAACCGGTGCTGATACTGCTTGGTTTATGGATGGCACACAAAAGACTGAATTGGCGCTGCAATCACAGGATGCTGCCTGGACTCCTACCTTTGGTGACTTCAATGGCGACTATAAGACTGACATTCTGTGGAGAAACGCTCAAACAGGTGAGAACAAAGTTTGGACAATGAATGGTATCTTAGTCACAGAAGGTACTCTAGGGACACTTGACTCAGCTTGGACTTCCAAAATTGGTGACTTCAACGGTGATGGCAAGACCGATATCTTCTGGCATAATGGAACCACTGGTGAGAACACTGCTTGGTTGATGGATGGCACAACAGTTGCAACTCAAGCTTTCCTACCTACTAATAACGCAGCCTTGACCCCATCTCTTGGTGACTTCAACGGCGATGGTAAGACCGATATCTACTGGCGCGATCAGACAGCAGGTGCAGACACCATTTGGACTATAGATGGAACCACAGCCGTTGATAACCCCATTAGCGATGCAGATAAGCTGACCGGAGAGTGGTATACGTTCTAAGATCAGAATTCAGAAGATGGAGGCAGGAGTCATTATTCTCCCCCTGCTTCCTCTGGTTCTTTCCCAGTCCCCAATCACCAGTCCCCTTTATTCAAAATTTGTAACTCAAAACCTGAATTTCTCCCTTTTCCGGCAATTTACCAGGACTAATGGAAATACTATCTCCATTGCTACGCCGCACTGGCGTACCTTGCATCAACGTGAGAAAATTATCCAGTGGCGAAATATCGCACTTAGCAGCATCAGCAGCTTGTGTTCGGTAATGGGTCGGAATCACCAACTTGGGATTTAACACTTGTACAGCCTGCTTTGCTTCTTCAGCATTGTAGGCTTTTGCGCTACCTCCAACTGGAATAAATGCTACATCGGGACGCCCCATAAGGATTTTTTGCTCAATGGAAATGGGTGCAGCGGCTCCGCCTAAGTGTAGGATATTAATTCCGCCTTGCTTCCAACTCCAAGCTGTATTTAAGCCAAACTGCTTACCACCTTTGCGATCGTGGTCTATAGCAATTCCTTGAAACTTAATACCTTTGAACTCGTAAACTCCTGGTTCGTAGATGAGTTTTGCATTTCCCGGTAGTATGTCCACAGCCCCTTCATCCAGCAGTTGACTGCTAATCAGTACCAAATCTGCTGCAACTTTTGGTGGACGATACTTAGCAGTACAGCCGACTGTCCGAAATGGATTGACGAGAATTTTCGCACCGCCACCAGTAAAAAGAAAACAAGTATGACCCAACCACTGAACTGATAAACCGCTAGATTGTGCGTCAGCTTGAGATTCAGAACCCAAGGTAGTAAGCAAAGCCGTTACCAACCCCGCTCCAGCATAGCCCATCAACTGTCGTCGTTTCATTAATTATGCTCTTGACTATAACTGTTCCAGAAAATTTCGCAATAACTGTTTTCCTGAAGATGTCAGGACACTCTCTGGGTGAAACTGGACGCCCTGAATGTGAGGATAGTTCCGGTGTCGCACTCCCATAATGGTGTTATCTTCAACCCAAGCGGTGATTTCTAACACATCTGGGCAAGTCTCACGTTCGATTACCAAACTATGATACCTAGTGGCAGTTAGAGGATTTTCTAATCCCCGGAAAACCCCCACCCCAGTGTGAGAAACCTGAGAGGTTTTGCCATGCATCAACTCTGGAGCCGGAATTATTTTACCACCGAACACTTGACCAATACTTTGATGTCCCAAACAGACACCCAAAATAGGTAAGTCTTGTCCTAGCTGTTTAATCAATTCTAAAGAAATGCCAGCATCTTCCGGGCGACCAGGCCCAGGAGAAATAACTACAGCTTGCGGTTTTAATGCCCGAATCTCATCTATGGATATTTTGTCGTTACGAAAAACTTTAATATCATCTGCTACTGGGAATTCTGCTGCCAATTCTCCCAAGTACTGCACTAAGTTATATGTAAAACTGTCGTAATTGTCGATAACTATAATCAAAGCTTATCACTCCTGGTTTTTACTACTTATCAGTTGCAAAAAGCATGGATAAGTATCTCATACTATTTGTTGGTTAAGTATAAAAATAACGCTGATGTGGACGCGTAGGCATTAAGCGGCTACTCCACGGCATAAATATAAAGATTACCAAGTAAACCTTTAGTCAGGATGTTTGGCGTGTTGGCATAGCCCATCGTAGACATCGCAACATTTAAATTTTCAATATATTTCTCCAAAGGAGAGCAGACAGAGTGCGATCCTCTGACTGAGTAATTTGGCGATGCCTGGATTGGGCGACACCTACGCAAATCACGTCTACAAAGCCGATATAATTAACTTTACGAGAGGAGGGAGTAATAGGATGCTAGCTACTAGCATCGCTACCAAAGCAGAAACAAGCACTGCACCAGCTGCACAATCTTTAGCAATTTTTGCCAAATCATGGTATGTCTGCTTAACGGTTAAGTCCACAACGGACTCGATCGCTGTATTTAGTAACTCTAATGCCAAAACTAAACCACTAGTTATCCCAATTACCGCTATTTCTACCGCTTGCAGATGCAAAAAAACGCTTAAGGCGATCGCTAAAGCACAAACGCTGATATGGATGCGAAAATTACGTTGAGTCTGAAAACTATAGCTGATTCCAGCCCAGGCATATTTAAAGCTAACAAATAAATTAGAGGCTACTTTCCAGGAAAATTCCCGTTCGTTAGACACCAGTGTTTGTAACGAGGTGGGCGTTGGTGATGAAGAAATTTTTTGGGACATAGACTTAAAAACACAAGAACAGAGTTGCTACAGTGGGAATATTCGCCGATCTTAATGGCGAAATTAACTTTGAGGCAATCTTTAAGCAATTTTGCACAAAAGTATTATAAAAGTATTACCCCAAATTAACATTAAGGGATATGTAATTACTGCTATTCTATGTCAATAGCAATACCTATTCCCTTCAGCAATTTTACTTGCTGTTCTAACATTCGCTCCAAACTCTCTTCATCAGGATGATCCCAGCCTAATAAGTGCAATAAACCGTGAGCAGCTAACCAGGCTAGCTCGGTTGGTAAGCTATGTTCTTGTTGTTGAGCTTGTCGTTGTGCTGTATCTACAGATACGATAATATCACCTAAATATAATGGTACAGAAGCAAGCATTTCTTTGCTTTGAGGAAAATCCACCTCCAAAGCTGCAAATGCTAAAACGTCTGTCGGTTTATTTTGCTGACGATACTGGGCATTTAGTTCTTGAATTTGCGAATCATCTGTCAAACGCAGCCCGATTTCATAACTTGGCGCTGGTGGGATTTGAGGGTGAAGTATTTCTAACCAGTGATTAAACCAGTTTTCCCAAGTTTCAGGAGTAATTCGGGCATGAGTGTCCTCAATCTTTACAGATGTTGTCGGGGACAACTCATAAAAATACTCTTCTACATATAATTCAACTCTCAGGGGCATATAGCCTCCTCGTCTGAGGTTTACGGTTTGTTGATTAGTGAGTAAGATAAGCAAGACCAACAAGCAGAGCTAAAAGCCCTACGGCAGTCAATCCAAAATGCTTTAGGGAAGTTCCACCCTTCCGCACCATATTTCGCATGCCGAGTTTTACGTAGCTAGGTTGGGGTTCTGTTGAAGGTGAGTTGCTCATATTTATTTGTCTACAGACTCTTTTATAACTGTAACAGTTGGTCTGGACATAGAATTGCGATCGCCTATATATTGCAATACGCTTTTTGGGTTAAGAAATTTATCCGTTGAGGCAGGGGGAGAAAAAAGCTTATCCCAAGCGTATTGCCCATATATTGTTAAGGCGTTTCTCAGGGAAACGCCTTAGCAGTTGGGGTGTTATGTAATGAGCGCCTCTATGCCAGAGTGTTTTCTACCAGCTTATTTTCTTGGCGCAGATAAGCTTGGATGAATGTATCAAGTTCACCATTCATCACATCGCCGATCGCTGTTGTTTCCGTGGTTGTACGCAAATCTTTCACCATTTGGTAAGGATGAAATACATAGTTACGGATTTGGTTTCCCCAGGAGGCCTCTACCATATCGCCGCGAATTTCGGCAATTTCTTGGGCGCGTTGCTCTTTAGCTATGACCAACAGCTTTGCTTTGAGACGATTTAGGGCTTTTTCTTTATTTTGCAGCTGCGATCGCTCTTCTGTACAGCGCACGGCAAGACCTGTGGGAAGGTGAACAATCCGCACCGCAGTTTCTACTTTGTTGACGTTTTGTCCACCTTTACCGCCAGAGCGAGTTGTGGTGATTTCCAAATCCTTGTCTGGAATATCCAATTGCACAGAGTTATCAATCTGTGGCATCACTTCCACCCCTGCGAAACTGGTTTGTCGTTTACCGTTAGCATTAAAAGGTGAAATCCGCACTAAGCGATGTGTACCCATTTCCGATCGCAAATAACCATAAGCATAGCGACCAGTAATTTCTAGGGTTGCCGATTTAATTCCGGCTTCATCACCCTCCGACTCTTCTGCTAAAGTTACCTTATAGCCGTGAGCTTCGCCCCAACGGGTGTACATCCGCATTAGCATAAATGCCCAGTCTTGAGCATCTGTACCACCAGCACCAGCACTAATGGTCAGTACAGCACCTTCCGCATCATAGGGGCCAGAAAGTAACTGTTGTAACTCCCACTGATCGAGATCGCGATTCAGTTTAGTGATGGTAGATTCTGCTTCTTGGAGTAGTGCTTCATCGGTTTCTAACTCCAACAACTCAACAACTGCCTTAGTATCTTCTAGATTGGCGTGCCAGCGATCGTATTGCTGGAGATGGGCTTTCAGGTCATTGAGTTCTTGCAGGGTTTGTTGGGCCTCGGTTTGGTCATTCCAGAATTCTGGCTGTGATGATATTTTTTCGAGGTCTTGAATTTTGGCTGTCAGTGCAGGTACGTCAAAGATAGTCCTGGGTTTTACCCAGGCGGCCAGACAACGTTTCGATTTCGCGTTTGAGTTCTAGGACATCCATAATGCTTGCTGAATGATAGATAGAGCGCTTTGGATTAAAAAATTGCTCTTTATTCTACTGATTATTTCTTGATTTTAGCTGTAGTTGGGCAAATTTTTTCTGCACTAGTTACAAAAGTTACTTGAAATTATCAAGCGCTTCTTTACTCACTGAAGTAGCGTGATTTAGCTGTTGCAGATAGGCTTTAATCAAAAAATCAATCTTACCGTCTAATACCTCTGTCGCAGCAGGTGTTTCGACATTGGTACGTAAATCTTTCACCTTGGTGTAAGGATGTAAGATATATTCACGGATGAGCTTGTTGGATAGGGATTTTATCAGCCGGGGTTGAATTTCGTCAAGCTGGACACCTTGGGCTTGTGCAATCGCAAACAGTTTACTCTTGAGAATAGCTAAGGCTTTCTCTTTGTTTTGCATCTGACTGCGCTCCTCCTTACAAAATACACTAATCCCGGTAGGAATGTGAAACAACAGCACCCTTGTTTCTGGGCGGTTAACATTCCCCCGATGCCGGGGCAAGGTAATTTCTAAATCCTTCTCTGGTATCTCAAAATTAATAGACTCATCTAAAATCGGGCTGACTTCTACGCTGGCTAGGCAAGTATGCCGTTTGCCATTGCCATGAATAGGAGAAATTCGCTCTATTCTTGCATGAGTTCCTTGTTCCGATTTTAGTCAGCCATAAGCATAACGCCCTGTAATTTCTAGGGTTGCATGTTTGAACCCTCCTAAATCACCTGCTGACTCTTGCACTAGATGTACTTTATGATTATGATTTACTGCCCAACGGTAATACAGATGCAATAACATAGATGACCAATCTTCAGCATCTACGCCACCAACCCCAGCATTAATAGTGAGAAATGCCCCCTTTTGGTCGCAGGGATCGGACAGAAATTGTTGTATTTCTACTATTTCGAGTTCTTGTTGGAGTTGGATAAGGTTGGTTTGTGCCTCTTGCAACAATTCCTCATCAGCAGATAATTCTAGTAGTTCTAGTGCAGCTTTGATATCTTCTAGAATGAAGTGCGATCGCTGATATTGTTTCTTTGTAGCCTTGAGGAAATCAATTTCTTGAAGTATCTGATAACAACTGGCAGAATTATGCCAGAAAGTAGGTTGAGAAATCAATTGATTCAACTCTTCAATTCTTGCACACAGTTCTGTCAGGTCAAAGACAGCCTTCAGCCTTCGTCAAGATATTAGACAACCTTTCTACTTCAGTTTTGATACTTAAGAGTTCAAGCATAGTTTTGCTCACTTGAGGCTTAACTTAGTCTACATATATTACTGCTAAACGGATGAAAAAAACCGTGGTTGCGAAAAATTTAACCACGGTTTCATCTTATAAAACTTTACTTGTGTTATTGCTTACAGACAATTAATCGCGGCCATTGATGGCAATTAGCAAGCGCAAGATAAAGACAAATAAGTTGATGTAAGTCAGGTACATCGACAAAGCAGCAGGGAGATATTGGTCATCGCTGTAAGTGCGGGGCAAGATGTAGAAATCAACTACAGAAACTCCAACAAATAGGAATACTCCTAAACCGGAGATGGCAATTTCTAACCAATTTGGCGTATAAACACCAAACATCGCAAAGCCGAATTGGGCAAGGCACACAACCACCAAGGCAATGACACCAAGATTAATGGTTTTCGTCAAAGCCATGCCGTCTTGTTCAGAAAGATTTGAACCAATTTGACGGGCAGCTATAAAGGTGACACCACAACCAAGGGCAGCCAACCCAATGCCTTGAATGCCAACACCTTTATGGCTCAAAGCGACATACACCAAGCCACTGAGAGTATATCCAGACAACAGGCTGTAGGTTGCCAACAGGGGTAACGCAAGACCCTTATTACCTTTTTGAGCAACATTTTGGGCAACAAAGAACAAAATTAACTCCAAAATCACCGCACCAATGAAGGTGGGAAAGAATATTTCGGGGTTAGTACGGATAACTCCCAAACCGCCGTAGGTTCCTAATGCCGTTAGCACCAATCCACCACCGACATAGGGGAGGGCGTTGGCAATCACGTTTGGGCCAACAAGGGCGTGAGATTTAGCCTCACGGATAGCTTCACGAAAATTACTGGTATTGCTCATATTGAAAAACTGTTTTTTAGGAAAACGTTCTGCTTATTCCTATTCTTACCAATCTTTGCCGTTAACGGACAAGGATTTACTATCGTTGTCAAATCTGAAGGACGGCTTTGTTGTTGAAAATTAGAGTCGTCAGCTTTTGAGTATTTCACAGCCTTTTTAATACTGATAGCATACTCTTTAACCTTCATTGCAACCTATTTTGCGATTAATTCAGTACCGATCCACCTGCACTGAGCATGACAGATGCGTATTATGTCAGTCATGCATTTTTCAGCATAAATAGCTAGTTTTTGTTGCAAAAGCTAAAGATTATTTACCATTCAGAATTATATAAAAAGCAAAAATCACCTGTAACAGAGGGGTTCGCAAAATCATGCGTACAAATACTGAATTGTGGAGTTAGACCCCTAACAAGTTCAGTGAAACGACGATAGCTTATTTTTCCCTGACTCAGCAAAATAATAACAGCTTAGAAGAAAATATACGCAGCTCCATTTTCCCAGGAATTAGGAGTTACAACAAAGGTAATGTATATGGCAACAAGTGAGTCCTCTTTACGAACTGATGGTATAGAATTATTACACTTGTACCACCAGAATCCTTCTATTAAACTTCGTAATAAACTTGTACAGTTACATACTGGCTTAGTGCGAAAGATGGCTCATAAGTTTAGCCATCAATGTAACGAACCTTATGAAGATTTAGAACAAATTGGTTATTTTGGTTTAATTAGGGCAATTGAGCGCTTCGACCCTAGCCAAGGATATGCTTTTAGTTCCTTTGCAGTGCCATACATTCGCGGTGAGATGCTGCACTTTTTGCGCGATCGCAGTACTCTATTAAAAATTCCTCGTCGTTGGCAAGAATTGTACAATGAAGGACAAAAGATTCGCAAGGACTTGTCAATCTCTTTAGGTCGCCCGCCCAAGGATGCTGAAATTGCCAACCAACTCCGGGTATCTGTGCAAGAATGGCAAGAAACCAAGTTAGCGGCTCAAAACCGGATGCCTTTGAGTTTAGATGCAACCGCAGTTAACTATGTTGATTGTCAAATAACCTTGGGTGAGGCACTTCCTTGTCCTCGTTCTCATGTGCTTCTGCAACAAGAAGAAGAACGCCAACAACTCCAAGGCGCAATCAATATGTTGGAAGAAAAGCCCCGTATGGCAGTTGAAATGGTATTTTTGAAGGAACTTTCTCGCAAGGATGCGGCTAAAAACATTGGCACTAGCCCAATGACAGTGACGCGCTATCTCCAAAAGGGAATTCAAGATTTGATTTGCTATTTGCAACCACAGATAATGCCCACTGGTTCGTAGTCGTTTGAGGGAGATGGGGGAGAACAAATTATTAAAGATCGCAAAGATTTAGAAGTTTATAAAATGGCTTTTGATTGAGCCATGATAATTTTTGAACTATCAAAAAAGTTTTCAGTAAGTAGGTGGGTGGGAAAATTTATAAGTATGTCATTGCGAGTTAAACAGAGTGTAACGAACGCGAGTGTGTCTCCAAGGGTTGCAATCGCAAGGACTTTGACTATTTTACATTTGGTTACATAGTTATTAGGTTAATTTGTGCCTACCTACTTAGAGGAATGTTATTCACTAACTTACGGGCTACTGGCAACAATTTTGGGTTTTCGAGATGCGATAAATCGCGTCTCTACAAGTGTTTTGGGTTTATCTGAACTGTATTGTCCTATAAAAATTTCATTTCCCTAAGCCCAGATGATTTTGTAATGCTTGGCGCATTACTTCTACAGGCAAGGTTTCCTGCTGCAACCAGATTTTTAATGCTGCTACCCCTTGTTGAACTAGCATTTCTAATCCATCGATTGCAATTGCGCCTTGTTTTTGTGCCTGTTGGAGAAATTGCGTCGGTTTAGGAATGTATATTAAATCATAAGCGATCGCACCCGTTGGTAAATTTGCTATTTCTTCTACACTCAAAGGCGATTCATCAACTTTGGGATACATCCCAATCGGAGTTGTGTTTACCAGCAGATTGGCTTGGGGAATGAGCTTTGGTAATTCCTCCCATTGATGAACCTGGAATTTCTCGGCTAGGGATGAATTGCTCCAACTATTGCGGAATTCTTCTAATTTCTGCATATTGCGTCCAACAACATGAATTTGGGCAAAACCTAGCTGAATACAACCTGCTACAACTGCTCTGGCTGCACCACCATTGCCTAAAATTACCGCTACTTTCTGACTCCAATCTTGTTTATATGTTGTCTGTAAAGGAGCGATAAATCCTTCTATATCTGTATTTGTGCCTACCCATTGGTTATTTTGGCGGCTAACAGTATTCACTGCACCAATAGTTTGAGCCAGGGGCGTAATTTCTGAGAGTAAAGGGATGATTGCCTGTTTGTGAGGGATTGTCACACTAAAGCCCACAACCCCAACAGCCGCGAAACCTGCGATCGCCACCTCTAAATTTTGTGGTTCAATCGGAAAAGGTAGATAAATGTAATCTAATCCTAATTGTGCGATCGCTGCATTATGCATCACTGGTGACAGTGAATGCTCCACCGGATGTCCAATGACTCCTAGTAATTTAGTTTTCCCTGTAATTTCTTTCGTCATTTGTTATTTGTCATTTGTCATAGCTCATCCCCTTTGTCTCCAGTCACCACTCCCCCACCTAGCCTACAATTATTAAAAGCTCCTTAACATTTCTTTAAATCATGCAGGCAACTACAGCCCCCTCTACAACTCCAATTCCTGGTAAATATTGGCAGTGGCGCGGGCACAACGTTTACTACGTGCGTGCGGGAGAGAAACAAACGCAACGTCCGCCCTTGCTTTTGGTACATGGATTTGGTGCTTCTACAGACCACTGGCGCAAGAATATCACAGGATTGTGCCAAGATTTTGAAGTATTTGCGATCGACCTTTTGGGATTCGGGCGATCGGCAAAACCAAAATTGCAGTACAGTGGCGACTTATGGCGCGATCAACTCCATGATTTTATCAGCGAAGTGATTGGTCAAAAAGCAGTATTAGCAGGTAATTCCCTTGGTGGTTACGCTTGCTTATGTGTTGCCGCCCAACGTCCCGACAGCGTAGCTGGTTTAGTTTTGCTAAATAGTGCCGGGCCTTTTAGCGAAAGCCAGCCCACATCTGAACCTGAAGCTTTGCAAAGCGAAATTCAGCCACCCAAGCAACCCTCTTCTTTAGAGAAACTCTTGGGTGATTCAGTTAAGTGGATTTTTCAACAACCTTTAGCTCAGTTTGTGTTATTTCAATATGTGCGACAACGTTGGGTAATTCGCCAAACTTTAGAAAAAGTATATCTTGATAAAAGTGCAGTTACAGACCAATTGGTAGAAGAAATTTATCGTCCTGCTTTTGATGCAGGTGCATTGGATGTATTTGTTTCAGTTTTTAGCAGTCCTCAAGGGGAAAAAGTTGATGTGCTATTAAAGCAATTAACTTGTTCTTTGTTGATGTTATGGGGAGAAGCCGATCCTTGGATGAATACTAGAGAACGTTCTCAAAAATTTCGCCAATATTGTCCTCAACTCACAGAGCATTTCTTAACAGCAGGTCATTGTCCTCATGATGAAATACCCGATACAATTAATCAACTTTTACGCGATTGGGTTTTGTCTAAGTGAGTGAGTGCCTCGCCTGCCCAGCCGATAAGGCGGGCAAGATGCCCGCCCCAAAATATTGGATAATTTATTTCTTGGAGTTCCCTTATTTAAAAATATATGATTTAATTTCTTGCTCGATTTGGTCAGTAATTATCTCAGTTCCCATACCGATTTTATCGAGATTCACCCTCACAAAATTTGTTTTGTCTTCTGCCGTAAACTTTTTATTATTATCTGAGTCTTTGATAATTTTTAGAAAAAGTGCATTTTGACCGGGAACAACAACCCAACTGATGATTCGAGTATTATCTGGGGTAATTTGCTGGAGGTTTTTACCTGATAAATCAGAAAGATAGCCAATAGTCGCATCTTCACTGTTGAATTTTGTATCTGTATTTGTGTCTTTGTCAATGATTTTATACAACCAAACTCTTGTAGCTGGCTTTTGTGCTGCTTTGATTTCCAACAAATCGAAGGAGTTGATAATGTCTTTTTTATTTAATAAAAGATGAGCTTCGCCACTTTGTTTTTGATAAAAGATGATGTTATACAATGGGTTACTTCTTTCATTTTCATAAGAACGGGAAATTTTTAAATTAATTCCTTTATCTTTGTTTTGCTCTGAAACAGCAACGGGAATCATCAGATAATCTGATTGTTCTTTAATAATTAAATCGCCATAGATAATATTTTGTTGTGGTTGTGGTTTGTCAGTTGCTTTTGCTTGTTCAGTATTTCTGCTAATAGAAGACTTACAAGAAAAAGAAAGAGTCGCTATCACAATAGCTGTAGTAATTTGTTTTAAAAAGCTATAAGTTTTCATCAAATTCTCCTAGCAGGATATGTTGCTGTCTTATTTTATTCCCTGCTGAAAAAATCACCATAAGTAAGTCGGTGAGAAAAATTCAATGTATATGAAGAAATATAAATTAGCTGTAGGGTGTGTTATGCCTTCGGCTAACGCACCTGAGATTGTGGACGGTGCGGCGCTTGGCGACAACACACCCTACATTAAAATTCCTTAACATAGCTGGAAATATTAGCACCAACTTACTTAGTCTGAATTCCCGCATTTCTCACTCTTGAGAGAAGGGATTGAACTTGGCAGATTGAACTCTCCCAAAGCGTGAACCTCACGGGCGAAGTAATAAGTAAGATTCATTACTCATTACTCATTACTCATTACTTATTACTTATTTAATTATTGAGATGTGGTGAGAAATCTGGGAATTGGAGTTTATGGCAAGCAATCCCAATTCATACTCAATTCTGACTCCTGAGTTCTGAATTCTTCTTATAAAATACCAAAAACCTGGTCGAGGTTGACCAGGTTTTATCGAGTTTACAGATTTCAATTTTAAACTAATTAACTAACTGAATGTTAATAACTAAGGTGGACTGAATAACTAACAAACTCAGCATTCCTGCGTTTTTCCGCTTTAGGATTTGGCTTTGCCTTCTACAATTAGGCTTTTTGCCACTTTCATAATATTTGATATGCTGAAGTTTGCTTGGTCTTATGACAAGGGGACACTAAGTCATTGACCTTTTTTGTTTGGTTTTCTTTTATTTGGTGTCCTACTAACTAATTTATCACTTGGTTTCGTGAGTTGCAACCCTTGGTTTACTAAAGTTGATGTTTTGTTAGATTTTGCAATCTAAAGCTATAAATTTGATCCCTAGCCTTCTTTCTAAGAAAATTAAAGGGATCTTGGAGAGATCAGCATGACTCAGCAATTTGTATTGTCAGCAATTCCACATAATTTGATTGTAATCAAGATGGGAACAATTTCTGCCAATTCGGCGACAGAAAGCTTGATTTGGGCGGCTAAGGCGTTGTTGTTCAGGATAACGTGCCCCAGCGATGTCTGGCGACAAGCCGCTGTGCGTCTACGCATTTGTTTGTGATTGAGCAATTAACCAGTCCCAAGCTAACTGAGCAAAGGTACAATTATAAAGAAGGGCTATAGGACGCAGTTTTTCTAGCGCTTGTTTGGTTAGGGAGCGATCGCAAGCCTCAATCACTTGTTCATACTTTAGATGGTTAGCAAAAACTTTAACTGATTCCTAATTCATTCCCTTGGATAGGTTCATACTTTATCGGTTTTAGCTTCAAATTAAATCAGAGTTACAGTAGATGCTGATGGAATTGACTACAACTTTTCATGCCCTCAAAGAATGGGCAGTTGCCGTAAATGCCTTGGAAAGTGGCAAAACAATTATGTTGCTCCGCAAAGGCGGTATCCATGAACGAAATGGACATTTCCAAGTTGCCCACAAGCAAATTTTGCTTTACCCCACTTATGAACATCAACAAGCTTTCATGCTGAAAGCTGAGTATGCCAATAGTGTCTATCCAGTAACATCAGGCTGGCATCCTGAAACAGTTCGCATCGGCAGTTGGGCTGAAATTACCGATATTTTGCCAGTGAGTGACGAATCTATTGTCAACACCTTGCTTCCTTTCCATATTTGGAACGAGCATTTTATTAGCGATCGCCTCAAATGGAAACCACGTCAACCCCTTTATATTCTCCTCCTGCGGACTTACAACCTACCCCAAGAGCAAGAAATTCCCTATTACGCTAAGTACGGCGGCTGTAAGTCATGGATTGATTTAGATCGACCAATTCACTTGCAAACAGCAAAACCAGTTTTATCTAACTTTGCATACAGCCAACTAGTAGAGACAATTCGCGAGATTGTCAGCGATAAATTGTACGCTCCATCCTTCTAATAACCCAAGTTGCTGTCCAGATACCTGATTTTTTGAATAAGTCGGGTATTTAACAATTCAAAATTGAAGGCATTTCCGGCGGGGATTTAAATCCCGACAGTTTTCGAGACGCGATACGCCGTCTCTACAAGTGTTTTGAGCAGGGGTCTTAAACCCTTGAATTTACGATAAATTTAGCCTTAGCTAAGTCCTATTCTATTTAATATTTAATTAATTGAGGGTTTTTTGGGCTTTTTTGAAGAGTCTAAGTAGTTACGCAAAATTATTTATGTCATTGTGTTCGCCCTTGGCGTTCCCGTTGGCGCAGCCTCTCGTAGAGAAGGGTACGAAATGATATGTAGTGAAGCAATCCCAAACCTTTGCGATTGCTACCCTGCGGGAACGCCAAGGGCGAACATTTCGCTTCTCTACGAGACGCTACCGCGTAGCAAGATCCCCGTAGGGGTACGCTTCATTCGCAATGACAAATGTATATTTAATTCTGCACTACTAGTTATTATCTGTTGCGAGAAATACATCAGCCTGACTTCTTTCAGCACAGGCGATATGGGTGGCATCAGATTACGAGCCTCAGTCAAAACAGTAGTTATTGTTACACACGATCGCAAAAAACGCGGATAACATTAGAAAAATCTCACCTAATTAAGAAGGTGTGGCGAAGCCGTTTATCAAGATGTACTACTAGCAGCAGTCTTCCAAGGTATGACTTTTTAAGCAATTATCCCTTACAGGATAAAACTTAATTACATTTGTCTAAAGATATTAGGCAAAAAATTACCCCACAAGGGTGAGAATATTCTTGACAAAAGTCTGTTATCATGCTTGTTAGCAAAAAGTAAAGGAGTTTGCAATGCCTCGACAAATGTGCTGGTTATCTAAGTCTAGTGGCGACGGAGAAAAAATTTTGTATTTGCAGGCAGAACCCAATCAACCTTGGCGTCCCTACACAGCTTTTGGACATTTGGCAGCCCCAGATTATAAAATACAAGGTGGTTCTAAAGGTTGGGCAACTTATCAAAAACTGATCAAAGCAGGCTGGACACTAGTACCTAGCGCACGGGCAAACGAGTTTGGTACCAGCAGCTACGCAGAGTCAACAATTCAAAATCAATAAGAGCATTAGGCAGTAGTTATTGTCCTCATCTTCTTTACTGCCTCATCCCTTCATTGAATTCATGAATCTGGCGATCGCTCATCTTCCATGTAAAAATGCTGGTAATATCTACAATGTGGCTAATATGGATACCGTAATTACACCACAAAGAATTGAGTTACCACCTGGCGCGGTGTTGAAACTTTTGGGAAACTGGCAAGACTATCAAGTATTGAGTCAGCAACTAGGCGATCGCTCCTCGCCTCGGATTAAATATCGCCTTGGAGAAATTTTACTGATGGCACCGCTACCAGAACATGGAAGAGATGCGAGTTTGCTGGCATTGATAGTAATAGCTCTACTTGACCACTTAAACCGCATATACGAGTCATTTACGCCCATTACCATGAGTTTGCCAGAAATTAGTGGTATTGAGCCAGACTTTTGTTTTTACATTGAAAATTGCAGAGCCGTAGTAGGCAAAAATAGAATTGATTGGGAGTCAGATCCACCACCAGATTTAGCAATTGAAATCGATGTAACAAGCTACACCGACATTAATGATTTCTTGCCATATCGAGTGCCAGAAGTTTGGATATTAAAGAGTAATCGGTTATTAATTTATCGATTGCAGGGAGAAAGTTATGTGCTTACAGAAAGCAGCTACTTTCCTAACGTCAGAGAAATTGTGCAGCAATGTCTCCAAATGGCTAATGAGCAAACAACAAGTGAAGTCATTAGGTGGTTAAAGAACTTTTTGCGTGGACAACAGTAGACTTATTAATTCTTCTGTAACGCACCATCTCATTTTGGTGCGTTTTATTTTAATCCCTTCAATTTACGAAACTCTTGGACAACATCTTTAATATCCCGTAATTCACCCTCAACTAAATAGTTTAACTGCCGCATTTCATCTGCTGAAATCTTTCCAGCAAGGGAAGCGATCGCTGTTTTTAATTCGGGATACTTTTTTAATATTTCTTGTCGAACAATTGGCACAGTTTCGTAAGGTGGAAAATAATGTTTATCATCTTTAAGTACAACTAAACCTAAGCGAGAAATCTGTCCGTCAGTGGAATTACCCGCTACCATATCCACTTGTTTTTGAATCAAAGCGCGATATATTAAACCCAAGTCCATAATTTGGGGAGATTTAGCAAAACGTAAATTGTAAGTTTTAGCTAATCCTGGAAAACCATCTTCCCGTTCTAAAAATTCGTAGCCGAAACCGCCACGCCACTGCGGTGTATATTGAGTAGCTTCCGAGAGAGTTTGAATGTTGTAGCGTTTGGCATCCTCACCCCGAACAATCATCGCAAAAGTATTTTCAAAACCCAAACTTGGCATTACCTCCAGCTTAAATTGCTGAGAGTATGCTTGTTTTAATCTTTCATAAACTTCTTTCGGATCGTTAACTGCCTTCTGCTTTAAAATTGCAGTAAAAGCTGTGCCTGTATACTCAATATAAGCATCAATTTTGCCAGCAGTAATAGCGCTATGACAAACAAATGAACCACCCAGACGAGGGCGACGAGCTACTTTTAAATTAGTTGTTGCCTCGATTTGCTGTGCTAACAGTTCACCTAAAATATCTTGTTCGGTAAAATCTTTGGAAGCAACAATTATATTACCACTGTTATTACTATTTAAATTTGGTGTGCAGCTAGTGATTAGCAGTAACAAAGTCAAAGTTAAACAGCAAAGTGTGAAAAATCTTTTCATGACAGACCATTTATAAATTAAATTTTAGAGGATGTATTACAAGTATTGGGCGAATTCTATGAGACTATTGGTCAATTCACGGTGGCTTCGACCCTCACCCCTAAAACATTGGTTTGGCGTTGCTTTCCCGCCCTGAAATAAATTTCGGGCTAATAAGTTCAAGTCCGTTGAAACGGACTGAAATCAGAGTAATGAGGAATGATGGGTTAAATTCCCTATTAATTTGCCAACAGTCTCATAGAATTCGCTACTACATAAACATAGACGCTTTGCGGCTTCCCGCAGGGTAGTCCACCTCCGTGGACTAATACAAAATCAAGGATTTTTAACCCACGCAGGTGGGTTTTGTTTGTGTAGGCGCGACTTCTAGTCGCCAGGGCTTAATTTTTAATTTTTAATTTATTCTCCAACCAGCCAATTGCAAAGTCAGCCAGTAATGCAATTACTGCCGCCGGAACTGCACCAGCTAAAATTAACTGATTGTTAACTACAGATATGCCGCGAAAAATAAACACTCCCAAACCACCAGCACCAATCGCTGCTGCAATAGTTGCAATACCTATGGCGATTACTGTTGCTACTCGCACACCTGCCAAAATTATTCCCATTGCCAAGGGAATCTCAACTTGTAATAACAATTGTCTATCTGTCATTCCCATACCTCTGCCAGCTTCTCGAATCGCTGGATCGACGCTAGTAATGCCTGTGTAAGTATTACGAATTATCGGCAGCAAGGAATATACAGTCAGGGCAACAATTGCTGGGACTGCACCAATTCCGCCAATTATGGGAACAGGAATGAGTAAACCAAAGAGTGCCAAACTAGGAATAGTTTGGAGAACATTTGCTATGCCGAGAATTGGTTGGCGGAGATAAGTTTTACGTGTAATTAAAATACCTAATGGGATGCCTACAAGTATGGCAATTCCGATAGCGATTCCTACTAAAAATAGATGTTCGAGAGTATGCTGAAGAATTTCTGGGGCATACTTAACCAGGAAGAAATTTTTCATAAAGTATCTTGTAGGGAATGCAGACATTGCAGAAAGGCGAGACTTTCTGGATGTTGCGATCGCATAAATTCATCTGTCGTCCCCAATACTACCAATTCTCCGCCATACATTAAACCAATTCTGGATGCCAAAACTAAGGCTTCTTGAATATCATGGGTGACGAAAACCACTGTCTTACCTAACTCTTGCTGCAAATGCCGAAATTCTTGTTGCAATTCTAGGCGTGTAATCGGATCGAGTGCGCCAAAGGGTTCATCCATCAACAACACTGGCGGATCTGCTGCTAAAGCCCTGGCTACACCGACTCTTTGCCTTTGCCCTCCCGAAAGTTCGTGTGGGTAACGCCCAGCGAATTGTGCTGGTTCTAAGCCTACTAATTGCAACAATTCATAAACCCGCGTTTTAATTTGTTTTGGTTGCCAACCTTCTAAAGAAGGAACTAAACCTACATTGCGTTCTACAGTGAAATGAGGAAATAAACCAATTTCTTGAATGACGTAACCAATTTTTCGCCGCAGCTTAATTTCATCCCATTGAGTTGTGGGAATACCATCAAATAAAACTTCGCCTTGTGTGGGTATAAATAGGCGATTAATTAACTTCATTGTGGTGGTTTTGCCGCTACCACTGCGCCCAAGTAATACCAGTGCTTCTCCTTGACGGATGCTGAAGTTGAGATTTGACACCAATGGGCGATGGTTACGGCTAAAAGTAACATGGCGGAATTCGACGGCGGTTTGGTTATTTTGCGGCATGAGTGGCTTTTGGTGGACGCTAGCTGTATGTATTATGTGCTGATTTTGCTAGCGTGCTAACGCCCGATTGCTGTAGCGTAGTATTAGCTACTATATGTAGAGTGTATTATGGCGTTATCCTAACGGAAACCACGGCAGAGAGTGCATTAGACGTAGGTTGGGTGGAGCGGAGTGCCACAAGATATCAAGAGCAGGTTGTCCAAGATAAATTTTATGTAGGTTCCCTCGTGCCTCCTGAATTATCTCGAACAAATTTGCCTACATTAGGATTTACGCATAAAGATTATTTAGAAAAATTGAGTGTAAAGCTTACTATTAACGCTGCCAATCATACATTAATCGTCCATGACGATCGCGCACAAGTTCCCATTCTCCATGACGATATCCTTGTCCGTGATAACCTATAGAGCGATAGCGTCGTCTATAGTAATATCGTCGATTTTGCTGGCGTTGATAATAATATCTTCCAGTCCGTTGCCGTCTATGATAACGTCGTCGAGTACGTCTGTGAGCTAACAAAATTTCTTCACTTTGCTCTCCAACTAATTTTGTCTGTGCGTCAATACTCTGTTGATTGAGAACATTATTTAGAGTATTATCCTTAGCTTCAGCTAAAGCAGGTGGATAAGTGAAGGTTAATAGCAGGAGTACAATTGAGGATAGCTTTTGGAAACGGTTCACGTCTTTGCTTTTCCTAAATATTGGTAATCTTTTTATTTAATACTTAAGTTGAGCAATTATATAGTTCAAAATTCACAAACTTGACGAGCGCAAATGTAATTAAAGTACTTAATATTAATCGTCAGTGATAGCATGATTCAGAGAAAATTTTGGTTTTCTAAACAATGGCATACATTCCCAAAAACGCAACGTGGTATATTGCTGAATTAGCGATCGCGTGTAACATTGAAGGAAATTCACACAATGTTATTTATGCAAACTGAGCATATTATTTGTAAATTTCTAAAATTCTTAATTTTAAATTTATAATTGGGAATTCTTTTTGGTACAAATTAAAAATTATAATTTCTTAAGAATTTAGTTTAAATTCAGCCAACAGGTTGACTAGTATTAACTTCCGTTAAAATGGAATTACTGCTATAAATACAAAAATGTATTTAAATAAGGTCTAATAAATTACTATATAAATCCAGCAGCATTTACTTAGTCATAATTTTACAACCGTGCAAATTCATCCTCACTCCGAATTTAACCATAGCCGCGATCGCCGTGAACAGGGTTTGCAAAAATTGCTCGATCGCCTTGTTAAAACAATGCAGCGCGATGAGTTAGTGCGGCAAACAACCAATCAACTCAGAGAATCGCTTCAGGTTGATCGGGTGGTGTTGTATTATTTTTACGAGCAGTGGCAAGGACAAGTGACTTTTGAATCCTTGAGTTCTAAAGAATTTTCAATACTTGGTTCCACTGGCCCAGATAGTTGTTTTAATGACGAGTATGCTGCTTTATACTTGGCAGGACGGGTAAAGGCGATCGCTGATATTGAATTAGAGCCAATCGAATCTTGTCATCGAGATTTTCTCCGCAATATGCAGGTTCGCGCTAATCTGGTTGTACCAATTTTGATTCCCAGAGGATTATGGGGATTGCTAGCAGCACATCATTGTCAAGGGCCTCATTATTGGTCGCCATCAGATATAGAAATGATGCAAACAGGGGCACAAACTCTAGCAACAGCCCCTTACATACTAGAAAGTTAAAAGGGCGGTTAGAAACCGCGTCTATACGAGGCTTTACCCACCTCCGTGGGTTGAAAATACTCAATTTGATTTTTCTAATTAGGAGAAAGAATTATGAAATTTGGTTTCACGGTCATCTGGGTTGAGGATGTAGTTAAAACCGTTGAGTTTTACGAAAAAGCATTTGGTCTGGTTCGTCGCACTCTCCAAGAGAGGGGGCAGTTTACCTGGGCTGAAATCGAAACCGGAAACACCACACTAGCTTTTTCTTCTAGTAACGAAGCCCAAAAATTATTTCCTGGCGGCTTCCATACCAACGATGCCACACAACCACCGACATTAATCGAGATATCATTTATCACTCCTGATGTTGGCAGTGCTTACATGAGAGCGATCGGGGCTGGTGCAAAAGCATTAGATGCTCCTAAAGCCCAGCCTTGGGGACAAACCCTCGCTCGTGTCCGCGATCCTAATGGCGTGCTGGTGTCATTGGTGAGTGGCTAGTACCGCAAGGCGGAATTAAAAATTAAAAATTGAAAATTAAAAATGAATACAGCGTAATGTATGGGAAGTTTCCTTAGAGGCAATAATTGGGCTGAGGATTGCGATCGCAATAGTTAAAATCAACGCCTAATGTTCTAACTTTGGCTAGTTGGATAGTTAAATGGGTAATCTTATTAAGTACACTAAGGGATGTCAAAGATTTTTGAGTTGACAGGACAGCAAGAAGCTCTGATTACTGACTATCGAATGAAGTGGTATTTAATAGCAATCTCAACTCAGGCAGTTGATAAAGCGAGAGCTTTTTCCGCAATCGAGGCAGTTTACAAGAAAATATCAAACGCAGAAATACCTGAAATATACTATTTTGAAAGTCCGCTTCATGTGGCTAATCTCAACTTTATCAGCCATATTCATCCAGCTGCAAATTTATTCAATCAACGTAAGCTGAATAACATCATTAGGAAAGTTAAAAATCAATTACTCAAAGGATTGCTTTGTAATTCTTTTCACAGACATATTGTTTATCCGCTGATTGAAATTGTTGGACAGCAGTTTGACATTGAGCTATGGAACATTTTGCAGAAGCAATTAAGATTCTGCTCACCGCTCAATAATCTGATACCTGGAAGCCTACGCGATAGTGAAAAATCATCTTTAATCTGGAAATTTGCTAAACCCAATCAGCAAAGGAATATAGAGCAATTTTGGTTCTATTTGGCATCAGGTTTAGTCTCACCAGATACGATATGTAGTGTTTGTGGATTGTTGGACTTCTGCACCTCTGAGCTAGAATGCTTCATAGAAAAAGACTTATGGGACACATTAAAAAGATACGTTTCTGAGTGTGGTTGGACATTCTTTTTTCAAGATTTCTGTTTCACCTGTCAACGTCCACATAAATTGCTGCTTGATGAGCAAAATCGACCTCATGCAGATAATGAAGCAGTGATAGAATTTTTAGATGGTTTTAGCGTATTTGCCAAGAATGGTACTCTGGTTTTCGATTGCGACCAGTTTAACAATCTGTTTGTACCTGATATAACGTGATTTGTCAGTTTTACATAGCAGTGTCTTAGGTACATTAAAAATCGCTATATTATTGAACTTAGCTACTATAATCAAAATTCTTCTTCTTTAATTTTGTGTGTCACAGGGTTGAGGCAGACATCTGTAACTCACGCCATACTACAATTTATGACAATATCTATAATTTGTATAATTTATTTACACAACACAAACTTCCTAACCATTAAATATGGATAGAATTGCTGCATAAATCTTTTAACTACCTCCGATAAGTTAACACAGGTTCCCATTAGCGATACCTGATTCCATGTTTTTATTCTGGAATAGCCAATAGGCTTTTCTATCAACAGGACTTTGATTATGACCCAACAAATCATTCGTGAAGCACCTGCTCCTGATCCGTTAGAAGGTCAACAGACAAACGAACTCTTCTACGTCGCTGCGCCTAATGAGCCTATTCTCAATGTTAATAACATCCAAGGCAACATTCTCGGTGGGTTCAATAAAGATTACCAGGCCCTTTTGTTCCTAGAAATTGAAAATCCCAAAGCCTTCAAGCACTGGCTGAAGTCACAAATTGACTTCGTTGCCACCGCCTCAGAAGTGATTGCCTTTAACCGCTTATTCAAGTCCGCCAGAAAACGACGAGGCCGCGAAGGTGCTGTTAAGGCAACCTGGGTCAATATAGCTTTCTCCTTTGAGGGGCTGAAGAAACTAACCAATGATGCCGACTCATTTACGGATGATTCCTTTAAAGCTGGGCTAGCAGCACGCGCTGTTGATTTGAACGACCCGGTAGACAAAGATGGTAAACCTATTGGCTGGGTCGTGGGTGGGCCGGATAATGGCAAAACTGATGTGGTTTTCATCATTGCCAGCGACGAGCGCGCGGACTTGTTGGCAGAAGTATCACGGATCTTAGAAAGCATTGTGGTATTTACAGACGAGCATGGCAAGCCCAAGAGCAGTGGAGCCAAAATTACCTTCTTGGAAGAAGGAGCCAATTTACCCCCACCTCTGACTGGACATGAGCATTTTGGCAACCTGGATGGAATATCACAACCTGGTATTCGTGGCCGGGTTGCTGATAATCCCAAAGAACTTCTCACTCCTCGGCAGAACCCAGAGAATAAAAATCAGGGCAAACCAGGACAGGATCTTCTCTGGCCAGGAGAGTTTGTTTTTGGCTATGAAGGTCAAAACAATGATGCTAAAACCTTGGAAGATAGCAAAGGTCAGGTTGTATCAGCAGGACTACACTGGGCGAATGATGGCTCTTACCTTGTATTCCGCCGATTGCGTCAAGATGTATACAAATTCCATGATTTCTTACACGAAAATGCTGCCGAGCTAAACACTGACCCGCGAAAGGTGAGCGCAAAGCTGATTGGTCGCTGGCCTAGTGGCGCTCCCACTGTCCGCACGCCCGAAAAAGATGCCCCACAATTGGGTGATAATGACGATGCGAACAATGATTTTGAATTCAACGGTGATGATCCACCGAAGGATTATTTCTTCAAAAACGATGTAGTTCCACCTTCCAAGGATGCAACGGGTCTGCGCTGTCCCTTTATTGCCCATACCCGCAAGACTTATCCACGTAATGACAAAACACCAGAAGGTGGAGGCCCTGGTCCCGAAGAGATTGACCGCAGTGAAGTGACCACTCAAACACACCGCTTACTCCGTCGCGGTATTCCTTATGGCCCGGTGTCTGCTTCGACGCCGAACAATCCACTACAAGATGAGAAGTTTGTTGACCGTGGTCTTCACTTTTTAGCTTATCAGACATCGATTGTAGACCAGTTTGAGTTTGTAACCCAGAATTGGGTTAACAATGCAAAGTTCAGTGAGGAGGCGGCTACCGGCCACGAGTTTGAAGGTAAGTTAACTCTTGGTCACGATCCAATTATTGGTCAAAGTGAAAATAACAAACCAAATGGCGATCGCACACGCAAATTCTACATCCACCTTGAGGATGACCAAGGTAAACCTCGAACTAAGGAGTTAACTGCACCTGAAGATTGGGTAATTCCTACTGGTGGCGGCTACTTCTTTGCACCGTCGATTTTTGCTTTGAAGGAAGTATTGACAAAATAACGATTTCATGATACCGCTGGGCGATCGCATGAAACCGCAAACTTCTCAAATTTTGTCTGTCAATAAATGCCAGCGCTCATAGCACAGTGGTCGATATTATGGGGTTTGTAGACCGCTAGAGAAATTTTGAATTATGAATTTTGTTTTGCATCATTCATAATTCATTAATTTTCTCTACTCCCCAAATCTCAAACCTGAAATTTTATGGATTCAAATCCAGCATTGTGTGCTGCGATCGCTCATCACATTACCACCAGTCCACAGCAGCGAATTACTTTTGCTGAATTTATGGATATGGCACTATACCACTCTGAACATGGCTACTATTCCAGCGATGCTGTCAAAATTGGCTTTCAGGGTGGTGATTTTTTTACCTCTCCTAACCTCTGTGCTGACTTTGGCGAGTTACTAGCAGAACAATTTTTGCAAATGTGGGAGATTTTAGGAAAACCTGTACCCTTTTCTCTGGTAGAAATGGGAGCAGGTCAAGGACTGCTAGCATTGCATATCCTGAAATATCATCAGCTGCACTACCCAGATTTTTTTACCGCGCTGGAGTACATCATTGTTGAAAAGTCACCAACTTTAAGAGAAGAACAGCAGCAACGTTTGCAAGATTTACCCGTGCATTGGTGTAGTTTAGAGGAAATACCACCTAATGCGATCGCAGGCTGCTTTTTTTCTAACGAGTTAGTAGATGCGTTCCCCGTGCATCAATTTATCCTAGAAATGGGGAAACTCCGAGAAATTTATGTAACCACAGATCCGAATGAGCAAGAAACCAATGCCCCATACGCATCATTTATAGAAGTCACAGAGGAACCTTCAACGCCCCAACTAACTGAATATTTAGATTTACTGGGAATCGACTTAACCGAAAGTGCTTATCCAGATGGCTACCGTAGTGAAATTAATTTAGCTGCTTTAAACTGGTTGAGTATAGTAGCAGACCGCTTACAGCGCGGCTATGTGCTAACAATTGATTATGGCTACCCCGCCAGTCGTTACTATAATCCCAGGCGATCGCAAGGAACACTACAGTGTTATTACCATCATCGTTTCCATGACAACCCCTACATTAATATTGGCAGGCAAGATATTACTGCCCACGTTGACTTTACGGCTTTAGAGCGCTGGGGCGAGAAGTGTAATTTAGAGAATATTGGTTTTATCCAGCAGGGATTGTTTTTAATGGCGTTGGGGTTAGGCGATCGTATTGCGGCCCTTTCCGATCAAAAGCAACCCCTCTCACAGTTACTACAGCGGCGGGACGCACTACACCAACTTATAGATCCCACAGGCTTAGGCGGCTTTGGAGTCTTAATTCAGAGCAAAGGTTTACAGAAGACAGAAACTTCTCAATCACTAAAAGGATTGACCTTGCCAGAGTAAATGTAAAGAAAGAAAAGTTAAAACTCTATTTAAGAATGCCGTATCAGCCTTATTTAGACTAGCATAACAGTGATTACTGTAAAGTTAAACACACTACCAAAGTAATAATTATGACTACCCACGACCTGTTAATGCTAGCAACACTACTTACCCCCGGTATTTTACTTTCAGTGATAATTATGGTGACTTTTGCCGCTGGTGGTTGATTGCCAGAGTTAGAAACTAGGGAGTGGGAAGTAGGAAAACTGGGATTTAGGATTGCATCTTAAGTCTCAAATAACCACTTCCCAATTAATTGGAATCAAACAATACAAACGCGATGTCCCCGATGGGCTGTAACGCTCGTCAAAAGAGGCAGGGGAGCAGGGGGCAGGGAGCAAGGGGAAAACTGAGACGGAGCTTGTACTCCGCCCCAGTAAGAGCGCCCTAGAAGGGCGGGGCAACTCTTGGAGACGCTTCGCGAACATACCCCCCATGTTCCCCTCCACAGAAGAGGTGCAGGGCTTGCTCCCCCTGCTCCCTGCTCCTCCGCTTCTTCGGTGAGGCTCGACAGCACGAGCGTCTGACTTGCGATCGCTCTTGGCGTCTCTCTTTGGGAGAAGACTCGCTAACACATCATTAAAGGAACTTAAAAAATGAAGGTGGCATTTCTGGGAACTGGACTGATGGGACTACCAATGGCTCAAAGGTTATTAGCCGCAGATATACAGCTAGTTGCCTACAATCGCACCCCAGAAAAATTAGCACCACTACAAGCTGCTGGCGCTGAAATTGTCACACATCCCCGCCACGCTATTCGCGCTGCTGAGTGCTTAATTCTCATGCTTACTAATGCCCCGGCTATTTATAATGTGTTGCTTTCAGATACAGCTTGGCAAACCTTAGAAGGACGCACAATCATTCAAATGGGAACAATTACTCCCACAGAAAGCCAGGAAATTAGAGATGCAGTTGTTGCGGGTGGTGGTGAGTATTTAGAAGCACCTGTATTAGGGAGTATCCCAGAAGCAAAAGCTGGTAAGTTGAGTGTTATGGTAGGAGCCGAGCCAGAACAATATCAACGCCACTTAAAATTACTCCAAAATTTTGGGACAGAACCTTTGCTTATAGGGCCGGTGGGAACTGCGGCGGCGCTGAAATTGGCACTCAATCAACTAATAGCTTCCCTAACAAGCAGCTTTGCTCTGAGTCTAGCTTTTGTCCAGCGTCAGGGTGTGGATGTAGATGTGTTTATGCAAATATTGCGCGACAGTCCACTCTACGCGCCTACCTTTGACAAAAAGCTACAACGGATGTTGGATGGCAACTATGCCGATCCAAATTTCCCTACAAAACACTTGCTGAAAGATACAGAATTGTTTATCTCGGAAGCGAAATCTCAGAGTTTGGATCTCAGTAGTATTAAAGGAGTGCGGCAAATTTTGCAAACAGCCGTAAAAATGTCATTTGCTGATGATGATTACTCATCACTATTTTCTGTAATTAAAGAATGGGGAGAAGCGATCGGAGATTGAAGTAGGCAGTCCCGATGAAAAATTTTTTTATTGGGACTATCAAGATATTAAACTCACAAAAGTCTGTTATTTGATATTCTTTCTACTAAAATATTTCTATTTCAGAATAATATCACCTGGTTTCTTTGACTTATCACCAAATAATAATATAGAAGCAATATTCTGATTACAAGGCTTATTACAGAAAAGCGAAAAAGCGATCGCCTTCGCCTCACTTTAATCCCTATTTTTATTCCCTAACATCCTAAACCACAAATCCCAGAACTACATTTAAAGCTGTATGAATAAGTTCCCAGTAGTCTGACTCCAGCACACCCACCAAACCCAAAATACGACTATGGTCAACAGCACGAATTTGTCCAACATCAATAAAACGGTCTTGGTCTAGTCCATTATTTGGTGTTGCTTTCACATTCACAACGTAGGGGGCTTGTTTACTTCCGGGCCGAAATGGCATGACAATTGTCAGCAACCCATACTGATTCATGATGTCATTTTGCACAACCAAACAAGCGCGGATTTTTTTTGCTTCAGCCCCCACTGTTGGATCAAGATTCACCCAACGTATTTCTCCTCTCTGATAAGTTAAGTTATTCCCTGGCATTTATGCCATCTCCAGCAACGCCGTCCCAAGCAGCAATTTCAGTTTGATATTCTGGATCTTCAATATCCTGCTTAAGGGCTGCAATCATTTCTGTTGCTAAAATTCGGCGGCGGTGTTCTGCCAGCAATGTATTGATGTATGCACTACGGTTGCCCTGTGCATACTGATCTACAAATCGCAGAATATCTTCTTCTAAGGTAATTGTGACTTTGAGCATCTATAATTAATTTTTAGTATTACTATTTAGTATGACTTTATCATCATACCAAAATTTACTAAACTCATACACCTCATCTATAGCAATCCGATTTGATTTCTGAATCACTCGTAGAGGTAAGGGACTGGGGACTGGGGATTGGGAAGAGGGAATAAAGATGTATTGAGTTTTGTTCAAAAATCAAATATGAGTCCTATATATATAGACAAATTACAGTAAAGTGAAAACATGTAATGTCTTGCAGTCAGACATCGCTTTAGTCTATTCCTTTGGGTACAGAAATTATGCGGACATATATTTTTGGCAATTAATATCAATTTTCTATCTGCAATAACCAAAAACCGCTATAAGTCATCCCAGAATCATCAGGTTGCACTAACAAAAAATGCAATCCTCGGCTTTGCTTTTTGCGTTGTTCAAATGCTTGGGCTGCTGTTGTAACTTCTGGATCTTCAAATGTGGCAACAATCCACCTATCGACTAAACCAGCTTCTAATATTAAGCCATCTGGTGCGCCAGAGATATAGTTTAATGCTACAGAACGGGCTTGCTGCAACCACCGTGCTAAACGCATTGATTGCCGTCCACCATAAATTACGACACCAGGGACGGGTAATGTTGACGCTAAACCCAAATTGATGGGTTTGAGATGTTCTGGAATGTGCAAAATGGGAATGGGGCGATCGCTAAATCTCGTTTCTACATCACTAGCAGCTAGAGTTGCAAAACGCCATTGCTCTCCCCAGAGATTTTCTGGTAATGGTGCTGGGGGCGGTTTATCTAGGGTTGAGGGATATTGCTTTTCTTGTAACCACTGCTTTAACGCCAAGGTGTGGCGGGTAGGTTCGACATTTATACTTAAGTTGCGTCCAGCCGCCTCAATTAAACTGAGAGACTGAGGACGAAACACCTGAATCACATCTGGCAATTTTTCACCAGCAGCTAACTCAAGTTGAGTAGCAACCCAATTAGAATTTGCTGCTGACTGGAGACAGGTAGCTTCGTATTTAAAACTGCGAGTTGCATCACAAATCAACAACTCCCAGAAAACTTGTCCAGACGCATCTTGTGAGGGACGACGATAAAAATCAACTTGCCAAATTTTCATTATGTGGGGAGTGGGGAGGGGGATGAGGGGGATGAGGGAGAAATAACCAATACCCCATCCCATACCTAATGACTAATGACTAATTTAAAAAGCTTGAATCCATTCTTTGATAGAATATTCAGTCCAGATGCCATTTTTCCAGTAAGGATCGTTTTCAATTAACTGGCGCACAGTGGCTTCGTCTTCGGCTTCATAAATTCCAAAAACTTTTGTGACATCCTTGGTGGGGCCGAGAGTAATCAGCACACCGGATTCTTTCTGTTTTGCTAACCCGTCTAAATGATCTTGACGGTGGGGGACGCGTTTTTCGAGAACGTCTTCGCAGTAAGTTCCCCAAAGTATATATTTAGTCATAATTGCTTGTTACTCCTACTGGTTAATAAGATATTGCTCTGCTAAAAGCTTGAGTCGCTCTCCTTCTAAAATGAGATTATCAATTGCTTCTTTGATTTCAAGATATGGCTGACGAGAGATTATTTTTTCTCGTTCAATTGCACGTCGAGTTTCTGCCCTCAACCTTCCAGCCCACTTGTGTTTCCCAAAAATGTCCAAGCCAACTGACACAATACTATCTGTACCAGATTGACTTGCTTCCTGATTAATATTACGTATATTTACATTAACCTCCTTTTTAGTCGCTCTGAGTTGCTTTTGTAATAGAGAAATTTGTTTAACCTGTAGTTTGACTGATTTAGGATTATCAAGTGTGAGAGACATCTGTGATTGCATCTGCTGAATTTGTTGAGTTATTTCCAGCGTGTTCATAATATGCCCCAATCTAAAATTGAAAATTTTTGGCTAGTCTTTACAGAAGAATTTGAGGCAGAGCCTCAAATAAAGTATTCCCAGGTTGAACCTGGGAACTAGACCAAAAAACTCCTAAATCCTAACTCCTCAAATTGACGCCAAATTTTTCCACCAAAGCTTCGCGGACTTTATTGTGTACTGGTTCAACTTCAGCCTCCGTCAGAGTGCGATCGCTAGCCCGATAAATTAACCGGAATGCTAAACTCCGCTGTCCTTCAGGGACATTTTCACCCCGATATTGATCAAATAATTCCACCGATTCGAGCAAATCTTTACCCGCTTTGGTAATTACTTTTTCAATTTCGGAAACTGAGATTTTCACAGGTGCGAAAAAGGCGATGTCGCGATCGCTAGCCGGATAGGTAGAATAGGGCTGGAATGTCTGGACAAGAATTTCATCTTGTTCTAGTGAATCTAAAAGTACATCTAGATCCAATTGGAAAACGTAAACGGAATCTGGTAAACCTTTTTCTCGTCGTAATTGGGGATGGAGTTGCCCAAAAATACCCAGTCTATTACCCCGAATCCACAGAGAAGCGGTGCGCCCTGGATGTAAGCGTTCGTCGCGGCGATCGGGTTGAAATTCGATTTCCAAGCTAAGTTGCCGAAATACACTTTCTAAAATGCCTTTGGCTTCAAACCAGGTGATAGGTTCTTCGCGTCCACTTTTTGACCATTTGCCAAGGGTGCGATCGCCTCCCACAATCCCCGCCAGAGCTTCTGTTTCTTGCAAACCGTCTTCTTCTTGCCAGAAAATCTGCCCGATTTCAAAACCGTTCAGCGCCCCATTACCCTGCTCTAAATTATATTGAAAGGCATCAATTAACCCCGATATCAAATCGGTTCGCAGCGCCGAATATTCGACAAATAAGGGGTTTGACAGTACTATATTTCTGTCTTCTCCTGGTTTGACTAAAGAATAGTGGATTAATTCTGTCAATCCTTCAGCCCGCAGGAAAGCTCGTAATTTGCGAACCAGTTCTTGATCTAAAGGCAGATAACCCGCTTCCGATTTTTCTGGTAAAGTATCGCAGAATTTGTTGTAGCCATAGAGACGGGCGATTTCTTCAATTAAATCAATTTCTCGCTCTAAGTCGCGGTAACGATAAGGTGGGACGGAAACAGACCACGTAGGTTGATGGCTGCTATCTTCTCCTGAAGAAGTTAACTGACACCCCAATGCAGTCAGGATGCGCTCAACATCTTGTTTTTGTAGTTCGCCTGTATCTTCTTCTAATTCGATGGGCCCCAATATCTGATTAACTCGGTCTAAACGCAGGGCGATAGAACGACTCCAGGTAGAAGGATCGGGGCGGGTGTCGGCAATTTCTTGCTGGACTATAATTCCACTAGCCAATTCGCTAATTAAGGATAAGGCGCGGCGATTAGCTATTTCCAACTCAGCGCGGTTAACTCCCCGTTCATATCTGCCAGAAGCCTCACTTCTTAACCCAACACTCCTCGAAGAACGGCGAATTGCCACGGAATCAAATAACGCTGCTTCTAAAACTAGGCTTTGAGTACCTTGATGAACTTCTGTTTCTTCCCCACCCATGACTCCCGCCAGTGCAACGGGTTTGTCGTTAGCGGTAATTAACAAATTTTGGGATGCTAGGGTGCGAGTTTGTCCATCTAGGGTTTTGAGGAATTCTCCATTATTAGCGAAGCGAACGCCAATGGTTAAATTTTCGCTACTTGCAACAGATTGTAGGCGATCGCGGTCAAAGGCGTGCAGTGGTTGTCCCCATTCCAACAAAACGTAATTAGTAATATCCACAACATTACTGATGGGACGTACCCCAGCCGCCCTTAAACGCTGTTGCAACCATTCGGGAGATGGAGAAATTTTCACCTGTTCAATTACCGTACCGATGTATGCAGGAGAAGCTTGGGTATCGGCAATTTTTAAAGTTAAATTTCCGGCATTTTTAGGAATCGAGACTTCACCAGGTTCAGGAATGCTCAACTTTCCACCAGTTAAAGCTGCTACTTCTCTGGCTACGCCTACCATACTCAACGCATCAGCGCGATTGGCAGTTGCCGTAAGGTCTAAAATTACATCATCTAAACCCAACAACGGACGCACATCACTACCCAATGGTAGATTTTCCTGAGTAAAAATATGAATTCCGTCTACATCGGTGGGCAAACCAAGTTCCTTTAAAGAACAAATCATGCCCTGAGATGGGACACCACGTAGTTTTGCAGGTTTAATTTTTAAATCGATTTTGGGTAAGTAAGTACCCGTAGTTGCCACTGGGACATAAATATCTGCCTTCACATTGGCAGCGCCACAGACAATATTTAAAGTTTCACCTGCACCGATATCCACTTGGCAAACACTTAATTTATCGGCATTGGGATGGGGTTGACGCTCAAGCACTCTGCCGATAACCACGCCATTTGCCCAAGTGCGGCGATCTTCAATTTCTTCTACCTCAAACCCTGCCATTGTGAGGGTTTCAGCTAAGTCTTCTGGACTAAGTTTTATCTCTACTAGTTCGCGCAGCCAATTTAGAGAAATACGCATGGAGTGTGCTTGTTTTAGGAATCGTCTTTTGTTCTCATTTTAGGGTGCAATAAGCGCTAGATGGCTATTCGTACCGCAAGGCGTACCCTTTCACTTGAACAATCCTACTACGTTAGACTGGCAGAACAATCTCTCATGCTCATCTTTTCTTGTCGTTTTGGCTCGACCACCGGGTTTTTGTTCTGGAATCATATCACTCATAAATTCATATTGAACACGGGTCAGATTGCTGGGGTATGCTTTACTCATGTTGCTCTCTCAGTGCTGTCTACTATCTATTCACAGCGTATACTGAGAGAGCTTTTTTACCATCTCTCCGATTTTTCAAACAGCCTTTTAGCATTGTTTGCAGATTTGTTTTCTGCTGTCACCGTTTTAATTGGAACTCCTGTTGTCACTTGGGTAATTCTGCGGCGTAATCCCCAAAAGGCTTTTTAAGATTTTTGAAACGCAGAGGTACGCGTTCGCAGAGCGTCCCATAGGAAGGTAAGCGCAGAGGTACGCAAAGTGTTTTTAAGGTTAATTCGCTATGAATTATTATTCTGATAATGAGTAACTCGATTTTAACAACTCATAACTTGACTATTAGTTATAAAACATCCCGAAAAACTGTTCGGTGTGTTGCATCGGATATTTCTGTATCTCTGCAAGCTGGGTAACTTGTATGCTTACTTGGCCCCAATGGTGCGCGTAAATCTACATTACTGCGATCGCTCGTCGGAATGCAACGCCCAATCGATGGTGAAGTGCGACTCTTAGGCGAAAATATTTACAAGTTAGCACCACAAGAATTAGCCAAACGTCGTAGAAGTAATATCACACTCTAAGTTTTTGTGCAAAATCAGAAACAATAAGACTGTGTACACTAATAATTCATTGGATGAAATTATTAAATCTTTAAATTCTTTATAAAAGCATTTTCCTTAATTTTTTGAATTATCTAACTATATAATTAGGAAAAATTACGAAATCGCTCTAATATCAGTTGTCGCACTCTTTCTATAACTACTCTCTCCTCAGCAGATAGCCCATCAAATAGCATCTCATATATCAATGGTACGCCCAACTCTAACTCTGATAAAAGTGTACGCTGGCTAAATACATCTTGTGGTTTACCTTCTAGCATCAGCCGCCCTTTATCCATAACAAAAACCCAATCTGCCCACCGATAAACTAAATCTAAATCATGGGTTGCCATCAACAAAGTGGTTCCATCTTGATGAATTTTTTTCATGGTTGCTATCAAGTTACGAGTATGTTTTATATCTAAATATGCAGTTGGCTCATCTAACACCAATAGTTCTGGTTGTAGCACCATCACATCTGCTATGGAAACTCGCTTTTTTTGTCCTAAACTCAGATGATGCACTGGTCTTTCTGCTAAAGCAGTCAGTTCAAATTCAACTAATGCTTGTTCTACTCGTTCTTTAATTTCTGGTTCTGGTAAACCTAAATTACACAAACCGTAAGATATATCTTCTTCAACAGTAGAAGCTACTAATTGTTGTTCTGGGTCTTGAAATACTAGTCCAATTTTTTGCCGTAATTTACCTAGATAATTCCGATTATAACTTAATGGTTCACCACGCCAACGGACAACGCCAGAATCAGGTTTATATAAACCGTTAGCTAATAGAAATAGTGTTGTTTTACCACAACCATTCTGACCAATTAATGCACACTTTTTACCAGATGGAATCTTCAGTGTTAGACCATTCAAAGCTGATTCCTGTGCGCCTGAATAGGTGTAATATACCTGCTCAAATTCTAGTAAATATTCCTGCATTTCGCCAAAACTCTAATCCTATTAATCCTACACAACCGCAAATCGCTTCGATGATATATCGTGCTTGGGGACGATAGCGACGAGGATACCAAACTCGAAATTCACTTACAAAACCCCGTGCTTGCAATCCGAGAGAGAACTGACTATATTTTTGTAAAGTTCGCTGTAATAATTGTCCGATTAGTAGTGCTAAACTTTTCATCCCACTTCGCCAAGTACGGTAGCCACCACGAGAATTTTGTGCTGTCCACAATTCATTGGCTGTGTTCAGCAGGATGAAAATAAACCGATACATTAATAATAATAAATCGGTTAAAAGCACTGGAAATCCTAAGTGACGCAGAGTTTGTAAAATTTCAGTAAAAGGGACAGTTAGCATGAGAAAATATAGGCAAGAAACAGAGGCTAATGCTCTAGTTAAAATTCCCAATGCTTGGATGCTGCCACTATGGCTGATATAAATATAGAAGTGTCCAAGAGTGAGTCCATACCAGGAATCTAATTGTACCCTTGGCAAATCATTAATCGCAACTCCATTCACCATTAATGCTGGTAAACTCGTCAAACAAAAAACTATGGTGAACATTAACAACCGAAAATAAACACCAGCCGGAATTCTTGCATAAATAACTGTCCAAATACCCATCCAAACCGCTATTAAAATTTGCACTAGCGGATGGGTAGCAAGGGAAATAGCAAGAGTAGTAAATGCAAAAATTAGTTTATGTTCTGGTGGCAATCTTCGCAATCGATTGGTATAAGCTAAAGTGTCTATTTGCAGGCTCATTCTTCACGTTTTTGTTGTTGGGAACGTCCTTTATACAACCCAATCGCATAACCGACTACTCCCGCACCCAAAGCTGCTTGCGAAGCAAATAATAAGCTTTCTATTTCACTACTAGCTGGTTCAAAAAATGATTTAAACCAGGGTTTATATCCTGGTTGTATTTCAGTAATTGCTTTTTCTGCTTTGTCATCGGAACCGGTAAATTCGCCACCACGCACAAATATTAACGGTGCAACTGCTAAGGCTAATACAGCTACTACCAATAGCCAGTTACTCAACCCTTTTTTAGATTGACTCATTTCCTTGGGGTTCCCGTTTGATTAATTTCAGCAATTCTAATTCTTGAGGATTATAAGATTGCAGCCAGTTCCACACCAACACAGTTAGCAATCCTTCACTAATTGCTAAGGGAACTTGAGTTATAGCAAAAATTCCGGCGAATTTGATAAATGAAGCGATAAATCCGCCAACAGGTGCAGGAAAAGCTAAGGCGAGTTGGATAGAAGTGATAACGTAAGTGAGTAAATCTGCGATCGCAGCTGCTAGAAAAATGGCGATTTTTTGCTTACCACCCAACTTTATTGTCAGATTATATATCCAGTAAGCTGCAAATGGGCCAGCGATCGCCATCGAAAAAGCATTTGCCCCCAGCGTCGTCAAGCCGCCATGCGCCAGTAACAAAGCTTGAAACAACAATACTAAGCTACCTAAAACCGTCATGGTGAGAGGGCCAAATAGCACCGCACCTAATCCCGTCCCTGTTGGATGAGAACAGCTACCTGTCACAGAAGGGATTTTCAATGCTGACAGCACGAAAGTAAAAGCACCAGCCAAACCCAGCAGTAGTTTCAGTTCCGGGTTAGCTTGGGTAATGCGAGTCAGACTACACAATCCTAGTAGAAAAAACGGTAATGCCACAATCCACCAAAAAATTGCCCACTGCACTGGTAAAAAACCTTCCATAATGTGCATAGCGTAGGCGGGTTTGGGTAAACCAACTACTAGATAAAAACTAATAACTGCCATCAGGGTTAGACTGACTAACGCCTGTTTTTTTCTGTTCATAATCTGTACCTCGCAGATTTATGTAAACGCATTGATTCTAACCGGCGGGCATCCTGACTCACCAATTTTGGTTTACAGTTGCGGGACAGCGCCGGATTTACACCGGACTTTCCCCCTTGCGTCCGATGGCTGCTCCCCATCAGAACCGATTAGAGTAACTATATCACCAGTACTAAATTTTTATAGTAAAATGTTCAGAATTAGTTGCTAAAAGTATCACTCTTTAAGCTAAATTTTTATATTAACATCTGGATATTTTTAACTAATTCAGATAAACTAATAAGTTTGTCCGTAGGATCGCACTTCCTTTGTATATGTCAAAAACTTACACCGTAGAAATTAATCATCAAGGCAAAATTCATACTTTGCAAGTTCCCGAAGATGAAACGATCTTATCAGTTGCCGAGGCTGCTGGTTTGGAGTTACCCAGTTCTTGCAATGCTGGTGTTTGCACAACTTGCGCCGGTCAACTATCTGAGGGAACTGTAGATCAAACTGATGGTATGGGCGTAAGTCCAGATTTACAAAAGCAAGGTTACCTATTGCTTTGTGTTGCCAAACCCCTTTCTGATTTGAAACTTGAGACAGAAAAGGAAGACATTGTTTATCAGTTACAATTTGGCAAAGGGAAATAATCAACGAACAGTTATCAGTATATCGGATGATTATTCATCACTGAGTAACTGTTCAAGAACATAACAAAATATCATAAATATCATAAATAACATAAATGTTTCATCGCAGTTGACAGAAAACGACTCATGATACAAGCCCCTAAATTTATTTATGGAGAAGCAAAAAAATGTATTTTTAGACGCACAGCGCAAGAAATACTACGTCCTTGTTTCAAGTCCCTAAATTTCTTTATGGGGATTGTAATTTTTAATTTTTAATTTTTAATTTTTAATTCCCCAAAGGGGTTGACATCAGCTATTCTAGAAACTACAAATCAACAGGATTTACCAAAATGACGACTCATTTTATTACCGCAGAAATTGATTTACAAGAAACTCCCGCAGAATTACTAGAAGTAATTGAAACAGAGTTGAAGAAACAAGGCGAACCCTTGCGTTGGGCAGTTACCTCTGTGGACGTTGACGAACAAAAAGCGACAGTTGAAGCTGTGGTGACAAACAGTGCCCAGTAGTGAGTGGTGAGTGCTAAGTGCTGAGTTATAAATCAAAAGCCATTAAAAACTAACTCCCAATTACCAATACTCAACTTTACAACTTCCAACTCTCAACTCCTAACTCAGCACTCAATTATGTACACAGCTATCTTAATTGTACCAACTGGCGTTGGGGCTGCCATTGGGGGTTATGCAGGAGATGCTTTGCCTGTTGCTAGAGTTCTAGCACAGGTTTGCGATCGCCTCATAACTCATCCCAATGTCCTCAATGGCGCAAGTTTATATTGGAATCTCCCTAACGCTTTCTATGTTGAAGGTTACGGACTTGACAAATTCGCATCTGGATGCTGGGGTTTGCGTCCAGTCCGTAGCAACAGAGTAGGTTTGCTTTTAGACCAAGCTCTTGAGCCAGAGTTACGGCTACGACATATACAAGCCGCCGATGCAGTTAGAGCCACTCTCGGATTGACTTTAACAGATTATGTAATTACAGATGCACCATTAAATGTAGAATTACGGACTACAGCATCGGGAGCGAGTTGGGGAACAATTGGCAACCCAGATAGCTTGTTACGGGCAGCTGAAATATTAATCAAAAAAGCGGGGGCAGATGCGATCGCAGTTGTTGCCCGTTTCCCCGATGATATGGATGAGGAGGCAGTACAAAAATACCGCCACGGTGAAGGCGTAGATCCTTTAGCGGGCGCAGAAGCCGTAATTAGCCATTTGCTAGTGCGAACCTTTCAAATTCCTTGCGCCCATTCTCCCGCACTTTTGAGCGCACCTCCCGAACCTGATTTATCTCCCCGTTCAGCTGCCGAAGAATTGGGCTATACCTTTTTGCCCTGTGTCCTTGTAGGATTAAGTCGTGCCCCACAATTTATAATAGAAAAAAGAGCGATTGCATCAAAGAAAGAAGATATTTGGGTAGATGAAGTAGATGCTGCGATCGTACCTGCAACTGCCTGTGGTAGCAGTGCCTTACTGAGTTTAAGTCAAAGACGATGCCAAATAATTACAGTCGAAGAAAATAAAACTCTGATAAAAGTTCCTCCCCAGCCGTTGGGGATCAAATCTATACAGGTAAACTCATATTTAGAAGCAGTGGGTGTATTAGTAGCACACAAAGCAGGCATCAACCCTTCTGCTCTCCGTCCTAAATTATTACCTTTGCAGTCAATTAGTCATTAGTCATTCTCCCCCCTGCCTCCCCTGCCCTCTCCCCTTAAAAACCCGTGGTTGAACAACAAAAGCAAGAGCCAGAAATTCCATACCTGACGCGCATCCAAATACTTGGGGCGATGGGAGCGACTGCAATCATTTTGTTGATAGTCGCCAAACTCTCGTTATATTTTGGCAACTTTTCCCTATTTTCTTGGGACTTGAACCAAAGAGAGTTGCTGTTGGGCATAGGGCTAGGGTTTGTCATCACTGCGTTAAGTGGCTTAACTTACCGCCTATGGAGTGCCTATCGTAAAAGTGCAGATTATTACCTAGAAGTGGTGCTGAAGCCTTTAGCTTTACCAGATTTAATCTGGCTGGGGTTACTACCGGGGTTAAGCGAAGAATTATTATTTCGAGGTGTGATGCTGCCAGCTTTAGGCTCTGATCTTACAGCCGTAATTGTATCGAGTCTTTGCTTTGGCATCTTGCATTTTAGCGGCTCGCAACAATGGCCTTATGTGATTTGGGCAACAATTGTCGGCATCATATTGGCATATAGCGCCCTGCTCACGGGCAACTTATTAGTACCAATTGTCGCTCATATTATTACCAATTGGATTTCTAGTTATTTCTGGAAAATGTGGCAATTGTCGGCAATTAAAAAGTGAAGGATTTTCAGTACTAAATCAATCTGCCAAAAGTTTCTTTTTGCTTAACTGTTGGCTTCGTCGCCTGCCAGAGAATAAATTCTGTGGCTAATAGCTTAAGTCTACTGAAGTAGACTGGAGACTTTTAGTCATCTTCAGATGACTTTAGCTATGAGGCGGGAATTTCAATTTCCGGCGGACAATGCCCCCACACCTTGCGATGTAATCTTGTACCTCATCTGAATGGTAAGCGCTATAATTAACCACTATTCATCACTTCTAGTAATTCACTAGGTCGCTCAATTAAATAATCTGGATTTTGCTTGGCGAGTACTTCTGCTGAGTTAAAGCCCCAAGTAACTGCAATCACTTGGATATTGGCTTTCTTTGATGCTTCTATATCTCTGGTTTCATCTCCAACATAAATAACTTCTTGCGGTTTGAGTTGCTTTTGCCGCAATACATTATTAATAATCGTTGTTTTGCCAAAAATTGTAATTCCTGAGTAGATAAAATCAAATAGATGATTTAAATCATTGATTGTGAGGAATTGCGTAACATTTTCTTTAGAATTAGAAGTGATAATACCTAGTTTATATCCTTGATTTTGGAGTTCTGTTAATGCTTCTTTAATTCCTGGAATTGGCTTTAATTCTGGAATTTTGTTTTTTAATTCTCCTTTAACTTTTTTAACTAGAAAAGGTATTTTAAATAGAGAAACTCCAGAGTACTTAATAATTTCCCTAGATGTTAAGTTCTTGAGAAAGGCTAATTGTTCTGGATGTATATGTCTATAACCAAAGTCTAAAGCTAGACGATTAGCAATACTTACAAGCGCATCTACTGTATCAGCAATAGTGCCATCAAAATCAAAAATAATTACTTTCGGGGTCATTCTTTGTCTAGATGCGTCAAGATTAGCTAGGGCGTTTCGTCGTAACATTTCTGGCTTAATCCGCCGCAAGGCAGATGCTCGAAATTGTTTATCCCACTCCCGATCTGAGATTTGGGCTAATTCTAGCAGCTTGGGAGCAATATTCCCAGGATAGGGCTGAAACTCTGCAATATCAGTTGTTTGGGCAAAACGTTGATTCCAAGGACAAACATCTTGGCAAATATCACAGCCAGCAACCCAGCCTTGCAAATGAGGTGTGATTGTCTGTGGCAATTCCTCGGCGCGATTTTCAATGGTATGATAGGCAATGCAGCGATTAGCATCTACAACAAAAGGCTGAGTAATTGCACCTGTAGGACAAGCCTGAAGACAACGAGTACAGCTACCACAGTGTTCTGTATGCGGGCGATCGCTCTCTAATTCCAAGTTGGTCAATACTTCTCCTAAAAATACCCAAGATCCATATTGCCGTGTAATAACATTACCATTCTTGGCAATCCAACCAATTCCGGCTTGTTGAGCCAATACTTTATCTTGCACTGGGCCGGTATCTGCATAATAAGTAGCTCTTACGGCGGCATCAAGAGATTCTAGCCACATAGATAACTGCTTAAGTTTTTTATGCATCACCTTATGGTAATCTCTTCCCCAACCATAACGGGAAATTTTGGCGTATTCCTCACTTTCAGGACGTTGATGTGGTGTGTAGTAATTCAGCGCCACACACACTAGCGATCGCACTTCTGGCATCACTAAGCGGATATCCTGACGCTTTGGGTTAGCCATCCATTTCATATCGGCGTGATAACCCAGTTCAATCCATGCTTGTAACCTCTGCGCTTCTGTGGCATCTACCCTATCTACAGCAGCAATTCCAACTTTGTGAAAGCCCAACTCGCTGGCTTTTTCTTTCACCAGACTGCTGCTTGTTACGGAATAGTGATTCATTTTTTTATTTGGATTTTGCCTAACCAAAGGCGATTTTAGTCTACATTATGTAGTCAATACTTTTGATTAAGATTTATTACTTCCTTTACATATAGCCACTCTTAAGACTTCCATCGTGGGGAAGATTTACCAATATGTAGCAATCTATCTCAACAGCAGCTTTCTTTTCACATATTTTTGTACTGAAATTAATATTTAGTTAACATAATACAGGTAATTTTATGACTTCTGCTGAATTTATATCCCCAGCGCAATTGAAAGCTGAATTCCAGATTCAGGGAATTACAGAAGCAACTGTACTGCGTTATTTTGAAACCTTAAATGCAGGCGAATTTGAAGCGACTGCTGCCTTATTTGCGGTAGATGGTGTGATGCGTCCACCATTTGAATCTGATATTGTGGGGGCAGATGCGATCGCAGCCTATTTAAAACAAGAAGGTCAAGGCGTTAAAGCTTACCCCAACTCAGGAATAGCCGAGACTTTAGAAAATGCTACGATCCAAATCCAGATCGGAGGCAAAGCACAAACTTCGTGGTGTAGTGTGAATGTATTGTGGCTATTTATCCTCAATCAACAACACCAAATTTCATATACTAGAATCAAACTTTTAGCTTCCCCCAAAGAGTTAATTTCTTTACGTCGTGAAAAATAGCAAATAAGCTGCTGCATATTTAAATTGCATATACTGGGCGGGCAAGATGCCCACCCCACAATAGTTATATTCAATTTGATTATGCAAATTAGATATTTTTTAGCTTATTAACTTAAGCGCTATTTTTTTGCTTGTCACGCCAGTAGGAGGCAAGAGGAATCCCCATTAAAAAGTAATGAGTTTTAACGTGTCGAATATTCAGATACTAGCGGACTCGCTTTGCGCGTTGTTATCACCCAGTCAAACGAAACTTATAGCTTTATTCTGACTCCTGTTAGCGATAGCGGGGCGTTTAGCCCATTCTGAATTCTGAAATAAAATGACTTGAAAAATAGTAACTTTCGTTTATTGGACTAATTCAGGTAAAGTAGCTTCTAACTTGAGACAGTTAGCACCATTAATCTGCAACTTGTAATCGACTTTATCCATAAGACGATTCATAATCAGCCAACCATAACCACCTTCTTGTTTTTCCATAGGATTTGGAGCGTAGTAATTAGACATATCAAAACCTTCGCCGTAGTCCCAAATTTCTAGGGCAAGATCCCGATCTTGCACTTCCAAACGTAGTAAAATCGGTAAATTTGGTTTATCCCTGTGAGCATGACGGACTGCATTTGAATAGGCTTCCACTAAAGCCAGTCTCAAACGACTTGATTGCCGCGACCAATCCACAGATTCTCCTAGTTGAATTTTCAAACATCCCAGCAACCAGTTTTCGACAATATTCAGAAAATTCAAGTCACTTGGTACATGAAGCTCACTTTTCATGACTTACAAAATCTCCAGCGAAAGTATAGTTTGATCGTCTTCTTGAACGTGATTATCTGCCTGGATGCGAGCTAGTAAATGGTTAAGAGAAAGTGGTTGTTGCTCTTGTTGTAGGAGTTGCCAAAGACCATCTTGATTCAGCATAGAACGGTTCTCTGGTTCAACCCCAGGCACAGTTTTTACTGATGAATCAGGACTACTTGATACCATTGCTTCTGTAATTCCATCGCTGGCTAGTAACAATGTGTCTCCAGTAGCGAGAACCAAGCGACCCGATTGTGCCTGCCACTTCGGCAAGATCCCCAAAGGAACGCTACGGACTTTGAGGTAATTGGGATTGTCGGCTAAAGTCGAACCGCGTGACCATAATAGTGGATAGATATGACCGGCATTAGTGTACACGAGTTCCTTTGTGCTAGGGGTATAACAAGCTAACACAAGAGTGATAAAATAATTGTTGCTAATTAAATCTTCGCTGAGAGCGTGGTTGAGGTTCTCCATGACCACATTCGGCTCTGCTGGCGTTTCTTGAGATAATTCTCGGCGCAAAACTGAAATAATACTAGCCATAAATAAAGCTGCTGGGACGCCCTTGCCAGAAACGTCACCCACCGCCAACCACAAATCGCCTTTGGGATGGACAAACACTTCAAAAAAATCGCCTCCCACTTCCCGCGCCGGATAGCAGCAAGCTTGCACCTTCACCCCTTTGATGTCAGGTAAAGTTTGGCGTAGCAAATTGTATTGAATTTGGCGAGCCACTTCTAACTCAGTGTGAATCTGCTGTTGTTTTTCTTGGAGGCGCTGGTAGAGTTTTGCTTGAGAAAGGGCCAAGGCTGCTTGTTCGGCAACACCTGCAATCAGTTGGATGTCTTCATCCTCCCAAGGGCGATCACCTCCCCATTGGTGCAGGGCCAGCACAGCTAATAGATGCTGCTGATAGCTCAGTGGTACAACCAGATGGTGACAAGGATTACCGTCGTATACATCTTGAGCAAGTTGATAATGTCGGGTTTCCAGGACTTTTTCGATTAAAATACTGGGGTCAAACAAACAATCAGATACAGGAGATTTGGGATCGTGGTAGAAGAACTTGTCTTGTATCAGGCGATCGCCCTCTACTGGTCTGAGTAAGCAACTGGTAGCTTCAAATGCTTCTCCAATAGTTGCGACAATTTTTTGTAGCATACTGTCGTAGTCTAAAGACTCCCGAATTGCCGTTGTCACCGCATTCACCAAGGATTCTCGCCGTAGGGCCCGACGTAACTCTTGGGTGCGCTTCTTAACTAGGCGATATGTATCAGTAGCTTGCTCAACTAAGCCCCGAAGCCGTTCAGGATTCCAGGGTTTAGTAATGTACTTGAATACCTGACCAGAGTTAATCGCATCAACCAAATCTTCGACATCAGTAAAACCAGTTAACAAAATCCGAATCGTGTCTGGAAAGCGTTCTACGGTGCGACTAAAAAATTCAGTCCCATTCATTTCTGGCATTCTTTGGTCAGAAATAATCACCGCCATCTCGCCAAATTGATCTAAGATTTCCATAGCGCCAAAGGCATGATTGGCTTTATATACTTGAAAATCTCGCCTAAAAGTGCGGTAGAGTAAATCTAAGTTATCCGGCTCATCATCTACCACCATGAGCTTAAGTTTTTCCGCCCCATTCTCAGCCATATTTGACTTTTTTTTTCACATATTTGAATGGCGAGATAGTATGATGTTTATCCCACCTGATAAATAACAGAAAATCAGAGAAGCCATTCACTTTGAAAATATAACTTTCTCAAAGTTGTAAGTTTCCCTTGATTATCCTCAATTGTTCCACACCAAAATTAAATTTATCCAACTAACCCAGAACGCAAGGCGCGGACTGCTGCTTGGGTACGGTCATCGGCACATAGCTTATTCAAAATATTGCGAACGTGAGTTTTAACAGTGCCAACTGTGATGTAAAGTCTTTCCGCAATTACTGCATTACTACAACCTTCGACAATCAACTGTAACACTTCCAATTCCCTTTCTGTCAGGGTGTAAGGTTGAATTCCTTCCAGATTCTCAAGAGAATCAGGGTTAGAGGCAATAGTTTTAGTACCAACAAAAGCCGATTCCAACTTTTGGGGATTTTGTTGCGCTTGTTGTAATACAATCCGAGCGATCGCTGGATCGATCCAGGCGTTGCCATTGTAAGTTACTCGTACTGCTTCCAGCAAATTATCAAATTTGATATCTTTCATACAGTAAGAGTCTGCACCAGCAGCAAAAGCAGCCAACACGGCTTCTTTGTTATCCCGCAGCGTCAAAATTAAAACTTTTGTAAGTAGCTGCTGCCCATTAGTAGTAGATTTTACCTCCCGTGTTAACTCAATGCCATCCTTATCTGGTAAACCAATATCTACAATGGCAATATCTGGTCGTACCATTTTTAACATCTTTAGCCCTTCAGCAGCATTGGCAGCTTCACCTACAACTTCAATTTCATCCTTTTGCTGTAGTGCTGTCCGAATACCTACACGAGTTAGGTCATGATCTTCAATTAAAGCGATACGAATTTTACTCATAGCCAACTTCAGCCCGTTACACTACCTTAACCATAAAGTCGAGTTTTGTGACATACTCCCACACTAACCGCAAGTAGTATAGTGGGGACTTCTGTTCCCGGAACCAGAGTTGTGAGTCGAGCGTTTTATACTGAGTGAATATTACACTTTAACAATAAAAGTTGGACTGGTTCAGCCCAAGTACAAGCGCCCAAAACTAATTAGTTTAATTATGCTTTCTATTCTTGCAGGACAATGGGGTGTCAATCCTTGTCAAAGTTCTAATATAAAAAATTTGATAAACTTAACATTCATGCAAAATCTGGTGTGAGGATTACTCAATAATCGGCTATGTCTAACGGCAATCAAGCATTTTCAGTGTTGGGAATACCAGTTCATGTGATGGCTAACTATCCAGGCTGGTTGTTAGAATGCCTGCGTGCAGGCAAAGGAACTCATGTAGTAACGCTCAATGCAGAAATGACTATGCAGGCAGAGCGAAATCAATTATTAGCTCAGGTCATTAAAAATGCTGAACTCGTGATTCCAGATGGAGCCGGGGTTGTTCTGTATTTACGCTGGCTGTTATGGCAAAAAGTGCAGCGTTTTCCAGGGATTGAATTAGCAGAAAAGCTTTTGCAAGAACTTGGGCAACAGAAGACAGGAGCAAAGATATTTTTCTATGGAGGAGCGCCTGGAGTCGCTGCAAAAACGGCAGATTTTTGGCAGCAGCAAATTCCAGATTTAAGTATAGTAGGCACTCACTCAGGCTACCATTCTCCAGAAGAAGAAGCGCAATTACGACAAACTCTTGCTCAATTGCAGCCACAAGTGATTTTTGTCGGTTTGGGAGTGCCACGTCAAGAATTATGGATTGCCGAAAACCGCCATTTGTGTCCTCAAGCAATTTGGATTGGTGTTGGTGGCAGTTTTGATATTTGGTCAGGAAGCAAAACTCGCGCTCCCGCCTGGTTAGGAAATAATAATTTGGAATGGTTGTATCGCCTTTATCAAGAACCTTGGCGCTGGCGGCGGATGTTGGCTTTGCCGGCATTTGCAGTGAAAGCGTTTGTTTATCGTTTGACTGCAAGGGGTGCAATTAGTTCTGAATTCTGAGTTCTGAATTCTGAGTTCTGAATTCTGAGTGTTCTTACTTAGTTAGTATTAAGGTCTTCAAAAAGTTTTAAATTTTCTTTGTTGAATTTAAATTCCCAGGCGAAACCTGGGAATCCTTATTTTGAGAAGAATGTCACATCTGAGACACCAAGCTGTTCGGTTGTGGGTATGAGGAAAATTTAACAATGCCAGTATTAACAACTCAAGTTAAGAAAGACAAATCCCTTCATAGAGAAGATAGTAAAACTCAACAGCACGGTGGTAATAGTACTGCAAAGGTGCTATTACAATCTGTAACCAAGACTTATGCTAACGGCACTCATGCCTTGTTGAATGCGAATCTTGAAGTGAAAAAGGGAGAATTTCTGTTTATTACAGGGCCAAGTGGTTCTGGTAAATCAACGCTCTTAAAATTGCTCTATGGCCAGGAGTTGCCTACACAGGGAGAAGTAATTGTTGATGAATGTAATGTAGCGGATTTGCGGGGCGATCGCTTGTCATTATTGCGGCGACGGATTGGTATTGTATTTCAAGACTACAAACTCATTACCCAACGAACAGTAGCAGAAAATGTCACTTTTGTGCTGCAAGCTCAAGGATATACCCGTAAAGAAATTCAACGACGTTTAGAACCAACCTTAAAGCTGGTAGGTTTACTGAGTAAAGCTGACTGCTTTCCAGATCAGTTGTCTGGGGGAGAGCAACAGCGGGTGAGTATTGCCCGTGCGATCGTTGGTACACCACCGCTACTGTTAGCGGATGAGCCTACTGGAAATCTCGATCCAGATAATTCCTGGCAAGTGATCCAGATTCTCCAGAAGTTAAATTCCTTTGGGGCTACGGTAATTGTTACCACCCACGATGAACAATTGGTACGCCGATGCAATCATCCGGTAGTGCAAGTCCGCAATGGAAGGCTGTCTCGAAAATAGTCATTAGTCGCTTGTACTGAGCGTAGTCGTTGGCGCAGTCTCTAGTCTTTCGTAGAGAAGTATTGGTCATTGTTCATTTGCAAAGGACAAAGGACAAATGACAAATAACTAATAAATGTGGTGTTTGACTTTTGCCGATACGGCTGTGAAAGTTGTTGCTGTTTTGGGAGGTAAAACTTGTAGGCGATGGTCTCCGACCGACCGGAGGTCATCACAAGCTTGTAAACTCTTAAAAGCTGCATCTCGAATCGCAACTTCTTCTTCTCGACGAAGTAGGAGTTGCAAGCATTCGACAATATCTTGTTGCACTGAAGAATCAACCCGCTTACGGCTGATCAATTTAGTTAGTTGACGTAGGGCAATCAACCGCTTCAATGGATCTTTTTCTGTTAAATTGACCAATAACTGATCTAGGTGGTCTTCTTGGCGATTTTCATAGAAGTTGACAATTTGCCATACCAATAAAACTAAAGTTAACAGGGTTCCCACACCTTGGGCGATCGCACCAGCAGCAATCCAGTGACTATGAGAGTCAACCCATATTGCCGCTGCCATGTAAGTGCTAACAGTAGCAATACCACCACTGATGACTGCTAAGGCCAAGCGACGATTTGAACTGTTTAAGAAATTACGTATTTTAGACCAGCGTAACTGCCAATTCCACTCCTGCATTGAGTAAACCAATACCATTACCCCAATGCCGATTAAGAGAGCCAATAGCAGTTTCCAGTTCCACAACAACATGGCGATGACGATTGTCAAGAACCCAAGAAAGCCCCCAGGCCCAGAGAAGCGCCTAAATGTTTGCTGCTTTATGGCTCCCTTTGTCTTGAATTTTGTCAGCGACCAGTTCCAGTCGGGGATCTGGTTGATCAATTGCTGCCAAGAAGACGAAGCCTGTGCCACAGTGTTTACCTACTTGATTACGAAATTACTTATTGTATAAGTTTTACTATGGATGAAGAAAGAATGAAGGTTAAAACCACAAAATGTCTGGTTTGATAGACGGACAGTAGACTAGTGCCGCAAGGCGGAATTAAAAATTAAAAATGAATATAGCGTAAGCGTTTCATTGATTTGGAATGAGTGGTTTATTTACGCCGTGTTGTACTAGTACAGCACAGCGCAAACTAAGATACCATTTTCAACGGCTCAGAGCAAGGGCATCTTGTACGTAAGTCTTAATTAAAGACAAAAACAAAAGTTATCAAGGGTGAATTGACCATCAAAAGCACAGAAGGTAACGCTGTAAATGTTATTCACATTGATAGATAATAAGGTATTAGGGGAAATTGCCGAGTCTGAGTTGGCAAGATTAGAGGCTGGTAGTACAGTTTGACCAAGCAGTTGCCCATCGCGATCGTAGGCGGAAAGCACTAGCCGTTGCGAACTAGTGACAAAGGCGCTAACCGAATTAACCGGACGCAAAAAAGTAGCTTCTAAAAATCCGCTTTTGGGCGCTCCCATTAAAACTGTTAGCCCTGAATAGGTTGGAAAGGCTGGATTTGATGGCTGTATTGCTAGAGAATTATGAAAAATAACTCCCCAACCTTCATATTGCCGCTCTACTGCTTCAAAACACTTCAAGTCTTCTAAGTCTAAAGAAATACAAGTAGGTACAGTAACTCTCGCAGCATCAATAGGTAGCTCGACCTGACCACGCCAAGCTGAAGCTTTAATTTCGTTTTGTATACTAAAGTTGTCAAGTGCAAATTTAGCGTCTTCAATCGTTAGTAGTTTATTTGATTGAAGAGTAGCCTGCTTTACCATGACATCCCGCCTTACCATTACTTAGATAATAATCAGATTAGTTATACATTAAATACTATTTTTTCCACATCATATAGAAGTAGGATTAATAGCTTACTAAAACAAGCGTTTTTACTATTGTTGACGCTCAAAATTATTTATCGGTTTTCTGATAGATTACCATAAAAACTTATGCTAAATTCAGGCTTGAGTGATACTAGCTACCATGAAAAAGCCTTATAAAACAGTATTTTCAACGTTAAGTTGCTTTTTGTCATGAAAAAAAATCACCCAATCTTTACAAGTAATCTAGTAATTTTATATCTACTTAATCTGACTGTGGCAAGAAGTCTTAGGTGATTGGTTCGTAGATAATAACAATGACCACGAAGTTTGAACTAAACACGTAAACATCCAAAGTGACTAAAGAAGAGGCGGGGAAGAAAGATGCGTAGATATAGAGAAATAATCAAATATTTTCTTTGTATCCCTGCATCCCAAGTTTCTTTTTTCACTTATGCCAACTAATCACTACAGTTAACAAAGAATACTTATGTTTCAACCACTGGGATTTGAACAACGCTCCATAAATACCTCACTAGGTAGGACGGTATATTATACTGCTGCTGGAGCGCCTTGGGAGGGCGATGTGACTGCCAAAGACGATCGAGAAACTTTGGTATTTCTGCACGGCTTTGGTGGTGGATCTTCTGCTTATGAGTGGTCGAAAGTTTATCCAGCTTTTGCTGCTGAATATCGGGTGATTGCGCCAGATTTGCTCGGTTGGGGTAGGTCTGAGCATCCGCCACGGAGTTATAAAATTGAAGATTATTTGACGACGATTCGGGAGTTTTTCGAGCAGACTTGTACTGGGCCAGTAACAGCGATCGCTTCTTCTTTGACCGCAGCATTTACAATTCGAGTAGCAGCAGATCATCCTGATTTATTCAAGTCTTTAATTCTTACCACCCCCGCCGGACTTTCCGACTTTGGCGAAGACTACTCCCGGAGCTTTTTTGCCCAGTTAGTTAGTGTTCCCGTTGTTGATCGTTTACTTTACAGCACTGGAATTGCTACTAGTGGTGGTATTCGCGGTTTCTTAGAGCAACGGCAATTTGCCAAATCCAATCGAGTCTACCAGGAAATTGTAGATGCTTATTTACAATCTGCCCAACAGCCTAATGCTGAGTATGCAGCACTATCCTTTGTACGTGGCGATTTATGCTTTGACTTATCCCTTTACATTCAACAGTTGACGACTCCCACTGCCATTATTTGGGGAAAACAGTCAGAGTTTACAGCGCCTTCAATTGGTCGCCGCCTTGCCGAAATCAATCCCCAAGCAATCCGATTTTTTCAACAGTTGGAAGATGTCGGATTAACACCACAGTTAGAATTGCCAGCAGTGACAATCGGTCTAATTCGCAAATTTTTGCCTCTGCTTAATTAGGGACTTCCAAATAAAAAAATATCCAACTATTTATTGTGGGGTGGGCGTCTCGCCCGCCCTATAGACTGTGCGGGCAAGATACCCACCCCACAAGATTGGATAATTTATTTCTTGGAAGTCCCTTAACAGGATCAAAACTCCCCTCGTGGTTTCAGGGTATATAGTCATCCTGAATTATTGGTGATAAATAAAATCCCCGACTTCTTAAAGAAGTCGGGGAGCTGCGGGTTTTAATTCTCACAAATCAAATAGGATTACTAAAGAAAATAGTATCAAAAAAAGTGAGAGTACTATTTGTCTTTTAATCTAATATCAATGACAGTTGCATTGAAGTTATAGTTAAAGCCTTCTAACTCAAATGGCATCCCAATTTTTACTTTACTGTTACCCAAAACTGGCCCGCTTTCAGTAACTTGGGCTTTGCCATCTAAAGTCAAAAGAAAATCTGTACTATAATTGTTGGTCTTGGGATCTGGAAGTTCTTTGACAGTGCCATCAGGTTGGAAAACATTGACTGTTCTAGGTAGCTGTTGAATAGATTTGATCTCAATCTGTCCGTAGGGTTGGTTGCGGATAATTACATTAGTTTTTCCGCCTTTTTTCAAACCATTATCGATTAATTTTTCTGGGTCACGTACATTCAAACCACGAACTACTAAATCTACTTCAATGGGTACTGTTTTCGCACCAACTTGGGCAACAGAACCAGAAGTGCCAGGAAAGACAAAGATGCCAAATATCACTAGCAGAATTACCAGTGCAGCACCTAAATCTAGGAGGTTTATTTTGCCAAACAACCGACCTTTGGAATCTAAAATAGCCATAAAAACTTTTCCGAGGTAATAGCGAAGTAATTGATTGTAGCAAGAAGGTTTTCGATGGGAACGGCAATTTTCCCTATTTGGTAATAACTCAAAGCATCCGGGGGTTGCGGTTATGCGACAGTTTATCACGAGTTCGTAAGTTCCAAGGAGCGGCAGCTAACCCTCAAACTTTTACTTGTTAAGACTGACGCAGCTAAAAAGTAAAATCTAGTGTTTAAGCCTATCTTTAGAGAGAATCACTAGTCCCCCGCAGTTCGGTAGATTTGCCTAAGAATTATCTGTATAACAACTCCTTTGGGCTGAAGTTAAGAATGCAACTTAGAATACTTTAAATTCGTCTCATAATTTGTCCCATTATTTTATGTTCTCCCGAAATAATCTTCAGAGCGTATTATGTTCAACTGGAAAGGTTTTGTTACAAATTACCGTGTGTGGCGGCGTCGCTGGTTTTATCCCCTAATTTCGGTGGTAGTTGCCTTGAGTCTATGCCTAAGTACACCCTTGCCTGGAAGAACTTTAGATTTCTTGCCTCTTCTACTCCAAGGTTTTCAGGCATTTCAGCTTTCTAATATATCTCCTAATCAAGAAGTTGATCTTGGTAAGCAGATTAATCAGGAATTAGTCAGCAGTCAAGTCCGGCTTTACCGCAATCCCGAAGTTAATCGTTATGTAGAACAAGTTGGTCGGCGTTTAGCAGTAAATAGCGATCGCCCCAATCTCCCCTATACTTTCCAGATAGTTCAGGATGACTCTATTAACGCCTTTGCGACCTTGGGCGGCTATGTATATGTCCACACAGGTTTGCTGAAAACCGCAGACAATGAAGCGGAATTAGCAAGTGTACTCGCCCATGAAATTGGCCACATTGGCGGAAAACACGTAGTCAAGCAGATGCAGCAAAAAGCTCTCGAAAGTGGTCTATTAACAGCTGCCGGCTTAGATCGGAATTCAGCAGTGCAAATTGGTGTACAGTTAGCGCGAGACTTACCACGCAGTCGTCAAAATGAATTTGAGGCCGATCAAAGAGGACTACGAACTTTGACACGTACTGGTTATGCCCAGTCTGCAATGGTCTCTTTCATGCAAAAGCTACTGAAAAAGGGTGGTTCTGCGCCGACATTTTTGAGTACACACCCCGGAACTAGCGATCGCATTGATGCCCTCAGACGTGCAATTAACTCTCAACCTAGTAATGAAAAATATGGCTTGGATAATGCTAGTTATAAAGCTAATATTCGACCATTAGTGGGGTCTTGAGGGAATTGGGAATTGGGCATGGGGATTGGTTATTCCCCTTACCTCCTCTGCCTCTCTGCCTCCTCTGCTCCCCCTGCTCTCTTATCTCCCCACTCTCAATTCTGATTGCGGCGATCAACTTTGATTTTAGCTGGATCAACGGTAATTAAAACCTCTTCTAAAGGTAGGGTACGAACATAGTTTTTAAAGATATTAACTTGATAAACCAACTGATTTGTGACATCCAATCCGGTCAACCAACCACTACGGGGATGATAAGCGCCAGTATCTATGTCTAGCCATCCCTGTCCTTGTGCTAGTTTTCCAGGGGAAACGCCAGGGAGGGTAAAGGTAATAGTGTGACCGATAATAATTTGCTTATCTGGGAAGTAGGGTTTTTCAATACTGTGAAATTCCTCTCGTATCCAGCACAGTTCATCGGCTGTTTGTTCTGTCACCGACTTGGAAGGGTCAACACCAGCATGAGTTAACCAAATATCCCCCAAGTCAATATATGTAGGCAAAGCTTTTAACCAATCCAGATGGTCGTCAGGAATTGGAGCTTCTTGGTAACTGGCTACAGTAGCTTGCCCTCCACCATACAGCCATGCTTGCATCGTCGAAGAAGAAGTCCTTTCATTGGTCAGAATGTTTAATAACATCTGCTCGTGATTTCCCAGTAAACATGGGTAGTTATTTCGTTTGACAAAATTAACTACTTGTGCGCTATGAGGCCCGCGATCGATTAAGTCTCCCAGAAAATAGACTTGATCCTCTGACGTGGGGGCGATCGCCTCCAACAATGTCATTAAGCCTTCATAGTGTCCATGCACATCCCCAATTACAATTCGTCTGGGGCTAGTTTCGCTCATTGTCTCTTAGCTACAATAGTTTGGCTAATACTTCTGCTACAGTTTACGCTGTCTGCTTTCCGTAATAGAAGGTAAAAATACTGGATAATGTTTATTTTATTTTAATTCTTGTACGGGTAATAAACTTAACTTATCAAATATATACAAGGGCAGTTGTTTTTCAGATATCACTTATAATAACGATGGCTTAAGACTAATTTTTTCTGCTAATTTGAACTACTTGGCCAAAATTTAGGCTCTTGCCATATTCATCACTTTCAATTTCACAATGTCTAAGGATTTCTCTACTGAAATTAGTTCGCGCATCTGCAAGCACATGAATGACGATCACGCTGATGCTGTAGTGATTTATGCTAAAGCTTTTGGCGGTGTTACAGATGCGAGTGCAGCCGAAATGCTGTCAATTGATGTACAGGGTATGGATTTAACAGCAAAAGTTAATGGAGAAGCTGTACCAGTTCGCATCCAGTTTGATCGTGTTTTAACAGATGCGGAAGATGCCCATCAAACTCTGATTGCGATGGTTAAAGCAGGCGCGATTGAAGACTAAGTAGAAATCGCTTCAGCTTAGATCCAATCTTGTTTTGCTTATTGATTTTCTCAAACTTGCGGTACTAGTCTGTCAAATTATTTTGACGGTTAGAGAGACGCGATAAATTGGCGTCTCTATAAAGAATTTATCCATCAATCATTTATTGACAAACTACTACAGTTCAATCAAATGAAAAATGTTGTATATTACTGCCCATTAGTAGTTGTTGATTGAGGAAATGGTAGAGATTCAGGCTGAGGCTGAGGTTTCGGCTGAGGATTGAGAAAATCCTGCCAAGCCTTAATTTGCTCTTGTGCTGCACTGTAAGCAGCACTACCGCGTGGAATCGATTTGGCAATGTCAATGCCTCTAGCAATATCAGACTGACCTTGAGAGCGTGCTATTTCTAACAATTGCTGACTCCATTGGTCAATAGCCTGATTCGCATCCATACGTAAGATGCTATTGTTGGAAACGCGATCTGCTAATCGTATTGCCTCAACCAAGGCTTCTGGAGTGCCAGCCGCCCCCACTTCCTGGGCTTTTTTCCAGTTTTCTCTAGTGCGGATTTGCCCTTCCCAATCATTGATTGCAGCTTGTGCGTCCCCAGAAAGCGCCCTTCCTGATGAAGCAATTTGTTGAGCTGCGTTGATGGCGGCGGTGAGATTTCCACTCTGAGCCAGTTCTTGTGCTTGATCTAAGTAGGGTTGGTCTTGAATTCGTTGAATCTTTCCGACCCAAGTACGAATTTTTTTCCGTGCTTCTGGATATAACGCACGACCTCTACGAATTTCGCTAGCCTGAGCGATCGCAGCTTGCAAGGAGTTAATATCGTCGAATATTGCGATCTGTTCGGCGCGGTCTAAGTAAGGTTGGTCTTCAATTGTTTCTATTTGGGCATTCCAGCGATCCATCTCTTGCCTGGCTTCTGAGGCCCTGGGATTACTAGCAGGAATCAGCTGTATTTGGGCGATCGCTGCTGTTAAATTAGGCACTGTTCCCTGGCTAGCCAATATTCTCGCTTTTTCTAGATTGGCAACATCTTCAATTTCCAGCTGCCAACGAGCGATTAGTTGCTGCGCCTCGTTATACACTGGTCTGGAAGGAGAAATCTGTTGTGCTTGAGCGATCGCTGCCTGTAAACCAGAAACGTTACCGATCCAAGCACTCCTTTTGGCGTCAGCTATGGCAATAAAGTCATCGGTTTCACCTTGTAGTTTCGTACTTTCCGGTATTTGCCTAGCAATATTCAGCGCTTCATCCGCATCTTTCTTATCTAGTTTTGCCTTTGCCAATTCCAGCATTTGGTGTCCAAATGCCGGAATTGCTTGTTGAGCTTTTTGGTAAAGGTAACTTTCTTGCCCAATGGACTCGGCTAACTTAATTGCTTCTAATAAATTATCGACTACTTTGCTATTTGCTAAACTTTCGGCTTTGCCTAACTTATCGCCATCTTCGCGCGCTGCGGCAATTAGACGATTCAATTGGTCGTATTTAGTACCCGCCCAATATTGATTGTCTACGCGTAGCATTTTAGCAGATAACATAAAGGCCGATTGCCAGCGTCGTTCCTTGACTTCGGCGATCGCACTGTTGTATGTTGTTTCTGCCTTTGACCAAATTAACTCCCATTTACCAACTTGTTCATCGACTAACTTATAAGCTGCTACATCTTCGGGTATTTTCTTAGCAGTAGCGATCGCCTCTTCTAAATTCCCTGTTTGGAAACTTTCATCAGCTAGCTTCAAAATATCCCGCGACCATTCTTCGATGAAACGATTAATTTCTCCATGCAACGGGTGATTTTGTGGTAGTTGCTTCACCAGAGCGATCGCTTGCAATAGGTCGTTGACTGTTTGCTTAGAAGCCGCCAACTGAGCGCAGTGTAACCGCACAGAAGCACTAGCTAGAGGCCAGAAAATTGAGGGGCAATTAGGAGCAGCTGGCAACTTGAATAGCATTGCCATTGCCAAGAATCCTACACTGCCGGGAATCAACATTAATAGTACTAGCCACAATGTCCAGCTTTTCATCCAGCGTGGCCATTTATCAGAATTATTACTGATTTGGGCTGTTTCTTTTGAATTACTATCTATAGGTAATCCTTTCTTATGGTTTTTTTTTCGCCGCTTCACTGACTTGGAGTTAGAACCAGTAGCAGGGGCATCAAATGGCTGAGTTTCACCGAATTGCTCTGTTCGGGATAATCTTTTGTTTTGATCTGGCTCTCTTCCACTGGCTGAAGACCAACTGTCTGGAATATCCCGCTCTGTCATCTCTCACACCAAAATAATTGAATAGCGCTCTGTTTTAGATCGATAATTCCATTGTTGACATAGTAACTTTCTCATGATTAAAAAGCTACTTTTTTGATTATCTCTCTCCACAGAGTACCATTATCAATCTAAAAAATCAGTGCTATTTTATACTTTATCCTGAAATAGTAGATTCAGCTTGCAAATCGGCAATTAGTTGAGCTAACTGATCGTTGCTTGCCTGGTAGACATTACCGCAAAAGTCGCAAGTTGCTTCAGCACCATTATCTTTAATAATCATATCTTGCAGTTCAGCTTCTCCCAAAATCTTCAATGCCCCCAAAACGCGATCGAAAGAACAACCACAGTGGAAGCGCAGCATTTGCCGTTCGGAAAAGATTTCCAGCCCCATATCTCCCAACAAGTCGCCAAAGATTTCTGGTAAAGTCTTCCCAGCTTGCAACAATGGCGTAAATCCTGCTAGACCGGCAACCCGTGATTCCAAAATTTCTACTAGAGCTTCGTCTCTGGCGGCTTTGGGTAATATTTGTATCAGTAATCCTCCAGCCGCAGTTACTCCTGCTGCTCCCACAAACACACCTAAAACTAAAGCCGAAGGTGTTTGTTCGGAATTCACCAGATAATGAGCTACATCATCACCAATTTCGCCAGAAACTAGTTCTACAGTACTAGAGTAAGGATAACCATAACCGATATCCCGCACAACGTAGAGGTAGCCACCACCCACTGCACCACCAACATCTAGCTTCCCTTTGGCATTAGGAGGCAATTCTACAGATGGATTGCCGACATATCCACGTACAGTACCATCTAAGCCGGCATCTACCAATATCCCACCCAAAGGCCCATCGCCCTTTACCCGGACATTGACCCTCGATCCGGTTCGCTTCATACTAGAAGCCATTAACAAGCCTGCCGCCATAGTCCGGCCCAATGCTGCCGTCGCCACATAAGAAAGCTTGTGGCGCTGCCGTACTTCTTCTGTTAAACGTGTGGTGATCACACCTACGGCACGAATTCCACCTTCGGCTGCTGTTGCACGAATTAACTGATCCGCCATGAATAACCTTACATTTCTTAACAAGTTGACTTTTTCTATTCTAAGTTCTCTGCTGCGAGAAAAGTAACTTAGTGGGGCCTGGGGCATTGGGCACTTCGTTAGTTATTTGCAAATGACCAATGACTAATGTTTTTTCCTCTAGACGATGCAATTATACAGTTTCTCCTTCGTTAGTTATTTGCAAATGACCAATGACTAATGACTAATGACTAAATTAGAAATAGCGATGTCTCATCTTTAGGTAATCTGATAAAAATGCTGGGTAATTTTCAACAAAGCCAACTGCGGATCGAAATCGAAGCATCAACAGATGCAATTCGTGACAGTCTGGTGCATCCTGTGCAACTAGAAAAATGGCTGTTAGGACAACGCTTTGCGCCAGGTATGCCAGAAGAACTGCTTCCCGGATTCCAGTTTACAACCTGGACTGGGCCAGTTACGATTCATCATCAAGTAAACGTTGTCAAATCCAATTGTCTCCGCCTGATACTCAGCGGAGGTATTGATGGGTTCCAAGAATGGTATTGGGGAGAAGGTTGGGTACAGTCCCGCTTGGAAGGAGTTTCAATTTTGCCTTTAAATTTGGGTCAAACCCTTAGTTTGTTAAGCTTGCGTCAGTTTTTGGCAACTCAAGGGCGTTAAATCTAATGAACGTAGAAGGGGATTTTCCTTATATCTAGAACTAGCCCTTTCAAGGTGACTGGAAAAATCTTTTTTCTCTCTGTACCACGGACACTTTGCTCAAGTCGGGAAACCCTCCTATGCAGGTGTCCTACTTTGTGTATCTGCGGTTTAAAAGTAATTTATCTAACCAAAGAAAAACAGAGAACAATTTTTAAGAATCAGCTGTCAAAACTTGTTCAACTGTCAATTCTAACTGTGGAAAAGTTTGAAATTTAATGCGTAGTTTACCGCCGCAGGCATCACTACCAAAAAACTCTGCTTCCCCTTGTAAATTTTACCTTGGTTTTACGACCAATACTGAACAATTAGCCTCTTCTACAACTTGACTGCTGACAGAACCCTGAACAATTCGCTTCATCCCCATCAACCCCCGACTGCCAATTATAATCAACTCAGTTTTATAAATATTGGCAAGACGAATAATTTCTTCAGCAGGATCACCAGTTACTAGTTCTAACTCACTTGTGATTGATAACTTTTCTTGATAGGATTGCAGTTGTTTTTCAATCTGAAAATAAGAAAATGTTGGCGACTCTGGCTGAGGACGATCGGCGGGTAGTTCCATTTCTGACTCTGGCGTAGGAAACACGTGACAAAGAATAACCTTGGCATCTTTTGACAAAGCCAAATTATCTAAAGTCTGAATTACTCGTTCTGAAATTTCTGAACCGTCCAGAGCTACCAAAATACTATTTAGCACCGCTCTCGCCTCCTAAAGAGTACACCTTTTACATAAGTATCTAGCAAAATCCGTCGGCGGCGACACCAAACCGATTTTTATTTGTTTATATATATTTGAGAATAGTTGAGGCTATACTATAGGTCAGTTTCACCCCACTTTTATAGTAGTGGCTTGTAGTGACTGGGCTAGAGAAGTTTTTCACGAGTTTCTGGGAAAGGAAAATTCTCTCCCAGAAACTACCGTCGGTAATGCCCGACTTGTGGACGCTTAAAGGGAAGTTGAAGGTAGGATAGCAAATGGTGTGCGTTAGTGTAGCTTACCGTAGGTATCGCTATCCAAACTTTTAGTAACAAAAAAATTAAGCATTCCAAATCATTCTTCTTGCTGAATTCGGCGTCGTACTGAATCAGCATGAGAAGGTAAACCTTCTGCTGTTGCTAGCACATCAATAGCACCAGCCACATTTTGCAGTGCGGTTTGGGAGTATTGAATAATACTGGAGTGCTTGAGGAAAGTTTCAACCCCCAATGCCGAAGCATAACGGGCAGCGCCAGAAGTTGGCAAGGTATGGTTAGGGCCTGCCAAATAGTCTCCTACGGCTTCTGGTGTTGAGTAACCTAAAAAGATTGCCCCAGCGTGGCGAATCTGTGGTAGGAGTGCCCAAGGGTCTTTGATTTCTAATTCTAGGTGTTCGGGAGCAAATTCATTTGAGAGTTCTGCTGCTGCTTCGAGCGATTCCACAACGACAATCAAGCCGTAGTGAGCGATCGCTTTTTCTGTGTCTATTCGCCGTGGATGATCTACTAGCTGTCTTTCCAAGGCTAATTGCACGTTTTTCGCCAAAGCAGCATCAGTCGTTAACAAAATTGCTGCCGCCATTGGATCGTGTTCGGCTTGGGCTAGCAAGTCAGCAGCTACATGCACCGGATTTGCGGTTTCATCGGCAATCACCAGCACTTCGCTGGGGCCTGCCAAAGAATCAATACCGACAGTGCCGTAGACAAGTTTTTTCGCTAGGGTGACATAAATGTTACCAGGGCCAGTAATTACATTCACTTTCGGAATCGTTTCTGTACCATAGGCTAAAGCGGCGATCGCTTGTGCGCCCCCAATGCGATAAATTTCTTGCACCCCTGCTTCTTGGGCAGCTACCAAGACTGCGGGATTAATTGCACCCCCTGGCCCTGGTGGTGTCACCATTACCACGTGGGGTACAGCAGCAACATGAGCCGGAATTGCATTCATTATCACTGTACTGGGATAGGCGGCACGGCCACCAGGCACATACAACCCGGCTCGATCTACGGGGGTGTAGCGTTTGCCCAGCACTACTTCATCGTCGCCAAAATGCACCCAGCTTTTCGGTACACGCTGACGATGAAACGCTTCAATTTGGCGGCAAGCTAGCCGAATTGCATCAAGCAATTCCTTTGACACCTGTTGATAGGCTGCATCTAATTCCGAGCCTGTAACTCGGAGTTCTTCTGCTTTCAAGGTTTGTTTGTCAAATTCGGCTGTGTAATGCAATACAGCTTTGTCGCCTTGGCGCTTCACTGCTTGCAAAACTTCCCGCACCGTTGCTTCTTTGTGAAGCACCTGTTCGTCATGGGTGCGATCGCAGATCCGTTGTAGTTCTGCTCTAACGTCTGCCTGCTGAGTAATGATTCGCAGCATGGAGTAAGGACAATGCCAAAATTATAATATTGCCACCTGAGACTTAGTATTGCTCTTGACCCACTGGGGTGTGCAAGCTGACTCTAATTCTCTTCTCTAGCTTAACCTGAATTTTTTTGATACTCTCAAGACTACCAGCATATAGTTTGCTTGAGAAGGAAACTTAATTGCTCAGTTCCACAAGCCTCGGTAGACTAGTAGCAAAAAGCAGTTATGCCATTCCCCCTACCCTTATGACCTTATTTTCACTACTTGCTGAGTGCAAGTGGTGTATTCACCTAATCTCGTCGATTACAGGGAGTACGGTCTGAGTATAATTTTTACTTACTTTTCCTAACTTTCAGTAGTTGTTAATTTGTGTATAGATACGATACATCGGTTCTATACTTGAAAATACCTGACATTTAGCTATTTACAGTTCTTTGCCTCTGACAATACATCCGCTTTACGGGTATAAGATTGTATTTTTTGGCAATCACATTGCTTAATCAGGTTGTGGTAAGTTAGGTAGCAGTCTTAGATGTATCTGAATATTTTAACGTATTTCTTAAATTGACGAAATACGGAATGCAGGAGTAAGGGACTTCCAACTAAAAAAATATCCCGTCGTTTGGGTGAGTAGGGGAAGCAGAGAAGGAAGAATCTAACGGTCATCTCCTCTCCCAAAATTTAATGAATAATTTAATTTCTGGAAGTCCCTAAGGGAGACAGAGGAAAGGGTGGAACAATAACTATTGATTATTCATCCATACTCAATCCCAGAATTTTTTTAGGAAATTATAACATTGGCAATTTGGATGCTATATTAGTAAGTCTAGTAGTGTGTGTACATAATTAATAGTATTTTTGGAATTGACTGTGGCGAATACAAAGTCTGCTCTCAAGCGTGCCGAAATCGCAGAACGTAACCGACTGCGTAACAAAGCTTACAAATCAGCAGTCAAGACGCTGATCAAGAAATACATTAATGCTGTAGCTGCCTATACAGCTAATCCTAGCCCAGAATTAAAACAAGAAGTACAGACCCGATTATCTGAGGCTTACGGCAAAATCGATAAAGCGATCAAACGGGGTGTCCTTCACCCTAACAATGGGGCAAGGAAAAAGTCAAGATTGGCTCACAGACTAAAACCCCTCACACAAACAGCTGAGTAGTCATTGGTCATTTGTCCTTCGTCATTTGTGACTAAGGACAAACAACATAGACGCGCCAGCGGCTTCCCGCAGGGTAGGACAAAAGATGCAACTGATAGACACGCACGTACATCTCAACTTTGATAGTTTCCAGCCGGATTTAGCAACAGTGCGATCGCGGTGGCAAAAAGCAGGTGTAGTGCGTTTAGTACATTCCTGTGTTCACCCAGAGGAGTTTGCCAGTATTCAATCCTTAGCCCAAGAGTTTCCCGAAATCAGCTTTGCTGTAGGGTTACATCCTTTAGATGCTGAAAAATGGAATAGCGACACAGCCGAAAAAATCAAAACTTTAGCGAGTTCTGACTCGAATGTGGTAGCAATTGGGGAAATGGGGCTGGATTTTTATAAAGCTGATAACTACGAGCATCAGCTGATGGTATTCGAGTCACAGTTAGCGATCGCATCGGAACTAAACTTACCAGTGATTATTCACTGTCGGGATGCTGCTGTGGCAACCAGAGAAGTGTTGCAAAAATGGCGAGAACTCAAAGGGGAAAGAGTACGGGGTGTCATGCATTGCTGGGGAGGAACGCCAGAAGAAACCCAATGGTTTCTCGATTTAGGCTTCTACATCAGCTTTAGCGGAACGGTAACGTTCAAAAACGCCAAAGCGATCCAATCTTCAGCAGCGATGGTAAGTAGTGATCGCCTACTGATTGAAACAGACTGTCCATTTCTGGCTCCAGTTCCAAAACGGGGCGAGAGGCGCAACGAGCCGGCTTACGTCCTTTATGTAGCCGAACAAGTAGCTAAACTACGTCAGGAAACAGTAGAGGCGATCGCTCATCAAACCACCCAAAATGCCTGTGAATTATTTGGGCTATCAGTATCAACTGTATCCTAGTATCTTTTGTTAAGTTGTGCTAAAAAAAATAAAACTATAGGGGGACAAAAATATGCTAATATTATTCCCTCAAAAACATTTTGCTTGCGCCATAATGATAAAGGAAGGAGCCTAAAACTTCTCATCTGAATTTTCCGTGCTGTTATGGCTTGGCCATCCTCCCAATCTCTACAAGCGGATGCTCTCCACACATGACTAACCGTGCCAACCCAAATTGAGCTAGACTTTTGCACAACATCGGCTTAGTGTGTATTGAATCTATTGAAAATCGTTAAACAAAATTGTCTTGTGAGTACAATCCAGCAAAATGAAGTGATTCTGATTCAAAATCGACGAAGTGCGGATCATTCCCTCAGTCTTAGGATATCTAGAATATCACTGAGAGTATAAACAGCGGAGTGGATTTAAGACACACTGTGTGGAGCTGCGTCAGTAATATTAACGCGCTTTTTGGAGGGAAAGTGAGGAAACTTAGATCAAATTCAGGAATATCCCAATTGTATATTCTGATTGAAATGGGTGTGCGGCATCGGATGCGGACTGTAAATACTTTCAGCAAATTATCCCTTGCTTGTGCGCTTCTCCAGTCCTCATTAAGAGCGATTATCCCCTTGTCAAGATTGCTCATTCTAGCTAGATTTAATCGCTCTGTTTGCCCACACATCTAACATAGCAAGTGTGTAAGAAAAAGTTCCCCAACAGCTAAGGACACTGGCTAGCAGTGGGAAGCGTCAAACAGCAGTGTCCAAGGGAAAATTTAACCAGGTTGACAAAGGTAGAGGCATGACTAAAGAAACATATATGGAACCCGCCTTTCTATTGCCCGACTTGATTGAAATCCAGCGGTCAAGTTTTCGCTGGTTTTTAGAAGAAGGGCTGATAGAAGAACTTAACTCCTTTAGTCCTATCACAGATTATACGGGTAAATTAGAACTGCACTTTTTGGGTCATAACTACAAACTCAAGGAGCCAAAGTACAGCGTCGAAGAAGCTAAACGGCGGGATAGCACTTATGCCGTCCAAATGTATGTTCCCACACGGTTGATTAATAAGGAAACCGGGGAAATCAAAGAGCAAGAGGTATTCATTGGTGACTTGCCTTTGATGACCGATCGCGGCACGTTTATTATTAACGGTGCCGAGCGGGTAATTGTCAATCAGATAGTGCGATCGCCAGGAGTCTACTACAAATCAGAAATAGACAAAAATGGGCGGCGTACTTATTCAGCTAGCTTAATTCCCAACCGGGGAGCATGGCTGAAATTTGAAACAGACCGTAATGATTTGGTGTGGGTACGCATCGACAAAACCCGCAAACTCTCAGCGCAGGTACTTCTAAAAGCTTTAGGGTTATCAGACAACGAAATATTTGACGCCTTACGCCATCCCGAATATTTCCAAAAAACCATCGAAAAAGAAGGGCAGTTTTCTGAAGAAGAAGCCTTGATGGAGTTATATCGCAAACTGCGTCCTGGTGAACCACCTACAGTATTAGGTGGACAACAACTCCTCGACTCTCGTTTCTTTGACCCGAAACGTTATGACCTTGGTCGCGTTGGACGTTACAAACTCAACAAGAAATTGCGCCTTTCTGTCCCAGACACCATGCGGGTGTTGACTGCTGGCGATATTTTGGCAGCTGTAGATTACCTGATTAACCTAGAATATGACATCGGTAACATCGATGACATTGACCACTTAGGCAACCGCCGGGTGAGAAGCGTCGGTGAATTGCTGCAAAACCAAGTGCGGGTCGGCTTAAACCGCCTAGAAAGAATAATTCGGGAACGGATGACTGTATCCGATGCGGAAGTGCTAACTCCTGCTTCCTTGGTAAACCCCAAACCATTGGTAGCAGCAATTAAAGAATTCTTTGGTTCCAGCCAGTTAAGTCAGTTCATGGATCAAACCAATCCCTTAGCAGAACTGACCCACAAACGCCGTCTGAGTGCCCTTGGCCCTGGAGGTTTAACCCGCGAACGCGCTGGTTTTGCCGTGCGAGATATTCATCCGAGTCACTATGGACGCATTTGCCCCATTGAGACACCAGAAGGCCCCAACGCCGGATTGATTGGCTCCTTAGCAACCCACGCGCGGGTGAACCTGTATGGGTTCCTCGAAACACCGTTTAGACCTGTAGAAAATGGGCGAGTCAGATTTGACCTGCCTCCAGCCTACATGACAGCCGATGAAGAAGACGACCTGCGGGTTGCTCCGGGAGATATTCCTGTAGATGAAACCGGGCACATTATTGGGCCATTAGTGCCAGTCCGCTATCGCCAAGAATTTTCCACCACAACACCCGAACAGGTGGATTACGTCGCCGTATCTCCCGTACAGATTGTGTCGGTAGCAACCAGCATGATTCCCTTCTTGGAACATGATGACGCTAACCGAGCGCTGATGGGATCGAATATGCAACGGCAAGCAGTACCGCTACTCAAACCAGAGCGTCCTCTGGTGGGTACTGGTTTGGAAGCCCAAGGAGCAAGAGACTCTGGGATGGTGGTTGTATCGCGTACCGATGGCGATGTTACTTATGTGGATGCTACAGAAATTCGCGTCCGTCCCAAAGCTAACACCTCCGAAATTAGATACACCCTTTCCAAGTATCAACGTTCCAACCAAGACACCTGTTTAAATCAGAAACCTCTGGTCCGTATTGGTGAGCGGGTGGTTGCTGGTCAGGTGCTAGCTGATGGCTCTTCCACTGAAGGCGGTGAATTGGCACTGGGACAAAATATTGTCGTTGCCTATATGCCTTGGGAAGGGTACAACTACGAAGACGCAATTTTAATCTCTGAAAGACTGGTGCAGGATGATGTCTACACCTCAATTCACATTGAAAAATATGAAATTGAAGCCAGACAAACAAAATTGGGGCCAGAAGAAATCACCAGAGAAATTCCCAACGTCGGGGAAGATGCCTTGCGTCAGTTGGATGAACAGGGAATCATCCGCATTGGGGCGTGGGTAGAAGCTGGTGATATCTTGGTAGGAAAAGTCACACCCAAGGGTGAATCTGACCAACCGCCAGAAGAAAAACTGTTACGGGCCATCTTTGGTGAGAAAGCACGGGATGTGCGAGACAATTCTCTGCGAGTACCAAACGGTGAAAAAGGCCGCGTAGTTGATGTGCGCTTGTTTACTCGTGAACAAGGCGATGAACTACCACCGGGAGCCAATATGGTAGTCCGGGTGTATGTTGCCCAAAAACGCAAAATCCAAGTTGGGGACAAAATGGCAGGACGCCACGGTAATAAAGGGATTATTTCTCGGATATTACCGGCGGAAGATATGCCTTATTTGCCCGATGGTTCACCAGTGGACATTGTACTTAACCCCTTGGGTGTACCCAGTCGGATGAACGTCGGACAGGTATTTGAGTGCCTCTTGGGTTGGGCTGGTCAGACCTTGGGAGTACGATTTAAGATTACTCCTTTTGACGAAATGTACGGTGAAGAGACATCCCGCCGAATCGTGCATGGCAAATTGCAAGAAGCACGGGACGAAACAGGGAAAGACTGGGTATATAACCCAGATAACCCAGGCAAAATCATGGTGTATGACGGTCGGACAGGTGAACCCTTTGACCGAGCAATTACCATCGGTGTGGCTTATATGCTGAAGCTGGTGCATTTGGTGGATGATAAGATCCACGCTCGTTCCACAGGCCCATACTCACTGGTGACTCAGCAACCCTTGGGTGGTAAGGCACAGCAAGGTGGTCAGCGGTTTGGAGAAATGGAAGTGTGGGCATTGGAAGCCTTTGGTGCAGCTTACACCTTACAGGAATTGCTCACAGTTAAATCTGACGATATGCAAGGACGGAATGAAGCGTTAAATGCGATCGTTAAAGGTAAGGCAATTCCTCGCCCTGGAACTCCAGAATCCTTTAAGGTCTTAATGCGCGAGTTGCAATCATTGGGGTTAGACATTGCCGTACACAAAGTAGAAACCCAAGCAGACGGCAGTTCCCTAGATGTGGAAGTCGATTTGATGGCAGACCAATCAGCCCGTCGCACACCTCCCCGACCAACTTACGAATCTCTTTCCCGCGAATCGCTGGATGATGACGAATAATTCGTAATTGATAATTCGTAATTCGTAATTGAAGAATTAATTACGAATTACGAATTAAAAATTGTTAATTACGAATTAGAAATTGTTAATTACGAATTACGAATTACGAATTACGAATTAAGTATGAGACCTGCCCAAACTAATCAGTTTGACTACGTAAAAATCGGCTTGGCTTCCCCAGAACGCATTCGGCAGTGGGGCGAAAGAACATTGCCTAATGGTCAAGTAGTCGGTGAAGTTACCAAGCCAGAGACGATTAATTACCGAACTCTTAAGCCAGAAATGGATGGCTTGTTTTGTGAGCGCATTTTTGGCCCAGCGAAAGATTGGGAATGCCATTGTGGTAAGTATAAAAGAGTTCGTCATAGAGGTATTGTCTGTGAGCGTTGTGGGGTAGAAGTCACCGAGTCACGGGTGCGTCGCCACCGTATGGGCTATATTAAACTCGCTGCACCAGTAGCTCACGTTTGGTATCTTAAAGGCATTCCTAGCTATATTTCCATTCTGTTGGATATGCCCTTGCGGGATGTCGAGCAGATTGTCTATTTCAACTCTTATGTTGTCCTGAGTGCAGGTAATGCCGAAACTTTAAGTTACAAACAACTACTGAGTGAAGACCAGTGGTTGGAAATAGAAGACCAAATTTATAGCGAAGATTCTGTACTGCAAGGCGTAGAGGTAGGTATTGGTGCTGAAGCGCTGTTGCGTTTGCTTGCCGATATCAATTTGGAACAAGAAGCCGAAAGCCTACGCGAAGAAATTGGCAACGCCAAGGGGCAAAAGAGAGCCAAGCTAATTAAGCGACTGCGGGTGATTGACAACTTTATCGCCACTGGTTCCAAACCAGAGTGGATGGTAATGGCTGTTATTCCGGTGATTCCCCCCGATTTGCGCCCAATGGTGCAACTAGATGGCGGACGGTTTGCTACCAGCGATTTGAATGATTTGTATCGGCGGGTAATTAACCGCAACAATCGCTTGGCACGCTTGCAAGAAATTTTGGCACCAGAGATTATTGTGCGGAACGAAAAGCGGATGCTGCAAGAAGCAGTGGATGCTTTGATTGACAATGGTCGTCGGGGACGCACTGTGGTAGGGGCAAATAACCGACCCCTGAAATCTTTGTCCGACATTATTGAGGGTAAGCAAGGACGTTTCCGACAAAACTTGTTAGGTAAACGGGTTGACTATTCTGGACGTTCGGTTATTGTGGTTGGGCCAAAGCTGAAAATTCACCAGTGCGGTTTGCCTAGAGAAATGGCAATTGAGCTATTTCAACCATTTGTGATTAACCGCCTGATTCGTAGCGGTATGGTGAATAACATCAAAGCTGCGAAAAAGCTGATATCCCGCAATGATCCCAGTGTTTGGGATGTGCTGGAAGAGGTGATTGAAGGACACCCTGTAATGCTAAATCGGGCACCAACATTGCACCGTTTGGGTATTCAGTCTTTTGAACCAATTTTGGTAGAAGGTAGAGCAATTCAACTCCATCCTCTGGTGTGTCCAGCGTTTAACGCCGACTTTGATGGCGACCAAATGGCGGTACACGTCCCTCTGTCGTTAGAAAGTCAGGCTGAAGCGCGGTTGTTGATGTTGGCTTCTAACAATATTTTGTCACCAGCCACAGGTAAACCCATCATCACGCCTAGCCAAGATATGGTGTTAGGAGCTTATTATTTAACAGCAGAAAATCCCGGTGCGACAAAAGGCGCAGGAAATTACTTTTCTTCGCTGGAGGATGTAATTATGGCTTTCCAGCAAGATCAAATTGACTTGCACGCCTATATTTACGTAAGGTTTGATGGCGAAATAGAATCAGACCAACCGGATACAGAACCCGTGAAAGTGACGGAAAACGAGGATGGTACTCGCACATTACTCTATAAGTTCCGTCGAGTCAGACAAGACGCTAAAGGCAATGTACTTTCTCAGTATATATACACAACTCCTGGTCGCGTTATTTACAATAATGCCATTCAGGAAGCACTAGCAAGTTAATTCGTAATTTCTAATTCGTAATTCGTAATTAAAGAATTAATTACGAATTACGAACTACGAACTACGAATTATTAATTATTGATGACTCAGGACTAATGATTAATGACTAACGAAAAAATGATTTTTCGCAATCGCGTGGTTGACAAAGGTCAACTGAGAAATTTAATTTCTTGGGCCTTTACGAATTATGGTACAGCGCGAACCGCAGTGATGGCGGACAAATTGAAAGATTTGGGATTTCGCTACGCTACCAAAGCAGGGGTTTCCATCAGTGTAGATGACTTGATGATACCACCAACTAAGCGATTGCTCTTAGAAGCAGCCGAGGAAGAAATTCGCGCTACTGAAACCCGTTATCAACGGGGAGAAATCACTGAAGTAGAACGCTTCCAAAAGGTAATCGATACTTGGAATGGTACTAGTGAAGCCTTGAAAGATGAAGTAGTCGTTCACTTCAAGAAGACTAATCCCCTGAACTCCGTATACATGATGGCATTCTCCGGGGCACGGGGGAACATCTCACAAGTGCGGCAGTTGGTGGGGATGCGGGGACTGATGGCAGATCCTCAAGGGGAAATTATCGATTTGCCGATCAAAACCAATTTCCGTGAAGGATTAACTGTGACGGAATACATTATTTCGTCTTACGGTGCCAGAAAAGGATTGGTGGATACTGCCTTGCGGACGGCTGACTCTGGTTATCTCACCCGTCGGTTGGTCGACGTATCCCAGGATGTAATTATTCGGGAATTTGATTGCGGTACCACTAGAGGTCTTGCCATTCGACCGATGACAGAAGGGGCCAAAACCTTGATCCCTCTGGCTACCCGTTTGATGGGACGGGTAATTGGCGAAGATGTGGTGCATCCGGTAACAAAAGAATTGATTGCCGCCCGCAATTCCCCAATTTCTGAGGATTTGGCGAAGAAAATTGAAAAATCTGGAGTGGGTGAAGTTGTGGTGCGATCGCCACTAACTTGTGAAGCCGCACGTTCTGTCTGTCAACATTGCTACGGCTGGAGTTTAGCTCACGCCAAGATGGTAGACTTAGGCGAAGCTGTAGGGATTATTGCTGCCCAAAGTATCGGTGAACCTGGTACTCAGTTAACCATGCGGACATTCCACACAGGTGGGGTGTTTACTGGAGAAGTGGCGCAACAAGTTCGTTCTAAAATCGATGGAACTGTCAAGCTTCCCCGCAAACTGAAGACTAGAACCTATCGTACCCGCCACGGGGAAGATGCCCTCTATGTTGAGGCTAATGGCATCATGCTTCTGGAACCCAAAAAAGAAGGTGATGTTACCCCAGAGAACCAAGAAGTTCATCTGACTCAAGGTTCAACACTATACGTATTTGATGGAAATAAGGTAAAACAAGGTCAGTTGTTGGCAGAGGTTGCCCTCGGTGGACGGACAACTCGGACTAATACAGAAAAAGCAGTTAAAGATGTCGCCTCTGACTTGGCAGGGGAAGTACAATTTGCCGAAGTCGTTCCAGAACAAAAAACTGACCGTCAAGGTAACACCACAACCACAGCGGCACGGGGTGGTTTGATTTGGATTTTGTCTGGGGAAGTTTATAACTTGCCGCCCGGTGCAGAATTGATTGTCAAAAATGGTGATGCGATCGCTGCTAATGGAGTTTTAGCTGAAACCAAGTTAGCCAGTTTGCACGGCGGTGTGGTGCGCTTGCCCGAAGCCACCCCAGGTAAGAGTACCAGAGAAATTGAGATTATCACTGCTTCTGTGGTCTTAGACCAGGCAACGGTGACAGTCCAAAGTTCTCAAGGTCGCAATAACTACTTAGTCTCCACTGGTAACAACCAGGTATTTAACCTCCGAGCTACACCAGGCACAAAAGTGCAAAATGGTCAAGTGGTAGCTGAGTTAATTGATGACCGCTATCGCACAACCACTGGTGGATTCCTGAAATTCGCGGGTGTCGAAGTCCAGAAAAAAGGTAAAGCCAAGCTGGGTTATGAAGTCGTGCAGGGCGGTACCTTGTTGTGGATTCCCGAAGAAAGCCACGAAGTTAACAAAGATATCTCGTTACTGTTAGTAGAAGACGGTCAGTTTGTCGAAGCTGGCACTGAAGTAGTGAAGGACATCTTCTGCCAAAACAGCGGTGTAATCGAAGTGACTCAGAAAAACGACATCCTGCGGGAAGTCGTGGTGAAGCCAGGGGAACTGCTGATGGTGGACGATCCAGAATCAGTTATCGGGCGAGATAACACCTTCATCCAACCAGGTGAGGAATTCCAAGGCAATGTCGCCACGGAATTGCGTTATATCCAGTATGTGGAAACACCAGAAGGGCCCGCCCTGTTGAGTCGTCCAGTAGTTGAGTTTGCCGTACCGGATAATCCAGATGTGCCATCAACGACATCGGTAAGTCAACAAACCGGGCGATCGATTCAGTTGCGAGCTGTGCAGCGACTACCTTACAAAGATTCAGAACGCGTCAAATCTGTTGAAGGCGTGGAACTGCTGCGAACCCAGCTTGTACTGGAAATTGAGCAAGAAGGGGAACAAGACCATAATGCTTCACCCCTGGCAGCAGATATTGAATTGGTACAAGATACTGAAGACCCAGAAGTTCAACGTTTACAACTGGTGATTTTGGAATCCTTGGTAATTCGTCGAGACATTACTGCTGATGCCACCCAAGGTAGCACCCAAACCACACTTGAGGTACATGATGGGTTAACCATCGCCCCCGGTTCTGTAGTTGCACGTACCCAAATCTTGTGTAAAGAAGGCGGGGAAGTGCGGGGTGTCAAAAAAGGAACTGAAAACGTTCGTCGTTGCTTGGTGTTACGCGACGTTGACAGGCTCATCACCAATACTAGTACTCAGCCCAAGGTGAAAGTGGGTGACTTGCTAGTAGAAGGTGCAGAAGTTGCTCCTGGAGTTTTTGCCCCAGAATCAGGGCAAGTAGTAGATATCAAAAATGCTGCTGCTGCATCTGGTGGGGACTCCGCTCTGAGTACTAAAAACTACGTTATTACTACCCGAATTGGTCGTCCTTACCGAGTCAGCCCTGGTGCTGTGTTGCAGATAGAAGACGGCGATTTAGTACAACGGGGTGATAACTTGGTGTTGCTGGTGTTTGAACGCGCCAAAACCGGAGATATCATTCAAGGTTTGCCCCGGATTGAGGAACTGCTGGAAGCTCGTAAACCGAAAGAAGCGTGCATTTTATGTCGCCGGGCAGGTGAAGTTAAGGTAGTTTACGCTGAGGGTGGTGATGAAGCGATCGCCATTAAGGTCGTAGAATCAAATGGCGTAGTGACAGATTATCCTCTGGGGCCTGGACAAAATTTGATTGTCCCAGATGGCTCAATGGTATTAGCGGGACAACCGTTGACCGACGGCCCATCCAATCCTCATGAAATTTTGGAAATCTTCTTTAGCCTGGGTTCTGAAGATGGAATCTATGCTTGTGCTAGCCTTGCCTTGCAGAAGGTACAAACCTTCTTGGTGAACGAAGTGCAAATGGTTTATCAGTCTCAAGGGATTGATATTTCCGATAAGCACATTGAAGTAATTGTTCGCCAGATGACCAACAAAGTCAGGATTGATGATGGTGGTGACACCACCATGCTTCCCGGCGAATTGGTGGAACTGCGCCAAGTTGAGCAGGTGAACGAAGCTATGGCAATTACAGGCGGTGCTAGGGCACAGTATACCCCAGTATTGTTGGGGATCACCAAAGCATCCTTGAACACCGACAGCTTTATTTCCGCCGCATCCTTCCAAGAGACAACACGGGTACTTACCGAAGCAGCTATCGAAGGCAAATCTGACTGGCTGCGCGGATTAAAGGAAAACGTGATTATCGGGCGATTGATTCCAGCTGGTACTGGGTACAATACCTATGATGAACCTGGTGCGATCGAAGATTATGCTGCTGAGATTAGTAGTAGTGTCTTAGATGAAGTTGACGATCCTCTGGATATGGTTTTAGATGATCGCACAGCTCGCACCTATAATTTAGATTCTCCTACTCTTGGGGAATCTGGTTTTGGCAGCAGACGTGCAGAAAGGTCAGTTCTAGATGACGAAGATGAATTAATCGCCGATGAAGTCGCAGACGACGACGATTACGAGGAAGAAGAGGAAGACGACGAAGATGATTTCGACGACGAATAGAGACTTGAAATTTCACGTCTCTATTAAAAGATAAAAAGCAAAAAGGCAAAAGAAAATCTTCTTTTGCCTTTTTATTTTGCTCTCTAAAAACACATTTTTAAATCCTCAAGATTCTATTCTGGTTTCTGGCTTTTGAGCTAGTAGTCAGTCAATTATGGCGATTCAAAAGTAACATCCTCATATAAATCTGCAACAGCACACCGAAAATCTACACTTGCCAAATGGATGATATCTTCTTGTCCATAAGGATAAAGTACCCATTGTCTCTCTGAGTTACGACGGAAACACTCAACATTTAATCGAGTTTGACTCACAAGTACATATTCCTGAAGTGACTCCATCTTTCGGTAGTCGGCAAATTTATCACCTCGGTCAAAAGCTTCTGTTGTTGGAGATAGCACTTCTATAATTAAGCAGGGATAACGCAGAAAGTTGTTAAAAGCTCTATCTCGTTGGTCACAACTTACTATCACATCGGGGTAGTAATAGATGTTAATTGACTCAATATGTGCTTTGGTATCTGAAATATAAGCCTGACAACCACTCCCGCGCAAATGATTTCTCAGCATTGAAGCAATATTAAGAGAAATAATGACATGAGCATTACTTGCCCCTGCCATTGCATAAACCTGCCCCTGTCTATATTCATTCTTGATAGGACTGGTTTCTTCTCCTTGGAGATAGTCTTCTGGGGAAATATAGCTAGAATTTGGAATTGCGACCATCTGTAATGACCTTGTGTGATGCCTTATATCTAGTTTAAGAGAAGCTTGACGGCTAAATTAGCTAAGTACATATCACCATAAATCTAGCTATTGCTAGATGCTGTAATTCTCTTAAGAGCTATAATCTACATCTGTTGCACCGAGAGATTAACTTGTGGATGTCATATTAGAACGATCGCACCAATTAAAACAAGCCTTAGTTGATTTTGTCCTTGATGCTGAGGGGGAACTAGCACAAGCACTAGAAACTTATGCAGCTATACAGTCGCGCCGGGGAAGTGGGGATAGTACGCAGCAGGATTTAATCATCGATAGCTTTCTGACAGATGGGAAAGTCGGTGATAAGTCTCCATTAGACTTGTTTATCGAAAGCCATCCAGATTTAGAAGAAAGCGATCGCAGCCTGATCAACAGTTGGCATCATAGTTTTATTGGCTTATTTGCCATAACGAATATTCTACCTGATGGCTTTGAATTGACCAACTGGTTGACAGATAAACACTACATCGTCAAGCCAAACAATACTCAAACATTACAGGCAATATCTCGGTTGAAAGTCGGAGAAATCTTGCTAACTCGCATTTCTCCTGTCACCGATAGCTACTGGACGTTTTCTGGCCCCTACACAATCATGGGCAAATTAGGTAAACCAAAACTTGCTGTAGCAATTGGCAATTTCAAAGAGAATTATAAAAGTAATCTTTACAGCGATGCTCCAGACTTGCTAGAAGAAGCTTGGCAGTCAGTAGCACAATATCATCAGCAGTTTGTGGACTTTTTTGGCACTGATGAAATCACACTATCTGGATACCATCTTAATAAAAAAATAGCGGAATTCCAAGAAGTAATTACTGAAAAAACTTTTGCCGCCGCCGGAATTGATACTTCTAAATCTCTGGCTGAAGTAGCAGAAGCAGCTGGCATTGGAGACGAGGAAATCAAAGCAGCCGCAGAAGAATTTGGTGCTGATTCTAACGTAGTTTCTCAGATGTTTAACAGCAAAAGCGGCAATAGCAAAATGGTGATGCCAAAGGTTGATTTACCTGCTGACCTCAAGAAAGCAGAACAGGTAACGGCTCTTTCTCATCCCCGTTGGGGACAAATGTTTTTACCAACATATAGTAAGATACAAGCAATTTTAGCAGCAGAGGATTGGCAAAGTGTTCAAGGGGCGGAAAAACTAGTTCGTTACTACCTGGAAGATAAAAGTATTAATGCTTTTATCTGGCATCGATTAGCGCAACAGTATCCAACTCAATTAGAAAATGTGTTACAAGCATTTTTGCAACGTCCAGAGTTTAGGCTTGCAAGTGACTTGGATACACTTTTGCAAGAATTCCACAAACCTATTGAGCCAGAGTTACCAGATATTGCCAGTGTACCCATACATTTGCACAACTTATTTCAGGAAGCCTTAGGAGAAGTTAACAAATCTAAGCCAAAGGCTAAGGGGCAACAAAAGCCAGCAAAGGGTTTTCAACGAGGTTAGTAAATAGACATTTCTGAAAAAGAATTTAGAGACGTAGTATTGCTACGTCTCTAAAATGTATAATTAAGAACAATATTGCTTGTCATAGTTAAATTCAGGTAATGTATTTGGAAATACACTCTTTATAATCCATATCAACAAAAGAATCTATGCATGAAATTAAACCTTGGACTACTACCTTAGTAGTCATAGTATCTATTATTGCAACTTCAATAGGCGTTTACAATTTGGAATGGTTCTTAAACAGTACTTGTGTTGTAAATACAATGCCTACTATCAGTAAGCATTGTAAGTCTCTGCCATAACTAGTAGAGCTTTATTTGCTGAGTTTTTACCTACCTAATTACCCATCATTCATTTCCGAGATTCAGCCTGAGTTGAAACTGTTAAGACTTGTGGTGGTGTGGCATCTGGTGGATAGAGAAAGTCTACTTCTACTAAAGAGCGATCGCCTGCTTTCATATTTAATAAAACTAATGGTTCCCCTGGTTGACCTCTCTTTTGCACTAAATGCACAAACTGAGTTTGCAGCTGATTTTGGCTATCTTTATAACGTACCCGCACCGTTCCCCGGAAGAATACTTGAGGGGCTGGTGTACTCAAAAAGCGTAACCCTGGTTTGACTAATTGATCCTCCTTAAGTGGTGTTTGTATCGACACACTAACAGTTTGAGGACTTTGAGTATTGTTGTATAGCGGCAACTTCAGATTATATTGAATTCCATAGTTACCATGAGCGCGATATGCGGTGTCAGGATAGCGCACCAGCATAGCAGCACTTTGAATTTGACCAGTTCCTAAGGTACCGCCATGCAGGGTACTCAGAGCGTAAGAAAACACTTGACCAGGCTGGGGAATAGTTAGATACCTAGCTTTAGGATTATCTACTAATAAGGCTCTCCATCGTGAACCACTCGCCACTCCAGCTACACGACCATAAATTCTTGGCTTGTCACTTCCCTTTAAGGGAGTGGGTGCTTTATCTCGTGGCCCTGCTAAATCACCATTATCTAGTAAATTCTGCCATTCTTCTAAAGTAGGCGATCGCTCACTGCCATCAGGATTCACCCGTGCAAACATCGCTAGGCTAGCTGCATAGACATTGCCATTACTTTGTAGTCGCATCAATGTAGACCGACCATTGAGGGGCGGTGTCAATCTCTGCACCGGAATTGGCAAATTTAGTAACATCCGACTTTGCTTTGGTGGAATCTCAATTTGAGCAGGGAAAATTTCTTGTCGCACTCCCCGAAGCACATCAGACATGACGCGATCGCCTGGCCCGGCAAAAACTTTACCTAAAAGATTTTGGCTAAAGGATGGTAACGGAATAAATGGTGCATCCGGTTGACTCAAATAACTCGCCGCCTGCAAAATATTCACCTTCACCGATTCCGAACTAGGGTTATGCAAAATTATCCCTAGATAGAGCGAGCGCAAATTCTCTGCTGGTTCAGCTTTCGTAATGTGGTGAGCAAAAATATCAAATCGTCCTCGAAAGGGAAAATTCAGATGCGCCGTTGGCACTTTTTTCCCATCTGGTGGAAAGGTGGAAAGTAAAATTCCTTCTTTCAAAACCAATTCTGGACTATTGCTATTAAAAGTTGGCACGGTATCCAATTGACCTGGTAAAGGTCGTACTTCTTGTGGTTGTACAACTTCTTCAGGTGGTGGCGTAGCAGGAGTTAATTGAGCGATGGGAAAAATTAGTAACAATGGCAACATATACTTAGATATTTCTTTCACCATACAGACATTAACAACTTGATGAAAGTGCCAGTTTGTTAATAATTAATACGAAATCGGCAAGAATACCCGTCAAATTTTCTTGATTGAGAATCGGAACATGGACAAAAATACAACGTGCTGTGAGTTTATTTTGGCTTAAGTAATCCAACACTGAATAGTAAAGACCTTCACAAACAAATTTACCGCAGTCGTAGCTAATCTCAATTGCCTCGGCTCCCGCCACTAATTTTTCCAAATCAACTTCTGTCTGTAAAACAATTTCTCCATAGCTAGCAAAGGCTTCCACACTTAATTGTGTACGGCTTGCAGCCATGCCACAACAGATGATGTAATCAGGTTGGATTGCATTGATTTTTTCCATTACCTGGACACTGGCAAGTTGCACATCTACGGGTAACTGTCGTAAAAAAGTTAAGTCATGCGGTATCAGATCGAGTTTGGTAACTTCAAGTAATAAATCATCAGAAGAATTTGACTGTTGATCCTTTAGCCAAATATCAAAAGAAGTTAATAGAATTCTTTTCTTCATAACAAATATTATTTAGAATAGAAAAACCCTCCATAATAAATTTACAAGGAGCAGGTAAATGCCAGTGATTGCGGTCGTAGATTACGAGATGGGAAATTTGCACTCAGTCTGTAAAGGCTTGGAAAAAGCTGGGGCAACTCCTAATGTTACTTATTCTCCAAAGGAATTAGAGCAGGCAGATGCTATAGTCCTACCGGGAGTAGGAGCATTTGATCCAGCAGTGCAACACCTGCGAGCGCGTGGTTTGGAACAACCCATTAAAGAAGCGATCGCATCTGGTAAACCTTTTTTAGGAATTTGTTTAGGATTGCAAATTCTCTTTGAATCAAGTGCAGAAGGTACTCAACCAGGACTAGGAATTATCAAAGGAAAAGTACGGCGGTTTCGCTCGGAACCCGACATTACTATTCCTCACATGGGTTGGAATCAGCTGGAAGTGACTCAACCAAAAAGTATTTTGTGGGAGCATTTACCATCCGATCCTTGGGTGTATTTTGTCCATTCCTACTATGTTGACCCAATAGACCCCCTAATCCGTGCAGCAACCGTCACTCACGGGACTCAAACCGTTACGGCTGCGATCGCCTATGAAAACCTGATGGCAGTTCAATTTCACCCCGAAAAATCTTCTAATATCGGCTTGCAAATCCTGTCTAATTTCGTTGCTCAAGTCCGCGAAAAAATTCCTGCCTAATATTCTTTTTGTCATTTGTTCTTTGTCTTTTGTCTACAATTGATGACCAATGACTAATGACTAATGACTAATAAGCAATGAGTTTGAGAATTTACGGCAATCGTCAGCTAAAAACTTTACCAGGAAAAGAAACTAGACCCACTAGCGCGCGGGTAAGAGAGGCAGTATTTAATATTTGGCAGGGAGAAATCGCAGGTTGTCGCTGGCTAGATTTATGCGCTGGTACTGGTTCAATGGGCGCAGAGGCTTTGTGTAGAGGAGCCAGCCTAGTAGTGGGAATAGAACAATCGAGCCGAGCCTGTGCCACCGTCCAAGAAAATTGGCAGCAGGTAGCTAATGCCGACCAAGAATTTCGGGTATTATGGGGAGATATTACGCAGCAGTTAAAGACTTTATCAGGCAAGCAATTCGATAGAATTTACTTTGATCCACCTTATGCCAGTGGATTGTACCAACCAGTATTAGAAGCGATCACTCACTATCAACTTTTAGATCCTAGTGGCGAAATCGCAGTTGAACACGCCTCACAAGGTTGGATACCGCCAGAGATTCCCGCTTGGGAAATTTGCCGCCAGAAAGTTTACGGCAACACATCACTTACTTTCTACAGAATTCGGAGTGAGGGATTAGGGGCGCATAAAGGAGATGAGGAACAATATAACTCCTAACCCCTAACTCCTAACTCAGCACTCCCTTATCCTCCCAACTGATTGGGGCGCTTGTATTGCCTATAGGCAGCGTAAAACAGTCCGGCAAGGGTGACGAAAACTAGACCAAGGACAATACCTGAGAGCAGGGGTTCAACCACTGGAAATCTCCTCTTTGTAATGATTAAATATTCGTTGCTTGCTTTTGATTTTACCAAATTTCGGATGAATCCTGCGCTCTACAGCCTTTTTAAAGGACAACTGACCAACTGCCCACAAGAAAATAGTCTTCTGTGCTTGCAGACACGATCAAGAACTTTTAAGCTAAGTGTAGGAAATGAAAACTTTTTAGCACACCTAGACTTTCACAGCAAACCTTTTGGATAACCAGATTACCAAACCAGAAATATTGATTCAGCGGATCGTTTTATTGATGCTGGCCACACTGCTAGCAGTCCCTTTAGGCTTTTTTGGTGTTCAGTTAGTTCAAGCCTCCGATCCATACGTCAAGAGTGTTTTATCCTTAACAGGAAACCCAGTTCAAGGACATGCGATCTTTCAAATTAACTGCGCTGGTTGTCATGGCTTGGAAGCAGACGGGCGAGTAGGGCCCAGTTTGCAGGCTGTTTCAAAGCACAAGTCTCGGTATGGGCTGATTCATCAAGTGATTAGTGGTGAAACACCGCCAATGCCAAAATTCCAACCTAGTGCCCAAGAAATGGCGGATCTTCTGAACTATTTAGAGTCGTTGTAGATTTGAGAATTTTTGGTTGCTGGATACACAAATGGAAAAAGCAGCATAGGTTGTGCTGTCTTTTTCTATCTCTAACAACTTTTAATAGACCCAGGACTTAAGGCTTGTCATTAGACACATTTTTTTTCAGATGGCGATCGCTTTCAAAGCAGATTACATAACCCTGATTATTACGTGAATATTCTCAATAAAAATTGATAAATGAGAATCATGCTTAAACTTTAAAACCCAAATTTCATCAGCCTTCTAAGAGATGGGGGTAATGACAAAAGGTTTAAGCAGCATATTTGCGTAGAATCTTTGATAAAAACTCACATAAACTGTATATTTTTAAGTATGTTAGCAAGTGACTATTTAATTATTGTGAAATTAATTATTGTGAAAGTGAGGTTAGCATAACTAACTCGTTAAGATTAAGGCAAAAGCTCTTAATAAATCGGCTATGGTATAGCTTCTTTAACAAACTAGATATTCTTAAGATGCCTGAAAGCTAATGACTGAAGCGATCCAAATCGGTAATCGTACAATTGCAGCTAGTGAATTGATTTCCTTGCTGGCAAGTTACCAAATGCTGCCACAGTTGCAGCGTGAATTGATCATTGATGAGGCAATAGAGCAAAACTCACACCTTACGAAAGTAGCAATAGAGTGTACACCTGAGGAAATAGCCCAAGCTAAACAGCAGTTTTACGCTGAAAAACAGTTCAAAAATGAAGAAGACATCCAGGCTTGGATGGCACATCAAGGGCTGACTTCCGATCAACTAGAAGTCATTACCACTCGTAAGCTTAAAATTGAAAAATTCAAGCAAGCTACTTGGGGTAACAAACTAGAATCTTACTTTTTTCAGTCCAAGACAAAACTGGACAAAGTAATTTATTCCCTACTGCGAACCCAAGATGTGGGAATTGCCCAAGAACTCTACTTCAGGATTCAGGCAAAAGAAAACTCTTTTGCTGACTTGGCGCGAGAATACTCACTCGGGCCAGAAGCCCAAACTGGCGGTTTAGTTGGTCCAATTGAACTGAATGCACTACATCCTGTAATGGTACAAATGCTCTCTAGCAGTCAACCAGGTCAGATATTGCCCCCTACACGCATCGCTGAATGGTTTGTGATTTTGCGGCTGGAAAAATTCATTCCCGCACAACTGGATGAATTTATGAAAGTGCGTCTTCTGAATGAACTTTTTGAAACCTGGCTACAAGAACAGCAAAAGCAAATCATGTCTGCACCACAACAAGAGGTGGGCAGGGGAAGACAGGGAGAAAGCGATCAACCTTTAATTTAAGTATGGAAGTCACCTTCTATGCTATTTGCCTTCAAAATCAAAAGTCGCGATCGTTTGCTGTGTTAGTTTTTTAGGCTGGACGCGCGATCGCTTTTGATGTTGTTCATATAGTAGGTGGAATCCTACCTCATTAATTTTTAAAAGCTAGAATCTCGCCTTTGTCATTTACAAATATCTATATTCTGTTCCTAATGTGTTATTGTGTGCAACTCATGGGCACAATATAAACATCAACAATGCTTTAATTTGTAAAACTGCTATTCCAATGTATTTTCCAACACGAAATATTATGTCCTCTTAATTCCATTGGCTCTAGTTGATGATACTCAAGTTGATATTGCATTGGTAACTGAGAAAACACAATCAGGTAGTTATCTTGGGCACACAATTTTACTTTTAGGCTGGGCATACAGTAATGCTCGATTGGTTTGTCGTCCAGACAGCGATTGGTTGATCGCACAAAACATTGTTCAAGATGAAGCTGAAGACGAGTAGGCACAATTGCTTGATAGTCTTGTGTCAATCAAGAATAAATTTCCTTAAATCGCAGAATTCTTGAGTGATCGCGATTTATCCAAAACTAAATTTAAGAGCAACAAAAAGCCCCACACTATCAACATAGCGTGGGGCTTTTTGTATGTAAGAATAAACCTGGCATCGAGCTATTTTTGCGTAGGGCTACCCCTAAACTATCGTGGCCGCAGCAGCGTTTCACCTCTGAGTTCGGGAAGGGTTCAGT
>NZ_JBALFY010000025.1:0-254276 GCF_036916655.1 Nostoc sp.
AATTCTAGTCAATTTTCTCAATCATTAGTTCGGATGTACTAAATAGATTCGTTTCTTTGGGGTGTGACAGTTCTGGGTGCGGAATGTGGGTTATAACTATGTCATTGCGAACGCAACGAAGTGGAGTGACGCAATCACAAGGTTTTCACCCACCACTTTTACTTTTCGTTACATAGTTATATTTATTTGTGCCTGCCTACTTAATTTGATACTCAAAATGGGTATTACAAATAAGTACTTCAGATGAAATAGGTTTTCAAAGATGATTTTCAGCTTTAGAAATACTAGTGCGGTGTGTGGCGTATTTTTATTAGTCGGCGTTAGCAACTTGCACGAGTCAGCTATAGCTAATATCGACAAGCAGTCCCAATTGATAGCACAGCAGAGTAAAACCCAGCCACATCCGGTTTTTAAATCTATTCTGCCTAAATTAAAGCAAAAGACTCAAATTAAGATTTTATTACCGAAGTTTATTCCTGAGTCGGATGGGGAAAATCGAATTTACGCAATTATAGAAGCCGCTACAAAAAATAATTATGATATTCTACTGGGTTTTAGTCCCGACTGTAGTGGTGGAACTGCTTGCCGTTTGGGTGTGCTTTCGGCTGAAGCTGTAACCCGCAAAACACTCCGTCTGAATGGTAAACCTGTATCTCTAGCTAAGGGTATCACTGGCTATTTTGTAGATTTTGCTTGTGGTGCTAATTGCTCAGATGCTACCTTGACTTGGAGACAACAGGGTGTGCAATATGTTGTTGGGTTAAAAGCAGGCGATCGCACTTCTCTAATAAAAATGGCTAATTCTGCGATTAATCCCTAGCTAGCATCAGAGTTAGATTGTACTTCCCAGCGAAACAGCCGTGGCAATTGAGATACATCGATGGCGTAGTTAACAATCCACAGCACTAATTCAAAAATCAATAAATATCGTACCCACAGCAACTCGCTTTGAGAATCCAAAATTGTCAAACCCTCATACAATTGCCAGAAGCGGTAAGGGAGATATATATAAGGAACCATCACCCATACAACATTTTGCAACTGTCTGAGGGTCACTCTTTCTGAGATAATTTGCAACCCTAATACGATAAAATACCAACCAAGCACAGTTAACACAGTGCGATCGCCCCACCAAACACCCCACAATAGCATAAACACTAGTGGCAGTAATCCTCCTAGCAGTTGCACTGAGCCAAACCATATCTTATACCAATCGGGAAAGGGTAAAGGTAGAGTATAAGGTTTTGTGTCTTTCCACCCCCAATTGATAACCACAATCAAAAGTGTGGCAATTAAGAAAAAGAGGAAATTTTCTAGGAACAGATAGAGATTGATGTTTGAGAAAATCATCAGAGTATTATTAGCTCCTGGGGTTTGCGTGTCATTCTCCCTAAGTAGTATTTTGGCAGACTAAAGACTTTGCCCTATACCCTACGCCATATTTTCTTTATGCGGCAATCTGCTTAAGACCGGATAATTAATTTATCTTTCTAGAAGTACCAAGAGGACTTTAACTTTTATTTGCTCGACTTTCTTGAATTACATGGATAATCGATGGTAATAAAGAAATAACTATAATTAATCCAATAATCGGTAACAAATACTTATCTACCTGTTCAGCTGGCAGAGATTTTCCTAAGAAAAACCCTAAAAAGGTGATGCCGAATGTCCACAATAATCCGCCGATTAAGTTGTAAGACATAAATGTTCGGTAATGCATCGAACCCAGTCCAGCCACAATCGGCGCAAAGGTGCGAATAATCGGTGTAAACCTTGCCAAAACTAGCGTTTTCTTGCCATGCTTCTCATAAAAATCTTGGGTTTTTACCAAGTGTTTTTTATGAAAAAACCATGAATCTTCTTTCTGAAATAATTTTCTGCCAAATCTGTGTCCTGTAGCGTAGCCAACATTATCACCAAGGACTGCACAAACAAAAGCACCAAAAACCAAAACCCAAATGTTAAACCCTGATATCGGAGAAGATGCGAGAAATCCAGCAGTAAATAGCAAACTATCTCCTGGGAGAAAAAAACCAATTAGCAAGCCGGATTCGGCAAAGATGATTGCCCATACCCCAAAATAACCAATTTTTGTAATTAGGTCTTGTAAATCTAAATGCATAAAATCTTTTACCGTTAAACAAATAAGCCTAAAATATCTTAACGTTTAGCAATTTTCCTGAATAAAAAGTAATATTAAATTTACATAAAGTTATTGTGTGAACTTAAAAAATATCATAAGAAATGACATATTTCATGGTACAGGTGCAAGATGCAAAGATATTTGAAAGTACTAAGACTATTTTGGAGTACTGCGATCGCCACAGAATTGGAATATCGAATTAATTTTTTTATAGCTGCCCTCAGCAGCTTGGGAAATCTTGCTGGCAGCCTCTTTGGACTATTCTTGTTTTACCGGACTGGATACACTTTTAGTGGCTGGACATGGGAAGCAGCTTTAGTGGTTTTAGGAATTTTTACCTTACTCCAAGGATTTTCTGCTACTTTTCTGTCGTCGAACTTAAATCGTATTGTCCGTTATGTGCAGGAAGGCACTTTAGACTTTATTTTATTAAAACCTATTCGCAGTCAGTTTTGGCTTTCCACTCATACCCTTTCACCTTGGGGACTGCCGGATCTAATTTTTGGTGGTATTATCATTGGCTATGCAGGTAAACGCCTCGGTGTAGGAATAGACGGCTATCTACTTGGTTTGTTGCCGTTATTGTTCAGCTTAGTGATTTTGTACAGCCTGTGGTTTATGCTGGGAGCAACAAGTATTTGGTTCGTAAAGATATACAACGCTACCGAAGTACTGCGTGGTTTGTTGGAAGCTGGGCGGTATCCCATTGCTGCATATCCCACTGCTTACCGCTTTTTCTTCACCTTTGTGATGCCAGTAGCTTTTTTAACTACTGTACCAGCCGAAGTGCTGTTAGGCCGGAGTGAAATTAGCTGGTTGATAGGTGCGGCAATATTAGCAATGTTGTTGTTTTTTGCTTCTACTTGGTTTTGGCGGTTTGCGTTGCGGTTTTATACCAGTGCTTCGAGTTAGAGAGATTTGAAAAGCAATCAAATTTCTCCTGGAAGTTTTGGTATACCTCTATGGTTAGATTTCAACCTTGGTGAAATGTTCTATGGTATCTCAAATAGATATACATTTACCTAATGGAGTTTTACAACGCTTGCAAAATGTGAAAGATTTTGTGGGTGGAAGTGTTAACTCTCTAAATAACTCAGTACAACGAGTTGGAGAGTCTTTAAGTACAACAACTGATAGAACAATTGATACACTTACAACCAGCTTAGAGCAAACTTGGCAAACAGCAGAGCAATTTAAGAGTACAACATCAGGAGCAGTAAAAGGTGCGATTGCATCTTCTACAAATGATTGGTTAACACAACACCCGATATTTTTTAAGTTAGTTCAAATACTAGGTTGGGCGACTAATCACCCAATTATTAGTATAGTGGTTTTGCTGTTTGCGATCGCTTTCATTTGGAGCATCATCAAAGCAATTGTCCGCTTGATTGAAACAGCTAGCTGGTCAATACTGCAAGTTCCGTTAAAATTGCTTCAGGCTTTGATTAAAGTTAGCTTTTTATCACTAGCTAAATTTGGGAGTTTTACTTTTCAACAAATCACAGGTACTAAACAAGCTGATAACATACCAGCTTTGCCACCTGAAAGTTTTCAACCAAATAAACAACAAAGATTGGTAGAAATTTCCCAGCGCTTGGAAGCAATTCAAAAGGAACAGAATGAGCTTTTACAAGAAGCCGCAGACTTGATTACTTCTGACACTATTGATATAGAAAAATCAAAAATTGAAGAATTCAGAATTCAGAATTCAGAATTCAGAACAAGAAAGTGGGGAATTTAAACCTGTTTCTTCAGACGCGACTCGAAAATACTCGCTAAGGCTACAACACTATTCATCAATCACATTTCAATTCTGTTAGCGGATAGCTAAGGTTTAGCCCATTCTGACTCCTGACTTCTGAATTCTGTTTTATTAAACAGCTAAAAAGCGTTGAATTACATCTTGGCTGAGTTCATCTGTGGAACCGGAGGCGACAATACCACCTTTTTGCATAGCGTAATAGTAATCAGCCTGACGGACAAAGTGTAAATGTTGCTCTACCAATAAAACTGAAATGCCTGTGGTTTCGACGATGCGACGGACTGCGGCTTCAATTTCTAGGATAATGGAGGGTTGAATACCTTCAGTGGGTTCATCTAAGACGAGTAATTGAGGCTCTCCCATTAAAGCACGTGCGATCGCTAATTGTTGCTGCTGTCCCCCACTCAAATCACCACCCATCCGCGAAAGCATGGTTTTTAACACCGGAAATAAGCTAAAAACTTCCTCTGGAATTTCTGCTTTTTTTACTGGTTTTTTTCTAGCTTCCAACCCCAGCAGCAGATTTTCTTTGACTGTCAAACGGGGGATAATTTCTCGTCCTTGGGGGACATAACCAATTCCCAACTTTGCTCTTTGGTCTGGTGATTTCGAGTTGATTAATTGTTCAGCTAAATTAATAGTACCACTGCGGGGTTTGAGTAAACCCATGATGGTTTTGAGTAGGGTTGTTTTACCTACTCCATTGCGTCCAATTAAGCAAACCATTTGCCCAGATGGTACGGTTAAATCTACATTGCGGAGGATGTGGCTTTCGCCGTAGTAAACATTTAGGTTGGAGATTTTTAGCATTAGAAAATTAATTTTATAATGAATAAAGGTATAAAACTCTCACACAAAGGTGGAAAGATTAAGTTTTTAACAGATTAATTCGAGTGTTAGTTATGAAATGTCTAAGATATAGCTCAATATCATAACCACAAAAACAGCAAAAATTTTGTAAATCTATTTCTCAATTTTCAATTAATACCTTTGCCACTTTTTGTAGCAAAGACGATTGACTATTATCACTGATCTTTAAAACATTTTGAGTTAATGTACTCAAATGTAAGCTTGTAATGGGATGCTCAATAATTTCAGATGTCGTAATTGAGTTTTTGGAATACGTCTTTCCAATCAGATGATAAACTCTAAACCCTCTTTTAATAGTTCTACCGATGCTTTTTGCAGGTGGAATATAATATTGAAGAAATGTTTCATTCTGCAAATCCAAACATATCATATTTTTGATTCGGTTAATGGGTTTAATATCAACGTTATAGTACGACACTAAAGGTAATAATCTAGGACTATTTTCACCTTCAATTTGTCGATTAACTTCTAGTTCATCATTTTCAATATCTTCAATAATACCGTTCCGTCCAATTAAAATTGGTGTATAAGAATCATTTATATAACAACTAATATATAACTGCTCAGATTCATCTACAAAATATTGTTGATCGTCAATTAACTTTTCTGAGTTATTTTTTTGTCTTAAAAATCGAAATCTTCTTTTAATCTCTTGTATATCACGTATTATATCTTTAATATATATACAACCATCTTTATAAAGAAATCTTATAGCAACTGCTTTAGTTTCTTCGCTTTTCGGACTGCGTACATAAATAGTAAAAAATTCTTTTTCAGTAAATGATTGAGGAGTTATAGGCAAGCTAAAGCTAGGATTTACAAGACTTTGCCTAATCCAGTTCTTAATTCCTAGTTCGATCAAGACCTTCTGAAATTCAGGTGAAATCTTTATGTTGTATTGATTGCAAAAATCTTCCCATTGTTTACTATCTTCTTGTCTGCTTAGATAGAAGGAAATGGAATCGTCTACATCCAAGAATTCCCCCTTTGTAAAAACCTGGGTATCCAGGCGCAGAATATCTAGATTAATTTTTTTATCTGTATAATTGAGAACTGACCAAGCTTTTGAATTTACATCTCTGACAGTCCTAAATTCTGGTACATTTATTCCCTGTATGCTAAAAAACTCTCCTGTTTCTAAATAGTTAAATCTTCTCTTGAACTGTGAATAAAAATCCACTTCTTCTCTATTATTTATTTTTGTCGATGCATACCAAAGACCATCATCTCTCCGATAAGCCATTGAACCGGCTTCTTCCTCCAAAAGCTTATTTAAAACTAAATAGTTTTTTCCCTTATCCAATTCAATATTTGACCAAGTAACAACTTCAGAAATTCTCCAGCAAGGTTCGTCTTCACCTTCAACTTCTACTTGTTCATAAGTACTAATAGTCTTACCAAAATTGTAAAATGTGACAAGAGATACTCCATGCTGCTTCAAAAAAAAGTTCAGAAATTGTTGGTTATACTCAGTGAGATTAACGCCAGTATTGTTAATAATTTCTAATGATTCTACTGATTCTACATTTTTGATAAAAGAGTTTTCTAAGTAGTGATCAGTCTGAAAATGAAGAGGTTTAAAAAGAATACCACAATCAGTTAAAAAACCCTCAAGTTTTGTGATGAGGTTTTGGTAATGATAAAGCTGAGTCTTTTTGAACTTGTCATAATCTTTGCTGTCTTGAGGAAATTGCATAAAACAAATAGAATTCCGGCGGCGAGCATCGCGCTTACGTTCAAAATAGTATTTCTTCTTTTGATAGACCAACAACTCCTCTAGATCCTCACTATCTATAGTGTTATATTTATCTTTTGGTAAGAATCTTTGACTTTTTCTAGATAAGTTTAATGTTAGTACATTATGATAATTATATTTGATTAACAAACTCTGTCCCCACACCAAAAGAGCATCTTTCGATTTGGTTAGATTTTTAGAATGTAGCAAGAGTAACTCCTCAAAACCATTCAAGGTATCAATTCATAAGTCTTGAGAAAGAAGATAAAATTTAAAAACTAAATTTAAAATTCTTTCTCGATTATTGTTAAATAGTTGTTTCCATCCAGAATGATTTTTATTAGGCGATAAAAAGAACACATTGTTTTGCCCATCAGCATAGGAAATAAAGTATTGAATATCTAATTGATTTGGCTTTAGTCCATGTCCAGAAAGTCGATTTTTAATTTCATGTTTAATAAATTTATGCCGTTTTTTATAAAAATTAGATCGCGAATCATCATCTTCGGAGGATTCATCTTCGGGTAGCTGATATTGAAGAGGAAAATGCTCGATTCCTTTGTTTTTCTTAAAGAGATATAGGAAGATTTTTTCAGCAACTTCTTCTGGTGTGTCTAGTATTTGTAGCTGGTTTGTTCGTGATTTATCTGATAATGCTTTAGTCATCTTATCTTTCATTTATCTCTCCATGTAAAACAAAAAATCTCTGAGTATAGTTGATTCAACTGGTAAATTATGGTTATCAAAGTAAATTAAATTTCCAGAGAATAATGTTGGTGAATATTGGTGATTTTTTTCTTGAGTTGAGTGCAAATTTAGAAGTAAACCCTTTACTGCACTAAATTCTGGATAGTCTGAAAGAATGTTATTTAGCTTATTTTGAGTTTTTTCTAGCGTCTTTTGTGAAAGGCGATTTCCCGAAACTGTACTCCATGCCTTAACATCAATACAAAATAGCGTATTATCCTTGATATAGTACAAATCAAACCGTTCATACAGTTTGTTATATTTTTTGAAATCTAGCAATGGCTCAAAACCATAGCTAAGTTTTATGGTTTTCCAATCTTTGCATTTGAAAACTACATCTTGAATCCAGCGTTCTGTAAAATTTTCAGTCAGTGATGGATATAATACATCATAAAAGAAATGTGGGCGCGGAATATATATTTTGAAAATTTCTGGTTGTGGAATCAAATCGTTGTATAATCTGTAGATTAAATCAGTCGAGATATCTAACGATTTAATTTCCTTGCCTTCCAAATCGTAGCCTTGGGCATTCGTTTTCAAATATTCAGGATATAACCGCTTCTCATAAGGATAGATTTTTTCTCCATTGATGCTATCGCTGATAATCTGAAACTTTTTACCGTCCTCTTCCACTGAAGCTAAATAGGGCGTAAATTCCAAATATTCCGGTTTTCGATAGAATAACGACTCAATAAAATTATCAGTAAATAGCCCTAAATCTTGTAATTTCTTCAGATACCTGTTTGGGTCTTTAAAAACAATTGGGTCACGTAAAGCATCCCAGGCTTTTGTAATAGCAAAGGCATTTTTGTCTTGATACAAATTATCAATTTTATCCAACATTTTTTCTCTAAAACTTTGGAAATATTGATAAGCATCAATCTCATCATATACATGATCTTCATAATCATGAATCGCTCGTTTCTTCTCCTCCTCTTGAACATTTAAGTAAACTTTGTGGTTGTTAACGGAAAATTTACGAATTTCATTTAACTCTTCCCGCTCCAAGTATCTGTAAAAATTGACTAAGTTTTTTCGGGTTTCTTCATTAATAAAAATTTTTATCACTTGGTTTGGAAAATCACGTCTCTCCGCTCTACCAATAGCTTGTAAAACTTGTTTGCCTAGTAAAATTTGGTGCTGCTGATCTCGGAATGCTCCAGCTTCGGGTCGGCTCAAGTATTTATTGAAATCTTTGATTTCCAGATTAGATTCACCCAAACTTACAATACTTTTCATTAATGCAAAATGATAAAGTGTAGTAGATTTTTCAGAATTTTGTGACTTATTAAGTGAGGGTTTCATTATTGTGTAGTAACTATCCATCAACAAAACCAAAGAGTCAAAATCTTTTTCATCAGCGTTGTGGTTTTTTATGATAGGATTTAATCCCTTTGAAGCTGACTGATAAGCCGATATAAAGAAAATTTTCTGACCGTTTTCTTCAATAAGCTCATCTAAATATGTTTTTTTAGCTGTTTGCTCGTTGTAAAGGCTATTGAAAGATGCTTCATATAAAATAATTTTAATACGAATATCACTCTGATATTTTTTATGCTTAACCTTGACATAATATATGTTTGGATGATCCAATGATGTCTCAAATACAAAGTTATCATGATGAAGGGTTCCCCAATAATGGGTCAATTTTTTAATCCAGCGTAGTGTTTGAGTAAAAGCAATTGTTTCTTGAATTGAGTCATCTTCAAAAAGATAAAATAAGAAACGAATAAAATTGTTTAGTTCTTGTATTTTATAAGTACTCAACCAAGTCCCGTCATTCTTCAAATCTCCTCTAAAATCTTTTAAAATACGTTTTTCATATCGTTCTGTAATTTCTTGAGTTTTATTATTTGGAAAAGATGACAAATTATCCTTGAAAAAATTTACTGTTATCTGTCGCTTTGCTTCACGCTGGTTTCTAATCTTTTCACAAAGCAAAACTTCTTCCTCAACCATTGCTTTAAATGAACTTTGACCAGACTCATTACGTAAATTATCTTCTAAATAACGCAGATCATAACTTGTACTTAAATCACCAAAAATTCCTCCTGTAGCTGAGATCAAAAAAACCACATTACTATTATTACTTAGTATGGAATTTAGCTTGTATTCAGGCGAAGTCAATATAACAGTACTACCAATAGAAATCTCCCTAAGTGGATGGTCGATAAGATTATTTTTAGGATTTTGATATCGAGAAATTTCTTTGATATTTATGATAGACTTAGAGCTTTCATAAACATAAGTACGATTTAAATATTTGAGCAGTTGATTTTGCGATATACTTTCTTCACTTGCTTTTTGGACTCTAGCTATCTGTTTTGACCAAATATCTAAAGAACGAGATTGAGAATCTTCAGCATCCAAAACATTAGCCAAAAAATCTTTGATGGTTTCGATTACTAACCTAACAGCTAGAATGGCATAAATTAATTCTGCTACAGAGGTTTTATCTGAAACTTCCTCATCAGTAATGTGAACATGACCACCGGAAGGTCTGTTTAAAAACAATTGTTTCAAAGGTTCGATATTGTAGATGTATAGGTTATTGTATGAAAAAATATTCATTAAATCATCACTGATTTTGTTGTAAAGCTTTTGAGGAATCAGTAAACTTCTATTGTTCTCAAATTTTGAAAAAACTCTAGATAACATTTCAAAACTCAATATAATAGGATTCTTTTGATCGTAATCATCGAGAATCCCAAAAATTTCTTTTATTGATTCTTCAAGCCTTTTTTTAATCGTTACTACCTGTTCTAAAAAATTGATAGAGTTACCTTCTTCATAGATAAGTCGTTTATATATGTGAGCGAACTTTTGCAACTTTGGGTCGATAGGTTTGTCTTTCTCAAAGTGTTCTTGGAATTCATTAAAAACTCCCTTATTCTTTTCAGCAAAATTGAAAAGTTCTCTGTTTTCATTGTTCTGAGTAGAAAAGAGAATAGAAAATTCTCTATTGATAGATGATAATGCATTATTGATTGCCAGTTTTTGAGGGGAAATGATATCAATCTTTTTATCTAGCATAATTTGATAGCCATCTTCCTGCTCATCAAAGGCAAAAATAAACTTTTTCGAGTTATTTGTGTGCTGAATAACGTATTGATCAAGATAATTGCTTTTCTTTACCCATTTTTCATCAGTATGGATAAAGTACGGTATAGATGTTTCAAATTTATCATACGTAAGCATCAAAATGCCAGATTTATCTCGCAGAAGATGGAGGGGAAAAAATATTTCTATTAATTTTAAACATTCAATTGGCCAATTTTCTTGCCCTAATTCACATTTAATGAGGAATTCCAAAAAACTTTCAACTAACTTATTCAGTTCTCTTCTTGCTTTCGTAGTTTCAGACTTCTTAAATTCATCATCTCCAAAACTTGCTGTTTTGATATACTCAAGACGGCGTATAACGTTTTCTACTGTTTTAAGTTTTTGTTGATTTTCCTGAATCTTTTCACGAGGATATTTTTTTGACACAATCTGCCAAAACTCTTGGTTTTTAAGGATTGAAGATATACCTTCTTTGTAGAATTTGATATATTCATCCGTCGTTTTCATTTCTAATGAATTTAATTTATAGACGGAAATATCTGGATACTGGCTTTTAATTGATGTTGGAACATATAAATGCTCTCTTAATGGGGCAATATATATGCCGATTATTTGAATATTTGTATATTTTTCAATAGTTGTATTTATTGCTTGAAATAATTGGTGAGTTTTTCCTGAGCCTGTACCATAATTGATAAGTTTGAGTTGGGGAAGGTTTTCTCGAAAACTATCTTCAATTGTTGTCAGGTAGGAATTTAGAATTTTGGAGCGAGCAGATTCTAACTGATGATTAGTAGAGCCTTTTTGCTTTTGCATTAATTGCTATTACCTTATTTATGATAAATACATAAAACCTGAGTCTAGTTAACTGAAAATCTTTAGCCCAAGGCATTTTAAATCTATGTTATCAGGGCAAAGTCGGCATAATATATAAAACTTTTGGTGTTCAAAATATACCAGTAAATTACCGTATATTTATCTAAACTTTTATAAATCTATAGAAAAATTATTTATAACATCTCTTTTTAGGCAATATACAAAATTTTTCAGTACACACTTTTCTTCTAAGGAAACAAGACAGAAATTTCGGCATTACTTAATTACGGTATGGATTAAGCTAACGAAGGGATAGCATGATAGATTAATCTGCATGAGGTAAGAATTACTCCTCTTATTTCCCCAGATATACTTCAATAACACGAGAGTCATTTTGGATTTCCTTAAAATTGCCTTCGCACAACACAGAACCTTCATGTAATACTGTTACTTTCTTGGCAATTTGACGCACGAATTCCATATCATGTTCAATTACTAAAATTGAATGACTCTGCGCTAGTGCTAAAAGTAGTTCGCCAATGTTATAGGTTTCTTCGTCTGTTAAACCCGCAACTGGTTCATCAACGAGTAACAAATCTGGAGACTGTGCAACTAACATCCCAATTTCTAGACGTTGCTTTTCTCCGTGAGAAAGTAAAGCTGCTTTTATATCAGCTTTCAGAGTTAAACCGATAGTTTCTAATAATCCTTTAATATTATTCCTTTCGACAGTATTAGAACGTTCAAACAAAGTAGAAAAGACATTTTTTTTCTTGTTGCTGGTAATTTCTAAATTTTCGCGGGGTGTTAAATTTAAGTAAATCCGGGGTGTTTGAAACTTGCGTCCAATTCCTAATCGGGCAATTTTATATTCAGGTAAAGAACGTAGGTTTCTTCCTTTGAATAAAACTCGCCCAACGGTTGGCTGAACTTTACCCGTAATCACATCCAGAAACGTTGTCTTTCCCGCACCGTTGGGGCCAATTACTACTCGTAATTCACCCACATCCATACTAAAATTAAGCTGATTTAAAGCCTTAAAACCATCAAAACTAACAGTTACATTTTCAGTTTCCAATATTTTCGCGTTCATGTTGCACTTCGGGGTCTTCTTCCAAGGTGGGATATGTAGCAATTTCTTGACGACGGTGGAAAAGAGAAATATTCTGACTACGCAACCATCCCACGATACCGTCGGGAAGGACTGTGACGACTATCAAAAATAGTGCGCCTTGGAAAAATAGCCAGATTTCGGCAAATTGTTCGCTTAAAAAAGTGCGGGCATAATTTACTAACAAAGTTCCGACAATTGCGCCAATTAAAGTAGCGCGTCCCCCTACAGCTACCCAAATCACCATTTCAATCGAAAAGGCAATATCCATTGCTCTGGGTGAGACAGAACCACTTTGAATGGTGTAAAATGCTCCTGCTATACCTGCGATCGCACCTGAAACTGCGAACACCAACACCTTAAAATCTGTAGGATCATAGCCAGAAAATCTTACCCGACTTTCATCATCCCGAATCGCTATCAACAATCTCCCAAAGCGTCCAGTTGTCAACCAGCGACAAATCCCGTAGGTGGCTGCGAGAAACACTACCGTTAGCGTGTAGAAAACAAACTGCGTCTTGGCATCGCTCACCGTTGCGCCAAACAAAGTTGTAAAATCTATCAGTCCATTCGTACCGTTGAAAAATTGTTGCTGACCATTAAAGAAGTTGAAAAATACAATGGTTCCGGCTTGAGTCAAGATGGAAAAATAAACTCCCTTGAGACGATTTCGGAAAACCAAATATCCTAACAATCCCGCCAATAACCCCGGAATTAATACCACCAAAGCTATTGTCAAAGGAAATGAATAAAAAGGTTGCCAAAAAGCGGGAAGTTCCGTAACCCCATAAAGTCCCATGAAATCAGGCAATTCTCCAGCAGGGACTTGCAGCTTCAGGTACATTGCGATCGCATATCCACCCAAACCAAAGAAAATACCATGTCCCAAACTTAGTAAACCAGTATACCCCCAAATCAAATCAATACCCAAAGCTGCGATCGCCAGCGACAAAAATCGCCCCAACAAATTTAGGCGAAATTCCGAAAGTATCACTGGCATAATAAATATAAGGGAAAGTGCGATCGCAATCACTACCCCCGCCTCAATTAATAACCCTCCTCCCTTTCTTCTCATTCTCTGCGTCCTTGGCGTCTTGGCGGTTCGTTAAACATCAACAGTACGTCCCTTCTGCGGAAAAATCCCCCCAGGCTTCCACTGCAAAAACACAATAATTAGCGCAAATACCATCACCTTCGCCATACTCGTCGTCGCAAAAAAAGTAAACAAATCAGCCAAAGGTTTAATAGGAGTCAACAACAAAGCCAGAGTTCCAGAACCAATTAAAAAATTAGCCGTACCAATTCCCAAAGCAGCCACAATCGTACCGCCTAAATTGCCCACACCCCCAACCACAACAACCATAAAAGTATCAATAATATAGTTTTGTCCTGTATTTGGCCCTACAGAACCAAGCAAACTAATTGCACATCCCGCCACACCAGCTAAACCAGAACCCAGTGCAAAAGTAATTGCATCAACCTTTTGAGTTGGGATACCCAAACAAGCGCTCATACTCCGATTTTGCGTCACCGCCCGAATTCTTAAACCCCAGCTAGAACGTTGTAAAAATAAATAAATTCCTGCCACACAGATTATTGTTAAAGCAATAATAAATAATCTGGCAAAGGGTAATTGCACACCACCTAAAGATATCCCCGCTTGTAACCAAGTCGGTGCTGTTACATCCACATTTTGAGCGCCAAACCAAGGTTGAGTCACTGCTAACTGATAAGTCTTACTCAATAAATTGCCCGTTGTGATTGTCACCCCCAATGATAATAAAAATATCACTGTTACAATCCAGTTACGAATTCTTCCTAAATCTGTGCGGGAATTTAAAATCCATAAACCTCCAAAAAACAACAGAGAAAATAAGCCTATACCAATTATCAATACCCAATTCACACTGCGGACAAACTGCTGAAAAATTAAACTTACTCCCCAAGTTGCCAATAGAGTTTCTAATGGGCGTCCATAGAGATAACGAATCACGCCTTTTTCTAAAATTAATCCCACAGCAGCCGTGAATATAAAAGCAATAATCAAAGCTAAAAATATATAGATTTCAAACCACACCCCACCCAATTGTTTGCAAACATTTTGCACAACATAAGTTGTATAAGCGCCGAACATCATCAATTCACCATGCGCCATATTGATGACGCCCATCAATCCAAATATAATAGCTAGTCCCAACGCGGCAATCAATAATACAGCGCCAATACTAATACCATTAAATACAGCTTCTAAAAATCCTGCTAACACTTTTTTCCCCTATCTATCAGTTTCTCGTTTTTAGAATTAACGTAGGATATGTTAGGCGTGTATTTCTATATTATCTCTAACAAAAAACATTACATGATCTCCTAACGTACCGTTATCTAAGATGGTGCATTAGGCTAAAGCCGTAACACACCCTACTTATTTCTGATAGTTCGTAATTGTTAATTACGAATTATTTAGGTTTTTTTGAACTTACCACCCTTCGCAGGGTCACTCCAATCACAAGCAAATCCCTTAGTTTCTTTCACAAATTGATTCCAAGGAACTGGTTCAACTGCTGTCGGAGTAGCATAGACAATATCAAATAAACCATCTTGTCTAACTTGACCAATTCGCACAACTTTAGATATGTGATGATTAGCATCCATTGTCACTTTACCTTCAGGCGCATCTAGAGTTTGACCATAAGCCGCAGCACTGACTTTAGCTATGTCTGTAGTACCAGCTTTTTCTACTGCTTGCTTCCACAAATAAACTGCAATATATGCTGCTTCCATTGGGTCATTTGTCACCCGATTTTCACCGTATTCTTTTTTAAAAGCTGCTACAAACTTCTTATTAGCAGGTGTGTCTACTGTTTGGAAATAGTTCCAAGCTGCATAATGACCTTTGAGATACTCTACACCAATTGCCTTGACTTCTTCTTCAGCAATACTTACAGACATAGAGGGATATTTATCTGGTGTCAATCCAGCCCCTTTTAATTGTTTGAAAAAAGCAACATTACTATCACCATTTAAGGTGTTGTAAATCACGCCACCATTGGGTAATTTTTGCTTGATTTTAGTGATAATTGGGGTAACTTCTGTATTACCAAGAGGTAAATAATCTTCACCAACTGTTTTTCCACCTAAAGCTTCTAGTTGAGCTTTAATGATGGTATTAGCTGTCCGAGGAAAAACGTAGTCAGAGCCAACTAAGAAGAATTCTTTGCCCTTATTTTTTAACAGCCAATCAACAGATGGTTCAATTTGTTGATTTGGTGCAGCGCCAGTATAGAAAATATTCTTAGAACACTCTTGACCTTCGTATTGCACAGGATACCAGAGCATGTGATTTTTGCTCTCAAATACTGGCTTAACGTTCTTGCGGCTAGCAGAAGTCCAACAACCAAAGACTACAGCTACTTTATCTTGATCGATTAGTTTGGTTGCTTTTTCTCTAAAAGTATCCCAGTTAGAAGCACCATCTTCGGTAACTGCTTCAATTTGTTTACCTAATATACCACCAGTAGCATTAATTTCTTTGATTGCTAATTTTTCAGCATCAACAACGCTTTTTTCACTAATAGCCATCGTACCACTCAAGGAGTGCAAAATGCCTACTTTGATGGTGTTACCAGTAGTAGCCGCTGCTGGGGAAGCCGCAGGAGGCGCGGCTGGACTTTCTGTAGCAGTTGGAGAATTATTCGCGCAAGCTTTCAAAAAAAAGCTGCTTCCAAAAGTTAAAGAACCGTAGATTAAAAACTTGCGTCGTTTAAATTGTCTTTTCATATTTTTATTAATTTTCCTCTTAATGAATCAGCCAACTCGTCGGGACAATATTAATCTTTAAGGTGTGATATTAGTGCGATAGTTTACTACTAAAAAGTGACGTACTATACAAAATGGTTTGTTTTCTTAATAAAAAACAAACTTTTTAATATTAATCTTTGTTAACTTTATAAAGATTCTTATATTTCAATAGGCTTAGAGAAGATGCGATAAATCGCGTCTCTACATGAGGGTTTTGGGCTTGTATTAGCTTATATCTATGCAATATGTTATGGAAAAACAAAACCTTTCTCTTCTACAAACGTCTTGCAATTTTTAATTGGAGCGTAGCTTGCTACGCGCAGTGTATCTAAGAGTTGCGACTTGATTGCGGGGCATTTTAGATTAGCATTTGTGTAATAATTTCATCTTCCTGGCCAGTTGCAAAATTAGCAAAGCGCTTTGCCAAAGGTGGTATAAGTACTAGGGGATTGCTAAACCCAGAGAAAATATGAATGCTCTCAAATCCTGGAATAGCACCAATTAAGGGGAGTTGATTGCTACCAAATGCTACTAAGCAGTGATGCCAAGTCCCTGGTAAATTTTCCAATGCTGGTAAAATTTCACCAACACTTCTTCGCAACCATTTTTCGCTTACCTCTGAGTTTACCTTGGCATGAGGATCTGCGATCGCACGGCTAATTTGACCGATGCGGATACTACCATCTTGAAACTGAATTGCACCCGCATCTAAAATTGGTGGTACTAACTCATTACCAAGTTCATCCCATAATGCATCAACTTGAGTCGATTCAGCTTCTAGTTGAAACCGTTGCAGATTAGCTGGCATAATTAAGGTGCGTAACTTGACATCAACGGGTGGGGTTTCAATAATTTCTGCGTGGGTGAAATATAACTTGATGGGAATACCAGCAGATTTGAGAAGTTGGCGGCTGAGTCCACCTGCACAAATGACAACGTTAGCGCTGTGAAAAGTTGCAGTGGTGGTTTTGACGCCATCTTGTAATACTTGCAATACTTGAGAAATCTGCATTTCACCCCCAGCACGTTCAAAAGCTTGGATGTAAGCTTGTGCGGTTTTTTCTGGGTGAATATGACCGTGTTTGACAGTTAAAGCCCCAGATATCGCCTCTCGATTTAGCAGTGGTTCCAACTCACAAGCTTCTTGAACGCTGAGTAAACGAGGAGGAATGGCAAAATGATTATATGATGCCGCAGTTGTTTCTGGGTCGTTATCGGCTGAAATAGTCAGTAATAAATCTAATTCCCGAAATTGGATATCAGCGCCTAACTCTTGATCTAGGATATGGTAACGTGCGATTGCTTCTTCGCACAATAGCCGAGTTAGTGGTGTACTACCCGACCAATAGGCAAGCCCACCATAACTATAGCGAGTTGCATTCTGTGGTGTGCTGTATTGCTCCAACAAAAGTACAGAAAAGCCAGTTTTAGCCAATTCATAAGCGAGTGCAGCACCCGTAATTCCACCGCCAACCACAATCCAGTCGTAGGTTTTCATATTAAATGTCTTTCTTAATTACGAATTACCATAAGTTGCTTGCAAACGACTTAAAAGATATTCTCCCGCTAGGATAGGGGGATAGATAGGCGATTGTTCTTTCTGGCAACTTTCCAGACAAGCAATTTCTGTATCATCATTAGGATGACAGAAAAAAGCGATAGAATATCGGGAATGCTTCACCCTGTTATCACTGGGAATCATCACTCGATGTCTGGTTGAGCAAAATACATCATTTGTCCACCGTTGCATTAAATCACCAGTATTGACTACTACAGTATCAGGAATTGCAGGTGCGGCAATCCACTCTCTAGAAGCTGTCTGTACTTCTAACCCACCAATATCATCTTGGAAAAGTAAGGTAATACTGCCATAATCGGAATGCTCACCAGCACGCACTTGTCCGCGTTTGGGTGGTATTTGTAATGGCGGATAATGTAATAATCGCAAAGTATGATTTTGTTGATTGTGTCTGATAGTCAAATAATTTTCTGGCAATTCCAACGCCAACGCATAAGCTTGTAATATCGTGTTGGCAAGTGCTGTGCAACTATCATAAAAGGTGACAATAGAAGCATCTATCGTTACAGATGCTTGTTTGCTTACATTCAATGCCTCTTTCAAGTCGCCTGGTTTATTGGGGTCAAGACATTCTCTCTCAATACCAACGTAACCCGTATTACTAAATTCATCACTCCAAGCTTGCTTTTGCTTAACTTCTAAAGGTAAATTAAAGAAATATTTGCTGTGATTGAATACTCCCTTGATTAGGTTTTGTGATATTCCCAAATTTTTCAAGTACATGAAACCAATTTCATGACAAGCTTGATAAATTTGTTTGACAACAGCTTGCCGAGTTACTGTATTGCCATGAGTAAAGGCAGTTAAATCAATTACTGGAATAGTGACCATTGATATTTGTATCTTTTTTATTTTGTTTAATTATTTAGTGGAGACATAAACTTTGCTTAAAATTATCCAGGTAGAAACTGACGAACATAAATCTCATATACAGGAAGTATTCTGGGAATATTTTCATGAGACTAAGTTGATATTTAGCAATCAATTCGGCATCAATTTAGATGTTAATACATTCTTTGAGCAAATGACTCAACTGCACGAATTTCTATCCCCTTCAGGACGCTTGCTTTTAGGAGAATACGAATCAAAAATAGCTGGCTGCGCTTGCTTGCGAAAGATTGGTGAAGATATTGGCGAAATTAAAAGAATGTATGTAAAACCAGAATTTCGTAGAAAAGGAATTGGTCGGTCTTTATTAGAAGCTATCATCAATGAAGCTGCATACATTGGTTACTCAAAGATACGTTTAGACAGCGCCCCTTTTGCCAAAGAAGCACAAGCACTTTATCGTCTATTTGGCTTTCAGGATATCGAGCCGTATTTGGAAAAAACAGAGATCCCTTTAGAATATCGAGCAAACTGGGTTTTTATGGAATTAGTTTTAAAATGATTAACATCCGTTATGAAACTCTGGCAGACTACACAAGAATAGCTGAGGTAAATACATTAGCTTTTGGGCAGGAAAACGAGGCTAAACTTGTGAAGTGAATCCGCCGCTATGACCTATATTTTCCAGAACTTTCTCTGATTGCAGAGTTTGAAAATATTATAGTCAGTTATATTACTACAACCTATCAAGTTTTTTGAGAGCAAAAAATAATGAACTAATATGTAATGTTTGCAGAAATCTACCATTGTCAATAAGTTCGATTAAATTCTCTAGCGGCGACAAAACGACATTAATTTGTTCTGTAACATCTAACTTTAAATCAGATACATATTCTACATCTGTTGCTAAAAAACAATGGGTTAAATTGCTATGATTAGCTGGGTTTGGTGATAATATACCAGTTTCAATAAAATTATTGCTAGTGTAACCAGTCTCTTCCAATAATTCGCGTTTTGCAGCTTCTAATGGTAGCATATCTTCAGCCTCTACAGCACCGCTGGGCAATTCTAAAATTGTTTTTTTCAGACCGTGGCGATATTGCTCTACTAAAACAACCTCCTGATTTTTGGTTAAAGCTACAACATTAACCCACGTTGGGTATTCTAGAACATAATAGGGGTCAACTATTGTTCCATTAGGCATTTGGCAAGTATCAGACCGTACTGAAATCCATTTATCTTTTACTATATAACTAGATTTTAATACAATCCAATCAAATGAATTTTCCATATTTAAACATCTATTTGTCTGCTTTTTACAGTAATTATTTCATTGAATGCGTGTTGCTAGAATCACTGAATTTTTTGCGGTCACGCGGATTTCTATGGCAGTAATCCGAGGATCTTTGAGCCAAAATTCCCTGATTGGATCTGTGCGTCCGTGCCATTTTAGTGGCCAGTATTCTTCGGGTGTGAGATCGTCTAGTAAGATGAAGCCTCCGGGTTTGAGAGCAGTTATCAATGTCTGAGGTTCTGTGAGTTTTGCCTTTCCGCCATCGGCAAATAACAAATCAAAGGGAGCATAGGTGAGTAAATCGCGCCAGTCGCCTTGAAGTGCGCGGACATTAGACTTATCTGCAAATAGCTGTTGCACAACTTTGGCACGATCGCGATCGCTCTCAATCGTAATCAATGTACTATCTGGATGTAATGCACTCACAATCCACGCTGCACCAACCCCACACCCGCTACCAATCTCGCCAATTTGACCCTGTGTGATGTGGCTGGTGAGAACGTGCAACAGGCGACCAACTTCTGGGAGTGAGGATTGGGTAAACTCAAGTTGTGCAGCTAGGGATTCGGCTTGCTGCACTAATGATGGACTAGAGGCGATAGGATAAGTTGTCATATCTACTTCTTCACCAAAACTTCTCGCAGCACAACTGCTAAATCCTGCAATGCACGTTCACCATCTCCTACAAACGTTGAACCGTGCATTGTTGCCAGTGTACGCGGGTTAAGGGCTGCTAATTCCTGGAGAATGCGATCGCTATGTGTTGTATATGGTATGTAATTGGGAAAAGGACTTGCTTCATAATTGGCGATTGTTTGACGAAACCGTTCAATCACATCAGACTCAGTTATTGCTTCCACATCTCCAAACTGGTGGAAAAGGTCTGAGCAAAACAGTGTCTTATGAGTAGTTTCAAAGAATAATCCGGCATCCCATCCGTGGGGAACTTGTGGTGTATGGTGAAACTGAAAACTATATTGACCAGTGTTTAAAACTTCAGCTTGTTGCATAATCTTGGATGGACGGATTGCAAAATCATCTACGCTCACAAAGGCTGCTATAGGACTACAAACTGTCTGAGCATTTGGCGCAATGGAGAGCCATTCATTTAGCGAGCCACATTCATCAGCTTCAAAATGGCTAAAGCTAATCCAGCGAATTTGTGATGGATCAATAATCTTTGCCACTGCATCATGTACTAGTGGAAACATCCCTTTTAGACCCGTATGAAATAATAATGGTTCTTCATCCTTGACTAAAAACTGGATGAATTGCATATCTATTTTTGGGTCATAGGTTGAGATGCGATAGATATCTGGGGCAATTTCGGTAATGTTAGTCACGTCGCTTCACTCCGAATTCAAAATTCAAAATTAATGATCCCTATAAATAAATTTAGTTGCTCTGTATCATGAGTCGTTTTCGATCATAGTTTTAAAACTCATACTGGTAATAATGAAACATGGGCTGAAACCACCTTCCAGCCTTCGGTAAACTTGTACCAAGTCTGGCTTTGTCGCCCGAAACGCTCTACACCATTGATAATGCGGTGAAATTCTAAAGTTACTGTTGCGGCATCTTTCCCAAAGGTTACAACCTTGAGATTCGAGATTTCTCGCTCTATTTTTGGGTTTGGTCGATTCTGGCGAAAGTTGCGAACTTCATCGCCGCCATAAAGGTTTTCTGTGATGCCAAATCGCACTACTTCGGGTGCATCCCAAAACAAACTATCCATCACCTCCAAATTGTTATTAGAAAGGGCTTCTTCATACTTGAGGTACAAATCAGTTACTTCAGCGACAACAGTAGGGTCATTTATAGTAGTCATTGTTGTTACCAATTTTTGGTATTATGCTTGATTATGCACTCTTTTAAATAGTCAGAGCTATTTTTCTTTTAAGCTCCTTCAGTACGTAAATTTAGACGAACCAGATCGCGGAAGATGGAGATTTGCTGCATAAAAAAAATTGAGCCGGCGAAAATTTCTAGAACTAAAAGCACGGAGTATGACTTGTGATTTGTTTGATGCTTCCATACATCACCCCTGAGTAGTTCCCAGTTTTTAACCGTGAATAAAAAAGTAGGCAGTCATGCTGAAGGCAACAATCATCACAAATTTCCTAATTAAGTGCGGTTCAAGTTTACGGGCATAATGGGCGCTTAAATAACCACCAAGAGAGCCACCGACTGCCATCAAAATAGCTTGATGCCAAGCGATCACACCTGCAAAAATAAATGGAACGATCGCAATACCATTGATACAACTCCCTAAAAATGTCTTGAAAGCATTCATCTTGTGAATACTTTTGATACCTAAAAATGTCAGAGTTGCCAGCATTAAAATCCCTAAACCTGCGCCAAAGAAACCGCCATAGATGGTGATCGCTAGTTGAGCCAGTGCCAAATTAAACAACGGTACAGATTCCGGTGATGTATTCTGGTTTCGACGCTGCAACCATTTTTTGAACGGTTCACCAAAGGTAAAAACAACTGTTGCTAGCAGCAATAGATAGGGAATCAGCTTTTTAAAGATATCTGGCGATGTATACAATAAAGCGATGGAGCCAATCATGCCACCAAATAAACTGACGCCACATAGAACTAAAAAATCTCGCCGCTCGATGCCCAAATCTTGACGATATGCTCCAGCACTGGCGAGAGCAGCCACCCAAATTGCAGTATTATTGGTGGCGTTAGCTGCGATCGGAGGTACACCCGTAAAGATGAGAGTTGGAAACGTGATAAAACTTCCACCACCTGCTACAGCGTTTAACCCACCTGCAATAAAAGCGGTACTAAACAACAGCAAGCTATGGAAAAGTGTTAAAGATGGTGGCATTATTTTGAATTACGAATTACGAATTACGAATTACGAATTATAAGTCCGGGAATATCACTTGGAGAATGGGCAATCAAGTCAGCACCATGAGCTTTCAATTCCTCCTCAGTTCCATAGCCATAGGTGACGCCTATTGAGGCGATTTGATGGCGCTTGGCTCCAATGATGTCATGTGAGCGATCGCCTACCATCACCACAGTAGATGGTAAAAGTTTTTCTGTTAATAAAATATGGTGAATTAAGTCACCTTTTATGCTCCGCGTTCCATCAAGTTCACTACCATAAATACCATCAAAAAGCAACGATAAACCAAAATATTCAATAATCTGCGTCGCATAAATATATGGCTTGGAAGTCGCAACAAAGGTTTTATAACCAGCAAAACGAATGGCTTTTAAAACTTCTGGAATTTGGGGATAAAGGGAGTTTTCAAATAATCCAATTGTTGCAAAGCGATGACGATAAAGTAAAATTGCCTGTTCAATTACTGTGCTATCTAAGGTATTGAGTAATTGCGAAAAGCTATCTTTCAGTGGTGGGCCAATACACCAATCTAATTCATCAGCATCCGGTGGTCTGTAACCGAGTTCAGAGAGCGCATACTGAATGCAACCAGTGATGCCAAGCTTAGGATCTGTCAAAGTCCCGTCAAGATCAAAAAGAATAGCGGAGAAAAGCATATTTTAATTCGTAATGATGCCCAAATACTCGCTAGTGCTACGCTAACGTAATTGGTAATACGGTAGTCTGGAAGAACCCAGCAACTCACACACTGTATCATGTTACCTAAACCCAAAAAGTACTGGACACCTTCAAATTGGGCAAGTTGGAAACCTTTTGGCATTGGCGAACAGTATCCCAATAACTACTGGGAGGTATTTCGCGCAATGTGGCTGTCTCGTGACAAACTACCCTACGCGTGGAATATTCTTGATAAAGGTGTCTGCGATGGTTGCGCTCTTGGAACAACCGGGATGAAGGATTGGACATTAGATGGGATTCATCTCTGCAATGTTCGGTTGCGGTTGTTGCAGATGAATACAATGCCAGCTTTTGACCCTGTACTATTGGAAGATGCTTCACAGTTACAAAAGCAAAAAAGTGCCCAATTACGCGATTTGGGACGGCTTCCTTACCCAATGATTCGTCAACGTGGGGAAAAAGGCTTTCGCCGTGTTAGCTGGGATGAAGCTTTAGAGGTAATTAGCGATCGCATCCGCTCCACTACACCAGACCGTCTCAGTTTTTATGTTACCAGTCGCGGTACTGTCAACGAAACTTATTATGCTACCCAAAAAGCTGTGCGGGCAATGGGAAGCAATAATATTGATAATGCTGCCCGCATTTGCCATTCTCCCAGTACGGCAGGATTAAAAGCTGCTCTCGGTGCTGCGGCTACAACTTGTTCTTATAAAGACTGGATTGGAACTGATTTATTAGTCTTTATTGGCTCGAATGTTGCTAATAATCAGCCTGTTACCGTCAAGTATCTTCATTATGCTAAAAAAGCTGGTACTAAAATTGTAGTTATTAACACTTATCGCGAGCCGGGGATGGAGCGCTACTGGGTTCCCTCAATTGTCGAAAGTGCCGTTTTCGGTACAAAGTTTGCCGAAGACTTCTTCTTAATCAACATGGGCGGGGATATAGCATTTTTAAATGGCACGATTAAACATATTATTGCTAACAACTGGGTAGACCAGTCATTTATAGATTTATACACAGATGGCTTTGCTGAACTCAAAGCATCTTTAGAAAGGCAATCTTGGGAAGAATTAGAGCGACTTTCTGGGACATCCCGCGAGTCAATGTACGCCTTTGCCAAAATGATCAAAGAAGCGAATAAAGCCGTATTTGTTTGGAGTATGGGCATTACTCAGCATGAATGCGGTGAAGATAACGTGCGAAGTATCATTAATCTAGCTCTTACCAAAGGTTTTGTCGGTCGGGAAGGCTGCGGTTTAATGCCAATTCGCGGTCATTCTGGGGTACAGGGTGGTGCAGAGATGGGATGTTACGCCACAGTTTTTCCTGGTGGTAAATCTATCACTCCAGAAAATGCTGTCCAATTGAGTCGACATTGGGGCTTTGAAGTACCAACAAGTAAAGGTTTAATTGCCCCAGAAATGATTAGCGCCGCACATCAGGGAGATTTGGATGTGTTGGTTTCTGTGGGTGGAAATTTTTTAGAAGTGCTGCCAGAACCAGATTATGTGGAAGCAGCGTTGAAGAAAATACCGTTGCGGGTACATATCGATATTGTTCTCTCTAGCCAAATGTTGGTCGAACCTGCTGATACTGTGGTGCTTTTACCTGCGACGACTCGCTATGAAATACCAGGGGGAGTTACAGAAACTAACACCGAACGCCGGGTAATTTTCAGTCCAGAAATTCCGGGGCCGCGCATTGGGGAAGCACGTCCTGAGTGGGAAGTGTTTTTAGAATTGGCAAGGCGAGTAAAACCAGATTTGGCAGATAAGCTGACTTTTGCTGACACAGCTGCTATCCGTCAAGAAATTGCTCAAGTCGTCCCCCAATATGCAGGTATTCAACACTTACAGCAAGCTGGCGATCAGTTTCAATATGGTGGCTCACATTTGTGCTTTGGTTGGAATTTCCCGACGGCGGATGGTAAAGCACACTTTGGGGTATTATTGCCACGCCAAAGAGAATTACCAGAAGGCTACTTTTTATTAGCAACCCGCCGAGGTAAACAATTTAATAGTATGGTGCAGGAACGCAAGGATGCAATTACTGGGGCGATGCGAGAGGCGGTGCTAATGAATGCTGATGATGCAGCAAAGTTGGGTTTAAAAGATGGCGATCGCGTCATTCTTAAGAATGATTTAGGCGAGTTGTTATGTCAAGTTTACATTGCCCCAATTCAGTCAGGAAATTTGCAAGTACATTGGCCAGAAGGCAATGTGCTACTAGATAAAAGTAAGCGATCGCTCGAAGGTGTACCCGATTATAATGCGATCGTGCGCTTGGAAAAAGAATGCGATAAATAGACCATTTGTAGAGACGCGATGAATCGCGTCTTTACCCAAGGATGTGTTGCAATCATTACTTGAATTCGTATAATCAAGCGGACTTGATAATAAGACAGATATAAATAACTTAAGTTGCTAGTTACAAAAATGCCTGCTTTGATGTATGTGAAAGCTAAGTAACGTCTGTGACTCTGTGCGATCGCTTGAAGGGGTTCCTGATTATAATTCATATAGTACGCTTAGAAAAGCAAACCTAATATTAAGGCTTTCCGACTGCTACGCTCAACTTAACATCACTCCAAAACTTGCAGCCATGTCTGTCGCCAAAGATTTTGAAACCCCAGAAGATGTGATATTTCCACCAGGGGATTTAGAAAGTAACGAACCACCATTGGAAACATACCTACATTTGCAGCAAATGCTGCTATTAATAAAATGTATTGATTGGTGGTGGCGAGACCACAATTGCTTGAATGACTACTTTGCTGCGGGGAATATTAGCATTCATTACAGTCCACGCCAGCGTAAATCCGAAGACTTTCGGGGGCCAGATTTCTTTATCGTTTTAAATACTGAACACAAACCCCGTGATAGTTGGGTTGTTTGGGAAGAAGATGGCAAATATCCGAATTTGATTATAGAACTGCTTTCAAAGTCAACCGCAGCAATTGACAAGGGCTTAAAAAAACAAATTTATCAAGATATCTTTCGCACTCCTGAATATTTCTGGTTTGACCCCAAGAATCTAGAATTTGCTGGGTTTATTTTGGTGGGTGGTACGTATCAACCTATAGAACCCAACCCACAAGGATTGTTGTGGAGTCAGCAACTAAGTTTGTACTTGGGCGTTCATGAAAATCAATTACGCTATTTCAATGCGGAAGGACAGGTAATGCCTACACCTGAAGAAATTGCCCAGTGGGAAGCGGAACACGCCCAACAAGAAAGACAACGTGCTGAACAAGAAAGACAGCGTGCTGAACGCCTAGCAGCAAAACTGCGAGAATTGGGTGTTGATCCAGATACGATTTAAAGTATGTAGACTTGCTTTAAAAATTATGGAAGATCAATCAAAGGAGATTAGTATTCCTATCCTAGCAAAACCAATTACACAATGTCACTGCGATCGCACTAAAGCAAAATAAAGCGATCGCGAATTATTGTAGAGACGGCGATTTATCGCGTCTTTTAGCGTCTCGAAGAGAGGAAAAGTTGCAACCCAGTGCGTAAAACACCATACTCAAGATGTATCCAGTATTAATCCCGATGTTTGCTACAAAGCTAAATGTACAACTATAATCAGTCTTCTTTTCCCACCCCTGGTTCGTTGGAAATCCGACGCGGAAATTACTTTAACTATGCGATGCCAAGTGGTTGGCGAGTGGTTGAGGATGGACAATTTGCCGTTGTCCTATTTTCGCCAGACAATGCTGCTTTGACGATTATGGTGGGAAATTCTGGACTACCAGTAAACTACAACCCGTGGCAGTTCGTCTACGAGAAGCTATTGGCAATGCAGCCCTATCAACTGCAAATGAGCCAACCCCGCCAAGCTCAACCGATTGCTGGATGCACGGTTGCTTATGAGTTTGATTGCACATACTTCTACAATGGTATCCCCTATCAAGGAATAGCCAAGTGCAGCGCTGCATATAGCTACAACCTGTGTACGATGGTGATGACTTGTGCAGCATCTCACCAATCACATTGGGCTAATTATGCTTCATGGTTGCCACAAGTAGCATCTCAGGTTTCAGCAACAAATGGGGCAGCTTTCGGTATACAAGGGATTATGGCGCAGAACCTAGAAATCTCGCAAACTGAGGGACAGAGACACAGGGAATACCGCGAATGGTCGAAGAATACCTGGGATGAAGTAAACCGCCAACGAGGTGAGTCTATAGATCGCCAAAACTTCCAATTTCGTGAGAATCTGGGTAATGTCACAACTTGGACAAATTCTTACGGTTATCCAACCGTCGAGTTACCAACAAACTACAACTACTATTGGATAAATCGTCAAGGACAAATATATGGTACTCTTGACTCCAGTGAAAATCCGAATGTTGGCTCAACTCAAGATTGGGTACGGATGAATCGATATCTGCCTTAAATAGCAGCAAACCTAGAAACAGTTTTCATTTATTAGACATCTCCAAAAAAATGTAGAGACGTAGCAGTGCTACGTCTCTACAAGGGTTATGGGCATTGATGTCAACTTAAGCTGGAAATAGCTTATCTGTTGGCTTCCATGCCCGCCCGGAAATAAATGAGTAATGAGTAATGAGTAATGAGTAATAAGTAATACCCATTACTTGTTACTTATTAGTTCAAAAATAAATTTTTTTGGCTTTTAGCTTAAGTCTACTGAAGTAGACTGGAGATTTTTAGTCATCTTTAGATGACTTTAGCTATGAGACGGGAATTTCAATTTCCGGCGGACGAGCGGTTTCGCGTTAAGTTGACACCAATGGGTTATGGGTAACGCATATTTAATTTCTGGAAATGTCCATACAGCACTGACAGCTATTATGCAATACAGACCGCCAGGGAATAGAATTCCCTGTCTAATGGTGCAAGTCCTCTAGAAGAGGACTAGAAAAACTTGGGTTAAAGCACTGACAGCTATTATGCAATACAGTACAGTTTTTCTTCTTGCCCTTTCCTATCATAGCTTTCAGCTTTGAGGATGTACCTCATAGCTGCCGGAAGCGCTGTATAGATCCCCAACTTCTTTAAGAAGTCGGGGATCTAAATGTGCATAACACAGCCGACGAAACTACAAGGCTACCAGTTACCTACTGGTTGAGCATGAGCAGAAAATATTGAGGGATCAATTGAAATGCCTAACCCCTCAGCTACACGACTACCGTAGGAAACATCTGCCCTAAAAAAGTGGCAGAGTTGGCGCATTTGGATATCTTGCTTTGCTTGAGAGAGACTACCGACAATATTTTTAGCCAGACGCTCTTGCTGTTCAGGAGTTAGTAACCGATACAGATTACCTGCTTGGGTGTAATCGTCGTTTCCTTCACGATGACTGTAACGATCGACTGTGACATCACCCAAATGACTAGGTGGTTCTGCATAAGCTGGATTTTCTTTAGGCGTACCTTCAGCACTATTCGGTTCATAGTTAGGAACGCTACCGCCGTTGTTCCCCGATGCCATAAAGCCATCTCGCTGATAATGCGTCACTGGACATTTGGGCTGGTTAACAGGTAGTTGCTGATAGTTACCACCCAAGCGATACCGTTGAGCATCTGGGTAAGAAAAAATTCGAGCTTGCAGCATTTTATCTGGAGAGAAACTAACGCCAGGAACTACTGCACTAGGGCTAAAAGCGGCTTGCTCTACTTCGGCAAAATAATTCTCAGGGTTACGATTTAGCTCTAATATCCCGACTTCAATTAAAGGATATTCTGAGTGTTTCCAAACTTTGGTCAAGTCAAAAGGATTATCTGGATGTTTTGCCGCTTGCTCCTCAGTCATCACCTGAATAGACATCCGCCACTTGGGATAGTCACCTTGAGCGATCGCTTCAAACAGATCGTGAGTGGCATGATCGGGATCTTCACCCTTAATCTTAGCCGATTCTTCCTCTGTCAAAGTTTGATGCCCTTGCAGAGTCTTAAAGTGAAATTTACACCAGACGCGATCGCCTTCAGCATTAATTAAACTGAAGGTATGGCTACCAAAGCCGTCCATGTGGCGATAGTCTTTCGGAATTCCCCGATCTGAAAACAGGATCGTTACTTGGTGAAGCGATTCTGGACTGAGTGACCAAAAATCCCACTTTGCATTCTGGTCTTTGCAATTGGTTTGGGGATTGCGCTTTTGGGTATGGATGAAATCAGGAAACTTCAAAGGGTCGCGGATGAAGAAAATCGGGGTATTGTTACCTGTAATATCCCAGTTGCCCTCTTCAGTGTAGAACTTGATGGCAAAACCTCTAGGGTCGCGCTCGGCATCTGCTGAACCTTTTTCTCCACCAACGGTAGAAAAGCGCAAGAGTAGCTCCGTTTTCTTACCAATTTCAGAAAAAAGTTTGGCTTTACTGTAGCGAGTGATGTCATTGGTAATAGTCAAAGTGCCGTGAGCCGCCGCACCTTTCGCGTGGACAACTCTTTCAGGAATACGTTCTCTGTTGAAATGAGCCAGCTTTTCTAAGAGATGAAAATCCTGGATTAATACAGGCCCACGCGATCCGGCTGTAAGTGAGTTCTGGTTATCGCTAACTGGAATACCGTCAGCAGTTGTCAAGTTTTGGGGTTCAGTCATGGGTAAAAAAGCTCTCCATTACCATTAAGTTACTCAAATTGCCCACAATACATTTTAGCTACTAGATAGAGAGATGCTCTATCAGCGAGCATCCTAATTCGTAGTCATAACGAGTTTATATATAAATCATACTCGATATGACTATGAATTGCTATAAATTTGTTTTGGATTTTTGGGTAGAGGACTAGGGACTGGGGACTGGGGACTGGGGACTGGGGACTAGGGATTGGGGATTGGGGATTGGGGATTTTGATTACAGCAGTTAATTCTTCATTACCGCATCCAGAAGCACATTGGCATCAAAACGTACCACATCGGTACAAGGTAGTCCTGTTTCTGCTATTATTTGAGCGATGCTTTCCTTGGCCGCAGACTCATCTAGATGAGCTGTATTCAGTGCTATACCCACTACAGGAACACTGCCAAAAGCACCACCAGCACTAGCAACAGTTTCATAAAGCTTAATCACTTCTGGTAAAGGCGGAATTAGTACATGGGGATGATTACGTACATGAACTTGTCCCGCCCGATGCACTAATACCAGTTGGGTTGGTTGCGAACCACGAATGAGGGGTAAAGTTGCTGTTGAACCAGGGTGTAGTAGCGAACCTTGTCCTTCAATGTGTAAAATGTCGTAGTTTTTACCATAGCGCATAACTATTTGTTCTACAGCACCGGCGGCAAAGTCTACCCGCACGGCATCTAAAGCCACGCCGTCCCCTTCTAACATCACACCAGTTTGTCCTGTGGCGAGAAATTTAGAACGCCAACCCCGCAGTTTTGATGCCCAATGTAACTGTAGGCTAGTTGACATTTTACCGATCGCCATATCGGTTCCCACCGTCAACACCCGCCGACAGGGAAGGGTGCGTGCTATACCACTAGCAACACTGATATTAGACGGCTCTTTTCGTATATCCCAAATTAGTTGCCCAGGTTTGAGTAGTGCATTTAACTCTGGGATACTTGCCATTGGTGTATGTAAACCATTCACCAAAGACATTCCCGCCTCTAAAGCATTTTTGATTTCTAGCCAGTAATCATCTGGTACAGCACCACCACCAGGGGCAATGCCAATTACTAATACTTCCGGCTGATACTCTAGGGCTGCGGCTACTGATGCCACAATTGGCACTTCACGCTTGATACCTGTTAATTCTGTTAAGGATTTGCCAACAGATTCGCGATCGATTACGGCTACGATTGGGGCTTCACTGTAACGTAAAATTGCTAGCCCTGTTTTGCCGTGATGTCCGCTAATTCCCTCATGCAGTAATATAGCTACTCGTTGATTAAGTGGTAGACGCACTCTGTTGTACCCCCAAACCTGGTAAATCGTTTGGCAAAACTCTCCCTTCTTTTAGCAATGCACCCGTGAAGGGATCATCGATTAAATTCAGGTGACTGTCTAAATCTAAATAATCAGCTAGTGGTGCTAGCTGTAATGCTGCTGTATTAGCTAGCGAACTGTCAGAATAGCAACCGAACATTACTTGCAACCCGTAGGCTCGTGCTGTGTGTACCATTCGCATTGCCTCTGTTAGTCCCCCTGATTTCATCAGTTTGATATTAATACCATCCACGTAGTTTGCCAAATGGGGAATATCGGCGCTTGTAAAACAACTTTCATCGACAAAGATGGGTAGGGGAGAGTGTTCTTTGAGTTTTGCTAAACTTGGTTCTTGCCCTCGTGGCAATGGCTGTTCTACATACTTTATACCCAAATCAGCCAGCCAATTGCACATGGCGATCGCATCTTCTAAACTCCAACCGCCGTTGGCATCAACAAAAAACTCTGGTAATGGTGCTTCTTTTTGCACTGCTAATAGCATTTTTTTATCTGCATCTATACCATCTGGGCTACCTAGCTTGACTTTAAAAAGGCGAACATCAGCAAATTGTAACCAGTCTCGCGCTCTGGCGATCGCACCTTCAGGTGAATTAATCCCAATTGTGACTGAAGTCGGGACTATCTGATTGCGATCAAGTCCCCAAATTTGCCACAAGGGTAATCCTACGTGCTTACCCAACCAATCATGCATTGCCATATCCAAAGCAGCCCTAGCCGCAGAAGGAACCTGGTTTTGTGTTAAAACTTGCTCAACTTCCTGCCGCTGTAAGGGGCTGAATGTTTGTAACAATGGTACAACTTGCTGTAGCGCGTCTTTGATGGCATCAGTTGATTGCCGATGATTACCCACACCGAAGGGTGATGCTTCTCCCCAGCCTTCGATGCGATCGTGTGAGATCCTCACCCATACATTCGTCGTCTGTGCGGTTGTACCCCGACTAATAGTCAAGGGAAATCTCTTGTTGACTGTAAATAAGTTTACATTTATTTGCATACTTGTTATACATATTATGATATAGCAAAAGCTAGTGTAAGTTGAAAATTTAGACTATCGGATGCATCTGTTATAGTTTTTTACATTCATAGCGAATTTTTTATACATAATATATTACTTAATTTATGAACAACTTAAAAAAATGGAAGACTTTAAAATCAAAAATGGTCTTAGATCATTACTGGTGTAAGGTAAGGCAAGATGAAATAGAATTGCCCAATGGTAAAATTATCGATGATTATTTTGTCAGTATTAAGCCTGACGTTGCGATGGTTTTACCTATCACTAGTAGTAGAGAAATTATTTTTGTCCGACAATACAGACACGCCATCGGTGAATTTTTCTTAGAACTGCCGGCAGGGAATTTCGATCCCACACAAGAGAGTGCAGAAATAGCAGCCATTAGAGAATTTACAGAAGAAACTGGTTATACTCCCCAAGAATTTAGAAAAATCGGAACTCTATACGATAAGCCGAGTAAAGATACCAATCAAATACATTTATTTTTAGCAGAAAATGTAAGTAAAGTTGGAGAGCAGCAGCTAGATATTACAGAAGAAATTGAAGTTGTATTGATTCCTATAGAATCAGTTTTAGATAAAATTATTCAGGGAGAAATTTCTGTTGCCGGAACTGTAGCTGCTCTCTTTTTAGGTTTAAATTTTATTACTTACATTAATAATCAATAGAGTTTTTATAAATTATCGATCAAATTCTAATTTTAAAACAAAACCACTATATTTGTGACGATAATTCCAAATGAAGCATTGGTAGTTCGGTGAGGGCGTAATCTTCCAGAGGATATTCGACGTGGAATAGGCACTCATCCCAGTGGCATAACAGGAATTTCTGTGGAATGTGCAGTAGGATTATCAATAGCGGAGTTGGCATCAAGTATTCCTCATGGACAGATTGGTGTAACAACAGTTGGCGAGGTTCGCCAAGCAGGTGGTGATGTAATCAGAACATCCGGTAGAAGTGCTAATCATGCAACATTGAGGAGTTTAAACCCACAGCAAGTTAGTCAACTTCTTACACCTACTGTTCTTAATCCAGCAAAGCAGCAGTTATAGCTTGGATCGCCTAGAATGATTACCCCTAGAGTTTTTGTAGATTTTCATAATGCTGATGTTGAAGGACGTTTGCGTTTGAACTGTATTGGTACAATCGAAGACTTGGCAAATCAAAGTATTGAGCTACAAAATGGGCGATTACTCACGCTATATAGTGAGGATTTGGAGGTTGATGGAGTGGTACAGTTCTCCGAAGATGAGAAGTTATGGGTTGCTGCCATTGATTGGGATCAAATCAGGCAAGTTGAAGATTTTGTTGTGCAGGCAAAAGTTTGAGTATTCACTTCACCTAATTTTTTAGGTTTTTATGAGAAAAGTAAAGGTTTAAAACCGTACTTCGTCCCGCTACGCGAACGCCCGCAAGTGTCGCGTTCGCGGTAGCGTCTGGTAGAGAAAGAATCCTTGTTTTCAAAGGTATAGCGTTTCCCGACAAGCGTAAGGTACAGCCGTAGAGAACATGCCCATTGGTGTCAACTTAACGCGAAACCGCTTGTCCGCCGGGAATTTCAATTCCCGTCTAATAGCTAAAGTCATCTGAAGATGACTAAATATCGCCAAAAATCTCCAGTCTACTTCAGTAGACTTAAGCATATTAGCCCGAAAATTTATTTCCGGGCGGGCATGGAAGTTAACAGATAAGCTATTTCCAGCTTAAGTTGACACCTATGAGCATGTTCCCTACACCTTGCAATGTAATGTTGTACCTCATCTGAATGGGAACCGCTATAAGTAGAAACCCCACCCCTTGTAGGTGGCTGAATTGAATTTTGTTAGCGCGGCGTTAGCGAGTCTGCGAGCGTCATTTTGAATTTTGAATTGATTCATCTTGCCCATTGCTGCAAGATGTAAGCATAAAAAGCCTCTTTATCTACCCGATCCATTGCATAAATTTTTCGACCACCAGAAACTACTTTAGTACGCCCCTGACTAAGACCAGTGGTAATAATTTCTGTTTCCCATTCGCGCAATTGATAATATTCTGGATGTCCCAGATAAGCTGTTGCCAACACATCCCAGAAATAATAATCTTGAGGGATAACTAGCGCATAACATTGTCCAGCTAAATCAGAGATAGGATAGTGGCGTTGTCGCCCCATTTTGTATACTAACTCCGATGTGACTGGGACATTGTTAGTTAAATCCAAAGGACACATAATAATTTCAATTTGGGTTTGCCATACCCGCGCGGCTGAAACTGCATCCCAATAAACATTCCATTCGGCAGAACCATCTTGTCCTGCTTCCAGACTTTTTTCTACATTACCACCAACATTTAACGCGCCCCCCATCCACACAATTTTGTGAATCTTGGCTTCAATGTCTGGTGCTTTATCTAAAGCTACTGCAACCGTTGTCAATGGGCCAGTTACCATAAACGTTACGGGGCTTGATGCGTCACGTAACACCTGTATCATGAAATCTTGACCTGTTTCGGCAACTAGAGGCGTAGTAATGGTTTCCCTTTGATTGAGAATCGGGAGATGATCGACGATAAACGAATCACGGCGATAGAGAGTAGGAAATGGATTGATACCGCGCACTGTACTTTCTGCAACCGGGATATGAGAAAATCCCATCAAATCTATAATTTTACGTGTGGCGCTAACAGCCGGTTGAACGTAGCAATCTGCTGGAGTGACGACAACACCAAGAAGTTCTATATGATCCATCGTCAATAGCAGCATAATTGCTAAATAATCATCTACACCACCGTCGTGATCCATTAATACCAGTTGTTTTGTCATAAAAGGAGAATTATATGGATGAGTTTATGGAAGCTGCAATTCAAGAAGCAAAACAAGGCAGACAAGAAGGTGGAATTCCTATTGGTTCGGTTCTCGTTAAAGATGGCAAAATTCTCGGTAGAGGACACAATAAACGCGTGCAAGATGCCGATCCTGTTACCCACGCCGAAATTGATTGTCTCCGCAATGCTGGAAGAGTTGGCAGCTATAGAGGGACAACACTCTATTCAACTTTAATGCCGTGTTACCTGTGCGCTGGGGCAGTGGTACAATTTGGCATTAAAAAAGTCATCGCTGGAGAATCCAAAACTTTTCCTGGTGCTAAAGAATTTATGGTATTTCATGGTGTGGAAGTAATTGATCTTAATCTTGACGAATGCGAACAAATTATGAGTGAGTTTATTGAAACTAACCCTGAACTTTGGAATGAAGATATTGGGAAATAGGGATTGGGGATTGGTGACTGGGTATGGATCAATAGTTCTTCTCCCTCATCTTCCCTACTTCCCTACTCCCCACTCCCTACTCCCCTTTCCTTAAGAAAGGCATCAAATATAAACCTATCTGGTAAAGAAGTTTGTGCGCCTGGTTTTGTCGCTGTCAAAGCACCTGCGGCCGCACCCCAAATAACTGCCTGATGTAAAGAAAGTCCTTCAAAAAGTGCCGCAGCTAAACCGCCATTGAAAGCATCGCCTGCGGCTACTGTGTCTACTGCATGAATTGAAAACGCGGGTACAAAAAACTTTTCTTCAGCAGTGGCACAAAAAACACCTTTAGAACCCAGTTTGACGATCGCACATTTCACACCCCGCTCCAACAAAACCGCAGCTGCTTTGGCTGCTTGTTCCTCTCCATCCACAGGAAAACCCACCAACTGCGCTGCTTCAACTTCATTTGGTGTGATAATGTCTACTAACGGATACAGTTCATCTGGTAAATTAGATTGTGCGGGTGCTGGGTCAAAAATTACTTTTATGTTTGCACCTTTTGCGGCTTTAGCAGCAGCAACTACGGTATTAATCGGAATTTCTAGTTGTAAAAGTATTGCTGTAGCTGTTGGTAAAAGGTGGGATAATCGCTTTATATCTTCTTGATTTACACGCTCATTTGCACCAGGAATAACGACGATTTGATTTTCACCAGTATGACTCACGGTGATGATCGCAATTCCAGAACTAACAGTTTTATCCACAAAAATATTATCAGTCTGCACACCAGATGCTTGCAAATTGTTAACAAGTTCCGTACCAAAATCATCTGCGCCTACACGCCCCACTATCTGAGTAGGAATGCCCAATTTTGCTAACGCTACGGCTTGATTGGCTCCCTTACCTCCCGAAACTTTAAAAAAATCTTCTCCTAGCAACGTTTCTCCTGCGACTGGCAATCGGGGTGTTGTTGCTACCAAGTCTATATTTATACTGCCAAAGACGATAATACTCATGATACTGATTTTTATTGAGCTTAAAGTTATTTCGATTGATATATTATGAGGCGATCGCCTGTTTTTTAGAATACAGCGAGTATAAATCATTCACAAAGACGCGATAAATCGCCGTCTCTACAAGAATTTTGACGGCGATTCATCGCGTCTCTTGCTTTAACCGAATAGTATTGGCACAATAAGCGCATAGAGGAGAGCGATCGCTGTCATTCATCCTTGCTCTTTTAATTGTTGGCTATGACAACAAGAGAAAATTTTAAAATTAATGTGATGCTCAATCCACAAAAACTACCATTTCTAGAATCTATTGGTTGGCAGCTAAAAAATGTATATCAAATGAGTGAGAAAGAAATGGTTCAATTGTATCAACGCAATTGGCATTATCAAACTACCTTCAACAATTTAAAACAAGAAGAAAAGGATTTTGTTCATTATTTAGCAAAAAAATATAATTCTTGGATATTACCAGATTTTGAAATGTTTCATCTCGAACATCATAAAAATATATTTAAAATCCTTAATGCTTTCAATCCAGAAGTTTTCCAAAAAGCTTCTGCATACTTTGGTGGTGGTACACTCTTGGCATTAGAGTATGATGAATACAGGCTTAGTAAAGATATTGATTTTCTCTTTCCTTATGGAACTGAAAATTACAGATATTTAAGAAATTTGATTTACAATGAAGGAATTGTAGCATTATTTCAAAGTACAACAGATATCGAATTAGGTGATACTACAATAAATCAATATGGTATTCGTTTCCCTGTTATAGTCAAGGAAACAACTATTAAAGTAGAAATTGTAGCCAATGGGATTTTTGCTTTAGATCCTCCTGTTTATCCAGAATGGACAAAAATACCTTGTCTGAGTATAAGCGATAGATTTACATCAAAACTAATGGCTAATGCTGACCGATGGAACGATTCAAGTACGCAATCGAGAGATTTGATTGACTTAGCAATATTGCGTGTAAATAACGAAATACCCGCACGTGCGATCGCTAAAGCTGAAGAAAGCTACGAAGTAAAAAAGCCATTAGTTAAAGCCATCACTAATTTTACTGAAAAAGAAAGATATAGAAATAAATGTTTTCAGGAGTTAAACATACCTGAAGAAAAATTTTCAATAATAATGGAGGGAATAAAAGTGCTGAGTGCTGAGTTAGGAGTTTGAAGTTTGGAGTTTGGAGGTACTATTCCCCAGTCCCCAGTCCCCAATCCCCAACCCCCTCTATACGTTTTATTGACTGAACTAACGCCATAGTCCAGTGCGATCGCTACAATCTTAGGATAAGCAATATTCGATGGTGCAGCAGATGCTCAAGCGGCTATTTCAATGGTTCAAAAAGCTTTTTCAGAGCTTGTTTGGTGGAAAACAGACTGCCTCCAAATCTAGGGGGGATATAGAAAAGGAACCAGCGCCACCCCTAAGCGATACGGATCTGGAATTTCTCTTTAACGAACTGTTGCAAGGAGTTCATCAAGCACGAGGCGAAGCATGGGCACGAAAGTGGCTGCATAATATTGAACATCGTATCTCAACTGAAGACTGGGTTGAGTGGTTAGGGCGCTTTGGCGATAGATTGCTTGCATCACCTACACCCAATAATGAAATGGCTGCGCGGTTAGTGCAACTGGGTGAGTTGGACATCCCAGAAATCGGAGATGTTGCCTATAGTATTGGGATGCAGTTGTTAACACGCAATCCAGGCGAACCCATTTGGGAATATGCCGGGCCAGATACCGCTAGCATAGATTTGCCCTTGGAGCCAACTACCCCAGTATCAGAGTTAGCAGATACGCCAGAGAACCCCCCGGAGGGAGAATACCAAACTGTCACCCTAGAAGAGTTGTTTGTGATGTTACAGGAGGATGAAAACTTACGCCAGCAGATTGCTCAACAGCTTGCGGTTGAAACAGATGACCCGCAAGTGCTTGTCCAGGCATTGATTAGCCAATTGTATCCCGGTGGGGAATCGACTACAGAGCCAACAGAAAATTAATGGCTTCCCAGAGTCAACAGATTTTGGATTTTGGATTTTAAATTTTGGATTGACCCCATCGATCAGATGAAGCTAGAAGATTTTGGATTCTGGATTTGTGTAACCTCCGAAGGTTGAAAATGCGTAGCGAGACGTTAGTTAGGCATGAACCATAAAGAATCTAAAATCTAAAATTGTCAGGGTCAAAACTCAATAGTTAAATCTGGGAATTGTAACGTTGTAATGCTATGCTCTTGAAGATTTGTATATTTTTTGCTAACCTGCTACGGAAGCGCTGTCCCAATCTAATGGATTTTTACGTAATTGATGATTTTTTTAACACAACGATGGCTACAATCTAGAAAAACAAAATCCAAGAGTGTGGCAGATGCTCAGGCGGATATCGCAGTCGCTTAAAAGGTTTTTAAAGCGCCTCATTGCAAGTAAACAGACTACTTCTCCCAAGGGTGTGAGAGGACGCAATCTGGTGGGAATACTACCAGAACTAACCAATGCGGATCTGGAACAATTGTTTATCCAATTGTTAGAAGGCGTGCATCAAGCACGAGGACGACAGTGGGCATTGAGGTATCTGCAACGGCTTGAGAATCGCGTTCCGGCTGAACGCTGGATAGATTGGTTGGTGATGTTTGGTGAAAGCTTACTAGCTTCACCTACACCAAATCCTCTTTTAGCAACACAAATGGTGCAATTAGGGGAACTTGGTGTTGGCAGAATTGGAGATGTTGCTTATGACATTGGCATTCGGCTAATGCAAAATTTACCCACAGAAATAGAGTATCAGGACAATCAGCCACAAGATGACAGAGAAATAACTCCTGGGCAAGAACTGATCGGCAATTTGGGCGAGGAGTTATGGGAGTATGATGAGCCAGAGTTTGTAGAAATAACTCCTGGGCAAGAACTGATCCGCGATTTAGGCGAGCAGTTATGGGAGTATGATGAGCCAGAATTTATCGAGATCGCGACAAATGAAGAAATTATTATCCCAAGTTCCCCTGGACAAGAGCTAATCCGTAGCTTAGGCGAACAGTTATGGGAATATGATGTGCCAGATGTTGAACCAATCACGTCAGCACCTCAAAATGTATTTTTTGAGGAAAGATTACCGGAAAATTTAGAGGAACTGGTATTGGAGTATGAAGGGGAAAACGCCCAAACCACAATACCTGAAAATGTTCCTCTCCCCCCACTGGAAGATTCAATCACTTCCTTAGCCCAACTGAGGTTCGGCGATGAAGAAGTTCAAATTACAACACCAGCAAATCTCCTTTCCACTAGGCAAAGGACTGAATTAGCAACGTCTCCCTCGGTGGAAACCTGGGATAACACTTTGACGAATTTAGAGCCAAATGTAGCTAATACCTTAGATGAGTTGTGGGTAAGGTTGGATCAAAGTACCAATTTAGTCCAGCAACTTGCTTCGGATTTGGCAGTTCAAAGCAGTAATTCCTCTGGTAGTATTGAGCGACATAGCGATAATCCGATTACCCATGCTCAAGGGTGGTTTTACCAAGGTCTTCAACAAGCGAAAACAGGTGATTTGTTAGGCGCGATCGCATCCTATGACCAAGCCATTGCAATGCAGCCCGAATTCTCTGAATATTGGTTTAACCGAGGCTTAACGCTGTTCCATTTAGAACGTTTTGAAGAAGCGATCGCTTCTTATGAAACCGCCATAGAATTGAAACCAGACTTCTACAAAGCTTGGTACAACCGGGGTGGAACTCTCGGAGAATTAGGATATTTTGAAGAAGCGATCGCTTCTTTTGACAAAGCTATAGAAATCAAGCCAGACTACCAAGAAGCTTGGTCTAGTAAGGGTTTAGCGTTGCTGAAATTAGGTTGGCTACCAGAAGCTATTGCTAGTTATGATCAAGCCCTGAATTTGGAACCAGAAGACCAGGAAAACTGGTATCACCGAGGCATTGCCTTAGCTGTCAGCGAACAATTTGCCGAGGCGATTATATCTTACGACAGAGCTATAGAAATTAACCCAGAGTACCACGAAGTTTGGATAGATCGGGGTGTAGTGCTGTTTAATTTGGGAAGATGGTCAGAAGCGATCGCCTCCTGGGATAAAGCCCTGTCAGTTCAAGCCGATTTCTACTTAGCTTGGTACAACCGGGGTATAGCATTAGACAACTTAGGACGTAGGCAAGAAGCGATCGCCTCCTATCGGCAAGCGATCGCCATTAAACCCGACTTCCATCTAGCTTGGTATAATCAGGCAGTAGCACTGTTTTATTTAGAACAATTTGCCGAAGCGATCGCTTGTTATGACAACGCTTTGCAAATTAAACAAGATTATTGGGAAGCTTGGATTGGTCGGGGAACTGCGATCGGTAATTTAAGGAACTCTGGCGAATTGCGGAATTTATCGAGTAGTATCACAGCGACCAATCCCGCCTTACTACAGGGTGGCTACGAAGGAAAATTAGCCAGCTACGAGGAAGGTTTAAAGCATCTGCGGACAGATACCCATCCAGAAGGTTGGGGTAGATTGCATTTTGCGATCGCTAATACTTATTACGACCAAGGCAAAAAACATCCCAATCCCCGCGATTATTGGCGTAAAGCCGCATCTGAGTACCATCAGGCGTTATTAACCCTCACACTAGAATATTTTCCCCAGCTGCATCTAGAGGTTTTGCAATCTCTAAGCAAAGTGCTGATGGGCTTGGGACAAACCACACAAATTCCAGAATTACTGCAACGCGGTAGAGATTTATTGCGACAATTACTGAGTGAAGAAACTCGCTCAGATGAAAGTAAAAAACAACTAGCTTTGAAATTTGCAGGCTTCGATCAATTGGCAGTAGATTTAGCCGTCGAATCTGGTGATTTAGTAGAAGCTTGGGAAATTGCCGAACAAGGCAAAAATACTTGTTTAAACTGGCTACTTTCTGGCTGGAATGATCATATTTATTCGCCTTATTATGACGCAATTCAACAACTATTTAATCCCACAACAGCAATTATTTACTGGCATATTAGTCCAGTTGCTCTACAGACTTTTATCCTCAAAGATCAAGCACCATCGCCGATTCTGCTCTTTACACCGATGCAAGATGTTGGGGGAATATCTTTAGGAGAAGATGCTATTCGTCTAAATGAATTACCTCTACCCGAAGCAGTACAACGCTTAATTGAATTTGAAACTTGGCTAGAAGATTGGCATCAACAATACCAACAATATCGTAGCACAGCCCAAGATAAAGAAAGTAAAAGTCACCATGCTTGGCGAGTTGAGATGGAAGAAAAGCTGTTGCAACTGTATGAAATCCTGAATATTTCCACAATTGCACAGGAACTCGAAGGCATCACCCAACTGGTTTTAATTCCTCACCGTGACTTATACAGATTGCCCATTCATACACTTTTCCATCTCTCTTCTGAAAATGGCGAAGAATTACCGAATGTGGAATCAAATTTCACCGTCACCTATTTACCCAGTGCCCAAATAGGTTTATCAATCAGAAATGAGGATATTTGGCAGTGGCAAAATAAGTTATTGCTCAGTGTTGAACATCCTGAAAGTACAGGTTATCCGCCGCTTAAATTTGCCAAACTGGAATCTGAAATTGTTAGTCAGATGTTCAATAACATCCAACGAATCCAGGGAGCAGAAGCTACAAAAAGCCTTGTCGTAAATGCTTTATCTGAGAATTACAACATCTTACATTTTACGGGTCATGTCACTAATAATTTAGTGGAACCTAAAAAATCAGAATTAGCATTAGCAGGTGAAGATAGACTTACACTAGATGAAATCTACCAACAAAATCTCGCAATTTACAACCTTATTACCCTCTCTGCCTGTGAAAATTTAATTACTAACAACTACACCAGTAGCGAATATGTGAGTTTAGCGAGTGGTTTTGTCAGTCAGGGCGTACCTCATGTAGTGAGTACTCTCTGGAGTGTAGAATCTTCGGCTAGTGCTTTGGTAATGATCGAGTTTTACCGACGATTACAGCCAAATAAATCAGCCGTTACTGCTTTAGCTGAAGCAACACAATGGCTGAAGGAACTAACTGCTGGAGAACTGACAAAATGGTATGAAGATATTTTGAATAATCTGCATCCAGAAGAAGTAAGAATTCAAACTTATTTAGCAACACAACTATATAGAAATAGTAAAATGGCATCAGATAAAATTCTTTATAACCATCCTTACTACTGGGCAGCCTTTACAATTACAGGTAAACCTAATTAAATTATGGGGACTGGGGACTGGGGACTGGGGATTGGGATTCAAAAAATATCCAATTAACTCTTGTGGGGTGGGCGTCTCGCCCGCCCAGTCTGTATGGCGCTCATGTTGCCCACCCCACAATATTGGATAATTTATTCCTTAAAGTTCCCTTAGTTAAAATAATTCGTATTCAGGGGTTTATTATGCCAGATGTTCGGTTCGATAAATATTATCGTTATGAAGACTTAACACGCATTCTGCACAGTTATGCTGAAGAATTTCCCCAACTAGTACGCATAGAAAGTATTGGCAAGAGTTACGAAGGACGTGACATCTGGCTATTAACAGTTAGCAACTTTGCCACTGGCGCACATCAAGAAAAACCTGCCCTCTGGGTTGATGGCAACATCCACGCCACTGAACTAGCGCCGTCAAGTGTTTGTCTATACCTCTTGCAAACATTAGTTACAGCCTACGGTACTCACTCAGAAATTACCCGTTGTTTAGATACTCGCACCTTCTACATTTGCCCCCGTGTTAATCCTGATGGTGCTGAGTTGGCATTGGCTGACAAACCAAAATTTATTCGCTCTGGTACTCGTCCCTATCCCCATGATGAGGAAGGCAACGACGGGTTAGTGATGGAAGATATCGATGGCGATGGTCGGATTTTAATGATGCGAATCCCCGATGATAATGGGGCTTGGAAAGTCTGTCCAACTGAACCTCGCCTGCTGGTGCGACGCGAACCCACAGAAACAGGTGGTCAGTATTATCGCGTACTACCAGAAGGAAAGGTAGAAAATTACGATGGAGTTCAGATTAAAATTCAGCCATCTAAAGAAGGGCTAGATTTAAACCGGAATTTTCCATTTTTGTGGCGACAAGAATCTGAGCAATTTGGGTCTGGCCCTTATCCGACATCTGAAACAGAGGTGCGATCGCTAGTTCAATTTATCACTACACATCCTAATATTACAGGAGCGATCGCCTTTCATACCTTTAGCGGTGTTCTTATCCGTCCCTATACCCATCTCAGCGATGATGAATTCCCCGTCAATGACCTCCGCACCTATCAACGCATTGGCGCTAAAGGTACTGAACTGACTCAATACCCAGCTATCTCCGCCTTTCATGATTTCCGCTATGACCCCAAAAACGTAATTACAGGCATATTTGACGACTGGGCTTATGAATATCAAGGTCTATTTGCCTGGACAGTAGAAGTCTGGAGTCCGCAGCGCCAAGCTGGAATTAATGATTATAAATACATCGATTGGCAGCGAGAACACCCTCTCGAAGATGACTTGAAGATGCTGCGCTGGAACGATGAAAAGCTTGCAGGTAAGGGCTATGTAGATTGGTATCCCTTCCAGCATCCCCAACTCGGCCAAATTGAATTAGGCGGCTGGGATACCATGTACGCTTGGACAAATCCCCCACCTGAGTTTCTGGAGAAAGAAATAGCCCTTTTCCCAGAATGGCTAGTTTGGCACTTGTTAATATCTCCTCGTTTAGAGATTTACGAAGCCAGTGTCCACAGCTTGGGTGATGAGACTTATCGGGTGCAATTGGTTGTGCATAATACAGGCTGGTTGCCCACTAATGTCACTCAAAAAGCCTTAGAAAAAAAGCTGGTGCGGGGCTGTATCTGTGAAATTGAACTACCTCCTGGAGGAATTTTGGTAACGGGTAAGCCCCGTGAAGAATTAGGTCAATTAGAGGGACGAGCCTATAAGCCTTCAACTCCCATTAGACGGCACAGCGATCCTACCAAGGATCGGGCCAAGGTGGAATGGGTGGTGCGTGTGCCTCAAGGTAGCACAGTTAAACTGCTAGCCCGTCATGAACGTGCTGGAGTTGTTCGCACTGAATTGACATTCCCATGATTTTGACATTTGTAGGACTTACGCAATAAATTTCTAAAACTCTTATTCCTTTATGTACTTTGCGGTTGGTTTTTCATTATTTTGCATAAGGGAACTTCAAGAAATAAATTATCCAATATTGTGGGGTGGACAAAATTAGCGCCCAGTCTGTATGGCTATCGTGTCGCCCACCCCACAAGAGTCAATTGGATATTTTTTTATTTGGAAGTCCCTAAGTCCTGATTTAAAATTTTCAAACATACTTCCTGGCGTAATTACTTTAATACAGTTTTGTCTAAACCTATAATTACTGTTCGCCTGATTAGGTGTGACGAACTTCCTCAACTTCTGGGGTTGTATCACCACCTAAACCCCATCAATGCCCCTCTACCTGCTAACGATGTTTTACAATCCATCTGGGATGCGATTTTACACGATCCCCGTTTGTATTACATTGTCGCTGATGTTGATAATCAGTTAGTCGCAACGTGTAACTTAACTATTGTTCCCAACTTGACCCGTGGCGCACGTTCATACGGCATTATTGAAAATGTAGTCACTCACCCCGATTATCGACGACTGGGATTAGGTACGCAAGTACTACATTATGCCTTAACTTTGGCATGGCAGAAACAGTGTTATAAAGTGATGCTTCTGAGTGGCTCAAAACGCGAGGAGACTTTGCACTTCTATGAAAAAGCAGGGTTCAAGCGTGGGGTAAAAACCGGATTTGTTGCCCTACCTCCAGAGGAGTTGTGAGCCAGATTGATACAGATGAGACATCTTTTCCAAATCCTAGTTTATCTTTGGATTCCTTTTCATAAAATCGTCTTTTGCAAACAACTTAATTCTTAGCCAAAGAATTTAGCACAATCAGGCTCGAAATTTTTGATTGCGATCGCTAATTTTTCGTCTAGTATTTGCAAATTTTCCGGCAGCGACAACTATCTAAAGAGTGAAAATTTTTCCTCAAAGTCTAGTCTTGAGTTAGTTGTATAGTCTCGATCAAAGATTAATAATAAATTATATTACCAAGACACATTTTATTTCTTAAATCTTGCTAAAAATCATGACGCATTGAGCTTGTGAAATGGGCTTCATATCGAGGCAAACCAAATAATCATCTGGATATTTGTATTTACTTAACCCTGAATCCAGTATTTTCCAATAGTCAACCGAAGAAATTAAAAAGAGGATATTTCCATGTCTAGTTTGTTTCGTTGGTCATCAACAAAAGTCGCTTTCCTAGTTCTGGGAATGACAGCTGCTACAATAGCTCCCATTGTAATTTCTACTCCAGCTTCATCTCAAACTACTGTTCCATCTACTACTCCATCCACTACCCCACCTGCAACACCAGCACCGACTTCAACAGTTAACTTGTCTGATGTCTCCTCAGATTATTGGGCGCGTCCTTTCATTCAAACCCTGGCTGACAATAACATAATTGCTGGCTTTCCTGATGGCAGCTATCGGCCAAATCAACCTGTGACTCGTGCTGAATTTGCCGCTTTGATTCAAAAAGCTTTCAGTAACCAAAATCGAGTTCGGCAATTAAGTCCAGGTGGATTTAGCGATGTTCCTGCTAACTACTGGGCTGCTTCTGCAATTCAAAACGCCTACGAGACTGGGTTTTTGGCAGGCTATCCTGGCAACGTGTTCAAACCAAATCAAGAAATTCCTAGAGTGCAGGGGATTGTTTCTTTAAGTAGTGGCTTGGGTTTGTCTGGTGGCGATGCTAATACTCTCACTAGTTACTACAACGACGCTTCAGCTATCCCCAACTATGCTGTTAATAGTGTGGCAGCAGCGACACTAGGTAATCTTGTTGTGAATTACCCGGATGTGAAACAACTCAATCCGCAACAGTCTTTAACTCGTGCTGAAGCTGCTGCACTATTATATCAAGCTTTAGTTAAGCAGGGAAAGCTGCAACCCATTGCTAGCAATCTTCCAGCTAGTCAGTATGTTGTCGCTGGAACTCCAACTAGTACTGATATTGTTGCTCTTGCTGCATCTAGTAGTTCTTTTACAACTCTGACTTCTTTATTAAAAACATCGGGTTTAGCGGATGTTCTTCAACAGGCTGGCCCTTATACAGTATTCGCTCCCACCGATCAAGCATTTGCGGCTTTGCCTGCTGCTACTTTACAACAGTTACAGCAACCAGAAAACAGAGAAGCATTAATTAAAATTTTGAGGTATCATGTACTTCCCGGTGCGGTAACTGCTAGTCAACTCTCATCTGGGGAAGTGAGTACCAATGAAGGAAGACCTGTAAATATTCAAATCGATCGCGCTAACAATCAAGTCTCGGTGAATAATGCCAGAGTTCTTCAGGCGGATGTTAAAGCTAGCAATGGTATTATCCATGCAATTAACCAAGTCCTGATCCCGCCTGATGTTAACATCAGTCAGTTAAATCAACCACCAACAGGAAATAATGGTACGCCTGACGTAACAGTAGGTAGAGCTACTCGGGGTGGCAGAAGTTATGTCGGAGTTGCTGGTAACATTGGTTTGACCGGAGACAGTACAGCTTTAGGCGAGGGTAACTTTGCAGTGATTAGCAAAGTTGGTCTGACACGTAATATATCAGTGCGACCATCGGTAATATTTGGGAATAATACACTGTTTCTAGTTCCCGTGACTTTAGATTGGTCTCCTAGCAAAGCAGGTTCAGTAGGTGAGGAAACGTTCTCTATATCTCCTTACGTGGGTGCTGGTGTAGCTATTGCCGCTAATAACAATACTGATTTTGGATTACTGCTAACTGGTGGTGTAGATGTTCCTCTCGGTTCTAAATTTACGCTAACGGGTAGTGCAAATGCTGCTTTTGTCGATAATACTGATGTAGGAATACTATTAGGAGTTGGCTACAACTTCTAAATGAAAGGGAGTCGGGAGTGGGGAAACTTAGCCGTTGAACATCGAGCGGGGTTTCAACCAATATGCGATACAAAGATTTTATCGCTTAACGTCGGGCGAAAGCGTGTAGCGGGACGTTCGCGGTAGCGTCTCTCGGTCTTAAACCTTTTCCTTGCTCATATATTCCCTACTCCCCGCCCCGTTAGCGTAGCCTCTCCAAGAGTTGGGGCAGTAAATAGAATCACAACATACGGTAGGGGCAATTATATAAATTGCCCCTACTGCGTGATCTATTTACCTGAAAATAGCTGTAAGTTATTCCCAGCATCAAATCTCTGTCGCTAACCAAGCACGTAAAACTTCACCTACTGTCCACGCTTGGGCAATACATCCCCGTGGAGTCATTGGCGGATTGCCATCAAAAATTTCGCTGAGACTACCAAGACCTTGGGCAGTGAGATGATTAGCCATTGGTTCCAAAAATTGACGAGCCTGTTCAGGGTTTTTGTAGACGCGCAGGTGTGCTAAGACGAATGGCCCCAACAACCAGCCCCAGACGGTTCCCTGGTGGTAAGCTCCATCGCGTTGATACTGATTGCCACCGTATTTTCCCTGGTACTGGGGATGGTCGGGAGCTAGCGAGAGTCCTTCCCTTCGGGACGCTGCGTGAACAGACACGCTACGCGATCGCAATCCATGAGAAGTCAGCAGCATTCGCCCACAAGCATCCACTACACCCTTTTGCTGGGTAGGTGTTAGCGGACTTTCTGGTAATGACACAGCAAATATTTGGTTAGGACGCAACAACGCATCATCACCATCAGGACTGTCTAAAATGTCATAGCAATAACCTGTCTCTTCATTCCAGAAGCGAGAAAATCTATACTTTGCCCGGTCTGCCATTGCTTCATATTCTTGGTGTGGTTTACCAAGATGACGGGCAAACTTGGCCATTGTCCGTAAAGCATTATACCAGAGGGCATTAACTTCAATTGGTTTGCCAATTCGGGGCGTAACTACCCAATCATCAACCTTGGCATCCATCCAGGTCAGTTGTACGCCAGCAACACCAGCATAAAGTAAACCATCGGCTGCATCGAGGTGGATATTGTAGCGTGTACCGCGACAGTGCCAATCAATGATATCTGCAAGTATAGGAAAGAGTTCACCAAGCAAATTATCATCGTCTGTAGCACTGTAATAGGTGCGGACTGCTTCAAAGTACCAGAGAGTGGCATCGACTGTATTATATTCTGGTTGCTCACCTGCATCGGGAAAGCGATTAGGTAACATTCCCTGGTCTACGTGTCTGGCAAAGGTGCGAAGAATTGAGCGCGCTATCTCTGGACGACCAGTGGAAATTGTCAAACCGGGTAGACTAATCATGGTGTCGCGTCCCCAGTCGCTAAACCAGTGATAACCAGCGATGACGGTTTTGCCGTAGGGGTCTTCTGGCGCTGGGCGATCGACAATAAACTGGTCAGCAGCTAGTACTAAATGGTTGATCCAGCTAGGTGATTCCTTAGTTTTGAGGGGTCGATTAGTTTTCCAAAATCCTATTAATTTCTGCTCTTGAGCGCGACGTAACTTTAGTGCAGCTTCGGCATTGAGATTTGGTTGTTTTTCTGTGCTGGCTATAAAGGCGTAGGCGCAGCCCGTCGTAGACATCGCTTCCCCAGGATTCAGTGTAACTTCAAAGGTGGCGGCGTGGAGGTGGTCTTCTTTATCGCTCAATCCCCGATAGCGTTCAACTGCTAAGTCAAAGTCATAATACCAAGTGTTGACAACAGATACACTAGCGCGTGAATCGCTCACTAGATACAGTGGTACAGCACCCGGATAAGCAGTTACACAAATCCCCTGTTCCACCTCCTCAACAGACATTTGCCAACCATTGCTTTGAGTATCGCTGTGATAATCGCGGTAGTTGACCATTGCTTTGAGTGTCAACTTCAGGGGTTGAGTGGCACGACGCAGAGTATATTGGACATAAGTTGTATTCGCGCCTTGTTGCATCCATACCCGTTTTTCTAACAAGGCATCGGCAACAGCAAAACGCCATACAGGAATTGTACCTTCCAGAGAAAAACGTTCAATATGTTTATAACCGTCGGGACTGACAATACCATTTACCCAACGATTCGTGTCTAAAGGATAAGAGCGGGTATCATATAATACAGTTTCATCTAGTTTTGTCAGCATTAAAGTGCGACCCAAAGGTGGTTTCAATGCTGCTACTAGTAGTCCGTGATAGCGGCGAGTCAATAAACCAGCCACAGTCCCAGAGGCGTAACCACCAATACCGTTAGTAACTAACCACTCCCGCGATTCTGCAATGTCAAGATTGCCGCAGATTTCCCGCCCAAATTCTATACACATAAGTCACGTCGCTTTGCTCTAAATTCAAAATTAAGCTTTTCTCTCTGCGTTTTCTATGCATCTGCGATTTAAAAATGATTTATCTAACTATAGAGGCGCAGAGAACACGGAGAAAAGAGAAATTATTGTCTAAAAATTTTACCTACCTTGAAAGGGCTAATCTAACTGTTGTGAAGCTGGGGATTGCTCCTCAGTTATTTGAAATTCATTCACGAGAGGATTGAGGATGACTTCATTAGCTACACTATCAGCTTTCCGGGCGCGAATTGCTGGACGCGATCGCCTGTAACCTGCTCTTTCAGCTTTTTGGTGTTCGTAATCAATCAATCTGCCATAATATTCGTGCTTGCTTAAATTCATCGACAAGAAAATATGCTGGCGAGTATTACCAAAACCTTTGCGGTTAAAAAACTTTAATGCTGAAGTATTGGTAGGATCAGTGTCTACTAGCATAAACCGCGCGCCATCTTCAATCATCCGAGCGACGACTTTATCAACCAATTTGTCTGCTACTCCGCGACGCTGATACTTCGGGCTAACTCCCAGCCATAAAATGTATCCGTAAGTCCAGGATGCTTTGGTAATGATGGTTCCCAAAACAAATCCGGCCAATTCTCCCTCTGTTTCAGCCACAAGACAGTATTCTGGATCGGTGTTGTAAAGTCCAATTACCTCCCACTCGTCCCAGGTGCGGTATAAATAAGGATATAAATCGCTGGTAAATAACCCTTCTCCCAAGTGGTAGACGGGAGCAATATCGTCAATTCCTAATTCACGTACATAAATTGCTTCAGTTTCATCAAAGGTTGACATAAATTTACATACTTTTAAAAGTTATAACTTCTTTATACCGCGATTAGATTTTACAAACATCCTCTAATTGATAGGGTTAAGTGAGACTTCTTGAATCCTGTCAAAATTTGGCAATGATTCTTTCACTGCTTCTTCAGTAGCTTGGATGCGGTCGCACCTTTTGGCAAACTGACAATAATCACAGTTTTTACTACCCTCCACAACTTGCGGAAACTGTTGGTTATTTTGGTAATTTTCTAGCCAATTAGTTAACTGGCTTAATAGTTGATTAAGTTTCTTTGTTGTTTGTGCGTGTTGAGCAGTACTGTAATTAAATTTAATATTTTGGGGTTTGCCCTCAGATTGAACAAACCAATAAGTCATGGAAATCTTTTCTGGCAAATAGTCGCTAGTTTCTGCCAATACATACAGATAAAGCCGTGTTTGCCAGTCGGATTCTAACTTGCATTTATTGGGTGGTTTTGGATAAGTTTTCCAGTCGAGAATTTGCGCTTGTTGGTTATCTGCAATCAATAAATCATAGACAACTGTCAGCAAATAATCTTGAAGTTGCAGAGTGCGATAGTGTTCACTTTCACGGAAAGTTTGATTATCAGATGCAGCCGTTAAGATTTCTGGGGCTGCATCGGCAAAACCTAGCATCCAGCTTTGCAATTGAGCATCTGCTTGCAGGAAACTATCAATTGGCAAACCTATTTCTCGCTGCTGCATTAGCAAGTGAAAGCGACTACCTAAAGTTAGCCGTTCTTCTTGTTCTGGATTTGAGGGGGAATTGAGTTTTTCTAAGTAGGTATGTTGAAATTTACGTGGACAAGTTTCTAGTAAGTTAAGTTGTCCTTGAGACAGTCGCAATATTTGAGTGGAAGTTGATAGCATTCTTCTATTTTAGAAGTAAATTATAATCTGCAACTCACCTTTGGTAGTAAAGACATACCTACCCTGGCGAATGGAATGATGACTCCAGCACGCCAAGGGCGAACGTAGCTATACAGGCAAAACCCACGGAGGTGGGTTTCAAATTCTTTAAGTCCGCGTAGGCGGACTTTGTTTGTGTAGCCGCGATTTCTAATCACCTGGTATATTTGCTATTTCAATTCGTCTTGATCTACCTCATCCTGGTGATTGGAATGTTTAGTTTTTCCTTGGGACTTGCTTGAGCCAAAGCTGTAGGCCATAGCTATTTTAACGATGTCAAAATATGCCGGGTGATTAGCTTTGTTAACGATCGCTAAAGAAATAGATCCTGCCACTAAGATAACTAAAAGTGGCGAAATTGGTTCTAACCCAGAGCCGTTATTGTTGTTGGGCATGATATAATCTCCAAATGGAAAGTTACGAAGCCTTTGGCTAAGTGAAAGTTAGCTAAAGGCTATTTATTGCCAAGATGGGCTTAACCCCAAGACTCAAATATCATTGCGATCGCAAATAGACAGATTAGGAAAATTGCTATCCTCGCAACCCATAACCGTAGACTTGCGGATAAAAGCATCCCAACTATCGTATTAGCCCCCAAAGCGTGAGACACAACCAAGGCTATTACCAGCCCCAGCAGCCCCAGCAGAAAATATTTGAGTCCGATAAAAAACCACCTGAACAGCAGATTATCGTTATCTTTGAGACTGGGTTTCATAGTTTTTTCCTGTTTTGAAAGTTGAATCTAGGTAGCAGTTAACACTCCCCTGACACACTAAAGAAACAGCGAATATCCACAGTTTTGCTCCCACCAAGTCAAAATACACAACAGTCCTACTCCTGAGTAGAGTGGGAATGTCAACGAAGGTGGTCTTAATATTTGCAGATCGTGAAAAATTAAGCTCTTTGATGAATTACCAGGGCAATCTGGTTAGATGTTCAATGCGCGTAATCGCACAGAAGTGTACTACGCGCATTGAACCCTCCAAATTCTTACAGGCAATTTGTATACTTGCCTTTTTCGGAATTTGCAGTTTCAGCCTTTGCCTTCATCTATTACTCACTAAGTTTCTTTAATTTACCCGTAACCTTACTAAGCTACCGTAGTTTTGCTGTTAACCTCACTATAAGGTAACTTGCCTACTTAGGTCAAGGTAAACTATAAATAAAATTATTTAAATAGCATAAGATACTACAAACTCGACTGAAGTCTCCAAATTAATCCTGACTTTTGGGACTTTCAAATAAAAAATACTAACCTGTCTCACTCACTTGTAGCTAGTACACAGGTAACTTATGTGAGATCACAAGGAATGCTGACAACTGAACCTTAAGTACTTGGCTAAAAAGGCTCAATTTGATATGGTTAATCAACATATCAGATTGATATATCAAAATGCTGAAGTTGTCAGTATTAGGTTTATTACAGCGAGAGCCATTAAACGGTTATCGGCTTAAACAGCAACTCGATATGTTTATGAGTTGCAGTATTTGTGTCAACTATGGTGCGATTTATCCTCTTCTGAAGCGCATGGAAGAACAAGGGGAAGTGAGCTTATGTCCAGAACAAGTAGAAGAAGGAGGGCATTGTGGAAAGGTATATGAGATTACACCCTTCGGGAAAAACACTTGGTATCAAGAGATGTTGGCATATCCTCATGAAAGCTGGGTGAATGCGCGATCGCGATTCCTAATCAAATTTTTTTTCTTTGGTTATCTATTACCCGAAGAACGAGTACGGTTAATTGAACATCGGTTGATGTCATGTCAGTTACGCCTGGCAGAGAAAAAAGCACTAGAAGTTACTGATGATTTATATCAAGGGAAAGTGCAAAGGCGGGCGATTGAAGTGATCAAATCAGAAATTGAGTGGCTAGTTAAGCAACTCCAAATAGAACAACTGCAATTAGCTCAAATGCCAACCTCAATAATGAGTAATGAGTGATGAGTAATGAGTAATGAGTGATGAGTGATGAGTGAAACAGCTTTAACACTAAAAACTTTTGAAGTATCCTAAGTAACTATGTGGATCGTCAAAATTGCTTTACGTCTTCCGTATACATTCGCGATCGCAGCTTTGATGATTGTGATCCTTGGTGTAGTAACAATATTTAGTACACCAGTTGATATTTTCCCCGCAATTAACATACCGGTTGTCAGCGTAGTTTGGACTTACACTGGTACGACATCTGAGGAAATGGCACAGCGAATCGTCACTATTAGCGAACGCGCTATGACCACAACCGTTGGTGACATCGAACATATTGAGTCTCAATCTTTAAGTGGTGTTAGTGTCGTCAAGGTTTTTTTCCAACCTAACGCTAATATTGCCTCAGCAGTGGCTCAAATTACCTCTGTCAGCCAAACAATTCTCCGCCCTTTGCCACCTGGGATTACACCGCCATTCATCATTCAATACAACGCTTCTTCGGTGCCGATTATCCAGATGAGTGTCAGTAGCAAAACCTTGCCAGAAGAAGCACTCTTTGACTATGCTACCAACTTCGTCCGCACCCAATTAGCAACAGTGCAAGGAGCGAGTGTACCTCTGCCTTATGGTGGTAAACCCCGGCAAATTATGGTTGATATCGATCCCCAAGCGATGTTGGCTAATGGCATTTCTGCCCAAGATGTGACTAATGCTGTCAGTGCCCAAAACTTGGTTTTACCGGCAGGGGGTATGAAAATAGGCGATCGCGATTTCGCTGTACAAATCAACAATAGTCCAGATGTGGTGACAGCCCTCAACGACTTACCAATTAAGCAAGTTAATGGTACTGTCATTTCCATTCGTGATGTCGCCCAGGTAAGAGATGGCTTTGGTGTGCAATCGAACATTGTACGTCAGAATGGCAGGCGATCGAGCTTACTTAGTATCCTGAAGAGTGGCAATGCCTCGACAATTGATGTGATCGAGCGAGTCAAAAAAACTTTGCCTCGCATCCAATCCACCTTACCCCCAGAACTAAATCTAGCGTTTCTGTTCGATCAATCTATATTTGTGAAAGCTTCTATCGAAGGCGTTCTCAAAGAAGGATTGATTGCAGCCTGTCTCACCGCGCTAATGATTTTGATTTTTTTGGGAAGTTGGCGCAGCACCTTAATTGTAGCCGTATCGATTCCCCTCTCGATGCTAGTTTCAATTATTGTCATGAGTCGTTTGGGACAAACTTTCAACATCATGACCTTAGGTGGTTTATCCTTAGCGGTTGGGATTCTGGTAGATGATGCCACAGTGGAAATTGAAAATATCCACCGAAATCTCGGACAAGGTAAACCCATCAAGCGAGCAATCTTAGATGGGGCGCAGCAAATCGCCACTCCAGCACTTGTAGCAACATTATGTATTTGTATTGTCTTTGTGCCGGTTGTGTTTCTCAGTGGAGTGGCCAAGTATCTATTTGTCCCGCTAGCGATGGCGGTAGTATTTGGGATGCTTGCTTCATACGTGCTATCTCGGACTGTAGTCCCGACAATGGCAAGTTATCTTTTACCATCCGAAGCAGACTGGCATAGAGAAAATGAGGAGCATCACGGTAACAACAACCATCATCAAAATTCACCAGTTCAGAATAATAATGGTCACGACAGCCATTATATAGATTCGCCAGTTCAAAATAATAATGGTCACGGCGATCGCCACAGCCATTCTTCACTAGTTGAAATCCATGATAATCGCGACCATCATCTAGATTCGCCAGTTCAAAACAATAATGGTCACGACAACCACCACCAAACAGAAGAAGCAACAACGAAAACTGCCGAACCTGTGAAGAAAGATTGGATCTGGCAACTACACGAAAAATTTAACCGACAATTTGAGAAATTTCGCAGTTGGTACTATGGTGTCCTGACCTCAGCATTAAATCACCGCAGCATAGTCTTTGTGTTATTTGGTGCATTTATCGTCAGTGCTGGAGTTTTGTTGCCGTTCGTCGGTCAAGACTTTTTCCCGGAAGTCGATGGCGGTCAGTTTAGCCTCCACGTTCGAGCCTTACCTGGTACTCGTTTGGAAGAGACAGAAAGAATTGTCAGCCAAGTCGAAGGCGTTATCCGCCAGACTGTACCGAAAGAGAATCTCGCTCTGATTCTGGATAATATCGGCTTACCCACCAGTGGCATTAACCTTACTTATGGCTATAACGGTGCGACAATTGGGCCGGCTGATGCTGATATTCTCGTGTCCCTAAAAGAATCTGGTGCAACTTATTCTTACATCAAGGAACTCCGCCAGAAATTGAAAGCGACATTTCCCAGCTACACCTTCTTTTTTGAGCCGGCTGACATTGTGACTCAAATTCTCAATTTCGGTTTACCTGCTGCTGTTGATGTGCAAATATCTGGCCCTCTGAAAAATTCAAAAGCCAACTTTGAAATTGCCCAAAAAATCGCCGCGCGGATGACGCGCATTCCTGGGGCTGTAGATGTACATCTCCAGCAAGTTGTTGATGCTCCCAAATTACGTCTTGATGTCGATCGCACTGAGGCTCAACAATTGGGTATGACCCAGCGTGATGTTGCCAATAGCGTCCTTACTTCCTTGAGTTCAAGCGGTCAAGCTGCAATCAATCAATGGCTCGATCCCAAAAAAGGCGTGAGTTACACCCTGGCTGTACAAGTTCCCCAATATAAACTTGACTCTATTGACAGCCTGAAAAATACGCCAGTTGGTAACGGTCAAACTGCACCCCAACTTTTGGGTAATTTGGCTAGTGTCAAACGCGATACAGTCATGCAAGTTGTAAATCACTACAACATTCAGCCAGTTTTCGATATCTACGCTAACTCCTCTGGTCGCGATTTGGGGGGAGTTGCCGGCGATGTAAATCGAATTATTGCTGATTATCAGAAAAAATTGCCTAAGGGAAGTCAGATTAATATCCGAGGGCAAGTGCAAACGATGAACTCTTCCTTTTTGGGACTTGGTTTAGGACTTGTGTTTGCAATTGTGTTGGTTTACTGCTTAATGGTGGTGAACTTCCAATCTTGGCTCGATCCCTTGATTATTATGATGGCGCTACCAAGTGCCTTAGCAGGGATCATTTGGATGCTGTTTGTCACCCGCACCACCCTAAGCGTCCCTTCGTTAATGGGTGCAATTATGAGTATCGGTGTAGCGACATCAAACAGTATTCTAATGATCACTTTTGCTAACGAGCAACGTGTAGAAGGAGAAAATGCCTATAAAGCATCCCTAGCGGCAGGTTATACAAGGTTACGTCCAGTGTTAATGACTGCCTTAGCTATGCTGATCGGGATGGTGCCAATGTCTCTTGGTCTTGGTGAAGGTGGTGAACAGAATGCGCCCTTGGGTCGCGCTGTAATTGGCGGTTTGTCAGCTGCAACAGTTGCGACTCTGATCTTTGTACCTGTTGTATACAGCATTATGAGGCGTCAACCACCTCGTCCTATTGATGAAGAGGATGATGATTTAAATTTCTCAGATCCCAAAGCAGCCTATTCGTTGTCATCATCTCAAGGCAAGTCATGAGCAATTCAAAAGTCGCGTTCAGAATTCTCTAACTTCTCTACGAGACTTGGACATTGAAAAGGGGCAGAGGGGAAAAACTTACTGGAACTTCTTCTCTGCTCTCCCAGCCCCCAATCCCCAATCCCCAGTCCCCAATCGTTTTTCGGGCTGATTTGAAAGATAAGATATTATCCTCCCAGTCCCCAATCCCCAATCCCCAGTCCCCAATCCCCATACTAAATTGCTGCAAATTAGATAATACAGGACAGCTTAACTATGGATTCTCAACATCGTCCATCTCCTGATTCTGAACAACAAAAGACTTCTAAAAAACAAAAACGTGGCATCGGTGGAATTGGTTGGGCTGTACTTGGTGCTGTTTTTTTTGCTAGCCTACTGGCGATAGGTATTCTACCCCGGTTAAGCCAAAAGTCAGAATTACAAGCAGCAGTCAAGGAAGCAAGCACAGTACCCTCTGTCAACGTAATCGCTCCCCGCCGTGCTACTGGTGCTACGAAAGTGGAACTACCTGGTAGTGTTGTAGCCCTAAATCAAACGACCATCTACGCTCGCAGTACTGGCTATTTACGGCGGTGGTATGCAGATATTGGCGATCGCGTCCGAGCCGGTCAGTTGTTGGCAGAGATTGATTCCCCAGACACCGATCAGCAAGTTCTGCAAGCGAAGGCAGAGTTCGTGCAAGCACAAGCCAATGTGTCTCAAGCCCGTGCTAACTTAGCTAAAGGTGTTTCTGATTTGAAGCAAGCCCGCGCTAATCTCTTGATAGCGCGTCAGAGTTGGGAGCGTTGGCAGGTTCTTGTGAAGCAAGGTGCTGTAGCTCAACAAGATGCAGATACAAAATATGCCACATATCAAGCTAATCTCGCCAACGTTGAGGCAGCACAAAACACTGTTAATTCTGACTCTGCCAACATCAATGCAGCACAAGCTAACGCCTACGCAAGTCAAGCAAACTTCCAGCGTAATACCGTTTTGCAGTCTTATAAGAAAGTCACTGCTCCCTTCGCGGGAGTGATTACTGCACGTAACGTCAATACAGGTGTTTTAATTTCAGCAGGTAATGGCAACACCAGCAACAGCAACACTAGCAATAGCAGCCTTTATACTATTGCTGCTTATGACAATCTAAAGGTAAATGTGAGTGTTCCACAGAGTTTATCACAGTCACTTCAAACTGGACAAACAGCACAAATTACAGTTAGAGAGTTACCCCAACGAGTGTTTACGGGTAAAGTAGTGCGTACTAGCAACGCTATAGATCCAACTACTCGCACTTTGCTGACACAATTAGAAGTACGCAATTCAGACGCGACGTTGCGACCTGGGATGTATGCCAATGTCAGATTTGCCATTAACCGCGCCAATCCTCCCTTTGTGGTGCCAGATAGTGTTTTAGTCGTTAATGCCGGAGGTACGCAGGTAGCAACTGTAACTAAAGACCACACAGTGCATTATCAAAAAGTTGCCGTTGGGCGAGATTATGGTACTGAAGTAGAAATTACATCAGGTCTGACAGGAAATGAATCGCTGATTGCCACTCCTACGGTTGATGAGACAGAGGGTTTGCGCGTGCAGCCAGTTGCACAAAGAAAGTAGGTCGGCTATCGTTGGGATAAGGCAGGGGGCAGGGGAGCAGGGGGGCAGGGGGGCAGAGGGAGCAGGGGAGCAGGGAGCAGGGGAGTAGGGGGCAGGGGGAGAATAATAAATTTTTAACTCCTAACTCCTAAACTCAGCACTGTTTAAGTGAGGTACAATAGACTCATTGGCGCGATCGCGCACTTCATCAGAAAAAAAACGATAAAGCCCAAGAAAGTATTCCCAGAGCAACAAATGTCTGTAATGTTATCTCACTATGTGAGGTAACATTGGTTTGTACTGTGTCTTTGTGTGAGTATGAGTTTCATTCCCGAAAACGTTCTTTTGGCTTTCGCCGAAAAACGGTGCTTGTCTAACAGCGAGATAGAAGTGTTTTTACATGCTGTTGAGGGACAATCGCCAAATGCGATCGCTAAAAAATTGGCAATCAGTGCCGAGGCAGTACGCAAAAGATTAAGCGAAGTTTACAAGAAATTTAATGTTATTGGTAGTGGTCCAGGTAAGCTCACTAAGTTACAGCAAGTTATTGAATCTGAGTATCAAGCATCTTTATTGAATGAGAAATCCATTACCCAAAACCGCCAAGATTGGGGTGAAGCGCCTGGCGTTTGCTTTTTTCGGGGACGCATAGCAGAATTGTCTCAGCTACAGCAGTGGCTAATTGAAGATAATTGCCGACTAGTGGCCATATTGGGAATGGGCGGAATTGGCAAAACTGCTTTATCAGTGAAACTGGCGAAGGAAGTTCAGGAAAACTTTGAGTATTTGATTTGGCGAAGTCTCCGCAATGCGCCACCTGTCGCCGAAATGTTAGCAAACCTGATCGGATTTTTATCTGATGAGAGAGAAACAGATTTGCCAGAAAGCATAGATGGTAGAGTAACACTGCTGATTCATTATTTACGAGAGCATCGTTGTCTTGTGGTATTTGATAATACAGAGACAATTTTACAAGAAGGCGATCGCGCCGGACACTATAGACATGAATACGAAGATTATGGTCGACTACTGCAACGGGTAGGAGAAGAACTACATCAAAGCTGTTTGGTGCTGACATCTCGCGAAAAACCAAAAGAATTTGCTCCTTTAGAAGGAGAAGTATCACCAGTTAGAACATTATTATTAGTCGGTTTAGAACAAACAGAAGGGCAAGAAATTCTCCAAGATAAAGGGTTATTTGGTTCACCACAAGAATGGGCCAAACTAGTTGAGAAATATTCTGGTAATCCTTTAGCGTTAAAGCTAGTTTCTGAACCAATTCGAGAGTTATTTGGTGGTGATATTGCTGCCTTTTTGGCTGAAGGCGAGATTATTTTTGGCGATACCCGAAATTTACTAGACCAGCAATTTGAGCGGTTATCAGAGATCGAAAAAGAAATAATTTACTGGCTAGCAATCAAGCGCGAGTTAGTTTCTCTAGACGAATTACTCAATGATATTGTGCGTCCCTTGCCCAAAAGGGAAATGATGGAAGCACTAGAATCACTGCGGCGGCGATCGCTAATTGAACAAAGAACAGCAATTTTCACCCTCCAGTCTGTGGTGATGGAATACATGACCGACCGACTGGTTGAACAGGTTTGTCACGAAATTACCACTCGCGAACTGAGACTATTTATGAGCCATGCTTTAATGGAAGCAACGGCCAAAGATTATATTAGAAACACTCAAATTACCCTGATTATTAAACCAATCATCGATAGATTATTAAATATTTTTAGATATGCTAAAAATATTGAACATCATTTATATCAAATTTTATTGTATCTACGAGAGATTCCCCAAACAGCAGCTTATGCAGGTGGAAATCTGCTAAATATCCTTTGTCAATTACCAACTGATTTTAGCGGCTATGACTTTTCTAACTTGATTATTTGGCAAGCATATTTACAAAGCGTGAATTTGCATCGAGTGAATTTTACCAATACTGATTTAGCTAAGTCCATTTTTGCAGAAACATTAGTTAGTATTTCGTCAGTAGCATTTAGCCCCAATGGAAAACTTTTGGCTACAGGCGATGCTGATGGCAAAACTTACTTGTGGCAAGTTGACGATGGCAAGCTACTTTTTACTTGTATTGGACATAGCAGTTGGGTAAAATCAGTAGCTTTTAGTCCCGATGGTCAAACTTTAGCTAGTGGCAGTGATGACCAAACAGTGAAGTTATGGGATGTTCATGATGGGAAATGTATGAAAACTTTGCAGGGACATAGCAATTGGGTTAGGTCAGTTGCCTTTAGTCCCGATGGTCAAACTTTGGCTAGTGGCAGTGAAGATCAAACAGTGAAATTATGGGATGTTCACACTGGTAAGTGTCTGATAACTTTGCAGGAAAATACCAATCGGATTATGTCAGTTGCTTTTAGTCCCGATGGTCAAACTTTGGCTAGTTGTAGTGAAAAGCAAACCGTGAAGTTATGGGATATTCGTGATGGTAAATGCCTGAAAACCTTACAAGGGCATAGCAGTTGGGTAAGGTCAGTTGCTTTTAGTCCCGATGGGGAAATTTTAGCTACTGGCAGTGATGACCAAACCGTGAAATTATGGGATGTTCGTGATGGTAAATGCCTGAAAACCTTCCAGGGACATAACAATCGGGTATGGTCGGTTGCCTTTAGTCCCGATGGGCAAACTTTAGCTAGCGGTGGTGACGACCCGACAGTGAAATTATGGGATGTTCGTGATGGTAACTGCCTGAAAACCTTCCAGGGACATACTAATCGGGTGCGGTCAGTAGCTTTCAGTCCCGATGGTCAAACTTTAGCTAGTGGCAGTGAAAACCAAACAGTGAAGTTATGGAATGTCCAAAATGGTAAATCCTTGACAACCTTGCAAGGACATAGCAATCGAGTCAGGTCAGTTGCCTTCAGTCCCGATGGTCAAACTTTGGCTAGTGGCAGTGAAAAGCAAACAGTAAAATTATGGGATGTCCGCAACGATAAATTTATCAAAATTCTGGAGGGGCATAACAGTTGGGTACGGTCAATTGCCTTCAGTCCTGATGGTCAAATTTTAGCTAGCGGTAGCGAAAAACAAACCATTAAATTATGGGATGTTCAGACGGGACAATGCCTCAGAAAATTGCAGCAACATACCAATCGCATTCGGTCAGTTGCTTTTAGTCCCAATGGTCAAATTTTAGCTAGCGGCAGTGACGACCAAACAGTGAAATTATGGGATGTCCACACCGGAAAATGTCTCCAAACCTTGAAAGGGCATACCAGTTGGGTAAGATCGGTTGCCTTTAGTCCTGATGGTCAAACTTTAGCTAGTGGCAGTGAAAACCAAAGAGTCAGGTTATGGGATATTTATACAGGAAAATGTATCCAAGTTTTAGAGGGACATAGCAATCGCATCAGGTCAGTGACTTTCAGCCCAGATGGTCAGACTTTAGCTAGTGGCAGTGATGACCAAACAGTGAAGTTATGGGATATTTATATGGGCAAGTGCTTTGCAACCTTGCAAGAACATACAAATCGAGTCTGGTCAGTTGCCTTTAGTCCCGATGGGCAGACTTTAGCTAGTGCTAGTGAAGACCAAACAGTAAAATTATGGGATGTCTATAATGGCAAGTGCCTGAAAACTTTGTCAGGGGCTAATTGGGTAAAGTCAGTGGCCTTTAGTCCCGATGGTCAAACCCTGATTTGTGGCAGCCAAGATGAGACAATTAAGCTTTGGGATGTCTCGACGGGTGAGTGTGTAAGAACATTGCGATCGCCACGACCTTACGAAAAAATGAATATCACCGGGGTTACAGGATTAACCGCAGCGCAGTTAATGACCCTAAAAGCTTTAGGGGCAGTGGAAGTTAACAATTAAAAATTAAAAATTAAAAATTAAAAATTTAAAGACATTTTTCAGATGGGGATTTAAACCCAGACTGAAACTAGCGCTACGTGCAATGGTTGGGGCCTTAAACCTTTTTATTTACGATGGAGAGCAAAAATAAAAGGTAAAAGAATGAATTTTGCCTTTTTCATTCATCCCTTTACCTTTTTTATGTACCTGATGCTTATTTAATGTTAGCCCTTGCGTCCTTAACTGCGGCAAAGAAAAATAATCCGGTGAGTGGAATGCTCAATACCAGGATAATTGCCGTGGCTGCGACACCAAAATCTGGATGTCCGTAACCGAGTTCAAAAATTGAACCGACGGCGGCGATCGCACTTACACAAGAACCACCCAGAAATAAACTGCTTTTTGGAGTTAAATACACTACTAGCCCCCTTATGCTATTGGTTTCACCGCTTGATACGAGAAGCCATTCTTAGATAGCTCCTGGGCTAAAGTCAAGGAGTTTTCCACACGGTCTACAAATACCACGCCGTTGAGGTGATCCATCTCGTGCTGAATGCAGCGTCCCAAAAGGTCATTAGCCTTTAATGTCCGGGGACGGCCGTATTCGTCTTTATAGGCGATTTCCACGACTTCGGGGCGCTTCACTGGTAGGAATACATTGGGAATGCTTAAGCATCCTTCTTCGGCAACACAGAGGTCGCGGCTGACTTGTTTAATGGTGGGGTTAATCAACACCAAAGGCTGATTCGCTGCGTTTTCTGGTTCTAGGTCGATGACAATTAGTTGTTTGTGAACTCCTACTTGGGGTGCAGCCAAACCAATGCCATCTTTGCTGTACATAGTTTGCAGCATTTCGCGCACTATTTGGCGAAGTTCATCATCTACTTTAGAAATTCGCTTTGCAGGTTGACGCAACACGCGATCGCCTAAATAATGAAGCTCCAAAGGTGGATTTTTTAACTTTTTTTTCTCTACAGCAATTTCAGAGGGCATGAGTCTCGATGGCTAGATGGTGAAAATTCCTATTATTCTAATTCTATCAAGTTGGGGAGTGGGGAATTGGGAATTGATAAAGATGCAGAGGGGCAGGGTGCGGGGGGCAGGGGGCGGAGGGGAAAATTCTTCTCCCTGCTCCCTTACTTCTTCCCCACTCATTACTCATCACTCATTACTCATTACTCATTACTCATCACTCTTGAGTAGAAATTGGGAACTATGAATTACGAATTACGAATTACGAATTGTGTTTAAATCTCTCACGAAACTTGACTATCTACTGAAAGAAACTTTCCTCGGTTTACTGCGGGGAGGTTGGATGAATTGGGCAGCTGTCAGTACTGTAACGGTGTTACTGTTTTTATTCGGCTTGAGTCTGCAAACCTCTTGGCAAGTCGAAAAACTCCTCTATCAGTTTGGTAGCCAGCTAGAAGTATCAGTTTACCTCGAACCAGATACGCGGATGGAAAATATTGAGCCACTAATTGCCAAAATGCCAGAGGTGGTTGGGATACAAACCATTAGCAAAGAAGAAGCCTGGACGAAGTTAGTTAAGGAAATGAAAATTTCTGATATTGAAGGTGCTACCCAGCAACTAGGTGAAAATCCTCTGGTTGATGAGATGAAGGTGAAAGCCCGGAATTCTCAAGTTGTGCCAAACTTAGCAACCCAGTTGGCTAAATTACGGGGAGTTGAAACGGTGCAGTATATTGATGAAGCAGTCAAACGCATTGCCCAATTGCACCGAGGTTTGAACTGGATTACTTTCACAATTACGATTATTCTGACTTTAACAGCGATCGCAGTCACTACTACCACAATTCGGCTAATTGTCATGGCACGTCGCCAAGAAATTGAAATTATGCAGCTAGTGGGAGCAACTTCTGTTTGGATTTACCTACCATTTATTTTACAAGGAATTGCCTTTGGTTTAGTTGGTGGTGCGATCGCTTGGAGTTTCATTTCTGTGATTCAACAGTTTCTCGGTAAGTTGCTAGTCAATCAACCTGAGTTTATCCAAGTCATCACCAACAGAGTGCAACTCACTCCAGGAGAAATTTTATTATTGCCCCTGATTCTTTTGAGCTTCGGTGCAGCTGTAGGATTAATGGGAAGCTTATTTGCTGTCAGACGTTTTGCTAAAGGATAGTCATTTGTCATTTGTCCTTTGAACTCGAAATTTTCAAAGACCACTGACAAATGACAAATGACCAATGACCAATGACAAATGACAAATGACCAATGACAAAATCACAATGGGAATGTTTTTTGCAGAATCTTGGTGTTTGGGAAGGTTCATTTACCAATTTTTCTCCCCAAGGAATACTTTTGAATGATACTCCTAGTCGTCTTTCCCTAGAACATTTGAACAATAGCCAGAAAGTGCGTCTAACTCTGAGTCGTTCAGGACAAGATGTAATCAGAGACTTTAGTTCTGTGGGAGGAGGTCTGCTGTTTTTTGAAAATGGTTCATTTTCTGAAGGTTTAATTCAGCTAGGGCCATTTTCCGAATTTGGTGGAGAACTCGCCTTTGTTCATGAAAATCGCCGCTTGCGTCTGGTGCAACTGTTTGATAATACAGGTCAGCTAAAGGAACTCATCTTAATTCGAGAACATCTTGCTGGAACCCCAGCAGCAGAACGTCCACCTTTGCAGATAAATGATTTGTTGGGAGAATGGCAAGGCGAAGCAGTTACAATATATCCAGATTGGCGATCACCTGATACTTACTCTACAACCTTCAAGTTACAACTTGATGATACTGGGCGATTAATTCAAAATACATGTTTTGCAGAACGCACAATTACTTCAACTGCTAGCATCAAAGGCCCCATTGTTCTCTTTGACCAAGACCCCCAAAAGCAGGTGCAAGTATTATTTTTACCAGATGGTGCTTCTGCAACTTCTCCTCTCAAGGTGCAGTTACGCCAACCATTTTTTATAGAAGTGGGTTGGTTAATCCAGCCAAATCTGCGCCAGCGAATGATTCGCAGTTATAACGATAAAGGCGAATGGGTTAGTCTAACGTTAGTTACTGAAGAAAAAAAGCTTTGATTAAGGACTGAAAAATAAAAAAATATCCAATTAACTCTTGTGGGGTGGGCAACATGAGCGCCCAGTCCACAATATTGGATAATTCATTTTGCATCGTTATTGCATTTACCTGCACCTTTGTTTTCCTCATTCCCAGTCTCTAGCTATTAGTGACGATAGTCCTGTCCTAATGGGACAATTTAACTGTTCCCAAAATGCGGGTAATGATAAAACTTTATTTATGCGTATTCAAATAACTGTAGTTGCGATCGCAGTAATGTTAGTAGGTGGGCAAAATCTCGAAGCCATTGCAAACTCGCAATTGTCTACTGAGGATGGCGTAAAACCTACGTTACAGATAGAGGGAGGATATGCAAAATATGGTGATTATATCAGTTCAACTCCGGTAGATACTCAGTCTGTGGAGTTTTCTCAGAGAATTGTCAAAGATATTCAGATCCGTTTTGTGAATAACAAAGATCGGTTACTCGATGACAAAGGTCAGCCGATTAAAGGACGCACTCAAAAAGATTTTATCATTGGTCTGCTGAAACTCAAAGCTGGTCAGGTATTCCGTGAAGATTTATTAGAAGCAGATTTGCAACGGTTGAGAAGATTAGAGTCATTTAATGAAGTCAATGTTTATCGACAAGAAGACACCACAAGCGTTAATCTCATCTATGAAATCAAAGAGCGTGAATTCCCTGCTTTAATTTTCGGAGGCGGTAATAATGATGATGTGGGTCTATACGGTCAAGTGGGTTATAGAGATGCAAATGTCAGTGGTATTAACGATAAATTAGATACAACTGTGCAAATCAGTGGTAAAGATGTCCAATTTCATGGTCAATTCACTAGTCGTTATCGTCCTCAAGAACCAAACCGCTTAGGCTACACCATCAGAGGTTTTCGTAGTCGTAATATATCGGGAACCTTCAACGAAGATATCAGATTATCTAACGGTGACAGAGTGCGCGAGGGCAGGTTTGGCGGTTCTGTAGGAGTTTTAAAATCTTTTGATGAGTGGGATACAGCTATAAGTCTTAATTATACCAGGATTAGCCTACGCGATCGCGAATATAACGTTGCACAGGTTGATAGATTAGGGAGTCCTTTATCTGTGAGCGGTACTGGCATTGATGACTTATTTACCGTATCATTTGCTGTATCCAGAGATCAACGCGATCGCCGAAACAATCCGACTCAAGGCTCAATTTTTACCCTCAGCACAGAACAAGCGATTCCCATTGGACTGGGCAATATTTCCAGCAATCGCCTCAAGGGAGATTATATTCAGTATTTACCAGTTAGTTGGATTGGTAAGGGCAAACCAACCGATAATCCCGAAATGTTAGCGATTAATTTCCAAATTGGTACGATTATCGGAGACTTTCCACCAGCTGATGCTTTTAATATTGGTGGACTAGATTCTGTCAGGGGTTACGGTTATGGAAAAGTCGCCAGTGGTCGGAGTTATGGTTTAGCTTCAGTGGAATATCGTTTCCCAATCTTTCAGTCAATCGGAGGAGTTGTGTTTACTGATTTTGCTTCCGATTTTGGGTCTAGCGACAGCGTACTAGGCGAACCAGGAGTACTGCGAAACAAACCCGGAAGTGGCTTTGGTTACGGCTTAGGATTGCGAGTTAATTCATCCTTTGGGTTGATTCGAGGCGACTTAGGAATTAGCGACCAAGGAGAAGTTAGATTGGAAGTTACCACAGGTCAGCGGTTTTAATAATATTATGACTAATTTACAAGTTGCTGATAAAGAGTTTTCACACCTCCCAATTATTGATATTAGCGCCTTGATTTCTGGAAAAGGCGATTGCTATTCCGTAGCATCACAAATTAACCAAGCATGTCAAGAATCAGGGTTTTTCTATATTATTGGGCATGGCGTGGATGAAAATTTGCAGCAGCGACTCGAAGAAATCAGCCGCCAGTTTTTCGCCCAGGATTTAGAAACTAAACTGAAAATCCGTATGGCTTTAGCAGGTATTGCATGGCGAGGTTATTTCCCCGTTGGTGGCGAACTGACATCCGGTAAACCCGACTTGAAGGAAGGAATTTATTTTGGTGCAGAACAGGGAAAAGAACACCCACTAGTGCAAGCTGGTACTCAGATGTATGGTTCCAATCTCTTCCCCGCCAACATCCCCGAATTTGGCGAAACAGTGCTTGAATATATGGAAGCAATGACAAACTTGGGACACACTCTAATGACTGGTATTGCCCTAAGTTTGGGATTGGAAGCATCCTACTTTGCTGACCGTTACACCTCAGATCCCTTAGTGTTGTTTCGCATCTTCAATTATCCTCCAAATTTGTCACCGTCAGATGATGAGCCAATATGGGGCGTTGGCGAACATACTGATTATGGCGTTCTGACCATTCTCAAGCAAGATAACTCAGGCGGATTACAAGTTAAATCCAAGTCAGATTGGGTTGCTGCGCCTCCCATTCCCGGTTCCTTTGTGTGCAACATCGGCGATATGCTAGAGAAAATGACAGCAGGTTTGTATCGTTCTACGCCTCATCGCGTACAAAACCAATCGGGAAATCATCGCCTTTCGTTCCCTTTCTTCTTCGATCCCAATTTAGATGTCGAAGTGAAGCCGATTGAATTAGATCATATCGTGGCAAACGATCATAGCGATCGCTGGGATCAAGCTAACATTCATGATTTTCGCGGAACCTATGGTGATTACGTTTTGAGTAAGGTGTCTAAAGTTTTTCCAGAATTGCAGCGATCGCTATTATAGGGTTTGAAGCTATTTCTGTACGTCCAATGCGCCAAAGGGTAGGTGTACAAATTCCACAGCCCTAAAAAAGTGCTTCTATCTCAACCCCAGCAAGCATTTCACCCCATTAATAGCCCAAACATCATCCGCGCAACGTCTGAAACGCTTACAAAAAGTGGGTTTCAGTCTTCAATCTTTCCCGAACTCTTCCCAAAGGAATTTTCTAATGCTATGATTACCCTAGATTCGCGCAACCGCACCTTGAAAACTAAATATAGCTTGGCTTTCAGCCTGCCGCTATTGCAATTCAACAAAATCCCTATTAGGGATTGAAACTATCAATCAATATTTAGGCATAGAGAAAAGCGACTCGATTGCAATTCAACAAAATCCCTATTAGGGATTGAAACACATTATTTCGGCACTTCCAATTGAACATATCTATCAAATTGCAATTCAACAAAATCCCTATTAGGGATTGAAACTGGACGGATTTAAGGGGGCAGAGTCTAAGGTTAATGCCATTGCAATTCAACAAAATCCCTATTAGGGATTGAAACATTATTTTCGGATACTTGGACAAAGCCTCAACAAATTGCAATTCAACAAAATCCCTATTAGGGATTGAAACGATGATCCACACCTCGTAATAGGAGCTTGCATCGATTGCAATTCAACAAAATCCCTATTAGGGATTGAAACGTCGTATAGCTATTGGTGTGTTTCATAATGGTACATTGCAATTCAACAAAATCCCTATTAGGGATTGAAACTGAGTAACCAGCAAAGACCTTTATTCAAGGCTAAATTGCAATTCAACAAAATCCCTATTAGGGATTGAAACTCTGCTAACCTAGACTTTAACTTTACTACACAATCATATTGCAATTCAACAAAATCCCTATTAGGGATTGAAACATCTATAATTATAATTTACTATTAAAATATTAATTGCAATTCAACAAAATCCCTATTAGGGATTGAAACATCATTGCCAAGCCATTGCAGTGAATTGGCATCAAAGAAAATTGCAATTCAACAAAATCCCTATTAGGGATTGAAACGCTTACCGAATCTAATAAGCAGCATGGGGAAAACTCAGAGATTGCAATTCAACAAAATCCCTATTAGGGATTGAAACTACTTTCCAATACAGAATTTACTGAAAATTCTCTCTAAAACTGATTCTGTTACTTCTTCTCCGGTAATTTCTCCTAAAGCTTGAATTGCACCTCTTAAGTCAATTGTCCAAAAGTCAAGAGGGAACTGCTGGGCAATTGTCGCTTGTACCTGTTCCAAAGAAATTTTTGCTTGAGTTAAAGCTGCTGCCTGCCTTTGGTTAATGGCTAAATCCATATCAGCCGCTTGTACTTTTCCAGATTGAACTATCTCTAAAATTGCTATTTCTAAAGCATCAATACCTTGATTTTGGGCTGCGGCTGTGACAATTTTGGATTTCGCAACTTGAATTTTAGATTGAATATTTTTTCTATCCTCTTCTCGTAATAAATCGATTTTGTTAATCACTACGATCAACGGACGGTGTTGTACCTTTTCGTAAATTTCTCGATCGCCTTCCGTCCAACCTGCGGAAGCATCGATGGTCAGCAAGACTAAATCAGCTGCATTAGCGGCACGATGCGATCGCTCCACGCCAATTTTTTCCACTTGGTCTGTTGTTTCCCGAATCCCCGCAGTATCTAGCACTTGTATAGGAATTCCCCCGACAACTAGCTGAGATTCAACTACATCGCGGGTTGTGCCGGGTAAATCAGTCACAATGGCGCGATCGCTACGACTCCAAGCGTTCAATAAACTCGACTTACCCACATTCGGACGCCCAACAATTGCCACTTTTAAACCAGTGCGTAGCAACTCACCTTTGTCTTTGGTTTCCAATAATCTAGTTATTTCTGCGGCAATTTTATCGATTTCTGATATGATGAACTTATGATCCAACGGAGGTAAGTCTTCCTCAAAATCAATCCTAGCTTCAATTTCTGCTAAGATATCCAAACAGTTAGCGCGTAACTGCCGAATCGGATGAGCTAATTTTCCTTGTAAACCAGCTAAGGCGCTTTGAGCAGCTTGGGGCGATTTAGCTCCCACCAAATCAGCAATACCTTCAGCTTGGGTTAAATCCAATCTTCCATTCAAAAAGGCGCGGAGAGTAAATTCCCCAGGTTGAGCGAGTCTAGCCCCATTTTCCAAACACAGTTGTAATACTTGCTGCACTGCCATAATTCCCCCGTGACAGTGGAATTCCACGACATCTTCACGGGTGTAAGAACGAGGTGCTTTCATAATCAGCAACAGGGCTTCATCCACTAATTGTTGCGTCTGGGGATGGCGAATGTAACCGTAGAGAATCCGGTGACTTTCCCAAACTTGTCGCCCTGGTGCATGAAAGAGACTTTGGGCTAGAGCCATTGCTTGAGAACCGGACACCCGCACAATACCAACACTACCCTGTTGGGGGACAACAGCAGTAGCGATCGCGGCTATAGTTCCAGTAGTAGCAAAGAGTTCTGACATGAGCGCCCTTAATAATAGTTAGGAGTAAAAATCATAACTTATAACTCATAACTTTCTGAACGAGAGGTATTTAGACTAATGAGATGGCAACTTGACAAGGTAAAATTTACCTAGAGGGTTATACCTGATAGTGAAGAGTTAGAGACGTAAATTATAACTCATAACTTTTAGAGAGAGGAATTGACGACTGTGGAGCAAAAGATTAACTGCGCCCAAGCCTGTGTTAACGGATGTGTTTTAGGAGATAAATGCCCCAATGTCGAGTTTAGAGAGGCAGCCGCAAAATTTATTGAAGAGACTCCTTTAGACAAAATGCTGGAGTTGGCACAGGAACGTCTACGGAAAAAAATCACGGAACCACCAAAATGGGTTTTTCCTGAAGATCCATAGCATTCGGGTGGGGTGTAAAATAATTCCGATGAAACAAAATACAAAACTTTTGCTTCCTCGGTACGGTGTCGTACTCTCGGCGATAAGCTAAAAAATATCTAATTTGCATAATCGAATTAAACATAACTCTTGTGGGATGGACATCTTGCCATTGGTGTCAACTTAAGCTGGAAATAGCTTATCTGTTGGCTTCCATGCCCGCCCGGAAATAAATTTCCGGTCTAATCGGCTTAAGTCTACTGAAGTAGACTGGAGATTTTTGACGATATTTAGTCATCTTCAGATGACTTTAGCTATGAGACGGGAATTTCAATTCCCGGCGGACAAGCGGTTTCGCGTTCAGTTGACACCAATGGCAACATGAGCGCCCATCTGATGCAATTTAAATATGGAAGACCTTAACACAAAAAGTTACTCTTAATTAAAAAACCGTGTTCTTAAGTAGCGTTTATTCTTTGTAAACCAGTATAAATATTGAACCGTTCTCCGCGCAGAAATCCAATTAAGGTAATCCCGAATTCCTTGGCGACAGACACCGCCAAACTACTAGGAGCGGAAACAGAACAGACAATGGGAATTCCAGCAGTTGTAGACTTTTGCAAAATTTCAAAACTAGAGCGTCCGCTCACCAGGACAATACAATTATTTAAAGGCAACTCGTCACTGAGCAAAGCTGTACCAATCAATTTATCTAAAGCATTGTGTCGCCCAACATCCTCCCACAGGTTTAACAGTTTTCCTTGAGCATCGAAGAGAGCCGCAGCGTGTAAACCCCCTGTAGCAGTGAAGATACTTTGAGCAGCCCGAAGCTTGTCTGGTAAGCTATAGATAATCTCAGGTGTTACCGTTGGGCCAGAAGGAATCACTGGACATCCCCGCAAACGCAAAGCCTCAAGGCTAGCTTTACCACACACCCCACAGGCGCTACTAGTATAAAAATGACGCTCCAAAGGCTGTAAATCTGGAATTAACCCATCCCGTAGTTCTACATTGACGATATTATGGCGTTGCTCACCATCTACCGATTCATCTACGCAGTAGCTAATACGTCGAATATCTTCCCTGCGGCTAACGACTCCTTCACTGTAGAGGAAACCAGCAGCTAGTTCAAAATCTGCTCCTGGTGTCCGCATCGTAACAGCTACCGTTTTCTGGAAAGGAACAAGACGAATCTCTAAAGGTTCTTCTGTAGTGAGATGATCTAAACGAGGATGTACTTGACCTTTTTCCATTACCCAAACAGTGGCTTTGGTTTTGCTTTTAGTTGGCATTGTCATATTTTTGGGAGTTGGTGAATTTAAATTTTGATACTAATCTGGAAACAGAGTAATGCTATTTGTATATCAGATGTCAGTTTGATGCTCACCAACTACTTTGTGCTGTTGAGTTAGATCGGATAGATTGCTGTTTAGGAAGTAAAATGAACCTAAGATTTTTGGCTTTCAGCAAAATTTTATTTGCAATAGTCTTTGTAATTTCCCTCGGTTTTACAGGATATTTAGTGGGTGATAACATTAGTCAGAGAGTAATTGGAAAATCTCTTGCTAAACAAGTTATGCCTACCTCCACCGTCGGAAAAAGTTCTCAACTACAAACCCTTTTAAATGAGATAGTTGCAGAACAGCGAATTCCTGGCGCAGTAATGTATATTATTACACCTAAAGGCTCTTGGCTAGGAGCATCTGGTGTGGATGACTTGTCAAGTAAAACTCGGATGAAACCCACAGATGGCTTTTCTATTGCCAGTATGAGTAAAACTTTTGTGGCGGTGGTTGTGCTGAAATTAGTGGAGCAAGGGAAGATAGAATTAGATCGGGCGATCGCAACCTACCTACCAGCAGACATCAGTCCTCATATTGTCAACAGCGACAAAATTACAGTTCGTCAACTGCTTAACCATACTAGTGGTGTTGCTGAATACCTAGAAACAAAAAAGTTTATTCAAGCTACTGCGAAAAGAAGTCGCTCACAGCCTTGGACAGCCAGAGAAGCTATTCAGTATATGTACCAAGAGGAACCGCAGGCAAATCCTGGAGAAAAATTTATTTATACTGATTGCAACTACATTCTTTTGGAACTGATTGTTGAAAATATCACGAAAGGAACTCTCGCCCAAGCAATCCGCAGTCAAATTTTAAAACCATTGGGATTAAAACATACCTTCACAGAACTGCGCGAACCAGCAATTGGAGAAGTAGCTACAGGTTATGGCGATCGCAATAAGGATGGTAAGCTACATAGCTACGCCGAAGTCAATGATGGCAATGGTTTAGGAGATGGGGGATTAGTTTCAACAGCAGAGGATTTAGCCAAATTCGCCAAAGCATTATTTGTCAAAAAAACCTTACTCTCCTCGAAAATGATGAAAGAAATGCTGAAATTTAAAGATAATGGCGAAGGCTATAGCTATGGGTTGGGTGTCGAAAGGTTTTCATCTCCTTTAGCAAAAGCAATTGGGCATAGTGGTACAGCTTATGGCTTCGTAACATTGCTTGCATATTTACCCAATCAAAATACCACCATAATAGTGCTACTAAATAATCAAGATGTTGATATTAAATCAGTAGCTAGAACAGGTTTGGATGTTGTCGAGAAGAAATAATAGTAATTTGTAATTATGCTTGTAGGGGTTTTCTACTCATGATGTATCACTAAGAACACTAATCAAGATATTCTTAGTGATACATCTTATCCTTGCTTCTTGCTTAAGTTGACACTAATACCCTACCCTGTGGTCTATTTACGTGAAAATAGCTGCAAGTGTGGATATTTTATTTCTGGGATAAGAATTTTTATATCTGTCTGGGGTGCAGCCGCATAACGCCGTTCAAATTCAGGGCGAGTTAGGCGATGTCTACGACGGGCTACGCCTACGCCACTTTCAAACGGAGGCAGATGTCTCTGGGGTGAGTACTCTCCAACCTTGCCAATCCTTGAATTGCCGGATATTTCTGACTTTAGCAAATCTTCAGTTATCAGTTAAAATTTGTTGATTTGCTACTTTCCTCAAATTCCAAAAATCATAAAACGTAATGTTAATTGTCGTCTTGTATTTTACTGTGCGATGCTGTATTCGCCCAGGTAGACATTGCCTACAGTTGATGCTGCATAACAGAGTCCAACTAGCTATCATTAGCTAAGTGGTATGTCAGATACAATCGCAATACCATTTAGTTTGCAGTCTTTATCAACTGCTTACACTCGCACCGATAAAAATTAGTTTGATTTACTTTTTATTTCCTACTCTCTATTTTGATAACCATTACCTAAAAGTTCTCTAACTAGGTACGGGATACAAAAAATACAAAAAATTCCTCAAGATTCAAGATTAAGGATAAGGCTATGGCAACCGAACAGTTAACTAGAGACAGCGACAATCTAGATTTAAATCAGCTACTAAGAACGCTGAATGCTGTTAAACACGGTGACTTCTCGGCTCGGATGCCCATAGACCATACTGGTGTAGCGGGGAAAATAGCTGATACGCTCAATGATATTATTGACCAGAATGAGCGGATGGCGGCAGAACTACAACGCATTGGTAATGTTGTCGGCAAAGAAGGCAAAATTGCCGATCGCGCCTCTCTTGGAGATGTTCGCGGATCTTGGTCAGATTGTGTTACTTCTGTCAATACTCTGATTACAGATTTAGTTCAACCAACAGCTGAAACTACGCGGGTGATTCGGTCGGTTGCCAATGGTGACTTATCCCAAACGATCGCTACAGAAATTGATGGCAGACCCTTGCAAGGTGAGTTTCTCCAAACTGCGAATATCGTCAACACGATGGTAGAACGCCTCGGTTCTTTTGCGAGTGAAGTTACCAGGGTTGCCCGTGAGGTGGGAACTGAAGGTAAATTGGGTGTCCAAGCCGAAGTGCAAGGTGTGGCTGGCACTTGGAAAGATTTGACTGATAACGTTAACTTAATGGCGGGTAATCTCACCGGTCAAGTTCGCAACATTGCCGAAGTTGCCACTGCGATCGCCAATGGTGACTTATCCAAAAAAATCACCGTTAATGTCAAAGGTGAAATTCTCGAACTAAAAAACACCGTCAACACGATGGTGGATCAGCTTAATTCCTTTGCGAGTGAAGTAACGCGAGTTGCCCGTGAAGTGGGAACTGAAGGGAAGTTGGGCGTACAAGCCGAAGTTAAAGGTGTAGCAGGTACTTGGAAGGATTTAACTGACAACGTTAATTTAATGGCAGGAAATTTGACTGCCCAAGTCCGTAACATTGCGGAAGTAACAACGGCGGTAGCTAATGGCGATTTGTCTAAGAAAATAACTGTAGATGTGAAAGGTGAAATTTTAGAGTTGAAAAACACCGTTAACATCATGGTGGATCAACTGAATTCTTTTGCATCAGAAGTCACAAGAGTTGCCCGTGAGGTGGGTGCTGAAGGTAAATTGGGCGGTCAAGCAGAAGTTCGCGGGGTAGCGGGTACGTGGAAAGACCTGACCGATAGTGTGAATTTCATGGCGGGAAGCTTGACGGCACAGGTGCGGAATATTGCCGAAGTGACCACAGCGGTAGCGAATGGCGACTTATCTAAGAAAATCACTGTGGATGTGAAAGGTGAAATTTTGGAGTTGAAAAACACCATCAATACAATGGTGGATCAACTGAATTCCTTTGCATCGGAAGTAACAAGAGTTGCGCGGGAGGTGGGAACTGAAGGGAAGTTGGGCGTACAAGCAGAAGTCCGGGGAGTTGCGGGGACTTGGAAAGATTTAACTGATAACGTTAACTTAATGGCGGGTAATCTCACCGGACAGGTGCGAAATATTGCCGAAGTTGCGACTGCGATCGCAAATGGCGATCTATCTAAAAAAATTACCGTCGATGTGAGAGGTGAAATTCTCGAACTCAAGAATACCATCAATATCATGGTGGATCAACTCAGTTCTTTTGCAAGTGAAGTAACACGGGTTGCGCGTGAGGTGGGAAGTGAAGGAAAACTGGGAGTCCAAGCCGATGTGCGCGGTGTCGCGGGTACTTGGAAAGATTTAACTGACAGCGTAAACTTCATGGCGGGAAGTTTAACGGCGCAGGTGCGGAATATTGCGGAAGTGACTACGGCGGTGGCAACTGGCGACTTATCCAAGAAAATTACCGTTGATGTCAAAGGTGAAATTCTGGAACTCAAAAATACCATTAACACAATGGTGGATCAACTCAATTCTTTTGCATCAGAAGTTACAAGGGTTGCCCGTGAGGTGGGAAGCGAAGGAAAACTGGGCGTACAAGCAGAAGTGCGCGGCGTAGCGGGTACGTGGAAAGATTTAACCGATAGCGTAAACTTCATGGCGGGAAGCTTAACGGCGCAGGTGCGGAATATTGCCGAAGTGACTACGGCGGTTGCAACTGGCGACTTATCCAAGAAAATCACCGTCGATGTCAAAGGTGAAATTCTGGAGTTGAAAAATACCATAAATACAATGGTAGATCAACTCAGTTCCTTTGCAAGTGAAGTTACAAGAGTTGCTCGTGAAGTGGGAACTGAAGGTAAATTGGGTGTACAAGCGGAAGTAAAAGACGTTGCCGGGACTTGGAAAGATTTAACCGACAGCGTGAACTTCATGGCGGGAAGCTTGACGGCACAGGTGCGGAACATTGCCGAAGTGACAACTGCGATCGCCAATGGTGACTTATCTAAGAAAATTACTGTTGCCGTCAAAGGCGAAATTCTGGAACTCAAGAATACCATCAATATAATGGTGGATCAACTTAATTCCTTTGCAAGTGAAGTGACGCGGGTGGCGCGTGAAGTAGGAAGCGAAGGTAAACTAGGCGTACAAGCAGATGTGCGCGGCGTAGCTGGAACTTGGAAAGATTTAACCGACAGCGTGAACTTCATGGCGGGAAGTTTAACGGCACAGGTGCGAAACATTGCCGCCGTTACCACAGCTGTAGCGAATGGCGACTTATCTAAGAAAATCTCCGTTGATGTCAAAGGTGAAATTTTAGAGTTGAAAAACACCGTCAACACGATGGTAGATCAACTCAATTCCTTTGCAAGTGAAGTGACAAGAGTAGCCCGTGAGGTGGGAACTGAAGGTAAACTGGGCGTACAAGCCGAAGTTAAAGGTGTAGCCGGCACTTGGAAAGATTTAACCGACAGCGTAAACTTCATGGCGGGAAGTTTGACGGCACAAGTGCGGAATATTGCCGAAGTTACCACGGCGGTAGCTAACGGCGACTTATCTAAAAAAATCACCGTCGATGTGAAAGGTGAAATTCAAGAACTTAAAAACACCATTAATACAATGGTGGATCAGTTAAATTCCTTTGCATCAGAAGTTACCAGGGTTGCCCGTGAGGTGGGAACGGAAGGTAAATTGGGCGTGCAAGCTTACGTCAGAGGCGTAGCTGGGACTTGGAAAGATTTAACAGACAATGTTAACTCGATGGCGGGGAACCTTACCGGGCAAGTTCGCAACATCGCCGAAGTGACGAAAGCGGTAGCGAATGGCGACTTATCTAAGAAAATTACCGTCGATGCCAAAGGCGAAATTTTGGATTTGAAGAATACTACCAACACGATGGTAGATCAACTCAGTTCCTTTGCATCGGAAGTAACGCGGGTGGCGCGGGAAGTGGGAACTGAAGGAAAGTTGGGCGGACAAGCGCAAGTCCAAGGTGTGGCGGGGACTTGGAAAGATTTAACTGATAACGTGAACTCGATGGCGGGGAATTTAACGGCACAAGTGCGCGGTATTGCCAGAGTTGTAACCGCAGTTGCTAACGGTGACTTAAAACGGAAACTAATGCTAGATGCTAAGGGAGAAATTGAAACCTTGGCAGAAACAATCAACGAGATGATTGATACCCTGGCGACATTTGCCAATCAAGTAACTACAGTAGCGCGGGAAGTGGGAATTGAAGGGAAGTTAGGCGGACAAGCAAGAGTACCTGGCGCGGCTGGAACTTGGAAAGATTTAACGGATAATGTGAATGAACTTGCTGCTACACTGACAACTCAGTTGCGAGCGATCGCAGAAGTTGCTACAGCTGTAACTAAAGGTGATTTAACTCGTTCAATTGCCGTCGAAGCACTAGGGGAAGTAGCAATACTTAAAGATAATATCAACCAGATGATTGCTAATCTGCGGGAGACAACGCAGAAAAACACCGAACAAGACTGGTTGAAAACTAACTTAGCCAAGTTTACCAGAATGCTCCAAGGTCAGCGAGACTTGGAAACCGTATCTAAATTAATTCTCTCAGAATTAGCGCCCTTGGTAGGAGCGCAGCACGGCGTATTCTTCCTGATGGAGTCTGGGGAAAATATACCGTATTTGAAATTAATTAGTAGCTACGCTTACCGCGAACGCAGACATCTAGCTAACCGCTTCCACTTGGGTGAAGGTTTGGTGGGACAATGCGCTTTAGAAAAAGAGCGAATTCTGCTAACGGATGTACCGAACGATTATGTCAGAATTGCCTCTGGTTTAGGAGAAGCAACGCCCCTGAATGCCGTGGTGTTACCTGTACTTTTTGAAGGACAGGTGACAGCAGTGATTGAATTAGCATCCTTCCGCCGCTTTAGCGAAATTCATCTGACATTCTTCGACCAGCTTACCGAAAGTATTGCGATCGTTCTCAACACGATCGCCGCATCGATGCGAACTGAAGAATTACTCAAACAATCGCAATCTTTAGCTGAAGAACTCCAAACCCAACAAAGTGAACTCCGCGAAACCAACAAACGCTTAGAACAACAAGCCCAATCACTCAAAACCTCTGAAGATTTACTCAAAGGACAGCAAGAGGAACTGCAACAAACCAACGCCGAATTAGAAGAAAAGGCAGAGTTGTTGGCGATGCAAAAGAAAGAAGTCGAGCGTAAAAATCGGGAAATTGAACAAGCAAGACTATCTTTAGAAGACAAGGCTGAACAACTCGCCCTTTCCTCAAAATACAAATCAGAATTTCTCGCCAATATGTCCCATGAACTGCGGACACCGTTAAACAGCTTGTTGATTTTAGCGAAATTGTTGACAGATAACATTGATCGCAACCTCACCGCCAAGCAAGTCGAATACAGCCGAACAATTTATTCAGCCGGTAATGATTTGTTGACGTTAATCAATGACATTCTGGATCTCGCTAAAATTGAATCTGGAACGATGTCCATTGACATGATTCCAATGCCATTGGCAGAGTTGGGTGATGTGATTGAGCGCACCTTCCGGCAAATTGCTGAAAACAAAGGACTTGCCTTTACAATTGAATTCACTCCCGAATTGCCAAACACCATCTATTCAGATGTCAAACGCTTACAACAGGTGTTGAAAAATCTCCTCTCCAACGCTTTTAAATTTACAGAACAAGGAGAGGTACGCTTACGGATTGCGGTAGCGAAGGTAGGGTGGAGTCTCGGCCACGAAACCTTAAATAGTGCCCAGCTTGTGATTGCCTTCTCAGTCAGCGATACAGGCATTGGCATTCCCCCCGAAAAACAAAAAGTGATTTTTGAAGCATTCCAACAAGCCGATGGCTCTACCATTCGCAGATACGGCGGCACTGGATTAGGCTTATCAATTAGCCGCGAAATCGCCCGTCTCTTCGGCGGCGAAATTAAACTCATCAGTCAACCCGGTGAAGGTAGCACCTTTACATTCTACTTACCACAATTTAGTGCTGTTAGCGATAGCGGGGCGTTTAGCCAGTTCCGAGTGCTGAGTGCTGAGTCTAGATCGACACTCCTCACTCCTCACTCCCCACTCCTCACTCCCCACTCAGCATTGATTAATGACGATCGCACCACCATTGAAAGAGGCGATCGCGTGTTATTAATTGTCGAAGATGACGTTAATTTTGCGCGTATCCTTCTAGATATGGCGCAACAGCAAGGATTCAAGGTAATAGCTGCCCAAACCGGTAGTACAGGTTTGATGTTAGCGCAGCAATTTCTACCTTCAGCCATTTTGCTAGATATCCGGTTGCCAGAAATGGATGGTTGGACGGTATTAGATCGTCTAAAACATGACCCAAATACCCGTCACATCCCCGTACATATCATGACAGTTGAGGAAGGGAGACAACGCGGTTTACAATTAGGTGCGATCGCATATCTGCAAAAACCCTTAACCAGCGAGACAATATCCGAGGCGTTGAGCAAAATTAAAGGTTTTGTTGAACGCCAGGTGAAAAATTTATTAGTAGTCGAAGACGATGACACTCAACGGCTGAGTATTGTTGAGTTAATTGGCAACAGCGATGTTTCAACCACAGCTGTGGCTAACGGTACAGAAGCCCTAGAAGCAATTCGCACCCAGCATTTTGATTGCCTCGTCCTCGATTTAGGGCTACCCGACATGACCGGCTTTGAACTGATTGAGCAGATAAAGCTTTTACCTCTCGGTAAAACTTTACCAATTATTGTCTACACAGGTAGAGAAATTAGCAAAGCTCAAGAAACGGAACTCAGACGAATTGCCGAAACAATCATTATTAAAGATGTGCGATCGCCCGAACGTCTCCTTGATGAAACAGCATTATTTTTACACCGAGTCCAAGCAAATTTACCAGCACCAAAGCGCCAAATCCTTGAACAACTGCATTCACAAGATTACTTACTCACTGGCAAAAAAGCGCTAATTGTAGACGATGATATGCGGAATATCTTCGCTCTTACCAGTATGCTAGAGCGTTATCAAATCCAAGTTTTATATGCTGAAAATGGCAGAGACGGAATTGCATTGTTACAAAATACACCAGATATTGATGTGGTGTTGATGGATGTGATGATGCCAGAAATGGATGGTTACGAAACAACACGCGTAATCCGCCAAAACGAGCAATTTAAATCTTTGCCGATTATTGCACTGACCGCTAAAGCCATGCAAGGCGATCGCGAGAAGTGTATTGAAGCCGGCGCATCAGACTACATTACTAAACCTGTAGATACCGAACAATTGCTGTCGCTGTTACGTGTTTGGCTATATCGTTAATTAGCTGTTGGACGTTTAACTTGCATATTACCTAGAATTAAAACTCTTGTGGGGTGGGCATCTTGCCCGCCCAGTCCATAGGGCGGGCGAGACGCCCACCCCACAAAAAGTAGTTGAGTATTTTTTTATTTGGAAGTCCCTAATCGTTTACCTGTGTTTCTGGCTATTCTTTTACAACGTTCCTCGGATGCTACTGCTATATTCCACCATCATGCCAAATCGGGAACCAATGACGCGATCGCCTTCACCAATTCCTCTGGATCTACAGGCTTAGAGATATGCTGTTGAAATCCCGCAGCGATCGCTTGTTGCTGATCTATCTCACCAGCATAAGCAGTTAAAGCGATCGCGGGAATTGTCCCGCCTTGTTCTGGTTCCAGACTTCTGATCTGTCGCATCAGCATATAGCCATCCATTTCTGGCATCCCGATATCGCTGACGATCAGATTTGGCTGGGATTGACTCAATGCTGTTAAAGCCTCAATGGCTGAAGCGACAACGGTAACAGTTGCACCATATTGCTCCAGCATAAAGGGCAAAAATTCTCGCATATCTGCGTCATCATCTACCACTAGAATCTCTAAGCCAGACAAAGGCAAAGATTGAGCCGCCACCAGTGAAGAGTTATCTTCTACATTCTTAATTCCTTTGTTTTCATCTTGTAAACATGGAAGTCTGACGGTGAAAGTTGCTCCTTTGGCTTCGCCCAGACTTTCTGCTTGCACAGTTCCCCCGTGAAGTTCTACGAGATGACGGACGATCGCTAATCCTAAACCTAAACCGCCAAATTTGCGAGTTGTGGCACCATCAGCTTGACGGAAATAATCAAAGACGAATGGTAAGAACTCAGGTTCAATTCCCTTCCCTGTATCAGTTATGCAGATTTGTACTTGTGAGCCAACTTGCTCTAATTTAATTTTTACCTGTCCACCAATGGGAGTAAACTTAATGGCATTAGAAAGAATATTCCAAATGACTTGCTGTAATCGATTGGCATCGCCTAAAACTTCTCCAATACCAGATTTAAAAATTGTCTGAATCTGGATAGATTTAGCCTCCGCCGATAGACGCACTGTCTCGATCGCAGCTTCAATCACTGATACTAAATTAATCCGGCCGAAGTTGAGATTAAGTTTACCCTGAAGGATACGGGAAACATCCAACAAATCTTCAATTAATTGAGTTTGTAACTTGGCATTGCGCTCAATAGTTTCTAGGGCGCGATCGCTGGTTGCTTGATCGAGCTTGCGACTCCGCATCAGTTTTGCCCAACCTAAAATCGGGTTGAGTGGTGTTCTCAATTCATGAGACAGCACAGCTAAAAATTCATCTTTGACGCGATTTGCACTTTCAGCAGCGCTTCTTGCCGTTCGTTCGGCTTCGTAGAGATGGGCGCGAGCGATCGCTTGGGCACATTGTTGAGCAACAGCCAAGATAAATGCTCGATCTTCTCCACTAAGTTGTTGAGGTTGGGCAAATCCCAAACTTATACCGCCAACTGCCCAACCCTCTACCATCAATGGAATAGAAATCCAGGCATTAAAATCATATTGGGCATAAATTTCTGCTAAATGTGGGTAACGATCTGCCCGATTTTTTGTTGGTTCAGCCCAAATAGGTTTCCCAGTTCGCACCGCTTCTGCTAAAGGAGAGGGTGAATCGATGGCAAAAATACGCCAAGTATTCACCAAATCCTGGTTATAGCCAACCGCACGTACAATTTCCAGTTCCGTTTTACTTTCATTCAACAAAGCAACAAGGGCAGAACTAGCTCCCAAGGCAGCCATGCTCTGCTCGACAATCACTTCAGATACTTGGGCTGGTGTCAGCGATTCTGAAAGGGCAGCCGTGATCGATTGGAGACGGGCAATGCGCTCTAATGCTCTTTCTGCCATTCTTTGTGCTTGCTGCGCTTCTTGGTAAAGGCGGGCATTATCAATGGCGATCGCCGCTCGATGGGCAATATCTTCCGCTAATGGCAAGTCAGTTGTGCTGTAACGACGCTCTGATTCAGCAGTAAAAAAGGAAATTGCCCCAAAAACTTTTTCACGTGCCATTAACGGCAGCATTATACATGACTTTAAACCGATTTCACGTATAATCCTGAGATGTTCTGCATCTGGGATGCCTTTTGCTAATAGTGCATCTGAGATTTCAGTTACCATTTCAGGAATTCCTGTACGCAGCACCTTAGGCACACCTCCAGGCTCATCCAATTTTCTTGGATAATGCTGATGAAGTTCCCAACCGAGTTTAACTTTATCTGGATCTCGGTGAGCAACTGCTACCCGATTAATAAATTGGTTGTCTTGCAGCAGATCAACGCTACACCAATCGGCGAAGTAAGGCACAACCAGATTTGCCACACTTGCTAGCGTACTTTCGTAATCAAGGGAAGAAGCGAGGGTTGCACTGACTTGAGCTAAAAACGCTGCTCGTTGCTGATCGGCCTCTGCTTCCTGTCGCGCGGTTTGCTCTTGAATCAGTTGGATTCGTTCGGCTTCCGATTGTTTGCGTTCTGTGATATCAAGCACAACACCACTCATGTGTGTGGCAATACCCGCTTCGTTGAAAAAGGCTTTTCCCCGACAGACTGCGTAGCGGATACTGCCGTCATCCCAAATAATTCGATATTCTAAATTATGCTCCACACCTTCGTTAATAGCTCGACTCAACGATTGAGCCAGCAATCCGCGATCGCTTGGATGCAGATGAGCTAAAATTGCCTCAGAAGTGCCAGCAAAGGTTTCCGGTGTTAACCCAAATAGTTGATAGATTTGCTCATCCCAATCAAAGCAATCGCTGCTAATATCCCAACTCCAAACCCCGATTTTGGCAGATTTCAACGCCAAATTTAGTTGTGCTTTGCTATCTTCTAAACCTTGATAAAGACGAGCATTTTCTAGAGAAATAGCAATTTGAACTGTCAAAATTTCTAATACAGAAAGTTTTTCCTGTGTAAAAGCACTGGAGATCAGATTATTTTCTAAATATAAAATACCAAGTAATTTTGACTGACGGGCGATCGGCAAACAAAGTACAGATTTAGGTTGCTTTTGAATTACATACTCATCCTTGGAAAAGAAATTATGCTCAGTAGCATTTTGCAAAATCACTGTTTCTTGAGTTCGCTGAACGTAATTCAGTATTGATTGCGGAATAACCTGAGAAATTTCACCCTCTAATATAGGTCGAGAAACGTTGAGCTTTTCTGCTTGGGGATTAACCTTAGCTTCTACTTCAATCACCAGATTTTGCTCATGTTCAAGCAATAAATAACCGATTTCTGCTCCTGCTTGCTCGATCACAATTTGCATTAATGTCTTCAACAACCGTGAAAAAACAATCTCACTACTTATAGTTTGAGAGGCTTTAACTACTGATAAAAAGTCTAAATGCTCACCTGTGGTGATAAACGTGCCATTAGAGACAAGCTGTTGCTGTGGCAATAGCTGAGGATAGGATTCTTCGAGGTGCTTGACTTTAGCAAATGCCTCCCAGCGCACATAAGCATTCTTAGCTGCTTCCAAATAAGTTTTGGCAATTAATTCAAACTCTCGCTCCAAATAGAACTTAGCCGCTAGCTCATTAGCCAAAGCTTCATATTGCCCAAATCCCTGCTCACTAGCTGAAGCAATTGATTGCTCATACAGGCGCATTGCTTCCAAATCTCGACCTTCAAGCCGAGCTATTTCAGCAGCTACTAATTGAGACTTGTGTAAAAAGTTGGCAGAGCAGTGGTTAGCCCAATATTGCAATTGTTGTTGATGGAATTCTAAAGTTTGCAAAAACTGTTCTTGCTCTTGATTAGATACTGTTGGATAAAGAGCCGTTAAAGTTAGTGAGTAATATAAAATGTAATCTGTTTCAATTGGTAATGCCAGTGTTGTAACTGGAAATTTGGATAATTCTAAGGCAGATTTCAAGGCTTCTGTATATTGTCGATATGTAAAAAAGATAATTAATTTGATAATGTGATAAAAAATAATCCCACTGACGAAACCTGCATCTGTAATTACAGATAAAGCGTGTGATTCATCAAAACCATCATCACTTAGAGTCAGATTGTGATGAGTAAGTCCGCGCAGATTCATCAGAAGCATCTGCTGTAATCTGATTGTCTGATAAACAGCTTCATGTTTCGACTGACGGGCAAATGTAGTGTATTTCTCTAGAGATTTGTATGTATCTCCAAGTGGATATCCTAACTGGATAATTTGCCATGACCCTTGATAGCCGTTGTAGTTTGCCATAGTTATATCACCTGCTTCCACACAGCCGATAAACCCCCGCTCTAAAAAGGGAATATCACTGGCAATATGGTTACACCAAACGTTAATATGACTTCCATGAATATGTAAAACAACTCCTCTAAGTTTCAAATCATGCAACTTTTCATTCAATTGAATGGTCATCTCAGAAAATGCATAACCTGTGGGAATATCATGGAAGATGGAAACTAACAGCATCGCGTACATACTGTAAGCAAAACAGGAATCTTCCGTATTACCAAACTTGAGGGAGTAGTTAACAGCTTGAAGTACGACTAAGGGAAAGAGATCGGGTCTAGCTAGATAAGTAGGTGGGCCCAAAGTGGTCAACAAACTAATCAGTGTCTTAATATTTGGATCTTGGATTACCGGAGCATTAATTAAATCAGAGATTTGTCTATTACCTAAATTTATTAATACCTGGTTTTTTTCAATTGCGATCTCATCTTCCATTTCCTCATTTGTATCAGGAAATATCACCCCAAAAATTTTTAAAGCTTCTAATCCTAATATCAACGCCTCTTCATATCTACCTGCGACTTGATAGAGTCTGATTTGCAGCATATAAATATTAGATTTATCTACGTGAGATTTTGCTTTCAGCAATAATAGATCAAATAATTCTTCTGCTTGCTCTAAATTTCCGGTTAAGAATTCGCACTCAGCCTGTTCTCTAAACAAAGTAAATGTTTGTTCGTATTGTTCAAACCAGGCATTTTCAGCCAAAAGATTCATAGCAATGCTAAAAAATCTTTTTGCGGGAGTATAGGCTGTAGAAGCTTTTGCCTTTTTACCAGCAATTAAATTCAATCGCACCAATTCATCTTTTTCTGTTTGTTCAATAATTAGATCCACCGCAAGATTGAGTTGATTGACTAAATCAAAAATTTGCTCATTTACTTGTTCAGGATTAGCATTTCTCAGTAAAAGCTGCCCAATTTTTAGGTGAACAGCCGACTTTGATTCATCGGCAATTAAAGAGTATGCAGCTTGTTGAACTCTGTCATGGTAAAAACGATAGTTTTTATGATCACTTTCATCTGACTCAATGGCAATAATTAATCCTCTTAAAATTGCTTCAATAAGTGCATTTGCCGTTTCTGTAATAGACTGTTCTCCAACAAGTGCCAAAACTTCTAAATCAAAACGATTCCCGATGCAAGAGGCTAATTTAAGCACCTGTTGAGTTGCAATTGGCTGTTTTTGCATCCGCCCAATCATCAAAGTGACAATATTATCTGTAATCCCTTGGGCTTCAATCTCAGCTAGATTCCATTGCCACCCGCCATTAGTAAGAGGGGATTGAGGGGGGTCAAAATTCAGCAGATTCTCTTGATGCAGTGTTTTCAGAAACTCATTAACAAAAAAAGGATTACCGTCAGTTTTTTGGATAATCAATTTAGCCAGAGGTTCTACTTGTTCTGCTGAACTATGTAAGGTATCAGCAATTAACTGATTGACATAGACAAGATTTAACGGTGTCAGCAGAATTTCGGTCGTTCTTGCCCCATACTGCCGAACCTTATCTATCATCAAATTAAAGGGATGCACAACATCTACTTCGTTATCTCGATACGCCAAAATGAAGCAGAGATACTGGATACTAGAGCCAGTAATAATAGTTTCAATTAAATTCAAAGTAGCGGTGTCTGCCCACTGCATATCATCTAAAAAAACAGTGAGTGGATGTTCTTTTTTAGCAAAGACGCTGATAAAGTTCTGAAACACCAAGTTGAATCGATTTTGAGATTCAGCAGGCCCTAACTCTGGGATACAAGACTGTTCTCCAACAATTAGTTCAACTTCTGGAATTACATCTGTGATGAGCTTACCATTGTTCCCTAAAGCTGCTTTTATTTCCTGTTTCCAGGTAGAAAGTTTATCTTCTGGTTCAGTTAAAATTTGTCGAGCAAGTGTTTTAAAAGCTTGCACAATAGTGGAATAAGGAATATCTCGTTTGTATTGATCAAACTTGCCAGAGATAAAAACCCCACGTTCTCTAACAATGGGTTTGTGAATCTCCTTTACCAGGGAAGATTTACCAACGCCAGCATAGCCAGAAACTAATACGAGTTCTGGTTTTCCTTGGCTCACAACTCGCTCAAATGCTTGCAAAAGATTGGCAATCTCTGGTTTTCGCCCATACAATTTTTGGGGAATTTGAAAGCGTTCTGAGATATCTTGCTGACCCAAAACAAAGGATTGAATTTCTCCGGTTGTCTCTAATTGCTTCAAACACTTTTCTAGATCAAATTGCAAACCTAAAGCGCTCTGATATCTCTGTTCTGCAACCTTCGACAGCAATTTCATGGTAATCTCACAGAGCATTTGAGGAATATCAGAGTTCAGTTTATTTGGATCTAACGGAGATTTAGCAATATGACAATGTACCCACTCTAAGGGGTCTTTACCTTGAAATGGTAGCTGACCTGTGAGCATTTCATAAAAAGTGACTCCCAGCGAATACAAATCGCTGCGATGGTCAATCCCTCGATTCATTCGCCCGGTTTGCTCAGGTGATAAATAAGGTAAACTGCCCTCAATGCGACTGGAACTGCTAACTATTTGCTGCTGGTAGGGAATGAAAGCAGCAATTCCAAAATCGGCAATTTTTACCTGATTAGTTTCGAGGTTAATTAAAATATTTTGCGGCTTAATATCCTTGTGGACAATGTTACAAGTGTGGATTTGGGCGAGTTTACTGGTGATTTCAATGGCAATCTTCAAAAACGGCACAGGTTGTTGAAATTGGTCTAGAAATTGGTCGAGCGATCGCGCCTGAAAATCCTCCATAATTAAATAAGGGATTCCCTGGTGCATCTCTAAGGCGTAGGCTTTGACTGCTGCTGTGGTATTTAACCTTTGTGCGATCGCATACTCATGTTTAAGTTGTTCAATATTATTGGGTGTACACTGTTCTGGACGTAGCCCTTTGATAATTACCTGACACTGGTCTTCAACCTTAATTCCACGGTATATGACTGCTTTTACCCCTGCTTTTAACAAAGTGACAATTTTAAATCCGGGTAATGCAATCATCATGCCAAATACTCCAGCCGTGTTTCTTCAGGGATAATCCGAGCTTAATTGTATTTTAGATACATTTCCTGGGGCAGATGAAATTTAGATAATATCAGATGCGGATAATCACTTCTGCTGACTCTACAGACAAAAATAAGCTACAATTCAAGCAGAGTAAGCATTTCCCGCTCATAAACTCCCCATGTTTGATCACCTGCAAACCCAAATTTACCAACTAGAACAATTTGCCGACAGCCTCGTTTCTAACCAACTGACACACCTTAGCGTGGTGAGTATTGGTATCATCTTTGCGGCTGGCTTGCTCACCAGTCTCACACCCTGTATGCTTTCCATGCTGCCAATTACCATTGGTTACATCGGCGGTTATGAAGCCAAAAGCCGCTTGCAAGCCGCGGCCCAATCCACTTGGTTTGCTTTAGGTTTAGCAACTACATTGGCAGGGCTAGGAATTATAGCAGGTTTAGTTGGAAAAGTCTACGGTCAAGTGGGAATTGGTTTGCCGATTATCGTCAGCATTATCGCCATTCTGATGGGGCTGAACTTATTAGAAGCACTGCCTATACAATTTCCATCCTTGAATGAAACGAATTGGATTTCGCCAGATTTGCCAACAGGATTGCGTTCCTATTTGCTGGGACTGACTTTCGGCTTAGTGGCATCCCCTTGTAGCACCCCTGTTTTAGCCAGTTTACTAGGTTGGATTGCCAATACACAAGACTTAATTTTAGGTGCTGTTTTGCTACTTTCTTACACAGCCGGTTATGTAGCGCCGTTGATTTTAGCGGGTACTTTTACAGCTTCAATTAAAAAATTACTGGAATTGCGTCGCTGGTCTGGTTGGATTAATCCAGTTAGTGGGGCACTATTGGTAGGATTCGGTGTATTTTCCTTAATTTCTCGGATTCCCCTCGGCAGTTTTTAATATCAATACATTTGTTAGATTTTACACGTAATGACTTTAGAAGATTCAGCTGCAAAAGAATTAAAATGGTGGGCAATACCTGGGCAGTTCTTACGGCAAGAGCTTTTGCCTGTATTGACTAACTTACGATTAGCGATCGCACTACTGCTATTGATTGCAATCTTTAGCTCCACCGGTACTGTCATTGAGCAAGGTCAGTCACCTGGATTTTACCAAGCCAATTACCCAGAACATCCAGCTTTATTTGGTTTCTTAACTTGGAAAGTAATTCAAGTAGTTGGATTAGACCACGTATATCGTACCTGGTGGTTTCTGGCATTACTCATCTTATTTGGTACTAGCTTAACTGCTTGTTCATTTACCCGGCAGTTACCAGCCCTAAAAGCTGCCCAGCGCTGGAAATATTACGAAGAACCACGACAATTTCAAAAATTAGCTTTAAGTACAGAATTAGATACTGGTTCGCTAGATTCCTTAAACCAAATATTACAGAAACACCGCTATAAAATTTTTCAAGATCAAGAAAAAGCAAATCTCCTTTACGCCCGCAAGGGAATAGTCGGACGCATCGGCCCAATTATTGTTCATATTGGCATCGTCGCTATTTTGATAGGGGGAATTTGGGGCGCGATGACTGGATTTCTCGCTCAGGAAATGGTTGCTAGTGGCGATACATTTCAAGTAACAAATATTGTCGATGCTGGGCCTTTAGCTGCAAAAATCTCGAAAGATTGGTCTGTGCGAGTCAATCGTTTTTGGATTGATTACACTCCATCTGGTGGCATCGATCAATTTTATTCTGATCTGTCTATCTTGAATAATCAGGGAAAGGAAATTGACCACAAGAAGATTTTTGTCAACGAGCCTCTGCGCTATCATGGCATAACTTTTTATCAAACTGATTGGGGAATTGCAGGCGTTCGCGTCCAATTCAACAACAGCCCCATTTTTCAGCTACCAATGGCGCAATTGAACACCAACGGTAACGGGCGCATTTGGGGAACCTGGGTTCCTACTAAACCAGATTTGAGCGAGGGTGTCTCTCTATTAGCCAAAGACTTGCAAGGGATGGTATTAATTTATGATGCCACTGGCAAACTTGTTGATACAGTCCGCGCTGGAATGTACACCGAAGTAAATGGCGTGAAGCTGAAAATTTTGGATGTCATTGGTAGCACAGGCTTACAAATTAAAGCCGATCCAGGCATCCCAATTGTTTACTCAGGGTTTGGTTTGCTGATGCTGGGTGTGGTGATGAGTTACTTTTCTCACTCACAAATCTGGGCATTGCAAAAAGGCGATCGCTTGTATATTGGTGGCAAAACTAATCGCGCCCAAGTTGCTTTTGAACAAGAGGTTTTAGATATTTTAGACCGGCTGAGTTCACAGCCAAAACGTGAGGAGAAAGAGGCCACGATTGAGGTTTAAACGCAGAGGGGCGCAAAGGAAATCGCAGAGGAACGCAGAGAATTACTTTGCGTACCTTTGCGTTAACCTCTGCGCTCCTCTGCGTTTCAAAGCTATTTACAATTAATTAGAAAATTACTAGAGGTATTTATTCAACATTGGAACAAAAGATTTCTATATCTGCTCAACTTCAATTTAAGGGACGCGTTTACCTTTTACCCCTAATCGCTATCTTGTTAAACATCACTTCTTGCACTGCGAATAATCGAAACATCAAACATATTTCTCTCGTTGGTGCTGGGGCAAGTTTTCCTGCACCTTTGTATGAGCGCTGGCTTGCAGATTATAACCAGCAACATCCTGATGTCCAAATTAACTATCAAGCGATAGGGAGCAGTGCTGGAGTGCAACAACTCATCGAAGGTACTGTGGACTTTGCAGCTAGTGATGTGGGAATTACAAATGAACAAGCAGCCAAAATCAAACGGGGAGTGATTGCTTTACCTCTAACAGCCGGTTCTATTGTGTTGGCTTATAACCTCAAACCAGTTGCACAGCAGTCACCTCAAGTCAATGTGCCAACTGCTCTCAGGCTACCACGCCAAGTTTACGTAGATATCTTTCTCGGAAAAATTACGAATTGGAATCATCCTAGAATAGCCGCAGCTAATCCAGGAGTAAGTTTACCCGATTTACCCATTCAGGTTGTACACCGAACTGATGGTAGTGGGACTACAAGCGTGTTAACGCAACACCTAAGCGCCATAAGTCCAGAATGGAAAAGCAAGGTTGGGGCTGGTAAATCTGTAGCATGGCGAGTAGGAATTGGTGGAAAGGGTAACGAAGGTGTTACCGCCCTAATTCAGCAAATACCAGGAGCTATTGGCTATGTAGAGTATATTTACGCCAAACAAAATAAACTTCCTGTGGCTGCTTTAGAAAATAAATCTGGTAATTATATTATGCCGACACCAAAATCTGTAGCTCAAACCTTAGAAGCAGTAAAGTTACCCGCCGATAATTTAATTGCTTTTATCACAGATTCTACCGATGCCCAATCTTATCCCATCGTTACTTACAGCTGGCTTTTAACTTATCAGCAATATCCAAACCGAGTTAAAGCTCAAGCGCTGAAAAACTTTGTTGATTGGGCTGTGATTGACGGGCAAAAATCCAGTTTGGAACTTGGGTATATTCCTTTGTCTAAAAAAGTTGTGGTTCAAGTACAATCTGCCATCAATAAAATTGCCGATTAATGCCATCAGCGCTAATCATTGATGATATTTACTTTTGGTGATGCACTTCAACCACGGTATGCACATTACCACGAGGCGTAAAATCTGCTTTCACCGTGACTTCCAACGGATCGCAAGCAGCCACAAAATCATCTAAAATTTGATTGGCAGATTCTTCGTGGGAAATGTAGCGATCGCGGTAACTGTTAATGTAAAGCTTAAGCGCCTTCAATTCCACTACCCGTTCATCAGGCACATAAGTAACGTAAATTGTCGCAAAGTCAGGATAACCGGAAAACGGACATTTGCAAGTAAATTCCGGCAAAGTGATGGTAATGTCATATCGCCTCCCCACACGCGGATTCGGAAAGGTAATTAGTTTACCTTCTGCAATGTCGCGTTCGCCATACTTCATTTCTTGGCTTGCCTGGGATACACTTTCAGATAACTTATCAGTTGTCATTTGTTAATTTTTAGTTGTAATTTGTAATTTTTCATTTACCCCCTGCTCCTCGGTCATTGAGCGTAGCCGAAATTCTGCCCCCTGCCTCTCAATACTCTTCCTTCTCCCAATCTGGACAATTCTCATCTTCACAACCGTGGGGATGCATACCACAAACTAACAAATTACCACCATATACTTGCCCGTGGTAATGACTACAACCGATGCAGGCAGGATTTTTTTCGGCTGTGGGTTCAACTAAGTAAGGGAAACCCGGATCTACATCTGCAACAATGTCTTCCAATTCCCAGTAAGCTTCCATCATTGGTTCAGCAAAATCCTGCAAATACTGATCGACTTCAGTAACAATGTTATTGTGTACTTGCTCGGTCACTTCTTCCGTTAGCTCAAAAAATGCGTCTACTACTTCACTCATTCCCAGGAAGAAACGCTCTACTTCTTCAGCCACTATTTCAACGATTTCTGCTAAATCTTTTTGCCACTGTTCCATAAACTTGACACCTTTGCAGGCTATAAACAGGACGCTTTGTGTTATCTGGCTTGAAGCACTAAAATACACACTAGGCAATGTATCTTATCAAGTTTCTATCTAAAGTGTCATGTCAAAATGCCACTTATTAATGATATTACGAGGAAAGAATGCTATTGGTCGCGTTGCAATCGTTTTAACTCGTCTTGTAGATTTAGTACTTCTTGGCGCAATTTATCTACATTCTCATCATTTGATTCTTCTTTCACCGTTTGTTCTTCATCGTCCTCTAAAATTTCAATGCGGCGAGGTTCAGAAGGGGGTGTTTTTTCAGAGGTTTCACCAGATGCTTGAGCCTGCTGGGCTTGCTTCATCATCTCTTCAACGAAGCGGCGGGCTTCTTCTGTGTTCATTTCGCCCTTTGCAACCATTTCATCTGCCAGTTTTTGGACTTGCGATCGCACTTGGGCTAATTTTCCCCCTGCTTTCTCACCTGCGTAAGAAGCTAATCCAACACCGAGGTAAAAAGCTTTTTGAACAATATCTCCAAAACCAGGCATTGTTGCTGAAGGCTCCTAAAAATAGGGCGACCCGGAGACTACGCCTACCACAAGCCTCCCGTGTTGCTGCTACCTTCCGGTTCTGACAAGATTTGGGTGTTGCGATCGCATAGATCCAGGTCTTCTAAAAGAATAACATGAAAAGTCAGTAAGTGTGTGTTATTCCATAACAATTCGCCATTCATAAAGCTGATAGTTGACGCAATCGTGTTGCACCAAAGGATCGTCAGCCACAATCGCTTCTGCTTCCTGCTTTGAAGCTGCCTCAAACAGCAACATTCCGCCTCTTTGCTCCGCCCAATAACCTGTTCGCGCTTTGTGTCCTTTAGCAATTAAGTCCTGAATGTAGGCTTTGTGAGCAGGTACATATTGGTCAAAGGTAGGTTTATCGACTTTCCCTTCTTCAATTTTTACAAACCACGGCATTAGCTTCTTAACTCCAGTTACAACAAACATCCTGCTTTAGTTATGACTACTTTTGAGTAGCATTTTGATCAAAAATCTGGGTACTCTGCCTCAACGACGTTTGGGTGACATGAGGATTCCGTACAATACATGGGAAAATTCTAGAAGATCCGCGATCGCACTAACGACTTCCATGAAAAATCTAGCTCTATCTGCCATAGCTCTCACCACCGTATCTGGATTAGCTTTCGGGAAAATGCAAACCGCCTCTGCTTTAAATTGGAACTGGAATTATTCTGGTACTGGCATAGCGGCAAACGGTATTCTTACCACTAATGACACCCCTAACGATTTGGGTTTTTACCTGATCTCTGGAATTACTGGTACACGAAATGGTGAAACAATTACTGGTCTGCAACCCGCTGGAACTCCCATACCAGGCAACGAACCTTATAATGTTGATAATTTAATTAGTCTTAATACTCAGCAGTTAACAGGTGATGGTTTTGGGTATTCCACTTCAGGAGGGAACTATTCTAATCGATTTTTCGCGAGTTTTTTGCCGACACCAGGTTATTTAGAGGTTTTTTCTGCGCCGCCAATCATACCAGGTTTTGAAAATTTGGGATTGGAAGATAGTCAGTTACCCATCAGTTTTTCTGCAAGCATCATCACCATCCCTGAATCCACTTCTATTTTTAGCTTATTCATCCTTGGCACTCTGGGTACATCTTCAGTACTCAAACGTCATAAGCTATTCAAATTTACTCAGAAGAAGCCCGAAAAAGTTTCCTAAAACCATCAATAATAATTGAAAAACCCCTAGAGGGAAGCAAGCTACGCGCAGTGTCTCGTAGAGAAGAGAGTTTCAGATAGAAATTTAAATCCTTAAATTTGCAAGAAAAATTGCTATGTCTTTATAGGCTCTTTGAGACATACAGATTAGAGTAATATAGCAGCAACGGTGGTATCATTACATCCAAGTGATACCGTAATTTTGTCTAGATATAGAATTCTATCGCCTTGCCAACGGTAGATTATTTCTAAAAGGAGTTTGCTGCAATGTCCACAACACCAACTACTCGATTAATTTTAGAGACTTTACTCCCCCATCTCAAAGTAGCAGCAGCCTATGCCAATTTTCTGCAACCAAAAATTGCTGCCCTTCCTGCCAAAGAACAAGCAAAAAACTTTTTTGCTGCCGCCCTTACTGATGCAGATGTGGCTATTCAAAATCTAATAGAAGTAGTATTACTGGCCACTTTCCCAGATATTCGCTTTTATGGTGAAGAATATGAAAGTTCTAATAATACCAAGTATTTTCGGGCTACCGAACTCGGTTCAGAAGGTGATTACTTAGTCACACTCGACCCGATTGATGGCACAAAGTTTTACATGGATGGACATTCTAATTACCAAATTATTCTAGGTATTCTAAATTCGGATGACTTTGAAGCAGTAATTGCTATTTCTCCTGCCCAAAACATTTATTTTTACGCCCTTCGAGGTGAAGGTGCTTTTAAAGGGACGTTGGAAACGAGCTTAGAAGCCTGTGCCCCATTAGATATAACATCCGCCCAACCTGCTATTTTGTTGGGATGGGGAATGAATTCTATTGCTCATTTACTAAAAGATCGATATAAAGTAATCGATATAGCGACCGATTACTCTAGTGATATTCAGATTCCCAATCTTAATGGTATTCTTAGTGGCGACTTGAGTGGAGCAGTCATCAAATCGGGCAAATTTCTTGATAGTGCTGCACTCGCTTTTATTGCGAAAGAGGCTGGCTGGATTGTAACTACTCTCGACGGTTCAACTTTACCACCACTGCATACTTGTAAAAACTATAGTCTGCCTGGATTGATCGTAGCTGCCTCAAAATCTGTTCATCAAGACCTGCTGTCAGCGCTGCAAAGCGTAGCTGTTTGAGGTAAAAGCAACTGGATACTATTTTCCACGACTCATAAGCTTTTGACAAAATGAAAATCTGTATTGTTGGCGCGGGTGCAATTGGTGGATATTTAGGGGCAAAACTGGCACTGGCTGGTGAAGCAGTAACCCTGATTGCGCGTGGTTCTCATTTGGAAGCAATTCAAAAAAATGGGCTGAAGTTGCTCATGTCAGATGGTTCTAGCCAAATTGCTACTCCGATGGCAACTAGCGATATTCAGTCAGCAGGGCCACAGGATGTAGTAATTTTAACTGTGAAGGCTCATAGTGTTCCGGCGATCGCACCTTTTCTACCCGCACTCTACAATTCTCACACAATGGTGGTGACGGCTCAAAATGGCGTTCCTTGGTGGTACTTCCGTCAGCATGGCGGTGAGTATGAAGGTACGCGAATTCAATCTGTTGATCCAGATGGGATTATTGAAGCTAGTATCGGTGCTGAACGCGCCATTGGTTGTGTGGTTTACCCGGCAACTGAGATAATTGAACCAGGTGTAATTAAACATCTTGAAGGCGATCGCTTTACTCTCGGTGAAATCGATGGCACTAAAACAGAACGCATCCAATTATTAGCACAGACTTTAAAACAGGCAGGATTCAAAGCCCCAATCCGCAATCAAATTCGCACGGAAATTTGGATCAAGTTGTGGGGAAATGTGGCCTTTAATCCCATCAGTGCCCTGACTGGTGCGACTCTAGAGGATATTTGTCGCTATCCCCTCACCCGTGAACTAGCGCGACAAATGATGAGTGAAACTCAAGCGATCGCAGAAAATTTGGGTATAAAGTTTGGCATCACTTTAGAACAGCGAATCAATGGGGCAGAAAATGTTGGCGCTCATAAAACCTCAATGCTACAAGATATTGAAGCTGGACGCGCTACGGAGATAGACGCTATTGTAGGCGCGGTGGCAGAATTGGGAAAACTCACTCAAATTCCCACACCTTATATTGATGCTATTTATGCCAGCGTCAAGCTGCTAGAAGCGACTAAACTAAAGATTTGATCCTCCCTGAGTTTTTATTTAGATTGTCTGGAATTGGTAAAAGTTGCGTTTAGCGCAGTGGCAATTTGGATAAAAACCTCACTTGCAGGTGAAGTGCGATCGCTGATTGCAATCGGATTTCCAGTATCACCACCACTACAAATATTGGGATCAATAGGAATTTGCCCCAGCAATGGCGCTTGTAATTCTGCTGCGAGTTGTTCGCCGCCACCACTGCCAAAAATTGGCGTGCGTGCGCCACAATCACCACAGATTAAATAGCTCATATTTTCAACGATCCCAAGGACGGGTACACCCACTTGGCGAAACATATATATATTACGTCGGACATCTGCGATCGCTACTTGCTGAGGAGTTGTCACGAGAATCACTCCACAAACTGGGCTTTCTTGGATAATTGTGATTTGAGCATCACCTGTACCAGGAGGTAAATCTATTAATAAATAATCCAATTCGCCCCATTCCACATCTTGCAAAAATTGAGTGATAATTTTATGCAACACAGGGCCACGCCACGCCAAGGGGCGATTTTCTTCTACAAGTAAACCAACTGACATTATTTTTATTCCCTGAACTTCTAGAGGTAAAAACTTATCACCTGTAGGAGTATGAATTACTTGAATCTCAGCTTGTCCTAAACCCAACATTTGCGGCACGTTAGGGCCATAAATATCAGCATCTAGTAGCCCAACCTTTGCCCCTTGCAATTTTAAAGCGGCGGCTATATTTACGGCTGTTGTTGATTTACCTACACCACCTTTGCCGCTAGAAACCGCTAGAGTGATTTTAACGCCAGGAATTGTACAAATTTGAATATAAGTTTTTTTACACCAAGATAAAGATGATAATTTAGATTGAATTTCTGGCTGTAATTGGTGCTGATGGGAACCAATATATAAACGCAAGTAAACATAGTCATCAACTATGCGTAAGTTTCGTACCATTCCCAAACTAACGATGTCATTTTTTAAGGTAGGCTCGATAACCTGTTTGAGAAGTTGGATGACTTCTTGCTGATGGGGATTAGTATCGGGCTTTTCTTCTTCTTGATGTTGAAAGGGGGATTGGTGGTGAGACATAGTTAGGATAAACTTAGTACACAATTTCGTAAATTACTGGTCAATTGAGGATTTAGATTTAAATGCAGAGGGACGCGGAGTTGAGCGCAAAGTTTGTTTGACTATATTCACTACGAACTTAGGCAAAGCTGTACTTAGTTATTAGAGATTTGCCAATTTCAGTATAATAAAAGCGATGGATTTCATTTAAATAATTATGAATTACGTTAGCGAGTGGGCATACTCTTGCAAAGAAGCAAGCTACGCGCAGCGCGAACGTAGAGAGCGCCATTATCAATTACAAATTATTTTAAATCCTCTCCCAAATTTCTCTTAACCAAGTTTCTTCCTGTGGCGATTGGACTATTTTTAAAGGTTGTGAATAATCAATTGCCAAGTCAAATCTAGCACGTTCGTAAACTTCATTTAGTAACCTTTGCAAGTCAACTATTGGCTCAGGTTCCTCCTGATGCAAAGGCACTGGAAAAACAGGAATTGGGTTTTTTAAGTCGAAAGTATATAAGTCTGCATCAGGTCTATTATAGCTGCGACTAACCAAGATACTATAATCTGTGGCTGTTGCTCCTAAAACAGGCATTGACTCTCCTTGTCTCAAGAGGTCAATTTCTACCAAATTGGTTGCAGAAGCCAAAATTTTCTGTCGTTTGTTCTCGTAAGCGGCTCTACCTTCTTTGGAGCGTTTATTTTTAGGGGAAAGTATTTCTATCACCGCAACTACTTCTTTGCTTTGAGTTGTTCGCACCTCTAAAAATCGTTCAGTTACTTGTTCCGGTATAGGAACTTTCACTTTACTGGGTTCAGTAAGTTTTGCAGTAATCAAAGTTGTGCTGTTATCTATAGTGTTACGATTGGCAACGGCTACATCGGCAATTCCCACAAGTAAGATATCATCTACAATAGTATAAACTCGCTCTTCTATGGAAACTCGGTATTTAGGGGCGATTTGAGGAGTTAAATCGTCGGCAACAGCTACAATTAAACGATTGTGAACTTGATGCCAAAGTTCTGGCTGTTCCAAATACGGGTTCATTCCAGGAAATGGATTTCCCATTGCACTTTCCCTTAGTTATTTACTGCTCTCTTGAGACTATTGTATCTGTTTGAATCTTCTGAATCGCCCGTTGTGCTTGGATGGATACTTCTTTATCAGGATCGTCTAAGGCTTGTTGCAAAGGGTTAATAATGTCGGGATGAGCTAAATTTCCAAGAGCAATTACTGCTTCTTTGCGTACATCTGCATATTCATCTGTTAAGGCTTGAATTAATCTCGGCATAACTTGAATATCTGGAATTTTTTGCAAAGCTTGTGCTGCTGATTTCCGCACTTGCCAATGTTCATCATTTAAAGCTATCTCTAATGCTGAAATTGCTTGATTATTTGCATGAATAGTCAGAGATTTAGCTGCATTTCGGCGAACTTGCCAATCACTATCATTTGTAAGTGCTTGAGCAAGTATTGTAATCACTTCTGCATCTTGTAAATGTTCTAAAGTTAAAGCCGCAGCACGACGTACACTTGCTTCCTCGTCAAAGATTAGATTTAAAGCTTGCGGACATTTTTCTAGTTGATTGATATATCGCAGTGTTGTAATGGCTACTTCTCTTAACTCAGGATTTTTTGATTCTAAAAATGGCAATATATATGGCAAAGATTGAATATCATGTATCTTCCGCAAAAGCACCAAAATATTTAATTGAAGATTTACATCATTACTTTGAAGTTTATCTAGTAAAAGTAACAATTCGTCTTGTGTAATTAACTCATTTAATGCTGATGCAGCTTCAGTGCGAATATCTGTATCTGCTGAACCAAGGCTTTCAATTAAAGCAGGGATGGCAACAGGATTAGCAATTTCCCATAGGGCAGATATTGCTATTTTCTGAACAGTAACATTTTCATCTTTCAAAGCGATAATTAAAGCGTCGATTGTGTCATCATCGCCTAAATGCTGCAAGGTTTTTACAGCTACTATCCGATCATTTACGTCAGGCGATCGCAACATTTCCAACCATTGGTTTAATTCCAGATTATTACTTGCAGACATTTTGAATCCTCTAGAAATAATTACTTCTTCTACCACTGCACACAACTAGCGCAACAAAAACGGAATTTGTACAGTAATTGCATTGGTTGGACATTCTTTTTCACAAGGTAGACAAAACCAACACTCATCATATTTCATATAAGCTTTCCCCGTCTCTGGATTTTTTGCCAATACATCCAAGGGACAAACTTCAATACAGGCTGTACATTTTTCTAAACATTTTGATTCATCAACTATCACAGGAACATCTATTCTTTGATTGATTAAAGCCATAATATTTCTCTCTGATTTTCTACTGAAACTGCCAAACGATAATTGCGTGCGAGAACAGTTAGCACTTCATTTACATCAGGTTCCATTACAGCAAAATGATTAAAAATATGCCAAAAACTTTCACCAAGATTGCTGATTTGATCTGTTTGTATATCTAATTGAGCAAGTGTACTTCGATAAGACATCTCTATTAACTCACTAGGAGAAAAGGTTTCTCGCTGTTTCCAATAATGGCAATTATAAGTTTCAAAGACTTGAAGAAAATTAGTCTCACTGACTCTATTTAAATCTAAAGATACTGCACAATCTTCAAGCGCTTTCAGAATAGCTTGACGTTCACATAGCTCAAAATTTAACAGTGTATTATCGAGATCGAAAATTATGGCTTTATAACTCATTTAATTCTTTAATTTCCGAAAATGCTTTATTTCATAGTTGAAATTTTCCTAATTATTTTTAGTATTCCTCTAAAATCTTGACTATAAAATTTATAATTTTTATCATTAGGCTTCCTGACTAAAATTGCTTGTATATCTGCCCGTAATGCTCCAGCGATATCAGCATTGTAGCTATCACCTATCATTATACATTCTGTTTTTTCAATCTTTAAATCATTGAGGACATGAGCATAAAATTTGAGGTTGGGTTTTTCATATCCAATTTTTCCAGACGTATATATTTCTTCAAAGTATTCTGTAATATTTAATCTAGTTATTATTTCGTGTAGTTCAGGTATATGATTTGAGAGAATTATGTTTTTATAATTATTATTGATTGTATATTGTAAAGTAGGAATTACATCATCATATAAATGCCATTTTTCAATATTTTTATATTCATTTTGGACTTGAAAAGCATATTTTATTGACTGATTTCTATTTATCCCTACTCTCTCATATATGCCTGCAAAGTATTCATTCATGTATTCCCACCATGTTTTTTCATTAAACAATAAACTATGGGGAGTTTCAGGCGAGTGCCAAGGAAAGATATTCTTCAAGAATGGTCGAATATCTTCTAAATCTATATTGTAGATTCCATTCAATATTAAAATTGAATGTAATGTTTCACTCCACATCCCTTGACGATAACCTAGTGTATGATCAAAATCCCAAAATAAATATTTCATTTTTATCTCGCTGCTATATCATAAATTTCATGATCTATATCCACACCCACAATGTAAGGATCAACAGGACGCTTAAACAATATCATTTGCTCTAATTCATCTTTCTTTAAGTTGACATGACAAAACCACTCTTCATCATTCTTTTCGGGATAATCTAAGCGGTAATGATAAAGACCCCAACGAGTTTCTTGACGATATAATGATGCTCTGGCTGCCATTTCTGCACAGTCGCGAATAAAATGCACTTCTAGACTACGCATCAATTCATGGGGATCACGAGCGCCCATTAAATCTAATGTTTCTTGATATTGGACAAAATGTTTTAAACCAATCTCGATTTTATTACCTGATTTGGGTGGTTGCAGATAATCATTAACTAAGCGTCTTAATTTATATTCTACCTGAGTATGAGGTACACCATTCGGACGAGTTAAAGGTGCATAAATTCTGGCTTTTTCAGCTTCTAAAAAACCTGTATCTGGTTCGATAAAATCTAAATTTTGAATATATTCAATGGCATGAGTTCCAGCTATGCGACCGAAAACAAATGCCCCAATCATGTAATTATGAGGAACGCTAGCCATGTCTCCGGCTGCATATAAACCTGTGACGGTTGTTTGAGCATTTTCATTCACCCACACACCAGAGGCGCTATGACCACTACATAAGCCAATTTCGGAAATGTGCATCTCTACGCCGTGGGTGCGATAATCTTCATTTCTGCCTTGATGAAAACGTTCTCTACTTGGTCGTTCATTCGCCCACAGTATAGATTCAATTTCAGCGATTGTATCTTCATCAAGATGGGTCATTTTAAGTTGGACTGGCCCTTTTCCAGAATTTAATTCTTTCCAGATTTCCAACATCATTTGACCACTCCAATAGTCACAACTAATGAAGCGATTTCCTTCGGCGTTGGCTGTATGTGCGCCAAAAGGCCCAGCGACATAAGCACAGGCGGGGCCGTTGTAATCTTTGATTAAAGGATTAACTTGAAAGCATTCAATATTACTAAGTTCTGCACCGGCATGATAAGCCATTGAATAGCCATCTCCAGCATTGGTAGGATTTTCATAAGTGCCGTAGAGATAGCCAGAAGCAGGTAATCCTAATCTGCCACAAGCACCTGTACACAGGATGACTGCTTTCGCTTGAATGACAATATAATCTCCGCTTCTAACATCAAACCCCACCGCCCCAATAGCACGTCCTTCTTTGACTAATACACGGGTTGCCATGACGCGATTGGTCACTTTGACTTTGTGGCGTTTGACTTGGCGGGTAAGAATTGTTTTGAGGTCTTTTCCTTCTGGCATGGGTAAGACATATTTACCCACACGATGCACTTGTTTTAAGTCATAATTGCCTTGGGCATCTTTTTGAAATTTCACACCCCAGCTTTCTAATTCTTGGATGACTTCATAACCTAATTTGCCTGTTTGATAAACGGCTTTTTGGTTGACAATCCCATCGTTAGCAAGGGTGATTTCGCGCACGTATTGTTCTGGTGTGGAATGTCCGGGAATGACTGCGGTATTCACACCATCCATACCCATTGCGATCGCACCACTACGGCGGATGTTAGCCTTTTCTAAAATCAGCACATCTGCATCAGGATTGGCTTGTCTTGCCTTGATACCTGCCATTGTTCCTGCTGTACCACCGCCAATGACGAGTACATCTGTTTTGATCCACTGGGTATTGATATTCATAATATCAAGTATTTTTTATAGGTTTTTGCACAAAATACGGTAAACTTGGCAAGTTACTGTATTTTAACATTTTTCGGCATTTACAACAAATAAATTATCCAATCTGGTCGGGATTTTTTTGATTTGGAAGCCCTTTATGGGATGTGAAAAAATGTGTAGGGTTTCACAGATATGTACCCTTACAATGTACTAATTAAAATCTCAATCACTAGATTTTTAGAACAATAGAAATTTGCCGCTTTTCTTGTATTCCTGAAACTTTTCTAAAACAGGGTAGTCATAACGAGAATTTCTAAAGAAACTCTAAAGGTAGCAAATAGCGATCGCCTGAAAACAGGATAATGCAGCTGAACTAGCCAATCCTTCCCATTCAACCTAAAACTATGGCATTTACACCTAAAATCCTGGCCTTTGCTGGCAGCACTCGAATTGATTCTTACAACAAAAAATTGGTAAAAATCGCGGCTACTGGCGCTAAAGCAGCAGGCGCAGAAGTGACTTATATAGACCTCCGCGATTTGCCTTTACCTCTGTTTGATGAAGACTTGGAAGCTGAACAAGGGCCACCTAGCAACGCTCGTACTTTCAAAGATTTGCTGATTTCTCATCAAGGATTGCTGATTGCTTCGCCGGAATATAACAGTTCACTCACAGCAGTTTTAAAGAACGCTATTGACTGGGCGTCCCGTCCAGCCCCAAATGAAGCACCATTAGCGGCTTTTGCAGGTAAGGTTGCTGCCATTCTGAGTACTTCCCCTGGTGCCCTTGGTGGTTTGCGGGGGTTGGTTCACCTGCGGTCTATTTTAGGAAACATCAAAGTTTTGGTACTTCCCGACCAAATAGCCGTACCCAAAGCTTACGAAGCCTTCAACCCTGATGGCACATTAAAAGATCCTAAACAGCAAGAATCTATTGAAAAGTTAGGTGATAACTTAACAAAAATATTGCTAAAGCTCAACTAAGCAAATATACTAGGCGATTAGAAATAGTAGCTACACAAACCAAGTCCGCCTACGCGGACTCAAATAATTTGAAACCCACGGAGGTGGGTAAAGTCTCAGTCTCGTATAGTCGCGAATTCTATGAGACTGTTGGTCAATTCACGGTGTCCTCACCCCTAAAACATTGGTTTGGCGTTGCTTTCCCGCCCGGAAATAAATTTCGGGCTAATAGCTCAAGTCCGTTTCAACGGACTGAAATTAGAGTAGTGACTAATGATGGGTTAGACCCCTTATTAATTCGCCAACAGTCTCATTCTATTCGCCAGGGCAAGGTGTGTTTTTACACTCATCGAGATGCTCCCGTGGGTTGTACTAAGAACAACTGGTAAGGGCTGCACCACATTGATCTTCCTTTGCCAACCAACCTTTAACACCTTGATATTCCACTTGTGCCCAATCTCCCTGACAGCCTAGCAATTTGATAGCCCTATTAGCAGGAATTCTTCCCACCTTTTGTCTTTGTTGACTGGTACTAGCATAGAAATTCACGCCATTAGTGCCGTAGCCCCGCGTTGTTAAACCTAATTTTGGCACAAATACCCATCCAGTTCCTTGAAAACCATCACTAGCATTAGTAATCTGCACCCAATTTCCAATAGCACTAATAACCTGAACTGTCTCGTTTATAGGTATTTGCCCTAGAATTATGTTGTTTGTACTTGCGCCACTCCGCACATTTAAACCTTGCTGATCTGTATCTATGACGTAGGCAAAAATATTACATTTTTGAGGATTAGTTGATTTCGCTAAACCTATTTGATGAGCTATACCAGTATTGAGTATCACACTCATACAACTGAATGCCAATGTTATCAATAGCTTTGATGCGGAATTTTTCACTTTTTTTGTCATATTTTCTTCAATTTTATCGAAACAGAATTCAGGAGTCAGGAGCCAGAATGGGCTAAACCTTAGCTATCCGCTAACAGAATGAATTTTGAACGAAAGAGTAGATAGCGCAGCGATAGCGAGTATTCGAGCGTCGCGTCTGAATCCAGGTGTTTAAGACCACCACTAAATCTTTGATTTAGTGGTGCAACAAAACAGTTGCAGGTCTCAATCCCCCACTAATTCATTCTGACTTCTGAATTCTGAATTCTTCTTCATGACATCAGTATCTAAGATACGACCTGCTACGTTTACACAATCTCTCACATCCCCATCATGAGCAACATTCCCCAAGTCGGACAACTAGCACCAGATTTCTCTACTCTCGATCAAAATGGCAATTCGGTCACTCTCGACGATCTCAGCAGTCAGTGGATTGTTCTCTATTTTTACCCCAAAGATGACACCCCTGGCTGTACCACCGAAGCGAAAGATTTCACCGATTTGTATCAAGACTTCAGCGCATTAGGAGCGAAAATCTTAGGCGTAAGTCCAGATTCGGGTAAGTCCCATTGTAAATTTATCAGCAAACATAACTTGTCAATCACCCTCTTGAGTGACCCAGAACATCTTCTGATAGAAGCCTACGGCGCTTGGCGCTTGAAAAAATTTATGGGCAAGGAATATATGGGTGTTGCTCGCTCAACTTTTTTAATTTCACCTGATAAAATTATTGTCTATGCTTGGCCTAATGTAAAAACCAAAGGTCATGCTCAGGCAGTTTTAACTAAATTACGGGAATTAGCTGCTACGTAACGCAATTGGATATAAGTATAGTGACAGCAATCCTATATAAAATTGCTCTAGAAACTGCTGATGTGATGATTGAAGAAAGAAATTAGACTTTTCACAACTTGAAATAATTATGGTTGAAGTCATCCAAGCTCATAACGTCAGTCTTACTTATTTAGAAGCAAGATTTGGTCTACAACAAACTGAAGGTGAAGATTTTTTTACAGAGTGGTTTGACACTCTGCCAGAAATCACAGATATAGAAAAACAATATCTAGACAGAGTTAAAACTAATTTTATGAGATTGGTCAAACATCCACCAATCTTAGAGAATGCAGTCAAAATGGTAGTTTTATCTCCTTTGTTAGACTTGGCAGGATTCTATCGTGAACCATTTTTTCTGACTACTGAAGAATCTCTAGAAATTACCTTAGAGGATGAAGAAGAAATTATTAGAGGGCGCATTGATGTTCTAGTTATTAAAGAAAAATTGTGGCTGTTAGTAATTGAATCGAAAAGAGCTAGCTTTTCTATTTTAGCAGCCATACCCCAAGCACTGGCTTATATGTTGGGTAATCATAATCCAGACAAACCTGTATTTGGATTAGTGACTAATGGAAGTCATTTTCTTTTCATTAAATTGAGTAAGCAAAATACATTCAAGTATGCTCTTTCTGATGAATTCACTCTTTTAAAGCGAGAAAATGAATTATATCAAGTTCTCAAAATTTTAAGAAAACTAAGTCAAAGTTTGAGTTAATAATTATGTCTCTTCGTCCTATCTACCTTGATGGTCACGCTACTACACCTATAGATGAACGGGTACTCGCAGCAATGCTCCCCTACTTCACAGAAAAATTTGGCAACCCAGCAAGTATTAGTCATGTTTATGGTTGGGAAGCAGAAGCCGCTGTTAAGCAAACGCGAGAAATTTTAGCGGCAGCAATCAACGCTACTCCAGAAGAAATTGTTTTTACCAGTGGTGCAACAGAAGCAAATAATTTAGCTATTAAAGGTGTTGCCGAAACTTATTTTAAAAAAGGTCAGCATATTATTACTGTCGCCACAGAACATAGTGCAGTTATTGATCCTTGTAATTATTTAAAAAGTCTCGGTTTTGAAATTACTATTCTCCCTGTTAAAAAAGATGGATTGATTGATTTAACTGAGTTAAAAAAAGCTTTACGTCCTGAAACGATTTTGGTATCGGTGATGGCTGCAAATAATGAAATTGGCGTGTTACAGCCTTTGGCAGAAATTGGAGAAATATGCCGCGATGGGCTAGGTGGTGCTGGAGGCGATCGCAATATCATTTTCCACACCGACGCAGCCCAAGCTATTGGTAAAATCCCCTTGGATGTACAAGCGATGAAAATTGACTTGATGTCACTAACAGCCCATAAAGTATATGGGCCCAAAGGCATTGGAGCGCTGTACGTCCGCAGACGTAACCCCAGAGTACAACTAGCTCCCCAGCAGCACGGCGGCGGACATGAACGGGGAATGCGTTCTGGTACATTGTATACACCGCAAATTGTCGGCTTTGGGAAAGCTGTAGAAATCGCTTTGGCTGAACAAGCAACAGAAAACCAACGCCTCACTCAGTTAAGACAAAGATTGTGGGAACAGATGAAGCAAGTTGAGGGAATTCATCTCAACGGACACCCTCAAGAACGATTGGCAGGAAACTTGAATATCAGTGTTGAGGGAGTGGATGGATCTGCACTTTTGCTAGGATTACAGCCAGTAATGGCTATATCTTCTGGTTCTGCTTGCTCGTCGGCAAATACTGCACCTTCCCATGTTCTCACAGCACTGGGACATCCCCAACAGCTAGCTTATGCCTCAGTGCGGTTTGGTATTGGCAGGTTTAATACAGAAGAGGAGATTGATATTGTGGCAAAACATGCGATCGCTACCATTCAAAGTTTACAAAATAAACGTTAACCATGAAAGCTCATCAGATATAGAGACATAAAGCAATCTGGGATAGCAGAATAATAACTGTTGACTCTCGACCGATGATTATTAATTTATGAATCAAGACTTAAGCCAGCAGTGGTTGACAGAAATCCAGACAATCAAAGAGCAGATGGCATTCCTACAACACGAGCGCGATGCTGCTTGGGAAAGTGCCCAAAAATGGCGTCAGCTTTATAACACAGAAGCAGAACAACGCCGCACAGATGCCCAACTCTCCCAACAGGCGATCGCATCTCTCAAAGCAGATTTGCACAAACTCCAAGGTCTTGAAACAGGGACGCTGGAAGCTGGGACAACAGTCAAAGCTATCGAACAAGAAATAGAGCAGCTAAAATCTGTCGAGGACTTGCAAGCTAAACTCATCGCTGTAATTAAAGAACGCGATCGCCTTTTGCAAGCTTTGAAAACTGAGCAAGATAACCACGCCCAAAGCCGCAATAGCCTAACTACTGCCTTGGGCGATGCCATTGATAGCTTGACACGCGAACGAGCAGAGGCGGCGGAGAAGGGGGCGTAGGGGAGGCAGGGGAGCAGGGGAAGCAGGGGAAGCAGGGGAGGTAGAGGAGCAGGGGAAGCAGGGGAAGAAAAACTATTGATTATTGCCCAGTCCCCAATACCCAGTCTCCAATACCCTAAAATCCCATTGCCTTGGCTACTGCGCCCAATTCTGCTGCAATACCCTGTTGAAATTGACTGTGATTGTGTTTAATGGCTGTATCCGGGTCTTTTAGACCATTACCTGTGAGGACACAAACTACTGTCGCCCCTGTAGGAACTTGGTCTTTCACCTGCAACAACCCAGCGACAGAAGCGGCGCTAGCAGGTTCGCAGAAGATACCTTCTGATGCTGCTAATAGTCGATAAGCATCGAGAATTTCGGCATCGGTAACGGCGTGGAAATTTCCCTGACTGGCGGTTTGGGCTGCGATCGCTAAGTCCCAACTAGCAGGGTTGCCAATGCGAATTGCTGTCGCTAGGGTTTCGGGATGCGCCACTGGCTTACCGTGTACTAAGGGGGCTGCACCTGCGGCTTGGAATCCCATCATTCGGGGTAAGCGATCGCACTTTCTCGCTTGATGATATTGACAAAATCCCATCCAATATGCTGTTATATTTCCCGCATTGCCTACAGGGATACATAGCCAGTCTGGGGCATCACCCAGGGCATCGACAATTTCAAAAGCTGCTGTTTTCTGTCCTTCTAGGCGGTAGGGATTGACCGAATTCACCAAAGTAATCGGATAGCTTTCGGCCATCTCGCGGACAATTTCTAGGGCTTGGTCAAAATTACCTTTAATTGCCAATACTTCTGCCCCATACAGCAACGCTTGTGCCAATTTACCCAGCGCCACATAACCGTCGGGAATCAGTACAAAGGCATTCATCCCTCCACGTCTAGCATAAGCGGCGGCGGCTGCTGAGGTGTTGCCTGTGCTGGCACAAATTACTGCTTTTGCCCCTGCTTCCTTGGCCTTGGAAATTGCCATAGTCATTCCCCGGTCTTTGAAACTGCCGGTGGGATTGAGACCGTCATATTTGACAAAAACCCGTACTTGTCTGCCAATACGTTCTGCGATCGCTGGCGCTGGGATGAGAGGCGTGTTACCCTCCAACAGAGTCACAATCGGTGTGTTTTCGCTGACAGGCAAATATTCGCGATAGGCTTCTATCAGTCCAGGCCAGGGTTGGCGATGGGATGTAGCAACAGACAGGCTCAAAGTCACGGGATTTAAAATTTATTAATGTAAGGATTGGATATTTAGAGAGTGCGAAATCGGGAAGGCAGAATGGGTAAGACGAAGAAAGTGAATTTTTCCTTGCCAGTTCCCAGTTATGAGTCCCTTAATTCAATTAAGAATATTATTTTTTGTGGTGCAGGCGTTAAATTTGGTATTTTTATTTTTTATTTAGAATGTCAGTTTATCATAACTGCCATAGCAACCTTCAGTTCAACAAATTTAGCAAAAATACCAGGCTGCGATTGTAAATCGCCGCTACACAAACTTTCGTCCGCCTATGCGGACTCAAAGAATTTGAAACCCACGGAGGTGGGTTTTGTCTGTATGTCCGCGAATTTCATGAGACTGTTGGCGAATTAATAGGGGGTCTAAGTAAGGTCGGCGTAAATAATTATCGTTGGGATAACGCAGGGAACAGGGGGGAAAAGAGTTTGAGCCTTGTTTACTTTTCTTTATACAGTTTGGTTTTATCGTGCTGGCTTACTTAACCCATCATTCATGATTACTCTGATTTCAGTCCGTTTCAACGGACTTGAGCTATTAGCCCGAAATTTATTTCAGGGCGGGAATGCAACGCCAAACCAATGTTTTAGGGGTGAGGAATCAAAAGAAGCAGGGGAGCAGGGGGCAGGGAGCAAGGGGGAAAATTGAGCGCCCGATTGTACTCTCGGTTTGCGTAAGAGCGCCCTAGAAAGGCGGGGCTTCTCTGCGAGACGCTTCGCCAACATACCCATGTTCTGCCCCACAGAAGAGAGGCAGGGCTTGCTCTCCCTGCCCCCTGCCCCTCCGCTTCTTTGATCAAACCCACTGTGAATTGACTAACAGTCTCATTCCATTCACAAGCGCAAGGTGTGTTTTTATAAAAGTGAGATGCTCCCGAAACGATTGGCAAACGTATTCAGACTTACGCAAGAACTCTCTGAAACTCTTATTTTTCACTGCGGAAATATACATAGATTTCTCTATTCAAGTTTTTGGAGGTTGTCTAGTTCCCACTCTATAGACTGGAAAAGAGTTTTAGCTGACAGTTGACATGCGTCAACAAGTAGTTCTTTCATAATTTGGCGTAATTCTTGATGTAGTCTACATATAATTTCTTGCGTAAATTACTTAAAAACAGTCATAATAATTTAGTACAGCCATAATTGACAGTCCACCAAATTAAATAGTTCTAAGTAACTTCGAGTGGACGGAAGCTTCGCACGCTTTAGCCGATGTTTTATTTGGAACCCAGCCATTCTAATCACCGTCTCTTATGATTGAACCAAGAATCCATTAGAGTAATTGATTGAAAATATACAATAATTTAATAAAGCTTAAAAGAGCATTATTATAATATTTCTAATGGTGTGAGTTAAATTGTGGATTTAATTAACGATGCCTACTTATTTATCTAGTGTTTCCGATTGCCAGTCCCAAGCTAACTGGGTCAGTAAGTTAACTAAGTCTTACTACCAAGACGATCAGCAAGCTAAATTGCTGCATTTACAAGCAGAGGTAGATTCTCTGTTGCAGCAGTTAGAAAACCTAAAACATCAACGTCTAGCCGAAACTAACCAAAAAGAATAAGTCTATTTTGTAGAGCGATCGCCTTGTCCATTTCTAGTCTAAATTTGAATGGAGGGCGTGCTATTCAAAGCGCTGATTTTTATCCGACCAGCGCTTTAAACTGTAGTTATGAGCATTTTCTACCAGTAAAGCTAGAGATTGCACGCCCGAAAGCTTGGCGATCGCAGAGAGTCTTTGTAAGTCATTTCCTGTAAAATCAGTGTAAATAACTTCATTGCTATCAGACAAAATTATAGTTCGGTCACGGCGTTGCTCTGTATTTTCCGCCGAAATTTCCGGTTTAGACTGATTCAGAGATGCTATTGCTTCTGGTGAGATAGTCAGTATTATTTCTGGTTGAGCGTTATTTGTTAAATCAATTACTTGAACCGGCCAATCACCCAATTTTTCCTGCATCTCCTCAAAGGTAGGAATAGCACCAGCCAGAATTTCGCCAGATTCCTGCAAAGATTGCCACACACTTGATAATATTACCTTCACCCCTTGGGGATTTTGTTGATATAGTTCTCGTAGAGTAATGGGAGATGGTTGCACCCATTCCAGTGCTGCATTGGTCAGGGCTAAAGGTTTGGGTTGAAGAACATCATTTTGATTCTCTGGGATTTTTGGGTCAGCAGCTAATAGGCGCAAAACTTTACCCCGTAGTTGCACCGCTTTGATAGCGGCTATACTAATTTTTTGTTCTCCATTAGGCAACCAGACCACAATCTGGATTTCAGGGTCAGAAGTGATTCCCAAAGTTTTCCAAAAAAATTTGGCGGCGTCAGTTTTAGGTGGGTTCAAATTCTCAAAAGGGGAATTTAGCCAGCGTTTACCGTCATTAAATGCACTCACCTCCACTTGATACCAAACTTGATTATCCGTGAGTTTCAGGTCTGCGGTAGAATTTGCTTGCAGCCACTCACTACTAGTAACTTGAGCGATTGGCTGCACCGTACCAACAATCTGACTAGATATTTGCGACTTTGTAATCTCACCATTAAGTCTTGCTAACAGACCTTGAATATAATCAAGATTTTCTTTGGTAATTTTTGGTTGCGCCTTTAACCAAGAATTAGCATGTCCTTCTCCCTGTTGAACCGCTAAAATCAAAGCAAACCAAGCTTGCACCTCTTGTCTATTTGGGTTCACCCGCAACGCCGCCGCTATCCGATTCCACAATCGTTTTTTATCAGCTTTAAGTAGAGTCGCTATTTCTTGAGAATTATGTGGCGAGGCTTCAAACACCTGTAAAGCTTTCCCCCAGCGACCATCAATCAAATCTGCCAACACCTCTTGACTAGGACTTACCCAAATTTTCTGGGCTTGGGTTTGAGTAAATTGGGAATGCAAGCGAATCAAATCCATTTGCGCTTGCGCCGCCTCTGGCAAAATTCCTTTGTGCTGTTTCTTGATAAATTTTAACCATTCAAAAGCTGGTGTCCACAGTCCAGTACGGGCAATTGACAGGGCATTTTGGTATCCATAATCTTTGAGGGCTGGTGATTTGAGGGTAATTGCCTCTAATTGAATTGGTTTAAGGAATAACTTCAGAGACTTGACTTGGTAAACCTGTAAGTGCGGTTCTAAACCTACTGTTTGATCGACAACTAATTCTTTGCTACTATCACCAGTTACCTGCTGCCATTTGGGCAATTGTCCATTCGGACTACTCCAAGACAGCATTTGTAGTAAATTTCTGCGTTCTGGATTGTAGTATACTATTTGACCGTAGGCGATAGCACCAGTTTCTTGATGGCGTTGACCCCGCAAATTAAACCAAACTCCTGGTGATGGTGTCCCACCTTCAAAGCGTTGCACTTGAGTTAAAGGTAAGGGAATGCTGATATCTGGGGATTCTGATATCTCATCAAGCCAGGGAGAAGTTATAAAAAATTCCTCTGGCCCCGTTACAGGTAATTGAGTCGCTAAATAGTAGTAATTTTCTGACTGAGATTTAAACTCTAACTCAACTGATAACTCGTAAACCCTGAGTTCGACAAGTTCTTTACAATCAGATTGACAATTAGCACGCTGTTGAAAAACTGGCAGTAAAAATGAGGTTTCCGTATTTTGATTTAAAGGCAGAGGTTCTCCAAATATTTGGTTTTTTTTATTCAAATCGAGTTGAATTTGTTTGAGAGTTTGGGGACGTTCGTGCTTTCCAAGGGGGATTTGTGCCCATGCAGGTAAAATTTTATTTAGCCAACTTACTTGATCTGGATTGAATATGAAGAGAATACTAATCCAGGCAAAAGCCACAATTAGACTAGCACTAATGAATAGAATTGCGTAGGCGCAGCCCGTCGTAGACATCGCTAACATTGACGACAACCAACTTCCCCGTTTTAGCTTTTTCTGGGGATTTTTAGCGACACGTTTCATTGCACCAGCACGAGGTTTATTTAGTTTCGAGGCTTTAGGCGTCGGCTTGCGTGAGCGATTTGCCATAGATTGGGGATTAGGGATTAGGGATTGGGGATTGGGGATTAGGGGTTGAGAAAACTCCTTCCTAGTCCTCAGTACCCAGTCCCAAGTCCCCAAGCCCCAGTCCCAGTCCCCAGTCCCCAATACCCTGTTATACTCGTCCTTGCAGAAGTTGCCTAGAAGCATTAAGTCTAATTTGGGACAAAATCCGTAAATGTCCCCATGTGAACACTAGATGATCGCGAATACACTCTTCACTTAAGTATGTGAGCAGAGTGTAAAAAATTGAAAGGTAGATTTATTAGCCGCAATCATTGCAAAACATGGATGCTTGCATGGTTACTTGTTGCAGGAGTAAATGGAGTTGCACAAAAAGTACTAGCACAAGAGTACGTAAATACAGAAACTACTCAGGAGTTAGGAGTTAAGAGTGATAATATTATTCCCTCGTCTCCTTCTCTCTCCCCAGAAGAACCGATGGCGCAAGTTACATCGGTATCTCAACTCAAAGACGTACAACCCAACGATTGGGCATTCCAAGCATTACAGTCTTTGGTAGAACGCTATGGTTGTATAGCAGGCTATCCAGATAGCAGCTATCGCGGTAATCGCGCCTTAACTCGCTATGAATTTGCTGCGGGTGTGAATGCTTGTTTAGATAGAGTCAACGAATTAATCACTACAGCCACCAACGATTTAGTCACTCGCGAAGATTTAGCAACATTACAAAAATTGCAGTCAGAATTTGCCCCTGAATTAGCAACTTTGCGGGGTCGTGTCGATAGTTTAGAAGCCAAAACCACCGAAATTGAAGCCAACAAATTCTCAACAACAACTAAACTCAGTGGACTACTGATAGTTGGCATTCAAGGACGGACTAGCAATCGTGGTGATGTTAATCCTAGAGATGGACAAAAAGATACAAATGATGCAGGGACAAACACTAATGTTATTTCCCTGGCGCAGCTATATTTAACTAGTCAAATCACTCCCAATAGCTACTTATTTACAGGTCTTATAGATGGTAAAGGGAAAACTACACCTAGATTTACCAATAGTGTTTCTCGGAATGATGTTTTACTTGGCTACGAATTTCCTACAAGTAACTTAATTGTAAGTGACCTCAATTTTCATTGGCTGATAACAGATACATTAGCAGTAATGGTAGGAACAGAAGGTGTAAGTATGCCAGCTGCTTTCCGAGGCCCCAATCGGGTAGAAAGTGCTGCAACCGGGCCATTGTCTTATTTTGCCCAAAGAAACCCAATTTTAAATATGGGATACGGTCACGGCGGTATAGCTATTGATTGGCAATTTGCTAAACGCGCTAGTTTGCAGGCAATTTATACTAGTTATAAACCAGGAAATACTGGTAAAGATAGCGGTTTATTTGATGGAACCACTACTACAGGTGTGCAATTGCTGCTGACACCAACCGATACTCTAGATTTAAGTTTATACTACGTTAATAATTACGCTTCAGATGGTTGTTTGCTAACCTTTGTTGGTGATGAATGCTTAACTGCGGTTAATACTACGACTGGAAAATCAGCACCTCTACAAACCAACGCCGTGGGTGCAACTTTAACTTGGCAAATTTCTCCCCGCATTAGCGCAGGCGCATGGGGTGGTTATACTAAATCTTACATTCCTGGGCAATTGGGAAATGTAGAGACAACAAATTATATGGTGTTTTTGAATTTCCCTGATTTATTTGCTAAAGGAAATTTGGGCGGAATTTATGTCGGTCAACCTCCTAAAATCACCAGTAGCGACTTACCTGTAGGAAATAATGTCCCTGATTTTATCAATACAGGTTTAGGACGTGCCGGTGGACAACCAGGAACAACTACTCAAATTGAAGCATTTTATCGTTTCCAATTATCAGATAATATCAGCATTACACCAGGAATAATTCATCTTATCCAGCCTGGTAACACACCAAATAGTGATTCAGTTACTATTGGCATTTTGCGGAGTACTTTCAGTTTTTAATTCTGCTTGCCGATAAAATCTTATAGAACTTAAGTCTTGATAGAGGCTTATACCTAATTGCTTACAATAAAACAATGAAAATCTATTTGATAAGAAGAATTCAGAAGTCAGAATGGGCTAAACGCCCCGCTACCGCTAACAGTATGAATTCTGTACGAGTGGGTGCGTAGCGGTAGCGAGTGTTTTCGAGTCGCGTCTGAATATTGGTTAAAACCGTACTTCTCTATGAGACGCTACCGCGAACGTCTCGGTATGCGCTTTCGCCCCTAGTGGGCGAAAAAAATTAAAATATTCTCACCTTAAAACTCTATCCTTTTATGGGTAGAGTATTCTGAATTCTGAATTCTCGCTCTTGTTTTATAATGCCTCATACCCAATTTTAAATAGATATAAAAAAGGTTTGGTGGTGAGCCAAACCTTTATATAAATCCAGTGCATAACAACATCCCAAGTCAATTTACCCATTATTCATTTCATAGGGCATTTTCCTATAAGATGTGTGCAAATATCTTGAAACCTGATAGCGGATTGCTCGGTATAACTGAATACCTAGAATATAAAATTAATCTGCCATAAGTCAGGGTGTATTAATATAAATGTTAAAGATAGTCATACAACTACTTGATTGTAATTTAATCCTAAAATGTAATCAGCAACAAAAAAGACGGGGGTTAGCCCGTCCTCTGTATAATAAGTAAAAACATCTTGGTAATTTCTGCAATATATCAAAATACTCTAATTACAATCTGCCAAATTGCCAAGTACTTACCAATAAAACTAGAATATAAATCAATACAGTTCAGATATAGCGGTTCCCATTCAGATAAGGTACAACATTACATCGCAACGTGTAGGGGCACGGCAGTGTCCATTGGTATCGACTTAACGTGAAAATTAATCTAGTACAAGCTTTTAGAAATTGTCTCGTTCCCCCTCCGAAACTGGGAATGCTTGTCGTTAATTTCACAGTCATAGTAGATAATTTTGGCACTTGCCAATCCCCATCAAATACTGATTATGATCGGATGTTTGTAGGTAATACTAGAGAAAAAATTACTGGCAACAAAATTCATCATGAACCTAAGTATAGTTGATGATAAATTGCAGATAGAATTTACGTTTCAAGAGCAACTGCTAGCTGTTCGCTTGAATAAACTTTGGCAAATATCACTAGCCCATATTGAACAAGTTACGACAGCCGAACCCCAAAGTAATTGGCGAGAATTGCGTGCCCCTGGTAGCTTTATTCCTGGAGTGATTAAGGCTGGAACTTATTACACTAACCGTGGTAAAGAGTTTTGGTATGTAAATCGAGAGACAAATTATTTAACGATTCAATTGCGAGATGAATCCTACAAACGGATTATCTTAACTATCGATGACAATGAGTCTTGGCGACAAAGACTTTCTCAGATAATTACTGCATAGTTAGCAAAATGAAAAGCGTCCCTGCCGCGAGTAAGGGAGGCGGCAGCCCACTGATGAGAATTCCCAGTCTGAGACTGGGAATGGGGTAATCTTTCAAAGAGTTGTATCGTCAGGTTTCTACTGATTTGGGGTTCTCTATATTAACCACCAGCGACAGCTGGGACAATACTTACTTCATCGCCATCTTTAAGAGTTGTGTTAATACCATCTAAATGGCGGATATCTTCGCTATCGACGTAAAAATTTACAAACCGACGTAGTTTACCTTGTTCATCGCACAACCGAGATTTAATACCAGGAAAGCTTTGTTCTAAGGAATCTAACAATTCAGCAATAGTGCTGCCGGTGGATTCTAGAGTAGCTTGATTATTAGTAAAACTCTGAAGAGTTGTAGGAACTAAAACTTTTACAGCCATAGAAGTACAAAGTGAAGAGTGAAGAGTTAGTAAGGAGTAAGAGTGAAGAGTTAGGAGTAAGGAGTCATCTGTAAGGGGTGAGATGTGAGCAGTGAAGAATAAAGTAAAGAGTTATGAATAAAAAACTCCTAACTCCTAACTCTTACTTAAACGAGGACTTGTTGCCATTCCAAGCGATCTAGAGTACGCGATCGCTCTAGGGCACGTTCAAAACTATCGAGTTTCGCATCAATAGTCAAGGGTTCGCCAACGTAGCCTTGGATTGCTTCTTGAGTTTTCAGACCATTACCAGTAATGTAAATCACGGTAGTTTCATCTGGATCGATTTTGCCAGCTTCTACCAGTTTTTTCAGCACGGCAACGGTTGTACCACCAGCCGTTTCTGTGAAGATGCCTTCGGTTTCTGCCAGCAACTTGATGCCATCAATAATTTCGGCATCATTGACTGATTCAATGTTACCACCAGTCTTCTGAGCTAACTCCACAGCATAAATGCCGTCTGCCGGGTTGCCGATCGCTAGCGATTTCGCAATTGTATTTGGTTTAACTGGCTTAATAAAGTCGCGTCCTTCTTTGAAGGCTTGGGCGATGGGTGAACAACCTTCAGCTTGAGCGCCACTGAAACGAACGCTCTTGTTTTCTACTAAACCAACTTCGACAAATTCTTGGAATCCTTTATAAATTTTGGTAAACAGCGAACCAGATGCCAAAGGAGCAACAACATGATCGGGTAGTTCCCAGCCTAGTTGTTCTGCAACTTCAAAACCTAGCGTCTTAGAACCTTCAGAGTAATAAGGACGCAAATTAATATTGACAAAACCCCAGCCATGTGTATTAGCAACTTCTGAACAGAGACGATTTACTTGATCGTAGTTGCCCTTGACGGCCATTAGGGTGGGACTGTAGATCAGACTACCGAGAATTTTACCGGCTTCTAAATCTGCGGGGATAAATACACAGCAGTCTAAACCGGCGTGAGCTGCGATCGCCGCTGTAGAATTTGCCAAATTACCAGTACTAGCGCAAGAAACAGTAGTAAAACCCAACTCTCGCGCTCTCGACAGGGCAACTGATACCACCCGATCCTTAAAGCTCAGGGTGGGCATATTCACGGCATCATTTTTTATATAAAGCTTGTTTAGACCCAGGCGACGAGCAAGACGGTGAGAACGAACCAAGGGAGTCATCCCCGTTCCCACATCTATAACATTATCAGTTGCGACAGGCAAAAAGGGACGGTAACGCCAAATGGAATTGGGGCCAGCTTGAATTGTTTCACGAGTGACAGTTAGACGTAGGGCGTTGTAGTCATACTTTACTTCTAATGGCCCAAAACATAACTCACAAACATTGCTGGCCTTGAGTTCATATTCTGCACCACATTCTTTACACTTCAAGGCTTGAAAGTAGGCAGTGCTGGTTTGGGTTTGGGTTGTAATTGCCTGAGTCATAAACTAGCTTTCCCTGTTTGTCTGTCGACTGTCGCCTGATACTAACACGAGCAAAAATACCAGTCAAACATACCCGACTATTTTTATCGGGTATGTTTAGTGTTGAATGGAATCATTCTTGTAAAACTTTAATATCAGTAATTCCTATATTTAGTACTTGTACTTATACTATCAATGTTAAAAAAAAATAAAATAGCCTAGAATACTCAGGATTAATACTGTCAATAACTATGACTAAATCGCATCAAAGTTATGATTAAATTGCATTTAGTTAAAATGCTATCTCATTTAAGCAATCTAGATCGCTTAGTTAACTTTCAATTTTTTAATCTAAATAACTCCACAGAGTAATACAGATTTCTGACAGCCAAAACTCAAAAACGTCTTCAAATATAGCTTCTAGTCTTCCTAGAGTCTGAGTTAAATCATTAAAATTTATATGTGTGTTGCCAAAATAAAGCTAATTTCTCCGCTTTGATGCACTCATTCACAGCCAGAGAAGTTACTTATTTACACGGAAGATTTTTTTTGCTTTAAAAGCTACATTTCTATATACATTGATAAGTCAGCAAAACACAGTAATAAATTACACATATTTGCGATTGCCAGCCTTGATTTTCAAGGGTAAGCGTAAAACAAGTAGAGAAATTATTTCTGGTTATTGGCTCAATACGGCTAGGAGTGTCAATAATTTAACTCCTTAAATAGGCATTCCCCAAAGGTTGAAGATTTGGGGGGCTATAATCGGCAGTTCTTTAAGGAATTGCCGAACTTTATCCTGTCTCAAAATCCAAGATACAAGTTCAGCAAACAAACAAACTACTTCTATGGTAAATCGGAATCAATCTGTCAACAAGCAGCGTAAAGTTTACCAATCTCTAGTAGCAACAGCATTATTAACTGGTAGCCTTTTCCAATTTATCGCGCCTGTATTAGCTGACGGAACTACTGGGGGTACATCTATCAGTAACACTGCGACAGCAACCTATGAAGATCCCAACAATCCAGGGACAACTATAAATTCCACCTCTAATACTGTTACCGTGACTGTAGCAGAGGTTGCGGGTATTACTGTTACAGCGTCGGGTGTTACAGATAACAATGGTGGCACTGTTGGAGTTAACGATTTATTAACCTACACCTACACCCTAACAAACGTAGGTAACGACCCCACCAAATTCCATATTCCCAACCAAGCAACAACAACTGGGCCTGGTACGGTTTCTGGTATACTTCCTGCTGATAAAAATGGGGTAACACCAGCTAGTGGCACACTGCAATATAGTACTGATGGTGGCGCAACTTGGACAAACGTAACAGCTGGTGGTGTAGATACACCCTCAATTCCGGTTAGTGGTACTGTGTTGGTGCGTGTGCCGGTAACTGTACAGACTGGCGCTCAATCGGGCGACGTAATTAAAGTTACCCTTGGTAACACTCCTGGTGATGCCCAAAACCAACTGCGGAGTCCCGATGGTGGTGACGTTTATACTGTAGATAATGCTGATAACGCAGGTGGCGGGGAAGTTCCTGGCATACCAGTTAACGGTACACGAGAATCTAGTATTACCCAGCAAATTCAAGTAGGCAACACAGCTAAAACTGTTGCTCTAGCCACAATACTCAAAACTCGGACAGGCTATAACGCTGGTAACCCTTCTGTACTCAATGATGATGTGCTGACTTATGGTTTAAGCTTGCGAGTTGAGAGTAACGACGTAACCAATCGTGGGCTAACACCCGCAGCTTTAGCTGGTACAACCATCAATGTAGATGGTAGTGCAGTTACTCGCATCTTAGTTTCTGATGCACTTCCAGCATTAACAACTCTTAATGGAACCCCAACTGCTCCTTCAGGGTGGATAGTGGTTTACGCTGGTGAAGATCCTACAACTACAACTGCCGATCAGGCTTTGTGGAAAACTAACAGTGCTAATGTTACAGGTGGTGTAGTTAAACGGGTTGGTTTTATTAACGATCCTAACTCTATCTCTTCAGTTGCCACTGGGACAACCGTTACAGGTTTTACAGTACAAGTAAAGACCACTGGAATCACAGGAACAACAGCGACAAATGTTAACAACATCGCTCAAGTGTTCGGTAAAACTGCTGGAGATCCAAATAGCCCTCTACTCTTTGACGATTCAGGCGATCAAAATCCAGATAACATCAACCCCACTAATGGAGTCTTTCCTACTACAGTAGACTCTGGCTATTATCCTGGTACAGTTCCCGCCAATCAAACTGACACAGGTAATAACAACCAAGGTGGTAATTCTGTTACAGGAAATGTCAACGTCTACACAGTTTCAGTCGCCCAAGCAAACTCACTTTTAAACGGGCCGAATAATGCACCGGATGCTGTTGGCCCAACAGATAATAACGACGACTTCACAAACAAATCCTCTTTTGTTCCTCCTAATACATCACCTGGTAGTACGCTTGACCCACAATCAGTTGGTTTCACTAACACAATTAAGAACAGTGGGACTAACCCTAATGACATTACGATAGTACCAACAGTACCAGCTACAGCTACAGATTTGCCTAATGGTACAAAGGTGACTGTTAGCTATAACAGCCAATCTGCTGTCTATACTTACAGCATCACCAATAACGTTGGCACTTTCACCCTAGCAGCCAATAATACACCAATTAAAATCTCTGGTGTTGCTGCTGGGAGCAGTGTAAATTATGGCGTAGAAGTTGACCTACCGGCTGGTACGCAACTATCAACCGATATCAATAAGGGCTTCCCAGTACCGATTACTGCCTTTATTGACACTAATAATAATGGTGCAGTTGATACTGGTGAGGTTAACAACATCTCCATCGATCGCGTTTACACTGGTTTCCTGAAAATGGTGAAGATGTCACGAGTTCTATTAGGAACTGGCCCAGCAGTACAAGGGACTGATGGTACATTCAGTACTACTCCGAAGAAGCCTGCACCAGGAAACATTATTGAGTACCAAATTCAATACAGTAATATTTCCGATCCTCAAGCTGGAAGCGGTAACGTGATTTTGAATGCTAACAAAGTTGTGATTACTGAAGATGGTACGCAAACCCCCAACAACTGGGCGCTAGACAACGACAATAACACTCAAATTGATACTAGCAACATTGTTGGTTCAGCTAAAGATTCTGGAGCTTCAACTATCCAATTCTTCAATGGTAATCCAGCTAGTAACCTTGGTATCGATCAAACTGGAACTACAGTAAGTACTGATGTTGCTAAGTACATAAATACCGTAACTGGCACGATCGCACCGGGCGTTCAAAGAACATTTACCTTCCAACGCAAGGTGAACTAATTCCTTGGGATTGGGGACTCCGAAGTTTGCAGGCTTTGGTACAGAAGAGTCTGCGAACTATTTGACCTTATCCCCAACCCCAAACAGCAAGCAAATAGGAGAGTGACTTTTTCTTACCAAAAGCTGGGAAAGATAAGTCAACAATTCACATTCTGGAAGTTTTTTGAGGTTATTTATATGAAGCGTGTTTCTCTTGCAGGTTTAGGAGCATTCGCACTTATTGCTACAGTCCCATTTGTCGGTCAAATTCCGGGAATCGCAAATGTATGGCATTCTACAAGTGCTGTTGCTCAGAATATCAAAACTCAAGGGCAAATTCAATTGCGCTTAGAAGCAGAAAAGCAAGTAGTAGCACAGGATCAGCAGGGTAAGCAAAGTCAGAAATGGGAACCTTTGAAAGGTCAAGTTGTAGTGCAACCTGGAGATGTGTTGCGGTATACCTTAACTGGTGAAAATAAGAGCGATCGCCCAGTCAAGAATTTAACTTTTAATCAACCTATTCCGAAAGGAATGGTCTACGTGCTGAATTCTACTACTGTCGCCAACAATGCCAAAGTTATTTACAGCATTGATGGCGGACGTAGCTTTGTCGAAAATCCCACTGTGAAAGTTACTCTTCCTAACGGCAAAGTGGAAACAAAACCAGCACCAGCCAGTGCTTACACCCATATCCGTTTGCAGATTCCCTCACTTGCAGCTAAAACAACAGTCAAAGCGACTTATCAAACCCAAGTGCGCTGATTAGAACGCAGGGATACGCCGTCTTTCTGACTGTATTTCGAGATGGAAACTGGAAACGAAATTTTAAAGGGTTTTGGCTTAACTGGATTTCCACAAATAAATAAATGCTTTTATTAACAACAAGCTTGACATTTCATAGGAGATGTGTTCAGTGAGCCGTCCTCAAAACCAAAAGCAAATTACTTCTAGCCGTGGCTGGTGGCGACAGTTAACAGCTAGTGTTCTTTTGGGAAGTTTTTTGCATACTAGTATATCTATACCAGCGATCGCGCAACAGACTAATAATCTAGTTGCGTCTTCGCCATTATTAATAAATCAAGCTACTTACACTTATACAGATTCAGCTAATAATAATCAATATCAAGGAAGTTCTAGTCAGCTCAATGCTAGTCCTACCCCATTATTTGATCCTTTAGGACGGATCTTAGGTTGCGCTGGCACAATTTTATCTGACTATACAGGTTTTTCAGTTGGGGTATATGAACCTAACTCTAGCGATCCAACAGGGACAGAATTAGGCAGCTTGGTTGCTTTGACTCGAACAGAGTTACCAGATATTCCTAATAACAATGTTCCTGGTGGTAGATCGCCAAATACCGAGAATAGTAACCCCTACTTCGTTACGAATAACCCTGCGGGTGTTTACAATTTCCTACTCGATCCGAATAAGGGTCAAACCGATCCAGGTAGAACCTACATTTTTGTAGTTAATCCGCCACCAAATTCTATCTACAGACAGCGGCGGATCAAAATTGAAATCCTTGGTAGCACTGGCACACAAGGTAATAATATTGTGCGATATGTCGCTAGTTCTCTGGATGGTCAACCAATCAGTCTCACAGGCCAAACCAGAGTAGAGCAAACAGTTGTTTTAGTTCCCAATGCAGAAGTTGTGGGACTGGATTTATTAGCCTTTGAATTTACTACAAATCTGTGTCAAGCCAATCAGTTGCAGATTATCAAAACAAGCGATCGCGCTGCTGCTGAACCTGGAGATACAGTCATCTACCGCCTGTCGGTGAAAAATCTCGCTGATGCTGGTTTGAATAATATATTTGTCACCGACAACCTACCTTTAGGATTCGATTTTTTGCCGAAATCTGTACGGGGAGAGGTGGATGGTCAACTCGTCACTATCACTTCAGAACGCAATGGTAATACAGTGACATTCCGCACAGATGTAACCATTCCCACAGAGAAAGTCTTGAATATTGCCTACGCTGCTCAACTAACACCTGATGCGCTGCGTGGGACTGGTCGCAACAGTGCGATCGTTAATGCTCAACGAGCCGATAACCGTTTTAGCACCAAGGATGGCCCTGCAACACACCAGTTGAAAATTAGTTCAGGAATCGTTTCTGACTGTGGCACGATTATCGGTCGGGTGTTTGTTGATAAAAACTTTGACGGTGAACAACAAGCTGATGAGCCGGGGATACCAAATGCAGTAATTTTTCTGGAGGATGGAAACCGCATCACTACAGATCCGAATGGTTTGTTCTCCCTAGCTAATGCCTTACCTGGATATCACACAGGTGTACTAGACCTGAGCAGTTTACCCGGTTACACCTTAGCTCATAACGAAAAATTCCGCGAACGAAATAGCCAATCTCGCTTAGTGCATTTAGAGCCTGGTGGCTTGGTACGTATGAACTTCGCTCTCACCCCCACATTTCAGGAGCCAGTCAAGAAATGAAGCCCAGACTGCACTGTGCAACTATATTTAAGCTGAAATTGATGGGGGCAATGCCAGTAGCTCTTTGCCTGGTTTTGTATCCTACTATAGTCAAAGCTGAAATTACTAGTGAAAATCTCCTTTTTTCTGATTCACCTTCGCAAGTACACAAGGGTGTTGAAGAAGAGGCAAGGGAGCAGGGAGCAGGGAGCAGGGGAGAGGCTTATCTTTTGGGAAGTTCTAAGCAGCAGTTTCCATCTGATGAATTTTCTTCCACTTCTTCAGCACCGACTACTGATAGTTCAATTCCAAATGTCCAGGCAAGTGAAACGGAAATACAACCGTTTCAACCAGTAAACTCTGTTGATTTGCCCACAGCCTTAAGTAAAGTAGCTGGAATTGAGGAAAAGACGGAAGTACCAACGTTTCAACCAGCAAACTCTGTTGATTTACCCACAGCCTTAAGTAAAGTAGCTGAAATCAAGAATAAAAATGATGGAGGTAAAGAAACCGAGACACAGTTGCAAGCTTCTCCAACGGCAATACAACCATTTCAACCAGCAAATTCGGTAGGTTTGCCTAGAGGCTTACGCAAAATAGCAGGAGTAGAGAACGGACAAGGGGTGAATGAAAATCTTCCTGTATCTCCTACTCTACCCATCTCTACAGCCATCAAGATCCTGACTCCAACGGCTGACAGTGTTATAGATGTCCAAGCTAGCACGGTGATTGTGCAGTTTCCTGTTGGTAGTCAAGTGGAATTGCGGGTGAATGGCACTTTGGTAGACCCTTCTTTAGTGGGACGAACGGAAAGTGACGCTACCACTAACCTAGTAACGCAGACATGGTATGGTGTCTCGTTAAAAGAAGGGGCAAACACCATCTCTGCAAAAATTATTGGAGGAACAGAACCCGCTGTAACAGTGCAAGTCGCAGTGCGGGGAGCGCCACAGCAACTAACTTTAGAAACAGTTGAGTCCCGTATTCCAGCAGATGGACGTTCTACAGCAACAATTCGGGGTCAACTGCTCGATGCAAATGGCAATCGCTCTAATCGTGATGCTGTTGTCACCCTCATACCCAGTGCTGGGGAGTTTGTCGGGAAAGACTTCAAGCCCGATGAACCCGGATTTCAAGTGGAGGCGAAAGGAGGACAATTTACAGCAACGTTGCGATCGCAACTGAAGGCCGAAACTGTCCGAATTCGAGCCATAACTAACAATTTAGAAGCCTTTACTCAACTACAATTTGAAACGGCATTGCGTCCTAGTTTAGTTACTGGAGTCATAGATTTACGTTTGGGAGCTAGAGGTACAAATTATTACGGCAGTTTCCGTGATTTCCTCCCTCCTGACAAAAACAACGGTACGCAATTAGATTTCCATTCCGCAGTATTTGCCACTGGTGCGATCGGGGAATGGTTGTTTACGGGTGCATACAACAGTTCTCGTAGCCTCAACGAAGATTGTGACTGTAATAATCGGCTGTTTAGAACTTACCAATCCAACGAGCAAAACTATCCTGTTTATGGCGATAGCTCGAAAGTTGATGTCGTTACTCCTTCCATTGACAGTGTATTTCTGCGTTTCGAGCGTTCATCTCGTATTCCCGGAGTTTCCCCTGATTATGCTATGTGGGGTGACTACAACACAGAAGAATTTGCGCGGGGATCTCAGCAATTTACTGCGATTACCCGTCAACTCCACGGTTTTAAAGCTAACTACAACTTAGGAAATCTCCAAATTACAGGTTTCTATGGCGACCACTTAGAGGGGTTTCAACGGGATACCATTGCTCCCGATGGTACTAGTGGTTATTACTTCCTCTCTCGCAGACTACTACAAGCAGGTAGTGAAAATGTCTTTATCGAGTTAGAAGAACTCAATCGTCCTGGAACTGTATTAGAACGTAAACAGCTGAACCGAGGCCCAGACTACGAAATCGACTACGATCGCGGTACATTATTATTCCGCGAACCGATGCTTCGTACCGATGTCGATCAGGCTGGACAAGTATTGGTACGTCGGATTGTTGTTAGCTACCAGTACGACGATCAAAACTCTGATGGCAATATCTATGCTGGTCGTTTGCAATATAACCTTTCCCGCAAGCTGAATCAGGAAAGCTGGATTGGAGCAACTTATGTCCAAGAAAATCATGGAGTACGCGACTTTCAACTCTACGGTGCAGATGCGCTGATTGCTCTGGGTGAGAACGGTAAGTTAATCGCAGAATACGCCCATTCCACTAATGATTCTGATGTTGTGGGAAGAGTCAGAGGTGACGCTTACCGGTTGGAGGCTGAGGGACAAATTGCTAACGGAATTCAAGGTCGTGCCTATTATCGCTTTGCTGATACAGGCTTTGCTAATAATGCCACTGTCAGCTTTGTCCCAGGACAAACTCGTTATGGAGCGCAGGTTACAGCGAAAGTAACCTCAACTACCAACCTCAGAGCGCAATACGACCACGAAGACAATTTTGGGATTGCTCCCCAACCTCTAGATACCTTTGAAGAACTGTTTGCACCACGTTATGAATCCATACCTGGGAGCAGGGTTGATAATTCGCTGACGACAATTTCTGCTGGAATTGAACAACGTTTAGGTAGTGCCATTATTGATCTGGATTGGATTCATCGCCATCGGGAAGACCGCATCCCCGACAGTAGTTTGAGTAGTAATTCCGATCAACTGCGATCGCGTTTTTCCATTCCCCTTGCAAAAAACCTGACTTTCCAGGCGCAAAATGAACTAAGTTTATCTTCCCAAAAAGATCCTATTTACCCAGACCGCACCATCTTAGGTCTGAATTGGGCAGTAATTCCTGGTGTTAGTGTCAGTTTAGCCCAACAGTTTTATAGTAGCGGTCAATATTCGGGTAACTCCATCACTAGCTTGAGCGTCAACGGCGAACACAAACTCGGATCGGATACTACTTTGACCGGTCGTTATTCAATTTTGGGTGGTGCTAACGAAATGACTACCCAAGGGGCAATTGGTCTAAATAATCGCTGGACTATTGCTTCGGGATTGCGGCTGAATGTTGCTTACGAACACGTATTTGGCAACTTCTTCGGACGGACTGCGGCAGGTCAACAATATGCCCAACCCTTCGCTTTTGGTCAATCTGCATCTGCGATCGGATTTGATGGTGGCGATAGCTACAGCATTGGGCTGGAATACAGTGATAATCCGCAGTTTCAAGCCAGCGCCCGTTATGAACATCGTTCTTCTTCTGGTGGAGGGAATACAGTAATTACTGCTGCTGCTGCGGGTAAAATTTCTCCGGCTCTCACAGCCTTGGTGCGTTATCAACAAGCTGGTTCTTCCAATGAAAAGCTTTCAGGACTAGGAGATACTGCTAACCTCAAGCTGGGTTTAGCCTACCGCGACCCCAATAACGATAAATTTAATGCTTTATTGCGTTATGAATATCGCCAAAATCCTTCATCCATCCCTGACACCATCCTATTAGGAAGTGGTACGGGTTCCCAAGACCATACCTTTGCTTTAGAAGCAATTTACGCTCCTAATTGGCAATGGGAATTCTACGGTAAGTATGCTTTACGTAATAGCACCTCTTATTTAGCTAACGATTTAGCTGGTACTAGCACAGTAAATCTGGCGCAATTACGAGCTACTTATCGTTTGGGATATAGCTGGGATTTGGTAGGTGAAGCTCGTGTAATTAGCCAGTCTAGCTATAGCGAAACAGGCTTTGTTCTAGAAACAGGCTACTACCTCACACCCAACCTGCGTGTCTCTGCTGGATATGTATTTGGTAAAGTTGACGACCGAGATTTCTCAGGCACACGTTCTGCGGGAGGCGCATATTTAGGCTTTACGGTGAAGCTCAACGAATTGTTTGATGGTTTTGGACAGCAAAAGATTCCGCCACGCCAGCCACAAGAATCTGCGATGAAAACTTTGGTGAATAAACTCAAGGCTGCAACAACAGCAATGCAAAAACGTGAAATATAAAACGGTTATTTGTAGAGACGTAGCAGTGCTACATTTCTACAAATCGTCAATTTATAGCCAAGATTTATTAAATTTGAAATGAAATTTTTGTTTCACTATTTAAAAGCGATCGCCACACTCAATCTGAATACAAATGGTAGATTATCTAAGATTTTGGGCAAGCTAGAGACTGGAGATTTATTTGAGGTGAATCAGGCATCATTAATAATTAGGGTTAGGGTAATTAGCATTTTTTAAAGGTTATTTTATGGTGATTTACTAATGAAAAACTTAAGGCAAAATTTTCAGGCGTTGGGCTGGGGGCTGATGAGTGCAACATTAGTACTTCAACCTACATTAGTACAAGCTCAATATATCCAGAGATCGTTCTTAAATCCCGGCTTTGAGTCACCTGTTTTTGGTTCTGCTAATCAACAATGTTACGTCCAAGTGGATCAAAGCCTTATCCCTGGTTGGAGTACGACTCATGGCTCAGTAAAAGCCGGAACAGGTAATTGTACTGGTTATGTATCCCCCGGCTCAGTACCACTCATTGAGATTTGGACTTCAGGATTTCTTGGTGCTAGTACAGCAACCAATGCTGGGAATCAATTTGCGGAGTTAAATGCTGAACAAGCTTCTGAGTTGTATCAGAATATATGCCTAATTCAAAATGAGACGATCTCATTCTCTTTGTTACATCGTGGGCGTTCAAGTGCAACTACTGCTGATGTGGCGAATTTTCTCATTGGACTAAATACTAATCCAACATCAACTGTTTTTGGCAGATTCTCAACAACTAGCGATGGAACAGTTACAGCACAACCAGTAGCGCAGAATGGTGCAACTATTCCTACTGTAACTAACAATAACGCCGGAAATGGCTGGGTACGATACACTGGCACTGTTCCTTACACTGGTGCTTCTGCTAATCAACCTGTAGGATTTGCGGCTGTTTCGACGGCGGGTGGGGATAATACTGTAGGGAACTTCCTTGATGAAGTCCAATTTGCTGGTAAACCTGTGGTTGAGTTTACAGCAAGTTCAGGTGGTGCAGCAGAATCAGAAACTAACCCTACAACTAACCCCCCCAAACTCAGAATCGTTGGTTTAGTGCCAGCTGGAGGGATAAGCGTTCCTATCTCCGTGAGTGGTACAGCAACTTTGGGTACAGATTACAATACAACATCAGGCACATCCACCTTTAATATCACTATCCCTGCGGGAAACTACGATGGTAGTGATGCCACTAGTGTTTTTACCATTCCCTTTACTGTTATTAATAATAATGTTCCTCAAGGTGTGAGGACAATTATATTCACCATAGAAACTTCAACTAGTTTTTTCGCCAGTTCAACCACAACTTGTGGTGGTTCCCCAACAGTCGTCTCCAATTATACGATCTATGATGATGATTTCCTAAGCGGCAAGGTTTGGGATGATGCTGATAATAGCGCTAATAATACTTTTGCTAATATCAATACTGGCTCAGAAACAGGTACTAATGCAGGTGGGTTGTTAAATGCAATTCTGGTGGATGTAAATAATAAGGTTTTAAAAACAATACCTGTCGCAGCAGATGGTACTTACACTTTTCTCGATGTCCCCTTGAATCAAAGCAACGTTAAAATTATCTTAAGTACAACTGCTGGCACAGTGGGTAATACTGCACCTGCACCATCTCTACCCTCTAACTGGGTCAATACTAGCCCACTGACGACGGCTACTTTTGATACTGGCACAAACATCTCCAGTAAGGATTTTGGGATTGAACAGTTACCCGATACTAATAACGTCACTGCATCTCTGCAAACGAATCCAGGGGGAACCAATAAATCGCAAGTACCTACCCTATCAGCTACCGATCCTGAAGATGGTAACTTCAGTGTTGGCAAAAGTTTTAAGATTATTAGTCTGCCAACAAATGGGATACTTTATTACAACAACATAGCTGTGACAGCGAACCAAGTTATTAGTAATTATGACCCAACTCAGCTAACATTAGATCCAAATGATGGTGCGATAACGGTCACATTTACTGTGGCAGGTATAGATGCAGCAGGCAAAGAAGATCCTACACCCGCTACGGTAACCATGCCATTTACAACTAGTAAACCTAAGCTACTTTTAGTTAAACGGATCACACGCATCAATAACCAGGATTTAAACAATATTGTGGATGGTCGCAGTGACGTTTCTACCAGTGCTGCCAATTATGTATCACCCCTTTATGAGACTGATGATGATAGCGATAAACCTTGGCCAATTGGTTATTTGCGGGGATTGATTAATGCTGGGATAGTCAAACTAGGAGACGAATTAGAATATACTATATACTTTCTTTCTAATGGTCTGTCTAATGCTACTAATGTCCGCATTTGTGACTTAGTGCCTGGTAATGTTACTTTTATTCCTAATACTTTTAATGGGATGACTCCTAATGATGGCGGCTTGCCAGGAGCAGATCAAGGAATTGCCCTAGGTATTGGTTCTACTACACCTACGGCTTACCTAACTAATGTAGCGGATAACGATCGCGGGCGTTTTTATACAGCTAATGACTCAGCCACACCATCATACTGCGGTATTAACACCAATGGGGCAGTAGTGGTCAATATTACAGTCCCAAGTTTTCCCAGTCTGCCGGCTGCTACTGGATCTGGTACACCAGCTAATTCCTATGGTTTTGTGCGCTTCCGCGCTAAGGTGAAATAGCTTTAGCTACTGTTAACTGGGGTAATTAATTAACACTACTAATTAGAGAGACGCGATAAATCGCCGTCTCTACAAGTAATTTATCCATCAATTATTTGTTGACAGACTTCTACTTCATCGCCATTTCATGACAATCCCAACTCTTCTGGAAAACCGAGCATGATGTTTAGGTTTTGGACGGCGGCTCCTGATGCACCTTTACCCAGGTTATCAAGACGAGCAACTAACAACACTTCTTTGGTAGTGTCATTGGCAAATACAAAAACCTGAACAATATTAGTACCTTTTAGTGCGGTCGCATCTAGAAATGTTCCGTCTCGTAGTAGAGTAGAATCTTGGAATGGAGCAACCTGTACAAACTTTTCACTTTGGTAGTGGTTAGCGATCGCTTGATGAATAACTTCACCTGATGGCGGATTATCCAAAGTACCCAGAGGCAAAGGCACTTGTACTAGCATCCCCTGTTCAAAATCTCCCACTGCCGGTACGAATAGCGGCGGCGATGCTAACCCTGAGTAATGATGCATCTCTTTAACATGCTTATGCCCAAACTGCAAACCGTAGATGCCATAAGGATAGAGTGACTCTGCCCCGGCTTGCTGTTCATGGAAGCTATGATATTGTTTGATAAGATTCTTTCCGCCACCTGAGTAACCTGACACTGCATTCACGGTGACGGGAAAGTTACTATTTAGAAGTCCTTTAGCAATCAACGGACGGATACAGGCTAAAAATCCTGTAGGATAACAGCCTGGATTGCTGACAAACTGGGCGCTGGCGATTTTCTCTCGCTGTCCTGGATTTAGTTCAGGGAAGCCATATACCCAGTTTTTAGCCGTGCGATGGGCACTACTAGCATCCAGGATCTTAACCCTAGTATTACTGACTAAGCTAACAGCTTCGCGGGCCGCATCATCAGGCAAGCAGAGAATGACAACATCAACGGCATTGATTAGTTTGGCTCGTTCAGTTGCATCTCTATGTTTAGATGCCTCAATGCTAACTAACTCGATGTCATCCCGTTGGTTGAGACGCGAGTAAATCTGTAAGCCTGTGGTTCCCGATTCCCCATCAATGAAAATCTTCGGTTTGGTAGTCATGCGCTTCTGATATATGAGTGATATTTTGACTGATTAATACTTACTTGACCTCTGGTAAATGAATTATAGATGTTAATAGTTCACCAATTTAATGTCTCAATCCCCTTCACACCTTCTGCATTTTTCTACTGATGGGGTCAAAACCTTTAGAAAATCGTGTGCTTTCATCGTAGTAAGCGCCAGTCAGATTCGCTCCATACAACTTGGCATAATTGAGTTTGGCTCCCCGAAGATTTGCTTCATTCAGTTTGACACCGCTCAAATTAGCTCTAGTCAAGTTCGCATTGGCTAAGTTAGTTCTACTTAAATCTGCTCCCCAGAGTTTAGCTTTAGCTAGATTAGCTCCACTCAAGTCAGACCCCCATAAATTGATTCCAGGCAAATAGGCTCCAATTAACTTGTCTTTACTCAAGTTGACGGCTGTAAAATATCTTTCTCCTGCGGCAAAACGCCTTTTTAATTCTTCAGCATTCATCTGTGGCGTTGACCTCTCTTTATCTCTAAGATATTCTTCAGCTTCAGGTTCAGCAAAACAGCAAGCAAGGGAGAAGAGTTTTACCCTCAGCAAGAGCAGCACCCTGCTCCTCTGCCTCTTTTCAATGCCTTTTACATCTACTTAACGGGAATCAGTTCAAACTCGAAAGTACCGATCAAACGGTCATCAATATAGACTTCTATTCTATGCTTACCAACTGGATCGCCAGGAGCGATCGTCCAAAAATTTTCAATTATACCTTCTGGAGCCGATTGTGTACGCCGTGTTATGGATGTAGTGCCATCGGCTGATATTGAGAAGGCTTCACCGTTATCTGTACCCCAAGTTTCTGGAGGTTTTGGTAAACGTAAGACTTCGCGCCATTTCACTTCACCTCGGTAGTCTTTGAGTTTAATCCGCCATCCGTAGGTGTTTCCTTCCTGAAGTGGTACTCTTGTTGTCTGAAAAATGGTAACGTTCCCTTTGGAGTCAACTCTCTTCAGCCCAAACTCGGTGTTACTGACAACAATCTGTTTTACATTCGTTGGTACAGGAGATGATATAGCATTTTCTACCAAAACAGAAGTAGCGTTGATTGGCTCAGAACTGATGGCTCCAGATATTAGCCAAAAAGAAGCTAGCACAGCAGTAGTAGTCCAAATTCTCATTATTATGGTTTTCATGTCAGACTTTTGGTACTTATTCAAGTAATCTGCCATGTTTTCCGGGTCAAGGTTCCCTATGGTTGGGCAAAGATAAAATTATCGAACAGAATTCAGTAGTCAGGAGTCAGAATTCAGAATTAATTTTGACTGAAAAAGCGTATAGCACAGTGTGAGCGAGTATTTTCGAGTCGCGTCTTGATTCTGACCGGAGCTTCGGAGTCTCCGGCTCCGCTCCTGAATTCTGACTTCTGAATTCTTCTTCAATTTTAGGAATTGGGCAAATTGAACCAATCCAATCGCCTTGGGTAAGATCCATTGAATTTTGAATTTCGCCTTGCGGTACTAGTCTTAACAGTAAAAGAAATAAAAGAAAAAGATGGCAACTTTTGTAGGTTATGATACGCTATCTGCTGGAGAAGTGTCGAGGAACCGAAAATGACTAAGCTGCGCGTGGGGTTACTGTTTGGCGGTCGTTCGGGAGAACATGAAGTTTCAATCAACTCAGCACGGGCGATCGCTAAAGCCTTAAGTGCAGAGGAAAATGCTAACAAGTACGAAATCCTGCCTTTTTATATCCAAAAAAATGGTCGCTGGCTTGCAGGAGAAGCACCCGAAAAGGTTTTAGCAACCGGTAGTCCGCTACTGGAATCGGAAGAATCAACTTCTGAGGGAAATCTGACATCTAACCCGCAAGCCCAAACCCTAAGTAAGTGGCAATCTCCCTCTCAAGTTGCCCAAGTGGATGTTTGGTTTCCCATTCTCCACGGCCCCAATGGTGAAGACGGGACAATTCAAGGGTTACTTACTTTGATGCAGGTTCCCTTTGTGGGTTCTGGGGTGTTAGGTTCGGCAATGGGGATGGATAAAATTGCCATGAAAATTGCCTTTGAGCAAGCGGGACTACCACAGGTAAAATATAAGGCGATTACGAGAGCGCAGGTTTGGTCTAATCCTTGCGTATTTCCGAAACTTTGTGATGACATTGAGGCAGCATTAGGTTATCCTGCTTTTGTCAAGCCTGCGAATTTGGGTTCATCAGTGGGTATTGCGAAAGTGCGATCGCGCCAAGAATTAGAAGCAGCTTTAGATAGTGCTGCCAGTTACGATCGCCGATTAGTTGTAGAAGCTGGTGTTGTCGCCAGGGAAGTTGAGTGTGCCGTTTTAGGTAACGATCAACCCCAAGCCTCTATCGTTGGAGAGATTACTTATGACAGCGATTTTTATGATTATGAAACTAAATATACTGAAGGACGGGCAGATTTACTGATACCTGCACCGATTCCAGATGCGATCGCTCGTCAGGTTCAAGACATGGCTTTGCAGGCTTTTGCCGCTGTTGATGCTGCTGGGTTAGCAAGGGTAGATTTTTTCTATGTGGAAGCGACACAAGAAGTTTTAATTAACGAAATCAATACGTTGCCAGGCTTTACTGCAACTAGTATGTATCCTCAACTCTGGGCCCATAGTGGAGTTCCTTTTCCAGAATTAGTCGATCGGTTAATTCAACTTGCGATCGCTAGACATTCTTCTAGTTGATGGAAAAAATAAGCGAACTGATTTCAGATTATTACAGTGAAAAGTCACAATAAATACAGAATTTTGGCAAAAGTCAGCCAGATTTGGTAGCCTATATTTTACAAAAAAGCTACTTGAATCTACACTTTTGTTACGGATACCTGATGCTTGACTCCTCCAGTACAATTTATTGACTAGAGGGGTACAAATCTGAAAGTAATCATGGAAAAAAGTCAGAATGTACAGCGCGAGCCAACCCAACTAAGACGGGCTACTCCAGAGCTGACAAACAGGAAATCGAGATTAAGAAAAAGCTCGAATGTTCTGATCTATTTGGTTGTACATCATCCTTGGCTATTGCTAACTGGGTTTTTAGCCATGTTTATGGGAGGTGGTGCCTTTGCGCTGTATAGCTTAGGCAATGCCGGCCCGATAACACAGGAAGAACCAGAAAAAATCCCAGTTATAGTTGAAGAACCAATTAATGCGCCCTCTGAGAACACTAATCCTACACCTTTATGGATGGTGGCTGCGATCGCCCTCAGCTGTGGTAGTGGTTCCCTGTTCATTTTCCGAATGCTCAACCGGACAAAGCAATCGCAAAAAGTCCAAAAACAGGTTAACCGCCATCAGGCACGTTTGGCACAGAACCATTACCAAAAATTGGAACCACATCTTCCTAAGAACCAACCAATTTTTGTGCCACAGCCACAACTAATGCCCCTTATGCAGATGCAACCCAAAACAAAGCATCTGGTGACGGTTTTACCAGCAGAACACAAGCATCACCTCGATACGCCCACAGAACCTTTAGCAGACTTGATGGATCTTCGTAAAAATAGTTCATTGTCTGCAATTTTACGCCAGTATTAATACTACTGTAAAGTAAAACCCCGTTAAATTAACACTTTTTGCCAATTACTTGGCTGAGATTCCCGACTTATTTAAAAAGTCGGGAATCTTGTTATATACACATTATTTATTGTCATATAGAACAATACGCTTGGGTTAAGGGCTACTGGCAACAATTTTGGGTTTTCGAGACGCGATAAATCGCCGTCTCTACAAGTGTTTTGGGCTGATCTGAACTGTATTGCATTATATTTTTATTACCTGTTCCCTATTCCTCCATGAGTGATTCAGAAATCAAAGACGCTCGATAGCGCAGCGTAAAGCCTTCTCTTTCAGAGACGCTAACGCCAACGGCATGGCTTCGCTTAGAGCGACGCAGGAGCGTCTGACTCGCTATCGGATTGCTATAGCTGCTTCACAGCTTTTAAAAAGTTATATATGAGCAATTAGCAAATTTAAAAACCTGCCAAAATGGCAACCAGCTTTCGATTAACCAAGTTAAATTGTATAAAGATAAACGACTTCAAGGGTTTTGTTATCAGGGGCTACCACGTAAGCAAATTTATTTTTGTAAAACACTATTTACTAAGTGATTGGCAAACATAAAAAGCTATCTCTATCAATTATTTACAGAGTATTTTCTCAGCAAATAAATATCAATAATTAGGTTTAGCATTTGCTGCAACAGGAATATTAAATGCGTATGGGCGTTGTTGTTTAAGTACGCATTAGCCCCCAACTAACGGGCAACGTCTGTATAAATTCCTGTTCACTTCAGCAGCAAATGGCAGAGTGGGAGTTTGAAAGCTGACTGATATGCTTCCTCCCACTCTCTTTTTATGGAAACAGAATTCAGGTTGATTCTAAATTCTGAATTATTCTCTAAAAATTAGTATCACGTAAAAACTTAAGAATCGCTGCATTCAGTACTTCAAAAGCACCACTTGAGGCATCATGACAGCAGTTAGGCAAAATCTGTAATTTGGAATTGGGGATATGCTGATGCAATTTTTCACCATGACTAGGAGGAAACCAACTATCTTGCTCACCCCACAAAACTAGTGTAGGACACTTAATTGCACTCAGGTTATTTTGAATTTTGGTGAGCATATTTGGCTTATTTGCTTGCCAATTCTCAATTTCTTGCGCGGCTATTTGTAACTCTTCGGCAACTTTTGCAATTGTACCAGGCAATTCAATAAACGGGTAAGTGATCCAATAGACATCTTCTTGTGTCAGGATTGAGGGATCAAATAACACCCCACGTCTTTCTATTGCCATAATTTCTCTAAATAGAGGCGCAAACAGATATGCCATACGTAAGGAGTCAATTGTTTGCATTATTTCTAAAGGCGTTTGGGCTAGTAACCACATAGCCCAATGGGGTAGATATTCGCTAAAAACAGGTACGTTTACTACTATAAGCCGCCCGATTAATTGCGGATTTTCTTGAGCAAGGGCAAGGGCAACTAATCCCCCCAAAGATTCAGCCACAATTACTGCGGGTTCATCACATAATGCCTGAATAACTCTTTTAAACTCAATAACTTGATGCCCATTATGTTCTCTACGAAATAATGGTTTTTCTGAAAAACCAAAACCTTTAGCATCAAAACAAATTACCCGATAATATTTAGATAATGGTGCTATGCTGTGGCGCCAATTGTAGCTCCAACTCCCCATACCATGTAATAAAATTAGCGGTTTACCTTTACCTTTTTCGCCATAAGCAATTTGTATAGGATACCCTTTAGCATCAGTAATAATTAGATTTTGCCGCCCTTTAGGAAAAGTAGCTTGCCACCAATCTTTCATTCCGTTATCAATAAATAATTGGACATAATTGAACTAATTCTAGGGGTTTAAAATTATGCACAGATTAAGATTTTACGTTATTACAAGCGTTGACGTAAGTAGGTGGGTGAGAAAATTTATAACTATGTAATTGCGTACTCCTTTGGAGAATCCGTAGGGTACGTAACGTAGTGGAGTGTACCCCTACGGGGAAGCAAGCTACGCGTAGCGTCTCCTAGAGAAGCAATTGCAAGAAGGTTTTCACCGCTTTTACTTTTCGTTACATACATAGTTAGGTTTATTTGTGCCTACCTACTTAGCCTCTCAGCGAGAGCGTCATTACAAATTACGAATTATTTTAACCACCGGTGAAAGCGTTCCACAGGATTCTAATTAGGATCACAGGCAATGCTATTAAGACAATTGAGATTAGCAACAATCCCACTAAAACGGCAAAGATAAACCACCTGTCTGCACTCTTTTGCTCGCTGGGAAACTTTAAGTACTCTTCTAATAGCTTGATATTATTAGTGTTAGCTCTCCAGGCAAAATCAAAAAAGTCTCCCAAAACTGGAACAGTGCCTACTAAGCCATCAATAATCACATTTAAAACCATTTTACCTAAAGTGGCTCTAGATACACCCAGCCGCGCTGCTTCTAGGATGATGTAGCTAGAAAACATAACTCCCAAAAAATCACCACCAATCGGTATAAGTCCGATGATTGGATCTAAACCAAAACCAATCTTTGTACCAGGAATGGTAATAATATTATCCAGAAGCCGACTTAGCTGACGCAGGCGCTTTAAGGTGGGTGCTTTGGCATCAGGTTCAATCATCGAAAATCGAGGAGGAGAATCAGACATGAAGGCGATCGCTAGATTTGTATTGAATCGTTAGATATTTTACTCCCCTACTGATCTTTTGCAATCACTATTTTTAGGGATTTACTATTTAATATTTTTCTGGAGATTGCAACTGCCCTTTTAAGCGCATATCTTCGCCCACAGTTACGTTTAACTGATCGCCGATTAACAGCACAGCAGCGCTCATTGACAGCCAGAGCATTAAAACTATCACAGCCCCTACAGCACCATATACTTTATTATAATTGCCAAAATTCGCCACATACAACCGAAATAAGGCAGACAATATTGCCCAGAAAACAGCTGCTAAAATTGCTCCAGGCATCATTGGCGTGCCTGAGTTCCACTTGCTTGGGCCATAGCGATAGACGAAGCCAAAGGCGACAGCAACAATACTTAAAGCTAGAGGCCAGCGTAACAACTGCCAAAGATGTAATAAGAAGATTAAAGAAGCATTTTCATGTACTACTATTGCCAGCAGCCAATCACTGGTAAACACTAAGAAAGAAGCCAATACTAAAAGCAACATAGTCCCGACTGTTAATCCCAGAGAGACGAGTTTGGCTTTCCAAAAAGGACGTATGTTTTCTGGAGGAATTTGATGAATTTGGTCGAGGGCTGTCATCGCGGTATTCACCGCCCCAGAAGCAGCCCAAATTGCTAAGGCAAAGCTCAGAGAAAACAAACCACTGTTTTTGGAGTTGGTAATCTCTGTAATGGCAAAATCACGAATTAGATCCAAAGCTTGTTCGGGTAGAACTTGACTTAGTTCTACCGCCAGTTGTCTAAAGGTGGCTTGCAAAGATTCTGCCAATAAACCAATGGCTGTAATCAGAGCAAGAATTGCTGGAAACAGGGATAGCATCGCATTGAAGGCGATTTCCGAGGCAAGTCCCAAAAGTCGCCTTTCGATTGTCCTGGTAAAAGTTTTTTTGAGTGTGCCCCAATTGAGGTGGCGAAAGAAGCGGAAAAAACGAGACTTTGGCATAATCTAGAGTTAAAACTGGTTAGGTTTCTTAACTACTGTGCCAAATTTTGTGTAGCGATCGCATTGATCTTTTTACCGCAAGAATACGGGGTAGAAAATGAGGAAGATGAGGTAATATGCAATGAAACAAGAGGCGATCGTTATAATTTGGGACGATCGCCTCTTGAGATTTAGGCAAGACGCAAAAATTTTCGCCAGGGATTAACAATTAATAATCGAAGTCCCCACCCAAGCCGCCGCCACCAGGCCCAGCAGGAGCAGCATCTTTTGGTTCCGGCTTGTCAACTACAATCGCTTCAGTGGTCAGCACCATACCGGCAATTGACGCTGCATTCTGTACAGCCGAGCGTGTCACCTTGGCAGGGTCAACAATTCCAGCTTCAAACAAATCCACAAATTCGCCGGTGGTTGCATCATAGCCCACATTGAAGTCCTTCTCTTTCACGCGCTCCGCAATTACAGCACCGTTTTGACCTGCATTCTCGGCAATCCGCTTCAGAGGGGCACTCAGGGCGCGAGATACAATCAACGCTCCTGTTAACTCTTCATTCACTAGGGTAGATTTTGCCCAGCTTTCCAACTCAGGAGCTAGATGGGCTAGCGTCGTACCACCACCAGGAACGATGCCTTCTTCAACAGCAGCTTTTGTGGCGTTGATGGCATCTTCTAGACGTAGCTTGCGGTCTTTGAGTTCGGTTTCAGTGGCCGCACCAACTTTGATCACAGCAACCCCACCCGATAGCTTCGCCAAACGTTCTTGCAGCTTTTCCTTGTCGTAGGAAGATTCGGTTTCTTCGATTTGGCGGCGGATTTGCTCTACCCTGGCTTTAACGGCTGCTTCATTACCATCGGCAACGAGGGTTGTACTATCTTTGGTGATGGTGATTCGGCGAGCTTTACCGAGTTGATCAAGCTTGGTGGCATCTAGCCTCAAACCGGCATCTTCTGTAATCAATTGCCCACCTGTAAGAATGGCAATGTCTTCCAAAATAGCCTTACGGCGATCGCCAAAACCAGGAGCTTTCACAGCTGCTACATTCAGCACTCCGCGCAGCCGATTTACTACTAGGGTAGCCAGTGCCTCTTTCTCAATGTCTTCAGCCAGAATCAGCAATGGGCGACCTGCACGGGCAACCTGCTCTAGTACTGGTACTAAATCTTGTACCAGGGCAATTTTTTTATCTGTTATCAGTAGGAATGGCTCATCTAGCACTGCTTCCAACCGTTCGGCATCTGTGGCAAAATAGGGAGAAATATAACCCTTATCGAAGTTCAGCCCTTCTGTAACTTCTAGTTCGGTGGTGACTGACTTACCTTCTTCTAGAGAAATCACCCCTTCACGACCAACTTTATCTAATGCTTCTGCAATCAGCGCACCTACAGCTTCATCGTTGCCGGCAGAGATGGCAGCAACTTGAGCGATCGCTTTAGAGTCTTCTACGGGACGCGCGTGTTCTTTAATCTTGTTTACTAGAAAGCCTGTGGCTTTGTCGATACCACGCTTGAGTTCGATGGCATTAGCACCAGCAGCGACGTTCCGCAATCCTTCTTTGACAATGGCGTGAGCCAAAACGGTTGCAGTTGTAGTACCATCTCCGGCAGCATCATTGGTTTTGGAAGCGGCTTGCCGGATTAAGGCTACACCTGTGTTTTCAACGTGATCTTCTAGTTCAATTTCTTTAGCGATGGTTACACCGTCATTGACGATTTGAGGAGCGCCAAATTTCTTTTCCAAAACAACGTTACGGCCTTTCGGGCCAAGGGTGACAGCTACCGCCTCAGCAAGAATGTCAATTCCTCTTTCTAGAGCGCGACGAGCATTTTCGTTGTAAATGATGCGTTTTGCCATAGTAATTCCAGTTCCCTTTAATAGTTTGTAGGTTGAGCAGTTGCGACTGTCATTGGTTAGGGCAGCTTGTGGAGTAGCAATGACCAATAACTAATGGCAATCGACTATGAAACAATTGCCAGGATGTCTTTCTCAGACAACAGGACATATTCTTCTGTACCAAGCTTGATGTCGGTGCCTGCGTACTTGGAGTAGAGGACTTTATCGCCAACTGCAATATCGATCGCTTGACGAGTGCCATCATCGTTACGCTTACCAGAACCCACTGCCACAATTTCACCCACCTGCGGCTTTTCCTTGGCGCTATCAGGTAGAAAAATTCCACCCGCAGTTTTATCTTCTGACTCACTAACCTTGATGAAGACGCGATCGCCCAGAGGCTTGACAGTAGATACACTCAACGTTATAGCGGCCATACAAAATTCTCCAAATTAACTTTTTTCATGTGGACGAATGACTGTAATTAGGCGATCAATTGTTACTCAATGGCGAGTTACAGCTATTTTCAGGTCAATAGACCACACGGTAGGGGCACAGCATTACTGTGTCCTTACGACAGATACATGAAAACTGCTGTAAGTGATTAGGAGGACAGTTCATCATGCTTAGTGTTTCTCCAATCAAAAACTAGGGTGGATAGTTTTCTGATGAAACGAATCTAATGAACAGTGAAGCAGTCCAAGATTAAAATCCGGTAAGTCTATCGAAATACCGGATTTTGCTATGTTAAGTATCATGTCACATGGTCTTGTAAAAATCAAGCGGTTTGGAAGTGCTTGAGCTTAGTGAAGTCAGACGTTGTTTCAGGATTGGATTCGTATTTCGATTCTGGTAGTTCTTGCAGTTGCTAAATTGACGTGAGTTCGATAAACCTCTCCCTAGCCTTGAACTTTAGTTCAAGTCTCTCCCTCTCCGACTTGGAGAGGGACGATTTTGCGTAGTAAAACCAGGGAGAGGTCTTTTTTACGGCTATTATATGGACACTATATGATTCGTCGAACTCACGTTAAATTGGCATCTCTGCCAGGTTCGAGTATGTCTGTCACCAGATGAAATCTGCGATCGCTCCACTAAATTATTATTATCCCAACAGCTGTTTTCGGGGGAATGCTGTCATGGCTGATAGGTTGACCATAAACTAATGCGCTTGGGTTTTCGAGACGCGATAAATCGCCGTCTCTACAAGTGTTTTGGGCTTATGTAAAATTGATAAAATGTTGTTAAGACTGACTGTGCAGCAAATGCCTATTGTCATCAATCGCCAATCTCTCCTGGCATTGGTGGAACAAAAACTGATGCTAAAGAGGTTTTCTAGATAAGCTTGTATTCTCTGCAATTGGAATCGGCTAGAAATTTCTAGCCGATTGTAGAAGTCCCCAAGTACTCATAGCCTGGGGATTGTGAGAGAGTGATGTGTACTTCAACGTCTACCACCACCACGATGAGGTACTTCCGACACATCAGCATCTTCTAGCTTTCTTTTCGGTGCAAACACTTCTTGATGTTGCTGCTGTTGAATTTTTTGCTGTGCAAATTTGACGCGGGTGCGAACTCCCAAATCGGCATCGTTATCGAGTGTTTGCTGAAGTTGATTTGTAATTCGTGATGCTTGATCGGGTAAAGTGGTTGCTATAGCGATCGCTAATGTTTCTAAACTGGTCACTGCTGCATAGCGTACTACCCACTCTGGATCTTGAGAAATTAGTAATAGCGCCTCTAATACCTGAGTCTGAACAGATTCCACTTTCTCCGGCGGTAGTTGATGCCAGCGCAAAGTGCCTAATCCCCTAGCAGCTGCCCGCCGTACACTCAAGGAAAAATCGGTTTTTGCTGCCTCGAATAAAGTATCCAGTGCCCGAACATCGCCAATTCCTGCTAAGGCACGAATTGCCCAGGCTCTAGCACTGTAGTTGTAGTCATCAATTAGTTCCAATAGAGATGGGACTGCGGGTTCCCCGATCGCAATCAGTCCATCGACTGCCGCCACTGCCGCCCCTGGATTGTTGTAGCCCAAAGCTGCAATCAGAGTGGGAACAGATTCCTCTATACCAGCTGCCGCTAACTCCTGAACTGCGTCTAATAAGCGATCTGAGGAGTCTGCTTCTTCTACAGCACGGATCAATATTTGGGCAAGATCGCTGTTATTCATAATAATTTTTCATGGGTCATTAGGGATCAGCCAATTGTAGCTTAAGTTATCCGTAGTTGGCACTACACATAAACCCCCTAGCCCTGATTTTGCAGTTGGGTTGGGGGTTTACATCTGATCGGTATTTTTTTAAACGTATTAATAACAACTAATTCCTGGAAAATTATAACTACAACAGCGAGTCCATCAAATTCATCACTTTTATCGCACCATCTGACAAAGTGCTTATTGCTGTGTGGTTAACTTGATGTTCTAGTAATGCTTTCAGAGAAATTAGTTTCAGGCTATTTTCGGCAAGAGTCTCGGCGATCGCATCTGCGGCGGGTAGATATCCAATCGCTCCCAAATCTGCTAAAACTGCTCGACGCAATTGCAATTTCTCTCCCGCCAAAGCTTGTACCAACCGTTCTGCATAAACTGGCTCTTGGGTTAATTGATACATAGCTCGTGCGGCGGCATATTGCACCAATTCGATTGGATGCTCTAAAAATGGTTTTACCAAATGGGTGAATTCAGTCGCCCTCAAGGTTCCCAAGGCTTCTAATATGGCCTCGTAGGGTTGAGATAAATCAGGCTGCTTTGATATCAGCTGCTCACCATGCAAACCTACTTGTAATAAATTAATCAAGATGGGAATACAACCCGGATCGCCCAGCATTTCTAAGGATTGTGCTGCCGCTTCCCGCACATAAAAATCTGAGCAGTCTAAACACTTAATTAAAGGTGAGACTGCCTGGCGATCGCTTAGTTTTCCTAAGGCTCTAGCTGCGTTCCTTCGCAGAGGATATCCGCCTTCTGGTGTCCGATCGGCTTCATCTTCTAAAGCTTTAATTAATCCTGTAACCGCAGCTGTTTCAGATATCCGAAATCTACCCAACCACCAGGCAGCATAAAACCGCAGACCTAAATCTGCACTTTCTAGATTAGCGATCGCTTGCTCTACTGTTAAAGATTCACCATCGCCAGAGTTCCCTGTCGATGGTGAATCTTCAAATTTCTGCGGACTGGAATTCATTATGAAGATGGATGATCGCTTTGTTCGCTATCTGTTTTAGCTTCAGCGTTCAATGGCTGAATGCTGACTATTTTGCCACCCAAGCGAGTAATTCGCTGCATTTCTTGATTCATTCGGTTCTCTGGTACTGTGAAAAACACAGTGGCACTAGAACGAATGGGATAATTGGTTTTTTCAGTTTCTTCGCTTTGGCGCAGACCCACTACTTCATACCGAAAGTAGCGACTACTTGTTCTACTACTAATTTGTCCAACCATAAAATTAATTCCCAATTCTAAAATTGTCGTTATTGTCATTAGTCTTTTGTCTTTAATAATGACTAATGACTAATGACTATTGACTAAATGATACTAAAGTGGTTTCACACTAGCTATTTTACCACCTTGTTTTACCACTCTTTGGAAGTAACTAGATAGTTCTTCATAAGGTATGATCACCGCTTGATTAACACGGCGAGTGCTAGGATAGCCAGCACCGAAAACGCCTGCTACTTCAATGCGATAAAGTCTGCCTTCTTTGCCAAAAGTTCCCGCACCACCAAAAGTACTGTTGGGGGTAACGCCTTTTTCAGAAGCGACGTATGAAAAGCCGGAGGGGCCACCAGACGGAGGAACAACGATGGATGCGCTATTGCGACCTAGTTCGCTAGCAAGGCGAGAAGATTTGCCTTTGAGTTGGGACGTATCGCTACTGGCATAACCGCGATAAAGCTGGAATATCCGGCTAAATCCGACAGTTTTCTGCCCTGTTTGGGTTTTAAAGCCGCGATAGTAAGGCACTATATTTTCACCAAAGCTAGATTGATACTCTGGTGAATCAATATAAGAGTCAATGTCGGCTTCATATCCCTTGTTTTGATACAAGTCCAAGTGATAGACGACATCAGACTCATCATAAGGGGCACGACCCAACAAATGTTTGTAGTTGAGTTCGATGACGCGAGTTTGGAAGTTGTCGTAGAAAAATTTGGTTTTGTACAGTTCTGATTTAGCTAGTTGACGCACAAACTCTTGTACTGTACTTTTGCCATCGCGCAGGATGGATTCAGCACTTATGAGCCGGTCAGATGTCAAGATGTAGTTGTTGCCCAAAACTTGACGATAGACGGCAGCAATTACTCTCTCAATGTCTTCTTTGCTTGCATTTGGACGCAATTCGACAGGAGACTGATCGCTAAAAGGTTCTGTTCCCAGACGGGAAGCTGCTGTTGTAATAGCCATTGGTAATTTTTCCTTTGTAATTAATAATTGGGGACTGGGGATTAGGGATCGGGGATTGGGTACTGGGTATTAGGTATTGGTTATCCCCTTTATCCTCTTAGTCCCAATTCCTAGTCCCCAGTCCCCAGTCCCCAGTCCCCAGTCTCTATTTATACGGCTGTAATGCTAAGAACTCGGCTGCCCTTGCGATTCAACTGCTGCAATTTACTAGAAAGTTGCTCGTAGGGTACGATCAACTCCGCAGTCCCGCGCCTGACTACAGCTGAGTTTGGGGAAGCTGCTTGTAGCACTCTGATGCGGTATGTTTCGCCGCGACCACCTGTAGAGAGGCCAGTTAAGGCTCCAGCAGAAACGGGGTAAATGGGTGAAGCTAGATTCTTCGCCACTTCCCAGGTTAGCCGTCCTTGTTTTTGTCCTTGAGCGCGATCGCTATTGGCATAACCCCGATACAGTTGGAACAGTCGGCTATAGCCAACGTTTTTCTGTCCTACTTGACTCTTAAAGCCTCGATAGTAGGGGACAATATTTTCGCCAAAACTCTCTTGATATTCTAATGAGTCAATGTAGGAATTAATCTCAGCTTCGTAACCTTGTGAGTTATAAAGCTCAACATGGTAAGAAATCTCTGACTCATCTTGTGGGGCACGCCCCAATAAATGCTTATAATTCAACTCGATAAACCGAGTTTGGGAATTGGAGTGGAAAAACTTATCCCGATACAGTTCCGATTGAGCAATGGCTTGCACAAATCCCCGAACGGAGATTTCACCTTGCTGCAACAGTGATTCGGCGCTGACCAGACGCTCTACCTCAAGTAGATAGTCATTACCCAAAACCTGACGATAAGCCGCCCGGATAACCACTGCTACATCCGCTTCTGTTCTATCAGGACGTAGTTCTACTGGCGCTGAATCCTCAAACGCTCCAATCCCTAATCTTGCTGCTTGTCCCAAAGCTGCCATCTTTAAAACCTCCTCAGTTTTAACTGCAAAACTAAAAACTTTTTAGAAAAATTTTTTCTAGTCTTTTAACAGTCTTTTGAAATTGACACTCACTGCACCTTTAGGTACGGTGATTGTTAAAACATCGCTGCCTTAATATCCTGTTTTCACAGTTTCCCAGGCTCACTTTATGGATTCAGCATTCTCTAATCTGAGAAACTCCCAAACCCTGCACGTAGCTTGCTTCCCTCTAGGGTTATGCATACTCGCTACCGCTACGCTAGAGAAGATTGTACTGCCTCACCACATTTGCCACGAGGGCATAGTGATATCTCCTTACGTTATTTCGGGCGTATACTTTCCCCAGTTCAGGGGTAGGTTTTTAAATCTTGTACTGATAAAAATGTTGTGCCAATTGACGGTAGCTTAAAAGAGGCACTGAGTTGCGAACTTTCCCCAAAGTTGTAGCAAGTACCGCGCTACATCGGCAGCTTTCATCCCTGTCTAACTCTTTCTCCAGGGTATTCAGCTAGCGTTTCCTAAAAAACTGCCCGGAGAGGTAAACAACTCATAGAACTTACTTGTCATAAGAGCTGATTTCCTCTCCGGGCTAAAGAAATACTCTTAGCTTAGAGTATTGATTACATAGTCGATGTATGAATTTGCTTCAACAGCAGGATCGCCGCTTAAACCGTGGTTAGCTTTGATGTACTTGAGGGCTTCAATGTACCAGCTAGGAGACAGGTCAAAAGTCCGGTTGATTTCAGCCAAGCCAGAAATCAAGAAATCGTCCAAGGGGCCTGTACCACCAACAACTAAAGCGTAAGTGATAATCCGCAAGTAGTAGCCGACATCACGTACACACTTGCCTTTACCGCGTGCATCTGACGCGAAGTTAGGGCCTTGTTGTTGGGTGGTGTAAGGGAACTTGTTATATACTGCTTGAGCAGCACCTTCGGTCAAGCGTTGAGCGTTAGCGCTTAAAGCTTTTGCTGCTTGTAAGCTAGCTGGTGCTTGGCGGAAGCGACCAAAAGCAACTTGAATTTCGGTGCTGCTGAGATAACGACCTTGAGAATCAGCCGATGCGATCGCTTCAGTTAGAGGTGTTTTTGTCATTTTGGTATTTCCCTTTTACAAACGTTATGGTTGAAATTTTGTTTTGTCCTATGGACAATTATTTAGTCAACATCAGCAATGCAAGCTTTGCTTAAGCTACAGCAGCAGCAGCGCGATCGAAATAGCCAGCTATTTCAGATGCCAAAGCACTGCAATCGCCTCTGGTGATATTGTTTGTATCGTTGACAATTGCCAAAGAAGCTTGTTTGAGCTTCTGAATACCAACTGCAACTGAAGCTCCGGGAGTTCCCAATGCTAAGTAGGTTTCCCGTAAGCCGTTGAGGGCACGGTCATCTAGCACGCTAGAATCGCCAGCAAAGATTGCATAAGTGATGTAGCGGAGAATGATGTCCAAGTCTCTGATACAAGCAGCTGCACGACGGCTGGTATAAGCATTACCACCAGGAGTGATCAATTGGGGTTGTTCTGCCCACAAATCACGAGCCGCAGCAGCAACAAGAGCTGACGCATTGCTGGTAATACGGTTAACCGCATCTGCACGCTTGTTACCATCTTTTACTAGTTCGCTCAACGCATCCAATTGTGCATCAGAGAGATATTCGCCACGTGTATCAGCTTGGGATACTACTTTTGCAAATGCATCTAAAACCATTGCGTTAAATCTCCTAATTTGCTTGGTTAAGAATAATTTGGACTCAAAACTGAATGGTTCAGTTTATTTTTGATGTCAGCACTGCCTGACGAGTTACGAAAGGGTTAAAACAGACATCCAAGAAATAAGTTTACGATCTCCAGGCTTTCAGATTAAAACTTTTGTTAGAAAACTTCAAACTTCTATCAAGGACTGGAAAACCTGATTAAGATGTTGTTTTTTACTCTCAAGTTCTCTTTATACAATGCTGCCGCATCATTATTTATTACAAATTATTGTTATGTTTGTGAATTTTGTTTACATAACTTCATATCTTTGTCTCTGTCAGACTTTAATGAAATTTATTCTGAGAAATTCCTTAAGGAATGCTTAGGCGTAGCCTGCCGCAGGTATCGCGATTAGAATTATGTATTATTTACTACTTAAATGGCTTTTGGCAAAGGCACGCGTCATAAGTTTTTGTAACTGCTAGAAGTACGGAGCATTTAAGTCTTAAAAAATACAGCTTTAAAGCTTTGCTGTTCAGTATTCAAGTATGTAGCGTATTGTATTATATCTGTCGCATTTGCTCTAGCTCAGTATTTCTGTGAGTTTTTCTAGATTTGGAATACAACGCCGTCTAACTAAGAAGTTCTCAATTGTTAAATTGCAAGATTTACATACCAAAGAAAAAAGACTTGATTTTGGATGAATTTCCATGATAGTCTGCGTTCTATATATAAAATACGGTTTATTGATGTATTTACCGTAGTTAAGCTGTACAGTGTCTTTGTCACTTTGCTTTCCTCATAGTTAATGGAAACGAAAATCACCTCGTTATGGTAAAAAACTGGTTTGAATGGCACGATCTCTACAAGAACGAACCGAAATTGCAACAACGCCTGCAAATTGTGCAGGAATACATTGCCCATAGCTTGAATTTGTCCCAACCAGGGTTAATCCGTGTAGTTAGCGTTTGCGCGGGCGATGGACGAGATTTGCTAGGAACACTATCAAATCATCCACGAGCAAAAGATGTTTATGCCCGACTTGTAGAACTAAATCCCCAACTAGTTGAACGTGGACAAGAAACAATAGAATCGTTGGGTTTGACAAAACAAATTGAGTTTATCAATGGTGATGCAACTATTTCCTCAAACTATGTAGGAGCAGTACCAGCAGACATAGTGATTGTATGTGGTGTATTCGGCAATCTCGCAGATGAAACTGAACTTAATCGCTTACTAGCAAACCTGAGTTTTCTCAGCAAAAAAGGTGCTTTTGTAATTTGGACTCGTGGACACTCTCAAGGTATTGCTCACTCTGAAACTGTTCGTAAATTTTTCCGCGAACATGGATTTGAAGAAGTGGACTTCAAACTCACAGCAACAGGAGATATGGGAGTAGGTATTCATCGTTACTTGGGTGAAAGCTTGGCTGCACCCAAGGAGCAACAGTTTTTCGCCTTTACTGGTACTCCAAGTAAAGCCAGATAAAGAGTGCTGAGTTGAAAGACCGCCCACAATATGCGGGGCTTTTACCATAGTGCGAAAGTACTGAGTAATCTTCTTGTTACTCAGCACTCTTTTTATCGAGGCACTCAGGACTGAGTGTGGTAAATAATATCTCTAAAATTTTTTTGATACAAAACCTATGGCCGCTACAGTTAAGCCTCAGTATACAAATATATTTCGCCGTTTCAAGCGGCTTTTAGCACCTGGGTTGTTAACCTTGGCAACTTCGTTAACATTAGTTAGTTGCACAACCGAAGGGCAAAAAGCTCAAACCCCATCTGCTGCGACAAATGTATCTGAGACCAATGCCAATTCATCTGGAATCAAAGCTAAGGTACTCCGTATGGGGTATCAATCAGCAGGCGATTTGGTCAGATCGCAAAAAGTATTAGAAAAGCGTTTGGAACCTCTAGGGGTAAAGGTGGAGTGGGCACAATTTGTCCAAGGGCCACAACTAATGGAAGCGATGAATGTCGGCAAAATCGATTTAGGTTCCGTTGGGGAAACTCCGCCTATTTTCGCTCAAGCTGCTGGCGCTCAAATCGTTTATGTGGTTGGTTCTCGACGCACTCCAACCACGGGTAGAGCAAGTGTGATTGCTGTCCCGCCAAATTCTCCCATTAAGAGCGTCAAGGATCTCAAAGGACAAAAAATCGTCTTTCAAAAAGCTTCTGCATCTCACTATTTTGTCTTTAGAGCTTTGGAAGATGCGGGTTTAAAACCCAGCGATATTAAAATCTTGAGTATACCTACAGTAGAAGCTAGTAGTGCTTTTCTAGAAGGGAAAATTCCAGTTTGGGTAGCGGGCGATCCTTATCTAGCTTTGGCTGAAAAATCAAATAAGATCCGAGTAATTAAGACTGCTGTAGGACTTGATACCCCCGGTGGATACTATATTGGTGCAAGGCAGTTTGCGGTTGATAATCCAGGAATTCTGCGGATAGTGATTGAGGAGATTGACAAACTCCAGCGCTGGGCTGAGGCAAATCCCAAAGAAGTCGCAAAAATCATTGGGCCAATCCAAAAACTACCTCCTGACATTATGGAAAAGGTAGTTAGCCGCCGCAGTTATGGCTTGAGAGCCATTTCTCCAGAGTTAATTAAGGAACAACAGCGAGTTGCAGATTACTTTTATAAATATGGTGTGATTCCTAAACAGGTCAACATTCAGGAAGCTGTGTTGACACCTGAACAATATGCCGCAATTACTCCAGAATCTATTAGCCAAAAATAGTTTGAAGAAGGCAGCTATGGTGTAATACGGTTCATTTAAGGAAACTCAAAGAAATAAATTATCCAATATTGTCTGTGGGGTGGGCATCTTGCCCGCCATATAGCCTGGGCGGGCAAGATGCCCACCCCACAAGAGTTAATTGGATATTTTTTTGTCAGTCCCTAAGGGTTATTGGTGTAGATAATTGGTCTTTCAAGACGCGATAAATCGCGTCTCTACAACATCAGGGTTTTGGGATTAATGGGTTGAGAAACAAGACGAAATTCCTTTGTAAAATTACTCGAATTTATTTTGGAGAAAGGCGATAACGCGCTTGAATGCTTGGGGGTCTTGGTAAAGAAAGCGATGACCGCCTTGAAAGAACTCTAAATACGAACCTGGTATCTGTTTGTGTATCGCCTCAAGATTGGCAGGAGGAGATATGCCATCGTGATGACCGCCGCAGATATAGACTGGAAGATGCAGTTGAGAAAGTCGATTATGTGTATCGTGAGCAGCACGAGCCTCAAGCTGGCGACGACGGCCAATTTCACGACTTGGTTCGTCTACACCCTCTTGAGCAGCTGCTAGTGTCAGCTTCACTAAATCCTGAAATTGTGCAGTTCGGCTAGATAGCCAAGTTTCCTCTTGCCAACGGGTATCAGCAATTGTGATTTGCCGATGAGCCACTTCCTCAATTGGGAGGTTCACAAGTTCATGTAGTGGATATGATGAACCACCAGCGCCGCCACTACTAGTACAGGCTAAAACCAGACGTTCAACACGGTGTGGATAGCGCAGTGCTAGCTCTTGGGCTACCATACCCCCAAAGGAAATTCCGATCGCATGAGCGCTTTCCCAGCCGACTGCATTTAACAAAGAGTCTGCGTCGGCGGCGTAATCTGCTATGGTGTAGGGAATATCAGGTTTTGAAGTTTGACCGAGACCGCGCTGATCGTAAGCCAGAATCTCAAAGTGTGGGGCTAGCGGTGAGTCAAAAATAGTAGGCGATCGCCGCAAGTCTCCTCCAGTACCACTAATACTAAGTAGGCGTTGACCACTGCCGCAAATCTCATAATACATTTGCAAATCACGAACCGATACAAATGGCATGAGTATTTTTCCTGATTAATTTCGTAGAAGTCGATCGCAATATCTCTAAATAAGTATCCTCTTTTTATCCTCACTGGATGTTGTTGCATACATTCCAATGGAATCAGAACCTTTAAAGGGTGCATAGGCATAGCCATTGGTGTCAACTTAACGCGAAACCGCTTGTCCGCCGGGAATTGAAATTCCCGTCTCATAGCTAAAGTCATCTGAAGATGACTAAATATCGCCATATCACCAAAAATCTCCAGTCTACTTCAGTAGACTTAAACTATTAGCCCGAAAATTTATTTTTGAAGTAATAAGTAATGAGTAATGAGTATTACTTATTACTCATTACTCATTACTCATTACTCATTTATTTATTTCCGGGCGGGCATAGAAGCCAACAGTTAAGCTATTTCCAGCTTAAGTTGACACCAATGAGGCATAGCCCACCACACCCTTTAGTATTTACTAGTTTCTACCAAACACACTGCCAAGGGCACGCGCCATATTTTGCGGTTGCATTGCATCCATTGCGGCGGTGGGTTCGTAGCCGCAGTGAACCATACAATCGGCACACTTGGGATTACCACTCTTCTGGCCGTATTGACTCCAGTCAGTTTGGGCTAGTAATTCCTTGAAGGTAGAGTAATAACCTTCGTTTAGTAGATAGCAGGGTTTTTGCCAACCGAGAACGCTATAACTAGGGCTACCCCAAGGGGTGCATTCGTAGTCCTTATCACCAGTGAGAAAATCTAGGAATAACGGATTGTGATTGAAGTTCCAGTTTTTTTCACCACTTCTGTATGGAGCCAGAATTTGCCGGAAGAGGGCGCGGGTTTGTTCGCGGTGGAGAAAATGATCTTGATCCGGTGCCCACTCGTAACTGTAGCCGGGAGAAATCATCATCCCGTCAGTATTTAGGGTTTCCAGAAAGTCGAAGAACTCTTGCATATCTTTGGGTTCAGTACCTTCAAAGATCGTGGTGTTAGTGGTGACACGAAAGCCTTTGGCTTTAGCGGCGCGAATGGCTTTGACAGCAATATCAAAAACACCTTTGCGATCGACACACCGATCGTGTAACTCCCGCATTCCGTCTAAATGCACGCTGAAAGTTAGATAAGGGGAAGGTTGAAACTTATCTAGGCTCTTTTCTAACAACAAACCATTGGTACACAAGTAAATATATTTCTTGCGCTCAATTAATCCTTGGACAATCTCATCAATCTGGGGATGCAGCAGAGGTTCTCCGCCAGGAATTGAGACAACTGGTGCGCCGCATTCTTCCACTGCGGTAAAACATTGTTCTGGGGTGAGGTTTTGCTTTAAAATTTCCTTGGGATGCTGGATTTTACCACAACCTGTACAAGCGAGATTACACCGAAAAAGAGGTTCCAACATCAATACTAAGGGGAAGCGTTTACGTCCTTTCAAACGCTGCGTAACAAGATACTTCCCAATATCCATAGCTTGTTGTATGTTAACTGCCATTGTTGCGATCGCTCCTCTTTTAGAGATAAATACACCACAGTCATTGTCGGTCTGGGTACTTGTGCTACCCTAACGCGTATTGCATCTACACGTGAATCGCTATATTTTCATTTGACGTAACCTTGTGCAACAAACCAATCCACAGCATCTTTGAGTGCGGCGTTCAGCGAAGATTGAGGTAGACCCAACTCTCGTACAGCCTTTGAAGTATTGTAATACATAGGTTGTTTCGCCATCCGAACACCATCCAATGGCACTGAGGGCGATTTACCCAGTGGTGCGAGAATCTTTTCATCAACCCAGGCAACACTCAAGGGCAGCCAAGCGGGTACGGTTCTTTGAGGTGCCCTAAGACCTGTGATATCGGCGAGTTGTTCGAGTAGTTGCTTGAGACTGAGGTTTTGATGACCTAATATATAGCGATCGCCAGATTTACCCCGTTGCAAAGCCAGTAAATGCCCCCATGCCACATCCCGCACATCGATAAAATTTAGACCAGTATCCAAGTAAAAAGGCATTTGCCGTCGTAAAAACCGAAGTATTATATCACCAGTCGGGGTAGGTTTGATATCTAACGAACCAATGGGGCTGCTGGGATTGACAATAACTACTTCTTGACCTCTAGCAACGGCTTGGATAGCTTCTTGTTCAGCCAAAAACTTAGACTTTTTGTAGTCACCCACCAACTTTTCTAAGGGACTTTGATGTGTTTCATCGACGACTTCACCAGATAAGCCTACCCCAATCGCTGCTACTGAACTGGTGTAGACGGTGCGCTCAATCTCCGCTTTGCGAGCTGCTGCTAACACATTGCGCGTACCCAGGACATTGTGATGGTGGAGTAACTCTCGGTCTTTTTGCCACAGGGAATAATGGGCTGCGACATGAAATAGGTATTGACAACCTGCCATCTGTTGCCAAAGATTTGGATCGTTCAAATCGCCTTTGACAATTTCCACATCCAAACCGCGTAGATTCTCCAAATTGCTGCTTGAGCGTACCAGCGCTTTAACTGTGTAACCTTGTTGCAGAAGCAACCGTACTAAATGGGCACCAATAAAACCCGTACCTCCCGTGACAAAAACCTGGCTCAAGGTGTCCCCCTCTGCTTAAATCGGGGAAACCAATCATCCAAAATGGTGTAAACTACTGGCACAACAATCAAACTGAGGATAGTTGAAGTTACTAGCCCACCAGCGATCGCTACGGCCATAGGCGATCGCAATTCTGAACCTGCACCTAAACCTAAAGCGATCGGTAACATCCCTAAAATTGTAGAGGCAGTGGTCATCATAATTGGTCTGAGGCGCACTAGTCCGGTGCTGAGAATCGCTTCAGTGCGCTCTAAGCCAGCGTTGCGTAACTGGTTAATGTAATCCACAAGTAAAATGGCATTTTTATTTGCTAGTCCCAATAAAAAGACGAAACCGATCAGTGAGATCATGCCAAAGTCGCTCTTGGTGATTAGTAACGCCAACATTGCCCCTACCAGTGCTAAAGGTAAAGATACACCAATAATTAGAGGGTCTACCCAGCTTTTGAATAACAAAATTAGTACGATGACAATGCACAGGGCAGATAGAGCCAGAGTAGTGCCGAAACTGCTAAATACTTCACCTTGACGGGCAGAGTCTCCCCCTAAATCTAAGGAAACATTAGAGGGTAACACCGCCTTTGCTTCCGCTACCACTTTGTCAGTGGCATCACCTAAAGATAGATTTTTGCCTAAATTAGCACTGATGTAGGCTACGCGCTGATTATTCAGACGCTCGATCTGAAAAACCGTACCCTGTGGATTCGTTTCACCTGTAATTGTGACATCAGCGAATCCTGGTAGCCTCTGAATCCTTTCTTTAATCGCTTTAACTGCTTTGCTCAAAGCTTGGAGATTATCACCTTGTAATGCTATTTGCAGAGGTTTTTGACCGCCAGAATCGACAAATTGAATATCTTCAACACTAGTAGTTACTCCAGAAAGAGCAGGTAAGGAGGAGCGCAATTGGTCTTGTAGTTCTCCAGTGGTGATTTTGCGATCGCCCTTTAACTTTACATATAGTGTCCCTTTATTAGGCTCACCCTCACGAGAACCAACAGTAGTAAATACTGTTTCAACTGCTGGTGATTTTCTCACAACATTTTCTAATTTCTTCGCAACCTCTAGAGAATCGTTCAAGGGATTGGGAATTTGAGACTGGGGAATAGAGTTTCTCCCCTGCCCCTCTGCTCCTCTGCCCCCCTGCCCCTCTGCCCCTCTGCCCCCCTGCCCCTCTGCCCCTCTGCCCCCCTGCCCCTCTGCCCCTCTGCCCCTCTGCTCCTCTGCCCCCCTGCCCCCCTGCCCCTCTCCTCCACTCGGAATACTCGGCAAAGGAGCCGTATAAGCAATATTAAATTCGCCGCGATCGAGTTTGGGAATAAAGCCTTTGGGAATTAGTGGAATCAGGACTATACCTACGATGAAGCTGAGGACAGCTAACCCGATAACTATCTTGCGGTGATTTAAAGACCAACTCAGCAAGTTTCTGTAAAATTGGGTAAATGCTAACCAGATTTTTCCTTCTCGACGCGGGGAGAGTGAGGATTTAGGTTTCAGCCAGTAGATAGCTAGTACTGGAGATAAAGTCCGAGCAACTAGCATAGAAGCAAGCATTGCCGCTGAAACCGTGATGCCGAAAGGCTTGAAGAATTGACCGATGACACCACCCATCAAACCTATGGGCAGAAAAACTGCGACTGCTGTCAAAGTGGCGGCGGTAACTGTCAACCCAATCTCATTTGTCGCTAAAAGCGCCGCTTGACGAGGAGTTTCCCCATCTTCAACGTGTCGCATGATGTTTTCTACATCGACGATCGCATCATCAACAATACTACCAATCACCAAAGCTAAAGCCAGCAGGGTGATTGTTTCCAAGTTAAAGCCGAAAATCGCCATGACGATAAACGTCGCCAACAAGGACGTAGGAATCGCCAAGGCAGAGATAAGAGTTGCCCGCCAATTCCATAAGAAAGGAAAAATGACTACTATTGATAGCAAGACTGCTTCTAGCAAAGCATCAATTGTTGACTGGGTAGCTTGGCGGATATATTCTGCTTGGGTGACAGCTAAAGTGAGTTTGACATCTTTAAGGGTAGAGCGTAGCCTTTGAACTTCTTTCTCAACCTGACTCACTACTTCCAAAGTGTTAGCATTACCGCGTTTTATCACCTGAAATGCCAGTGCATCTTGACCATTAAACCTAACTAATGTCGCCCCACCTTGGGGGAGAGCCGCTGCACTCGCATTTGCTGGATTTACTGGAGAAGTTGCAGTAGCAGCGCCTAGTAGTGAGACTTTTAGAACTCCTGGTAGTTTAGCGATCGCACTGACAATCTCATCTTGCGCTAACTTCGTCAAATCTTTGAGATTCCGTGTAGAACTCTCAATGGCATAACTAATGGCGGCTGATTCATTTAGATTTAGGGGAATAATTTTGGAAGTTGCTCCTGGAGGCAAAGTTAGCTGCTTCAGGGCAGTTTCAACCTTTTTAGTCGATGTTTCTAAATTCGTCCCAACGGCAAAAGAAAGGGCAACGGCTGTTTGACTAGGATAGGTGGATGAGCGAATATTCTCCAATCCTTCTAGGGAGCGGAGGCGTTCTTCTAGGGGTTTTGTGAGCTTCGCCTCAGTATCCAGGGCAGTTGTCAGGGGGGCTGTAGCATTCACAACCACCACTGGAAAAGTTATATCTGGAAACAAGGCATACTTAAGAGAACTGAAAGCCAGAATCCCGGCTACCGTTACGGCAATCCAAAAACTCACCGTCAGCCACGAAAATTGAATCGCCAATTTGGAAATATTGAAGAGTTCTCGTGCGGATTTTGAGCGATCAAGCTTTACCATCTTGGAAAATTATCGTGTGGGTGACACAATTATTAAGCAATTCAAAATTCAAAATGAAAAAACCTAATCCTAGCCAGTTGTTTGGCAGCAGCAATTACCTTGGGATTACGAGTTTTGGTGACTAGTAAATGGCAACATTATTTATTGTCACTCAGATATGACCCAATCTTGAATGCGAAAGGAAACTTCAGAGATGAAACTTAGTTCTACTGAGATATCTAGTGTCTAATTTTTTACCCATCGACACAATTCTGGTGCCTCAGGGAGCAGAATATAAAGCTGTGTGTCGCGGATTAAGCGGCATTACTGGCTCCATTCCAATAGTAGTAGCTATACCTGTTGGGATGAAACCTTTACTCAAATATTTGCAACAAGGACAATTTCTGACTCCAAAATCCAGAGTGCTGATTATGGGTTTATGTGGCAGCTTGAGCGATCGCTATACAGTTGGCGATCTTGTGCTGTATCAAGATTGTATTTATCAGGGAAAGCAGCAAGAATGCGATCGCACTTTAACAACACAATTGCACTCCCTAATCCCTACTCCCCACTCCCCACCAAATTTAGTCAAGTCACTGACGAGCGATCGCGTTATTTGGTCTGCTGCCGAAAAACGCCGTTTGGGTAAGACTTTGACTGCTGATGTTGTTGATATGGAAGGATTTACCGCCCTAGAATTTTTCAACACAGCCGAGGTATCCGTAGCAATACTGCGAGTAGTCAGCGACGATTGTCAGTATAATATCCCCGATCTCACATCAGCAATTAACTCTGATGGCTCTTTAAATTATTTTCCTTTGGCAATGGCAATGCTTCGACAACCCCTTGCTGCTATTCGGTTGATTCGAGGTTCATTAACAGCATTAAAGGTATTAGAGCAAGTTACAAATCTGCTCTTTTCAGGCTCTAGTCAGAAATAACCTGTTGCATCTTTACAGCAATTTTTAGGTAAATAGACTATGCGTAAGGGCACAGATAGCAATCCTAAATCATTCGTGAAAATCTCTCTTTAACTCTGCGTCATCTGTGTTTATACAGTTAGTGATAAAAAATTATTTTTCACAAATAACTTAGAAGGCTACATATTTTTTGCTCTTATACCATCTGAAGACAAACTAATAACAATCAACATAATTTAAGTATTGATTGTGAAATTTATTCGGGAATAAGTTTTACAGAAAATTTATCGTTATACATATCAATTGAAACCTATATTGGGAAACATAATATATAACCTCATCAGGGTTGGGTTCCAGGAGAGCTAATTCTACTGAATTGTGAATCAAAAACACCCAATAGCTCGGAACTAATTTAGCAGCTACCGCACAAAATTTATGAATCTCAATCACAACCTATACTTGTACTCGTTCCTAGCTCATTTTAGATGGCTCAAAAAAAGTTACACCGGTAAAATAATGTTGGTGGCATTTTTGGGAACTCACGTACCACTTTTGACTTTACTCTTGAGTTTCGTCATCTCAAACTCCTATTCTTTAGAGATGGCGATCCGAATTATGAGCATTGCTTTGTTGGCTACATTAGCAGGTACGGCTGCCACCCTCTACGCCCTACACCACCTCCTCAAACCGGTTATTTTGACATCTGCTGCGTTGCAAAATTATCTGAACACCAAAACCTTACCTGAATTGCCCACAGAATTTGCTGATGAAGCGGGTACATTGATGGCGGATACCTCACAAACTCTTCACAAATTAGATGAGTTAATTCACTACATCAGTAATTATGACGAGCTAACAGGATTACCCAATCGTGATTTATTCTGCGATCGCCTTCATCAGATTTTATCCAAACCTGAAAACAACCAACGCCTTGTAGCCGTCTTTTTACTGGCTATTGATGATTTCACTGATATGAGTCATGGGTTAAAGCCTGAAACAACAAATTTGTTATTAAGAGCAGTTGCTCAGAGATTATCAAGCTGCATAGGACAAACAGATGTTATTGCTCATTTGAGTGGAGATGAGTTTGCCATTGCTCGGATAGAGATTGTTTCTTTTGAAAGTGTAATTAAGCTGTCTCAGCTATTGTTAAGTACCCTCAATAAACCTTTTTCTCTAGAGGGTAACTTGATTCATATCACCGCCAGCATCGGCATCACCATGAATGGCATAAACGATCAAAATAGCGTAGATCAACTTTTGCAACAGGCTCACATCGCACTGTATCAAGCAAAACAGCAAGGACGTAGCCAATATCAATTCTATTCGCCGGAAATCAATGCTCAGTTGCAAGAGCGACTAACTTTAGAAAATGAATTACGTGGAGCGCTTACCCGCAACGAAATGCTGGTTTATTATCAACCTCTGATTGATTTACATAGCGGACAAATTACAGCTATGGAAGCGTTGATTCGCTGGCAGCATCCTACTTTAGGTATGATTTCTCCAGCAAAGTTTATCCCCATTGCAGAAGCCAATGGTGCGATCGTCGAAATTGGTGAATGGGTTTTGCGAACTGCTTGCGCCCAAAACCGTACTTGGCAGCTTGCTGGATTCACCCCGATTCGGATATCTGTGAATCTTTCAGCTCGACAATTTGAACAACCTTATCTGGTTGAAATAGTCAGCCAAATTCTTGAGGAGACTGGACTCCAAGCATCCGATCTCGAACTGGAAGTCACGGAAAGCTTCTTGATGGGTGACATAGAGCGATCGGTTAAAACCTTAAAAAAATTACGAGAACTGGGTATATGGTTGGCTCTAGACGACTTTGGCACCGGTTATTCCTCCCTCAACTACTTGAAGCGCTTTCCTGTGAATATGCTGAAAATTGATCAGTCATTTGTGCAGGATGTCACGTCCAATCCTGATAGTGCTGCCGTCACTAATGCGATTATTGCCCTGGCAAAAAGCCTGCGATTGAATATCACAGCAGAGGGTGTAGAAACCCAAGAACAGGTTGAATACTTGAAAATGCAGGGATGTCATGAAGGACAGGGTTACTACTTCAGTTGTCCTATCCCTGCCGATTTAATTACCGCGATGTTGCAGAAAAGTTCTCAGCAGATGGAGACAATTGCAGCATAAATAGATGCCTAAGCCATTACAACGTGTTCCATTTTGCACCTATCTCGGCGATCGCCCGAATACTTGTATAGCACTATGCACTAGATTGAGATTCTTTTTGTGTGGAAGTCTCACTACCACACAAAAAATTATCTGGGTTGAGCCGTATTAGAATCTATTTTTATTACGAAAATTAGCAGACTCATAGCACCTAGTTGTGGTTTTAATATCCAATCCTCAGGTGTAAGATATAATCAAGCCTTGCAATATTCAAATCAATACTGTAGATTTTAAGTCACATTTTTGTGTTACTTGCTCAAGGCGCGAACTGTGATTTCAAAAACTAAAATAGATATCAAAATATACAAAGACGATTTTCACACTATCATTCATGGCGATGCTCTTGAAAATTTAAAGCATCTTGAATCAGAATCCATTAACCTAATTTTTGCTGATCCGCCTTACAATATTGGCAAAAACTTCGATGGTTTAGTTGAAAATTGGTCGGAAGAAGAATTTCTTAACTGGACATATCAATGGATCGATGAATGCCATCGTGTCCTAAAGCCTAATGGTACTTTTTACCTAATGAACAGCACAGAGAATATGCCCTACCTTGATATCAAGTGCCGCAAGAACTTCTATATTAAAAGTAGGATTGTTTGGAATTATGATAGCTCAGGAGTGCAAGCAAAAAATTACTTTGGTTCTATGTATGAGCCGATAATTATGCTAACGAAGCATGAAAAGAACTACACGTTTAATTCCGATAATATCATGGTGGAAGCAAAAACTGGTGCAAAGCGTCAATTGATTGATTATCGAAAAGAACCTCCTCAGCCTTACAATACTCAGAAAGTACCGGGTAATGTTTGGGATTTTGCACGAGTACGTTTCAAAATGGAAGAATATGAAAATCACCCAACTCAAAAACCAGAAGCACTTTTAGAACGTGTTATTTTGGCATCTTCAAATATTGGAGATATCGTATTAGATCCATTTTCTGGTAGTTTCTCTACATGTGCAGTTGCTAAACGCTTAGGAAGAAAATCTATCGGGATCGAAATAAATAAGGAATACGTAAAAATAGGAATTCGCCGCTTAAATCTGCCGTCTAATTACGCTCCTGAAGAGTTAGCAAAAGAGAAAATAAGAAAAACAAAAAATCTTTCCAAGAAAGCCAGAGCTTTGCTTGAGGAACAGTCATGTTGCTTTGCTCAGAATTCAGAATTCAAAATTAATGATTCCCCTAAATTTATTTAGGGGTCAGTACACAATATTTTTCGGTTAAGGTAAGAGACGCGATGAATCGCCGTCTCTACAAGTGTTTTGTTGCTCATTCTGAACTGCATTGCTGTATCATCAGTCGTCTTTTATTACCAATAACCACACCTTTACGGACGGACACCACTACAGCCATCAAGATTAAAATCTCTTAACCTTTCGTTACAATAAAGACATCGAGTCGGAAGAAAGCAAAACCTCTCGAAGCTGAAATCAAAGGTGAACGACATGAATGGCACAATTCGCGTTGGTAATCTCTTCGGAATTCCCTTCTATATCCATCCGTCATGGTTTTTAGTTCTGGGTTTGGTAACTTGGAGTTATAGCAGTGGACTGGCGGCGCAATTTCCCCAATTGTCTGCGGGATTAGCTTTGCTACTAGGATTGATGACAGCGCTGATGCTATTTGCCTCTGTCGTCGCCCATGAATTAGGTCACAGTTTTGTTGCCATTGGTCAGGGAATTGATGTCAAATCCATCACGCTGTTTATATTTGGCGGTTTAGCAAGCTTAGAAAAAGAGTCGAAAACTCCAGGTGAGGCTTTTTGGGTTGCGATCGCCGGCCCAATGGTAAGTTTACTACTATGCGGTATCGTTACAGCCATTGGTGTTACTACTCCTGCATCAGGGCCATTAGCTGCAATTCTTGGTGTTCTAGCTTCTGTTAACTTGGCATTAGCCCTGTTTAACCTGATTCCTGGCTTACCCTTAGATGGCGGAAATATACTGAAAGCCATCGTTTGGAAAATTACAGGTAATCCTTATAAAGGTGTAACCTTTGCTAGCCGAGTTGGGCAAATCTTTGGTTGGGTCGCAATTCTTTCAGGTGTAGTTCCCCTACTATTATTTGGCAACTCCGGTAACTTTTGGAACCTGTTAATAGGCTTCTTCTTGTTGCAAAATGCTGGTAATTCGGCTCAATTTGCCAGAGTCCAAGAAAAACTCACAGGTTTGACAGCCGAAGATGCTGTAACTCATGATAGCCCGATTGTATCTGCTAATCTTACCTTGAGAGAATTTGCCGATGAGCGAGTCATCAGTGGGCAAAACTGGCATCGGTTCTTAGTGACTGATGATGATGGACAATTAGTAGGTGCGATGGCAATTGATAATTTAAGAACCATCCCCACAGCACTGTGGTCAGAAACTCAAGTCAAAGAAGTCATGCGACCAATTACCGAATCTACCACAGTCCAATCCGATCAACCTCTGCTGGAAGTTATGCAGTTACTCGAACAACAAAAACTATCTGTGCTTCCCGTAGTTCGTGAGAATGGTGTTCTAGTCGGAATCTTAGAAAAAGCTGCAATTATCCAGCTACTTCAAAGCCGAACCCAACCTAATCCTGCATAGTTAGTTGTCTCCAAAAATGGCAATCCTTTGTAGAGACGTGATTTATCGCGTCTCTACATTTTTATGCTCTTAGTATTTCTTCTCCAAGAATTTTTACGAGATATTAGGTATATTCCCAGCAAAGATAAACCCGCTACTGCCGTAGGTTCGGGCACAGCTTTGATTTTGGCATAAACGGCTGTTGTAGTTGTGGCCCCTTCAAGAGCCTTAATACTTATCTGGGGAACGTCTGGATTAAAGCCAGTTAGCTCAAGGGTATAATTATTGCCTTCAAATGTGAAATTTTGATTACTCAAATTTGTGTCTATATATACAAAATCTGCACTATTTTCAGGATCGGTTGCGTCGTTAAGTGTATTTATTAGACCCAATTTGAAGTCAAAAACTTGGCTGATGCCAACGGGAGGGCTAAAGGATACATTGAGATTTAAAGGTACAGATTCAACGCTTGTACCGCTGAATACCGTTCCGTTAAAGTAAATTAAATCAGCTATTTTGAATACAGAGTTAATATCCGCAGAAAACGAAGTTCCATTAAAGGTTAGTCTATTTGGAAGTCCTGTTGGTAAATCAGGTTCACCCCAAGTAAATGTATTGCTCCCCACACCTGTATATAGGGGTTCAGTATTAGCGCTTCCTGGAGTAGGTTCTCCCCATGTAGCGCTAGAGATACCAGGAAAAGTTAGAGCATAAGCTTGAGTAGAGAAACCAAATCCTGTAGCAGAACTCACAAAAAAACTAGATATAGCAGTAGCAAAAATAAAACTTAGTTTCATAATTTTAGGTTTTAATTATCATTCTGGAGTTTATTTTAAGTAGACCTCAAATCTACCTTAGTAAATTTACGTAAAATACGCCAATGTCTTATTGTGTTTTTTATAAAATATTTATATGGATTTAAAAATAAATTAATGAATAATTTATATTTGTGAAGTTAAGTTTATGGATTGCTAAAAGATTTCATAGCTTGGTAATTATTAAAAGAGGAGTTGCGTAAGCGTAGCCCGTCGTAGACATACCTACTTTACTTGGTTTTCTAATTAATTGTCAAGTTGATATCAAGTTACCATTTTTTGGCCGAAAACGTAAAGGATACAAGCCCCTGAATTTATTTATGGAGAAGCAAAAAAAGTATTTCTAGACGCACAGCGCATATTTACTATGTCCTTATTTCAAGCCCCTAAATTTATTTAGGAGAATTGTAATTTTTAATTTTTAATTCCCCAAAGGGGTTGACACCCTCTGTGATATTGGGGTGGATTTGATGTAAACTCCATATCCTTATCTTTGAGTCTTTCTGGCAATTTAAACTGTGTAATTAATTCTGTCTTGGTACTTAATCCTAAGCCACTTGCTTAAACTTCAGCCCTTTTAATTGACTCTCCTCTACTAAGTCCTTGAACTTTTGAGATACTAATATTCCGAATTTACATTCTGGGATGGCAAAAAAATGCTGATCTTGAATTAACTCTTCTTTAAAAGCATACTTTTCTATGCCCAAAACTCTACCAGTTTCTTCAAATATAAACAAATCCGCCTTTGAACGATCGAGGCAATCAATAATATTAATTACTTTTAAAATATTAAACTCACCTTCATCGCATTGCAAGGGCAGCAGTTTAACGCTATCACCAATTAAAGGCTCTAAAATTTTCCAAGCTCTATTATTACAAGCAAAAGTCCATCCAGTAACTCCAAGGAAATCACCTCGTTTAGTACTGAATGATTCAATTCCCACAGGTAAAGGAATCCATTCACTCTTTTCTTCAATGTCTTGATACATGGCAAAATTAAGAAACCTTGATAAAATGCTATGTGCATACTCTTGATTCAGAGGATAGAAACCATCATAATTATCGCTATCAGGAATAGGAATATATATATTCATGTAAATCCATCTCCATTAAGTTTTTGAAATATATTATGGGGGAAGCTCCAAACCCTGTTCCCTATTCTCTGCTGTATTTTATAACTTTGACAAAATCTCTGGCAACAACTGACTAGGAACTTTAGATAAAGCCAGATTTTGCCCCTGTATTCCTAATTCATTATGAAAAGCACGAATAGTTTTCACCACATAAGTGAAGGTTGTTTGGTAAGCCTCGGATTGTTTACTGAATCCGTTTAAGGCTTGCAAATGGTTATCTAATGCTACTTCTAAGTGTTGAGAACGTGTTGTTTTGTCGCCCTTAAAAGACTCATCTATTACTAGCTGATAATGAGCTAATCCCAGGTTATTGTAAGAGGCGAGCAAATCAAAACTTAAAGAAGTATCGCTAAGTGAGTGAGCCAAAGCTATAGCTTCTTCGTAAGCGTTGATACATAGTTGCAGATAATTTTGCCGTGCCTCTTTAGTTGTCTGAGATAGGTTTGCTAGATGCCAGTAAGCAGTACCCAGATTATTTTGTGTAGCGGCGCAGGCGGTGGGGAAATTTGCTGGAGTGCGATACTTGAGAGCTTCGTTGTAGACATTTATCGCTAACTGGAGATTTTGGGCAGGTTGTTCGTATTGTGCCAGATTCCAGCAAGCAGTACCGATATTATTTTGAATCATGCCATACTTGAGCGGTTCCTCTGCGGGGTTGTAGTGTACAAGTGCTTCATTGTAAGCTGCGATCGCTTTCTTTAAATTTAAAATTGGTTGATTATATTGCCCTAGATGCCAGTAAGCAGTACCCAAATTATTTTGACAAGCCGCATACTTTAATGAATCCATATCGGCTGTACGGTAGTTAAGTGCTTCACTGTAAGCTAAAACTGCTTGCTGCCAATTTTCAGATGGGTGAGAAAAACGGGCTAAATCACCATAAGCTGTCCCCAAATTATTTTGCACACGAGCGTAAGTTTCCAAATGTGTCTGGGGCGAAATCATCTTTAACGCCAACTGATAAAACTCTATAGCCTGCTCTATATAAGTTTGTCCTTCCTCTGAATTGGGTGGTGTGCGGTATAGCATCCAGTAGAGTGTACCCAAGTCATTCAAGATATCTGGAAGTTGTGGTGAATTTTCGTCATAGCTAATTGCCTCTTGATAGGCAATAATTGCCACCATCAAGTTTTCTAGGGTTGACTCTCCTTGCTCAATGCGAAGGCGGTATAAAGTGCCCAGACGATGATAAGCCTCTGCCAGTATCTCTTCTGAAACAAGATTTTCGTGTAATTCTTCAATTTCCAACAAAATCTGTTGTGGTTGTAAAGAATTCTCAATATTCTGAGCTATACCTGTATTGATTGTTGCTATTACTAGCTCCGTTAACTCACTGCTAATATAAGATAAAGACAACAGTGATTGATTATTAATTCCACTACCAGACCTATTCGTAGATTCCTGCGGTTGTGGCGTAGCCTTCAATAAATCCGCTGTTGATGATGAAGCTTCCTGAGTTTTATCTACGCGATTCCCTTGTATCTCTGGTGGGAAATCAGAATTATTCTCAAACTTGAACTCGGTGGCTGCGGTTCTAAGTTCTGCTTGGTTAACTGATTCATCTAGAATTGACTGTTCAATATTCCCTAAATCTAAGCTTCCAGAACGTGAAAAACGTTCTGGATAGCCCGAATTCTGATTTGCTGGTGTGGGTTCTCCAGCAAACACAAATACGCCAGTACGGCAACGCCAAAACTGTGGTGCTGATTGCTTGATAGCAGATAACCAAGGACGTGGTATCCACAGCAGCAAGTTAGATTCTAGGAATCGGCTGGATTCTTGTGTAGAGAAATATTGTTCACTTAAGCGGAGATAGTGTAAAAATAATCGTTGTGTGGCGACTGGTTGCTTAGTGAGATGCTCCACGCCGACAATCTGAAATGCTGGTACTGGAAAAGGTCTTCCAGGGCTATCTTTTGATACTCCAACCATTGGTGGTGGATAATTAGCCAACCATTGATTAATTTGGATTATGGGATTGGGATCGTTTAGATTCAAACGCAACGTTACTAATCGCGGATAAGCTGGAGTGCTATTTTCTTGAGCATTTGATGACTGATATAGCACCTGTCCAACAGGATAAGCCAATGTAGAATGCAGGCGGGCTGCTACCTGATTTCTTAAGTGTAGATTATCACATACAGCTAAAAATAGTTGTCGTCGTAAGCCAAGACTGAGGGCAAGTTTTAGGCGGTGGTATACTTGCCGATTCCAAGTAGAATTATTGTTGTGTGGAGTATCATTCACGCTCATAGCGGCTAAAGAGCCAAAACACAGTATATATCACCTTTTTAGGTGTATCTAAGTAGGATCAATTCATCATAAAAATGATTTTTTAAGGTGTCGCGGAAGTCCCCACTTTCTCTGCAAAAAGTATATAATTATACTTTGATTCCTCGCCCAATTTTAACAAAAAATAAAAAAGCAGGCCCCTATTAAAATTGGAACCTGAAAAACTATAAAGATCAAATTTTCTTAAAGTGTTTTACGATTAACTACTTTTAGAAACAAAGAAGGCGACTATAATCAAGCCTACAACCAAAGCTGTAGCGGCAATTCCTAGTAGGAGATAAGTTCGCTTTTGTCCTTCTGTGGGAGGTTCTGCTTGATAAACCTTTGGTTCCCGAGCAAAATTATTCAGAAGACCGCCTTCTTCATTGGTATAGGGCATGAATTAATTCCTTTATCTTTATCGTTAATTTAATGTTACATAAATGCTAAATCTGCTCTTAAACTGCTAGATAAATCGTTACATTAGGGATTGGGGATTGGGGATTAGGAATTTTGAGCTAGATGAATGAGTCTTTGAACTCTGTTAATTAAGTTTTTAAGGTAGATTAATGAGTTCTAACTCTTCCCAGTCCCCAGTCCCCAGTCCCCAGTCCCTAACTAGTAATCGTCCCAGTCAGAGGAGAACTAGGACTAGCGTAATCTTTAATAGGCATTCTGCCAGCAAGGTATGCTAGGCGACCTGCAACTGCTGCCAAATTCATGGCACGGGCCATTGCTGCTGGGTTGGGAGAAAGAGCGATCGCACTATTAATCAACAAGGCATCTGCTCCCAATTCCATTGCCTGGGCGGCTTCTGAGGGTGAACCAATACCAGCATCTACTACCACTGGCACACCTGCATTTTCAATGATGATTTGGATATTGGCAGTTGTTTTCAGCCCTTGTCCAGAACCAATTGGCGATGCCAAAGGCATTACTGTCGCACAGCCTACTTCTTCTAAACGCTTGGCTAACATCGGGTCAGCGTTAATATAGGGCAATACTGCAAAGCCCTCTTTTACTAGTTGTTCTGCTGCTTGCAGCGTCCCAATTGGGTCTGGGAGTAAATACTTAAGGTCAGGTATCACTTCTAACTTGACAAAATTATTATCTTCCTGCCCTAACAATTTCGCCATTTCTCGCCCCAAACGCGCTACCCGAATCGCCTCTTCAGCAGTTTGACAACCTGCGGTATTGGGTAACATCCAAATTTTCGTCCAATCCAAAGCTTCTGCTAAACCTTCATGTCCAGGAGCCTTGGTTTGTACCCGTCGGACTGCTACGGTGACGATTTGGCAATCGCTGGCGGCGACGCTTTGCTGCATTTCCTCGATGCTGCGATACTTACCAGTTCCCGTCATCAAGCGGGATTGGAAAGTTTTTCCAGCAATAATCAAGGGGGAGTGGGGAGTAGGGAGTGGGGATATAGCAGAGTGATGCCCGTTGGAGAAATTAGCAGAGTGAGTCAGCATTGGGGTGGAGGTAGATGGCTTGGACTGGAAGCGCGAATAGTGAAAATTAGCAAGTAGAGGGTCAGACTTTTGTTCCAAGATGAAATCGGCAATCAATGCGGCAGTTATGGGCGCAAGTAGAATTCCGTTGCGGTAATGACCAGTCGCCAGAGTTAAATTTTGACAGTGGCTAGTGCCAAGGATGGGTAATTCATCGGGGGTAGCTGGGCGAAATCCCCACCAAAATTCTTGAATGGGATAATGCTTTAGTTGCGGATACAGCCGGATAGCAGCTTGTAGTAATTTTTGAATACCTTCTGGAGTGTTGTTGGGGATAAAGCCAACGTCTTCGCTGGTTGCGCCAATCACGAGGCGATCGCGTCTTGGGACGATGTAAATATCCTGCCCAAACAAAACCCGCTTCAACGGCAATTCCGGCGAAACTTCTGGTATCCGCACACTCAGCATTTGTCCTTTTCTAGGTAGCACAGGTAGCGGTAACAATTCATTTGACCAAGCACCTGAAGCTAAAACATAGTGCGCGGCGTGAATCATTCCAGCATTGGTTTGTACACCAACCACTTGCCCTTGCTGCTGTAAAAATGCTTCTACTGTAATGCCGTCTTTGAGTTCGACACCAATAGACTCTGCCGCCGTCCACAGTACGTGAGCCAGAGCCTTATTATCAACTTGTGCGTCTTCAGGATACCACCAACCACCAACCACGTCTGCTCCCAATCCTGGCTGATATTGATGAATTGCCTCTTTGTTTAACCAATAAGCTGGGGACTCTTCGCTAGCAGAGGGGCACAGGGGCAGAGGGGCAGAGGAGAGAAGTTTTCCCTGCTCCCCTGCTCCCCTGCTCCCCTGCTCCCCTGCTCCCCTGCTCCCCTGCTCCCCTGCTCCCCTGCTCCCCTGCTCCCCTGCTCCCCTGCTTTCTTCAAAGACGGGTACAAGGATACCACAGGCACGGTAGCCAGTATTTAAGCCAGTCAATTCTTCTAATTTGCGCGTCCAGTCGGGATATAAGGCACGCGATCGCCAGCACAAGGAACGCATTGCCCCCGCCGGGATGTTTTCTGCATCTGGTGCTAACATACCGGCGGCGGCGTGGGTAGAGGCAGCCTGAAAGTCACGACAAAGCACGGTGACGTTTGTCCCGCGCAGTTTTAGTTCAATGGCGATCGCCAAACCAATAACGCCGCCACCAATAATTACAGTCTCACTAGTCATTAGTCATTAGTCATTGGTCATTAGTCATTGGTCATTAGTCATTAGTCATTAGTCATAACTCATAACTCATAACTCATAACTCATAACTTATAACTTATAACTCGTAACTAAAGACGGATCGAGAGTTACCACAAGGCGCGAATTGGTTCGCTGTTTTGATTTGTATCGCTGGATGGGGTGTTTGTGTCGGAATTATTTGTACTACCATCTGTTGTACTGTCAGCCGGTGAGGTTGAGTCAGTGGAAGGATTCTGGGCAACACTACTTCTGTTATCAGGTCTTGGGGCTACAATGCTGCGCCTGTTTTCGTTTGTTTCAGTTTTTTCATTTCCTTCAGTTGCAGTTTCATCATTCTTGCTGCCTGCACTGCTATTAACATTGATATTAGCTGGGAGAACTTGGGATTTTTTTTCACTGGGAGCGTTAGCGGTTTGTACTCCCATCGGAAAGTTGATGCCTAGTAACGTACCAAGCAGAATGGCCAAACCTCCAGCCATCAAAATTAAGGGTGTCCATCTACCCATCTTGTCTTACTCCTTTTTAACCTTTTGGTGTCCACACTATTCGAGAACCTTGTCCCCAAAATCCATCAAACTTTGTCACTTTCACATCGCCTAAAACCTGAGTTTGACAGGCTAAACGTAAGTCTGTTGCGGGAAAATGGGGAGGAAGCGAACGCCGCGCAGGGTCGCGCCAATTCGCTGCTGATACTTTGCCCTCTACCTTAACTGTACAGGTACCACAACTGCCAATGCCCCGACAGTTTATTACCCTAGCACTGCCATTGTAGAGTTCAATACTATTTTGCAGCAAAATTTCTCGGAGATTGCTTCTTTGCTCACAATCAATTGTTTTACCTTTAGCTAGTACTTTAGGCATTTTTAAACTGCCAAAATGGCTTTTTGTTGTATATTGACACATTGCCTTGAAAGTTGTCTCGTCGATCCCAGTTTTATGACCACAAATTCATCACCTCAACTTTGGCTCTATGACACTACATTACGGGATGGCACCCAGCGCGAGGGGCTATCAGTATCGATAGAAGATAAGTTACGCATTGCCCGTAGACTCGATCAACTGGGAATTCCCTTTATTGAAGGCGGTTGGCCTGGTGCCAATCCCAAGGATGTACAATTTTTCTGGCAACTTCAAGAAGATCCGCTAAAACAAGCTGAAATTGTGGCTTTTTGTTCGACTCGACGCCCCAACTCCACCGCTGCAACCGAACCGATGCTACAGGATATTTTAGCTGCGGGAACTCGCTGGGTAACGATTTTTGGCAAGTCTTGGGATTTACACGTGACAACAGGACTCAAAACGACATTAGAAGAAAATTTGGCGATGATTCGCGACACAATTGAGTACCTCCGTTCTCAAGGTCGTCGGATTATCTATGATGCCGAACATTGGTTTGATGGCTATAAGCACAATCGAGATTATGCTTTACAGACATTAGAGGTGGCGATCGCATCTGGTGCTGAATGGCTAGTTCTCTGTGATACCAATGGCGGCACTTTACCCCACGAAATTAGCCAAATTGTTCAAGATGTTGTCAGGGTGACTGGGGACTGGGGACTGGGAACTAGGAAAGACTCTTCCCAATCCCCAATCCCTCAAATTGGAATTCATACTCATAACGATTCGGAAATGGCGGTTGCTAATGCAATAGCCGCCGTGATGGCCGGGGCAAAGATGGTACAGGGCACAATTAATGGTTATGGAGAACGTTGCGGCAATGCTAACCTCTGTTCGTTAATTCCCAATTTACAATTGAAGGCGGGTTACAGTTGTATCACAGAAGACCAGCTCACCCAACTTACAGAAGCTAGTCGTTTTGTGAGTGAGGTTGTCAACCTTGCGCCAGATGAACATGCCCCTTTTGTCGGACGTTCGGCTTTTGCCCACAAGGGCGGTATTCATGTATCAGCCGTGGAACGTAATCCCCTAACTTACGAACACATTCAGCCGGAACAAGTCGGGAATCGTCGTCGCATTGTGATTTCTGAACAGTCTGGACTGAGCAATGTTTTAGCCAAAGCCCGCAGTTTTGGCATTGAATTGGATCAGCAAAAGGCAGAAGCGAGGGAAATTCTTCAGCGCCTCAAAGATTTGGAGAGTGAAGGATTTCAATTTGAGGCAGCAGAAGCCAGTTTTGTACTGTTGATGCACGAAGCTTTAGGAGATCGCTGGAAGTTTTTTGAAGTCAAAGGTTTTCAAGTTCACTGCGACTTAATTGAGGGGAAAGAAACTAGCAATGCCCTAGCTACAGTCAAAGTCGCTGTTGATGGCAAAAATATTCTGGAAGCGGCGGAAGGTAACGGCCCTGTAGCAGCGTTGGATGCAGCTTTACGCAAGGCTTTGGTAAACTTTTATCCCCAAATCGCAACCTTTGATTTGACAGATTACAAAGTGCGGATTCTCGATGGGCATACGGGTACTGCGGCCAAAACCCGTGTGTTAGTAGAGTCAGGTAATGGCCGTCAACGCTGGACGACGGTAGGGGTTTCTAACAATATTTTGGCGGCTTCCTATCAAGCGGTAGTGGAGGGACTGGAATACGGTTTGTTGTTACACTCCCAAGCTTCAGCAGCGGTGAAAGCTTCTAGTTGACAAAAGGGGTATGTATAGTGGCTCTCATTTGGATGTAATACACAATAAGGGACTTCCAAGAAATAAATTATCCAATCTTGTGGGGTGGACAACATGAGCGCCTTTGGTTACTGGGCTCTCGTGTCGCCCACCCCACAATAAATAGTTGGATATTTTTTTATTTGGAAGTCCCTAAGAGAGGCGGAGCCTCAACGACGAGCATTCCCAGTCTCCGACTGGGAACGAGATTTAAAACGCTAATATGGTTAATCTAGTGGCTTCTGTGCCATGAACACAAAAATAGTAACCCAATTGTTACTTCTATACCTATATACCTAAAATGCGTAGGCGCAGCCCGCCGCAGGCATCGCTAATATTTAGGTGCAAACTGAGAAATCTCATGCTGCGACCAAAACTTCATCATAATAAAAGGTTTTAGGAGAACTTTTCCCATGATTGGGCAACTAATTGGCTCAACCAGCGACGCTGCTGCTGATCCAGCAGTGGATCATCTGCTAGTAACTGAGCGGTTAATTCTTCCAAAGATTGACCCTGAGCGCGGACAACTTTAATTACTCCAGCGATCGCAGCAGCAACTAATTCTTCATCAATCGGCTGTTGTCGCAGAGCAAAAATTTCCTGGGGACTGTCTGGAATGGGATAATTCATGGCGTGGGTTTACAGAAATACAAAATGAACAATAAATTCAACAAATTCTTAAAATTTCTTTACTGAATCTTTACCAAACTAATAGGGCGGAGTTTACCTTACTTTGTGCCTGAAGAAAATCTGTCTTAGTGAGTAGATTGATCGGAGATATCAGGAAACGATGAGAGAAATCCTTTATTTAGAAATTCCAACTCCAGATATGGCAACTGTGCGTAGCTGGCTACAAACAGATTTTGAACCTGGAAATGGAGAAAAATTGCTTACCTCGGAAGGCTTTCGCCTCAAAATACCTAGTGCTACTACACCTGCTGGCACGGCTCTTTCCGAAAACTTGCCTGCGGAACTTTCGGTATTTGTCTGGTCAGTACAACGAACTACCTATCTGAAAGTGTTTCGTTGGGCAGAACAACCCTTTCCCGGAGAGGGACAAATTCTGCGACACCTAACCAAAGAAATCAGAAGCCGTTTTCCGCATCATTACCCAGAACCGCCAGCGATTGATTTATCCCAGCAATCGATTTTTGCCGCGCTAGCCTCTGCTTACCCCCTCACGGTCAAGTATTTTCAGAAAATGCCCAACGGTGAATATGACCTCACACGTGCCTATTGGTGGGAGCAACGATGGCGCGAAGGGGTACGGAATCCACAGCAACCGCGTCAAGTGGTGTTTTCGCAGAGGAGCAGGGGAGCAGGGGAGCAGGGGAGCAGGGGAGAAGTTGCAGGAAGTCTTTCCTCTCTGCCCCTCTGCTCCTCTGCCCCTCTGCCCCTTGTGTCCCATGCCCAATACGACATAATTTATATCGGCGGCGCATTAGGTGCGATTCATGCAGCACTGATGGCAAAACTGGGATATAAAGTCCTGCTGGTGGAACGAATGCCCTTTGGGCGGATGAACCGAGAATGGAATATTTCGCGCGATGAGATTCAAAGCTTGGTTAACCTGGGTTTAGTCACCCCCGCTGAGTTAGAAACCATCATTGCCAGGGAATACAAAGATGGATTCAATAAGTTTTTTGATGCGAATAATCCAGCCAAACTGCGATCGCCCGTCCTCCACACGCCTACAGTCCTAAATTTGGGCTTGGATTCCGAAAAATGGCTCCAAATGTGTGGGCAAAAGCTGCAAGCCGCAGGTGGCGAAATCTGGGATGAAACAGAGTTTATCCGTGCAGATATTGATATATCACAAGTCATTTTGAAAGTCAAGCACTTACCCAGTCAGGTTGAAAAACAAGTAAGTGGACGACTGCTAATCGATGCAATGGGAACTGCATCGCCCATTGCTTGGCAATTAAATGGTGGTCGTGCTTTTGATAGTGTCTGTCCGACAGTGGGAGCAGCAATTGAGAGCGGATTTGAGCCAGGAGTATGGGATTCCCAATATGGAGACGTTCTTTACAGTCATGGGGATATTTCGCGGGGAAGGCAGTTAATTTGGGAATTGTTTCCTGGGGCAGATGATGAACTGACGATTTATTTATTTCATTACCACGAAGTCAATGCTGAAAATCCTGGTTCTTTGCTAGAGATGTACGAGGACTTTTTCACGATTTTGCCAGAGTATCGCAGGTGCGATATGGACAAATTGGTGTGGAAGAAACCGACATTTGGGTATATACCGGGGCATTTTAGTATCGGAAGTAGTGATCGCACAGTTGCCTTTGATCGATTGATGGCGATCGGTGATGCGGCATCACTCCAATCTCCCCTGGTCTTCACTGGTTTTGGTTCGCTAGTTCGTAACTTAGAGCGCTTAACAACACTGTTGGATACTGCTCTCAAACATGACTTGTTAAGTTTCCGACACTTGAACCAAATTCGCGCTTACCAAAGCAACGTTTCCGTGACTTGGTTATTTTCCAAAGGCATGATGGTGCCCACAGGGAAATTTTTACCGCCGCAACGGATTAACGCCATGCTCAACACCTTTTTTGGACTGTTAGCAGACGAACCGCTAGAGGTAGCAGATAATTTCATCAAAGATAAGTGTGATTGGTTAACCTTTAACCGCCTAGCACTGAAAGCCGCCAGGAAAAATCCTGCCTTGCTTTTATGGATTTGGGAACTTGCTGGCCCTAGAGATTTAGTGCGATGGCTTGGTAGTTATTTCAACTTCGGTCGTCATGCCCTAGTTAGCGCTTTGCTGAGTCCGTGGTTTGAGCGCTTCTTGAATCGGGTAGGTTTTTGGCTAGAACCCCGGAATCCAGGCTTGTGGCTGTGGCTATTGGCGATTAATTATGCGATCGCTACAGGCAAACCGCGATCGCACAATCAAGTTGCAAAAACTAACCCACAAGCCATAATTCCGAAGTCAGAAGCAAGAATTAGTCATTAGTCACTTTATTCTCCCAACTCTTGTACAGACGCGATTAATCGCGTCTCTCTCAACTCTTGGAGCGAAAATTCGGTAGTTCCACAGATGCCAATGACTTACGCCCCTTGGGTGGACGCTGGGGATAAACTACTGGTGAAGGTGAATTGGCATCATTAGTGTTATCACCTGATGACTCTGAGGACAAATCAATTGTTGACAATTCCAAATTCGTCAATTGTGAAACTTCTGACCAGTAGTCTTCAGCTTCTCCAACAGGCGTTTCGGTGTGAGTTGGAGTAGAGGGAACCAGTAAGTTATTTGCTGGTGAAAGCACAGAGTCCGTCGTCCAAGAAGTGGAGGTAGTTGCAGGAGGATTAATTTCTGCTTCTACCGACTCCTTGTGTGGATTTTCTAGCTCCTCATCGTCTTCTAAGATTGTTGCTAAAGTCTCCCAGATCGGCGCATCACCTACATCCGTTTTCGCAGCAGGTGGTGGTGATGCAGATGCAGGCTGGGAGGTGAAAAACATTTGAATTAGACTATCTAATTGCTGATCTAAATTATTTGATGAACCCGAAGATGAAACAGCTTCCGCCGTATTTGGGGAATCATCAACTTCTGGAGATGACTCTGGTTGTGTCGGTGTTGGCGTATCTTTCTTAACTGTCCAGCTCCAAGGAGATGAGGGCGTCGGTGGGGCTTCATTTCTTTGGAATGGAATTGGTGCTGAAGGTTCGCCCCAAGAATTATCTAGATCGTTATTCAAGGATTCTGCTTCTGCTGACCAAGGTGTAATTGGCTGTGCGTTAGGAAACAAAGACCGAGCTTTTCTAGAGAATCTTCCTTGGCTACTAGTTATGTCTTTAGGATGTTTTGCCGCATCCTCTAGGGAGTCATAGCTAGGAACCGATGTATCTAGACATTTTTCCAAAGCTGCTTTAAATTGCAGCGTTTGGCGTTGTTGTCGCATTAGTCTAGTACGTAATTCCCGACAAACATTTTCTGACTGCAATAACTGCTCAGACTGTTCGTTGTTGTTAGTGTGTAGCAACGTACATTCTCGCTCTAACTGCGCCAGGCGTTGTTGGCTAATTTGCAGCTGTGCTTTATAAGTATCAGTAAAAATTTCCTGGCGCTGAATAGTTTGTACAGCGATTTCTAATTGTTGAAATAGAGATTTTATCTGTTCTTGAGCGGCAGCGAGTTCCTGAGTATGTTGGTTGAGCATCGACTCACTAACGCTAGAGCGCGTTTTTTGCCACTGCAAAACCTTTTCTGACTCAGCTAGGTTATCTTTTAGCTGCTCTACTTGTTCATACAAGTTATTGTTAGCCGCACGTAATTCTTCGTTCAATGCCAGCAGGTTTTGAAACTCCGAGTCAATAAGTGCTTGTTTACCGCTTTCCGGCTCTGCAACCCAGTCCTGCTGGATGGTATTTTGTGAAAATTGTGTATCTTCAGCTGGCATGAGGAGTGGCAGCTTTTTAACTGCCATATTGTCATTAGGCACAACTGAGTAAAAGGGACAACTCGCCTGTTCTGATTGTGGCGAATTAGCAGAATTTAGGGATTCCATCACAACCCCCTTATTTGAGGTGTCAGCTTCATTCATCACTCTTGACTCACCTGCTTAAAAATATTCAGCAGTGCTGGCATTAGCATTGCTTATCAACTCTGTCTAATCAGGGTTTGCTCTAGAAGCTAAGTTTAACTCTCTCCAAGCACCAGCAATTAATTATCAATTGGTGTTCCCCATTTTGTATCTAGACTGATGCCGTTATAACACTATGATGCTCTTTCCCGTCAAGGATAGGCAGAAAGCGAACTCCGGCGATCTTTGAGAATAGGCAAGAGAGAGGAGAAACGCGATAGTTAAAAACTAAATTATATTAGCTGAGGAAGTTTTTCTATGTGAAAAAACTGCCTAAACATATACTTTATTGTTTAAAACCGCATCTGTCTTTAGAAATAAACAACAAATGTGTTTTTAAATACATTTACATACTGGCTTATTTCTTACTTAGGATATATCTCAGTACAAGTATCTTATATTCAATAGTGATTCTGTAACAATACGGTTTGGTTAATGGCTACTGGCAACAATTTTGGGTTTTCCATACGCGATTTATCGCTGTCAAGACAAGCGTTTTGAGCTTCCAAATACAAAAATACTCAACGACTTCTTGTGGGGTGGGCGTCTCGCACGCCCGTATCCAAAGGCGACTTAAGATAAAAGCCTCTTCAAATCTCGTTTTCAGGCTCCGGCTGGAAAATTGCTATTTAATGTTAGCAAACAACTAAGAGCTTCTACTAGAACTAAAATGTTAAAAAATTCTGCTGCCAACGAATAAATACTTATAAAGAGTTGTTGAAGAAGTAGTAATACATCTAAGTGTATTCATGAAACTTTTTTAAAGAGTAATCTCAACTTAGTACTGGCTTTTATCTGGGTAAATGCAGTTCTAGTAAGCAATTATCGGCTTAGTTCGTCAGGGGTTTTTCTCTTAACTTACCTTGAATGCGTCAAGTTTGTTTAATGATTACAAGAAAATTATTTAAAGTATACTTAACTACTTAATAACATTATTTACATTGTATTTTTATTAACAATAAATATACAATAATTAAGTATTAACATGGATACACTTTTTAATCATTTTGTTAAAGAATAATTTATGTAACCGAGTTTTCCACTAGTGAAAAAGTAGTTATAAAGACTATGATTACTGCCATTAAGATGGTTTGGGTGTGAAATAAAGCGTTATGGCAGTTAGGCTTGTCCAAAAAATTCAATTTTAAAATAGGGGTGCTAAAGATGACCGATATACTTGCAATAGGTGTAAATATCAAGCAAGAAGCTGCCAAACTATCGCTGTCGTCAGAAAATTTTGACAGTTTTTGGGACAAAGAAATCAGACCGTTATTTACAGATGAGTCTCTATTTTTCAAGGTTAAAACTCTCAACGGAAACTATATCAAGTACGTAAACTTGGATAATGGAGCTACAACCACTCCCTTTGCAACCGTCAAGCAGCATGTGGACGAAATGCTTGACACTTATGGCAGCGTACATCGAGGTTCTGGGCAAAAGTCTATCATCACTACACGAGAATATGACGCTAGCCGAAACATCATTCGAGACTTTGTAGGGTCATCTTTAGACAACTATGTAATCTTTGCGAAGAATACAACAGAAGCAATTAATGGAGCCGCGACACTTTGGGCAAAAAAACCGGGGAAAATCTTAGTTTCTGATATTGAGCATTCATCCAACCTACTGCCTTGGGTGACTAGAGACGAAGTTGTGCAGTATAGAACTCAGCCGGATGGAAGTGTAAGTGTTGCAGAAATTGAAGATATCTTCAAAGCACACCAAAATCTCCCCGAAGCCGAGCAAATTAAGTTAGTAACTATTACAGGTGCTTCGACAATTACAGGTTATAGACCTCCGATTTACGAGATTGCAGCTTTAGCACATCGGTATGGCGCGAAGATATTTGCTGATGTGTGTCAGTTAATTCAGCATGAACGAGTAGATATGCGTGCTGATGATGACCCATGTCATTTAGATTTTGTGGCTTTCTCTGGACACAAGATGTATGCTCCTTATGGAACCGGGGTTTTGCTAGGGCCAAAGGAATTTTTTGATAGCTCTTACCCTTATCAAATTGGTGGTGGAAACCTGCCTTATATCACCAGAAATTTAGAGATCAAGCGTTTTTATACAGAAAGGGCCCACGATCCTGGAACACCAAACGCAATGGGTGCGATCGCCATTGCCAAAGCGATTGAAATTATCGAAGCAGTAGGGCGCGATCGCATTGCTCAATATGAACACTCTTTAGTTGAATTTACATATACACGGCTGGGGATGATTACGGGTGTCAAAATGCATATTCCCGGAGATAATTTAGCCCATGTTATTCCCTTCGATATTGATGGGTTTGACGGACGCTTAGTAGCAGAGATTCTGGCACAAGAATACGGCATTGGCGTTCGGGCTGGGGCTTTCTGCACGTATGAATACATTCGCAAACTCAAGAATGTTTCAGACGAGCAAGACTCCGAAATTGCTCAGGAAGTAGACAGAGGAATTACGCGCAACATTCCTAGTATTATCCGAGCCAGCTTTGCAGTATATAATACATTAGAAGACTGCGATCGCTTTATAAATGCGATCGCTCAAATAGCTAAAAACGGATTTGCTCATTATTTGCCCAACTACACACAAGATCAGATAACTGGTGTTTGGACAGCGATAAATGGCTAATCTCGCCTCTTCTTCTCGCCAAAAAATATATGGCAGTAGGGGCACGGCAATGCCCACAGGTGTCAAGTTAAGCTACTTTTGCTTAACTGTTGGCTTCCATGCCCGCCCGGAAATAAATTTCCGGGCTAATAGCTTAAGTCTACTGAAGTAGACTAGAGATTTTTGGCGATATTTAGTCATCTTCAGATGACTTTAGCTATGAGACGGGAATTTCAATTCCCGGCGGGCAAGCGGTTTCGCATTAAGTTGACACCTATGAATGCCGTGCCCCTACCCACTGAAAATTACAAATAATTAAAAGGGGGTAATAGCTTGAGCGATGAAAACCTCTTTGACCAAGAAGATTATTTACAGACACGGGTTGAGCAGTGCATCTGGCAAAAAAGCACAGATGCGGGTATTTCGCGCCAGCGCTTTCTGAAAATACTAGCTACTATGGTTGGCGCAACAGCCATTGGGGGATTGGCTAAACCTTCATCTGCTCACAGTCAGACAGCTGTTAAAACTAAAGGCAGTAAAATACTTAAGCCATTACCACCAGGGTATATCTCTCATAGCAAAGGCACATTAGAGATGAACTGGGAAACGATGTATGGGCGTGGTTATTTAGTACCTAATGACTGGTTCTATGTTCACAACCGCAGTACACCTCCCCCGTTTGACCCGTCTACGTGGCGTTTGCAAATTCATGGAACTGGCGTTTCTGCACCTTGCGAGTTTACTTACGATGAAATCATCGCCATGCCATCCGTCTCAGTCACTTGTGCCATTGAGTGTGCTGCTAATGGTCGGCGCTTCTTTGAAGAAGCTTACAACACACCACTTCCTGGAACACGTTGGAGGCTTGGGGCGATTGGTGTGGCTGAGTGGACTGGTGTACCACTTGGTATGTTATTAGAGCGGGCTGGATTGAAATCCACAGCCAAAGATGTACTCGTAGAGGGTGCAGATGTAGATTCGCTGGACTCAAAAGAGACAAATAAATCCAAGTTCAGCAGTGTAGTTCCAATTAGCAAAGCATTAGCAGATAACTCGCTCGTCGTCTACGCCATGAATGGAGAACCATTACCTCCAGATCATGGTCAGCCTTGCCGTGTCTTATTCCCTGGCTGGGGAGGAAACGCCAACGTAAAATGGATTGAGCGGATTGAGGTTTCTGAAACACCGATATATACCCAGTGGGTAACAGAACAGATGGTGCTAGTTGGTGCAGACTACCCAGCGATCGCACCGTATAAAGGTAAGCTGATTACCTATCAAAATGTTAAGAGCGCTTTTGAGTTGGCTTGGCCAGCTAATATTTCGGCTGGAAACCGTTTACTACGTGGACGTTCTTGGTCTGGGAAAGGAAAGATTGCACGTGTAGAAGTCAGCCTGGATGGCGGCAAAACTTGGCAATTTGCACGACTGAGAGAACCCAATTTTCCATTTGCGTGGGTACGCTGGGACATTGAATGGAACCCACTTCCTGGGGAATATTTTCTCCAGGCTCGTGCTACAGACAATTTAGGTAATACACAACCGATTACAGTTCCGTGGAATGATTCTGGATTGCTCTACGGTGGCGTTGTTAATCATCCGGTGACAGTACGGGGATGAGGGAGCCTGGAAGAAGCAAGGGAGAAAAGTTTTCCCCTCTTCCCAATGCCCATTCAGCACTATCAGTTGTCTAGAAAAAGAATTATTTATGATTGATTTTAGTTGGTTGATTTTAGTGAGTGGCGGTTTAATATCGGGAGTCATCGCTGGACTTTTAGGAATAGGTGGCGGTATTATCACAATTCCTCTTTTAGTCACACTAGGTTATACTCCCGTTCAGGCGATCGCTACTAGTAGCCTTGCTATTGTGATTACTTCAATTTCTGGGAGTTTGCAAAATTGGTGGATGGGCTACTTTGACTTTAAACGAGTAATCTATTTAGGAATTCCAGCTTTTCTAACTACTGGAATAGGTGTATATTTTGCCAATAAAATTCCATCCTATATAATACTCTTTACATTTGGCATCATACTACTCACTAATATCTATCTAATTGAGCTTCGTAAACAACTAGCCTTTAAAGAAATAGAGAATACACCCCCAGTATTTAACCCATTAGTTTCTAAAATTGGCACTGGGGGAGCAGCAGGGATTTTAGCAGGTTTATTTGGCTTAGGTGGCGGTACGATTATGGTTCCGTTGCAAATGTTATTACTGGGAGAAGAAATTAAAGTAGCAATTCAAACTAGTTTAGGTGTGATTGTCATCACTGGTTTAGCTGCCTGCACAGGACACACGTTAGAGGGAAATATTCTGTTTGCTCAAGGTATAGTTTTGGGATGTGGTGGTCTTTTAGGCGTTCAGATGAGTACTCGCACGTTGCCAAAACTACCAGATTATACTGTGAGTTTAGTGCTTCGTATTTTCTTAGGAATACTATCAATTTATATTTTTTGGGAAGCTTGGATAAATTATCAACAAATAATTACTATTTTGTAATTTCGATGTTTTCAAAGAGGTGAGCTATGAGTATTTTTAAAGTTGAAGTTGTCAAAATCAACAGCATTAATCCTCATCCCAATGCCGATCGGCTAGATATTGCCTCTATTGAAGATATGGGGTATCAAGTAATTATAGTCAAAGGTAAATTGCACCCTGGAGATTTAGCTTTTTACTTTCCTATTGATAGTGTGATTCCAGAAAATTTTTTAGATGAGTTTGGTATTCGTAACTACTACTCAAAAAAACTACGTGCTGCCAAACTTCGCGGAATTTTTTCTGAGGGTTTGCTTATTCCCGTTGGTAAAAACTTTACAGGAAATGTCGGAGACGACTACACAGAGTATTTTGGTGTCACAAAGTACGAATATCCAATACCTCAAGGGATGAGTGGAGAAGCAGAAAATGTTATTGGACATTACAAATTCCCCAGTCCAGAAAACCTAAAACGTTACAAAAACATCCTCATCGAAGGTGAAGAAGTTGTTGTAACAGAGAAGTTGCACGGAACTAACTTCACTGTTTTAGTTGATGCTGATGGCACAACTAAAATTGGTAGCCATAATTACTTCTGGAAAAACAGCGAAGTCAACAAAAGATTAGTTTATATTCGTGCTTACAACGAAAACGAAGCTTTCCAGAAACTTCCACCAGGAACTCAGATTTTTGGAGAAATCTACGGCGTACAAGATATCAAATATGGCTTGAATAATGGGAACATTGGAATTGCTATATTTGCTGTGCGTCGCGGCAGTTATTTTCTCAATTACAGCGATTTTGTGGCTTTTTGCGAGGAGTTTGCTTTGCCAAAAGTACCTATGCTTTATATCGGTGCTTACACTTGGGAAGCGGTGTCTCAATTCAATAATGCCAATAGTGTAGTCAGTCCCGACTGCATCATGGAAGGCGTTATTGTGCAACCAGTCATTGAGAAAACGCATCCAGAAATAGGTAGAGTAGTCTTAAAGTTAATTAGCGATCGCTATCTGCTCCGTAAGGATGGAACTGAACTCCATTAGGTTCAGCTGAACTGCCGAAATCGACTTACGAATTATCCTCTCAAGGTAGCCATCGGGGATGAAACCCGGCTAAGGGGAGTTGTTCTGGTTTAATTTCAACAGTCGTAGCATCAGCGATGGGCAATAGAGGCATCAACCACAGGCTACTGGTAGCTATGGTATCTCCATCATCAGTTTTTAAAGTGTTTGGGGGTAATGATGCTGTGGTGTTTGTCTGCGGTACTACTTGGTCAAATAACAAGCCCAAACCGTCGGATGATAAACTCATTTGCACATTCCGTTGAGCGGGAGGCAGTACTAACAGTGGTTTCTGTTGTCCGGTTTTCAGATCAATTGCCACCACATAAGGCTGTTCTATGTATTGTTCCTTGGATACTAGCTGTGTCAGCAAACAATAGAGAGTGGGTGAGGCGATGTCGAATTGGCAACTGACAATTGAGCCTGTTGTTTTTACTAGTTGTTTCTGCACACCTTGGTTTGTCACTAAAAACAAATCTCGCGTGTAATCTGTATTAAACCTTACCATTGCTGCTTGAGAGCCATCTTTAGAGAAAGCCTGTACCAAACCAAACTGCGGCAGAAAATCTAAAGGTTTACTTGCATCACCTTGCAGTGGTAAAATCGCTGCCCCCTGTCCTTGGGCAACTGCAACAGCTTTACTGTCAGGCGTGATCATAAAGTCTCCGCCTGGTTGGCTTTTGAGGCGTTTCGGGACGGGTTTTTCTGCGGAAGCGTCACTGGTTGCTGGCATAAACCAGAGTCCAAAGTCGCCAGGATTATTTTTGTTTCCCCGTTGGATGACAATAGTTTGTCCATCAGGAGATAAGTCAAATTTCAGATTTTGATAATCTTTACTATCTAAAGTCAGGTCAACTTTGCCTTCTGGTTCTGCTTTTTGTCCAGATTTAGCAGAAACGCCTGTTGTCACTGTATATATTTGGGCTGAAAGTAAGTCTTGATTGTTTGCGGCGCGAGCAGAAAATAAAATTTTCTCCCCATCAGGAAATGATTCAAAGTCTATTACTACCAAGTCTTTAGGGGTAAGTAGCCTTTTTTGTTCTTGGGTCAAGTTGTAAAGAACTAACCGCCCTTTTTCTTCTTTATCAGTGCCGATATAAAGGATAACGCGATCGCGTGTACGAAAGCTACCCGTAAAGGGCTGTATCAGGCGATTGTTGCCCTCTTGCAGGGCAAACTTATCTTTGGCTCCCTGTAAATGCACTTTATAATTCGTGCCATAAGGTGCTGGTGTTAGCAGTGTATAAACCATCCGCCGCCCTGCCCAACTGTATTTACCTGCGAGGGGTGGCTCAATTTTCAAGTTATCCTCGACGCTTTTGATTTCCATTGGGCGGCTGAAGGTGAGGGTGAAGGAATTATCTTCTGCCCCAATTTGTTGATTTTGCCAAGTGAATTCCCGGACACGAGCAGTTACCACATCACCTTGTAAGATGATTAACCCAATCAGCAGACTCAGCAGTAACATTAATGCGATCGCGATCCGATCTAGTGGTTGAATAAATGTTTTAGATTTAGTCATTGGTTATAGGGCATTGGGAATTGAGCATTGGGCAAATGACTAATGACTAATAACTATAAGGATTTTGGGGTTGAGGAATCTTTTTGAGAGAAGTGGCAGCAATGGTAAGTTGGCGTTTACCTGACAAATTTTCTGTCACCATTTGTCCTTCTACTTCCAGCCAGGTATCAGCGCCATAAGCCTCTTGATTATTTAGTTTGACGGGCAATCCCACAGGGTAAGCATCTGCTGCACAGCAAGTTAAGACAAATCTTGCTAAGAACAAATATTCTTTTCCTAGATCCTGCGGGTGAATGACAAATCCCTGTACTTTGACTTTTTGTCCTGTATATGTATCTGGTTCTGGATAGACATTGACAGTACGCACCCAGTCTACAAGCGATCGCTCTTCTGGGCGAACGGTAGCGCGAAAGGCTTGAGGCTTAACACGTGTGCTTCCCAATAAATCAGTCGTTACACCTCTTTGGAGTGCTTTGTCACTAGCAAAAACTTGCGGTGTGATCATAAAACCTAAAATCGCCGTAGTCAATAACAAAGAACTACCCCAACCAGGGGGAAATAAACTAATATGCGGGGCGTTTGATGTCACATCATGGCGACGGCGTTGCCAAAGTTCCTGCATCTTGAAGAAACCAATAATAATCAAGCTGATACCAGTCACAACCACGAACCAAATGTAATTTGGGTGAATCAACAGGTTCAGCTTGTTAGTTAACCAATATCTCAACATCAAAGTTCCCCAAGCTGTAATTGCTATAGCATCCAGCCAAGGGAGTAACAGATTTGGGATTTTAGATTTGGGGGTTTTGTTAGTCATTAGTCATTAGTCATTGGTCATTAGTGAGTCAGCACGGTCTTGGGGGTTTCCCCCATGAGTGACTGAACCCGTAAGGGTCATTGGTCATTAGCAAAGGACAAATGACAAATAATTTTTTAAAAGACGTGCAAGTTCAGGAAAAGGGTGAACACAAATGTTAATTGTGCTGCTAAAGCAAATAGGTAAAAGACCGTTTTGGGTTTAAAAATGGATAACATCAAACCAATACCTTTGATGTCAATCATTGGCCCAAATACTAGAAATGCCAACAATGAACCACTGCTAAAGGTTGAGGCAAAAGATAGGGCGAAGAAAGAATCAACTGTAGAACAAATTGACACCACTACTGCTAATATCAGCATGACCACAATTGAGGTAATGGGGCCAGCACCCAAACTGAGAATTAATTCACGGGGAGCGAGAACTTGAATCGCTGCTGCGATCGCACTTCCTACAACCATGACTCCACCGAGTTCTCGGAATTCTTGGATGCTATTATCCACCACTAGACGCAGTTTCGCTGCTAACGGTTTATTGGTCGTAGACGCTGAGGTAGGCGGTACTAAATTAGCATCTATCCGCAGAGGTATACCTGCTTTTCCTCCTAAGATATAAGTCCCAGATTGCAAGAGATTTGGTACTGTTGCATCCTCTTGCGCTTGGTAACGCTTCCCACGGCGCTTGGTTTCAGGCGGCGCGGATGGGTTAAACTTCATATAACGAGCGATCGCAGGCTGAATTATCGGATTTAAGTCCTTTTGAAAACTGAAAACATACCCGATAATTGTGGCAATTGCTAGAGAAAATACGACTCGTAAGACTACTATTTCTGGCTGATCTCGAAATGCTGTCCAAGTTGACCAAATTACAATTGGGTTAATTGTTGGTGCTGCTAGCAAAAAACCAATTGCCACTGGTGTGGGTACTCCCTGAATCAGGAACCGCCGCGCTACCGGTACATTCCCGCACTCACACACCGGAAATAAAAAGCCAATCATGCTGCCAACTAAAGCACCCAGCAGCGGATTTGTGGGCATTTTTTCTACGAGTTTGCGCTCATCAACAAAAAATAGCAGCAAACTGGAGAATAAAACCCCAAGAAGCAAAAAAGGCATCGCCTCGACTAGCAGACTCAGAAATAGCGTAAAACCATTGTTCAATTGATTCATGGGCGTCGCAGTCAAAAGCGGTTTTTAGTTTTAGGGTTCTGCCTAGTCATTCTATCGAAATGGGGATCAAAAGCAGTTCGGGAAAATTAAACATTATTTAAGTAGCAAGTTATCTAATGTTTGAAATTGCGCTTCAGCGCTATAAACCTTTGCTTTAGCCAAGATAGTGATTTTTACTTGAGTGCATTTACTGACGATGACCATTTCTAAGATTGTCTAAGTTCAAAATTTGTTCCGGTCTAGAGGGCAAGTAGCTGCATAGATGATTTGAAATTCCCTATGTTTATACTTACAGTAATTTCCTGGATTAGATATTAGCTCGGCTCTATTTTCATCAAGTATTCACAGTTATGCAACATTTGGGGTAGGCGTAGCCCGTTGTAAACATCGCTCTTGGTTGCGACTATCATTGATTTTGGCTTGTTTTGGCAAGATTTTATCCGATCCTTGATTGATTTTTTACTATAACAACTCTAAAAAGGCAAGACCAAATTTTAGCAAATATGGTAAATGCTGAAGTCCCCAGGCCCTTTTCGGTCAAAATATAAGACAATCTAGAACCCCGACTTCTTAAAGAAGTCGGGGTTCTACTTCACTAGTAGTTCGCGATTATTTACGTTTTACTGGAATCCCCCAAATCTTGATTTGTCGATCGAATCCACCACTGGCAAGAATTTTACCATTGGGACTAAAAGCGATCGCACTTACCCAGTCTGTATGTCCACTCAGGGTATTTATTAATTCGCCTGTAGTTAAATTCCACAATTTAATTCCATCTCTGCCGGCACTGGCAAGGGTTTGTCCATCAGGATTAATAGCGATCGCATTTACCCAGTTATTATGTCCTGTAAAGGTGCGGACTAATTCTCCAGTATTAATATTCCACTGTTTTATGGTGCGATCGCGGCTAGCACTAACTAATGTTTCTCCATCTGGTGTAAAGATAACAGCGCTAACAGCATTAGAATGAGCTACTGATTCACGGATTAATTTACCAGTACTCAAATTCCACAGCTTGATTACACCCTTATTATCACCACTAGCCAAGGTCTGCCCATCAGGACTAATAGCCAGGGTATAAATCAAATTATCAAAGCTGACTAGAGTCCCTAGAGGGCGCTGCTGTAGCAAATCCCAGAGACGAATCCCATCCAAAGCTCCACTGATGAGAATTTTACTATCAGGAGACACCGCTAAAGATAATACATTACTGGTATGTCCAACAAAAGAGCGGCTAAATCTAAAATTTTTCAGGCTCCAGAGGTTAATCGTGTTGTCATCACTACAGCTAGCGAGGGTTTGACCATCTGGCGAAATTACTAAAGATTCTATGGCTGCTTTGTGTGCTTTGTTGATATCCGCCAACTTTTTGCCATTTGTTGGATTCCATAGGCGAATTATACCCTCGTTTTCTGCACCTCCACTCGCAAGAATTCTGCTATCTGGACTGAAAGCAAGGGATTTGACGGTTCCGTTATGTCCTCTAAGTGTGTAAAGTAATTGGGCATTAGCAAAGTTGCTAGTAGCTTGGGAGTTTGGCGTTACTTCAATAGCAGCATGAGCCTGATGAATGTAAAACCCTTTCCAGATAGTCACTGGAAGGGCAACAGCTGCCATAAATGCCAAAATAATATACGGCCGCAGAAAATTACCGCCACCTCTTCCCTCACTACTCACTCTTTTTCCTCACTTTTATAAATACAGTTAAACCCAAATTAATTTTGCAGAGTTATTTGGTAATAACTCTGCAAATTCTTAAAGAGGCGGTTTTTTCTTAGAAACGCTTAACATTGGTAAGGGCGTACTAGAAGAAGAAGGAGAGGGCAAATAATGTTGCGCTACAGGTTCCTCTGGTAAAGGACGACGCTGCTGGAAACGCCACAACTTAAAGCCTAGCGCTATCCCTGCCGTTCCCAAACCAAAAGCAAACAAAGACCAGCTATCATTCAATCCGCCAATCAGGGCATCCATAACGCCCATCGTCATCAATACACTGATTAATGGCTCTTTTCGGTAGGTTGACTTCAAAAAACGAGGTAATACAGCATTCATCACAGCTTGCTTGGTTCCTGTTCACCTTTTGTGTATATTTACCAAGAATACCTCACCCGTAATTTGCCTTTATCATCCAAGGCAGACACTAATTTATGATTTTCTTTAGTAGGGGAGGAAGTTTAGTCATTAATCGCCTTGCATCGGCTAGTTGCAAGTCTATGATATTTCCATCAAAAATAGGTATTTCGATTCCTCTCTTACTTACATTTTAGGGCAATTATTTATGAATAAGTCTAATTTAAAGTATCTAGGGCGAACTACTCCGCTATCAATTATTGAAGTCAAAACCAATTGGTTGTTCCAACTGGTTGAAACTCTTTTGATTACTAGTACAACACGGCGTAAATAAAGCATCCATTCAAAATCAATGAAACGCTTACGCTGTATTAATTTTGAATTTTGTTAGCGCAGCGTTAGTGAGTCCGCGTACCCTTACAGGGAAGCAAGTTACGCTTTTAGCGTCTCGTAGAGAGCGTCATTTTGTTTGAATTCCGCCTTGCGGTACTAGTGGTCTGTCAAATTCATTTTGGCGGTTAGAGAAACGCGATAAATCGCCGTCTCTACAGAAAATTTATCGTCAATTAGTTCTTGACAGACCACTAGCTTACAACTTCAAAATTGTGCTTGTTGATGGCACTACTTTAGACCCAGCCATGATAGCACCCCTTGATTGGTGACATATTCAATCACCAGCAGCAAAGCGAAGCCAATCATTGCGGCTCGACCATTCAAGCGTTCGGCATATTCGTTAAAGCCAAACTTCGGCTCTTCTAGTTTAGGTGTAATTGTTGGTTGTGTTTGTGTCATTTTTTTTAGAAACCTTTTTTCGGCAAACGGGAATTGATATCAGACTTCTGGCAGAAGTCGAAGAAAGTGGGGGTTTTTACCCTACACTTGGTAACTTATAAGACCGATTACACTGCTTGAATGCCAAGATGACTTGAGAAATTCAGCAATAGCTTCCTAGTCGGGAGCTATACAATCGCTCTTTTAATAAATTGTTACTATTCTTTATATATTGTATAAATACTGGGGCAATAGTCAAGGGTAGGAGTTTGGGGCTACTCAGATTTAATTGAGAAACTTTGAACACAGATTAATTATCTCTAATGCAGCTATCTGTAATAGGTCAGCGGCAATAGGAAAGTAGCAAGCTGGAAATTGGCAGGCTACAGTTAAACAAAAAAATTATCAGAGGCGATATATGGAAATTGGTGTTCCTAAGGAAAATAAAGATCAAGAGTTTCGGGTAGGGTTAAGTCCTTCTAGTGTGCGGGTGCTGCGAGAAAATGGTCATAGCATCTTTGTGCAGACACAAGCAGGTAATGGTGCTGGTTTTTCCGATGATGATTACAGAAGTGCTGGAGCCGAAATTGTCCCCACATCAGAAACGGCTTGGAATCGGGAATTGGTTGTTAAAGTCAAAGAACCGCTGATATCTGAGTATAATTTTTTGCAAAAAGGGCAGATATTATTTACTTATTTACATTTAGCAGCCGATCGCAAGTTGACAGAGCATTTAATTGATTCTGGCACAACTGCGATCGCTTACGAAACTGTAGAACAACCAGGCGCTAACAGATTACCCTTGCTCACCCCCATGAGCGTAATTGCCGGTCGGTTAGCAGTACAATTTGGGGCCAGATTCTTAGAACGTCAACAAGGTGGTAGAGGTGTACTTTTAGGCGGTGTTCCTGGAGTGCAACCAGGTAAAGTCGTAATTTTAGGTGGTGGTGTTGTCGGCACAGAAGCAGCTAAAATTGCTGTGGGCGTGGGTGCGATCGTCCAGATTTTAGATGTAAGTGTTGAACGCTTATCTTACTTAGAAACCCTCTTTGGCTCTAGAGTCGAATTGATTTATAGCAACTCTGCTCATATTGAAGCCGCAGTCAAAGAAGCCGATTTGCTCATCGGTGCAGTTTTAGTGTTAGGACGTAGAGCGCCAATACTAGTATCTCGTGAATTGGTCAAAAAAATGCGTCCTGGTTCGGTAATAGTTGACGTAGCCGTTGACCAAGGCGGCTGCATAGAAACCTTACACCCTACATCCCACACAAATCCGGTATACCTTGAAGAAGGCGTAGTGCATTATGGCGTTCCCAATATGCCAGGTGCAGTACCTTGGACAGCAACTCAGGCACTCAATAACAGTACATTACCTTATGTTGTCCAGTTGGCGAATTTGGGAATTAAGGCACTGGAAGTTAACCCAGCCTTAGCTAAAGGTGTGAATGTGCAGAATCATCAATTAGTACATCCGGCTGTGCAAGAGGTATTCCCTGACTTGGTAAATTAAGGTATGCAAGTGTCAGGCGATCGCTTATTTTAATGGTGGTAGCGATCGCTAATTAGACTAATTTTCTTGCCTTATGCGCGGATGGGTAGGTGTACAAAATGAGAAGGAGCAAAAAAGGCTGTATGCTCCATCTATACAAGGCTTTGAGGGCAATCATACCTTTAAACCATCCGCGCACCTTATGGGGACTGCGTTTCAACGATTTGCATCTTGTGCTATGACTATTCCCTGTGTTATGATTTACTTATTCGCGCAACCGTACCTTGAAAACCAAATACAGCAGCGCTTTCAGCTTCCAGCATTGCAATTAACCTAAATCCCTATTAGGGATTGAAACCATGTTGAGGCGCACAGCTTCCGCCTGCATTGTTTCATTGCAATTAACCTAAATCCCTATTAGGGATTGAAACAGCATTCCCCATAGAAACGCTCTTGAGAGTACTTATTGCAATTAACCTAAATCCCTATTAGGGATTGAAACGGATTTGTAGTTGGGTATAGCATTTATGCGTAACCATTGCAATTAACCTAAATCCCTATTAGGGATTGAAACTCGCCCCCCTCCCCGGATACCCTTATGTTAATCATTGCAATTAACCTAAATCCCTATTAGGGATTGAAACTGTCTTCATTCTGATTATGAAGGTATACCAGATATCATTGCAATTAACCTAAATCCCTATTAGGGATTGAAACTCCCAGCCATGAGGGGTAGTTAGGTGACACGCCGTATTGCAATTAACCTAAATCCCTATTAGGGATTGAAACAGCTTAATGCAGCCTAGAGAGCCATCTGGACTATATTGCAATTAACCTAAATCCCTATTAGGGATTGAAACTCTTAGGTTTATCACCTTTTTTATTTTTTTTGTTATTGCAATTAACCTAAATCCCTATTAGGGATTGAAACAAATACTAGTTGAGCTTTTTCGGTTAACCAACGTGAATTGCAATTAACCTAAATCCCTATTAGGGATTGAAACGCTGTTACTAATTCTGTCGAAACAGATGAAAATATTATTGCAATTAACCTAAATCCCTATTAGGGATTGAAACCAGAAGTAAAGCTACAGTTATTAATTGCAGCTTTATTGCAATTAACCTAAATCCCTATTAGGGATTGAAACCCATCAATCGCACTGCCTACGGATATGGATTTGTAATTGCAATTAACCTAAATCCCTATTAGGGATTGAAACTTCATTCATAGCTGACTCCTATTAGGCGAATAAATTGCAATTAACCTAAATCCCTATTAGGGATTGAAACAAAATAGTCTTCAACTCAAAACCCCATTGAGTTAAATTGCAATTAACCAAAATCCCTATTCTGGATTTTCTGACTCTACACCAACCGCTTTTTTATAGGTGGCTAGATGTTCACCAAAATACACAAGTTTGATAGATTTAATGACAGTTTTTTTTGTTGACCCTAGCAATAATTTTAGCTTGTGGAATCAATTTGTCAGCAGTCAAGATACTGTTGTCTTTCAGCCTAATAGTAGTTGGTTTAGGAGTAGTTACAGGTTTAACTGGTTGTCTGGATGGTACGGGTTGAGCTAGTGTGCATCCGACAGGAATCAAAAGTGTTAACAAACTGCCAATTACAAATTCTTTCATGAAACCACCTTGTAATCAATAAACTGCAATTTGGGTAAAGCTAGCACTGTGTTATCTAGCTGAATACAAGTCAATTGCAATTTTGATACTTTTTATATTTTATGGAATTACTAATGATTAATTAGCGGAATCCAAAGAGATAGCTAAGAGATTTAATGACACTTAAATAAAAATTACCTTCTCTTTCGCGGAATAGTTCAAAAGCCGAACCAGGCGTGCCAAAAAACGGTCTGAGAGTCCATCCTAGCTGACTACCTACGAACGCGTAAAGAAATAGCCAAAATTGTAAAATCTTTTGGCGTGTCTTCCTACTTTCATCATCTTGTTCTAAAACTAAACTTGTGGCTTGATATAAAGACGAAATACCAATAAATCCAGTTATGGCGAATATAAAGACATTTAACAAAATCAAAAATTGGTAATTATTGGTGGTAATTAAGAAAAACAATGTGATTGGTGCAAAGCTAAATAAAAGTACGCTGGTGACAGAAACCGCAGTTAAAACTAATGCTAAATGCTGTCCAAAAGTCCGCTTGGAACCAAAGATAATGTTAGCAAAATACAACGTCGGGATACAAATCAAAAGTGTAATTAAATAGAGGGCTGGGAGTTTAATGGCGGAAGATATAGCCTGCATCCAGCTATGGTATGCACCAATGATTCCGCCATAGGCAGCGATAAATAAAGAACTGCAAACTAATAGCGAAATGATTTTATTTGGTAATCTTATCCCTTGACGAACTTCCTCTAGAAATCCTTGGCGATCGCGCAGGAATCCAATCAGCACTGCAAAGTATTTGATTCCTGATGATTTTCGTTCAATCATATTATCCTCACACCGATAAAATTCTAAGTTTCATCTGAGTAATCACCGCCAGAACCATACTTCCAAGCATCAATCAAACGATGCCAATAATATTGTTGTGCTTTTGGTTGATTCTTAATCCACGTTTCTAGCATTGGACTTAGCGAAAACAAGGCAGTGTATACACCTAAATTACTGTAATGTAACATCCAATCTAACAAACTTGCTAAACCTACTTGCGGAATTATCTTGGCAACTATTCCAGGATGATATAAACCAGTTTTTAACAGTGTTTGCGTTAGTGCCGAAAACTGCACGATATCTTGTAAAAATGGTTTTAGCACTGGTGTACCCAACTGTTGCATTTCCTGAAATACCGCCGAAAGTAGTTGGTTAATTTGATCTGGGGCAATTTTCTGATTTACACCAACACTCATCGCCTTTTGAAACAACCAGGTGACAGTTAAACTTGGCTGATAGGGTTGTAGCTGTACTAAAGCTTGTGCAGATAATTGTTCTGTTTCCAGCGCTTCGTAAATGCCATAAGTTAAACGCTTCAAATGACGCACCATCGCCCCAAAACCACCAAAACTCAAGGGAGATTGACTACCACTGCTATCTCCGGCTGGGAGAATGCGATTCCAAGGGGTTTTTAAGGGACTTTGGCGATAGGTGGGAAAGAAACCAAATAGCGCCCGTTGAAATTTCAGTTTGCTCAACTCCACTCCCTGATATTCTGGTAAAAGACGCAGATATTCTTCAAATAGAGCTTCTAAACTCAAACGTTGAGGTTCTGCATCCATATAGGTAAACAAGTAAGTGGTTCTACCATCCTTAGCTGGAAAGGCTTCCCAGAAGTATTGACATTGATTCTGCAAGGATGTGAATGATAATAATAAATCGCCTGAGTTATTTTCTGGAAAACCTTGAGCGCAACTTCCCACAACCAAGCACAGCGCATCTGGTTTTTTGCCTTGGCGGGCTTGTTGGGTGATGGGTGAAAAATGTCCCATCGCGTCGATTAATAACCGAGTTTTGAATTGGTTATTTACCATCACCCCATCGGGATGAACCACTGCTTCGGTAAAAGGTGTGTTTTCTAACAACTTTCCCCCGGCGGCAAGAAATCGAGTTTTCAAGGTAGCGAGTAGATAAACTGGATCTACGCCGATATTTAAGACATCCTCTACCCAAACTTCTGTACCGCCAGCAAAACTAACTCGTGCTGGGTTATATTGAGTGGCGATCGCACTCTCTAATTCTTCCTCAGTCAGCAAGTTCAATTCCACAAATACATCTAATTCTTTGCGAGAAATATTCCATTCTTGTTCCCTCCCCCGCAAAATACCCCTTTCCAGCAACGCTACCCGCAATCCCTTCACCGCCAAGGCGCAACCAATTAAAATCCCTAAAGTGCCACCGCAAATAATTATATCGAAGTCAGTATCGCCTAAAGGCTGTTGACTTTCTTTAACTAGCGTTGGCACTGGTGCGGAGTTTTCACGCCCAGATGTGAGGATGCGATCGCCTTGGCGCAATCCTCCTAAAACATTGCCTGGTAATTGGGAAAGAATTTCTTCAGTTAAAGACATTTTGGAAAAATTTAACTCTACATTCCAAAACTACCTGAGAATGAAGAAAGTAGATACGATATTATTTATGGAGAGCTAGGAGCGTGGTCAACAATAATAATCAAATAGTACCATTACCCTCAGAGGTTAATAGAGAAGAGTTAGAAGGCGTTGTGCAGGTGTTAGCAAACGTAACTAAGCTCCCTGCTGAAGTGGTTAAGCCACATTTAGATGCATTGCTTGAGCAGTTGATGAAATCAAAACAGGAGCAACCATTTTACAAAACTGCAACGGCTCTTGAGTGGATAACAGCTTTTCGGGAATGGGCAGAGAGCCATAGGCGAGATACACCTTTATTATCAGAGTATGCTTTAAGTCGGGCAGGAATATACGATGATGAAGAGTCTGAAGATATTTAAGTGACTTATCTTGTTGATACTAACTTATTGCTACTAAGCGTACAGCCACACCACCCAATGTATGCAGATACACTGAACGCAATTTCAACTTTACGAGGAGCAGGGTTAGAGCTTTTTATTACCTCACCGAAGAGGCGGAGGGGCAGTTCTTGCTGGGAGCAGGGGGAGGAAGAGAAGAGTCCCGTTCGCGTAGCGTCTCGCAAAGAAGCTGTGAAGCGGAGCGGAACATGGGTATGAAGCCCCGCCATAAAGGGCGCTCTTACTGGGGCGTAGCTTAAGTCTACTGAAGTAGACTGGAGGTTTTTGGTGATATTTAGTCATCTTCAGATGACTTTAGCTATGAGACGGGAATTTCAATTTCCGGCGGACGAGCGGTTTCATGTCTTTTAGCGATCGCACATCGGTAGTAATTGAGAGTTCACTTCCGTCCTGTCAAGACTTGTTCGGCACTCAAATCCAATTGTGGAAAAGTAAAAGAGATGATGCGTTCTTGTCCTCGGAATGCAACAGCATCATAGAACCCTTCTACTAGAGTGCATATTGTTACTATCTCTTGAATCGGGTCAACAATCCAATATTCGGGAATTTCCAGAACAGCATACTCAGAACGTTTGCTGCGATAGTCTGTAGTTTGTGTAGATTCGCTGACGACTTCTACCACTAATATGGGGGGAGTTTCGTTGAGTTCGATTACAGCCTCTCGATTAGAAAGTGCTTCCCATTGCTGTGTTGGTAATACTACTACATCTGGAATTCGTGAGGTGTCCCAGCGTCCCCCGCGTGGCGAACGCACTCCGACAGAAAACTTTTGTGCTGTCCAATTCTGGCCAATTTTGGCACTTTCATCATCAAAGCTTCGTTCTAAAAACTTGGAGATGCCACCGTGCTTGCCAGTGCCAAGGCTCATGGGAATTAATTCTCCATCTACCAATTCATATTGAGTATCCGTGCCATCGTTATACTTAAGATACTCTGCAAAAGTAAATTTTTTTGTGGTTGCAGTCATAGCGATGCCAATAGCTAGCGTAGCCATCGCAATTCTCATCGATGACTCAATACAGTTATTCTACTTGCATTACAGGAAATACTGATGGAACGTTCAAAATTAATTGCTATTCTTACAGGTGCGATTTCGGTGATTTTAGCGATCGCTTACCTCATCGTAGTCCAACTCCTGGACTACCGCGACATGAAACCCGCCCCCATCAGCCAATTTGACCAAGCGCCTGCAATTATTTCTGTTTGTTGGCAGATTGACAAAATTACCAAAGTGTAAACTACATTTAGCTGACTTGTAGAGAAAGACGCAACTGATTGCGTCTTTTGTCATTTATGTCAACAAAGAAAAACTAATGATGAATATTGATTAAGCTAACAGTTAATTCATAGATAAAAAACAATAGCTATTATTCATTACTCAAATAGTTTTTTATATAAGATTTCTTTAGATCAATTATCTCAAATTTATTTAGATAAAGTAATTCCCTTTTGACAAATATAACGGTAAGCTGTTTCTAACAAGATTAAATAAAGATAAATTTGCATTAGTCAACCTTCGCTTTTAGCGTCTCGTAGAGAGCGTCATAACTCGTCGTAGACATGGCTGGGTTAACAGGGATCAACGCTAGTTGATTTAGAACCCCTAACTTTTGATGAAAATATAGAGGTGAATTAATGGCTCAGTTTCTACTAGAGACTGTTTGGCTAGTTCCGTGCTATGCCTTAATCGGTGGCTTGTTAGCCGTGCCTTGGTCGCCGGGGATCATTCGGAAAACGGGACCAAGACCGGCGGGTTATGTAAACTTGGTGATGACATTTTTGGCGTTTGTGCATAGTGCGATCGCTTTACAAGCAACTTGGAATCACCCAGCCCAAGAAGTATTTATTCCGTGGTTATCTACGGCTGGTTTAGACCTAACAATTGCTTTGGAAATATCCTCAGTGAGTGTCGGCGCTTTAGTTGTGATTACTGGCTTGAATTTGCTGGCGCAGATTTATGCTATCGGTTACATGGAGATGGATTGGGGTTGGGGACGCTTCTATTCTTTATTAGGATTATTTGAAGCGGGACTTTGCGCCCTTGCTTTGTGTAATAACCTGTTCTTCAGCTATGTAATTTTGGAAGTCCTGACGCTAGGAACCTACCTACTAGTCGGTTTATGGTTTAGCCAGCCGTTGGTAGTCTCAGGTGCGAGAGATGCTTTCTTAACCAAGCGGGTGGGAGACTTATTCTTGCTGATGGGCGTATTGGCATTGTGGCCCCTCGCCGGCACTTGGAGTTATCCAGAACTAGCCCAGTGGGCGGCTACAGCTAACGTCAACCCGACAACAATGACACTGGTAGGTTTAGCCTTAATTGCTGGGCCGATGGGTAAGTGTGCCCAGTTTCCCCTGCATCTGTGGTTAGATGAAGCGATGGAAGGCCCGGTTCCCAGTACGATTTTGCGGAATTCGGTAGTAGTCGCTAGTGGTGCATGGGTGCTGATTAAATTGCAACCTGTGTTAACCATTTCGCCCGTAGTTTCCTCAGCGATGGTGGGAATTGGAGTCGTGACAGCGTTGGGTGCTTCATTAATTGCGATCGCTCAAATCGATCTTAAACGCTGCCAATCTTATTCTGTCAGTGCATACATGGGTTTAGTATTCATCGCCGTGGGAGTGCAAGAATATGAAGCAGCGCTATTGTTAGTACTTACCCATGCCATATCCGCAGCCCTATTGGTGATGAGTACCGGAGGAATTATCTGGAATAGTATCACCCAAGATGTCACCCAATTAGGCGGATTGTGGACACGTCGCCCAATTTCTGCGATCGCTTTTATCGTCGGGACATTGGGATTAATTGGTTTTCCACCACTGGGTAGCTTTTGGGCGTTGGTGAAACTAGCAGATGGTTTGTGGGAAACGCAACCTTGGTTAGTGGCAGTAGTGATTGCAGTAAATGCTTTAACAGCCGTGAGTTTAACCAGAGAATTCGGCTTAATTTTTGGTGGTAAAGCCACACAAATGAGTCAGCGATCGCCTGAAGCCCACTGGCCGATGATTTTGCCAACGATCATTCTACTTGGTGTCAGTCTACATCTTCCTTTAGTGTTGCAAAGCTTATCACTTTTACCCGATTGGGCAAGTCTCAATAAAGATGTTGCACTGCTTTTAATTTGGTCGAGTATTTTCGGTTGCAGCATCACTGGCGTGATTTACTTAGGCAATATTCCTAAACCGATTCGCCTCCCTTGGAAAGGATTACAAGATTTATTTGCATACGACTTTTACACCCCCACACTCTATAAAATGACCATCATTTTTGGAGTTGCCAAAATTTCCCAACTTGCCGATATGATTGACCGCTTCGTAGTCGATGGCATCGTTAATTTTGTTGGTTTATTTTCGCTATTAGGTGGCGAAGGTCTCAAATACAGCACCTCTGGACAAACCCAATTTTATGCACTCACCGTTCTTCTAGGAGTGAGCGTTTTAGGAATGTGGGTAACTTGGCCTTATTGGGGAATGCAATTTTTAAATTTGGTTTTTCAAATCTCGACAATTGGATAGCAGTAAAATAATTCGTAGTTCGTAATTCGTAATTCGTAATTAAATGAGTTGAATGAGTTGATAACTTGAGTCTCAACAGTTAACGACTACCAATAAAGATAATTACGATCGAGTGTTTCGCCAATAATTACGAATTACGAATTACGAATTACGAATTAGTTAATATTGTGAGGAGAACTTTATGAGCATACAACATCCCCAAATCAATCTTTCCAGAAGAGGTTTATTGAAGTTTGGTGCAGGTGCGATCGGTACAGGTGTATTGACAGCCGGACTTGGTTCAAAACTACTTGCAGCCGAAAAAAAACCAGTACAAGAAGATATTACGCCCGATAAAGCATTGCAAGAGCTATTAGATGGAAATGAAAGATTTGCTAAAAGAAAACGTCGTTATCCCGACCAAACATATTCACGTTTAGTCGAAGTTGCCAAAGGTCAAAAACCCTTCGCTTCTATTTTAGGTTGTGCAGATTCACGAGTTCCTTCAGAGATTGTTTTTGACCAAGGACTTGGAGATTTATTTGTCTGCCGGATAGCTGGTAATATTGCCACGACACAGCAAATTGGTAGCTTAGAATTTGGCAGCTTAGTATTAGGTTCCAAAGTCATCATGGTCGTGGGGCATGAAAGATGCGGTGCAGTAGAGGCCGCAATTAAAGGTGCTGAAGTCCCAGGGCAAATTGGAAGTTTGCTTGAAGCTATTAAACCAAGTGTAGAAAGCTCAAAAAATAAATCAGGAGATAAGTTAGCAAATGCTTGTAAAGCAAATGTTTTAGCGCAAGTTGAAAAATTGAAATCATCGACAGTTTTATCTGAGTTAATCAAAGCTGAGAAGCTGAAAATAGTCGGTGGCTATTACGATTTAGATACTGGAGAAATTAGTTTAGTAAGTTAGATTTTTTGTCCTTTGTCATTAGTCATTGGTCATTGGCTAACAGTAAGTCATACAGGACAAAAGACAAAGGACAAATGACCAAGAACAAAGGACAAAATTACCATGTTAAGTGTCTTAATTTGGCTACCGATATTCGCTGCTCTTTTGATAGCAATATTACCGATAAGTATCCCTAAGCATCGCATTCGTTTAATAGCATTAATCTTTTCAGGAATAGTTCTTTTCTGGAACCTGTTTATCCTACTAAAATTTGATATCAGCAATCCAGGAATGCAATTTAAAGAGTATTTACCCTGGAATGAAACCCTTGGCTTAAGCTATCAATTAGGTGTTGATGGACTTTCAATCTTGATGTTGGTGTTAAATAGCCTCCTCACCTGGATTTCTATTTACAGCAGTAGTAAAGAAACTGAACGCCCCCGGCTGTTCTACTCCCTGATTTTGTTAGTTAGTGGTGGAGTTGCAGGTGCTTTCCTTGCTGAAAATCTGCTACTATTCTTCCTATTCTACGAACTAGAATTAATCCCCTTTTATTTACTAATTTCCATTTGGGGAGGAACAAAACGGAGTTATGCTGGGATGAAATTCCTGATTTATACTGCTGTATCGGGAGCATTAATTCTGGCGACATTCTTAGGCATGGTGTGGCTGAGTGGTTCTACCAATTTTGCTTTTGATGCAGTCTCTACAGAAAATCTGTCAACAGCAAAACAAATACTTTTACTAGCAGGAATAGTATTAGGTTTTGGGATTAAAATTCCCTTAATTCCCTTCCATACTTGGCTACCTGATGCTTATGTTGAGGCTTCAGCACCAATTGCCATTCTTCTCGGTGGCGTGTTAGCAAAACTGGGAACTTATGGATTGCTGCGATTTGGGTTGGGTATGTTTCCCCACGCTTGGAGTATTATTGCACCGACTTTGGCAATTTGGGGAGCAATTAGCGCCATCTATGGGGCAGTAGTTGCGATCGCTCAAAAAGACATCAAGCGCATGGTAGCATACAGTTCCGTTGGTCACATGGGCTATATCTTGCTAGCTGGTGCTGCTAGTACTCCCTTAGCACTTGTGGGTGCAGTCGCCCAAATGTTCAGCCACGGCATTATTTTAGCCATCCTCTTCCACTTAGTAGGAGTTGTAGAAGCCAAAGTTGGTACACGCGAGTTAGATAAACTCAATGGCTTAATGAGTCCCATACGCGGTTTGCCTCTAATTAGCGCCTTACTAGTTTTAAGTGGGATGGCTAGCGCAGGTATTCCCGGTTTAACAGGATTCATCGCTGAATTCATCGTCTTTCAAGGTAGTTTCTCTATCTTTCCCATCCCGACAATTTTGTGTGTAGTCGCTAGTGGATTAACCGCAGTTTATTTTGTCATCCTTCTCAACCGCACCTGTTTTGGCAGACTTGATAACTTAGCTTACTATCCCAAAGTCCTTTGGTCTGAGAAAATCCCAGCTTTAATTTTGGCAGCTTTCATCATCTTTTTAGGAGTACAACCTACTTGGTTAGTCCGTTGGAGTGAATCTACAACTACAACAATGGTGGCTGCAATTCCCCCCTTAGAAAAAACCGTAATCTCTGAAGTAGCCTTGAAATAGAAAATACATCAAAACACTTGTAGAGACGGCGATTTATCGCGTCTTAAAATCTATCTCCCCAAACGCGATAAATTGCGTTTCAAAACCTATCCCCCAGACGCGATAAATCGCGTCTCTACCAATTTACGATTACCATGACAGCAATTAAAACAGCAATTAAACTACCTCCTTCTAATCACGAATTTGCCGAAGTAATTCACCGCTTAGAAGCAGGCGGTGCAATGTTACCCGATACCCCAGAAAATTTAATGCAAATCATCGGTTTATACAAAGCTTATGCTGTACCGATGGATTTCTACTGGCGTGACCTACTTTATATCGCCGAACGCGAATTTTTAAACCCGTTACCATTCTTTAAATACTTCTTACCCAAAGAGTATTTAGAACTGCATAATCATTACGCTGGTGATGATGCCGATTTACGAATTTGGCGCGGTGAAGCGACTGCACATCCCGAACTTTTGGCATTTATTGAGAAGGGTGAAACTTTCAAAATGCCAAAGTTGTTGCATCACTTGTTCCACGATCGCATTAACATGGAATTTGCAGAAGCTTGTATGCGGGCGATGTTGTGGCACAGAGGGATGGGTGGGCAATTTGACCCTTACCTAGATTCAGACGAATACAAAGCCAACGCCGACAGGGCAATTAAAGCTTACTTCCAAGGAAACCCCGTCATGCTGGGACTTTACAAGCTGTTCCCCGATCTGTTTTTGGAACAGTGCCGCCAGATGTCATACTACGCTAATCTGGGCTTATTCTGGGAAATCATGGCCCCAGTATTCTTTGAAATGTCAGACCGCTATGACGAAGGTAGCATTAGCAGTGTCCCAGAGGCGATGAGCTTCATAGTTGATGGTATATTTGCGATCGCAGGTCGTCCCATTTATCATCACGTTTATATTCGTGGCGAATGCTACGAAATTGTTCCCAAATCCAAGGGTTTCATGTGGCTATACGAAGCCGCATTACCTTATGTAGAAGCAGTTTTTTACCGCACCGCACCTTTCCGGGGGACAAAATCTTATAATGCTCAAGCGCGTCAAGTACCAGAAGACCAGAAAGACTTTCATTATGGTATTCTTTACGCTGATGTATTTCCAGTCGGTACTGCTGGCATTCCTCCCACATTATTAATGCAAGATATGTTGCATTTTTTGCCACCTTATCTTGTTGATTACTACAGGCAACATTGCCGGGGTGATGAAGATATGTTGATTCAGTTGGGAGTTAGCTTTCAACGGTCGATGTACTGTGTCACTTCTGCGGTAATTCAAGCCTTGCGAACGGCACTTTTATATCCTTTAGATGACCAAAACCCCAAACATTTGCAAGCCAATCGAGATTTTTTTGAAATGCAGCTAAATCGCTTTACTCGACCTGAGTATAACATTCGTGATGCTGCTCGTTTGGGAAGTATTCAAAGTCAAGATTATAGATAACCGTTTCCCAACAAGTGTGAGGTACACCCGTAGGGACACAGCAATGCCCATTCCATTGGTGTCAACTTAACGCGAAACCGCTTGTCCGCCGGGAATTGAAATTCCCGTCTCATAGCTAAAGTCATCTTCAGATGACTAAATATACACTAATGAGCAATGCCCTACGTGTTAATACTGCTCGAATAAGCAGGGGAGGCAAAACTCTTTCCCTGCCTCTATTTCTCCCCATGCCCCTGTCCCTTTTCCTCTTCTTTGACAGCTTAACTTTCACTAATCAACTGTAACAAGTCTTCTGTTGATATCTTGCCACTCATCTCGGTACCTTCCAACAGGCTGTCTGCCAAATCTCGCTTGTGGTGATGTAATTCCACAATTTTTTCTTCAATCGTATCCTTTGCTACCAAGCGATAAATTGTCACCGGGCGTTGTTGCCCAATCCGATGGGCGCGGTCTGAGGCTTGGTCTTCTACTGCGGGATTCCACCAAGGGTCTGTATGGATGACATAATCAGCCGCAGTCAGATTAAGTCCTGTACCCCCTGCCTTGAGACTAATGAGAAATACATCCCCTGAACCAGCTTGGAACGCATCTACCCGTTTTTTGCGCTCTGCCACGGAAGTGCTGCCATCTAGATATTGATAACTAATACCTTGCTGTTCGAGGTAATCGCGGATGATGTGCAAATGGTCAACAAACTGACTAAACACTAATGCTTTATGACGATTTTCCAGCAGTTCACCCAGCACTTCACCAAAAAGTTGCAACTTAGAACTGGGTAATTCAGTACCAGGCATCACTAAACTAGGATTACAACAAGCGCGACGCAGTTTCATAATCTCAGCCAAAACTTGCAAATGTTTCTTTCCTGCCTCGGCATCACTTTCGGTTAATTTAGATATGGCCTGACGGCGCAATGCTTCATAGAATGCCTTTTCCTCTCGACTTAATTCCACATGAAGGAGAATTTCGGTACGAGATGGCAACTCTTCTAATACCTGATTTTTTGTCCGCCGCAACAGAAATGGTTGAATCAGTTTTTTGAGTTTATTACGTGCAAGTTTATCCTGATATTTTTCAATGGGGGTAGCAAAGCGTTGATTGAAGCTTTCAAAAGAACCCAATAATCCAGGATTAATAAAGCGGAACAAATTCCATAACTCACCCAAGTGATTTTCAATGGGAGTCCCAGTAGTCAGCAACTTAAAATTAGATTTTAGGTTCATGGCTGCCTGAGAACGTTTAGTGGTCATATTTTTAATCGCCTGGGCTTCATCCAGGACAATTGTTTGCCACTGTACACCAGAAAGCATTTGCGCTACTTCTTCCTGCTGCAATAAACCATAACTGCATACCAACATATCCAAAGGTTGTAACCCATCCAATAATTTTTGGCGGTTAGCACCAGAAAATTGAATGATATTGAGAGTTGGGGCAAACTTCTGCGCTTCACTCACCCAATTCATGCACACGGAAGTAGGGGCAATAATTAGGGTTGGCCCTTCATGGGCATTTCTAAGAATGACCGCCAATGCCTGCACGGTCTTACCCAATCCCATTTGGTCTGCTAAACAAGCCCCCACACCCCAATGTGCTAGACGCGCTAGCCAACAAAAACCCTCCATCTGGTAGTCACGTAGTTCTGCTTGAAGGGTAGATGGCAGTTCCGGTTGGAGGTTTTTCACCTCATGGAGACGCTGGATATGTGTTTTCCAGTGTTTATCTGCTTTTACCTTACCTACCTCATCGACAAAATCTTCTAACCCTAATGTTGCTAAGGGGTGAAAACGAATACCTTTACTATGTTTTTCCGAAAACATCCGCAATTCGTCGAGGCGTTTCCGAAAAGCTTGAGTTAAAGCCAAAAATTGACCATTACCAAGGGGGATAAAACGGCTAGGAGTTTTCTCTAATAGTTCTAGTAGTTGCTGCATATCCAGCACTAGGTCGTTATTCAATTTCAACTCCCCTGTGGCTGCAAACCAGTCTTGCTGACGTTGAATTGATAAATTAAAGTCTTTCAAGTCGGCATTGTGACTAACACGCAGTTTTTCTCCTTGTGGCCATTCAATAACTACGTTATTTCCCAGTGATTGCAGTTCTAGCAGCAGTTCCAAACAGTCTTCGGGATCGTCTATAATCCATTCACCATCTTGTTCTTCAGTTTGAGTCAAGGTGGCGCAGGCGGCTACAGCATCTTTGGCAAGTTGCTTCTCTTCAGACAGATTTCGTCGGGTTTGGAGACGTTTACCGTCAATCTCGGCAATTACAGTTTCACCACCTGTACCAGGACGGTAGTAGGGGCCACCTTGGGCAAAGGGACGCGATAAAATGCTGATTTTCAAACCGGCATTTGCAGGTAAAAGGTGAATATGGGGTAGAGTCAAGGCGGGTACTTCTTCTGCACCTTCGGAACCGCCACCAATGTCAGAATGTACGGTAACGATGCCAGAGACGGCATTAATGGCTGCCAAAACTTGCTTCTCGGCGATCGCAGGTACATTTAATTTGTTATCTTTACCAATAATCTCCGCAATACGTCTGTGTTCGGCAGTAATTTCAATAACTTTGATGCGGGTTGGAGTTTCTTTGATATGCAGAATATTCTGTGATTCTGGTAATTTGGGAGAAAATTCTAAGGTGAGACGGCCAAGTTTTTCTTTTTTAACCAATAGTTCCGGTTCTCCCTTGACAATTTCTACACGGATAGTAGGTGTATCTTCCCAAAAAACCAACGGGTGTCCAATTAAAGCAGAGATGGCTTTTTCACCGAAGGTATAATCAACTTTGCCATAATAGCCATCACTATACGCCTCAATACAACTACATACCCGCATATCTTGGGGGGTGATGTAATCAAACTCAGATAATGCACTGCTTAGACGTTTGAGGGATATGGGGCGACCTTTACTCCACTCTCCTTTGGCATTAACTTTTTGTTCTCGTGGTTGTAAGACACATCTGCTGGGATAGAAGGTTATGAACCATGCTAAACGCAGTTCGGATTCTGGTTTTCCTGGTGTTTGTGGTTCTTTTTGGAGATTTGCCAAGGCATTGAGGCACATTTCCCAAGCTTCTTGCGGTCGAATTAAGTCTACGATGGTTTGGATATTGCTATCTTCTCGCAGTGCCTCTGCAAGTTGTTTATAGTTACTACTTGGTTTGAGCTTGGATAGGAGTTCTGCGGTTTCCATTGCCAACCAGTGATAACCGGAGGCGAGCGATCGCCGATACAATGGTTCTAATAAATTAGGTAAGCGTTTTTTAGCACTCTCAGCATCCATCCAATAAAGGCATAGCGAACAAAACAATGTTTGTAAGCTATTTTCTTCTTCTACGGAAGAAATATGACCACTGACTACAAATTGTTTTTGGGTAATATCACCTTGGTGGACTTGCAGTACCTTTTCCAGTCTGCCATAAGTGAACCTCAGCCAATGATCTGATTGACGGGACATCAAACTAGTGTACTCTTCTGCTTCTTTGAGGCTTTGCGCTGAACCATCTTTTAAAAGTGCGAGGATGAAAAATAAGCCCCCAATTGTATTGAAATACATTTGGCGTTTACCAGTAGCCTTTTTGATGGCTTTCAGGGCATCTTTATAATATTTGATAGCTTGTTCATTATCACCCCGCAGAAAACTTAACCAACCCCAAAAGATCGCAGCGTTATTTTGATATTCTTTTGATATACGCTCCAGACTTTCTTGTGCTTCTTGGGTACAACCCTGTAACAGCAGTTGTTCTGTCAAAATCAGATGTAGATAATCTGAGCAATGTTTTCCATGCGTAGAGCATTCTTCTTCTAACAGCGTCAACGCATCTTCAGAAGCGGATAATTTTAAGGCTGAATTGAAGAGAATACTTGATATGCCACTTTCGTATAATCCTTGTGGTAGGGTCTTAAACCAATCTGCATCAAATGGATTATTGTATATCTGCTCAAAGATATTTTCTATTACTATTTTTTCTTCGCTATCAGCGTACTTCTGATAATCTTCAATTTGCTGATTAATAAAAATAGGGTCTTGGCGATAAATGCCAATGCGGATTTCTCTGATACACTGGCGTAAGTTGTAGAATATCCGAGAATCTCTGTTCCAGTGAGTACGTATTGGTAGCTTCTCTTCTACTGCTGTGACGAGGATTTCAAACTGTCCGGTTTGTACAGCATGACGAGTAGCTATTTCTGTGAGTAACGGATGACATTCAGCACCTTGCCTGTTTTCCTGTATTAACAAGCCTGCTTTTAACAATTTATCAATTTGGAAACTGAGGGTTTTAGTAACCCAAGGTTTATTGTTCTCATCTAAAGCGTCAATTTTACTAAGACAACTTACAAATGAATTTTTGTCTATCGGTGCATAAATTACCGAAAATAACTGGATAATCCTTTGTATGGAAGGATGTAATTTGAAGTATTTATCCGCAAGTTGTGTTTGTAATTTTGTGGTCTCAGTTGCCAAATTAATCATACTATTTATCTATTTATTCAGTTCTTTAAATAATTCCATTAATTTACGTTTACGTCCATGAGCGGCTTCTAGTTGTGAGCGATAAGCAGACCATTCAGCTTTTTGTCCTAGTTGCAGATACGCAGCTTTTACTTTTTTGAGCCAATTAACCGCAGCGTCATAACGGTCAGCTTTTCATTGTTGCATTATTGGTTCTGCCCGTCTGCGAGCATTATCAATTACCCAATCTGGACGATGGGAAACTGCTGCATCCATGACTCGATGAACTAGTTCTGAAGCATAGTAACTATCTCTTTCTACTGTTTTAATTGCATCATCAATTAATCCTTCATGGAGGAAAATATCAACTTGAGCTTCTTTGATTCCCCAATCTGGCTGATCTCGTAGTGTTTGCAGTAAATCTTGTTTGAGCGCCAACCAAGTTTCTCCTGCATAGTCTTGAATCTTACCATAGTCTCGAAACGATGGTCTGATTTTAAAAGCAATGATGCTGGCAGTTAAGGCAGTGGCATTATCTTCTAATCCTTGGGCTAAATCACTTGTCCAAGTAGCAAATTCATATAAACAGTTACCTGTTAAGCTGATACCAGCTTGGCATATTTCCAATGCTTCTACTAAATACCCATCTTCCCGCAATATTTTTGCTAGGGCAAAACCCTCTTCTGCTTTTTCCATCAGGATTTTAGCCGCAGACATCGCTTCTTCTACTCTTCCCAAAGCTGCTAATTGCGTTAGGTATTGCAGAGTCATTTCTTCTGCTAAAGCTAGATTTAAATACTCTGTATAACGATTTTGACGTTCAAGAATTTGCAAGCGAATCAATGCTAAATCATCAGCAAAGCTTGGTCGTTCATTTTCCCAAAGTTCTGCGGTATCATCTCCTTGCATGATCTGTTGCAGTGGTTCATAATCCCAACCTTGACGCAATGCTTCTAAACTCATACTAAAGTCTGCACTGATTTCGTCTTGCCATGATTCCAACATCAACTGCAAATCTACTATTTCTCCTGTAGACATTTCTGCACACAAAATTGCTTCTGTCCAGGCGCTATCAAGAGGTTCTGCGATGGAATAACTGTCTCCACCGTAATCTAGTAACTCGTCCCATTCTTGGGCATAAGTTTCGGTAATAGTTTCGAGAATTGCGATCGCATTATTGCCATCTCCACTTTCTGCTAACTCTCGCGCTTTCTCAATTACAGCCAGCAAATCATCTGTAAATGGGTCTTCTTCTGAACCATACTCTAATTCTTTCAATCCATCCCGCAAAATCCGCTTGACATGAGAGCGAAAAGGTGATGTGTCAATTTTGCTTTGACGGGTAGAAGGCTGTTTGGTTTTTGGTTTTGGCAAGTCTATCAAACTGACAAACTCATCAATATCATCAATTATTTCTGGTCTATTTTCCACCAGTTCTTGTAATAATCGCTGAGTTTGAAGAAGATCGAGGCGATTTAATAATTGTTCTAGCGTTGGACGTTCTTCAATGATCTCTGATTGACGTGAACAGCTTAATAATGTGGCAACAATATGTTTGCACCAACCATCATAATCATAAGGGCAAGTACAACAAGCTGAGGTAATTCCACCTGCATCAAAACGAATACTGACTTGATATGGTGTAATTTCGCCGCCTTCTACCTCTGCTTGAATTAGATTACCGCGTTTTTTGAGATCAGCGATCGCACCCCTGCGATAATATTCTTCACCACGACTGTAGGATGAAGCGTTGGAGTTATGACGGATTATTGCTTCCGAAATTCCTGGAATCGACATAGTATCAGCACCCAAGTCTTTTATTTTTAGCTTACGCTTAAACTGCGTTTATTTTCTCTTGGGCTGTATCCGAATGACACTAAAAAAAGCTCAAAAGCTTGTGTAGCCTTGTTCCCAGCCTCCAGGCTGGGAACCAGTCAGCATTATTTCACTTCCTTTAACTTCCTATGAGATGAAGTCGCCACAGGGGAAAACTCAGAGTCCAGCACAGTGCTACCTCCGGTGGTGACTCACTACTATCTCTACTGCAACGGATAAAGTCACAGTCTCGCCCACAATAAGTTCATCTCTTATTTAACTCTTGTGGGGTGGGCGACATGAGAGCCCTATGGACTGGGCGAGATGCCATTAGTGTCAACTTAAGGTTAAAACCCATTTGTCAACGATGGGTTTTGTGAGTCACGAAGTATAAAGGTGAACTTGTTCTGACTTTTATACGCAAGCTGGGAGTGATGCTAATAAACAAAGCATTAATAGTCCCTGAAAAAGTTCGTTTTTTGTCCCTTTCAAACCAAGTTTTTGAACATAAATGCTTATTGACACAATCAGTTTGAGGTTAACTTGACACCTATGGCGAGATGCCCACCCCACAAGATTGGACAATATTGGATAATTTATTTCTTGGAGTTTCCTAAGCAGGGTTACTTTACTTTTTATTTTCGATCAATTTTTGGTTTTTATCTTGAATTTCTAAGAGTTCAGGGATAGTGACAAAGCGATATCCCTGATTGCGAAAGTTGTCTATAATTTCTGGTAAAGCTTGTACAGTTCTAGAACGATTCCCACCACCATCATGCATCAACACAATTCCACCAGATTTTGCTTCTCTGAATATATTACTGATTAATCTGGGAACCGGAGGACGGGAATAGTCTACAGAGTCAGATGACCACATAATAATAGCGTATTTACTATTTCTAGCATAGTCAACTACCCCATTATGCATCACTCCTCCAGGTGGTCGAAATAAATTTGTTTTTAAGCCTGTAGTTTTAAAAATAATATCTTCGGTGTGGTCAATTTCATAAGCAGCGGCTTGGGGATTCAAGAATTGATACCAATGATGCCAAGTATGGTTGCCAATAACATGACCTTCAGCAATTTCCTGCTTGAGTAAGTTGGGATAATTTTTGACATTCTCTCCAACTACAAAAAACGTCCCTTTAATCTGATTTTTTTTCAGGATATCTAACACTTCTGCTGTACTTTCAGGCCACGGGCCATCATCAAAGGTGAGAGCAATGACTTTCTGAGATGGAGAGAGTTTTGCTGAGTCAATTATTGCACCTTTAAAACTTGATGGAATAGAGTCAGAAAAACCCTTTACTTGTGCTTCCCCTTGCCAGCTTTTGAGCATCGCTATCTTTAATTCCTCAACTCGCTGTTGAGTTCCGACATTTGCCGCTACGTTATTTACATTTATAGTCTGTTTTGAATCAAACTGAAAAAGATTTATTTTACTAAAGATGATTAAACCCAGACTAAAGCCACCACATAATAAGATAAGCAGCCCAACTAATTTACCTGGAGTCCAAAGACTCTCCTTATTATTGATCACGTCAACTTCCTTCAATGCTTAAACAGTCAGTCACCCTATTGATAGTAAGTTTAGACTATTTATCTGCTTACTTTCAGAGAAAGTATAACTATCTATTGAGAGATTGCCAAGAGTGCGATCGCTTATTAGCACCATTTAATTGTTCACAGTTGATGCTTGGAAGTGCAATTCAGATAAATCAAACATACTTCCGTCATAATTTTGTAATATCTTTATCAAGAAAGTATGTCATAATCTTGAGTCTAAATTTTAGATTAGTTGTCGATTATTTAGATAACAAGATAATCAATTGAAATCTTGACATTGTAAATAAATATAACTACAATCTGGTCAGATTAAAGGTACACTACATAAATTGTCCAAAAAATTGTCTAATTAAATTAAGCTATCACGGAAATAAATCAATGAGATTGCGCTGGTTTTTACTACCTATTCTTAGTATTTTGTTACTAACATCGCCCAGTTTGGCAGCAAGATTAAAATCTCAAAAAATTGACTCAACCCGGAATTCTCTAGAGTCAACAAGAGATTGGAAGTATTTATTGGCTAACTTTGAAAGTACTGGAACTGTGCAAAAAAAGTTGCTTCCTCAACTCAATAAACCGGAAATTTTCAGTAAAACAAACGATACTTCTTTATTTGGTGGAATTATTCCATTAGGAAAAGAAATACCAGAGTTAAAGTCTCAAGTTAAAGCATTAATGGCTCATTACAGTTTCCTCAAACCGGGAATGTTTTTTTTAGATATAGAAACAGGTAACTATTTGAATATTGATGGTGAAAAGGTATTTCCGGCAGCTAGCACTATTAAATATCCAATTTTAATTGCTTTATTTGAACAAGTAGATGCTGGGAACATCAAACTTGATGAAAAGCTAGTAATGCGACGTGACTTAGTAGCAAGTGGTTCCGGCGACTTACAGTATAAACGAGCAGGAATCAAACTGAGTGTAATAGAAACTGTTAACAAAATGATTACTATCAGTGATAATACTGCTAGTAACATGATTATCGATCGTCTAGGCGGAAAAGCAAAACTCAATCAGCGTTTTCACAGTTGGGGACTAAAAAACACAGTCATTCGCAATATGTTAGGAGACTTTAAAGGCACTAATACCACTAGTCCAGCAGATTTAGTGCGGTTGTCAGCCTTGGTTGACCAACATAAGCTGATTTCAGATGGTAGTCAAGGACAAGTTTTAGATATCTTGCGTCATTGTCATAATAATAAGTTACTGGCGGCTGGTGTGGGTAAAGGTGGAACTATTGCTCATAAAACTGGAGATATTGGATTTTTGGTTGGGGATGCAGGAATTATTAGCTTGCCAAATGGTAAGCATTACTTGGCAGGTATTTTTGTGATTAGACCCCATGATGATGAGCGAGGAAGGGAGTTTGTACGCCAAGTTTCTCATCTAGTTTATCAGTATTTAGATCAACCAAAATTATCCCAGAAGTATTAATTTCATATTACTTAGCATTGATTGTACTTAAAGCTACGCCCTGATAATAATGCCCTAAAATTTGCAGGTAGTTTACTCCTCTTTTAGCTAAATTGTATGCGCCCCATTGACTCATGCCTAAAGCATGACCATAGCCAAGTCCTTGAAGTACAAAACTACCATCTGCGGATTTGGTAAGGATAAAGTGGGTACTTTTAATCTTCAGGGCTGTACGTACTTTTTCGCCAATGAGTACTTTGGTAGCTTTGTCACCAACGATTTTTAAGGCTTTAACACTACCAAAAGGTGAGTATGTTTGTACAATCATCTCTTTAACATTGCCGACATCAGAAATTCTGGCACTAATTTCTTTAGGAGAGAAAGTTTTCACCCATTTGCACTCGCTAACATTTTGATCGTAATCTTCAACAGCACGCAGGTAAGGCTCGTGACTTCCCCAAACATCTTCAACATTTTCAGTATGTCCTCCAGAACAATCATGAAAAACTGAGAGAATAACACTGTCTTTATAAGTTAGTACTTGTTTATCAGTTGCATCGACGGCGGCATAAGTACTAGGAGTTTCATTGATTACTCCTTTATAATTCTGCCAGTGATCTGGACTATCGCCTAAATCGTAAACAGGATTATTGCGTTGTTTTTCTCGCTCATAAAGAGCAAAAGTCCGGGCGGCAACTGCTTGTGCTTTCAAAGCTTCAGCAGGCCACTCAGTATCCATTTCGCCACCAACAACACTGTAGAGATATTCTTCGTCATCAACCCAGTTAACGGCGGTTAGTCCTTTATCTGTTGGGACAACAAGAGTTCTGCCTCGATACCAGCGTTCGCCAATGTAAACGAATCCCTTGCCTGTGGGTTCAATCCAAAATAAACCAGACTGCCATTTATCTAAAGCGACACCGCCTGGAACTGCTTGGGCATAAAATGAACTCATTGCTGGTAATTTTCCGAGAGTATGACCAGTGCTATCTTTAACCAACGCAGTTGTAGAACTGCCAACTGTTACCTGATTAACTCCCCTCTCAATTGCGATTCGCAAGATTACAGATGCATTGCTTGGGGTAGCTAAAGTCATCCATAATAAGACACTGATCCACCAATGCGCTGCTTTCATCTGTGCAAACAAGGCGTTGAGTAAGAATTGATATTTCATATTTAGCATTTTATCCACAGTGTTCAATTTCTATAAAATGTTATCGCTCATACTGCTCTGTGCGTATAGGGTTTCTCCCACAAAGCTGACATACGCGATCGCAAACTCACGTTTATATAGGGAAGGCGATCGCACAAAGGTACTGTGCAGAGTGCAATCATGTCAAATATCGCCAGTGTTTTAAGCCACAAAGCGCGATCGCACGGACTCCAAGCAGAAATAACAAAAGCTTGTATCTTGTAAACAGACTGCTGAGGCTGCTATTAAAGTGTGATGTTAAAAGCGGCAAAGATGAGTTGAGTTTTGATTTGCAATTCCTTTGGTGCTGTAGTATGGCGATCCTAAATGAGTTGTAAAAATCGAGAGACTCAGATCCCCGACTTCTCAAAGAAGTCGGGGATATTATTGTTCAGTGTTAAACTTGTATCAAGATTTAATTATCTAAGCAAATTGTTAGAAAAACCAGTGTTTAGGGAAAAATTAAAAGAAGGAACTATGCTTTAAGTATTGATTAGTTGGCCACTAATTCTTAGAGGAGTAAAACTGTGAAATCGTTTTAGAATACAAGTTTCTACGGAATATTTTGGCTCTGGAACTTGGCATTTTTAATGTTAGTTTATATAGGAATATTACCTTATGTAGGTGTGCCATTATTTCAAGCAACATTAACAGGTGATATCCCAACTGAATGCTACCTTAGCAGCAAGCAAGAAAATAATCACATCAGTGCTATGTATCGTCATGTATTAGGCTTAGATAAATCGGCTGCTGATGGATTGCAAGCAACTTATAACTTTCTCATGTCGCCATTTTTATATAATGGTTCTGAAAAAGATCCCGCCAAGGCAGAAAAACTTTACGCCAATTTTTTTGATACACCTCTACAAAAAGCAGAAAAAACAGCAGTTAGCCACGCAGTACAATCTACTTTTAATGAAGAAGAAGTTAAAGCAGGTTTATTGAATATTAACGAAAAAAAAGTTTTATTGGGATCACAAGAAGTCACAGTTAAAGAACATGGTGATTGGGCTGATGTGGAATTGCACGAAGTTTATAAAAACCAAACACGAGAAGTTCAAGAAGTTTTTTACTCCTTTTCTTTACCAGAAAGCGCTGTAATTACTGGCTTATGGTTAGGAGATACTAATAAATTAGACCAACGTTTTCCTTTTGTTGTCTCTCCTCGCGGTGCTGCCCAGAAAGTTTATAATTCTCAAGTTAGACGTTCACGGCCTATAGATCCAGCTTTGTTGGAACAAGTAGGGCCGAGACATTATCGCTTACGGGCTTTTCCTATTCCTCCTAATAATGTACAACAAAGAGAAAGGCAAACAGCACTCCCCACAGAAATGCACCTATGGTTAACTTACAAAGTTCTAGGACAAGACTCTGGTTGGGAAATGCCCGATTTAGGTGAAAGACGTAATATATTCTGGACTAATCAAACCAAGCGTATCCGTAACGGTAAAGAAATCGGTTTGAAAGACGATGCTTGGTTAGAAAAATTCATCCCTGCAAGTGGAAAAATTCAGCCTGTATTGCATGAAGTAAATTTAGAAGAAGGCTACAAAATATTAGCTAAACCCTTATCTAGTCAAGATTATACCTTACCCAAAAACCAACGAGTTGCTGTAGTTCTCGATACTTCTCGCAGTATGGGGAAACATATTAAAGAATTAGTGCAAACATTATCATGGTTGAAAAAATACGGCTTTGCAGATAATGATTTGACAAACAACGATGCAGATTTATATCTCAGTGTTTCTCCAGGAGCTACACCCAAAAGGTTAGACGATCTCCAGCAATTCCAACCGGAAAAAGTTACCTTTTACGGCACAATTCAACCCCAAGAAATGCTGACACAATTTAACAATTTGCGTGGAGATACAGTTTATGATGTCGTTTTGCTGGTGAGTGATGAAGGTAGTTATGAATTATCGAAAAACAATAAAACCGTTACCGATTCGCCCGCACCTTTGTGGATGATACATCTAGGTGGATTACCTGGAGCTTATAACGATGGCATCATTAAATCATTACAAGATAGTGGTGGTGGAGTTGGTGTTGATATTTCTGAGGTGCTGCAACGAATTGCGACTAAATCAATTTTAAGTAACTCTGTTGTGAGTGTTGTTAATGGTTATGCTTGGTATCTGCAAACATTAGACACAGCAATTGCAGCTAGCAATCAACAAGATGATTTATTGCCATTAGCAGCCAGACAATTAATTTTAGGGTTGAGTAAAGAAATTAAGTTAGACAACCTCAAGGGTTTGGATGCGATTCATGCCGTAGCCAAAAAGTACAAGATTGTCAGCCCTTATTCTTCGATGTTGGTACTAGTCAACGATGAGCAAAGACAGTTACTAAAAGCAGCAGAAGCCCAAGGCGATCGCTTTGATCGGAAAGTTGAGAATGGCAAGGAAAATCTCTCTAAACCCATTAATCCCTTGACAGTTAGCGTCCCTGAAGCATCAGGGGGATGGCTTTTAGGTGTGAGTGCGATCGCCCTATTCATCCTTGTGAAGCGTCGGCGTTAATTAGACATCTAGTGAAAATGACGTAGGGGCAATTCATGTAGGTATAAATTTCATACAACTGGGTGATAGCAAAGCGTTGGCGAGTCCACAAGCGTCTGAATATCGTTTTGAAGTACCCAAATATCGTTTTGAAGTACCTGCGTTGCTTTTATGAAAAGTAAAATCAAATTGACGCTGATTAAAATTATTCACAGCGTAACCATGCCGTCAGACTTATTGCGCTGACGGTTTTGAGTCCGTCAAATTTTAGCTAAAATATTCTAGTGCCGTGATTTATTAGCGATCGCTCAAGTTACTCAACACAACCCATAATATGGCAAAAGATTTGTATCACGAGCAAGTTAAACGCGCTCTTGAAAAAGACGGATGGCAAATAACTCACGATCCATACGAATTGCGTATAGGTGGAGTTGAAATGTATATAGACATTGGGGCAGAGCAGATTATTGGTGCCCAAAGGGAAAATGATAAAATTGCGGTTGAGGTGAAAAGTTTTATTAGTCCCTCAAGGATTTCTGATTTTCATTTAGCGCATGGACAGTTTTTAGATTATCGCTATGCTTTAGAAGATAAAGATCCAGAGCGGATTTTATATTTAGCAGTACCTCGTTTTGTTTATCAAACCTTTTTTAACTTAGCTTTTATTAATAGTGTGGTAGAACGCAGTCAAATTAAGCTTTTAGTTTATGACTTAGAAAAGGAGACGATTGAGCAATGGATAAAGTAGCTCTCTACAGGCAATATATTCAACAACTAATCCAAGCAAAAGCCGATCGCTCGATGAAATCAGCAAAAGATGTTGAGGCTCAACCTATTTTTGATACGGAGCGAGATCACTATCAATTAGTGTATGTGGGTTGGAAGCAAAACGATATCAGGGATTATGGATGTTTGCTACATTTAGATATTAAAAATGGCAAGATTTGGATTCAATATGATGGTACGGAAGATGGAATTGCCTATGAGTTATTAAAATTGGGTGTGCCATATCAAGATATAGTTTTGGGTTTTCAACCTGTTAGAGTGCGCTCTGATACTGAGTTTGCTGTAGGTTAGGTTTAAATATTGATTGATGAATAGCGATCGCTAGTTCAATTTTCATCAAGTCAAAGGCGGGTATCATTTCCAGCCATGCGATGGTCGCTTTGCGAACCGGCGAAGCCATCGCCCCTAGAGTTAGAAAAGTCTATTTAACAGGGGGAAGCTTTAGTTCTATGCCTAATTTGCTTCCTATTTCCAGAACATTGTTTGTAAAGTCTGTTATACCTGCGATCGGGGCAGCAACTACAGTAGCAGCAGTTAGTAAAGCTACTAGACGCTTTTTGAGTTTGGGTAAATTGCGTTCTTTTTCTGGCTTTTGAATTTCTACTTCTACATCATCAATATCGATAATAATGTCGTCGTGGGTTTCTGGTGGAAATTGGGCAGCAGTTTGGCGTAAGTTGCCGATCAGGTGCAGAATTTCGCTGATGTTTGCGCCGCTTGTTTGGTTGAAGTTAGAGGCTTGCTGACTGGCGTTGTCTTTGACTTGGTTGGCAAGGTTGGCGATGTTTGCGCCTTGAAGGTTGTTTGTGAATTGAGGATTTTCTGACATAGCATTTGCCTCGGCTTTATTATTATTATTATTAATTTTAATTTCTCTGCTGACAGCTAGTTTAGCAATATCTCGCATATCTTCATAAGCAGTCCTATCATCTAAATCATTATCTGCTTTTTGTGATTTTCGACGCGATTCTACTGATTCATAGCCATCTAAAAGTTGACGTAAATCGAGTTTTAATTTTAGTTTGCCGATGGTTATTATGCTTTCACCCATTGATTCGAGTCCGAGGAGTTCTTGGTAGTCGAGGGGTGGATGATTGGGATGGCCGGGGACGGGAACCCATTCGGTGATTTCGAGGTTGGGGAGACTTTTGTGGATTTTTTGGAAGACATCGCGGAGAATGCCGAGAAATAAGCGCCGGGTTTCTTTATGTCCGCTAATGGTGATAAATATTTTTTTGTCTTCGGGGTCGGCTTTGATGCGAGCGATGTTATAGATTTCCTTGCGGTATTCACTAATACTGCCATCCTTGTTATAGATTGTCTTGTTTTCTTGATATTGCAGCATTACACCACTGCGCCAATAGATTTGATTATGGATTTTTTCGTGGGTGTTGACAATGAAGCGGGAGATGATGCTTTCGGGGAGAACTTTGTAATGGTATTGAAATTCCAGAGTTTCCCCTTCTAGTTCTGTTTCCTCTGGTTGGTCTTTAGGCAGAAGTCCCGCAATCAAAAATTGTGGTGGATAACATTCTAGTGCAAAGCAAAGCTCAAATTCTTTCATCAGTCCGATCAGATAGTCGTGACGCTTGGTAGGGTAACGCTCTGGATTGAGGATGCGTGTGAGATCAGCGGGGGTAAAAATGCCTTTGGTTTTAGTTTTCAGGTTTTCATCGCTTAGGAGTGCATAAATACCTTCTGTCACCCAGTTGGGTTTGAGGACATTGGTATCTTTGAGGAGGGGATGCTCGCGGAAGTTGAGAACTAAGCCGAGTCGATGGAGGAGATCAATCAGTTGGTCATGGTTTTGTTCTTCGGGAATCATGTTTTCGTAGCAAATACCGATGTAGCGGTTGTAGGTGATGAAGTCTTCAGTCATGGATTCGAGTTGTTGTTTAACCTCAAACCATCTCAGGGGTAGAAGATCGTAGACTTCTTTGAGGTTGCCGATTTGGTGCAAAATGGCGTTACGAAGTTCATCAATGCCGATATTATCTTGGCAGGAGGTTTCGATAATTGCTTGAATATTGGGATATTTTTCTTGTAGTGCCTTGCGGTTGATATCCAGAGGTTGTTCGTCTTTTTTGTTGCCAACGATAATTGCGGGGGACTTTCCGCCGAAGCTTTCGATTAGTTTCAGCCAATATTCGATGCGGTTTTCTTCTTCGCTGGTGCGACAATTACAAACTAGGAGATAGAGGCTGCGCTTAGTCAGAAAAAATTGATGGGTAGCATGATAAATTTCCTGTCCGCCAAAGTCCCAAACATTGAGGCGGATGTCTTTGCTATTGACCTGCACGTTCCAAGTTTCTACGTTGAGTCCGTCGGTTTGGGATTGATTTTTGTCATATTGATTGCGGATTAGTCGCTCGATGAGGGATGTTTTGCCGACGCTGCCTTGTCCGATGAGCAAGAGTTTAGCTTCATGTAATGGGCGAGTTTCACTTGCGCTAATTTGCCTCAAGTAATTCAAAATCTCTTTTACATTTTTTGAATTAAGAATTTCTAATGGGATCTCGGTGATTTGGTTGTTACTGAGGTCAAGCTGGGTGAGATTGGTTAATTGCCCCAGCGCCCCTGGGATCTTGGTGATTTGGTTGTTACTGAGGGAAAGCTGGGTGAGATTGGTTAATTGCCCCAGCGCCTCTGGAATCTGGGTGATTTGGTTGTTACTGAGGGAAAGCTGGGTGAGATTGGTTGATTTAGCCAGCGCCTCTGGAATCTGGGTGATTTGGTTGTTATAGAGGTAAAGCTGGGTGAGATTGGTTGATTTAGCCAGCGTCTCTGGGATCTGGGTGATTTGGTTGTTATGGAGGTAAAGCTGGGTGAGATTGGTTAATTTAGCCAGCGTCTCTGGGATCTGGGTGATTTGGTTGTCACTTAGGGAAAGCCCAGTGAGATTGGTTAATTTAGCCAGTGCCTCTGGTATCTCGGTGATTTGGTTGTCACTGAGGGAAAACCCGGTGAGATTAGTTAATTTAGCCAGTGCCTCTGGTATCTCGGTGATTTGGTTATTACTGAGGTCAAGCTGGGTGAGATTGGTTAATTTAGCCAGCGTTTCTGGGATATGGGTGATTTGGTTGTTATAGAGGTAAAGCCCGGTGAGATTGGTTAATTGCCCCAGCGCCTCTGGAATCCGGGTGATTTGGTTATTACTGAGGTAAAGCCAGGTGAGATTGGTTAATTTAGCGATTGCCTCTGGAATCCGGGTAATTTGGTTGCCACTAAGGGAAAGCTGGGTGAGATTGGTTAATTTAGCGATCGCCTCTGGAATCTGGGTAATTTGGTTGTTATAGAGGATAAGCTGCGTCAGATTGGTTAAATTAGCGATCGCCTCTGGTAACTCAGTCAACTCTTGCCTCGACAAGTCTAACTCTTGCCAACCCTCAGCCACGGCGCGATCTATCAGTTGCAATAACTCTTCCTGCGTCATAATTCCAAGGAGAAGGGTAAAAGGAAAGAAGATTGATGAAGATTATCTTAACTGATTAGAGAAAATGCTAGACCATCATTTTTTGGCGATCTGTCAGTTTGCTGTTTGGGATATTGCGGATTTAGGCGATGCCTGCGGCGGGCTACACCAATGCGCCTTGAGATGATGGAAAAAGGCGATGTCTACGACGGGCTACGCCTACGCAAAACATATAGGTCGGTTTTAATGTTGGCGATCGTTTATCCGAAATTGAGATTGGGTTTCAAGACAGTCGCTAGGATAATTACTATAAAATTTCAAATTAGGATGAAATAAGCGAGAGAGATTTTGTTGTCATGAATAAGAGGACTCAACTGCTCGAAGTAATTGCAGCTTTACCAGAGGAATTAGTTGACCAAGCATTGCATTACGTGCAAATGTTACAAAATCCTATTCAGATTACACCAGGAGTTTGCGGGGGACAAGCACGAATTAGAAATACACGAATTCCCGTATGGACTTTGGTAGCATATCGTCAACAAGGTGCCTTGGATGAAGAATTATTGGCAAATTATCCTGGATTGACTGTGGAAGATTTAAGTGCAGCTTGGCATTACTACGAACAAAATCCTGAACAAATCGATCGAGAAATTGCCCAAGATGATTTAGTTTAATGGCATTACAATTTTACTCCAATGAAAATTTTCCCATCGCAATGATAAACTTACTCAGATCGGAGGGACACAATGTATTAACTTCCTACGAAGCAGGTCAAGCAAATCAAGGGATTCCTGACGATGTTGTTTTGCAGTATGCCACAGCGACAGGTCGCATTTTGATTACGGAAAATCGCCAAGATTTTATCGATCTACATCGCACTGCACCAAATCATGCTGGCATGATTATTTTTAAACACGATCGTGATTATGCTGGGAAAATCAAGGCAATAATTGATTTTTTGGATGAGGATAGTCGAACCTTAGAGAATCATTTGTTGCGGGTTATGAAGCAAAATATAAAAGCAGTTGGACAGATTTTTTTTGTACAGGAGTATGGTAAAAATTGATTGCGATCGCTCTTCAGCCAATTATCAGATATGCTAGAAACATAAACGTAGCCTATAAAATCTACTAAGCCTTGGCGATCGCTGACCTCGGTACTTGGTGACAACACTTCAAAAATCACACAAGGATAATTCACAAAATAGTTATCTCGAACCTCAGAGCTACAAGTAACCACTACATCAGAATAATAAAATATCGTCTGATTTTGATTAGCTGCCTCGAACTTGACCTTCATATCCGAGTTAGTTAGCCAAATATACTAAGTCGAGCTATACATCTATTTTCATAATCATTTTTATCATCACAATCTATCAAATTCTGAATTAAAAATACTGGCGGCAATCATGACTAAACAGATTTCTCTCAATACGCTATGGAATTCTGCGACATCTAAGGATCGTGTATTTAATTCAGACGAATTTGCTCATTTACCAGAAGCAGCAAGACGATATCTCGAACACGCGATCGCTCCTAGAACTGCGATCGCATCTGCGGTTCGATTGCAAATGCATGGTGAAATTAAATTAAAAAGTTGGATTCCATTCAAAGCAGAACAGGTCATTTGCTGGGAGCATGGACTGATTTGGAGTGCTACAGCATGGATGAACGGTTTGCCAATTGTTGGATCTGATCGGATTATAGACGGTGTAGGTGCAATGCAATGGAAACTTCTGGGATTGTTCCCCATGATGACCGCGACTGGTTCCGATATTACGCGGTCTGCGGTTGGTCGTCTTCAATCTGAGTCAATCTGTTTGCCATCTGTGTTTTGTGATGATCGTGTGTCATGGACAATAACGGATTCATCACATTTACATTCCAGTTTTGTAGTGCAAGGCGAGAGAGCAGAACTAGATTTCACCATCGATCAAACGGGTCGGCTCAAAACCTTCAAGCTACCGCGCTGGAATAACCTTGATGGCTCTGAGTTTCATTATATTGACTTTGGTGGAATTATGGAGGAAGAACGCACATTCTCCGGCTATACTATTCCAACTCGTCTGCGAATTGGATGGTATTTCGGCACTGAGCGGTTTGAGTCAGAGGGCGAGTTTTTCCGAGCCACAATCGATAATGCAATCTATCGGTAGAACGATTAAATAATTCGTAATTCGTAATTCGTAATTCGTAATTCGTAATTAAATTTTGTGTTAGCGAGTAATCGAGCGTCGAGTCCGGGGATTTAGACCTCGACCCAAAACTTGCCGATTATTGAAACGGGGGATTTAAACCCACGGTACTCGGTTAAATATCAAAAAGTCTGTGCTTAATTACCGCAGATAAAGGCTAAAATGATGCGGAAATTTAACCAGAGAATTCTGGTCATGAAAAAATGAATCTATATGCATAGACGATCGCCCTTATTTTTGTTTTTAGGAGTATTAACGAGTTCTAGCTGTTTTATCTTCAGCGTAGTAGCCCAAGTCCCATCTAATTCGCAGCAGTCCTCAACTCGGAGTGAAGCTGAAGCTGCTAGTTGGTTTGAAGCCCATCGCGCCCAGTCAGCTGCTTTACGAGCATTTGTACAGCGAATGCCGAAGGGAGGAGATATCCACAGTCATCTCAGCGGGGCTGTGTACGCAGAACACTATCTAGAGTGGGCTGCCAGCGATGGGTATTGTGTGAATCCAAAAGCGGAGGTTTTAGTTGAACCTAAGGCTTGCGGGCAGGACAGTAGCTATTTTCCCGCCTCAGAATTGTTCAACCGAACATCTGTTTATGATTCCCTAATAAATCGTTGGTCTACTCGTAACCTCCGATTTACTGGAAAATCAGGACATGACCAATTTTTCGAGGCTTTTAGTGGTTTTGGGCCAATATCAGACTCTATGAGCCGTCGAGATGATATGGTTGCAGAAGTAGCAAATCGCGCAGCTTCGCAGCATATTACCTATCTAGAGTTAATGCTTACCGTTCAGGGCAGCGAGGTTCGACAGCTAGGGCGTGAAGTTGGTTGGAATAAAGATTTCCAAGAAATGCACCGTCAATTGCTCAAACGAGGATTAACCAAGCTAGTGACACTCGGCAGCCAGCAACTTGCACAGTTGGAGGGCGAAGTCTCGAAAACACTCGGTTGCGGTACTCCATCAGCACAGCCTGGATGTGCAGTGAAAGTGAGCTATTTGCAGCAAACGACAAGAACAAAGTCGCCCGTTGAAGTGTTTGCTCAGTTAGCTTATGCCTTTGCACTAGATTCATCAGATTCGCGGGTAGTTGGTATCAATCTTGTCGCCCCAGAAGACAACCCGATTGCACTGCGCGACTACACCCTGCAAATGCAAATGCTGCAATTTCTCAAACGCCAATATCCCAATGTCAAAGTCGCGCTCCATGCCGGAGAGTTAACCCTGGGTTTGGTTCCAACCGAGGATTTACGTTTTCATATTCGGCAAGCTGTAGAAGTGGCACAGGCATCTCGCATTGGACATGGTGTGGATATTCTTTTTGAGGAGCGTCCCTTCAAGTTGATGGAGGAAATGCGGCGACTTGGCGTGTTGGTCGAAATCTGCCTGACCAGTAATGAGGTTATTTTAAATGTCCAGGGAGATCAGCATCCTTTTATGGAGTATTGGAAGGCTGGAGTACCAATGACCCTTGCTTCCGATGATGAAGGCGTTTCCCGCATTGATTTAAGTCATGAGTATCTGTTAGCGGCAACAAGATATAAGCTGGGATATAAAGACCTCAAACGACTGGCTCGCAACAGCTTAGAATATAGTTTCGCTCCGGGAAATAGTCTCTGGGAGTCGCCTGAGTTTAAGGCAATAGTTTCAGCTTGTGCAAGCGATACCCCTGGTAAAACCTCTGTTTCTCAAGGGTGCAGTGCTTTTTTACAAAAGAGCGATCGCGCCCAGATTCAATGGCAGCTAGAGTCGGAATTTGCTCGGTTTGAGTCATTGCAGAACTGGCTTTGATTGACTTTCATGAAAATGTAGAGCAACAAATTATTTGACCGCAGCGACAAATTAGAAATCAAGTTTTTCATACCTGCAAGCTTTACTGAGAGACTTCCAACAAATAAATTATTCAATCTTGTGGGGTGGACATCTTGTCCGCCCTTGCCTACAGGTGCAACACACATATCAGCAGCCATCTCCCATAACTGATTTCAGTTCTTGAGACAGGGAATGTGTGTCTCTGAATGTAGAGGCAGGCAAGTACACTGTAAATTGAGTACCTCTGCCTATTTGACTATAGACATTGACAAAACCACCGTGATTTTTAATAATACCCAGCGCCGTAGAAAGTCCTAAACCTGTACCTTTGCCTATTTCTTTGGTGGTGAAAAATGGTTCAAAAATCCGTTGCTGGACTTCCGACGACATCCCCATACCAGTATCCGTCACCACGATCGCAATATAAGAACCTACTTTCGCATCAATGTTTATCTGGGCAGAATGTTCGCCAATCACTAGATTTTCCGCCGCAATCCTTAAAATACCGCCATTGGACATAGCATCGCGGGCGTTGATTACCAAGTTTATTAGCACCTGATGCAGTTGAGTAATATCTCCACGAACATACCAGAGATTTTTCGGGATCTCTATCTGGCAAATAATGAATTTGGGGAATGTTTGAGCGATAATTTGCTCAATTTCTGCTATCAAAGGCTGAATTTGCACAATTATCCGTTTATCTTCAATACCCCGTGCAAAAGATAAGACTTGCTTGAGCAAATTAGCACCGCGTTTCACATTATTTTCTAAAGTTTGTAGTATTTGCTGACTCTGCGAATCGGGCAATTTCTTCTGCAATAGTTGAACTGACATTAAAATTGGAGATAGTATATTGTTGAGGTCATGAGCGATACCGCCAGCTAGAGTACCGATACTCTCCAAACGTTGCGATCGCAGAAGTTGAGCTTCCAGTTGTTTCTGCTGCGTGATTTCGGTGTTCACACTCAAAATGGATTTGGGTTGTCCATTATGATGTCGGATCAGTGTCCACCGACTTTCAACGATAATTATTTTGCCTTCCCTGGTTAGTTGATGCAACTCACCCCGCCACTCACCTGTATTTATCACCCTCAAATAAGCATCTTCTAACTCTGGTGAAATCTCTGTATACAAAACTTGTAAAATATTTTTCCCTATAACTTCCTCAGCCTTCCAGCCATATAGACGTTCAGCACCTTGATTCCAAAATAAAATTTGGTTGTAGATATTTCGCACCAGAATTGCGTCAGTTGATACATCCAGCAGCGCTGCTTGTTCGCGGATTTTCTGTTCTGCCTGTTTTTGCTGGGTTATATCTCGCGTCAGTGCCAAATGGATGAATGTGCCATCAGATTCGTTACGTAGTGGTACAGCATGAGTTTCCATGTAGCGATGAGTACCTTGAAATCCCACCATTTCAAACTCCAAAGTCCCCTTATTACCTTGGCAGACACTTTTATGCAGGTCGGCAAAGGCGGCTCTATACTCTGGTAAAATTACAGTATCAATTGGTTTACCAATTAAGACATCAGCACTTTCCACTTCCATTATTGCCAACCCTTCTGCATTAATTTCTAAAAGCGTGCCATCCCTGGCAATTAACTGGATGCATTCTGGTTCTGCATCTATCATCGCTCGTAAACGATTTTCGCTTTGGCGTAGGGCCAGTTCCGTTTGCTGAAGTTGTCTGATATAACGCCACAACAAATCATATAGCAGCGCCACCAGCACCAAATCCACAATCGCAGCGATAAAAAATGTCACTATTGCCTTTTGGGAACTTACTTGTGACTGCTGCATCCCCTGGTGTAACAAATTTTGCTCTGCCTTTAAAGAATCGTGAATCAGTTGTTGGATTTCTTTACCGATTTGCCGATCTCGATCGGATAAGATTAGTTGCCGAACTGCTTCTAATCCCTGGTTTTGTCTGAGATAAATTTCTTGTTGGAGAATTTTCAACCTGGTGGTAATTTTTGGTTCCAGCAAAGAAATCCACTGCTGCTTTTGATGATTTTTAGCAGTTAGCTTCGTGAGAATCTGAATATTGCTATTAGTTTGTTGATAAGCTGCAAGATAGGTTTTTAGATCATCTGCATCTGCTGTAATTAGATAATTACGTTGGGCAGTTTCAGTATCTTTAAGTGCAAATTCGATACTTTCAATTTGGGTAATGACTTGATATGAGTCTATTACCCATTGCTGGTTGTGAATCAGCTTCATAGTGTTGCTATATGAAACTACAGCATTAGTAAATACAACTGCCAATGCTAGTACGAATATAGCTTTTAGCTTTTGGACTCGATACCATTTTTTGCTCATGCGATCGCCCCTTCTGCCGCAGATTACCTCCATTAGTTAAGATTAAAGATTAAAAACAAATACTGAGAATATTTTAAGAATTTTGATAACACTGGTAGCAAAATACAATCTATTATAGTTGTAAATATCTGGATTTTTTGGGATGATGATTTATACATAATAGTCACAAATAAATCCGCTAATTTTTAATATAAATTCATTTTTACAGTAATGTGAGCAATGCAGTTTAGCTCAGATAAGTTTCCTATTAACAGAGAGTAGCTAAGAATACCAAAAATAACTAATGACCAAACTACCACGTTGCTTTGTCTGCAAGACAACTTTTTTACAGGGTCATAGCTTTTACCATACTCAGCACTCCTTATACTGGATTTCTCACAAGTAAGAAATCCAGGCTTGTCCCCCTTGTCCCCCACAGTTTTCTGAATTGTTCTTCAATATATTGAACTAGCAGTCTCCCTCGCAGCTTCTCGCAGCCGCTCCACATCGCGCATCGGTGGCGCACCAAAGAGCCGCTTGTACTCCCGGTTGAAGTGCGAGGCATCATCATACCCCACTCGATAAGCAGCACTGGTAGCGTCAAGGTTTTCCCCCAGCATCAGACGGCGAGCCTCCTGGAGCCGCAGTTGCTTCTGGAACTGTAAGGGACTCATGGCAGTGACAGACTTGAAGTGATGGTGAAACCCAGAGACACTCATTCCCATTTCTCGGGCGATGTTTTCAATCTTGATCGGCTCGTTAAAGTCTTTACGAAGTCGCTCGACGGCTCTGGCGATGTGGTAGGTGTAGCCACCGAGAACTGCAATATGGCGGAGCCGATTACCTTGCTCTCCTATTAGCAGTCGGTAAATAATTTCCCGCTTAATTAGTGGTGCGAGAACATGAGCTTCCGCAGGGGAATCTAAAAGCCTGACAAGTCGCACCACAGCGTCCAACAGATTTGCATTCAACGGACTTACGTCGATCGCTTTCACATAAGCACGGTTGCGCGATGAGGAATACCCTGCCTCGACCATGACTGAGCCAACGAGGGCGGGGTCAAGATCCAGGCGCAGGCTCAGGTACGGTTGCGCCTGAGACGCTTCCAGAATTTGGCTGATAATGGGCAGTTCGACTGTAGCCAGCAGATAATTCATAGGGTCGTACTGATAGCGATCGCTACCCAAAAGAACTTCTTTGCTGCCCTGAGCGATCGCACAAAAGGCAGGGATAGAGACACTATGTAGGCATTCCGAAGGCGAGGAGGCGCGGTTGAAGTGCAAACCTTTCAGTGGCTCAATCGTCCCATCATGACGAATCGCCTGGGCAATCCGCTCAGTCAGTTCATCTCTGTAAGCTTGCGCTCTGTCTGCCTCGCGCTTTGTCTGGAGGTCGTTCATTAAATTGATATTGGCAGCGTTCATTTCTAAGTTTGCAGGATTGTACAACAATCATAGACGATCGTCCTATTGCTTGCTCTTCAAAATGCCTAAGATGAAGCTAAAGCAAGGAAAAATGATTTCGGCTTCTTGTAAAGATTCTGGATTTTTATTCAAGATAAAACTCAGTTTTGATTGGGCAAGATACTTGCCTACTAGCGATCGAAATGGCATCAAGTAAAGGAATTAAGAAAATGGACATCAAAAGAAGTGGCTCACAGCCTTCCGCCAAAGGGCCGGCTGAGTATTTTACCGGCACTGTCCGCGTTGACCCCCTGTTCGAGGCACACGATCCAGCACGCACATCTGGCGCTAGTGTCACATTTGAGCCTGGTGCTAGGACAGCATGGCACACTCACCCATTGGGACAAACCCTAATCGTGACAGCTGGCTCTGGCCTCGTACAACGCTGGGGCGGTGCGATCGAGGAAATTCGACCGGGAGACACAATCTGGATATCGCCGGGTGAGAAGCATTGGCACGGTGCTACAGCAACCACATCCATGACGCACATCGCCATTCAGGAATGGCTTGATGGCAAGCCTGTGGACTGGCTGGAAAAGGTCAGCAACGAGCAGTATGAAGGAATATCTTAATGCTTTTGAGATGGTTTTCCATCAAGGGGAAAAACTGCCAGCAGAGAACGCTGATTTTGGTTCTCGCCCTAGTGATGTCCCTGAGTTATTCAGCCTGCCGTGCCGACAAAAGTATGACTAGCAGTGCCTCGTTGAAGATGCCGACTGAAATATCAACCAAGCAGGCAGACAGTATGCAGATAAACATCAAGGTCAAAGATAAAGTCGTTACAGCCACTTTGATCGATAGCAAAACCACTCAGGATTTTATTTCCCTGCTGCCATTAACGCTGACGTTAGAAGATTACGCAAGAACCGAAAAAGTCAGCGATTTGCCAAAAAAATTATCTACAGAAGATGCACCCCCAGGGAGCGATCCTGCTGTTGGAGATATTGCTTATTACGCTCCCTGGGGAAATTTGGCGATCTATTATCGAGATTTTGAATACTCAAACGGACTCGTGATCCTCGGAAAAATAGACGGTGGCATCGAGGCATTAAATGTGTCTGGCTCTGTAGAAGTAACAATTGAACGAACTCAGTAGTTACTCAATAAAAAGAGGAATAAGATGATTAAAGACAAGGTTGTGATTATTACCGGCGCATCATCAGGGATTGGTGAAGCAAGTGCGAAATTGCTTGCAAGCAAAGGCGCTAAAGTCGTCTTGGGCGCGCGACGCGAGCAACAATTGAGACAACTGGTTGATGAAATTCAAACAGCTGGCGGACAAGCAGTCTATCAAGTGATGGATGTGGTTAACCCATCTGATAACGCCCAGATCGTCAAGCTTGCCAAGGAAACATTTGGAAGCGTTGATGTTATTTTCTTGAACGCTGGCATAATGCCAAATTCTCCACTTTCTGCATTGAAAACTGATGAATGGAATCAAACCGTTGATGTCAATATCAAGGGTGTACTAAATGGTATCGCTGCTGTGTTACCAACGTTTATTAGCCAAAAGTCTGGGCATGCGATCGCAACTTCATCGGTTGCTGGATTAAAAGCTTATCCAGGTGGTGCGGTGTATGGTGGGACGAAATGGTTTGTACGCGATTTCATGGAAGTTCTACGCATGGAATCTGCTCAAGAAGGGACTAACATTCGTACTGCGACCATTTATCCTGCGGCAATTAATACTGAGTTGTTAGATCGGATTACCAACCAAGATGTGGCTGAAAAAATGACAGCGTTGTATGAGCAATATGGCATCTCACCAGATCGAGTGGCCAATGTTGTGGCGTTTGCGATTGACCAGCCAGAAGACACAAACGTGAACGAATTTACGATTGGCCCAACGACGCAGCCTTGGTAAGGATAGTACTGGTGGTTAGACTGAGTGCGATCGCCTCACCCAGGGCGGTACAGAGTCAGTACTGGAGTATGTGGGCAGTGAGTCTGCAATGACAACAGCGATCGCCTATGTGGGTGTGCCACACGGTAGCGGTCACAATTTAAATCTGGGTCGTTTATTTAGACAAAACATCACCTTACGAGGCGGTGTTGCCCCTGCCCGTTATATTCCAGAACTGCTAGCCGATACGGTGGCAGGCAAACTCAACGCCTCTGCTGTTTTCGATTTAACGGTTGATCTCGATGATGTTCCCAGAGGATATGCCTTGATGGATAGTCGAGAAGCGATCAAAGTCATGGTAAGACCTTAATTCTCAAAGACAGGAGTTCAAAAAATGCAAAAGCGCAAACTTGGAAATAGTAATTTAGAAGTCTCAGCGATCGGGCTGGGCTGTATGGGTATGAGCTTTTCTTATGGCCCACCCAAAGATGTACAGGAGATGACTGCCCTTCTGGGGGCTGCCATCGATCGCGGAATAACATTCTTTGACACCGCCGAAGTCTACGGCCCGTTCACCAACGAAGAGCTTGTGGGCGAAGCCCTCGCTCCCTTCCGTGGGCAAGTAGTCATTGCCACCAAATTCGGGTTTGATATTAGTCCTAATTCCGATCCGCGCGGAATGACGGGTGCGCCCGGATTGAATAGCCGACCGGAGCATATTAAGGAAGCCGTGGAGGGTTCGCTCAAGCGCCTCAAGATCGAGACAATCGACTTGCTCTATCAGCACCGAGTTGACCCGGACGTGCCGATCGAAGACGTAGCAGGAGCGGTGAAGGAACTAATTGAGGAAGGGAAAGTGAAGCACTTTGGACTTTCGGAAGCAGGAGTGCAAACAATTCGTCGCGCCCACGCGGTTCAGCCTGTGACTGCACTCCAGAGCGAGTATTCGCTATGGACGAGAACTCCTGAGAAGGAAGTGATACCAACCCTTGAGGAACTCGGAATCGGCTTTGTTCCGTACAGCCCTCTGGGCAAGGGTTTTCTCACTGGTAAGATCGACGAAAACGCGACCTTCGACAGTTCCGATTTCCGCAGCACCTTGCCTCGCTTCACCCCGGAGGCTCTCAAGGTGAATCAAGCGCTGATTAATCTGCTCGGCAGCATTGCCGAACAGAAGCAGGCGACACCTGCTCAGATTGCGATCGCCTGGCTGCTAGCTCAGAAGCCGTGGATCGTGCCGATCCCAGGCACCACAAAGCTGCATCGCTTGGATGAAAACATCGGGGCAGTTTCAGTCGAACTCACGCCTGACGATCTGCGTAACATCGATGACGCCGCCTCCAAGATCGCGGTGCAAGGGGCTAGATACCCCGAAAAGCTGGAGCAAATGACTGGTCGTTGAGCGGTAAAAAATGTGTTCTATAGTTCAAGACAGTTCAGAATGAGCAACAAAACACTTGTAGAGACGAATGGCACTAAGTTAAGCTGAAGGGTAGGCAGCGTAAGGATTGCAGAGGGGCAGGGGTGCAGAGGGGAATTTCTAAATATCTGAACGCAATGCCTAAAATTTCTTCTTTCTCCCCCGCTCCTCTGCACCCCTGCACCCCTGCTGTATATAATGTCCGACTTACTTCTACCTTTTTCAAATAGCTCTTTGCCCCACATATCGCCCATCAAACCCCTGCTTAATCCAACTCAGACATTCATATTCGGATTTGAATAACTTTGGAGCTGCAATATTATTCAATAACTCTGGTGGGTAATGGTCATAAAAATATTTGTCTTCTTCTTGAAAGATAATAATCAAATTGTTTCGGTAAATGTAGCGAGACTTAAAACTATCTCCGCTATGAACAAACTCCGAATTTTGATCGATATGCTCTTTAGCAATATCAATGATGTTACTAATACCACTTCCATAAAGACCTACTGGGTTTTCTACTTTATGAAATTTGCTCCTGTGAGCAATTTCAGATATTAATTTATACGAATAAATCTCGTAATTATCTGCTTTGCTAAAAACAAATGGAATGATGAGATATCCTTTATATGAGACTGAATTTTCATAAAGAAGACGACTCATCTCAACCTCCTTTGGTAAAACTGCTTTTAAAAAATTCGCTTTCAGAGAAAAGTGTTACAACACCAATTATGTACTAAAGATACTCACCATAAACTGAGTTGATTAGGGGGATGCTCAAGGTTATTCCAGGGTAGGGATGGAACTGATGTCCCACTTTGTTCCAATAGCTGTTGAAAGTGACGGGCTGTGCTGGGCGATCGCGCTTCTATTGGACAATGGACAAAGAAATAAATTCGCACTCCCATTTGTAACCATTGCTGAATCTGTCTTACCCACTCTTCCATAAATGGCTGATTCACTGATAAATTCGGATGAGAAATAAACCGAATCAGAGTAAAAGGTGCTGTCACACTCAATTGCAACGGTAATTTGGGTTTACGTCGTTCCGATTGCAATTGTGGGTCATCATCTCCACTATAAATGGGGCGCGAATCTAATAATACTCGTCCTACACTTAACTTTTCTAAAAGTGCCGTCAAATTACTAGCATGGGGTTCCTGGAACCAGTCGGGATGCCGAACTTCCAACGCTAGGGGTGCTTCTGTATGGGGCCAAGCTTCTAGAAAGTTGGTCAAATCGTCAAGTAATGCAGGTGCATAACTAGGTGGTAACTGAGCAAAAATTGGGCCAAGATGCTTACCTAAAGGGCGCATCCCCTCCAGAAATTTTAAAGCAGCCGGAATATAAGGTTGTAGCAAACCTTGATGGGTAATATCTCGTGGTAATTTTAGACAAAATTCAAAACCTGCTGGTGTTTCGGCAGCCCAACGGGTTACAGTTTCTTGGTTAGGCACGGCATAAAAGGTGGTGTTACCTTCTACAGTGGTGAAGCGACGACTGTAGAGATGGAGAAAATCGGCAGTGCGAGTGCCTTGGGGATAGAGTTCGCCCACCCAACCTTTATATGCCCAAACAGCACAACCGATAAAAAAGTTCACAGTGCCTAAAAGCCTTGATGTATTATCACATTCAATTTTACAGGTAGGTTGTAGGCATAGATCAGGCTTGTACCTGTTTGAAATGGCATATTTATTTACGCCGTGCTGTACTAGGTTAGATTTTCAACTTCAAAATGCTTGAGTAATTCATACACTCTATGTCATAGCGCCGCCTTAGCTTATTGATACATTGAACCATCAGGCATAATTGCTCCTGCTAAGTTAGTGCCAACTAGTTTAACTAGAAGACGCTCACCAGAGCGAATCCGCGCTCCCGTCAAGTCGGCTCCTCGCAAGTCGGCTCCACTGAGATCCGCTCCAATCAAATTAGCAGCGCGTAAATTCGCCTCCCTAAGATCCGCTAAAAGTAGGTTTGCTCGAAATAAATTTGCTTCAGATAAATTCGCACCTCTGAGGTTGACTTTGTGCATAAAAGTATCACTGAGATTAGCACCACTCAAATTGGCATAACTCAGATTTCTGCCAGATAAGTCTTTATTGCTCAAATTTGCCCGACTATAGTCTTTGCCACTCAAGTCTGAGTTTTGCTTCGGTGGTTTCTGGGTTGTTGGAGATGGTTTTTCCTGTTGAGGTGGCGGTGAATTATGTGTGTTTTGATGTTTGGTTTTGAGAGAACGCAACTTTTCACGAGCTTCATTTATGGCTTTCAGCTTGTCTTGTGCTTTCTGCTGTAAACGGAGATTTTCTTTAGGAATGCGATCGGGATGCCAAACAAAGACTAAATCTTTGTAAGCCTGGTTCACTTCGTCAAGTGTTGCTCCAGGCTCTAATTCCAAAACTCTATAGTACCGCTCCAGATCGCTCATACGATATTTTGGTGGACAATCAACTTAATTATGAGTGATGGAGTCATCTATCTGCCGCATCTTTTGTTATTGATCATTGGGCATTGTGCATTGAAAAGAGGCAGAGGGGTAGGGTGCAGAGCGCGGAGGGGAAAACATCTTCTCCCTGCTCCCCTGCTTCCCCTGCTTCCCCTGCCTCCCCTGCTTCCTCATCTCCCCATCTCCCCATTCCTCCATCGTGCGATCGCTCTCAAATATGCTGCAACTGGAATCTGATAGACTTCAATAAAAATCCAAACAATAATTGATAGATGTGATAAAAAAGTTAATATCGTCCAAATATATGGCATCCAGGTTATGGGTTCCTTGAGATTAGCAGGAAAATAGTAAGCGACTATGCCAATTAGAGTAGTAGGCAGAATTACAAAAACTGCTGCTGCTAGTCCATAACCCCAACCTAATTCCACACCTTCTAACTGGCCTTCTGTCCAACTTAACCCATTCCAACGCCAAGTTAAGGGTGGTTGCCTAGAAGGCATCTTGATTTGTTGTAATTCTAGGTTGACTGTAAAAATTTCTTGACAAAAGTCACAAGCCATAGCTTCCATCAATGGCATGTGAGAAATCTTACCTATCCGACAGACTGGGCAGGGGTAAGCTCCATAATAGTCGAAAGATTGGGCTAAGATTTTGGAACTAGGCATAATGAAATTGATGATCCTAAAAATTTGATCTGGTCAATGAGGACTTTGGTAAGAATAATGTATGGCGATTGTCAATTGTCTGCAATAAGCTTTCACAAGATGAGGTCATAAGTCAGGAGAATTATATATTTTAACTTTTCAATCTTGGCTCTGTTAACTTCTGCTGGTTCGGAAATATCGAGGGTTGATGTTGGGTTACACTACGTACCCCTACGAGAAGGCAAGCTACTACCCAACCTACGAATGATTAAATTTCATACTCTTTTTGTGGTGGGCTGTACTTAGAGTCCTCACTGATTTACTTGAGTTAGCTGTATTCTATCCATTAGAAAATGTCTCTACATTCTTTTTCACCAGATGTCTAATGACAAGCCGCTTTCTTTGTCTACACAAACAAGCAACTAGCACTTCACTGTATAATTAGTACAAAGCGTGATTTGAAATTTTGCAAAGCTTTACTAGTCTTGATCCCCACAATTGTACTGAGTCTATCGCTTTTTTATAGTTTGTGGAGGTGTTGACACTGCTTTTTCTTCCTGATAATGTTAGATTAGATAGACATAGTTTTTAGAATTTCCAGCAAAAGCCCCGCAAATGCTTAACACAAATTCCTACTTTTATTTTTGGTTTAGGGTGGTTCACCGGGAGTGAATTAAGTTTCCTAATGGAAACCCCCCGGTGAACCGCAGAGCGAACTCTGCGGTTTTTGTTTTTTTAAGGAGAATTTCATTGTCATGACTTAATTTCACTAGCTGGTTTTATAGCTTTTACTTTTGGCCCAAACTAAGTTCCGGGTAAATAGCGTCATGCCAATGAATCAGAACGCGCCCGGAACTCTTAAAGGTTTCGGGCTTTTTTGTTGTTATCGGGGAGTGGGGATTAGGGACAGGGGACTAGGGACTGGGAAAAAGTTTTCCAAATACCCAATCCCCAATACCCAGTCCCCAATACCCAATCCCTCACTTTTCAAGAGATAAAACCATGATTAATGCTAGACTTGCCGCACAATCTCATCCTAATCACCAGACAATCGTTAAAATTTCAGAAAAAGTCGCTTTCGGGGGTGAAGAACTCGTAATTATCGGCGGGCCTTGTACTGTTGAAAGTTTAGAGCAAATGGAGATAGTCGCCCAAAAACTATCTACTTCATCAGTACAGGGGTTGCGTGGCGGTGTCTACAAACCCCGCACATCTCCTTACGCTTTCCAGGGTATGGGTGAAGCAGGATTAGAGATTTTGGCAAGGGTGCGATCACATTACAATATGCCGATTGTCACTGAGGTGATGTCAATTTCCCAAATTGAAGTAGTCGCCGCCCACGCTGATATGCTTCAGGTTGGTAGCCGCAATATGCAAAACTTCGACTTGCTCAAAGCTTTAGGACAAGCTGGTAAACCAATATTACTCAAGCGTGGTTTAGCAGCAACTATTGAAGAATTCGTTATGGCTGCTGAATATATTCTCAGCCACGGAAATCCTGATGTGGTGTTGTGCGAAAGAGGTATCCGCAGTTTCGATGATTACACCCGTAATGTCCTAGATTTAGCGGCAGTGGCAGCACTCAAGCAAATCACTCATCTGCCTGTAATTGTAGATCCTTCCCATGCTGTGGGTAAACGAGAGTTGGTAGCACCTGTGGCTAGGGCTGCGATCGCTTGCGGTGCTGATGGATTAATTATTGAATGTCACCCGGAACCAGAAAAATCTGTTTCTGATGCTCGTCAAGCACTTTCTCTAGAAGATATGGTGCATTTAGTTAATAGCTTAAAGCCTGTAGCAACAGCCGTAGGACGCAATATATCAGATGTTGGGGCAGGCTTGAAACCTGCCCCGATTTTTTGTGCGGCTTAAATTTCAGTTGGGGGCGATTGCTTGTATCTGTGAGTCAAAAAATTTCTTTTGGCTTAAAGACAAACAGCGATCGCTTCCGTGAACTACAGCAAGGGACTTGGAGGTTAAGACATTAACTGATGATAAAACCTACTTTCAACCCAGTCCCCAGTCCCCAGCTATACCTACACTTTTAGTAAATTGTTCAATTTATTTTTACATGATGCCTTTAATGACTAAATAACAAATGACTAAAAAACAAAAATTTCCTTACCTAGTTGGTTCTAAGTGGACGGCACAGCAAAAAGTTGATGGCTGGAGGCACTTCCAAGTTGTCAATCGTAAAAATCAGGCTAAGTGGGTTTACGCCGAAATGGTTGCTGCTTGCGATCCGAAAGTCCGTTTTTGGATAAATGCCAAATTATTACAAGATAACTCCCAGTGGCAAGCTGGCTGGCAAACATTACAGGAAATCCACGGACTTGAAACTGAGGTGTCCTGATTACCTTAAATAGCCCGACTGAAAGAAATTTCAGGACTTACGCACACTCTAAAATTGTTCTCTTAGCCCACGGAGGTGGGCTTTGCTTTGTGTAGCCGCGAATTCTATGAGACTATTGGCGAACTAATAGGGGGTCTAACCCATCATTCCTCATTAGGGACTTCCAAATAAAAAAATATTCAATTAACTCTTGTGGGGTGGGCATCTTGCGCGCCCAGTCTATAGGGCGGGCGAGACGCCCACCCCACAATATTGGATAATTTATTTCTTGGAGTTCCCTTACTCTAATTTCAGTCCGTTTCAACGGACTTTAGCTATTAGCCCGAAATTTATTTCAGGGCGGGAAAGCAACGCCAAACCAATGTTTTAGGGGTAAGGAGTCAAAGCCGCCGTGAATTGACCAACAATCTCATTCTATTGCCTTGGCTTTTGGAAAACATTTGGCAAATTAATAATTTTTTACAAAATCAGCCTAACTTACTCTCAAGCAGCAATTAAACGGTCTTGGCTATCGGCTGAAAACTTGTGATTTATCTGCGATACCTTAGGTGAGCTACGCTAACGCAAATTCCGGTAATATTTCCAGCATCAGGCTGCCTATACTTCTCTTTCACATCGTCCCTGCGCCCCAATGCCTTGAAAACACGTTGTCATAACATCAGCTAATTCTATGAAAAGAATTCAAAAAAGCCAGTTTTATATTTTTGTATTTTGTAACTATTTTTATAAAAAGAAGTAATAAAAACTTTTTATGACGTATTTTTAGAGCTTTTAAAGTCTTTATGGTTCATAAAAACCTAAATAAACTTAATTAAGCTTTAATTCATCGGATAAGACCGTTTTACAAATTATGACCCACTTTCTTTTCTAGGTAATTTGCCCAATAATGACATCAACAGACCTCACGCATCGCCATCTCAGGAAAGGTGAAGGCAAATGTTTGAGCCACAAGTTTGACAAGAAGCTATAAGAGGGAAACAACAGTGAAACTAGCAGTCTACGGAAAAGGTGGTATCGGTAAATCCACAACTAGCTGTAATATATCCGTCGCCCTAGCTAAACGTGGCAAAAAAGTGCTGCAAATTGGTTGCGACCCCAAACATGACAGTACCTTTACCCTGACTGGGTTTTTGATTCCGACAATTATCGACACCCTCCAAGAAAAAGACTATCACTACGAAGATGTCTGGCCAGAAGATGTAATTTATAAAGGCTACGGCGGTGTGGATTGCGTAGAAGCAGGTGGCCCACCTGCGGGTGCTGGATGTGGCGGCTACGTAGTCGGTGAAACCGTAAAATTACTTAAGGAACTCAACGCCTTTGATGAATACGATATAATTCTTTTTGACGTTCTCGGTGACGTAGTTTGCGGTGGATTTGCAGCACCACTCAACTATGCAGATTACTGCCTGATCGTTACAGACAACGGCTTTGATGCTTTATTTGCTGCCAATCGGATCGCTGCTTCAGTCCGCGAAAAAGCAAGAACTCACCCACTGCGTTTAGCCGGGTTAATTGGCAATCGCACCTCCAAGCGCGACTTGATTGAAAAATATATAGAAGCTGTGCCCATGCCAGTTTTGGAAGTTTTACCTTTGATTGAAGATATCCGTGTTTCCCGCGTGAAAGGCAAAACTTTGTTCGAGATGGCAGAGCAAGATCCTTCCCTAGACTACGTTTGCGACTACTATCTCAACATCGCCGACCAAATTCTGGCGCGTCCCGAAGGTGTTGTACCTAACGATACACCAGATCGGGAGTTGTTCTCTTTATTGTCCGATTTTTATCTAAATCCGGGTAAACCCCAGGTTCCTAATTCAGAAGAAGAACTAGACTTGATGATTGTATAAATCACCAAGTTCTCAGGATGGGGGACAATAATATGGCTTTCTTTCACAGCTTTACGGATTCAATAAAACAAAAGTGGTTGCAATTTTTCCAGAATAATCGAGACTGGATTACCCTGCACATGGAAGTGGAATCAGTGTACACCCCTGATGGTGGGAAGCGACCACCTTCTTACCTCATCCTGGGAGTTCTTAACGCCCTAGAGCCAAAGCTAGCGCAGTTAATGTTGCCCTTTGCCAAGCTCAATCCTGACGCTGATACTCTGATTGAAGTGCTGGATTTACATTTTGACCCAGATTTAGCTCTCGGTAATCGCTTCGTCGGCAACCCAGATGTTGAGAGATACGTAGAAGAAGCGGCAGCTATCGTTGACGAAAAGCCTGAAGATGAAACATTGACACATTCTCATACAAATGGCTTTGCGGCGGCGGTAGTTCCAGAATTCGCAATCCTGGATTCCGATAATGAAAGTCTGGGGATTGGCGAGTTGGAGGAAACTGAAAATGCCTTTGGCGATATTTCCTTAACCAACGGACACGACTCAAAAGATGAGTCTCTTGAAAACTCTAGTTTAGAAGCAGATGAGTTTGGGGAAATTGCTTTCGATTCAACCGCCGCAATCGAAGTAAAGCTGGATGAAGAAGAAGCGCTTGAAGATAGTCCACTAGATGAGAATGCGTTTAAAGACGTGTTATCAGATGTCTGGGGTGATGAAACAGCTTTGCAAAAGGCTGAAGAAAATAACGATTTTTTGGGGGAAGAACTGCCAGCAGGCGTTTTTGATGAATCAGAAATTGCCCGCCTCTTCCCCAATGCTTAATTATTGTCGTTCTTCGCAATTTTAAGTTTTAGATTTGGGGTTTTGGATGAGGAATTAGGGAAATTGTCGTTAGACAGCGGATACTTTTGTTGTCCCAGCCTTCAATCCAAAATTATCAATCTAAAATCTAAAATTGGTTGAACTGCCATTAAATATCAAGGGGAGAAAAAACCAAAATGACTGTCGCTCAACAACCAGAAGCTTTAAGCTTTGAATGTGAAACTGGGAATTACCATACTTTTTGTCCAATTAGCTGCGTGGCGTGGTTATATCAAAAAATTGAAGATAGCTTCTTTTTGGTGATTGGGACAAAAACTTGTGGCTACTTCCTGCAAAATGCGATGGGGGTGATGATTTTTGCTGAACCCCGCTATGCAATGGCAGAGTTGGAAGAAGGCGATATTTCCGCACAGCTGAGTGATTATGAAGAGTTAAAGCGGTTGTGCTTGCAGATTAAACGCGATCGCAATCCTAGTGTAATTGTCTGGATTGGCACTTGCACCACCGAAATTATCAAAACAGATTTGGAAGGTTTAGCACCGAAGCTAGAATCCGAAATTGGGATTCCCATCGTTGTCGCGCGGGCAAATGGTCTAGATTACGCCTTCACCCAAGGGGAAGACACCGTGTTAGCTGCTATGGCTAACCGTTGTCCTGATAAGTCTCCGGTGGCGGAAACTGAGAAAATTGAACGAAATGCGATCGCTAAATTGCTAAACTTCGGTAAAAAGAAAGAAGATGTTGCCCAAGATGAATCTGAGTACGTAGATCATCCACCCTTAGTTCTCTTTGGTTCCCTTCCTGACCCCGTAGTTACTCAGTTAACCTTAGAACTGAAGAGACAAGGCATCAAAGTTTCCGGCTGGCTACCCGCGAAGCGCTTCACAGAATTGCCAGTACTGGAAGAAGGCTATTATGTCGCTGGTGTCAACCCCTTTCTCAGCCGTACAGCTACCACCTTAATGCGCCGCCGCAAGTGTAAACTCATTGGCGCACCCTTCCCCATTGGCCCCGATGGTACTCGCGCTTGGATTGAGAAAATCTGCTCGGTGTTCGGTATTACTCCCAAGGGTTTGGATGAACGGGAGGCCCAAATTTGGGCAGGTTTGGAAGATTACGTGAAACTGATTCGCGGTAAGTCTGTATTCTTCATGGGTGATAACTTGCTGGAAATCTCCCAAGCAAGATTCTTAATCCGTTGTGGGATGACAGTTCACGAAATCGGTATTCCCTACATGGATAAGCGCTATCAAGCTGCTGAGTTGGCATTGTTGGAGAAAACTTGCCAGGAAATGAATTCACCTCTGCCAAGAATTGTAGAGAAGCCGGATAATTACAATCAACTTCAGCGAATTTATGCGTTGAAACCAGATTTGGTAATTACTGGTATGGCGCACGCTAATCCATTGGAAGCACGCGGTATTAATACAAAATGGTCTGTGGAGTTCACTTTTGCTCAAATTCACGGCTTTACGAATGCGCGTGACATGTTAGAGTTGGTGACTCGTCCGCTACGTCGTAATAATAATTTGAAAGATTTGGGTTGGGATAAGTTGGTGAGAGAAGAAGCGAAGATTTAGGATTTGAATTTGGATTTAGCAACAGCATTATGATTAAGGCGAACCCAAAAAGTTCGCCTTTTTTATCTTACAGAGGCGCAAAGTGAGAGCTACTATAAATATTTACAATCATGTAGGTATTGCTGAATAGACAGGATAATTGAGGAGTTAATCTGATGCCTGAAATTTGTCGTTTTTTAGGGATTATAATTACCATGTACTATAACGACCATCCGCCACCTCATTTCCATGTCCGCTACAATAAGCAAAAGGCAATTATTGATATAGAAACCTTATCAATTTTAGAAGGCAAACTCACTCCTAGAGTTCTTGGTTTAGTAATTGAATGGGCAGCTATGCACCAATCAGAACTTAGAGAAAACTGGCAACTGGCAAGAGAAAATAATCCCTTAGAAAAAATTCAACCATTAGAGTGAATTATGCTTAAAGACATTATAGAAGTTATTCCTCACGATAACTATCAACTCTATTTGAAGTTTGAAGACGGAAAAGAAGGTATTGTTGATGTTAACCAGCTAATCGAATTTACAGGAATTTTTGCACCTTTAAAAGATTTAAACTATTTTAAAACTGTTAAACTTAACGCTGAATGGGGAACAATTCACTGGGATAATGGCGCAGATTTAGACCCAGATGTTCTTTATTCTGTGGTTACTAACCAATCTATTCCCACCTATAGAAATCTGGAAGAATATGAAAAAAGTTGGAGTTAAAACAGAAGTAATTCCAGAAGTTGGTGATTTATTAAAGCCTAGTAATTTTTTTCACCAACTAAATTAGATGATGTAGCAGGTTGCTTAAAATATCAAGGTAAACCCAAAACTCTTGAGGATATGGATAATGCAATTCGCCAAGGTGTAGAGGAATCGTGATTTAAAAGTAGAACACTGGCTCAAACCTGATTCAAAAAACTAACAAGTTTCTATTCCCTAACTCCAGAACTCACCATGACTCAAAAAACCTATCAACTCCGCCTAAGCGTCCACTAACATCAGCTAATCCTTGTCTTGTAGCAGCAGCATTTGCCCCAGATGCAACAAGATTTGCACAGGAGAAAACAAGGTTGAGTAAATTGTTAGGGGAAGAACTTAGTGCTGGAATTGGAGAGTTATTGGGTTCCCTTAACCAGGTAACATTTACTCAGTATTCCCCTATTGATATGTTGTCTAACAATTCAGCTAATACTAATGCGAGTTTTATTATGTCTAATAGCGATCGCTATTTTTTAACTAAAGTATGTTTGCTAAACAATTAAAACCAAATAGATTTGCTAAAATCGATAACTAAAACTGATATTTCATCTTCAGAACTTATACCAATTCGTAATTACGAATTACGAATTACGAATTACGAATTACGAATTAATACAAGTCCTCTTATTTATGAATTCGCAAGTTGTCGGTAGCGTTCCTGAACTTCCTGAATCGAAAACAAAGTTTCAAACTTCAACCCGGCTGACTGATACAACTCGCCTCCCCCTTGCTCTCTGTCTACTAGTGAAATTACTTGATTTACCGTATAACCTGCATCCTTAAGACGCTCAACAGCTTTCAAAGCAGATTGCCCAGTTGTCACCACATCTTCCAAAACTACTACTTTTGCACCTTCAGGTAAACTAGGGCCTTCTATATAAGCTCTCGTCCCGTATCCCTTGGCTTCCTTCCTAATAATCAGCGCTGGTATCGGTCGGTTTTCATAAACCGAAACTATACTCACTGCTGTCACAATTGGATCAGCCCCCATTGTTAAACCACCTACAGCCTGTGTATCTACAGGTAACAAAGGAAACAGCAAGCGTCCAACTGCCAAAGCGCCTTGAGGATGGAGTGTTACCTGTGTCTTGTTGACGTAATAAGAACTACGCAGCCCAGAAGAGAGGAGAAAATCACCCTCTTGATAAGCAAGTTGACAAAATAAATCTAGTAACTTGTGGCGCAAAATGGTCAAATCAGGAGTGGTTGCCCAAATATCTGAGTGGGTAAGAGTTTCAGTAGGATACGTCATTACAAAACATTAAAAATTGTGCTACACCAAAGGTTGAACTTATCAGAGTTCTGAACTTAAGCATAAATTAAGATTGCCCAAAAATTGAGGAGTCAGAAACGTGGGTATAAAATTCAAAACCTTTGGTGGTTTATTAGTGCTGCTTGCTGCTGGTATTGCATTTCCCTCTGTTGCATCTGCCCAAACGGCAACACCCAATTATGAAACGACGAGTGATGTCTTTGAACGAGCTTATTTTAGTCACGATCGCAATTTCTACGAAAATGGCAGCCTCAAGCGTCAGCTAGACTCATTACTCGGATCTGGTTCCAGTTTCGGTGGTTCTTTCCCAGAAAATGAAATTGCCCACGATGCCGAACTGGTTAACACTTTATATCATGATGTCCTGACTCAGCAAGTCGGCAACGATCCTTATATTCGCACTCCTGATTTACCAAATCCTTATGACACATCCCTAATGATGTCTCCTCGTTTGAATAGCAACAAACTCAAACTAGGAACTGAATTCAGGTTTGAAACTTTACCATCTCGGTAAGATTAGGGAATGGGGAGGATGGGAGAATAATTACTAACCAACATTTCAGCAACGCTCACTACAAGTGCCCGTGCCCAATGCCCCATATCCTCTATTACTGATTTTCGATGATTTAGTGCGCCCTGCTGGAATCGAACCAGCCTTAAGGCGAATTATGAGTTCGCTGCCTCCCCAATCGGCCAAAGGCGCATGTTTTGCTGGGTTTCGGGTTGCTATGAGTAAATTGCTTTAACTCTTAGGTCAACTTTATTTGCTAATTAATTTTAGAGTGAGGAAAATATCTCACACACTGAGTTTAGCCAATTCCGTAATTATATCACAAATTTCCTGCTTGTGAAGAGTGGACAATAATTTCCCAGCTTTTTATACTACATAATTTGATCATAGATATAGTGCAAACTAATATTGATTAAGTTCCTTTAAGGATTGAGGTCAAAAGCTTCACTATTCTTAAATAGACCAGCATTCTATTGTGATAGCTTGTCAGCGATGAAAATAAATTCTACTGTACTTCTTACTTTGATTTTGCTAATTCTGATGATGGGAGCCGGCTCTGTGAGCGCGTTTTTGGGCTTTGAACTAGGGAGTTCAGCACTTAAAGGCGTTACTACACCAGATGGGCGTCCCACAACCAAATTTGCCAGCAATAAGGCAAATAGCTCCCAACAAGGGGGGCTAGTGCTATTAAAAGAGGAAGAGATTCTGAAAATTGTCAAGGCACGAGTTGAGGGTAAGACCAAGGCGGCTAAGTCTGAAAAGCTAGAGGAAGATGATGAAGAAACCAATAGCAGCAAGCAGAAGCCAGAGGAAAAACCCCCAGAAGTGGTTGAAGAAAAACCCCTGCCAGGTTTTCCCGTTACTGCCCAAAGTCAGGGTGTAACCATGATTGTGCAATCTGCTCACTACTCTGGTGGTGATTTGCTACTGAAAGTGAAAATGCAGAACAAAGGTAAGGATTCTGTGCGCTTCCTGTATAGTTTTTTAGATGTTACTGATGACAAAGGACGAACCCTAAGTGCGAGTACAGAAGGCTTACCAACAGAATTGCCTGTAAATGGGCCAGCGTTTTCAGGTACAGTGAGCATTCCCACAGCTTTACTTGATGATGTCAAGAAAATATCACTTGCTCTTACTGATTATCCTGCTCAACAATTGAAGCTAGAGGCATCGAATATTCCGGTAGGAAGGTAGTTGAGGACTGGGGACTGGGGATCGGGGACTGGGGACTAGAGACTAGTCTCTAATCCCCAATCCCCTTAAATGGAGGACGTGAGTTTTACACGAGCTTTGGCAGTGAGTGGTTTTCCTAATTTAATTTGGACAGACGTGGCGCTGCGGTTGTTATCAGTGCTACTACTGATTGCCATAAATGCCTTTTTTGTGACGGCGGAATTTTCGATGGTCAGTGTGCGGCGATCGCGTATTCACCAGTTAGTTAAGGCTGGGGATATTCCTGCGATCGCTGTAGAAATGCTACAACGCAGTATTGACCGACTGTTATCTACCACCCAGTTAGGTATTACCCTCTCTAGTTTGGCGCTGGGATGGATTGGCGAAAGTACGATTGTGGTGCTGATTAATACCTGGTTGAGATCCTGGCCTTTACCAGTTAGTATGACTATTTTCCTGGCACATTCCCTATCAATTCCCATAGCCTTTTTCTTAATTGCCTATTTGCAAATTGTGATCGGAGAACTATGCCCCAAATCCTTAGCTATGTTGTACTCAGAGCAGCTAGCAAGGTTTTTGGGGCCTTCAGTAAAAGCGATCGTGCGTTTTTTTGGTCCCTTCATCTGGATTCTCAACCAATCAACTCGTTTTTTATTGCGAATTTTTGGCATCCAATACACAGGTCAAGGCTGGAGGCCGCCTGTAACTCCTGAAGAATTGCAACTGATTATCTCTACAGAATGGGGATCTACTGGTTTACAGCGTGCAGAGCGAGAATTGCTCAATAATGTTTTTGAGTTTGGCGATGTCATGGCCCAAGATGTGATGATCCCCCGCACCAGTATTATCACGCTGCCAAAAGACGCGACTTTCCAAATATTACTCAGGGAAATGGCTTCTACTGGTTACTCCCGCTATCCCGTGATTGGTGAATCTTTAGATGATGTTCGCGGCATTGTTTATTTTAAAGATTTGGCGCAACCTTTAGCTGTAGGAAAACTCAGTTTAGAGACCCAGATTCAACCTTGGATGCGTCCCGCCCGGTTTGTTCCAGAACACACGCCTTTGAGTGAACTTTTGCCCATGATGCAGCAAGAGAAACCCGCTATGGTCATGGTTGTAAATGAATTTGGCGGTACTGTAGGACTAGTGACAATCAAAGATGTCATTGCCGAAATTATTGGCGATCCAAGCGTTCCTGAAGACAGCGACGAATTATTGATTCAGATGTTAGATGAGCAGAAATTTTTGGTGCAGGCACAAATCAACCTCGAAGACCTCAATGAAGTTTTGCATCTCAATTTGCCCCTGACCAGAGAATACCAAACACTAGGGGGCTTTTTGCTGTATGAGTTACAGAAAATTCCGGCCATTGGCGAAATATTCTGTTATCAAAATCTCGAATTCACTGTGATATCAATTGTTGGCCCACGCTTGCATCAAATTCAACTGCGACGATTACAAGAGTTAGGGGTTGAGAGTTAGGGAACTCCAAGAAATAAATTATTCAATATTGTGGGGTGGGCATCTTGCCTGCCATACAGACTGGGCGGGCGAGACGCCCACCCCACAGGAGTTAATTGTATATTTTTTATTTGGAAGTCCCTTAGGAGTGATGAATTTTAACTCCTAACTCCTCACTCTTCAAGAAGCATACGTCAGTGGATCAACAAGTCCCAATTCGGCAAAAGCTGCTAGCCGCAAGCGACAAGAATCACATACACCACAGGCGACATCTCCAGCAGCATAGCAAGACCAAGTTAGCTCCCAAGGGACTCCCAATTGGTTCCCCAGTTGGATGATTTCGGTTTTTTTCAGGTTGATTAGGGGTGCGACAATCTTAATTGGTTGTCCCTCACGCCCTTGTTTGGTTCCCAGGCGAAAAACTTCTTGCATTGCTTCGATATAGTCGGGGCGACAATCAGGATATCCTGAATAATCGAGGGCATTAACGCCGATATAGACACGCTCTGCTGCGATCGCTTCGGCGTAACCAAGAGCAAAGCTTAAAAAGATGGTATTACGAGCCGGAACGTATGTAACAGGAATATTTTGAGACATTTCATCCAGCGATCGCTCCTGGGGTAAATCAATGGTGTCATCGGTAAGCGCCGAACCACCCCATTGTCGTAAGTCAAAATTAACAACTTGATGTTTTGCGATCGTAGCTTTTTGAGCAACAGCAAGGGCTGACTTTAACTCTTGTCGGTGTCGCTGCTGATAATCAAAGGAAATAGCATGACATTCACAGCCATCAGCCTGAGCTTTATACAAAATTGTGGAAGAGTCCAATCCCCCAGATAACAGAATTACAGCTTTCATCTCAGTTGCAAATTTTGGATTTCAAATCGCCAAATCAAACCTTAACAAAATGCCAGAAAGCAATGCCAAGAAGAATTTACACTTAGGTCTTACCGAATTTTTTACAGTTAATCAAAAGACATATTTTTTTGGAGAAAGTGCAAAATCCCAAACAAACCCGAAATATCTATACAAAAGATATTTGGATTACGGGAACCGATCACAAACTTTGAAATTCTTCATAAACATAGGCTCTATGTTACCATCTGGATGGTTTTAGACGGATCGTAACTGGCTTTCGAGTATAAACGCCAACGGCCGTAGCGTCTCTAAATTTGGTGGTTGAGGAGAGAATAATAGTGCAAGATAGCATGTCAGTGGCAGAACCGAATCCATACACACAGCGAAACCAGCCACGACCAATCCGCATAGGCGTGATTGGAGTGGGTAACATGGGACAACACCACGCTCGCGTGCTGAGTTCAATGAAAGATGTTGAGCTAGTCGGAGTGGCAGATATTAACGTCGAGCGAGGATTAGAAACTGCCAGCAAGTATAAGGTGCGTTTTTTTGAAGACTACTGTGATCTGCTACCCCTTGTGGAAGCAGTTTGTGTAGCTGTTCCCACCCGTTTGCACTATGCTGTGGGCATCAACTGTCTGTTAGCGGGAATTCATGTTTTGATTGAAAAACCGATCGCAGCTAGTATTTCAGAGGCAGAGTCTTTAGTCAATGCTGCGGCTGAGTCTCAGTGTATCCTGCAAGTGGGTCATATTGAGCGTTTCAACCCAGCTTTTAAAGAATTGAGCCAAGTACTGAAAACAGAGGAATTGCTGGCGCTAGAAGCCCACAGAATGAGTCCTTACTCAGATCGGGCAAATGATGTTTCGGTTGTACTGGATTTAATGATCCATGACATCGACCTACTTCTGGAATTAGCTGCTTCCCCAGTCACAAAATTGACTGCTAGCGGTACTCGCTCCCTAGACTCTGGTTATTTAGATTATGTAACCGCCACCTTGGGGTTTGCTAATGGTATTGTTGCTACTCTGACTGCCAGTAAAGTCACCCACCGAAAAATTCGCCGGATTGTCGCCCATTGCAAAAATTCATTTACTGAGGCAGATTTCCTTAAGAATGAAATTTTGATTCATCGGCAAACCACTGCCAATTCTCTCACCGACCACCGACAAGTACTTTACAGGCAAGATGGTGTAATTGAAAAAGTCTACACCAGCAATATTCAACCTCTAAGTGCAGAATTAGAACATTTTGTCAACTGTGTACATGGTGGCAATCAGCCCTCGGTAGGCGGCGAACAAGCTCTCAAAGCCCTGAGACTAGCAAGTTTGATTGAACAGATGGCACTGGAGGATCGAGTTTGGAATCCTCTAGACTGGCAATCGGAACCAAGAGTACAATCATTGACTCCGACAGCCTAGAAGCAGAGGGGATGAGGGGGATGAAGAGGACAAGGTAAAACTTTCTTCCTTCTCTGTTCCTGCTTCCCCACAGCATCAACTCAGAAGAAAACTCGAAAGTATGTTTTGAAATTTGTCATCAAATCTTTAGATCCTCCCTAGTCTTTCAAAAAAACGACTAAGGGGGATCTAAAAAATTGGAAAATAAAACCTAGTGGTTTATGTCACTAATTAAATCGTGATAAATGAGGGTGATCAGATCCCCGACTTCTTGAAGAAGTCGGGGATCTCACAGCGCCGCAAAATTAATGAAACAGATCCTTAACTTTTGCTTGTCTGACTCTGTTTTTCAGTTCCAACTGGTTCCCAGCCTCCAGGTTGGGAAACCCATTCCCTGAGGCTCCGCCTCTGCTTTTTTGATGAGAGGCAGAGCCTCTGAGAATACGTTACTAGCCTCCAGGCTGGTAACGAGGCTACATAAGTATTTGGGCTTTTCTTAGTGCCATTGGGCCAAGCTAACTTGACTCTAACAATCCAGAACAATTACCTTTTAAAAAAGCTAAGGCGGAATCTTAGTAACAGAACTAGTACAGCAATTTCAGGAATTGACTTAATGCTTGAATGGATAACTAATACTATCAACTATTTTGGCCATTGGGGAATTGCCCTACTAATGTTCTTAGAAAACCTTTTTCCCCCTATTCCTTCAGAATTGATCATGCCACTAGCTGGATTTACAGCAAGTCCATATCAACCAGGAGGCCCAAAGCTGAATATCATTGGTGTGTTTTTTGCAGGGCTTTTGGGTTCTGTATTAGGCGCACTTATTTGGTACTATCCAGGTAAGTTTTTGGGCGAAACTCGTTTGAAAGCTTGGGCTGATAAATATGGCAAATGGCTAGCTATTTCCAGTAAAGATATCACCAAGGCCAAAGTGTGGTTTGATCGACAAGGTAGAAAAGCAGTATTAATTGGTCGTCTTGTACCAGGAATCCGCACCTTGATTTCTGTCCCCGCAGGGATCAGCAATATGCCTTTGCTACCATTTTTGTTTTACACAACATTAGGTAGCGCAGCTTGGGTGGGTTTGCTAACATACTCAGGATATGCCTTGGGTAGTCAGTATGAACTTGTGGACAAGTATCTTGCTCCTGTATCCAAAATCGTACTTGGGGGTTTGGTTTTGGCATTTATTTTCTGGATATCCAAGCGCCAGTTAAGACGTACTAGAAGATGAAACACGGACGCTTTTGGTTTGAAAGCAGTGAAAGCAGGGGTTACATCTGGCCAAAATTCGCCTACACTATGCCAAATAATACTAGATGTGCGTTGGCAGAGCTTACCGGAGATATCGCCGGAATTAATTTTTGGCGTATTTCTAGCTACACTTGACGCAACCTAGAATTTCTGGTTGCTCGCATTTTTGTAAGATGAGCATGACAACTTTTTACAGTTAAGTTTGAACTAGGAGCTTTCATGACAGACCAACCTTCCGCCGCTACCCCTATTAATGCCGCTGCTATACCGATGAATAGAGTGTCGGCATCCACTCCCATAAATGCTGTTAATAATCCTACCCCAAGCACAGGAACGGTTTCAGGAAAAACAATTCTCAGTGTTGATTTAGGCAGAACTTCCACAAAAACTTGTGTGAGTCGCGAACCTGGTAACGTAGTGTTCGTACCTGCCAACGTCAAGCAGATGTCAATAGAGCAAGTACGCGGCGGTGTTTTTGAAGCCCGCGCTACCGACCCCCTAATGGATTTGTGGCTGGAGTATCAAGGCAATGGCTATGCCGTTGGTCAACTGGCGGCAGATTTTGGAGCGAACTTAGGAGTCGGGCAATCTAAGGTAGAGGCTGCACTAGTAAAAGTGTTAGCAAGTGCTGGCTACTTTAAACTCAAAAATGATATCTCAGTCGTACTGGGTCTGCCTTTTCTTTCTTTAGAGCAATTTGAAAAGGAAAAAGCACAGTTGATTAGCCAAGTAGGTGGCCCTCATGTGTTGAACTTCCGAGGCGAATCTGTGACGCTGAACGTCAATAAGGTTTGGGTCATGCCAGAGGGCTACGGCAGCTTGCTGTGGTCTGAAGCTCAACCCAAGAAAAACCCTGGCAGTCCCGATTTTACAAAAATATCGGTGGCGATCGTCGATATTGGTCATCAAACCGTCGATCTTTTGATGGTAGATAACTTCCGTTTTGCTAGAGGTGCTTCTAAGAGCGAAGACTTCGGGATGAATAAGTTTTATGAATTGGTGTCTGCCGAAATTGAGGGAGCAGATAGTCAATCTCTAGCGCTGATTTCCGCTGTGAACAAACCTAGAGGTGAACGCTTTTACCGTCCTAAAGGCGCTAGCAAGCCCACCAACCTAGATGATTTTCTTCCTAACCTTACGGAGATGTTTTCTCGCGAAATCTGTAGCCGTGTGCTAGCCTGGTTGCCAGAACGCGTCACCGATGTGATTCTTACTGGCGGTGGTGGTGAGTTCTTCTGGGACGACGTTCAACGTCTACTCAAAGAAGCAAAGATTAATGCTCATTTAGCAGCACCTTCCCGTCAGGCGAATGCTTTGGGGCAGTATATTTATGGAGAGGCACAATTATCCTCCAATCGCGCTGCTAGGGCATAAAGCTGATGTTCCAATGGTCAAAAAAGGTAGTTAAATCCGTCACGTTCAACCCAGAGCTTGCTGATGAAAGCTTGTTAGCGCAAGTAGAAAGTTATTTGGAAAAACAACCAGACAAGACTTTCAGCGACCTCTGTAAAGAAGCCTTATGGCAATCTTTATGTGTACCGGAACCTGTACAACCTGCTCCACAAACGGCAGTAACCACACCGATTGATCAACAAATCGGTGAACTGCAACGTCAAGTGGCTGGACTTGAGGAACGTTTTTTTGCCAAGGGATCTAATCGTTTGGAGGCGATGGAACATCATCTACTGCAACTTTCTCAACAAGTTGCACAACTGGCGCTCATAGTCAATGATCGATCGTTCATTCCGTCTCCAAGTCAATTAGAAGTAGTAAATAATACTTCTTATACTGTTGCTACCCCTCCTCAAGAGGTTGACCCCGTAATCAGTCGCCTTAGTCAGTTTCTCGATGATTTTTAACGAGCAATTAGGTTTGTGAGCAATTTTTGCTCATGTTAACAATCCTTAATAGTTAATACTATTAAGGATTATTAATGTTTATATATTTTGTACACATACAATATTGGGATTTGGCAACAAGCCGTCACCCTTTTTCTTTGGAGACACAAAGCAACTTCCTTGTGTCTATATATCTATCTGGCTAATTAAAGTTGTGTAAAAGAGCGATCGCACATCAATTTTTAGTATGCGCTCAAAGTGAGATACAGTAATATTTAGGGCTATAGTATAAAGTTTTTCGCTTCTAACAATCTACAGCCGGAAATTACCCAGTTATACTGAGATAAGCGAGTGTAAGTCAAAACACCGTTTGAGTTCAGTTGACACTTATCACCATGAGTAATACGAGTTTTTGGAAGCCTGCTTATCAACTTTTTAAGCCAGAGGAACCACTTACTACACCTGAAGAACTGAGAAATTTTTATGTCCAGCGAGCCAACAGTCCTGTAGAGAATTTAATCACTTTCTTGGATATGGAAGACGACCCAGCTAAATTTTTACTAGCAGGTCACAGGGGTGGTGGCAAAACTACAGAATTGCGGCGATTAGAACAACATTTGAACAGTAAATATACAGTAATTTGGATTGATACTGTAACTGCTCTCGACCAATACAACATTGGCTATGCTGAGGTTGTAGTCCTAATTGGAATTAAAATTTTTGAAAAAGTTATTCAACGAGAGTGGGGTTTAAAAGACGATTTATTAAATGATTTACTCGAAAGTCTCAAAACTGTAGTTTATCAAGATGAAGACGCTGAAAATGCTGGTCTTGAACTTCCAGAAATTATCAAAAAACTAGGTCTAATTCTTAAACAAGGACTAACTCGAAGGCAAAGAGCAGGACATGACCAAGCAAGGAAAATTTTAGAGGCAATTAAAGACAATGAGGGTGTAAAGCGCTTGACAGCTAACCCTCTACTATTGACAATTTTGGCACTAATTCACCGCAATGGTGAACGCCTACCTAACCGCCGGGTGAAACTTTATGAATTGGCAGTGCAAACCTTGACGGAAGATTGGCAGCTAGGTAAGAAGTTGCCAAATGCTCCGAAAGTGCTGCTGAACCAAAATGAAGTAGTGGCATTTTTAGCACCACTGGCTTACTGGATGCATGAGGAGAAGCCCTCTGGTTTGGTAACTGAGGCAGAAGTCGAACAACAGTTAGCAGCAAAGTTAGCAGAACTAAATGATACTGGTCTAGAATCAGACTCAGTGCGGCTTGCCGTGCAGGAGTTTTTACGAAAAGTGCGGGAAACCACAGGTCTATTTGTGGAACGTGCGCCTGGAGTCTACGGCTTTATGCACCTGACGTTTGAGGAGTATTTTGCCGCACGTTATATCGCTGACAATGAAGTAAGCGATATTTTAGCAATTATCCGTAAACATTTGCATGAGCCGCGTTGGAATGAACCGATTCTACTGGCTTTAGGCTATTGCGGAATTTATTCTCCGAAACAGGCTAATAAGCTGGTTGAGCAGCTTTTCAGTAATCTTGAGGCTTATGAACCTGTAATTAAAGGTGGTAATTTAAAAATCAAAAATGCATCTTCGCAGGATGCAATTATCATCTGGTCAGATTTGCAAGAGGAATCAAGTACTAACTGTAAACAGTCGGAGTTACAGTTAAAAGATTTGCTATTTGCTGGTGAGGTTTTAACTCAAGTTGAAGTGAATAGCAGTCTTCGTAGAAAGCTAACTAAAAAGTTAGTTATTACTTTAGTATTAGGAAATAACTTAGAAGATGGAATAATTAAACAACTGCTAAAACTACTGCGCCAGATTGAACTATTTAACAATAAGAGTGAAGTTATAGCTTGTTTGGAACAATGTGTAAAAGAATCAACACTATTTGAAATTATTGGCGCAATTGCACAGTTATCAATCCTCTATATCGCTTGTGCGGAATCTGGAATATCCTTACTCAATTGTGTAACCGATATTGTTAATCAGTTAAATCCATTGCTTTTCAGTGGACTGAAGGGAATATTTGCAGATTTGGGTGAAGAAATGACTCCTGCCTTGGAATTTACTAAACGGGATCAGGAAATTGACCAAGTTAGTGAACAAGCTTTAAACTTTATTACCGCATTGTCTTATATCCGTGACAATAACTATATAAAAGCTATCATACTTTTAGAACAACTAATTTACAGTTCGGATAAAAGCTTGATGCATTTCATTACCTGGGCATTAGCTGATTGTTATAAACTTCAAAATCAATATGAGAAGGCGAGTAAATACTACCAGCAAACATATGACAAACTAGCAGTATATCCTCAAGAAAGCTCTTTATTAGCTTTCTGGAATGAATGGGGAGCTTGTTACCGTTTACAGGCTAAATACAAGCAGTCATTGGAGTGCTTTCAGAAGGGGTTAGCTATTACTCAAGGTGTCAATGACTATGAATTTAAAGCAGATACTCTCTATGAAATAGGCAAGACTTATAAAGCATGGGGTAAATATGAAGAAGCGATCGCCTATTATCAACAGAGCCGTGACCTCTATGAGCAATTAGGTAAAGAGAAAGATATAGCTAACCAGTGGTATCGGCTAGCTGATTGCTATCGTGATTGGGGTAAATATCAGGAAGCTGTAGAGTGTGAACAAAAAGATTTGGCAATTTGCCAGCAGTTAGATGACCAAACCGAAATAGCTCTTGCTCATTATCAGCTAGGACGTATATATCAAGCATGGAGCAAATATGAACAAGCGATCGCCTATTATCAACAGAGCCATGACCTCTATGAGCAATTAGGTAAAGAGAAAGATATAGCTAACCAGTGGTATCGGCTAGCTGATTGCTATCG
>NZ_JBALFY010000026.1:0-90764 GCF_036916655.1 Nostoc sp.
GTTAGGAGTTAGGAGTTAGGAGTTAGGAGTTAGGAGTTAGGAGTTAGGAGTTAGGAGTTAGGAGTTAGGAGTTAGGAGTTAGGAGTTAGGAGTTAGGAGTTATTTTCTCCCAATGCCCAATGCCCCATGCCCAGTCCCCAGTCCCCAGTCCCCAATCCCCTCATACCCCAGGAGCCTCACTAGTAGAAAGTTGAGATAATTGGGCGAGGGATAGGTCTTCAACCTCCGGTAACTTTTCTAAAGAGAGGGGAGTGGATTGGGTGGCACCAGATAAACGTTTTAAAAGGCTAGGTCTGGGGTCGTATAACAGATAAATAATGCGATCGCCAATTTCCCAATCTTGGTTAGCTGGCATTACCTGTAAACGTTCTTCTCGTTCTATCAATAGCGGTATCAACACCCCAGTCCGAATCTTTTCTTGGATGCGATCGGATTGAGTAGAAAATTCCGACTCATTCAGCGTAGTTGTCCCCAATTTAACTCGCCCATCATTCAGATATTCATTCCAAGTTTTAATTGCTAAATCTGAGATAAAAGCTTGATTAACTTTATTACTAACCGAAGTACTCGCCTGCGGATCGCGGGGGAAAACAGCTAAGACACGCGGCGGATTAAACTCCTCTGCGGCTCGTTGAGCCAAAACAAAGTTCACCTCACCATTACTCGTCATCGCCAAAAAAGTACCCATAGAGGCAAGTCCAGCCTCTTCCAAAACAGCAGCATCTAGGGCACTGCTGGCAATCACCCGGAGATTTTGCGCCTCAGCTTGTACAAGACATTCGGGGTCAGTATCAATCATGACCACGTTTTCTCCCCGTTCTTGAAAAAACCGGGCAATCAAAAGACTCAAGGGATTACAACCCACAATTACTGCCCCAATTGCGTCTTTAGAAGTGATTTGCAGCCATTTAGCAACCCAACCAGCTGTTAGCCCTTGGCAGACAACAGTCATAATAATTGTGAGGAATACCAGAGCTTTGATGGAATCACCGCCGTTAATGCCGCGCTGTGTCAGCGAAATCGCAAAAAAAGAAGCTACGGAGGCGGCAACAATTCCTCTTGGCGCAACCCAGCTTAAAAATAATTTCTGTCGCCAGTTTAGATCGCTGTTCCAAGTACACAAGAGAATATTAATCGGGCGAACGACAAACATTAGTACCAAAACAGTAAATAAACTACCCCAACCCAAAGCAAACACACTCGCAATGGATAGGTCAGCAGCTAATAAGATAAATAGCACCGAGACGCTGAGAATTGTTAGCTGACCCTTAAAACTTCGTAAAAGACGTTCTTCTGGGACTGAGGAGTTCGCAAATACTGCTCCTGCAACTACTGTTGTCATTACTCCCGATTCACTGCGGATCATTTGCGATAAGGTAAACAAGCTCCAAAGTATCGCCAACACCACTAAATTTTTTAGTTCAAATGACAGAAAACTGGCGCGTTTGAAAATCAAACTCATCAGATAACCGCCAGCACCACCAATTGCTGCACCAACACCCAAACGCATCAGTAAACCAACGATCGCGTTAATGGGGTCAGCATCGCCGTTCAAAATCGTATCGAGGACAACGAAGGCGAGGATAGCCCCTACAGGGTCAATTAAAATCCCTTCCCCTTCCAAAAGTGTTGCTACTTGCCGATCGACATTGATTTGTTTAAGCAAAGGGCCAACGACGGTTGGGCCTGTCACCACAACTATGGAAGCGTAGAGAAAAGCTATGTTCCAGGGAAATTCCCCCAGCCAGTGGGCTGCCATACTCCCACCAAGTAATGTGATTAGCGTTCCTTGAGTGACAAGCAATTGCAGGCTGACTGAAACTCTGCCTAATTCTCGTAGATCCAAGTTAAGTCCGCCTTCAAACAAAATTATTGCCGTTGCGAGGGCGACAATAACTTCTAGCCCAGTGCCTAGCGAATGGGGATGCAATAACCCTATGCCATCAGAGCCAAACAAAATGCCCAACAGCAATAACAAGACGATGCTGGGTACACGAAGGTATGCGGCTAGCACTTGGGCGCTAATGCCTGCAAAGACAGCGATCGCCATCTGTATAGTAATTTCAAAAGATGCTTCCATGTTGTAGATTTTGAGCGATTTATTTCAAAATCTTTTGTAGAAAACCGTAGATATTAACTCTACAGGGTACAACATCATACCCTTTGTTCCTTGCTGTCTTTAGCGTTTTTTCGATTTGTATATCCTCCTAAATCGCCAGCATCGTTAAGTGACAAACTCTGCGGCTGACCGCAGCAGCATCTACGAACTTCTTTTTGTGTCTCCATATCCTTGTATCCTCTTTCAAGCTTTCGCCTCCACCCAGTTTAGCTGCCACAAACTTTTTTTGGCAAAACCTGTTGACAACTGCGAGGAAATTGGTTAACTTATAAAAGGTCTGAGTCAGATGCCCCCATCGTCTAGAGGCCTAGGACACCTCCCTTTCACGGAGGTAACGGGGATTCGAATTCCCCTGGGGGTACTTAAAAAAGAATAAAAAGCAAAAGCTTTTTGTTTGAAGTTAAACGATAAAAACCATCATCCAGTAATACTCCTGAATGATGGTTTAAGTGTTATGCATGGGGTTCTTTGCTGGCTAGTTCTTCTACACGTTGGTGAATAGCTAGGAGATTTAACCGCAAATCTTTACTCAGGCGATTTTCAATAATTCCCACTGGCATAGTGAGTTTAGGCCAAACTTGAATTGTGTAGGACAGATTTGTTCCTAGATACTCACCGAAGGAATAAGGCTCTAAGCACCAGCTACCAGAAAAGCCTTTAAAATCTCCCTCTACCATACGGAAATTAATTGCTTTGGGGAAGCATTCTTCCAAATCCAGAACTACCCGCGCAGAAAAATTGAAATTCAGTAAGCGCTGGGAGCCTACTTGCTCCAGTCGAATTCCACCATTGGGATGCTCGATTAGGCAACTCTTGGCGAGGTTGGGGAGGAAGTCTGGTAAGGCTTCATAATTTGTCAGAACCTTCCAGATTTGCTCCACTGGATGGGGAATTTGGACTTTAGCACTAATTTGCCGCTGTCGCTCTGCTATTTTCTCAATTTGAATTTCTACCTGAGCAAGCAAATCCCCTTCTAGGTCGGTGTCATCACTAGGAGACTGCAAATCAGGGTTCTCTGTTGTGTTCTGTTTTTTAGTCACTTTCAGAATTATGGTTTGCTTTCGTCAGAAAATTGGGGCAGAGTCAGGGTGAAGCAAATTTCGCTTTGTTCAGAATCCGAGATGGGGAGACTTTCAACTGCGATCGCTCCATTCAAATGCTGCACTAAAGACTTGACTAGAGCAAGTCCCAAGCCTGTCCCTGGAGTCCAACGCCCTTTTCCGCGACGGAACTTGTCAAAAATATAGGTCGCTTCTTCTTCAGAGATCGCGCGTCCTATATTCGTCACCTTTATGATAACTTGATCGATTTGTTGATCGACTCGGTGAGCCGCTTCCAGGCGTACTATTGTATCCTGCTCTGAGTATTTACAGGCATTCGTTAATAATTCTTGCAGGATTCGGTCAAAACTCTCCAGTTCTGTTTGCAGTTTTAGCGAATCCTTTGGTAAATCTACAGAAATCCTTAATCCTTTTTCGCTAAGTTTTTTCTCAAAAGATGCTGCTATATCCTGGATTCTAGTATTTAAATCTATAGATTGTAATAGCGGGGCTTCATGAGGCGACTCTAGTTTCTGGAGTGTCAACAAGTCATTAATCAAGTTGATTTCCTTGGAACATTCTTGCTCAAGAATATCCAGATATCTAGCTTGACGCTCTGGTGCTATCCCTGGCAAACGCAAATTTTTTATTGACATCAGCATATTTGTCAAGGGGTAGCGTAGGCGATCGCTCATGTTACTCAAAAATTCATCTTTGAGTTCATTAAGTTTACGTAGCTGATCGACATATTGCCGTGTTTTTTCATGCAATTTTGCCTGAAGTTCTATACTGCTCTGGAGTTTCGCCGTCCGATCGTCTACCAAAGTTTGCACTTGGCGCAATGTCTGTGACTGAATTATGGCGTTACTCATTTGAGCGCAAACCATTTCCACAAGATTTAATTCTGCTGGTTGCCAATTGCGAATCACAGATTGCTGTAGCACCAAGAATCCTAAGATTTTACCTTGGCTCTCTAATGGCACTAAAAGTACCGCAGGCAATTCCTCTATTGCAAATAATGAAGCCGCTGTCAAGGTTTCGTTTTGGTCTGTATAGTCATCGAAAATTACTGGTTTTCCAGAATCCATGAAGGCACGCTGGCATAAACCACACTCTGAAATCAAGAAAGATTGAGCTAAGGTGTCTGGTTTAGTAGTGCGGGAATTTTGTGCTTCCCTAGCCCATTCACCAATTACAGTAGCTCTTGCTTTGGGAATTTGTTTTTTAGCTTGAGTCCTAAATAGTGGATCTGTATACTTCAGTGATATGAGCAAACCCCGATCTGCCTGTAGAGATTCGGCAGTAGAGGCAATAACTAACTGGAGCATTTGATTAAGCTCCAAGTTGCTGCGGCTTAATACGGTCAGTTGCTTGATCAAGCTTTGATGCTGCTTGCTCTTTTGCACGTACTGCTCTTGATGAGCAATTAGTTGAGCTTGTGCCACTCTAGAAAAAGCGATCGCACAAGCTGACTCCACATCTTTGAGCAATTGTTTTTCTGATTCACTCCATTCATAAGGTTGGAATTTAATCAGATTAATCACTCCGTTATTCTTGCCACCAAACCGAGTGGGGATTGCCAAAACTGCTTTTATCGGTAGTGGCAAAGATTGACACCCAATTACCAAACTGTTCTGAATGATGGAAATGTCTTCAATAGTCAATGGTTGGGCAGCACATTGCAACACTGGCGAGTGCATAAGTAACTGTTCCATCGAAAACATTTCTTCTGGGTGTGGCAACCCTAGATACTCATCAGCACACCAATTAGTAGTAGTTGCTTCGTCGGATATTTCATCCGCCACTGAAACCAAGCAGCAGCAATCTACTTGAAAAGCAACTCCTAGTAATTGGGCAATATCTTGCAGCATCAATGCCGTAGCGGAGCTATTGGCAATGATTTGGTTAATTTTTTGTCCCAACTGGCGGGCACGTTCTTCCTGATGCTGCATCACCTTGACTTGGTAAGGTTGTAGTCGATCTATGTCATCTACGTAATGTGGCGGCGATGATAAAGGCTTCTTCATTCTTGGCACGCCCTTGGATAATAACTCCATTGTTCTTGCACCCAACCTGTTGGCATATTCTTCACCGTTAGTTGTGTTGCTACACCTTGATAGTTGACAAATTTTGTGTGAATACTTTCTCTCACCTGTTATAGCCCTTTTCTATCTCAGATGGCCAAATTTCCCCTGTATCAAGCAAATTGCTACATTGGTACATAAGTAATAGAATACTTAAGATATCCTATAAATGCTTCTGTTAGCTTATTTTTAACTGCTCTATCTGAAAATAATTTACTAACCTTATCCTGTCCGTAAGTATACATAAACCGTAATTTCTCTGGAATTCCAGCAAAATTACCCTTTACATCACGTAAAATTACGTACCTAGCTTTATGAAATTTTATGACATTTTTTTTAAAACCTAGTAGGTTTAACAAGCTACTAGTTGATATCCGTAACTCTCAGTAAAATATTGAGTGATGAGTAATGAGTGATGAGTTATGAGTAATGAGTAATGAGTGATGAGTAATGAGTAATGAGTAATGAGTAATGAGTAATGAGTAATGAGTGATGAGTGATGAGTTATGAGTGAGTAGTTACTATTGTCTCCCCAGTACCTAATCTCCAGTCCCCAGTACCTAAGCCCCAATTATTCTTTCATTCAAGGCTTTTGAAACTTTTTTCATCGGGACTGCCTTCCTTGATAGCTAAATTTTGAATGCAGCCCAGTTATTAGTAAAAATAACTGGGCTGCATTCGTTTGAATATAAAAAACTATCCAGCCAAGCTTTCGACACTCAGAGGAACCATATCGCCGTTCCTCGTCAGTCCTAACAACATCGGTTGTTGGGGTTGAATTAGTTGACCTGTTAGTACACAGCGTTCTTCTTGCTGGGCTGTGGCAGCTATGCTAGCTCGAATGTCGGATCGCGAAAATCTAGGCTTCCACTCACCTGATTTTTGCTGGACATAATTCCAAAGGATATCTCGGATTAGAGCTTGATATCCCTGATTTCCAGCGATTTCTTTGAGCTTATCTTTGAGTTCCCGTTCTAGGCGGATGCTGGTAACTTCCATATCGGTGGTTGGGGTGCGAGCGATCGTATGCATCAGTTTTTCTCCTTAAAGGTATAGACAGGATAGTAATACAAGTGTAGTATGTTTAAAGGAATGTTCAATAGGTGAAATTTTCTGTGAAATCCATTTACCCCACCTCTACTTTAATTTTGTGCGCTACCAATTGCCGAACCAATTGGGAATCAGCCGCTATGGAAGTGGAGTATTTATTTATGGGCGATGGTAGCCGGAATCATGGGCAAATCACAGAAGGTAATGATGATTATAAATATCTCAGCATTATTGCACTAATTGCAAAGCCACAACTAGATGAACAAAGCGGGGGGTACAGAAAAAGGAATCCTGTACCGATATAAGACCAGAAAATTTTCCGGTCAATTCTAACCCCCGCTTCACCGAAAACTTGAAGCGGGGGTTTTTTTATAAGGAGTTAAGCTGTGACGATATCTTCCATGCGCGGCGCGAACGCAATGCAAGTGTTGGAGCAATCTGTGGTGGTGTTTTCCCAAAATTACTTGCCACTATGTCGGGTCAATATTAAGCGGGCGATCGTGCTGTTAGTAACCAACAAGGCGCAACCGCTAGGTTTTACCACAGAAGGCGGCTGGCAAGTTCACTCACCCAATTTGGTAATTGATGTGCCAAAACATATTCGCTTGACAATCACTTCCAATGAGCGGATGTGGAAAGTTCCGCCAGTGAATCGGCGGGAAGTGTTGCGACGAGATCATCACAGTTGCCAATATTGCGGCAGCGGCAAACATCTAACGCTAGATCATGTGATGCCGCGTTCTAAAGGCGGTTCTCACACTTGGGATAACGTAGTCACAGCTTGTGAAAGATGTAACTCCCGTAAAGGCGATCGCACCCTGTTTGAAGCTGGTATGCAGCTGCGTACCAAACCAAAAGCGCCAATTCACCCCGCGATTTCTTTTGCTGAACAGTTTTGGATAGATATGCAAGGAAGCCTGGAATAACAGGAGAGCATAAGGAATGCTGAAATTAACTTACACCGAAAGCAGTTTTGATTTGGAATGTGTCACTCTGTCGCTAGAAGAATGGGTAGCGCAGCGAGTGATTTTAGCCCTGCGAGTTGGGCAAAGTTTTTGCATTGAACCCACTACCGCTTCCTTTTTGCTTCCTGTTGATTTGCCAGGAGTAGAAGTACTCAGGGCTGAGGTAAAAAGAGATGACAGAGAAATCATTGCCCTCTGTGCTTGCGATACCGAATATCTGGAAGTCACCCTGCGCGGTTCTTGGCTATCAGATAGTTCTAAGGATTCTGTAGGTGTGTTTTTCACCGCTATGAGCGATCGCGCTGAGTTCTTTTTACATAAACTTTGGCAGGAAGCTCAATCTTGTGCTTCTGTCCTGAGCGAATAAACGAAATAGTCGGGTGACTCAATTTTGGATTTTGGATTTTGGATTTTAGATTTGTTCTCACGTTGAAATTCGGGGGTAACTCTGAGAGATGCTGCGAGAACAAATATTTTTGGATTTTGGATTACTCAATCCAAAATCCAAAATTTAAAATCTAAAATCAGGTGAGTCATTCCTTCATTTGCATCAGTTCGGGAATTGTCACAAATCGATAGCCTTGTTGTTTTAGTCCACTGATGATTTGTGGCAAAGCTTCTACAGTTCTGCGGCGATCGCCACCACCATCATGCATTAAAACAATAAAACCAGGTTTCGCGCCTTTCAGGACATTATTTACAAATGCCTGCGGTTTGGCGTGAGGATCGGTATCAGCGGAAGTTAGCGACCACATAATTACAGCGTCTTTCTGGCTTTTGGCATAAGCGGCTAGTCCGTTATTTAAAAAGCCTCCAGGAGGACGGAACAGAGCCGTTTTGACTCCTGTAGTTTTGTATATCAAATCGGCTGTGCGATCGATTTCACTTTTGGCTGTGGCTTCATCCATTCGCTTATACCAGTGATGCCAAGTATGGTTGCCGATGGCGTGTCCCTCGGCTACTTCACGCTTGGCTAGGTCGGGATTTGCTTGTAAAGCTTGTCCTACCCAAAAGAATGTTGCTTTAACATCATTTTGCTTCAGGATATCCAGCATTTCTAGGGTTGTCTTTGGCCAAGGCCCATCATCAATGCTGAGAGCAATAACCTTTTCGTTGTTGCTGGGTTGCACCTTATAAACTGTTTTTCCCTGAAATTTCGCTGGGACTGTAAAAGTAGGGTTTTCTACTTTGGCTGATGGCGGTAGCTGGGCATTAATTTGGCCCTTTGCTGGATCTTGAAGTGCAGTATGGATTTTGCTTGCTGGCTGGTTCAACCCGGATTGCGGGGAAGTGCCTGGAGCAATACTACAAGCTGTAATACTAGAGGCGATCGCGACAATACTAATTATCTGTTGTCGCTTGAGGTAGTTGTCTGTCACGTCAGGCTTTTAAAGACTCACCCAATCATAAGCTGTAGTTTGACTTTTCAGAGGGTTTAGCAAGTTCAAATCTAAGTGCACAAGCTTTTCTAGACAATTTCAAAAAAACTTTCTAAAACCCCTTGACACCTCTTGTAGTATTTTGTAGTATATTTGTAGTGGAGCAAAAGACAAGCTTCCCAAGAGTCAAAGTTACGTTCTACATACAACTAAAGGAAAAGCGTTGAAACAAACCATAATCCTTAGTCAGCAAAGCTGCCTTTACTTGCAAACCATTGGCAGTAGAGGCAATAAACGAAAAAAATTCTAATTTTGCACTCATCAAAAACCACTGAATACATCCGTAATACACAACAGGCTTGCTACCTAGAGTTTCGGTTGTTTTCTTCACAGTTTCTAACAGTTAAAAGTAAATTTTCTGAACCTTGAAAACTAAATAAGAAATGGGCAAGTTCACCAACAAAATTTGTGCCTAAAAATCTCAAAGTTTAGGCACAGATTCCAAAAAATCGGGGTGTAGCTCAATTGGCTAGAGCGTTCCGTTGTCTGCGGAAATGTTGCGGGTTCAAGTCCCGTCACCCTGGTTGTAGTCCTGTAGGCGAATAGTTTAAGCCGTCAGCCTACGGCAGTCGCTACAACGGAGGGAACCTCCGCAACGCGCTGCCTCCTCAAGCTGAAGATTGCGAGTGCAAATCTCGTCGGGACTCCCAAATGGTCAGGTAGCCAAGTTGGTAAGGCGTTGGTCTGCAAAACCGATTAGCGCGGGTTCAAATCCCGCTCTGACCTCTGTCGCAGCGTAGTTTAACCAGCAAAGCCCCAGGTTCATACCCTGGTATATGCGGGTGCAAATCCCGCCGCTGCCACCAAATGCAGGGATGGTGTAACGGTAACACCTCGTGACTCCAAATCCGATGTTCTAGGTTCAAATCCTAGCCCCTGCGTCAGACAATTTTGGATTTTAGATTGCCAATTTTAGATTAAAAAATTTAATCCCAAATTTAAAATCTAAAATTCAGTCAATTATGCCCTCGTGGACAAATGGTTAAGTCAGTGTTCTTTCAAAGCACAGATGCGAGTTCAATTCTCGTCGAGGGAATGATTATGGGTCGGTGGCCGAGTCTGGCTGAAGGCGACAGTCTGTAAAACTGTTCTTTTTTGCGCGCAGGTTCAAATCCTGCTCGACCCACTATGGAGAGGTGGCTGAGTGGCTAAAAGCGTCCTCCTGCTAAGAGGAAACGGGTAGCTAATACCCGTCGCAGGTTCAAATCCTGTTCTCTCCGTTTTGAGAGTGTGGTGTAACTGGATAACATCTCAGTCTACGAAACTGAAGACGTGAGGGTTCAAATCCCTCCACTCTCGCTCGTTACATAATCTCTTCTCCTATCCTCCGGTAGCTCAGTTGGTAGTTAGCGCCTGTTTGAAAAACAGGAGGTCGTCGGTTCGATTCCGACCTGGGGGGCTTCGTTGCCTCATAGCTCAATGGTAGAGCAAGCGGCTGTTAACCGCGCGGTTGTAGGTTCGAGTCCTACTGAGGCAGCCATTCATTGCCGGGTGGACGAATTGGTAAGTCGCATCGCTCTGAACGATGAGGTTGCAGGTTCAAACCCTGCCCTGGCAATAAAGCCCTGTGGTGTAATTGGCAACATCGCGCCCTTTGAAGGCGAAGATTCCAGGTTCGAGTCCTGGCGGGGCTGCCAAACTCTACTCTTGTAGCCCAACTGGAAGAGGCTGCCGTCTCAAAAACGGTAAGTTGTGGGTTCGATTCCCACCAAGAGTACCAAAATTTGCTCCTGTAGCCCAATTGGAAGAGGTGGCAGACTTAAAATCTGTTTCGTTGTGGGTTCGACTCCCACCAGGAGTACCAACGGGATGTAATTCAGCGGCGAGAAGCCATGCTTTGGGAGCATGGAGTCGCAGGTTCGAGTCCTGCCATCCCGATATGCCCCTGTGACGGAACTGGCATACGTGCTGGAATCAGAGTCCAGATTTTGCAGGTTCAAATCCTGTCAGGGGTACTAAGCTCTCGTGGCGGAACGGAAGACGCACTAGACCGAGGATCTAGTTTTTGCAGGTTCAAATCCTGTCGGGAGTACCAAGTTTGCCCTTGTAGCCCAACGGAAGAGGCGCTTCGCTTAGAACGAAGAGGTTGCTGGTTCAAATCCAGTCAGGGGTATTGGTGAATATGCGGGGATAGAGCAACGGTGGCTCATCAGGCTCATAACCTGAATATCGGCAGGTTCAATTCCTGCCCCCGTCACCAAAACAGTGCTGGTGTAGCTCAATTGGCAGAGCAACTGATTTGTAATCAGTAGGTTGCAGGTTCAATTCCTGTTACCAGCTTGATGCGGGTGTGATGTAACGGTAGCATGAGACGTTTCCACCGTCTTCGTGCGAGTTCAAATCTCGCCGTCCGCTCTGAACTTGCGGGTGTGATGTAGTCGGTAGCATCTGAGTACGCCATACTCAGTGCGTGGGTTCAACTCCCTCCACTCGCTTGCGTAGTCCTGTAGCTCAATTGGTAGAGTGTCTTCCTTACAAGAAGAATGTTGCGGGTTCAATTCCTGCCAGGACTACCAAATCTTGGGAGTGTAGCTCAATGGAATAGAGCTTCGAGCTTCTACCTCGAAAGTTGTGGGTTCAAGTCCTACCACTCCCGCCTAAACAAGTCAAAAGTTAAAAGTCAAAAGAATGAATTTAATATTTCTCTTTCTTTTTAGTTTTTACTTTACTCTTTTTACTTATTTGATGGGGTCATAGCTCAAATGGCTAGAGCGCCTGCCTTGCAAGCAGGAGGTTATGGGTTCAATTCCCATTGATTCCACTGATGGTATCTGAAGCCAAAGTGGTCGAGGCGCTGGTTTGTGGAACCAGTCATAGCGGGTTCAAGTCCCGTCAGACACCCCTGAATGGAAGATGCCGCTGAATGGACGGCAACTGGTCTTGAAAACCAGGGTATGGGCAACTGTAGGGGTTCGATTCCTCCATCTTCCTCTTTTTCCACCTGAAGCCGAAAAGTGAGGCGCTGTGCTGATAACACAGAAATAGGAGGGGCAGTACCTCCCTGGTGGATTTATATCTAGTGTTGGTGTTACAAGGCTTGCGGTGTAATACGATCGCACTTGCTCATTTCTTTTTCAAATTAACTAGGGTGGTTGGCATACCGGCTGTGCAGCGGGCTTTTAACCCGCAGAAATAGGTTCGACCCCTATACCACCCACTAAATAATTTAAAATTTAAAATTCAAAATTAAGAAATGCAATTTTAAGTTAGCCTTTTGGCAATCGCTAATATGCAACTTGAATGCGCGTTGGGTTATGAATAGCAACTAGCGATCGCTAGTTGAGCATGTTGCAATAATATATCTTTATCCAAAGTATGTATGGGATATTGCGGTGTTACTGCCAGTAGTTTCTCAATTCTTTCTCTGGCTGCTTCTACCACTGCTTCATCTAAGCTACCGTTACTGAGCGAATCAGCAAAATCTTCAGCAATCCGATAAGTTCTTTCTAAAGATGATGAGTTGATATTGCGCGAAACAATAAACAAGTCACAGCCTGCATTAAGTGACCGCGCCACAGTACCAGATTGAATAAACATATCTGAGATAGCTTTCATATCCAAATCATCAGATACAACTACTCCTTTAAAGCCAAGTTCTTCTCTAAGTATGGTTTTGAGGATAGCCTGGGAAAGGGTTGCTGGCACATCAGCATCTATTCTGGGAAATAAAATATGGACAGTCATAACCAAAGGAATCTGTACTTCGATTAAGGCTTTGAAAGGTATAAGTTCTCGAAGTCGCAGGTCTTCTAGAGTTAAATTCAGTATTGGTAACTCAATATGAGAGTCTTTGCTGGTGTCTCCATGTCCGGGGAAGTGTTTGGCGCATCCCAAAATTCCTGAATCTCGAAGTCCAAGGTAGTAATCACGCGCACCTTGAGTAGCAGTTTCGGGAGTGTTACCAAAGGCGCGAGGCCCAATCACCGGGTTATCGGGATGGGAAAAAATATCGGCTACGGGTGCCCAAGATAAATTGATTCCTAGTGATTTTAGTTCTACCGCTGTGGCTTTTGCTACTTCGTAAGCGTGTGATCGCAGCAATAAGGCATAAGGAAAGCGGGTAATTGGCAGTGGTGTACGAATTACACGACCTCCTTCATGATCGAGAGTGATGAACATGGAATCACGCTCAGTGTATTCTCGTATCTGCCTGTTTAAATCCTTGAAGCTTTCCAGCCAAACCTGATATGGGGTGCCATCCAAAAAGTTCTTAGCAAAAAAGATCGCCCCAATCGGTTTCAATTCATTGAGTGCGCGTTTATCGTCATCGCTTAATGTCGTGCCAGAAATACCTAGAATCAGGTGATGTCCAAAACGCTTTAGCTCTTGCGATACACCCATAACTTTCACCTATAAGTTGTGCGGTAAACAACTCGGTTGTTCAACCTAGAGGACATAGATTTTTATCCTACACCTTATGGGAAGCAGAAAGTTTTCCGAGTAGTCTTTAACCAATACCCTCGATATTTACTCAAAGCAAATACACGAATTAGCAAATAAATCAACTACTTTCAGACCACATTTGAGATTAACTTATTTTCAGTCAAAGGAAATACTTTTGTTTGCCTAATTTTTCTCCATGTAAAGATAGATGAAATGCTCGCTCAAACCTATTGCCAACAATGGTATTAAGAATTTGTTCGGGTAGGTGCGCGTAGGTAAAATTCCCTTTGGTAAAAGTTTTTTGGGGAAGCGATCGCACAATAACTGCCAAATGTAACGGATTGCAACGTATAATGAGAACGATAAAACGGTTAAGAAATATTGAAGAGCAGTAGGGTTACATGCGAGTAGCGATCGCGGGAGCGGGACTAGCAGGACTTTCCTGCGCGAAATATCTTACAGACGCAGGTCACACACCCATTGTCTTGGAACGTCGAGACGTTCTAGGCGGTAAAGTGGCTGCATGGAAAGATGCTGATGGAGACTGGTACGAAACAGGTCTGCACATCTTTTTTGGCGCATATCCCAATATGTTGCGGTTATTCAAAGAACTGGATATTGAAGATCGATTGCAGTGGAAAGAACACACAATGATCTTCAACCAGCCGGATGCACCAGGTACTTACAGCCGCTTTGATTTCCCCGATTTGCCAGCACCAATTAATGGTATAGTGGCAATTCTGCGAAACAACGACATGCTGACATGGCCAGAAAAAATCCGCTTTGGCATCGGGTTATTGCCGGTCATGATTCAGGGGCAAAAGTACGTTGAAGAAATGGACAAATATTCCTGGACAGATTGGCTGCGTAAACACAACATTCCAGAACGGGTCAATAAAGAAGTTTTTATTGCCATGGCCAAGTCGCTGAACTTCATCGACCCAGATGAAATTTCGGCAACCATTCTTTTAACTGCCCTCAATCGTTTCCTCCAGGAAAAAAATGGCTCGAAAATGGCCTTTCTGGATGGTTCGCCCACAGAACGATTGTGTCAGCCCATAGTAGATTACATCACCGAACGTGGTGGAGAAGTCCGCTTGAATGCCCCTTTGAAAGAGATTTTGCTGAACGCCGATGGCGGCGTCAAAGGATATTTAATTCGGGGATTGAATGGCGAAGAGGATGAAGTTTTCACAGCGGATTTGTATGTATCTGCCATGCCGGTTGACCCTCTGAAGGTGATTTTGCCAGCACCTTGGAAAGAAATGGAGTTTTTCCAAAAGCTAGAAGGCTTGGAAGGCGTGCCTGTGATTAACGTGCATTTGTGGTTCGATCGTAAACTTACGCAAATTGATCACTTGCTATTCTCGCGATCGCCCCTCCTAAGCGTTTATGCTGATATGAGCAATACCTGCCGTGAATACGCCAACCCCGAACGCTCGATGCTGGAATTAGTTCTAGCCCCGGCAAAAGATTGGATTGCCAAATCCGATGAGGAGATTGTGGCTGCCACTATTGCCGAGTTAGAAAAACTCTTCCCCGACCACTTTGGGGGAGACAATCCAGCAACATTGCTGAAATCTCATGTGGTGAAAACGCCCCGTTCAGTTTACAAAGCGACCCCTGGTCGTCAACAGTACCGTCCCTCCCAAACAACCCCCATTAGTAACTTCTATCTCTCAGGGGATTACACCATGCAACGCTACTTAGCGAGTATGGAAGGTGCCGTACTTTCTGGTAAGCTAACAGCGCAGGCGATTTCTGAGGCCCTCCCGGTAGCAAATTCCTCAAACCTGCAAACGCTCACCCGACCGCCCGCAACGAATGCTGCAACTGCCTGATTCCCCGCCGCGCATGAAAACGCTGGTCTCTGTAGACGAGTCATACAAACTTTGTCGGCATCTCACAGCAAAGTATGCCAAGACTTTTTACCTGGGTACTTTGCTGATGAGTCCGGTAAAACGTCAATCTATTTGGTCAATTTACGCTTGGTGTCGCCGTACAGATGAATTGGTGGATGGTCCCGCATCTGCTATTACCACGCCAGAAACCCTAGACCTATGGGAACAGCAGCTGGAATCGATTTTTGCGGGGCGTCCATTAGAAAATTACGATGTAGCTTTAGTTGATACCCTCCAGCGCTTTCCGATGGACATCCAACCCTTTCGGGATATGATTGCTGGTCAGCGCATGGACTTATATCGCAGTCGTTATGAAACCTTTGAGGATTTATACCTCTACTGTTACCGCGTTGCTGGTACTGTTGGTTTGATGTCAACATCCGTTATGGGTGTAGATAACACCATATATGCAGCACCGTGGCGGCAAAATAAACAACCTTATGTTCCCATAGAAGAAGCGATCGCTCTCGGAATTGCCAATCAACTAACCAACATCCTGCGGGATGTGGGAGAAGATGCCAAACGGGGGCGGATTTACATTCCCCTTGAGGACTTGGCAAAATTCAACTATACCGAGCAAGACTTCTTCAAAGGTGTGGTAGATGATCGTTGGCGAGCATTAATGCGCTTTCAAATTGACCGCGCCCGCCAATTTTACACCACATCCGACCAGGGAATTACTTATTTAGCATCCGATGCCCGTTGGCCTGTGTGGGCAGCATCAATGCTGTACGGTCAAATTTTAGAGGCGATTGAACGCAACGATTACGATGTATTCAGTCAGCGGGCTTTCGTTCCCCAGTGGAAAAAGTTACGCACCTTGCCCATAGCTTGGATGCGATCGCAAGTTCTTTGAATTAGTCATTAGTCATTAGTCCCTAGTCCCTAGTCCTTAGTATTTTGTGAATAACCCAAATGACGAATGACAAATGACTATTGACTCTTAAAAGCAAGTCTGGTAACATTGATATTCGTGAGTCAGGAGAGGTGGCTGAGTGGTCGAAAGCGGCAGATTGCTAATCTGTTGTACGGCAGGCAACTCCGTACCGAGGGTTCGAATCCCTCCCTCTCCGTTTTTCAGTATTTGATACACGGAGTATATTCTGTGTACAAAAATAAATATTAATGTCTGGGTAAATACTTCTACTCCCAAAGATGGATGATATGATTTATCCTTTGGAACCTTGACTAAGATCCAGCTAAGTTATAAATCTAGGTGGAATCTTATTTTTAGGCTCCTAAATATTTGAGGAGTAAAAGAGATTTATGAAAAAAATTAGCGCCGCCTTAGCCTTAAGTCTAGCTACCCTAGCAACTGGGTTCCTAGTTGGGGCTTGTGGTGATAATAGTACCCCCAACAGCACAGCTACCAACGGCAGCACCGCTACCCCAGCGGCAAACTCAACGACTACAAGCAGTGCTAAAGGGCTAAAAATTGGTTCCTTGCTACCCACAACAGGCGATTTGGCTTCTGTGGGACAGCAAATGCTAGGTTCTGTACCTTTACTAGTCGATACAGTCAACGCTTGCGGTGGGGTGAATGGCGAACCTGTTACCTTGGTGCAAGTAGATGACCAAACTGACCCCAAAGCTGGAGCTGCCGGCATGACCAAACTGGCAACTTTAGATAAAGTGGCAGGTGTAGTTGGTTCCTTCGCCAGTAGCGTTTCAAGTGCAGCAGTCTCCATTGCTACACCGAATAAAGTCATGTTGGTTTCCCCTGGTAGTACCAGTCCTGTATTTACCGAAAAAGCCCAAAAAGGTGACTATAAAGGCTTTTGGGCGCGTACTGCTCCCCCTGATACCTACCAAGCATTAGCTTTAGCCCAACTTGCCAGAAAAAAAGGTTTCAAGCGAGTTTCTACAGTCGTGATTAATAACGACTATGGCGTTGGTTTTGAAAAAGCATTCGTGCAAACTTTTGAAAAATTGGGTGGAACTATAGTTAATAAAGATAAGCCTGTTCGCTACGATCCAAAAGCTCAAACATTTGATACAGAAGCGGCGGCTGCTTTTGCAGGTAAGCCAGATGCAGTTCTGGCTGTACTCTACGCCGAAACTGGTAGTCTGTTTCTAAAGGCCGCCTATCAGCAAGGTGTGGCGAAGGGAGTGCAAATTTTGCTGACAGATGGGGTAAAATCACCTACTTTTCCCGAACAAGTAGGCAAAGGCAGTGATGGTAAATATATTTTAACTGGAGCGATCGGTACAGTACCCGGTTCCGATGGTAAAGCACTAGAAGCTTTCAACAAGCTGTGGAAGGATAAAAAAGGTGGTGCGCCAGGGGAATACGCACCTCAAGCTTGGGATGCAGCAGCTTTATTAACATTGGCGGCGCAAGCTGCTAAGGAAAATACAGGTGTTGGCATATCCAGCAAAATCCGGGAAGTTGCTGATGGGCCTGGCACAGAAGTTACTGATGTCTGCGAGGGACTGAAGTTACTTAAAGATGGTAAAAAGATTAACTACCAAGGAGCCAGTGGCAACGTAGATATTGATGCTAACGGCGATGTCGTCGGTGTATACGATGTTTGGACGGTAGGAGATGATGGCACAATCAAGGTGATTGATAAAGTTACCCCCAAATAGAAAGTTAGGAGTTACGAGTTATGAATTCAGTCTTAATAACTTGTAACTCCTAACTTTTAACTTTTAAAGCCCATTGAAGTTGTAACCAATTCCTAACAACAAGCCCACATCAGTTTTATCGAAAAATCCTGCATTTATAGCAGCGGTTGCTGTAAATTGAGGAGTTAGAGGCACATCAATGCCACCAGATACCAAAAAGGCGAATTTAGAGTTATCACCTGTTTTGTAAGCTGCACCCACTCCGACGTAAGGTGCGATCGCTAATGGTTCGCTAAAAGCATCTGCTGATTTGAAGGTAAAATCATAGGTGATCGGAAGCAAAATTGTGGTGTTGTCCCCGAATACGGCTGAGGGGCGCACCGATATAGAATTTGTCAGTCCGATTTTGCTCACTACGGCAAAATTACCGTCGCCCAAAGACGTGTCACCATCACCACTCAAACCGATATTAGCAGCGACGCCAACATAGCTGCTGCCACCACGGGTAGTTCTACCTAAATCAATATCCGATTGTGCCACTTTGGTAGCAGATGGTTGAGCAGTTGTTTGAGAAGTCGGTTGTACAACTTCAGAGGTGAGCATCGCAGATGAGGTTGACACTGTACCTGGAACGGGTATAGCTATTGTGCTGGTGTTTTGTTCCATCGCAGTGGCAGTGTTAGGCAACTGCTGTACCTTAGCTAAATTTGTCGCTGTAAATATTTCAGTTGTTTCTGTAGAGAGATTTTGGCTTTCAGTGTCTAGTTCTGGACTAAACTCATGGGGAGACGCTACGGTTGCAGAAGGCTCGGTTAATGGCTGAATGCTCACCTTGTCTACAGTCTGGGCACTTGCAGATAAGCCGCTACTCAGGAATGTAAGAGCAGCTACACTTGGCAACAAAAAAACACCTTTACGAAGAAAAATAGTATTCACGTTCACTCCTAAAACAATGTTGCCACGAAAAATAAAGATTTTTGTTGATTCTAAGTCAACAGATTCGGGCAATACTCAAAATTTAACATCAAAAAATTGGTTTTTCCATCCTGACTTTACTTGATTTCTCTAGTTAATATTTACTCGCAAAAAATTAAATACTATACTAATCTGAATCGTTTGTGACAAACAAGATGGCTGACTTCTTAAAGAAGTCAGCCATCTGTGAGTTGCGATTTTCACAATCAAATACAATTGCTAGATATTCTGAAATATCCTCAATTTGATAGATGACATTAAGCAAAGAGATTATCTGTTTAGGAGGTTCTGAAAATTGCGACCCCTGCCACGAAGAGAAAAAGTTTTCTTCCAGAATATCTGCCTTTCTGTCAAAGGTGGCTTGATTGTAAAGTGATATTACGAAGCTTGCAAAAATATTTAGAAATTGCCGACAAGGCAAACATAGTTCTAACGTAGAACCTATTAGGAGAAGACTTGAGGCAAATGTAATGAGCGAAAATAATATTCAAAAGTATCGGTTTGTCTGTACCTTGACTTTCGGTGATATCTACGGTCAAATAATTGTTTGGTTAATTACAATTACTCTCAGTTTGGCATCAGCTTTGGCATTGATGGGGGCCAAGCGACCTGTGTATGCTTTAGCAACGGCGGGTCTCGTCGTTCTGCTATCGCTACCTTTCTTGGTGTTTGCCTTTGTCACTACCTTGTTAAATCATATTGAAGTCGCTCCTGTAGGGCCGGGAACCAAATTGGAACCCATACCAGGTAACGTGTCTCAGCAACAACCTGTACAAGCAACCAGCTAAGGAGTTAGGAGTTAGAAGTTAGGAGTTAGGAGTTAGGAGTCACTCTATCTGTCCCAAAACTCTTCATTTTTAAGTTTTCACTCCTAATTTAAAATTTTTTATAACATCCCTGTCTATAAGCCAATACAGTTCAGTTAAGCATTGGTCTCTTCTCTCAGTGCCCTCTGTCGTTCGTTAATGACTTTGACAAAGGGTTTTAGTCTTAACCCAAGCGTATTGATCTATAGGCAGGGAATTTTTTTGTAGAGATGCCACTGTTGTAACCCACTGCCTGATTCATCACGTCTCTACAATAGAACAGCAGTGGTTTGCAGTCGGGGGCTAAATATGCTGGAACATGATGTGATTATTGTCGGGGGTGGATTAGCAGGATGTCGCGCTGCTGTGGAAATTGCCCGCACTGACCCTAGTTTAAATATTGCTGTGGTTGCGAAAACCCACCCAATTCGCTCTCACTCGGTTGCGGCTCAAGGTGGTATGGCTGCGTCGCTGAAAAATGTTGATACAGAGGATAGTTGGGAAGCACATGCTTTTGATACTGTCAAGGGTTCTGATTACTTGGCAGACCAAGATGCTGTAGCAATTCTCACCCAAGAAGCGCCAAGTGTGGTAATTGACTTGGAACATCTTGGCGTTTTATTCTCTCGCTTACCCGATGGACGCATTGCCCAACGGGCTTTTGGGGGACATTCTCACAACCGCACTTGTTACGCTGCTGACAAAACTGGTCACGCGATTTTGCACGAATTGGTTAACAATTTGCGGCGTTATGGGGTGCAAGTTTATGAAGAGTGGTACGTGATGCGTCTCATTTTGGAAGAAAATGAGGCAAAGGGTGTGGTCATGTTTCATCTTTTGGATGGACATATTGAGGTGGTGCGGGCTAAGGCGGTGATGTTTGCCACAGGGGGCTATGGTCGCGTTTATAACACTACCTCTAATGATTACGCGTCTTCGGGTGATGGTTTAGCAATGACTGCGATCGCCGGTTTGCCCCTAGAAGATATGGAATTTGTGCAGTTTCATCCCACTGGTTTATATCCGGTAGGGGTGCTGATTTCAGAAGCGGTACGCGGAGAAGGGGCGTATCTGATTAATAGTGAAGGCGATCGCTTTATGGCGAATTATGCCCCCAGTCGCATGGAACTAGCTCCTCGTGATATTACCTCACGAGCGATCGCTTACGAAATTCGCGCCGGACGTGGTATCCATCTTGATGGTAGTGCTGGTGGCCCCTTTGTCTATCTGGATCTACGCCATCTGGGCAAAGAAAAGATTATGAGTCGCGTTCCCTTCTGTTGGGAAGAAGCCCATCGTCTAGTAGGCGTTGACGCAGTAACTCAACCGATGCCAGTCCGCCCGACAATTCACTATTGTATGGGTGGTATCCCAGTTAATACTGATGGGCAAGTTCGTAGTAGTGGCGATGGTTTAGTTGATGCTTTCTTTGCTGCGGGTGAAACATCTTGTGTTTCCGTGCATGGTGCAAATCGTTTGGGGAGTAATTCACTTCTAGAGTGTGTAGTTTATGGTAAAAGGACTGGGGCTGCGATCGCCAAATTTGTCCAAAAACGTAAGTTACCTTCTGTAGATGAGCAACGGTATGTAACAGAAGCCCAGCAACAAATTCAAGCTTTGCTAGAACAACCAGGAAAGTACCGCATTAACCAAGTCCGTGAAGCTTTTCAGGATTGTATGACTGAGTACTGTGGTGTTTTCCGCACTGAGGCATTAATGACTGAAGGTTTGCAGAAATTAGAAGAAATACAACAAAAATACCCGCAAATTTATTTAGATGACAAAGGTAGTTGCTGGAATACAGAACTCGTAGAAGCCTTAGAATTGCGAAGTTTGATGGTAGTAGGACAAACTATTTTGGCATCAGCCCTAAATCGGCAAGAAAGTCGTGGCGCTCATTTCCGCGAAGACTATTCCGAGCGAGATGATAGCAATTTTCTCAAACACACAATGGCTTACTATTCACCAGCCGGAATTGAAATTCAATATAGACCGGTGGCGATTACTATGTTTGAGCCAAAAGAGCGGAAGTATTAGTTTAAAGTAAATTTATGTGAGAAATCGAGGGGACTACAAAAATTTTGTCCACCTCGATTAATAACAGTAAGTGCGAAGATATTTTTTCTATGCAGTAAAATTCTGACTATAAAAACAAGATTTTTATTTAAAGTATGAACAAATCACAAACATGGTATATTGTCAAGCGCTCTGGTGGAAACTGTGAAATTATCTCCAGTGACCAAGTTGCAGACGATAACCCAGAAATTATAGAACAATGGGGGCCTTTTAGTTCGCAAGAAGAAGCGATCGCTCGGCGTGTCGGACTTATTAGGGCTGGAAAATGCCAACCAGTTTAAGTTAGGAGTTAGAAGTTAACAATGATGGTTTTTATTCCTAACTCCTTACTATTCACTCCTAACTTTATTTTTCTGCTGTGGGTGTGCCCTTATCAGCAATTTTTTTACCTATAACTTCCACTGCTTTAGCGAATTGAGGGTCTGCTAAGGTAGCGAGTTTGTCGCGTCCGTGCAGCCACAAATCTTCCATCTGCTTTTTGGTCAAATCCACCTTCACATCTGGCTCAATGCCTTTATGATTGATGTCTGTACCATTAGGGGTATAGTAATGAGCAATTGTTACCGCCAATCCTGAACCATCTTCCAGAGGACGTACTGATTGCACCAATCCCTTACCAAAAGTTTGAGTACCTACCAAAGTCGCGCGCTTATTATCTTTCAAAGCCCCTGAGAGGATTTCACTGGCACTAGCTGAACCTTTATCTACCAGTACTACCAAAGGTTTATTTGTTAAGGCTCGTCCGTTTGCCTCTTCTTTTTCTGCCTCTCCTTGGCGTTCAACCGTGGAGACAATCTTACCTTTATCTATCCACATCCGGGCAATATCTACACTTGAGAAGAGTAAGCCACCTGGATTACCACGCAAATCCAGAATATATCCAGCTACCTTTTTGGTTTCTAAATTTTTGATAGCGCTTTGCATTTCTTTACCAGCATTGGCACTGAACTGGTTCAAGCGGATGTAACCAAGATTCCCCGCTGGGGTTTGCTTTTGGGAAAACTTAACTGGATGGATTTCGATCCGCGCCCGTTTAATGTCAAATTGTTTTGTCTGCCCATCGCGCTGAATAATCAGGCTGACTTGCGATCCTGCCTCACCCCTAATCAAGGATACTGCCTGATTAGTATCCATCCCCTTAGTATCTTTACCGTCAATTTTGAGGATGATATCTTTTGCCAAAACACCAGCTTTAAAGGCTGGTGTATCTTCGATTGGCGCAATTACAACCAATTGCTTGGTTTTTTCATCCTGACTAATGGTGATCCCAATCCCTGTCAATTCTCCAGAGGTATCCACCTGCATATTCTTGAATTCCGACGGGTCCATAAATCGGGTGTACGGGTCTTCTAGCTTTTTCAGCATTTCCCGAATGGACTTATACGCATCCTGCGGATTACTGTAAGACTTGCTCAAGTATTCCTTACGAACAGCCTGCCAATCAACTTGATTAAAAGTACCGTCTACATATTGGCGTTGAACAATTTGCCAAACTTCATCTACTAATTCTTTAGGGCTTGCTTTAAATAAAGCCTGACCTCGCGAATGAATGCCAAGGCTAGTAACAGCGATCGTGGAGAGTGTCACTGCCGTAGCACCCAAAACAAGTCTACTTTTTGTAATCACCATAATGACAGCTGCATCAGAGGGAAAATTTATAGTCAGTATGCTCAATCTAACACAGGCTACCACTGTACAGACGGAGTATGTATTCCTAATTTACACAAAATACTTGACAATCTGGCAAACTGGGGATTGGAGACTAGAGATTGGGGACTAGGGATTGGGGATTGGGTATTACTTATTCTTCCCCTGCCCCTCTGCCCCTTGCTCCCCTGCCCCCTTTAAGGTTCTACCCAGCGTTCATCTGCCTTAATGAGGTTAATTAATTCCTCTACACCTTTATCTTCTGGGACTTTTTTAATTTCTTCTCGACCACGATACAAAGAAATGTAACCGGGTGTTTTGCCGACATAACCATAGTCGGCATCGGCCATTTCTCCCGGGCCATTGACAATGCAACCCATAACTGCAATGTCTAACCCAGTTAGGTGTTTAGTGGCTTCCCGAACTTTGTGCAGCACTTCTTCTAGATTAAACAAAGTGCGTCCACAGGAAGGACAAGCGACGTATTCCACCATCGTTTTTCGCAATCCCAAAGCTTGGAGAATGCTGTAGCAGACGGGGATTTCTTTTTCTGGTGCTTCTGTAAGTGAGACGCGGATTGTATCGCCAATGCCATCAGCAAGTAAGGTAGCAATACCTGCTGTGGATTTAATTCGCCCGTATTCGCCATCACCGGCTTCTGTAACGCCTAAATGTAATGGATAATCCATACCCAGTTCATCCATGCGCTTGGCGATGAGGCGATAGGCGGCCACCATCACCGGGACTCGTGAGGCTTTCATGGAAACTACCAGGTTGTGGAAATCCAAAGATTCACAGATGCGGATGAATTCTATAGCAGACTCCACCATTCCTTCGGGGGTGTCACCGTAGGTAAATAGCATTCTCTCAGCAAGGGAACCGTGATTTACCCCAATTCGCATCGATTTACCTTGATCGCGCAAAGAAACTACTAGAGGTTCTAAGGTTTCGCGGATTTTATCGCCAATTTCGTCAAATTCGCTTTTAGTATATTCAGTTCGATTGATGTTTGGCTTTTCAAACACATACAAACCCGGATTAATCCGTACTTTCTCTATGTGCTTGGCAACTTCCACAGCAATTTTTAGTCCGTTGTGATGGACATCAGCCACAATTGGCACGTCTTGGTAAGTTTTAATTAATTTTTGTTTAATTTCTGCTAAAGCTTTCGCATGAGCCATACTTGGCACTGTGACACGGACAATTTCGCAGCCAATTTCGTGCAGACGACGAATACCAGCTACGGAACCATCAATATCAAGAGTGTCTTCGTTAATCATTGACTGGACTACAACGGGGTAGCCGCCGCCAATGGTGACATTTCCCACCTTTACAGGACGGGTTTTACGCCGCTTGATAGTTGTATCAAAGGTGGCTTGAGTTGATGTGATGCTTGAAGTGTTTACTGTGGGCAGAGTTTGCATAACCTGATTAGGTAAATTTGCTGTAGCTCAAATATCAGATTTAATAAATCTCTGTTTCCCAGATTGCCACAGGTGGTGGCTCTTTGGGTAATTTAGAGAGAAAAAAATCAGACAATAACACAGCACAAAAGATCAAGTGCGATCGCTTTCCCATTCTCATACACAATCAACTGTGTCAACCGTTCTCACTACCCACAGTCCGATGTCCTGCATGATGAAGTGCGTTGGCGCTAGCCCGCCACAGGCATCGCAATTTCTTACTTGAGTTAGCAAGACTTCAATAGCCATCATCTTATAATATAGTCAACTACCATAAAGCGGAATTTATGAATGCCAAACAGAAAATAATTGAAGAGATAGAAAATGTACCAGAAGAAATTGTATACGAGGTTCTGGACTTTTTACTTTTTTTGAAAGCCAAAGAAGATAAAGAAGATTTAGAAGATGCAAAAGCTGCATTAAAAGAAGCACAAGAGGTTGGTACGATTTCCTTGGGTGAACTCAAAACGGAATTAGGTTTGTGAGTTACGAAGTAGAAATTGCTCCGGCTGCAAAAAGACAGATAAAAAAATTACCTTATGATGTTCAACAAAAAATAGTTGCTAAATTGGAATAACTTGCTTTTGAGCCTCGTCCTGATGGTGTGAAAAAATTAGAAGTTTCTGATAATTTATATAGAGTTAGATTGGGAAAATATCGAATTATTTACGAAATACAAGATGGTTTATTATTAGTCACGGTAGTCAAAGTAAAGCATCGTAGTGATGTTTATAGATTGTGAACAACTAAAAATCGGGAGCATCCCAAATGTGCAAAAACGCTTTACCGCTTTCGCATTCTTTCTCATACATGATGCAAGTGCATTGGCGCAGCCCACCACAGGCATCGCCTTTGTAACTACCCAGAGTGCGATCGCTTGCCTTTTGTAACTAAGCAGAGTGCGATCGCTTTCCCATTCTCATACACAATCAACTGCGTCAGCCTTTCTTACTACCCACAGTGCGATGTCCTTCATGATGAAGTGCGTTGGCGCAGCCCGCCACAAGCATTGCCTTTTTGACTACCCAGAGTGCGATCGCTTTAACCAGTCACAAGCTAAAAAGTGATTCATCGGGTAGATATTCATGTTCAATTGATTATCGGAATCGGATTTTATTTAAATTTGTTACAAATCCTGAATCAGGAGAGGAAGAAATTTTGTTGCTAACTTTAGGTTCCCACGATGACGTTTACTAAATTCAGCATTATTTTTAACTAAGTCAAGCCTAATAATTAGAAAATAAGTACAGATTTTAGATGAACACTCAAATAATAACCCAACTACCAATTCCCTCACACTTTAACCCTGAAGAAGTGGGCAAAGTCTGGCGCGTACCTTACCAAGAACGTGCCGCTGAAGCTGAAATCTGGGCAAAACAACACGACATAAAATCAGCATCTTTAGATAAAACCCGTATTTGCTTGCTGTTAATTGATGTCCAAAACACCTTCTGCATCCCTGGATTTGAATTATTTGTAGGTGGAAAATCCGGGAATGCGGCGGTGGATGATAACGTCAGATTATGTGAGTTTATCTATCGAAACTTGGGAATAATCACGAAAATTGTACCAACTCTAGATACTCACACAGCAACGCAAATCTTCCATCCGATATTTTGGGTAAACGCTGCGGGAGAACATCCCACTCCAGCAGCGACTAGCATCACACCAGCAGATATCGAACAAGGTATCTGGAAAGTTAACCCAGCAGTTGCTAACAGTGTTACTAATGGGGATTATGAACTATTAGAAAAACACGCTTACCATTACCTTAAAAAACTTAGTCAAGATGGGAAATATCCCCTCACTGTTTGGCCTTATCATTCTATGTTGGGTGGTATTGGTCATGCTCTAGTTTCATCGGTAGAAGAAGCGATATTTTTCCACGGCATTGCGCGTCAGAGTCAAACGCAATTTGAAATTAAAGGTGAAAATCCTTTAACAGAAAACTATTCCATTTTACGTCCAGAGGTGTTAGAAGATTTTGAACAACGTCCACTTGCTCAAAAGAACACGCGCCTGATTAAACAACTTTTAGAATATGATGCAGTAATTATTGGTGGTCAAGCTAAAAGTCACTGCGTCGCTTGGACAATTGACGATTTATTAACAGAAATTAAACAGATAGATGCCACCCTTGCTCAAAAAATCTATCTGTTAGAAGATTCCACTTCCCCCGTTGTTGTCCCTGGTGTTGTGGACTACACAGAACAGGCAGATGCCGCATTTACAAGGTTTGCAGAGGCAGGAATGCACATCGTAAAATCTAGCGAAAATATAGCATCCTTTATTTAACGCAAAGGATCGCAAAGGTTTCGCAGAGGAACACAGAGATTTCCTTTACGTTCCTTTACGTTCCTCTGCGTTTAAAAACAAACCTCATTTCTTCAAATAACCCTTAGGATCTTCTGCTACCCAACCTAGAGATGAGCTAGAACGCACTTCAAAATGAAGATGCGATTGAATAGAACTTGGTTTTCCACTAGTGCCTACTGTTCCTAGTAAGTCTCCTTTTTTTACTTGTTGACCAACAGTAACTTTGATACTGTCAAGCTGGGCGTAGCGGCTTTGGAGTCCGCCACTATGGTTAATAATGACCAACTTGCCATAGGAACCTTGATCGCTGGCAAAGGCTACGGTTCCAGGTGCGATCGCTTGCACATTTGTACCAACTGGTGCTAATAAGTCAATACCACTATGGAAGAAAACTTCACCTGTCGCAGGATTAATTTGCCAGCCGTAAGCTAATCCCACTGTCGCCACTTGTGCTAAGGGATATCCAGATAGCGATGCCCGATTTGGTGTACCTGCATCACTGGGTAAAGGGGATTTAGTTACAACACCATTAGGCGACCAGTTTACCCCCGGAACAAATACGATTCTGGGGTCTGGTTGGCAGCCATTCACCTCAAAAAGGCTATCAGCACGAACTTTGTATTGTGCCGCTACTTGTCGCCAAGTTTCACCGCGAGGTACTTCGACTACAATCCCATTGTAGGGAGGAATTTGAAGCACACTCCCAACGGCTGCAATCCCACCATTCTGCAAAGCTGGATTCATGCCGATAATAGTTGTAGGAATGAGATTGTAGCGCTGCGCTATGCTCTCCAAAGTTTCACCACGAACGACTTTATGGCGTTGGAAGCGAGATAAGGCTGGAATTGGGCAACCACCTACAGCAGCGTTAGCACTGTTCGAGTATGGCAGTATGCTTACTAGGCCCAAGGCGCTAACTAAGCTACAGAGAAACAGTTGACGAAAGAGTAAAGTCATGTATAAAGGTCAATAGCGCATTAACTTTAGATTTTAGATGGGAAGAGTGGGGATTGGGGATAGTTGGGCCCGCTCTAGTGATAAGGGGTAATGGGGACTAGGACGGAAGTGGGAACTAAAAAATAGGGACTAAACCTCGTCTAACTTGAGAACTTTAGTTTTTTACCAAAGTTTTGCGATTGCTTCCTACCTTGCGGGAACGCTAAGAGCGAATGTCGCAATGACACAACAGAATAATTCAAAACTCCAGGTTTCAACATGGACGAGGTTTAGAAAAGAGTTTTCTAATATTCAATCCCCCATTTCTCGTAAATTGATCTGTCCACTTGCCGTTAGCTTGACTACACTTAGAAATTAGCAACTGCATTGCTGTCCTTGAGTAAAAAGATTATGAAGTTATCCTTAAAGCAACTGGCTGTTTATGTGTTTTTACTAGTGATTGGCGGTGGTGCAGGCTTGTTTGGTAGTCACTATCTCCTGCCACAAAATCGATCGTTTCAACAATTAAAAAATGTAACGATGTCTTCGCCTCCAGAATCCGTAGTTCCGAATTCTCCAAATGGAGCAACTGGTGCTAATGGGGGCGATAATGTGAATTTTATTGCGACGGCAGTGCAAAAAGTTGGCCCGGCTGTGGTGCGAATTAATGCCACTCGCAAAGTAGCTAATCCTATCTCTGACGCGTTGAAAAATCCCCTCTTACGACGATTTTTTGGAGAAGATGATCAACCAATTCCTGAAGAACGCATTGAGCGCGGTACCGGATCGGGATTTATTTTGAGCGAAGATGGTGAATTACTCACCAACGCTCATGTGGTGGCAGATACCGATACAGTACAAGTAACTCTCAAGGATGGTCGGAGTTTAGAGGGAAAGGTGGTGGGAGTTGATTCTGTGACAGATGTGGCGGTAGTGAAAATACAAGCGAATGATTTGCCGACGGTGAAACTGGGCAATTCACAAAACCTGATTCCAGGAGAATGGGCGATCGCTATTGGCAATCCTCTAGGTTTGGATAATACTGTCACTATGGGCATTATCAGCGCTACCGATCGCACCAGCACTCAAGTTGGTGTCCCAGATAAGCGAGTTAGCTTTATCCAAACTGATGCCGCGATTAACCCTGGTAATTCTGGTGGCCCCTTGTTAAACGCCCAAGGCGAAGTCATTGGTATTAATACTGCCATCCGCGCTGATGCTCAAGGACTCGGTTTCGCCATCCCCATTGAAACCGCCGCCCGTGTTGCCAATGAGCTTTTTACCAAAGGGCATGTGGAACATCCCTTTTTGGGTATTGAAATGGCAGACCTTTCTCCCATCAGAAGACAGCAGATTAATCAAGATAACCAACTGAACATTCAGCAGGATGCGGGGGTTGTCATTAAAGGCGTAACAGACGATTCTCCAGCCAAGCGTGGAGCATTGCTTCCTGGAGACGTGATTCAAAAAGTTAACGGTAAACCAGCCAAAACCTCGGCCCAAGTTCAGAGGCTAGTAGAGTCCAGCAAAGTTGGGGACATAATAGCACTCGAAGTCAACCGCAGCGGTAAAATTCAAACCTTGAAAGTAAAATTAGGAGCTTATCCTGAAAGGAAATAATCAATAGTCAATAGTCCCAGAATGTTTGACTATTGACTACTGATTATTGACCATTAGACAAATGCTCTAACTGCATTCTTTGTTCCATCTGGCGCAGAAAATACCCTGTCATCATTGCCGACGCTAGAAGTCCAGCTAAGTTCTCCCGATCTGTCGTGATTTGCACGTTAAAATTTTCTGCCGGGAGCATTCCCACTAGCCCTTGAACATTTTGCGAGATGATTTGTTTAATTTCGGGGCTGGCAGACTGAGCAACCCTAGCTAAAACATCAGGAGACTGATGCTGTAGATATTTGAGTAACTGATTGGGGTATTCCTCAGAGTGGTCGGAAAGAAGTTGATTAGGGTGTTCCTCGGAGTTGTCATTCAAAAAGTCAGGATTAAACACCATTGGCAGTTTTATTTAGCTTAATTGCTAACTCTACTCTAAACCATAGTACAAGAGTAGCGCATTCACCACGGGTATAAGTCAAGAGGAATGGGGAATTGGGGAATGAAAAGATGTAGAGGGGCAGGGTGCGGGGAGCGGAGGGGAAAATTCTTCTCCTGCTCCCTTGCTTCCCCATTCAGCACTCCTGAAGGGCATTGGGCATTGCTATTCTCCTCTTCAAGATGCTGGAAAAAACAACCGCAGGTAGGTAGATAAAATGGGTTCGCCGCTAAACAGGGTAATAACAGATCCTAAAGCTAGAAAAGGGCCAAAAGGGATCTTTTGTCCTAACCTTTGTCGCGATCGCTGCATAATCAAAATACCGATGCCAATTAACGCTCCCAGCGCGCAGGCAAGAAAACTAGCCAAGAGCAAATATTTCCAGCCTAACCAGGCTCCCATCATGGCTGCTAACTTGGCGTCACCTGGCCCCATTGCATCTTTACGGAAGGCAATTGAACCCAATAAGGCGATCGCTTCAAATAACCATAAGCCCAATACTGCACCAACTATCGCCATCATCAGGTGATTTACCAATGCCACGGAACTAGCCTCTGGTAAAAAACCAACCACCATTTGAAACAAAATCCCCACCACTAAACCCGACTTAATAAGTGGATTGGGTAGAGTCATTGTATCTAGGTCGATAAGCGATAGCGCCAATAACCAACTACAAAAAGCCCAATAGCCTATTGTTAAAATCGAAACTTGAAATACTAAAAAAATCAGCAAAAAAATTATGCCCGTTACCCCTTCTACCACGGGATAACGGACAGAAATTTTGCTTTTGCAATATCGACACCGCCCTTTTAAGGAAATCCAACCGAAAACTGGTACATTGTCGTAAGCTTTTAGCTGGTTTAAGCACTTAGGACAACGAGAAGGCGGCCAAAGAATTGACAACCCAGCAGGTAGCCGATAAACAATAACATTGAGAAAACTACCAATAGATGCACCTAAAGCAAAGACCATTACACTCGCCGGAATGGCGAACAAAATGTCCATACAGTCATTTGTCCTTTGTCATTTGTCCTGTGTCATTTGTCGTTTATCTTTCGTCCTTTGTCCAGAACTAATAATTAATGACCAATGACCAATGACCAATGACTAATGACCAATGACCAATGACTAATACATGTGCGATTCAATTTGACTCAAGGGCACAAAACATTCTTGAGGTAATAGAACTGGTTGGTTAGTAAAAATAACCTTACCTCGATGAGTCATACGATTAATTGCTACACCGGAGGGTTGCCCAGCTATTTCGGGATGTACTTCACAATGAGTGTAGTAAATCTGCCCAGCGGCTCTGATTACGGCGGGATCAATCAAAGGTGACTGGTTCTTTGGGGCGGTAAAAGTTGCTTGTCCTTGTCGTAATGCGTACACTATCGACTGTTATTTGATTGCTAGATTTCCCTCTAGTCTACCCGAAACTTTTAGCAAAGGTTGCCAAATTGGCCAGGTTGCACTTTAAAATTCGCAATTCGTAATTCGTAATTCCCTAACGAAGAGGGATTTGGGCATAAAACCTGAGTACAGGAAAGCTTTGTAGACGTTTTATGTTGAGGAAATCTCAGTCTTGGCAAAAGTTTCTTACTTTTGCCTACTACCTGGCATTCATCTTCAACCAACAACTTTAAGGCTGGTTGAGTACTTTGATTAAAGCATCGCCCATAGCGCGGCAACCTAAAAGATTTTTTCCTGGGGAAATTATATCTCCCGTGCGATCGCCTTGTTCTAAAACTTGCAATACGGCTTGTTCGATGCTATCTGCTGCTTTTGGTTGGTCTAAACCGTAGCGTAACATCATCGCCGCACTCAACACTTGTGCTAAAGGATTTGCCTTATCCAGTCCGGCAATATCTGGGGCGGAACCATGAACTGGTTCAAATACACCAGGCCCAGAAGCGCCTAAACTAGCTGACGGTAACATCCCAATACTACCTGTGAGCATGGCAGCAGCATCAGAGAGAATATCGCCAAATAAATTACCTGTGACGATGGTATCGAACTGCTTGGGAGCGCGTACCAACTGCATGGCAGCATTATCTACATATAAATGAGAGAGTTCGATATCTGGATATTCCTGAGAAAGTTGGGTGATGCGATCGCGCCACAGCTGAGATACTTCTAATACGTTGGCTTTATCCACCGAACAAAGTTTTCCACCGCGTTTTTTAGCCGCCTTAAAAGCCACCCGTCCAATGCGTTCAATTTCCGATTCGGTGTAAACCATTGTATTTACACCGCGTTTTTCACCAGTTTCCGTAGCAAAAATCCCTTTAGGTTTACCAAAATAAATCCCACCAGTGAGTTCACGCACCACCATAATATCCACGCCTTCGACAATTTCACGTTTCAAAGTCGAGGCATCGATTAGCTGGGGCAAAATTTTCGCTGGGCGTAAATTGGCAAATAATCCCAAACCTGCACGTAGTCCTAACAAACCTGCTTCTGGGCGTAAATTAGATGGCAGGGAATCCCACTTATAACCACCAATGGCGGCGAGTAATACAGCATCACTATTACGGCAAGTTTCTAGAGTGGCAGATGGTAGGGGTTCTCCTGTGGCATCAATTGCTGCACCACCAATCAGGGCTTCTTGGAATTCAAACTGAATATCAAATTGCTTCCCTACGACTTTCAGCACATCTACCGCCACTGCCATAATTTCAGGGCCAATGCCATCGCCGGGAAGTAGAGTAATGCGGTAGTTATGTGTCATAGCTGGTTATTACTAGGTAAATGCTTGCAGATTAAATATCATACCGAGCAAGATGTACCGATGGAGTTTTTAATTTATAGCAGTTCTCGTTTGGATGCAGCATACAGCCCTGGCGATTAGAAATCGCGGCTACACTGGCATTGTCCGCCTCCGCGGACTAAGGTAAAATTAGGGCTAAACCTACAGAGGTGGGTTTTGTTTATTATGTCGTCACCCATAACCCTTGTAGAGACGTAGCACGGCTACGTCTCTACATTATTTTTCACCAGATGTCAATTTTGGATCTGGATGACCTGAGGAACGTTTTGTTGATACTTTTTAGATTTCATCTTGTAGCTAACTTTATTTTCGATTATTAATTGATTGTTGATATATTCTCTAACTATGGGTGACAGACAGAAAAGAGCAGCATTTTTATGAACTAGCGATCGCTCTTGCAGAACTGACAAAGCCTCTAGTAATTGTTGTGGTGAGACTAAGGTGGATATTTGCGATCGCAATTCTGAAAATGAAACTGGCTGATAATTAATCGCTAGCCAGTTTATAATCTGTTTTTCCACGCTTGATAACCGATTAAGATGTTGTTTGATTAGATAGTAAATCTCACCAAAAACTACTACATCTTGCTTGAGAAATTCACCAATTCTGCCATCAAATAACTCTTGAATGGTAGTAGAGACGATATTTAATGCCAATGGATTGCCTTCATAGCGTTCAATGAGCTTGCTCCACTCGATATTTGAACCGCAAAAGTAACCTTTGGTATTAAATATTTCCTGTACATCTTGTGTCTGTAACCCTTGTATTTGCAATACGCGAACAGGTGATTTCTTCCCTTCCATTCGCCTAATTTGATTTGGCTTTTGCCGACTTATTAGCAATAAACAACTTTGATGAGATGTTTCTCCTAATTGTCGAAAAAATTGACCATAACTTTCATTTTCTGGGCAAGGGTAACTATAATCACCATTATCGGCAGCATCTTTTAAAATTGCCTCTGCATTATCTAAGATCAACAAACAACGATGTTTCTTGAAATAATTAATCAACTGAGAAATTCTACCTTCTACCGTTTCTGGTAAATGAGTTGACGGATCGGTTGATAAAGCTTGGAGTAAATTGGCTAGCATATCTTTGACTGGTGGCGCATTGCGGAGAGTTCGCCAAATCACAAACTCAAACTGTTCTTGAATTTCAGTAGCCAGCTTCATCGATAGCCAAGTTTTACCGATTCCACCCATACCTAATAGTGTCATTAACCGACAGCGATCGCCTATTATCCATTGTTCCAGCGTCGCCAATTCTGCTGTGCGTCCGTAAAAGATAGATACATCTGGCGCATCGTCCCAATCAATACAATTTAGGGTTGAGGATTCTAGATTTTGGGTAGGATTTTCAATAGGAGGTAATTGATAATCACTTGCTTCCAGTCGTAAGTTAAAAGACTTAAAACAGCAATTGAGGCTTTGCTTATCGACTCCGATTTGACACCGAAATACTTTCATCAGGGTATCTGGATCTAAGCCAGTACGTGACCTAAGTTGTTCCAAAGTGTAACGTTGATCGGAGTTTTCCCAACTTTCTGCTTGACATTTAGCCGTATGTAGTTTCTTAAATCCTTCAGTGGTGAGAATTACACCACGTCTACGTCTGGGTTTTTGTCGATTCATCACATCACAAGCCTATTGTATTTATCAATACATTTATGGACTAGCGAAATTAACTATTGTTGGTATCTTAGCAAACTAATAAATAAAGTAAATAAATATACAGAAAATTTTATTGCCAGGAAAGATTTTGGCTATTTTGTACAAAATATAAAATTTTATCCGATGTTAAGCGAATTCAACCAGATTAATTATCAAATCGCCAGAATTGCAAAGTCTTTCTGGCAGAGGATTTTGGTGATTGAGGGCAATAAATTTTTAACTTCTTTCTTAAGTTCCTAAACTTCGGTTGTCAATATTGGGTTTAGATAGTCAAACTGTATTCAGTTCCAACAAATACCGATTGGAGCATTGTTTTTAACAATGTTTGAGCAGTGAAATTGCGGATTGTCGAAGTTTCATGAGTCACAATCTACTTGGTTCTGTAGTTTTTTCCTGAGGTATGTGAATATGTCTGTCATCAAGAAAATTATTGCTGGTTTTATACAACCTGTTGTTTCTGTTTTACTAGTGGTTTCTCTGGTATTTGGTTTTGCTAGCAATGCTTTTGCTCAATCCATTCCTTTAGTTAGCCTCAAAACAGGAGACACCATTGCCCTGCGATCGGATACAGGTAAGTATCTAAGTCGAATTAATCGTGGTAGTGTAAATCCTGCTGAAGCTGCAAAGGATGCTATTGATCCTTACTCTAAATTTAAGGTGACAGTTTTAGATGGCAATAAAGTCGCTTTACAGGCAGACACAGGTAAGTATCTGAGTCGCATTAATTACACATCAAATGGCAGAAATACCATTGAAGCTGTAAAGGATACTGTTGATCCTTATTCTCAATTTAATGTGAAAGTTTTAGACGGCGGTAAAATCGCTTTACAGTCGGATACTGGTAAGTTCCTGAGTCGTATTAATTACGGCGGTGCAGGTGGTCAAAATCCCATTGAAGCTGCAAAAGATGCCATTGATCCATATTCTCAATTCCAAGTCGAAATCCTACCCTAGTATTTCTTTCGAGCTTAGAGAGACGCGATAAATCGCCGTCTCTACAAGCAATTTATCTGTCAATTAGTGAGAATTAAAAACCAGCTTTCTGAATCTCTGTTGAGATTAGAAACCTGGTTTTTTAATAATTCTGAATTCTGAATTCTGAATTCTGAATTCTGATTTAATACTCAATTCCCGGTTGTGCTTTCACACCTTGATCGCGGAAAGGGTGCTTAACTAGAGTCATTTCGGTTACTAGGTCAGCACGTTCAATTAAAGCAGCTGGTGCGCCTCTACCTGTGAGAATAACGTGTTTGTTAGCGGGTTTTTGCGCCAAACCTGCTAAAACGTCTTCTACTGGTAAGTAAGCCATTTTCAGGGCGATATTGATTTCGTCTAACAATACCAGATGAAAGTCTGGGTTGCGGATATATTCTAATGATTTTTCCCAGGCGGCGCTGGCTTTGTCAAGATCGCGATCGCGGTCTTGAGTTTCCCAGGTAAAGCCTTCGCCCATTGCGTGAAATTCTATCTGGTCTTCCCAATAGCTGAAAACCCTTTTCTCAGAGGGTTCCCAGCTACCTTTGATGAATTGAACGATCGCTACTTTATACCCATGACCTAGCGATCGTAACACCATTCCTAAAGCCGCAGTGGTTTTACCCTTGCCATTACCAGTATTTACAATAATTAACCCTTTTTCTGGTACGGCTTCTGCTATACGCTTGTCTTGAACTTCTTTGCGTCGCTGCATCTTTTTGCGGTACTGTTCATCAGTCAGAGACGAAGACATTACCTCATCAATCAAGCGCCCAATTTCTGGATCTGAGTTCAATTCTTGTGGTGTATCGTTTTTCATCAAGCTTGTCTAGAAATAACTGTTAAAAGTGTTGAAAATGAACCAAAATCGTCTTAGTTATTCAGTTTCACCTAAATTACTTGATTGTAAATATCCAGTAAATCTTCATGTGAAATATGCATAGTGTGTTAGCTTTATTAATGATTTGCAGACAAGTAGAAATATATATGATACACAAACTGAACTTATAATTTGAGTTTACTATTACTGTTTTAAATAATTTAATATGTTCATTAAAGTAGCTTACCAGTAAAAATTTATCATTATCACATTTGGTATAGTCATGAATTAAACTATAGGACTAGTATTTGATTAGTGTATTAGACGTAGGTTGGGTTGCGCTCCGCTCCACCCAACCCAACAGATATCAGGATGTTGGCTTTGGCAAAGCCTCCAACGCCACTTCCTACAAGGCGGGTAACCCGCAAGAGCGCTGTGGCTCCCCAACCTACAATTTTTTGCTTCTCTTCTCTACAAGACGCTACGCGAACGTCTGAAATGTCTTTAATTTTGAATTTTGAATTTTTAAGGATGTTGTTGTTTCCATTTTTCCCATAACGGCTGCGTATCCTCTGGTTGACCCTCATAGTTGAGTAATTGGTCTGAAATTATCACCCATGACTGGGCACTACCTGTCCAAATGTTAGCCACTGGGCGTAACCAACTTGTATCATCTAAGGTTCCAGCTTTGATATTGATAGTATCTGGTTTGTAAGTTCGTTCATGGAACAATCGCGTTCCGCAGTCGCCACAAAACAAGTTATTTACTTCACGTCCGCTATCATTTTTGCGAGTCCAAGCTTTCGGTTTTCCCTGAACAATTACAACAGCATCTCGTGGTACTGTAAGAGACATTCCAAAAGCACTAGAAGATTGTTTCTGACACTCCTTGCAGTGACATAGGTAAAGTGTTAATGGTTGGGCATAAATTTCATAACGAATCTGTCCACATTGACAACCTCCAGTATATGGAAGATTCACAAGTTTTATCTCCTGATAATTTGTGTTGCCTGATTGTAACTAAAACTATCTCTGTCTTAAAGCGGGTTTTGCTAGACACAAACAGAAGACAAGTGGACACGATTCTTTGCGCGTCCCTAAATCCCCTTTATCGAACAGAATTCAGTAGTCAGGAGTCAGAATTCAGAATAAATTCTGTATAACTGGCGGATAGCGCAGCGTTAGCGAGTCCGCAAACGTCGGAATAATCGGGTTTAAGACCCCCACCAAATTTTCAATTTGGTGGTCAACAAGAAAGTCGCGGGTCTGAATCCCCGACTGATAACGCTGCGCTATCGAGCGTCTTGATTCTGACTCCTGAATTCTGACTTCTGAATTCTTCTTCAATCTTCATCCGATTCATCATCCTCACTCCAATACTGTTGAGGTGCATTTCCATGAACATCTAAAATCTTGGCTTTTTTAATTTTCTTATCAGGTGGATTAATTGCTTCTAATTGCACATCAAATTTCCAGTTGTCACCAAAATCATAAAGATAGGTCATTTTACCACCTGGTTCTAGAGATAAATCACCAATTTGCACTTGGTCTGCAAATGGTGGTGTTTCCATGTAGGCATGACCAATTTTTATAATTCGACCAAAATGGTCTTTATAACTAAACTCGTATAGATGATCGTAATCAAAATCAAAAGCATCGAGAATTGTCTCTGCTAACCAGCTTAATGGTTTATTTGCTGGTATGGCAATGCGTCGCCAAGCTTTAAAAAGGGAGACTTTAAAAATATAAATACCATCCGTGAAGCCTTGCATAGGAACAAGTAAATTATGCTCCCATTCGGGAAAAAATGGTTGTAAATGTGACTGTAATTTTCCAAAAGTCACATTTACATCATCCTGTAATTCTCCTCGTATTCCCAATGGGAAAAGTAATTGCAACAGAGCATCACCAAAGGGTAAGCGTTGTAAACTAGTAATGCGCCACCCCTTGCCTTCTTGTGGTTTTCCATGTTTGATAGATAACAATCCAAATAACTCTAATAGGGCAACATTATGCAGACTAGGATAATAACTAATATTGTTTTGATCTTCATATTTAGGAAATTTTAAACCTTTATCTGGGACGCGAGACCAAAGCTGCATACATCTAAATAAATTCCCTAATAAATCTTGATGTTCGCCCAAAATTTCGTTATTTCCCCAAATCAACCAAGCTTCTAATAAGTTGAAATAACGTTCTGTTAAGTTCAGGCTTGACCATGATTGTAAAGTTGCTGCGTCTAAAACTAAAACCTGCTTTTTCCCTTGGGATCTAATTTGGGCTATTCCAGAACTGCGTAATAACAGATATAGTCCATTAATGTAGGGGTATGATTTCTGTACGGGGCGTTTGAGTTTAGTTTCAATTGGGTGACTTAACCGAGAATTAACTTCTGATAGTACTTTTAGCGGTAGAAGGTTATTAACACTACTAACTTCCACTCCGTTTGGTTGCAAGAAATCTATCAGGGTTTGAAAGTCATGCAGAATCGTACCGGGTTGATTTTCATCAATACTGAGTTCTTGGAGGAGTTGTTGTTGTGACTCTGTTAAGGAAGGCAGTTCAGGATTGAGTGTGCGTTCTAGTCGCGCAAATAAATCTTCCATAAATAAAAATTATTAATTATCAATTCACAATTTAACCTTTGTGTAACCTTGTTTTCTTTATACTATTACTTCAGCAGTTACCCTCAAAAAGATTGACTTGCCAAGTATCATAGCAGGACTATCAACACCGTAAGTTTCATGAAATGTGAATGATAATATTTTCACCTTTTACTTGACAATCCCAGGTATTTAATATGAATAGTAACACTCGCCTACAGATGATTTTAGCTAATACACGTATTAATACAGTATTACCTGCGATCGCTCAACTAAATCTACCTAACTGGTGGTTAGCCGGTGGTGCAGTCCGAAACACCGTTTGGTCGTCAATTTTTGGCAATGATTGTGGGTTAATTATTAAAGATTTTGATATTGCATTCTTTGATATAGAAGGAAATCGTTCCCAGGAACAAGTAGCAAAGACAACCCTCACAGAAAAATTTCCTCATGAGGAGTTTGATGTTAAAAATCAAGCTAGTTTTGCTCGTTGGCGGCTTGGCAGCAGACCTTACAATAATACAGAAGATGCGATCGCAGATTGGCTGCATACTGCTACTGCTGTGGGAGTTCGACTAGATGCACAAGGCCAATGGCAATTTTTCACACCCTACGGCTTGGATGACCTATTTGGTGGCATTATTCGACCGACACCAACGCATACTCATAATATAGACGCACACAATAAGGCCTCTGGTTTTTTACAAAAGTGTCCTTATCTGCGGTTGGCGTAAAAATTACAGTCAGATTTTAGCCGCTAGTTTTCGTTACAAGGGAACAATTGCTTTTTAATGTACAACCCTTGAGTACGGAATCCCAATGTTAATAATTTTCTCCTGCTGGGAATAATTAAACTAGAACCCCTTTCACGACAGAATGGGGGTGACGCTAATTTTATAACTTTATAGTCAAAAATCAATGCCAAATCGTACTGGATATCAAATAAACTCGACTCTCCACGAAGGAATTCAAACAATTATTTATCAAACACAAAGACCAGAGACGCAACAGCGAGTTATCCTCAAGCTGCTTAAAAATGAATATCCGACTCTCGAAGCCTTTACTCGGATTAAAAACGAGTACCAAATTCAGCAAGGTTTAGACCATCCCAATATAGTTAAAGCTATCAGTCTAGAAACCTTTCAAAATCGTGTAGGACTCTTATTAGAAGACTTCGAGGGTCAGTCTTTAGCTCAACTGCTACAAATAGAAAAACTCGATTTAATTAACCATTTAAAAATTGCCATTCAACTGACTAAAGCCTTAGATTATTTGCACAAACAGCAGATTATTCATAAAGATATTAAACCTAGTAACATCATCATTAATTCCCTGACAGGTATTGTTAAACTCACTGACTTTGGTATCGCCTCCCGCCTCAATAAAGAAAATCCCCAATTTAATAACCCTAACTGCGTTGAAGGCACACTTGCCTATATGTCTCCTGAACAAACTGGGAGAATGAATCGCGTTCTTGATTATCGCACTGACTTTTATTCTCTGGGTGTGACTTTATATGAAATGCTCACTGATAAAACACCATTTTTTAGTCAAGACCCCCTAGAAATAGTTTATAGTCACATTGCTATTCAAGCAATCAACCCGCAATCATTAAATTCACAAATTCCTACCGCCGTCTCTGAAATTGTGATGAAGCTGATGGCAAAAAATGCGGAAGACAGATATCAAAGTGCCACAGGATTATTAGCAGATTTAGAATTATGTCTCAACCAATTAGAAACTAAAAGAATCATTACTGATTTTGTTCCAGGTCGTTTAGATGTCTTGAGCCAGTTATTAATTCCTCAAAAATTGTATGGTCGTGAAGAACAAGTTAATGAACTGTTAGCTGCCTTTGAGCGGATTACATTTGGAACTAGTGAAATGATGCTAGTTTCTGGTTATTCTGGTATTGGCAAATCAGTTTTAGTCAATGAAGTTAATAAACCCATTACCCGCAGACAAGGTTACTTTATTTCTGGTAAATTTGATCAATTAAAGCGGAATATACCTTATGCCTCTTTAATTCAAGCTTTTGCTTACTTAATGCGGTATTTGCTGACAGAAAATAATGAACAAATAGAAATATGGCGTCAGAAAATCTTATCAGCTTTAGGAACAAATGGAAAAGTCATTACTGATGTAATTCCAGAAGTAGAATTAATCATTGGTATACAGCCGGAAGTAACTCAAATTGGGGCAACAGAATCACAAAACCGCTTCAATCATGTTTTTAAAGAATTTATCCAAGTTTTTACTCAAAAAGAACACCCCTTAGTTATCTTTTTAGATGATTTACAATGGGCAGATTCAGCCACTTTAAATTTAATTCAATTGCTCATAACTGATACTGACAGCAAATATTTTTTATTTATTGGCGCATATAGAGATAATGAAGTTAATCCGGCACATCCTTTAATCCAAAAAATAGAAGAAATCAAGAATAGCGGCACGGTTGTTAATAATATTGTATTGCAACCTTTAAATTTAGATAATGTAACTCAGCTAGTTGCCGAAACTCTCCAAGAAATAGAAGTTAAGCATGATGAAGAAACCAAAGTATTTAACAAAAAAATTATTAAATTAGCTGAGTTAATTTTTAACAAAACAGGTGGGAACCCATTTTTTATAACACAACTAATTCAAGCACTTCATCAAGAAAAACTGTTAAAATTTGACTTTGCTAATGCTCAATGGCAATGGAGTATAGAAGATATTCAAGCAATTGGCATTACCGATAAAAATGTCGTTGAGTTAGTTGCTAGTAGAGTTGAAAAACTACCAAAGTTCACCCAAGAGGTTTTAAAACTAGCAGCTTGTGTGGGTGACAGATTTAGTTTAGATATTTTATCGATAGTTAATGAAAAATCGCCTTCTTTGACAGCAAATGATTTGCACTCAGCTTTGCAAGCGGGATTGATTCTGCCTTTAAGTGAAGCTTATCGTATTCCTTTGGTTTTTAATCAAGAAGAAGCGGTTAATTTAAATTTCGATACTTCACGAGTGGGTTATAAGTTCCTACATGACAGAGTACAACAAGCAGCATATTCGTTAATTCCAGAAGAACTGAAGAAATCTACTCACCTGAAAATTGGGCAATTGCTTCTCCAAAATATACCAAAAGAGGAAATAGAAGCTAATATTTTTGATGTTGTCAATCAGTTGAATGTAGGTATTCTTAACCTGATAGAGCAATCTGAAAAAACTGAATTAGCACGATTAAATTTAATTGCCGGACGAAAAGCTAAAGCTTCTACAGCTTATGAAGCGGCTCTTAAATACTTCACAAATGGGATAGAACTTTTAAGTGTAGACGCTTGGCAAACTGAATATACCTTAACCATCGGTTTATATGAAGGAGCCGCAGAGGCAGCCTATCTAGGCGGTTATTTTGAGCAGATGCAAAAATGGGCTGATGTGGTGCAGCAAGAAGCCAAAATTCTTCTAGATAAAGTGAAAGTCTATGAAGTACAGATTATTGCTTCTATCATTCAAAGCAAGCAACTAGAAGCCATTCAGATAGCAGTATCAATTCTGCAATTATTAGGAATAAATTTTCCAGAGGAGCCGACATCAACTGATATTCAGGAGGGGATGGGTGAAATTGCTGCTTCTTTGAAAGGGAAAGCCATTGCAGATTTAATTAACTTACCATTAATGACCGATCCTAACAAGATTGCAGCCATGAGAATCTTAATGGGAGTTCTCCCTGCGGCTTTTCAAACTGCACCTGCAATGATGCCAATTATTGTTTGTAAAATGGTCAATTTGTCCTTAAGGTATGGCAATACGGCTGTATCTGCCTATGGTTACAGTCTTTATGGATTACTTCTTTGTGGAGTTCAAGGAGAAATTAATTCTGGCTATGAATTTGGGAAGTTAGCTTCTAGTTTAGTGTCACAATTTAATGCCGAAGAACTCAAGGCGAAGATTCTGACGGTTGTTAGTGCCCATGTTATGCATTGGAAAGAGCATGTTAGAGAGACATTAACATCATCAATGTCAGGATATTCTAGCGGTCTGGAAACTGGAGATTTAGAATATGCTGGCTATTGTGGTTACATTTATCCCTATCATTCATTTTGGCTGGGTAAGGAACTTTGGGTTCTCGAAAAAGAACTGATAGCTTATTGTGATTCTCTGAAAAAAATTAAGCAGCAAGTAGCTTTTACTTGGAACTCAGTATATTTACAAACAGTTCTGAACTTGAAAGGAAGTTTTGAAAATGTGGACTGTTTAATTGGAGAAGCCTATAACGAGCAAATAATGCTGCCAGTTCATCAGCAAGTAAATGACCTTTACACAATTAACCATTTATTTGTGAATAAGCTAATGCTCTCTTACATATTTGGGGAGTATTTTAAAGCTGTAGAAAATGCTGCGATCGCAGAAAAATCTTTAGGTGGTGTTACAGGCTTGTTTGTTGTTCCACTGTTCTACTTTTACGATTCTTTAGCCCACTTGGCAATATATCATACTGTCCAAGAGTCTGACAAGCAAGCTATTCTAGAAAAAGTCCGAGCTAATCAGCAGAAGATGGAACTCTGGGCTACTCATGCTCCCACAAATCACTTACACAGATTTTATCTCGTGGAAGCAGAAAGGTATCACATTTTGGGTCAAAAACTTGAGGCAATGGACTACTATGAACACTCTATTGCCAAATCTCAAGAAAACGGTTTTCTCCAAGAAGAAGCTTTAGCTTATGAGTTAGCTGGAAAATTTTATCAGTCTCTAGGTAAAGAATTAATTCATCAAACTTACATAACTAAAGCTTATTATGCCTATATTCGCTGGGGTGCGATCGCTAAAGTTAAATACTTAGAATCTAAGTATGCTTTTCTAGTAGGACAAACTACTACGCTAGAAAACACTACTTCAAAAATGGATACAATTCATCTTACCACTAACACTACTACCAATAGCAGCCTGAGCGATTTTCTAGATTTTAATGCATTCATCAAGTTTTCACAAGCGATTACTAATGAAATTGTTTTAGAAAATTTATTGGGCAAGTTGATCAAAATTTTACTAGAAAATGCTGCTGCCCAAAAAGCAGTACTACTCCTAGTTAAAGATAATCACTTATATATCGAAGCTTCTGGAAATGCTACTGACGAGGTGGTGACGATTTTACGCTCTATTCCTGCTGAAACCTATCAGGATTTACCGCTCTCTGTGATTAATTATGTTTCCCGAACTCAGCAATATATCGTATTAAATGATGCAACACTTACAGAACCATTTAACTTTGATATCTATATCCATAAATCTCAAACAAAATCAATCTTTTGTTTGCCAATTATGTATCAGTCACAGCTTACTGGAATTATTTATTTAGAAAACCAGTTATCATCAGGAGCTTTTGTTTTAGAAAGAGTAGAGGTATTAAAAGTCTTAGTTTCGCAAATGGCGATTGCCATAGAAAATGCTAGTTTGTACACAAGGGCACAAGATAAATCTAGGGAATTAGAACAATCCATAAAAGATTTACAAGAGGCGCAACTACAACTTATCCAAAGTGAAAAAATGTCTTCTCTAGGAAATTTAGTTGCAGGTGTAGCACACGAAATCAACAATCCCATTGGTTTTATTACAGGTAGTATCGCTCAAGCCAAAGATATTGTTAAAGATTTAATAGATTATCTGCAACTATATCGAGAAAAATTCCCCAATCCTGGTATTGAAATTGAAGAAAAAGCCGAAGAAATAGATATAGATTTCTTGCTAAAAGATTTACCAAAAATGATTGATGGTATGACGGTAGGGACACAGCGCATTCGTAACATTAGTACCTCTCTCCGCACTTTTTCGCGCGCTGATACTACCTCGAAAGTATTAGCTAATATCCACGAAGGTATCGATAGTACTTTGTTGATTTTACAGCATCGTCTAAAAGCCGATCATAATCGTCCTGCTATTACAATCATTAAACATTATACAGATATTCCATTAGTAAAATGCTATTTGGGACAATTAAACCAGGTGTTTATGAATATCCTCGCGAATGCAATTGATGCTTTAGAAGAAGTAAATATCGGGCGTGATTTTTTAGAGATTCAAGAAACATATCCTAATATTATTACTATTGAAACTAATGTGGCGATAGATAATAAAAATGTAGTAATTAAAATTCAGGATAATGCCAAAGGAATGACTGAAAAAGTTAAAGAATGCATTTTTGAGAATTTATTTACTACCAAATGTGTAGGAAAGGGGACAGGATTAGGATTATCTATTAGTCGGCAAATTATAGTTGAAAATCATGGTGGAGATTTGATTTGTGAATCAGTCTTGGGAAAAGGAACACAATTTATAATTTCTATTCCAATTTTGGGAGAATAAATGAATTTTGATAGTTTTAGCCGCAGATTGTCGACTTCTCAAAGGAGTTGAGGAGTTTATCATGAATTTTTTAAAATTGCTATAGTAATTATATTTAGGGGTTGCTGAAAATTGTTAAACTTAAATTCATTTTGCTGTTACTAAAACTATGTAAGTAGTAACTTTATTACTTAATCAAATCAACACAAACTTAGTTGCAATTAACACCTTTAACTTATCAATTAACTGTTATAACTAATTGTATACACCAAATCTTGTACGTACTAGCTTTATCATTTACTAGAAAATAGATTTTCTAGCGAATATAAAATATTATTCCTAGCAAAATCTCCAAGCATTTTAGCCAGGTTTTATTGGCTAAAATTATTAGCCAAAACTAAGTTTTGGCTACAGTACAAGATGCGAAAAATATAAATAATTAAGGGAGTAATCTTGTGGAGAAAAGAAGAGAAAATGGGGGAATAGTTTCCAAGGCTATTTCGTTCCTGTTAAATCGTATAACTTTGATTGTGCTTGCAGTGACTCTTGTCCTGTTTGTTGGCGGTAAATTTGAACTAGCAAGTGCATCTCAACCTAACGCGGAACTAGAAATTCAAAAATTAACATCCTGTTACTCGCTAGGAACTGATGCTATTGGTAGAGGAAATCTCCAAGAAGGCAAAAATATTTATCGGGATTGTTTTACTCAAGATGCAGTTCTCACTGCTATTTTTCCTGATGGGGCAACTCAAACAAGTTATGGGACAGATTCTTGGGCAGATTTTGTTTATTCAGTATTCCAAGGAAATGGTTATACAGCTACTCAACACTTGATGGGTACAATAAACATTTCAGTTGAGAATAATAAAGCAACGATGACCTCTTATCTCCATGCTACTCACAAACGTTCAGAAACTAGCATTGATGTCGCGAATGGCACTTATGAAGATCAAGTCGTTAACAGAAATGGACGCTGGAAAATTCGTAATCGTACCCTTAAACTCATTGATTTCTTGAATCTCAGTTCGCCAACTACTGCTTCTTCAAGCACTAATGCCCGAAGCACTAATTCCTCAGCTACCTTTGTAAGACCAAATATACCTCATTTAAAAGAATAATTCTTCAGATCAGAATGGTATTAATACGGGTTAGATAGTATTATTTACCTTCCTAATAACCTGGAAAAGGAGTGAATTCTAAATATTCACCCCTTTTTTTCACTTGATTGAAACATACTGCAAGATAAAATCCAGTTTGATATTCAATAGACTTCTTGCATAAGTCGGGAAAAAGGGAAGGGGAAAAAGTTCTGTATTGTCCCCTTCCCCTTTAACCTTTACCCTTTTCCCACTCTTGCAAAAAGCACTTTTGCAAGAGGTCTAATAATTTGCAGCTTTAGCAAACTTTTGCAGTCAGTTTTTATTCTGTTTGATGTATGAATAGAGAAGTTCGCGATCGCTCCGAGGATTTACAATTAAGCAGGGACTATTACCGTAATTTCCATTACTTACAAGCACAACAGTAACGCCTATTCGGGGACAAACACCTAAACAACTGGTGCTAACCACCCGAAAATCACCCCATAATCCCTCAAATTTTAAACGCGATTTCAACCAATTTTCTAAGTCTTGGGAAGCCGTTGAGCCTGACTGCTCGTTTGTACATTGCGAACACACAAGCACTAAACCAGACTCCCACCGGGGAGAAACACTGGGAATAGAAGTCTCTAATGAGCGAGGGCGAGAATCTATTAAGGGCGATGGTTGCTGAGAATTGGATGCAAACCTTGTGAGGATACGTTGGAGTAATATTCTAATACGCCGGAGCAATTTTTTCATGGACGACCCTACCTGCTTCTCTCAGTGAGAGAATAATATAGGTTTGCCGTTTAGTCTGTTCTAGTAGATCAAAGTATTTATCAAGAGCGAGAACTTATTGTAGGTCGGTTTAAAAGATACAATCAAAAAACGTAAGTAATTGGGTAAGCTACCGCTATTTTGTGATATAAACCATCCAAGGCTAAAGTACTGTAAAAGAAATCAGCCTGCGTTCGCGCTTCGCGTTGCCACAGGCATCGCTTGCACTAATTGAGTGAAAACTACCAAATTCAGAAGCACAATGACAAAAGTTACACTCTACATTGCAGCTAGTTTGGATGGCTACATTGCTCGCACTGATGGCGGAATTGATTGGCTGTCAATCCTTGATACAGAAGGTGAAGACTTCGGTTACACTGCTTTCTACGAATCAATTGATGCGATCGTTTTAGGTAGCAAGACGTATGAAATCGGGCTTGGTTTTGAACAATGGCCTTATCCAGAAAAAAAATCCTTCGTTTTCACCCAGCGCCATCTCCAATCTGACCGTGATGACGTTATATTTGTTTCTGAACCAGTAAAACAGGCCTTAGCAAATATAGAAACTCAAGGTTTTAAAAATATCTGGCTAGTTGGTGGCGGAAAATTAATCAATTCGTTTCTTCAGCACAGCTTGATTGACGAATATATTATTTCAACTATTCCAACTATCTTAGGTGGCGGTATACAACTTTTCCCACCGCCTACGCCTGAAGAAAAATTGGAACTGATTAACTCACAACAATATCCTGGTGGTTTAGTCCAGGCACATTACAGGCGACAAATCAAAAATTAAAATAATTCGTAATTATTAATGATAATATCTATAAATTACCCATTACTTTAGCGAGTCTTCTCCCTTCGCATAGCGTCTCGTAGAGAAGGGGAGACGCTAAGAGCGAAGAACGCAATTACGAATTATCTAAAGAAGCTTCTGAACAGCCGCGCTAAATTCTTCGTAAGGTGAAACCCCTACTATCGTTTCTGCTAAGATACCATCTTTGAAAATTAAAACTGCTGGAATACTGCGAAGACCGAATTTTTTGAAAATTGGCTTGTTACTGTCAACATCCACCTTAACAACTTTAGCGCGACCTTTGTATTCTTCGGCAAGTTGATTCATTAACGGACTGACTAAGCGACAGGGGCCACACCAAGTAGCAGTAAAATCAACAACAACAATTTTCTCTTCACTTCCATTTAAAACAACATCAAATTCGCTTTCTTCAACGTAACTAACTATGTCAGTATCAGTAGACATTTTTCAATTCCTTAGTATCAAACTAAAATCTCAGCAAAAAGCTAGCTATATAAACTATACTCCCTTCTGAGTGTCAGATTCACCAGTTACCTATATTGGTAAATCCCCACAGATGAGTAGCGTATACTTAATAACTTACAATTTTTGTAGGTAGAGTGCGTTATGTGATCGCACCCCACCAACTGAATCTAAAAACCTATGCCTTCAAGGCGTAGAAGCTTCAATAGTCATCCTGTCGATCAAACAGTTCTAACAAACCAATTGTACCGACAAAAAAAGTATAAATAGCATATTTTATTGGTATTTTTTGTCTTGAAGGTGCATAAAAAGCTGCTATAATACCTTCGATAAAATGGCTGATCGTGGCAAAACGCTCAATCCAAAAAATTGGATTCAGACTGCTTGGTACATTAGTATTAGTGATTACTGCATAAATATTCCACGATTCCAATCCAATTGCGCTTGTTATAAGCACTGTAGATATAATTTTTACAAAGGTATAAATCTTTTTCTTGATAAACTTTAAGTCCATACTGTTCACAAAAATAATGTTTATAGCGTTTCCTAATCATACAAGGTACATCATAGTCTCCTCTACGAAACCAGCTAGGAGGGTTTTGGGTGTAGAGTTCTTCTAACTCACCAATAACAGCTATATTTAAAAAATGACAAAAGTGTGGAATAATACATAGGTGAAAAATTTCACTGCACTCCATACATTGATCGTAAAGCTAAAGCTATGATTGCTCAACATTACAACTCAACCCATGTTGAAAATAATTTGCTTAAACAAATCAAAATTAAAGAAAATCAGCTAAAAATTGCACAAGAATCTGATATGAGCCATGTAGCAGAAGAATTACAAGGTCAATTATTAAAGCTACAGTCTCAATTATCAGAGCCGCAAGATCAAGACGTTGAAGTTCAAGCGTTGATGGGTTTACTAGACGATTAAAATTGTAAATTTGTGTTACAAATTTTCTTGAAAACACAAAACCTCTGTAACCCGAAATTGTATGTTATTTAATTCTTATTCCTTAGATAAGACCTTGAGGTTTTTGCTGAGGATTTGGTTTTTTGATTTGCGGTACTAAATCAATCTTAAGAACAGGTTTAATTGAGCGCTGTTGTTCTTGCCTCAGAATTTGAATTTCTCTCTCAATTGAATCTTTTCCTTGCCTAAAAAAGTCTTGAGAATTATATGGAACCAAGTCACGGGATAAATGTTGGGCTTGTGCTGGAGTTAAACTAGGAACAGCTGGTTCAGCATTAGCAGAAGTCTGTATAGCCAGCAAAAAAGCTGTTGAAACCACCAAGGGCTTTATTTTTATACATCCGGTAGATATTAGGTTTAACATAATTGATACATCTGTTGCGTGAATCTTGCTTCAAACCATCTTGTATTGGTTTGACTATAAGCAAAGTACACTTATTGGATTGCTAATTACCTCCCACAAATGGGTGAATTAATCAATCAAACTATTAGTACAACACAGCAAAAATCCAGCTACCATATCAATCCACTAGCCAAGTTGCTCAAGCAACTTGTTAAAGCTAGGTAAACTTCCACCACTTGAAATTTAGATGAATGTTGAAAGCTAAAAAATTGTACTAGTACAGCACGGCGTAAATAAACCACCCATTCTAAATCAATGAAACGCTTACGTTGTATTCATTTTTAATTTTTAATTTTTAATTTTTAATTCCGCCTTGCGGTACTAGATGCCAAAAATCTACTATTGAGCATCTAATGGTATTTTTGCCTTTTGAAACACCTGCTCGACCGTAAATTCCAGTCCCTCAAATAAAGAATCTGTGAGTAATTCTTCTCCCATATAAGTTTGTGGTGCTGCATCTGGATAAAAAACAGTAATGCTTCTGGCTTTACTATCTAATACCCACACCCGCAGCACCTTAGCATCTAAATAGTCTTTGGCTTTAGCCGCCATTTGTCCAAAGGTTTGTCCGGGTGAAATAATTTCAATTACCAAATCAGGAGGAACAGGACAAGCTTCATTTTCATCCCAGTTAGCAGGTAAACGTTCATAAGAAATGTACAAGATATCTGGAATTGGCATCCAATCTCGCCCCCGCCGGGTTAATGCAACAGCCCATTCCGGGCAAACTTCTCCTTTCCCCTCACACGATTGCTCAATCAAATTGAGAAGGATGCGGGTAAGTTTTGCATGAAAAAATTTTGGTGACATTTTAGGAATTGCTTGACCATCAACAAGTTCGTAGGTGATATCTCCCTCGCCTGGTGGAAGATTTAAGAACTCTTGCAAGGTTAATTGATTCTTGGCTTGGAGTATCATGGCTGAATAATTCGTAATTCGTAATTCGTAATTCGTAATTGAAGAACAGAGCAACTAATTTTTTTCTGACTCCTGAATTCTGACTCCTGAATTCTTCTTGAAATTGTTCACATTCCCCGCAAAACTTGCCGAATAATATCCGATGGCACTTCATCGGTAACTGTTACTACACCAATCTCTGTTGGTAAAACAAACCGCACTTTCCCAGCTTTGACTTTCTTATCCAATTGCAACGCCTCAATAATTGCTTCAATATCTACCCCAGTTGGTAACTGAGTTGGTAAACCCGTTTTTTGAATTAAAGCATTTTGACGTTCTGTGTCAACATTTTGCCACAGTCCTAAATCCACAGCAATTTGACCGGCTGCCACCATCCCAATAGCCACTGCTTCACCGTGATTCACTAGGCGATAACCAGTCAAACTTTCCACTGCATGACCGATGGTATGTCCATAGTTGAGAATCGCCCGTAATCCCCCTTCCTTCTCATCTTTGCTCACAACATCAGCTTTAGCTTGACAAGAGCGTGTTAATATGCTGGTTATTAGCTCAGGTTTGACATAGCGGAGTTGGTCGAGGCGTTTACTTGCTTCCAACTGGGCAAACAATTCGGCATCCCAAATCACACCGTATTTAATCACTTCTGCCATTCCTGCCCGAAACTCGCGCATAGGTAGAGTTTTTAACACATCTGGGTCAATCAAAACTAAGCGCGGTTGATGGAATGCCCCAATCAAGTTTTTGCCGTGGGGATGATTCACGCCAGTTTTGCCGCCAATTGCCGAATCTACCATCGCCAACAAAGAGGTAGGTACTTGGACAACGTTAATACCGCGCAGCCAAGTTGCGGCGGCAAAGCCAGTCATATCGCCAATTACACCTCCGCCCAAAGCCACCATAGTCGCAGAACGTTCTAGGCGGTTTTCTAAGGCGATATCGTAGAGTTTTTGGATGGAATTGAGGGTTTTGTAGCGTTCCCCAGGTGGTAGGGTGCAGCTAGCAACTTCAAATCCAGCAGATTTTAGGGATGCGATCGCTCTTTCGCCAAAATGTTTAAAAATTGTCGGATTAGAAACCAGCAATACCTTCTTGCCTAGCTTGAGATTAGCCATCTGTTGACCGAGTTGATCTAAACTCGAAGGTGCGTTAGCGTAGCTCAACGAAGTTATCGCAATCTCATAAGACTGCCCTGGTAAATTTACATTAATTACAGAAGTCATTGCCCAACCCCTAACAAGCGCCCGTGGGCTGTATTCTATCGCAATCTGGGGATTGGGGATTGGAGACTGGGGACTGGGGACAAGGATAATAACCTATGCCCAATGCCCAACAACTAATGATTCAATAGACTTAGGAAGTATTGTGGAGAAAAATAAATGTTTGCAGTTGTAGCTTACATCGGCTTTTTAGCTTTGTTCTTTGGCTTATCTGTTGGACTGCTGTTCGGTCTGCGGACTGCCAAAATAATTTAACTGAGAGATACATTCAATCTATTAACCTATGACTTTTGAAGGACGGGCACTCTGCCTGTCCCTCAATTCACAATGAATTGCGCTTAAAAGTGGTCGAATGATCGCCAATTGCCATGCCGTAAACTCTAGCAGAGAAACTGGACGTTTCCAGTGTTTGGTTAATGTCGCTCCTAAGCCCATTGTTACCGTTCCCGCGATCGCAGCGCCAATTCCGATCCAATCAAGACGATCTGCTGGACTGAGAACCAATAAACTAACAGCAATAAATCCAACAATGGCAGCCATCATTGAGCATCTTGATGGTTTATCGCCCAATAATAGCCACGAGAATATCACCACTAACAACGGTTGAATGCTTTATGAATCATACTGTTTCTGCTGCTGTTGCTCAGTTTCCAGTCTCTTTGGATATCTCAACAAACTTGGATCATCTTCTCTCAATTATCCATACTGTCGAGGAACAAACCATTGTAGTTACACCGGAAGGAGCTATTTCAGGATATTCGCAGGACTCGACATTTTTAAAGCAAGTTAATACAGTTTTACTTGAGCAGGCAATAGAGAAGTTGCGTGACGAGGCTGCTCAACGTCATCTCCACCTTGTTATTGGTTCTTGTATTCAAGAATTAGGAAATTGGTACAATGCGGCTTTGTATTTCGGGCCTGATAAAGAGTTTTACGTCTACCGAAAAATTAATCTGGCGACGAGTGAGCGGGGCTTCTTCAAACCAGGAGATGAGCTTCCTGTGTTTTCTGTTTTGATTCGTGGGGTGACAGTATCACTTGGCATTCAAATGTGTCGTGAGATTCGCTATCCTGAGCAATGGCGATATCTTGCATATAAAGGCGTTCAAGTTTTTGCTTTCCTCAATAATGCTGTGGGAGATTCAGAAATTTGCCCTATATGGCGAAGTCATCTGATTAGTCGTGCTGCTGAAACACAGCGATTTATTTTGGGAGCCAACAACGCAGATCCATATCAAAACTGTCCGACTATGATTATTGCTCCTTCGGGAAAAGTGCTATTTGAGGTACTATCGCCTAACACAGCAATGGGAAGTAGTGAACTGAACCTATCGAATGTGTCAAATTCAGTGCTAGATCAAGCAAGGACAGATGTTATTTGTTTTAATCATTAACGAGATTGAGATTAATCAGCATTATTCATTCAAAAAAAGAAAGGCAAAACGAAAAACATTTAGTCTGGATATAAATCCTCGACTAAATGTTTTGCACGAAATCAAATATTTATCTTACAACAGCCGGACTTGCTATTTTCTCCTGTCTTTGGGAAGGCGATCGCATTCCCAAACCAAGTAAGTTCAGCATTTCTCGGTCAGTGTCATAACCTGGACAGGGAGTTGTCACTGTTAACATCTTGTTGTCGTCGCTGGAAAAGATAGAATTAGCTCCTGCCATGAAGCAGAAAGCTTGCTCAACTTCAGAAAGTCTCGCCCTACCAGCACTAAGACGCACATCGGAAGCTGGCATTAGAATCCTGGCTGTGGCAATCATCCGCACAATATCCCAAATGGGGACATCAGGCTGATTTTCTAAGGGTGTGCCTGGTACTTGTGAAAGAATATTGATTGGTACGGACTCTGGATGCGGATGTAAGTTTGCCAGAGTTTGTAACATTCCAACACGGTCATTGACGGTTTCGCCCAAGCCCAGGATACCGCCAGAACATACAGTAACATTTGTCTGACGGACATTCTCAATTGTGTTCAAGCGATCGCTATAAGTCCTTGTAGTGATAATTGTGCTGTAATATTCCTGCGAGGTATCTAAGTTATGGTTATAGGCGTAAAGTCCCGCTTCTGCCAATTTCCTGGCCTGATTGGCTGTCAACATACCCAGAGTGCAGCACACTTCTAAACCCATTGCGGTTACATCCTTGACCATTTCCAGGACTTCCTCAAACTGTGAGTTATCCCGGACTTCGCGCCAAGCAGCACCCATGCAAATGCGACTAACACCAGTTTCTTTAGCTTTTTGGGCGATGTTAACTACAGTTTCCTTTTCTAGGAGTGCTTGCGCCTTTACCTCTGTTTTATAGCGAGAAGATTGGGCGCAGTAGCTACAATCTTCTGGACACCCCCCCGTTTTAATCGATATGAGCTTGCAAACTTGTATTTTTGTTGGGTCATGATATTGGCGATGCACGCTAGCAGCTTGATAAATAAGCTCTAGCAATGGCGTGTTGTATATCGCCCGAATCTCTAATTCCTGCCAATCGTAGCGTATTCCCACCACATCACTATCCTTCTTGTAGACTGGGTTGAATCTTGAGCTGTTTTTTGCTTGAATCTGCTGCGGTACAGCGTTTGGGCAAAGCGATTTTATCGAAGTTATGCCCTGCACTGTGCTTTATCACCCATTGGCTCTCAATCCTTCCGCTCTAGATATTAGACATCAGCTTATCAAGATTTTGGTGGAATGGCAGATTAAGAGCAAAAATACTCATCATGTATTGGGGATTTGGGATTTGGGATTAGGGGGACTTATGCAACTGGCGCATATATCTTTTGTTGGGCAACAGTCAACTGAGTGGCTTTAGGATAAAACAAGCAGATTTTGCCTGTATAGCCGCAAATTCTATTGCCTTGACTGCTGCTAAACCACAGGGTATGAGAGAATTTATAAATTTAGAGAATGTTATGGGAACAGACCCCGCCGATGAAGTAATTTATGATATCAGAACTGCCAATAATTACAAGCGATCGCCTATTATTACGAGCAGCGATCCATGAAGATATACCCCAAATTCTCAAATACTTCACTAATAACAAAACTTATCTTACTCCATTCTACCCTCTTTGGGCTGATGGTTTCTTCACTGAAGAATATTGGCAATATCAGATAGAGAATAGTTTTCTGGAGTTTATCAATGGGCAATCGTTAAAACTATTTATTTTTACCAAAAAAAATCCCACTGTAGTTATTGGAACGGTCAATTTTAGTAATTTTGTTCGAGGAGCCGCTCATTTTTGCTATGTGGGATATAGCCTGGCGGAAAATAAACAAGGTAAAGGATATATGACAGAAGGGCTAAAATCTGCAACTCAATATCTATTTGAAGAGTTAAACTTTCACCGAGTTATGGCTAATTATATGCCTCACAATCGACGTAGTGGCAATGTACTTAAAAGAATCGGTTTTGTTATTGAAGGATATGCTAGAGACTATTTATTAATTAATGGTCAATGGGAAGACCATATTTTGACAAGTCTGACAAATCCTAATTGGGAAGTACCGATATTTTAAATGTACTAAGTATAATTATTAAAAATATTTATTTTATTTCCCACACCATTTATACACGAGATTTACTTGTTTATAAATACTACTTTCTAGCAAAAATTAGAAAATACTGTAAGATAACAAGGCTTAAAATTAGCTAAAACCACTATTTTTAGTTTTTAATTATTGCCAAAGTTACAAGTAGCGATAATAGTAAAATATCTAACCTAAAATAATTTTCATGTCTCGGTTGTGAACATTTAAAAATTCATAGCAAATTCATAATAAATACACAACAAGTCCATAAGCAAATGCAATAGTAAGATTTATTCATTGCCTGGCTTATTTATCAAGGTTAGTTTTAGCCGATGTGTCCAATTTTATTAAATGACTGAGGAGTTTTTTCAAATGTCCATTAATTCTATAAAGCCCTTTTCTGTATTTTCTGCTATCTTCGCTTTTGCTACCATCTTGAACGGAGTTGTCTTGGCAGCACCAGTTCCAAATTCAGCCACTACACCAGTCTTCAAAACTCAGACTAGTGCTGCATCACACCAGCCTATCAAACTCACAAAGCAACAGCGGCTACAAATTCAACTGGCTCGCCAGCAAAGAGATAAGGATATTCAGGCTCTATTAAACCCATCCCAAGCTACTAAATTTAAGGCAGCGTTGCAATCACGTCAGAGAATCAGGATAGTGTTAAAATCTTTGGATTTGAATCAAGAACAACAGAAACAGGTTCAATCAATTTTGCAAACTTATAACCTACAAGTGAAAAAAATTCTCTCTTCACAGGTATCACCAGCAACATCAAACTCAGTAGGAATTGCCACACCAACATCACAACCAATTAACAAATAAAAAACTAATTTTCAGGAGACTGGCGGATTTGATGCAAACTTCGGTTAAGCCAGTCTTCATACCAACTATAAAAACTCAAAGATTGCTTTTCATCACTATTTGTAAAATCATCAGGGTCAGCGTCATGAAAAAAACTACAAAAACTCAAAGAAGCAGGATATATCCCATTATCATTAGTACGGTCATCTATCCAGATTTTCCCTGACTGCTCCCCAGTAATAACTAATATCGCATAAATTCCACAACCATAATTTGTAATGGTGAGAGTGCCCTGAATAAACTTATCATCAAAGTAGGCATCACTATTGGCAACAAATCCCGTATTATTTTTGACAATCACATCTAAATCATTCCATGCTTCTGTTAAAGGAAATGGTTTAGAGAGAATTTCGTAGTTCTCGTGATATTCTTTTTCTAAGATGACATCTTCTGTATAATCAATTCCCGACAAACCGTATAATCCGTATCCTGGGCCCGCACCACCATTACCAATTTCTAAGAGAAAGTTTCGATATTCACTTGGTAGTATAATATTGTATCTGGATTCAAACAATTGAATATCTTTGTTACTCAAGCAAGGTTTAAATTGATATTGGTGTGATTCTGAACCAAAAAACTCAAATTTAGAGTCTAAAATTGCTAATTGAGTTAACTTTTTCTTTAATTGTAAAATTATATTCATTATACGCTCCAGATTTTGATGGTGGTACTGCCATATTTTAGATATAAGTCGCTTTTCGCGTCTATGCTGATGTTGAAGCCAGAGGTAGTATTAAAGGAAGAATGAATTAAGCTTTGCTCGTAATGACTCTGGCTGAAACCCCAAACTACAAGAATTCTAGCAATCCTTTTCTCACCCTCAACTACGAAAGCGCTTTAGAATCTCTAGGCGATGACTACTATGATGAGGTTGCAGCGGCGGAATTTCCCCAACACATCCTGCGTTGGCGTAACGATGAAGTATTACCCCGTTTTGGTCTAGACCCCCAAGTAGTCAAAGACGAAGATTTCATCACAGCCTTTGGTCAATTTCAAGGGCGCAAACCCTTGTTAGCTCTGCGTTACCACGGCTATCAATTTGGTGAATATAATGGACAGTTGGGTGATGGTAGAGGCTTTCTCTACGGGCAAGTACGCGCCAATGATGGCCAATTGTACGATTTTGGCACTAAAGGTTCTGGGAGAACGCCCTACTCCCGTGGTGGCGATGGTATGCTGACGCTTAAAGGTGGGGTGCGGGAAGTTCTGGCTGCGGAAGCACTGCATTACTTGGGTGTACGTACTTCGCGCTGTCTGAGTATGATTGAAACAGGTTTACCACTCTGGCGGGGCGATGAACCTTCGCCTACCCGTTCATCTGTGATGATTAGGATGAGCAGTTCTCATATTCGGTTTGGCACTTTTGAGCGACTGCACTATTTCCAGCGTCCAGATTTAACTAAGAAGCTGTTAGACCACGTAATTGAGCAGTATTATCGACACTTAAATGCTGAAGAAGATAAATATGCCCTGTTTTACGCCGAATTAGTTAAGCGGGTTGCAGAACTAGTAGCACAGTGGATGGCGGCTGGTTTTTGTCATGCAGTCCTGAATACTGACAATATGTCGATTACTGGAGAGAGTTTTGACTACGGGCCTTACGCATTTATTCCGAGTTATAACCCATCCTTTATAGCTGCATATTTTGACTATTATGGACGCTACTGTTACGGTAATCAACCAAGTATTTGCAAGTTGAATTTACAAATGCTCCAAGAACCTTTAAAGGCGATTATTGATAAAGGTCAAATGGAAGCTGGATTAGAAATGTTTGATGAGTATTATCAAGCTGAATACAGTTGTTTGATGTTGAAAAAGTTAGGTTTTTCGGAGTTGCCACATCCACAAGCTGCGGAACTGTTGAATCTAACGGTTGAATTTTTGAAAGATAGCCAAGTTGGTTATCACCAGTTTTTTTATGAGATGGCTCGTACTTTTTCATCTAAATGGCGAGATGAACCAGGTTTTGTGATGAATAATTCAGATATTGTGCCAGTGCCGGGTGCGTCAGGAATCTTTGATGATTGGTGCATATTATACCATAAAATCTTGAACGATTTTGATAGCGATGTCTACGACGGGCGTAGCTGCGGCACCGATATAATTGCCCAAACTTTAGCTATTAATAATCCCAAAACGGTGTTATTAAGGCCTGTGATTGAATCTATTTGGGAATCAATTGCCCAGGAAGATAATTGGCAACCTTTTTATGATTTAGTCAAGGCAATTCAGTCTAGGAAATAATTACTATGGGGCAAGGATGGTAACGAAAATCATTTTTTTCCTTTGCCCCTCTCCTTAATTTTTAAAGACTAACAGTACGTACTCACTCCACAAATAAAGCTAAGTGGCATCAATAAAAAGCTTTTAGAGATTGTCTCGCTCCCCATGTCTGACTGGGAATATGTCTCAAGACTTGCGGTAGAGACTCAATGAGTAGTATTTCCAGCCTCTAGCTAGAAACAAGATTTGAAAAGGATTTGGGCTTAAGTTGACAGCAATGGCATCTTGCTTGCCCTAATTATACAAATTAAATGCGGAACAGCTTATTTAGGACTACCAAGTTGGCCGTATTTTTATCTAGCTTGTAATCCTAAATTCTGCTTGATAGAAGTAGAACTATGTTCAGAAATTGAAGTAGTCAAATCTGTGCCAATGACAACAGTGACATCAGATGCAATATCTCCTAAAGAAGCAACTTCTACATCACCCACACCAAGCGCTTGTTCAACTGCATTGGCGGCTTCAGGATTTCCATGTTGAGCAATAATTCTGGTTTTTTTGGCAGATTCTATATCAGTATCAATTTCATGACTAGAAAGAAAAATATTCCTAAAACCGTGTTTTTCGAGTAAAGATGTGACTTTTACTACAGCTTCGGGTTCTCTGGTTGCATTTTGGATAAAAATTTTCATACCTTGCGACACTACTAAATTTTTGTCCTCTTCTTTTGCTTCTGCATTATTAAAATTAAAATAACGTTGGAGAATTTTTTTAGTAGCTTTATGGTCAGAAATCCAGTAGCTAACATTGTATTCACTTTTTTCACTAAAACGCCCTGGCAGTAACATAAAATTATGGTGATTGCTTTGAGCTAGAGTTTGAGCTATAGCTAACATTTCATTAATAGATAAATCAGTATCTATATTATCTTGAGCTACTTTTAAAATTTTAGGTAATTTAGTAATAGTTTGTGGTTGAAGCAGTGTAATTAGGATATCTTTCAAAACTTGTTGTTGTCGCTGCACTCGGCCAATATCACCTAAAGCATCATGACGAAAACGGATATATTCTTCTAGATGCTGCCCACTCAACTTTTGTACACCTGCTAAAAAGTGAATGTTGAGGTTCTGTGAATGATCTACATAATCCATTTTTTTGGGAATATTAACTTCAACCCCTCCCAAGGCATCCACCAAATGAATAAAACCTTCTGTATCCAGCCGCACATAACGATCAATTGATACACCATCTAATAGCTGACTTACACTTTGGGCTGCTAGTTTTGTTCCACCACGCACGTTAGCATCATTAATTTTATCTACACCAACTCCATAAAATTTAACGAGAGTATCTCTAGGAATAGATAGTATATTAATCGAATGAGAATCTGGCTTGATTTTGGCCAGTAGGATAGTATCGCTATTACCTGCTAATGCCTCGGCAGGAGTAAAGTTTTTCTCGTGGGGATGTCCAGAATTGTCGATACCGAGAATCAAAACATTCACAGGATGATCTAGAGTTGCAGGAATCAAACCTGTAACACTTTTAGAACTACCAGGCAGATGGATAGTAACATCATTTTTTAAGGGAGTTAAACTTAGCGAGGAGAAAATTGCTCCCGAAGTTGCAGCTACTAATGCCGCACCGATTACTAAAGCAAATGGCTGATTTAACAGCTGAGATTTCTTGGGTTTGTTTTTTCCTTTCACTTCTCACCCACTAGATATAAAATTAATTGCCATAGTCTAACCCGGAATTCTCGTACTTGGATAGGGTGGCTCATGGTCAAGACTACTTTAGATGTGGCTGCCCTAAGTGAAGAAGTGAGATTTCCCACTCCTAACTCCTTTTATGCCTAACTAAACTGTTGGTCATAAAACCGCGCATAGCGATGTTCTAGGGCTAATAATTCTTCATGGGTTCCCGATTCGACAATTTGTCCTTGTTCGAGAACTAAAATACGATCGCACCTTCTAACTGTCGATAAACGGTGAGCAATAATAAACACCGTCCGTTTTTCCATCAGTCTTTCCAGCGCTTCCTGTACCAGTGCTTCTGACTCAGAATCTAAGGCTGATGTCGCCTCATCGAGAATCAAGATTTGGGGATTGAGCAGAACAGCACGAGCGATCGCAATTCTTTGTCTCTGTCCACCTGATAAGTTTACCCCACGTTCGCCGACCCAAGTCTTGTAACCTTCTGGTAGTTGACTAATAAATTGATGGGCATTAGCAATTTTCGCCGCCTCTTTAACTGCTTTGATGTCAAAAATATCTTGTCCGAAAGCGATATTTTGAGCAATCGTCCCGGAAAACATGATGGTTTCTTGAGGAACAATCCCAATTTGTCGCCGCAGACTATGCAGCTTGACATCTCGAATATCAATATCGTCAATTAATATTTGCCCAACTTCAGGATCGTAAAAACGCGGGAGGAGATTCACAAATGTGGTTTTCCCAGCACCAGAAGCACCCACAAGTGCGATCGCTTCACCTGGCGATACCAATAAGCTAATATCCTTTAATACAGGTTCACCTGGTTTATAGGCGAAGGAAATATGACGATATTCTACTTGGCCTTTGACTGGAGGGAGAGCGCTCGCATTTGTCTTTTCGATTACCGTCGGTTGAATCGCCATCAATTCAAAAACGCGATCAACAGATGCTTCACCCTGCTTAAATTCGTTGTAGTTGTTAGTAGTATGACCAATCGGATCGATTAACAGCGCCGCCGCTGCCAGATAACTGAAAAAATTCGCCACTGTCAAGTTACCTTGGGAAATTTGCCACGCTCCCACAATCAGTAACGATAACGCACTTAAGGCTTCCAAAAACCCGATGATCGGAATCTGAATTGCTTTCAGGCGTTCAGCTGAGTATTTGGCTTTCAGACTGCGTTCTGCTTCATGGCCAAAGCGGGTGATTTCGTAATTTTCGGCAGCAAAAGCCTGTACCAAACGAATACCGTTGAAAACTTCTGAAAGAATGGCTGATAAACCCGACACCCGATTTTGACTTTTTAAGGAATACTTGCGTAACCGTTCACCAAACCAGCCGACTAAAATACCCATCAGTGGCGCAACTATGACTGTTGCGAGTGTCAGTTGCCAATTTAGGTAAATCATGTAAATCGGAATTGCTACCAACTGCAAAATGCAGGGGATAAAGTCGTGAAATACTTTATTTACCACTTCGCCAACTCGATCAACATCTTCCGTGAGGCGGTAAGATAAATCACCTGCTTTTGCAGTTTCAAAATAGCTAAGATTTAGCTTTTGCAGATGTGCGTAGACTTGCTGGCGGAGATGAAAAGCAACTCGCAGAGCAGCTTTCGCCATGTACATATCTTGTATAGACTGAAACAAGCCTCTGACAAGAAATACTAAAGCACAGCTACCAGTTATTTGAGCGATCGCTACTACATTACCTTGGGCAAAGGGAATTGCCAATTTCCCGGCGACATTAATCAACACTAATGTTGCCAGCACGTATCCCAAGATGCCAATAAGTCCCTTGGTGATGGTTTGCCACTGGAGTCGGATATAAGGCAGTAGTAGCCAGTAATTAGAACGCGTTTTCAAGCTCGAAAGTCCACAACGATATTTTCCTTTGTTTGACGCTAGCAGTTTTTGGTGAGTTTCTGAACAGTTAAGGGACTTCCAAATAAAAAAATATTCAATTAACTCTTGTGGGGTGGGCATCTTGCCCGCCATATAGACTAGGCGCGCAAGATGCCCACCCCACAATATTGGATAATTTATTTCTTGGAGTTCCCTAACTTAATTAGTTACAAATTGTTTTAGCCTTGACTCATATCTTGCACCTAGCCCTGGCGATTAGAAATCGCGGCTATACAAACCAAGTCCGCCTGCTCGGACTAATGCAAAATCAGGCTTTTCAACCCACGTAGGCGGGTTTTGTCTGTGTAGCCGCGACTTCCAGTCGCCTGGTGCAAGATATGAGTTGATCCTAGAGTTAATTACTTCATAAGTACTAGATAGATCCATTTAATTGCGGTGTAACAGTTCTGGGTGCGGAATCCCGGATTTAATCTTGTTTTGAATATCACACCACCCTCATCACCAACGCCGTCACAGGTAAAATAGACGTGCGCCAAGTCCCCATCCGCTAACTCCAGAACCCACCATGACACAAATCACCCTTTCCGATCTCCCCGAAACTATCCAAACCCTAATCAATCAAGCCCAAAAAACAGGCGAATCCCTCACTATTACCCAAAACGGTATTCCCTTCGCCATCATTTCCCCCATCAAGAAAAAATCCCTTCTGGAAACTCTTTCCACCCTTGAACCACTGGACGAAGACTTTGCCAACGTGGACGAAGGATTATTACCCTTAGATGATATCAAGTTCGGCAAATCACTTATGATATGTCATTGCGAATGCAACGAAGTGGAATGAAGCAATCGCCAAGCTTTGGGATTGCCGCGCACGCTTGAAATGACATAAGTATTAAGTCGAACATGATATGACTTATTAATTCCTGCCCACTCTTTAACCCTTGGTCTAACTCTCGTTACCGCCAATATTCGTGAATTTTCCCGTGTTCCTAATTTAAAAGTAGAAAACTGGCTCGAACCTAGCTAAAATCAGAAATATCTAAAAAAATTAGCCCCCTCCTTAATTCTAAGGAAAGAGCTAAATTAATCTTCTTTAATTACGAATTAGGAATTATGAATTAATTAATATCCGCCTTCTTCTTCGTATTCTGGCTGTCTTTCCTTAACTTTCTTAGGAATATTCACAGGCTTCGGCGCATCTTCCCAAGCATCGCCGTCTACATCATCATAATCGTCGTATTCGTCAACATAAGGCTTGCTGTAAGGCTTGGCTTCATACTTTAGCGGCTGCGGTTGTTGATATCTGTCGTTGCCCGTTGCTTCGCTCCAGTTATCTTCTTCCTCATCTTCTTCGTATTGAATAGACTCATACTGCCGCGCCTTCATTACCTGACGCTGTGGCCTTTCTTCTTCCACATAGTCTTCATTCCATTCTTCTTCTCGCGCTACGGGTTCGGGAGCGCGAACTTTTTGCCTGGGTGGCTGCAATGGCACTCCGCTAGGTAGTTGATTAGCTGGTGCAACTTGGCGTGGCGGAGTATAGCCGTATTCTTCTTCTGCATCGCGTTCCCACGGCGCTTTACCGATACCCAAGCGCTCTAGTAAACCAACTGTCAACTGGTTCACCCGTTCTTCGGCTCCCTCAAATACAATCAACCGATTGGGGCCAGTGCTGACAATTTCATCTACTGAGAACTCATAAGTACTCACAAATTGATCGGGAATTTGGGGCAATCCTAAAGAAGCAATGACTATAGATTCAAGCTTCCCGTTTTCGCCGTTGAACTTAAAGCCCCGAACTTTGCCTAAGACTTCACCTGTTTCTGTAATTACTTCCCAGTTAATCAGATTACTGAGAGATTCAACTTCGATATCTTCAATGACATCTTCGTTATCAACCAAGATCACATCACCAATCTGGCTGATGTTGTTGAGGTACATATAGCGCGGTATGCCCGAAATGGAGATCAGGCTGTCTCGCAAACCAAGAGCCACAACCTCTCTTTGATCGATATCTACCCAGACTTGACTGATGATGCCTAGCCGCTTGCCGTTGTCGCGGGTAATCACCTGGGTATTTAATATGTCGGAACGCCTAATTATCTGTTCAGAGGTCATTCTATACCGAGTCCTGATCTCGAATCCGGTTTGGTTTATCTATACACTATTATTAACAAAAACTCAAGCAGATGTATTGGATGATTGTAATTTAATCCCCAAAACTTGAGTGTAAGCTCCTCGTGCTTGAGTAACGCCAATTGTGCGTTCGGCTGATTCTATCATCGGACGACGCAAACTCACAACTATAAATTGCGCTTGTTGTGACTGTTGTTTAATCATTCTAGCTAATCGCTCTACGTTTGCTCCATCTAGAAACATATCTACTTCGTCAAAAGCGTAAAATGGCGATGGGCGGTAGCGTTGTAGGGCAAAGATAAAGCTCAAGGCTGTGAGTGATTTTTCTCCCCCAGACATGGAAGCTAGGCGCTGTACGGGTTTGCCTTTGGGGTGCGCGACTAAATTCAGTCCACTGCTAAAGGGATCTTCGGGATTTTCGAGTTGCAAGAAGCCGTCGCCGTCGGAAAGAATGGCAAAAATTGATTGAAAGTTTTCATTAACGGCATCGAATGCTTCTTTAAAGGCAAGTTGCCGCAATGTGGTAAAGTTTTCAATCCGCAAAAGTAATTCGGTGCGTTCTCCTTCTAGTGTTTCTAATTTTTGCGTGAGTTCTTGGAGACGGTTTTGAGTGCGTTCGTATTCTTCCAACGCCAGCATATTAACAGGTTCCATTGCCTGTAAGCGTTTGGTAAGCGATCGCAATTCTTTCTGCAATTCTTCTAAATCTACCTGATCTGGAACTTCTGGCAACGGATTTGGTAATTCTGCTCCGACATCCCGCAATTGAGTTTGCAGTGCAATTAGTTCCTCTCGCCGCTTCTCTTGAGTTTCTTGGAGTTTTTGGATTTCCCATTCCAATTGTTGTTGGCGCAAAAGGTGCGATCGCACTTCCAATTCTGTAGCGTCGCGTTTTTGTTTCTCTTCTCCCAAATTCTGTTCCATTTCAGTCAAGGATAGACGGGTTTGAGTGATTTGCTCGTCTATCGTTGTGATTTGGTTTAAGACGCGATGAATCGCGTCTCTACAAGAGATTTGTTGGGTTTCGTATTCGGTGATTCGCGTTTCACCTTCTTGGATTTTTTCTTGCAAACGTTGTTGTTGATTTTCTAAATTTTTTAATCTTTGTTCGGCTTCCCGTAAAGCTGTTTCACGTTGTTGCAATTGTTGCTCTTGAATTTTAATGGTTGCCTGGATTTGTTGCCATTCACTGGGGGTTTGGGATGCTTCCAACTCTGCTAAAGCGTGTCGCAATTGTTGCAACTCATTTTCTTGTCCCGGTAATTCACGCTCTAAAATTTCCAATCGAGATTGAGCAGTGGCTAACTTTTCGCTGTTTTGGGCGAGTTGCGATCGCGTCCCCTCTAATTGCGCTGTTAAACTCTTAATGTCTTTCTGCAACTGTTCCAATTGCAACTGCTGTTCGCGCCGCGCTTGACGCGCTTCTGTGAGTTCCTGGGTGAGTTTTTTGGTTCTGGCTGACAAAGTAGCGATCGCTTCAGTACAACGCTCTAAAACCCGCTCAATATCTACCAAGCGACTTCTTAAAGCGATCGCTTCATCAGATTCCGCCGCTTCTGCATTGCCAAACCGCAACGCTGAACGCTGGGTGTTGCTACCACCAGTCATTGCACCGCTAGTTTCTAACAACTCCCCGTCTAAGGTGACGATGCGATACAGTCCTAAATTTTTCCGCGCCGCTTCCAGGCTGGAAAAAACTACCGTATTACCGAAAACATAGCTGAATACATCTTTGTAACGGCGATCGCAATCGACTAAATTAACAGCATAGTTAACGAAGCCGCTAGCGAAACGTAGCGTTGCATCTTGAGTAAATTTGGGAGCGTGAATTTTATTTAGTGGTAAAAAAGTTGCTCTCCCTGCACGTTTCTGTTTGAGCAATTCAATCCCGGCGGCGGCGATGCTGTCATCTTCCACCACAATATGTCCCAAGCGTCCACCAGCAGCCATTTCTAAAGCTAGCTGATGGCGGGGTTCCACTTTTCCTAACTGCACAACTAAACCACAAAGTCCAGGTATGCCCGATTGTAAAATGACTTTACTCGCTTGGGTTCCTTGAACTTCTTGCTGTGCTTGCGTTTGTGCCTCGATTTTATCCAACTGGCGTTGTTTTTCTCGTTGCTCAAAAAGTAAGCGTTTTTGGGTTTCCTGTTGGATTTGCAGTTCTTGTTCTGTGGCTGAGAGATTTTGGGCTAAATTTTGGATGGGTTCGCTAGAGATGTTAAATTCCGTTTCAACTCCACTACACTCAGTTTGTTTTTCTGCTAATAACGGTTCGTCGCGTTCAATTAACTGAGTTTGCTCTTGGATAAGTTGCTGTAACTGATTGTTGCGTTCCCTGAGTTGTGCTTGTTCGGTGCGTTGCGGTTCTAGGGTGTGCAATAAAGCTTCAATTTGACGGTTGAATGCCGTTTGTTGCTGCACCCAGGCTTCGGAAGCTGAGGCGATTTCTGCGGCGGCTTCGCGGGAGGTTTCTAAGGATTGGTGGGCTTCATTTCTTTGGTGTTGGGAAGACGCGATGAATCGCGTCTCTACAATTTGGGTTTCGGCAATTTCTTCTAGAGAATGGCGATGTTTTTGAATTTCTTGCTGAGTTTGAGCTAGACGTTTGGCAGTTTCTTGGGAAGTTGTTTGTAATTCTGTTAGCTGGCGCTGGAGTTGTTTTCGTTCTGCTTCTTGGGTGGCTAGGGTAGCTTGTACTGCCAACAGTTCCTCTTCTCCCAAGGCTTTTACATGGGCATTGAGTTGTTCTAGTTCAGCAGTTTTTTGAACGATTTCAGAATTTAAGTTGGTGAGTTGGGTAGTGAGTTCAGTAAAATTGCGATCGCCTGTTTGAATTTCGTGAACTAACTTTTCTTGTTGCGCTTGTAGCGATCGCCATGATAAAACAGCTTCCCAAGATTGTTTCGCCAGAAATTCTGTGCGGAGCTTTTGATATTTCTCAGCTTTCGCCCGATCTTGGGAAAGGCGATCGCGCTGTGCAGTTAATTCTGTCTCAATAATCCGACAGCTATCTTCCTTTTCCTTCACCTCATCTAAAGTTGATTTGGCTTGGACAATTTTGCGATCGAACCCCGCCACCCCAGCCAATTCATCAATAATTTCCCGTCGTTCCCGCGCATTCATCGAGATAATGCTGGTGACATCCCCTTGTAACACCACGTTGTAGCCTTCAGGATAAACCCGCAGGTTACTTAATTCCCCATGCAATTCTGTCAACGTGCAAGCTTCACCATTGATATAATAATTCGACGTGTAACTCCCTTGGTGAGTGACTCTTAGCCTTCTAGTAACACTCCACTCTGCCGATTTGAGATTTTGGATTTTGGATTTTGGATTTTCTTCCCCTGCTTCCCCTGCCTCCTCTGCCTCCCCTGCTTCTTCTACTTCCTCCCTTTGCGGCTTTGTATCTTTGTGTGAGATTTCATCCGACAAATCAAACGTCACAGTGACGCTAGCCTCAATCGAAGCGCGTCCTTTAGCTGTTTGAGTATTATTTACCAAATCTGGGAGGCGATCGGCTCGCATTCCCTTAGAACTGGAGAGTCCGAGGCAAAATAGCAGTGCATCTAAAATATTTGACTTACCCGAACCATTTGGCCCAGATATGACAGTACACCCCGGTAGCAAAGGGACTGAAGTAGTGCCACCGAAGGATTTGAAGTTGGTAAGTTCCACGCGCTTGATATGCACCATAGGCGCTGGTTCACTGGGCTAATGAAGAACAAGTGTATCAACTAATTAAAAATTCGCAAGAGGGTAAGGGGGAGAATTGGAAATTATAGTAGACGGGTTGCGTAAGTCTGTGAGCTTCACCTAGAAGGCTTACCGCAGGCGATCGCTCAGTGTACGGCAAAAATTTTGATGTCGCAAACTGACTATCCAAATTTTCCCAGGGCAGATAATATCATGTCCGACTAATTACTTGTAATTCAAAAATCTCTGTGTCAGTCCTAATTACGAGTATTCAACTGAACACGATCTAAGCATAGTTTCAGAGCAAAAGAGAATCAGTTGGTATAGTTTAAATCATCTATTCTGTTTCTGTCGTCTTCGTTCGATCGTGACAACAAAGCGATCGTATTTTTATCTCAGCATATAACTAGTTTGAAATAGGATCAAGGCATTCTGACACAGTAATGTGAGTTACTAAGTAACAGGGGGGAGGAAGTGAAAAAAGCAACTCACCCCAAAGATAGAGGATATTAAAAGCACTAAATGAATTTATAATGTAGTAATCTTTACAATTGGAAAAACGTAGGAAGAAAACCCTCTTTACTACCTCAATCTGATGTATGTGATTTGTTTCTGAACCCCCAAAAATTTCTAGAACTTAGTAATGAAGAGATTAATTAAAGGTCTGCGCGAATTTAAATCTAGCTATTTTTCGACACATCAACAATTATTTGAGCAACTTTCACAGGGTCAAAAGCCCAGAGTATTATTTATTACCTGTTCTGATTCGCGTCTCGATCCAAATCTAATTACACAAGCCCAAGTTGGTGAATTATTTGTCATTCGCAATGCAGGTAACATCATTCCACCGTATGGGGCAAGTAATGGCGGTGAAGGTGCGACAATTGAATATGCTGTTCAAGCTTTAGATATTCGCCAAATTATTATTTGTGGTCACTCTCATTGCGGTGCCATGAAAGGATTAATGAAGTTACATAATCTCAGCGATGAAATGCCGCTCGTACATGATTGGCTTAAATATGCAGAGGCAACTCGAAGGCTAGTTATGGATCACTACAGTCACTATGACGGAGAAGAACTGCTAGAGATTATGATTGCCGAAAATGTTCTGACTCAAATTGAGAATTTGCGGACATATCCAGTGATTCATTCTAAGCTTTATCAAGGAGAACTCAGCATTTATGCTTGGATTTATCACATTGAAACAGGAGAAGTTTTTGCATACGATCCCCAGAAACACGCTTATGTTTTGCCTCAAACTCAGCTTCCACCATCAGAAATAGATGATTCCTTCAGAGGTGAGATTACAAATACCAATGTAGCTGTGCGTTCCCCCCAAAACCAGCAGGATGATGTTCAAGCCTATGAGAAACAGTCTGTTTCTCCATTTGAGTGGTTTCCAATGAGACGGCTTTCTCCAGAACAGATGGAGCGAATTTATCGAGGTTCAAATAATGGAAGTTGAAAGTTTAAAAATAGAATTAATTATAAATAAGCAATAGCTAAATTTCAGTCTACTCAAGTAGACTGAAACCATTTTTCAGTCTTTTTTATAGTTAACTATTAACCATAGTAGTAGGAGTGCCCCCACCACCATTGGTGTCAACTTCAGCTGGAAATAGCTTAACTGTTGGCTTCCATGCCCACCTGGAAATTAAATTTCTTTGGCTTTTAGGCTTAAGTCTACTTCAGTAGACTGGAGATTTTTGGGGATATTTAGTCATTTTCAGATGACTTTAGCTATTATACGGAAATTTCAATTCCCGACGAACAAGCGGTTTCACGTTAAGTTGACACCAATGCCCCACCACATCATCTATTTACCTGAAAATAGCTATAGAGAACTCCACAGAATGATTGATCCAAAATCTGTCATTACGAGCGAAACGGAGTGTAGCAAAGCAATCCCAAGATTTTGCGGTTGCTTCATTTCGCTTCGCTCCATACCCTTCGGGAACGCTAGGGGCGAACGCAATGACAATTGGGCATTTCTTTTTGTGGAGGTCTCATAGTAAAAACAGAGACTTACACAGATGCAAGTCTCTGGTTGGCTTTTATGCCGATACTAACTGAAAGCTTCAGTCATTTTTTTATGGCTTTTTTACAGTATCAACTTTTGCTTCTACCTTTACTGTCTTCACACCTTGAACTTCTTTCGCTAAGGTTTCAGCTTTCTTGAGTTCTTCAACAGAAGCGGCTGTACCTTTGAGGATAATTTCACCCTCTTTGTTTTCAACTTGTAACTTGTTGCCTGGTAAGCCTTTATTCAACTTTGCGCTAACTTCAGTTTTTAAATCGCTCTTAGCTTTTGTTGCTGCTGTTTTTTCAGTATTGGTTTTAACTTTCGTACCTGTATTAGCTGCTAAAGGAGTAGCTTGTGTTTCTGGAACTTTGGCAGTTTGATTTGTCTGAGAAGCTGGTTTTGCTGGTGCTTGAGCGGCTTCATTAGTTGTGCTAGGAGTTTCAGAACCAGTTTTAGGAGCCTCTTGACAGCCAAAAGTACCAACTACCAAAATACCACTAACTAGTAATAGAATTAGCTTTTTCATTATCTATCTCCGAATTGAATAATTGAAGCGATTAATTGAGGTGTGTGTCATGGTGAGGAGCAGATGTTAAAAAGCAATTAAATGTAAAGTAGTAAAACTATCCAAGCAAGAACTCAGGTTACTGAAAATTGAAACTTAGACGATTTCTTGAGGCTAAGATTTGCAGCCAGTTTTCAAAAGCGCCAATTCAATTTTCCTAACGGTTGCTGGCTAGTATAGTTTTGCATACAGTCTGTGGTTATCTGTCAATTTAACGCAGATGCTAAGGAGCTTTATTAAGCTGAGACTGTACCGCTTGACAGTGGTGACTCGATATTATCAGATTTGAGTCAGTTTGGCGATGTCTATGACGAATTTCAAACTTCAGCCTTTTTGCAATCCTGTATAAGCATTCTTACCAACAAAATGTTACTTTATAAAACTATGGCTTACTTACAATGCCTTAAATATCAGGAAATATTAGCCAATGCCTTACCTTACTTCGGCTAGCGAAATTCGTGCTATTGTCGCTGAATATACAAACGCTAAAACACTGTGGATAGATACAGAAGTCGCTGACTATAAAAGTCGTAATCCCCGATTATCACTGATTCAGGTATTAGATAATCCTCAAGATATGAGTGGCGATCGCGTCTATCTTTTAGATGTATTAGACCAGCCTAATATTATAGCTGAATTTATTGAAAAAATTATGATAAATTCTGCTATTGAAAAAGTTTTTCACAACGCCAGTTACGATCTAAAGCTTCTCGGTAGCAAGAAAGCCAAAAATATTACTTGCACTTTGGAAATAGCAAAAAAAATTCCCTACTATCTTTTACCATTACCCAACTACCAACTCAAGACTATAGCTACAGCACTTTGCAGTTTTAACAATATCGATAAACAAGAACAAACAAGCGATTGGGGAAAACGCCCTCTGACTGAAGAACAGATAGAGTATGCTTACTTAGATTGTATTTATCTTGCTCAAATCCACTTAAACTTATTAGGATTACAAGCCCAAGCCAGCCCCGAACCCGCAACGGAAGACTTAATATCACTAAGTACCAAATACTCACAAATTGAGCAGCAATGGAAGTTGTTGAATTCAGAATTTGAGCATTTACAAGAACGTATAAAAAAAGCTATGCAGGCTCAGAACATATCTGAAACTTATGATTATAAGCTGACTAGTTATGAACGCACTACAATCAAAGTTACATTTACCGAATTGGCAAGGCTAGCACAAACTCAAGGTATTAATTTAGATTTTCCAATTACACTAACTCAGAAACTCCAAAAAGATTTAGGGCAAAATCTAGAACAATTGTCTGTAGATATTGACAAAAATACCTCTTGGCGGCTAACGCCCAAAACTCAAGAGAGTGAAGCTGAGGATGAATAAATTGTTCATTCGGCTACAAATGTCGGAATTTATAGAGTTATTGTAAAGCATAAATCTGGAAATTTAATAATTATTTTCTCGTACCTTCCCTGAGAAATCTATAAGATATTAGGGAAAATTGTCAATTAAGTTTAAAGGTCTATTAAAAGTTAAAATAATTATTGAGTTAAAGAATTAAAATCTAGGTTTTGGTATTAATTCGATTCAGGTAATATGGCAGTTTATATTAACTTATGAGACCGCGTTTATTTGAGCAAAAGCGAACAAGGGTAAATACTTTATTTACCATAGCTATTTTTACTACATTGGCTGCAACTAGCAGTATTTCTTGTAGTAAGAATGACAATGTATTGGTAACAGAAATAGGAGTCAGTCAACCTAGCCGTCGTTCAGCTACAACTTCTAAAGGTGGAGAATTCTATCTTCAGGGAAAGAATCAGCATTTAAATGGCGACTTGCAAGCTGCGATCGCATCATACAGTAAGGCAATTAGTCAAAATTCTCAATATGGCGCTGCCTACAACGGCCGGGGATTAGTCTACTTCGATTTAGGAGACAAAGAAAAAGCGATCGCAGATTACAATCAAGCACTCCGCATCAACCCTAACGACGCTGAAGCCTACAATAACTTAGGAAATGCCCGCGCCTCATTAGGAGGTAACAGAGAAGCAGTCAAAGATTACAGTGAAGCGATTCGCCTCAATCCCAACTATGCCGAAGCCTACAATAATCGAGGAAATGCCCGCGCCGCCAATGGAGACAAAAAAGGGGCAATAGACGATCTTGGTCAAGCAATTCTCCTCAACCCCAGATATGCGATCGCCTATAATAACCGAGGAAATGCCCGTGCTGCCAATGGAGATCCCAAGGGTGCGATCGCAGATTACAATCAAGCCATTCGCCTCAATCCTAACTTTGCTCCTGCCTACAATAACCGGGGAAATGCCCGCGCCACCAATGGAGACAAACAAGGGGCACTCAAAGACTTACAACAAGCAGCAAATATTTTTCAAAGTCAGGGTAACAACGACTTATATCAACAAGTGATGAATAACATCAAAGAACTTGGGCAGTAGGGAAAAGCCAAGTCAATTTAACATTAAAAGGGCGGTTAGAAACCGCGACTACACAGGCAAAACCCACCTCCGTGGTAAAAATCCTCAATTTTCTTTCTTAGTCCGCGCAGGCGGACTACCCTGCGGGAAGCCGCAAAGCGTCTATGTTTGTGTAGCCGCGAATTCTATTCGCCTTCTTTGTCCGTTAACAAAATCAGATCCCAGAACCAATGTGAATACGATCCTCAACTTCTGCAAATTTTTCCTGTGCTTGCTCTTCAGTACTCAATAGTGAAACGACAATCGCCACAATAAACGCCAGTGGGATACTGATTAATCCAGGATTTTTCAGTGGAAAGGGTGCAGAAGCGTGCTTGAGAATCGTTACCTGAATCGTAGGCGACAGATAAATTAGTACTAAAGAGGAGATAGTACCTACTAACATACTTGCAACCGCACCGTTAGTAGTGAAGCGTCGCCACAGCATGGATAAGAGTAACGCTGGGAAGTTTGCACTCGCAGCGATCGCAAATGCTAAACCTACCATATAAGCGACGTTTTGACCTTTAAACAAAATGCCCAAGAATATCGCCACCAACCCCAAAATCATTGTCGCACCACGAGCCACCTTCAGTTGTTCTGACTCATCGGCATGACCTGAACGCACTACGTTCACCCATAAATCATGAGACAGTGCAGCCGCACCTGAGAGTGTCAACCCAGCGACAACTGCCAAAATCGTTGCAAAGGAAACAGCCGCAATAAAACCTAAAAAAGCATCACCACCGAGAAATTCTGCCAACATCGGGGCAGCCATGTTACCACCAGTACCAATTTTCTCGATCGCATCTTTACCTACCAATACCATCGCTCCAAAACCCAGGATGAAGGTAAGGAGATAAAAAACGCCAATAATAGCTGTGGCATAAGTAACAGAGAGCCGCGCTGCTTTGGCATCGGGTACTGTGTAGAAACGCATTAGGATGTGAGGTAATCCAGCAGTGCCGAACATCAACGACAGTCCCAAAGAGATCGCATCCAAGGGGTTGGAAACCAGTTTGCCCGGAGCTAATACACCTGTATACTTCGCAGATGCAGCAGCGAAAAGAGCAAGTGGGTTAAAGCCAAATTGTGCCAGTACTAAGATAGCTAGTAAGATAGTTCCGCCAAGCAACAGAACTGCTTTGATAATCTGTACCCAGGTGGTGGCAATCATCCCACCAAAAATCACATAAGCCATCATCACACAACCGACAATGACCACAGCTAATTCATAATCAAAGCCAAATAATAGTTTGATTAGTTCACCAGCACCTACCATTTGGGCGATTAAGTAAAAGCTAATTACTACCAGTGTTCCAATCGCAGAGGCGATGCGTACAGGTTTTTGCTGCAAGCGATAAGCCACTACATCGGCAAAAGTGTATTTACCTAAGTTACGTAGTGGTTCGGCAATTAAGAACATGACAATCGGCCAGCCTACCAGGAAGCCGATTGAATAAATTAAGCCGTCAAAGCCGTTGAGTGCCACCAGCCCAGCGATACCTAAAAAGCTAGCTGCACTCATGAAGTCTCCTGCTAGGGCCAGCCCATTTTGGAAACCGCTAATTTTACCGCCAGCTGTATAAAACTGTGCCGTATTTTTGGTAAGCTTTGCCGCCCAATAGGTAATGCCTAAAGAACTGATAACAAAGAGAAAAAAGAAAGCGATCGCTAACGGGTTAAAGTGACCAAGACTGGTAATATCCGCCGCCAGTGGCAGATTGAACCACACACTATTCATGCTTTTTTGGTTTAGTATTTTTGAATTTGGGACTAGAAATTGCTATTGGGCATTGGGCATTGGGCATTGAAAAGAGGCAGAGCGGAAAACTCTTCTCCCTTGTTTCTTCCCTACCCCTTCATCCCCATGCCCAATTTTCACTTACGTGTCAGCCTTGCGATTTGGTCGTCGTAACTGCTATTCGCCCAACGCACGTAGATAAAAATTAATACCCATGCTGAGACAATTACTAGCGCCCCTAGTAAAATTCCCAGGCTAAGACCAGGAAATACTAATGATCCCAGCAGGGGCTTATTGAACGCGATTAATAGGATAAAGCCGAAGTAAATAAACATCATGGCTCCACTGAGAATCAGGGATATCCGCCAACGTTCAGCGGCGAGAGCCTGAAGAGCCTTTGTGCGATCGTTCATGTCTTCCTTTCGGTTGAGAAGATTAGCCCAGATTCTCTCATTGAAGTTGATTTCTGTGTAATTTTCTTAAAGATTATTAGTAAATCTATTGCTATATCAGGTAATAAAATTAACTTTACAAAGTGATATATCAAAATAACAAGACAATAGCGGCTCTGTCTTGAGTCACAAAAACATAAAACTATATGGCAATCTTATGTGAGTTGTAAGAAATTCCCTACTCTATACTTACGCAAATGAGTTCAAAAATTAAAGACGCTCGATGACTCGCTATCGGATTGCTATATCTGTGGTTTTTGACCCAGAATTACAAGTATTATATTATACAAGAGTTGTCTTGCTCAACTCAAGTATTAAATTTTTATATACTAAAACTTAAAATAAATACGTAGAGGATGTTTGAAAAGTTTTGGGCGAATATAATTCACTACCACACTGGTATTGTCCACCTTTACGTACTCACACAAAATCGATGTCTTCAACCCACGGAGGTGGGTTTCGTCTGTGTAGCCGCGAATTATATTCGCCAAGGTTGGTATTAAATTAGGCTTTTCAAACAGCCTCTAATTGTCTACACCTACAGAAAGAAGTTTGCTGTAATATTCAGTTTTTGCATAGATGCTAATAATACTATCGCCAACTGCAAAAAAAGTACCTTCTTGCTCATCTTTAGAAAATTGCAAATTTGGATATTTAGCAGCAGCTTCCTCAGCAGTCATAGCTGTTGCTTGCATTTGATCTGGCAATAGCCCAGTCGAACCTATGTAAAATACCAAGGGAGATATTTTATCTTGGTAGATATTTTCTGCATATTGTTCTAACTTTTTATGTGCCACTGTTAAAGCTGCAACCATTTCCTCTTTGTTGATCTGCTTACCAGTTTGTTTATCCTGCAATAACTGCGCCAAACTATCAGCACCAACTTTCTTAAGAATACCTCCAACAATACCATTTTGCTCAAGTCCAAGAAAATCATCAAAAATTGGTTTCATTAACTCGTCAACCTTTGTAATCTTTGTGCGTGATGACAGTAACCTATGCCTAACAGCAAGATTTTCATTAAATGCCATCTCAAAACTAGGCTTGATGAAAATTTCGCCAGTTATTCTATCATAAAGACGATACATTCTATTCAGAAATTTGTTAGCAGAAGGAAACTTACTGAAGTTAAGAATATCTTGACTACCGACATCAATTTTATAGCTAAATCTTGACTCAAGAGTACCATTAACTAAAGCTTCATGAATATCTGTGTATTCATTAGTTGTAGGGAAGTTAATGTAAACATTTTTAGACAGATAGTGCTTTTTAAACTCATCTAACTGTCCTACTACAAATACATCTGACTCCTTTCTTAAGTGAGCAGAAATAATACTAATAAGTACTTTAATTTCTGCTAGTTCATTGAATAATCCATCAATGCTGTTGTAATAGCTATTAGCAGCGACAAGGGGCAAGTTATCTAACTGAATGATATGTTCAGCATGGAAGTCAAATTCTTCTGCATCCAGTATGCCTTTTTCTTTGAGTAAGTCAAAGGCTTTTTTACTACTGATTTTGACTACTAAAGACTTTACGTTAATTTTGCCATCACTGACAATTGTATAGTTATTAAAGGTATTGAGGTCATTCACTAGCAAACCTGCTACCTCAATAGTGGGGGTTTGGTCTTCAAATTTGGCAAGTTTGACTTTACGTTTGATAAGCATATTGAGAGTAGCAGTATTGCGATTAAACTGAAACTCGCCCATACTTACATACTCAGCATTATCAATATATTCGGCTCTCAACCAAGGTTGAAGCAGTTCCCCATTTTCATTTCTAATACCTTTAACACGCTTGATACCTGTTCTTTGATAATGTTCTTGTAGGTGCTTGATATTGACGATAATATTGTTGCGGTACTGTGTAAAAATTTGGATTAATTCTACCAGAGAAATTTGATTATTCGTCATATTGCTACCTTCTACATAAAGGTCATTAACAATTCAAAATTCAAAAATAAATTCCCTGTAGAGACGGCGATTTATCGCGTCTCTCTAACCTCCCAAAAGTTTTGAGAGGTTAGTGGTGGTCAGATCCCCGACTTCTTGAAGAAGCCGGGGATCTAGCAGCCCAACAAAATTAATTTGACAGACCACTAGCTACTATGGGCATTCTTTTTATTTACTACAAATTTTGGGCATCGTCTGGTAAATTTCGCGCTGCATACTCACCGGACATTCATATTTTTATAGTACAATTGTATCATAAAAATGCCAAGTTGTGTAGACGTAGCTCGTGGTCAATATGGGTAGTTCACGCTCCAGGTTTGAAATAATCGAAGAGGCGATCGCCTGAATCTGCGCGAATCAATGCTACAACTACATCCGGTAAGGCGGTTAAACTGGGGTAAACCAAATAACGTGGTTCCCAACGCGGGCGAAACTTCTCTTTGTAAGCGTGCAATCCCTTGAAGTTGTAGAAGCGATTCAAGTGCCCATAAAGATAGTGCAATACTTTTTCCAAGCGGCGCGATTCTGGGTTGTCTCCAACTCCCGCAAGGGCAGAAAGACCAAAATTAAAGCTGTCGTAGCCACCCTCTTTAAAATGTTGGAGTAGGGAAATAAATAAAAAGTCCATTGTGCCATTTTCAAGAGATGAGCGATGTCGCATCATGTCAATAGTGGCTTCGTTGAGTTGGTACTCCCGGAGAATGTTGGCAAAGGCGCTGATCTGACCTTCAGGATTATGCACTACAGCAATCTCGCACTCTCGCAGGTAAGCTTCATCAAACCAACCCAAAGAAAATTGTTTTTCCGAACCTTGCGCCATTTTCAACCATTCATCACTGACAGGTTTGAGGAGGTGCAATAAATCATTGGCGATGGGTGGTTGATAAAAGTCGATTTGGTATCCTAGCTTAGTTAAACGACTGATTGAGGGTCTAAAGTTTTTACCGGCTTTACCTTGTAACGTAAAACTTTTTAGGTCAACGATCGCTTCTTCTCCAATCTTGAGTACTCTAAACCCCAATGACTTGTAAAGCTCAATATCATCGGGCAAAGTTTGATAAAAACTGGGATACCAGTCGTTACGCTGACAAAACTCTCGGAAAGCAACAATTGTCTCTTTGCGGTCTTCAACAGGGCCAATGGGATCTCCTAAGGCGATCGCACCCCGTCCCTTGGGAACATAAGCAATTACACTGTTACCAGAAGGACTGAAATAATAACTCTTATCATTTAAGAGTGCGATCGCTGCTAAAGAAGAACATCCATATTGCTCGACAATTTCTTTAGCTCTTTTTCGCTCATTTGTAGTTGCTAGATTCTGCCAAAACACAGGTTGCAATAGCATTAGCATTGCATAAGCAATAGTAACTGCTGCAATAATATAGATGGAGTTAGCAAAAAATTCTCCAAATCGACTCTTTGGTTGCAGTCCCCAATTATCCGCAGTGAAGAACATCGCAAAAGTCTGAACTATCGCCTCACGCCAATTAAAATTCTCGGAAAATTTGCCATCTAACAAATAAAATCCAATAGCTCCGTATGCCAGAGTAAATAATAAAGCGCCTATTAGCACTCTGACTCCCCGTGCGATAGAAGGACGGTCTGACTGCGCCGTGAAAAAATGGCGCATCAAGATTAATTGCCCCAGTAAAACTCCAGAGAGTAGACTTTCTTCATAGTCCAATCCCTTTAGCAAATGGCTGAAAATCGAAATTATTAGTAAACCAATGGTAAGCAACCAGGCTATTTTTTTTCGGCGTAATAAATTAGTAGCAAGTGTTAGTAAAATAAACCCAGTCAGAGCTGTAAATATATGACCACTGGCCCGGATATCAAATGGCAAAAATTCCTTCAACCAGTGATTTCTACCATACAGATTAGGCGTCACTGCTGATAACAAATTTACTACTCCGACTAAACCTGTAAGGAATGCCGCACTCCAAAGTCCAATCTGAGTTTTTAAATTATTAGTCATTAGTCGTTAGTCATTAGTCATTGGTCATTAGTCATTAGTCATTTGTTTTGGTGTTAAGTAAGTCGGTGCTAATATTTCCAGCTATGTTAAGGAATTTTAATGTAGGGTGCGTTGTCGCAAAGCGCAACGCACCGTCAACAGTCTCAGGTGCGTTAGCCTACGGCGTAACACACCCTACAGCTAATTTATATTTCTTCATATACATTGAATTTTTCTCACCGACTTACTTAAAACTCTTAACTCCTAACTTTTTTGAAACTGTTCACCTACATACGATAGCGAATCTTTAAGATGTTTGTGAAAGTAGTTCCAGCCTATATCTGCACCAGACAAACCATGACCTCCAGGAAATGCATAAAATACGTGAGCAATGCCTAACTGATTCAAGGTTTCGTTAAAAGCTTTGGTAGAAGCTAGTAAATTACTATCATTCATACCCGCATCCAGGTAAACACGCAATTGCTTGCGATCTTGGGGCGATAGCTGCTGCACAATTTGTTGGGGACTATTTTGTGAACCACTGTTATCGCTAAAATAACCGCTATGGCTAAACAATATCTGGAAGTTGTTAAGATGCCGTAACCCAATATTAAAAGCCCCCCATCCTCCAGAAGACAAACCTCCCAGCGCCCAAGATTGGGGTTTTTCTAAAGTGCGATAGCGCGACTTGACAACTTGCACTAATTCTGAACCAATTAAAGTTCCCAGTTTACCATTTGCCCCATCAAAGTAATCGGGGTCATATAAAGGACTAGAACCACGATTATCATTACCATCGGGTGTAATCACAATCGATGGTGGTAATTTTCGACTTTGATAAAGTTCGTGCAGTACGTCTAAGAGTGCATATTTATCAACATAAGCACGGGCATCATCATGACCACCGTGTAGCAAGAAGATTACAGGGTATCGCTTTTGCGGATTTTTGCTATAACCAGGGGGCAAAATCACGCCATAATTACGGACTGCACCCATTGCTTGAGAGTTAAAGGTTGCTAATTGAAATTTTAGCCCAGTATTGGCCTCTTCTTGGGGTGGGTCTAGTTGGGGCGCACCTAAGATGAATACATAATAATAACCAGCGCTGGTGAGGAGTGCGATCGCTCCTATCAAGATAATTAAAAGTTTATAAATCTTCATATTTTTTAGCATTTGAAAAAATCACCCCCATTAGAACTTACTATAACGATTTTTGTTTTACACGGATATATGTATACACACCATAATCTGTTAAACCTCGTCTACCTTGAGAACCGTAGTTTTATAGGTTGGTGCAGCGATAGCGTAACCCAACATAAAATCTGGTGGTAATGTTGGGTTGCGTTTCACTCCACCCAACCTACATAAATGTATCTTTTAAAAAACTCTAGGTTTCAACATAGATGAGGTTTAGGAGAGAAGTCATAGTGTATTTTTAGGGATTGTTATTACCTAGAAATTTAGCTTTTAATTCTTCTAATTCTTGATCTATTTTATTTGTACTAGGAGGCTGAGAGGTGGGGTTTGGTGGCTGTACTTTATTTGGTTGAGGTTTACTGCTACCCATAAATTGGGTTTTCATTTCTTCTAATTCCCTCTCAAGTTGACTAGGAGATTTCGATAAAAAAGCGGGTGGAGAATTGGGTGGTGGTTGAGGGATAGGTTTTGCCGCAATCGCTGGTGTGACTGCAACTTTTGAGTATTGATTTAAGTCTTTGAGAACTTCATCGACTGTTTGATAACGCCGAACTGGAATACTTTCTAGCATCTTGTTCAGAATACGACTCAACGGATTACTAATCGGAGTTTGCAGGTATTGCTGCCAAACCCATGTATCGTTTTGAGTATCATAAGAGTCAAAGGGCGATCGCTGGGTTAATAAATTTACACAAGTAGCACCCAAACTGTAAATATCGCTAGCGAAAACAGCCCGACCCCTCATTTGTTCAGGTGCAACATATTCTGGACTACCAATACTAGTACCGGTTCTATTTAAAGCAGTGCCAGTGGCAGATTTAGCCGCACCAAAATCTACTAACACTAGTTTGCTATCACCGCTACGTAAAATAATATTTTCTGGCTTAATATCACGGTGAATTACGTGTCTGGCGTGACAAAATTGCAAAACTGACAATAAATCATTCAATAGTTGCCAGATTTGCGTTTCACTAAAAGCCCCTCTATGTGCTAGTTCCTGGGCTAAGTTTTGTCCGTCAATAAATTCTTGTACAAGATACTGCCGGGCTTCTTGGGTAAAATATGCCAGTAGTTCAGGAATTTGGGGATGTTTGCCCAATTCATCTAACTGCACTGCTTCTTGATTAAATAACTCTACAGCCTTTGCAAGAGTGTTCGTGCCTTGGGATTGGGGATAAAATTGCTTAATTACGCAGCGTGGTTTGGAGGGTTTATCTTCATCCACAGCTAAGAAAGTTTTGCCAAAACCACCTTGTCCGATTGGTTTGATAGCACGGTAACGTTCTTTGAGGAGTAACTTAGAACCGCAAGTCACACAAAAATTGACATGATCGGAATTTTCCGGCTTGGGACAATGGGGATTAAGGCAGTAGCTCATACAGGCGATCGCTCTTATATGTCTTTATTTTCCCCTGTCCCAGGCAAAAGGGGGTAATTAACAGATTTTGGATTTTGGATTTTAAATTTTGGATTTGTGTCACCCAGAAGGGTTGAAAGTACGTAGTGGGATGTTAGAACCAAAAAAGAATCTAAAATCTAACATTGGCTCGCGATGTCTACGACAGGCTACGCCTATGCACTGTTAACTACCCTATACTTTCTATAACTGGATGGAAGTAGAAGGCGAACCCCAATACTGTATAGGCGGCTAATAACAAAGTGCCTTCCAGCCAATTGGACTTACCATCAGAACTAATGCTGTTGGCAATCAACACTGACACAACCACAGCTACTAATTCAAAGGGTTTGAAATCTAAATCCATTGGTTGGCCTAATATCCGCCCTGTGATAACTAACACGGGCGCGACAAATAGGGCAATCTGCATACTCGATCCCACAGCTACCGAGAGGGAAAGATCCATCTTATTTTTCATTGCCACGGTGACTGCTGTGGCGTGTTCAGCCGCGTTACCGACGATGGGAACTAATATCACCCCTGTAAACAGCGCCGTCAAACCTAGCTGAGATGTGGCCACTTCCAGAGAATCTACTAGCATTTCTGACTCAATTGCCACTAGCAAGGTACATACTAGCAACACGCCAACCCACAACATCATATTTGGTTTCGTGTGGGGTGTTTCCTCTTCTTCTGACTCCGCTACGCCCACATCATATAAATAAGAGTGGGTTTTCATCGAAAATAGCAGCGTTAGGGCGTAAACCAAAATTAATACTACGGCAACAGCAATAGAAAGATTTTGCAGTGTTTCTTCGTTAATTCCTTGAGAAGTGTAATTCATTGCCGTTGGCATCAAAATGGCAATCACCGCCAAATTCATCGAAGCAGCATTTACCCGCGCCACAATTGGCTGAAATGTCTGTTCTTTGTAGCGCAGTCCTCCCAAAAGCATGGAAAAACCCATCACCAGTAGTAAGTTGCTAATAATCGATCCCGTGATACTGGCTTTGACTACATCGATTAATCCAGCGTTCAGGGCTACTAGGGCAATGATTAATTCTGTGGCGTTGCCAAAGGTGGCGTTTAACAAGCCCCCTAATGATGGCCCGACTACGACAGCAATTTCTTCTGTGGCTGTACCCATCCAAGCTGCTAAGGGCAAAATTGCTAATCCAGCTGTAATGAAAACTATCAATTCTCCCCACTCCAGAAAGTGGGCTGCGACAGAAACCGGGATAAATAGTAGTAAAGCGAAAAGAATAATGTTTTTGGTTGACATTTCTTGTTTTGGGTTGAGGGTATCATTCACAGCGAGCAATCCTAAGTTTTAAATTTGGAGTGTTGAATTAATAATCACTTTCATTCAGCACTCCGATATGGTACTCTCAACCGACTGTAGACCAATTCAGAGATTGTACTGTTTTCAGCTCACTGTTGCGAATGTTGTGTAAAATCAGATTGCGATATAATGAGTTTTCGTAATCTTTTGTTGCAAAAGTATGAAATTGAGCCAAAACATTACATCAAAAATGGGGTTTAATATATTAAAAGACAATTAAAATTTGATTGACGCCCAAGAAGATAAAACCCCTAACTGAGGCTTTGTTCAATGGCTAATTACTTTAAGCCTTCAGGGAAAGGGCTGTGCGATAACGCAGATTTCCCACTACAATAAAACAGCTTTGTCAAAAATTTAGTTGGATTCCATAGTTGTTGTTTATACCGGATTTTGTGTTCAAACTATTGTAGTAAGGTTTACGCACAATGCTTTCGGTGCAACTGCAAGTTTTTTGTTTTGGATAAATATACATGACTTCTGCTGCTGAAATGCCGGCTAGCTCTGGCTCAACGTTAACATTACATTCAGATCCCAATAACACCAAAGAAACCGATCCCCTGAGAAAGGCTAATGGTGTTTACGTGACGGTGCATGGTCATTTTTACCAGCCACCAAGGGAAAACCCTTATCTGGACGCAATTGAACGCCAACCGAGCGCTGCACCTTTCCATGATTGGAATGAGCGGATTCATTGGGAATGCTATCGTCCGAATGCCTTTGCCAGAGTCTTAAACGATCAAGGCGAAGTGGTGGGGATCGTCAACAATTACGAATATTTCAGTTTTAATATCGGGCCAACGCTGATGTCGTGGCTAGAACGCTACGATGTGGAGGTTTATCAGCGGATTTTAGAGGCAGATGCCAAGAGTAGCCAACGCTTGAATGGTCATGGCAATGCGATCGCGCAAGTATACAATCACATCATCATGCCTCTGGCCAATGAGCGCGACAAATATACCCAAATTCGCTGGGGTAAAGAAGACTTCCGCTCCCGTTTTGGGCGCGATCCCGAAGGAATGTGGTTAGCAGAAACCGCTGTAGATTACGCAACCCTAGAAGCTCTTGTTGCTGAGGGTATTCGCTTCATTATCCTTGCACCATCTCAAGCACTGCGTTGCCGTCCACTGCCTACTCCAGAACATCCTCATCCTGAATGGATCGAAGTCGGTGGTAGTCAGATTGATTCCACGCGTCCCTACCGTTGTTATTTGCAGCCCACACTAGATACTTCATCTTCACTTCTAAGTGCGATCAAGGAAGGGAATGGGGATAGTAACCACTCCCCACTCCCCACTCCCCACTCCCTCCCGTACATTGATATCTTCTTCTACGATGGCCCGATATCGCGGGATATGGGTTTTAGTGATGTGGTTTATAATTCCAGTCGTTTTGCCGGACGTATCGGTTCAGCAGTACGTGGGGATCATCGCCCAGCACAGTTGATCTCTGTGGCGACAGATGGGGAAACCTTCGGACACCACAAAAAGGGAACTGAAAAAACTTTAGCCTACGCCTTTACTAAAGAGTTTCCTCAACAAGGTTGGACGGTAACGAACTTTGCCCACTACCTGAGCTTAAATTCTCCCAGTTGGGAAGTGGAATTAAAGTCAGTCACAGCTTGGAGTTGCGCTCACGGTGTCGGTAGATGGGAGGATGATTGTGGTTGTGGTGGAGAGGGCGGTGTTTGGCATCAAAAATGGCGTCGTCCTTTGCGGGATGCCCTAAATTGGCTGCGGGATCAGCTAACTGAAGTGTATGCAGAACATGGTAGACAGTTATTTCGCGATCCCTGGCTAGCACGAGATGAATATATCCAAATATTGCGCGATCGCTCTGCTAACAATGTCAACCGTTTCTTAGCCTGTCATCAAACCCACAAACTAACGGCAGCCGAACAAGTAGACGCTTTGCGCCTGTTAGAAATGCAGCGTCACGCGTTGTTAATGTTCACGAGTTGCGGTTGGTTTTTTGAAGAAATTTCCCGTCCAGAGGGGACGCAAATTCTGCGCTATGCTGCCCGTGCTTTAGAATTGGCAGGAGAAGTAGCTGGTGTGCAGTTAGAAAAAGGCTTCGTCAAACGCCTTGGTTTAGCTCCTAGTAATGTAGATGAGTTTAAACACGGTGCGGAAATTTATCGGCAACTGGTGTTAACTGCCCAACTTGGTTTTAAGCAAGTAGCAGCCCATTACGCCATTACTTCCCTATTTACCAATCAGAAACCAGCAGAAACGCACAATTCCCTACCGAGAAAAGATGCTGCTGACAAACAGTCTCAGCGTTACCACAAAAAGGTTTATTGCTACGCTGCCAATGAGTTAGATTACCAACTGCAACGGATGGGATCGCTAACTCTGGCTGTGGGAAATTTAAAGCTAGTATCAGAGATTACTTGGGAAAGTGAGCATTTGGTATTTGCGGTTCTGCATTTGGGAGGCTGGGATTTCCACTGTGGTATTCAACAATTTACCGGGCGGCGTGATTACAGCCAATTAAAAGAAAAGCTGTTTGGGGCGCTAAAACAAGCTAGCGCGGCTCATACCATCTTGGCGATGACGCAGCTATTTGGAGAAGAAGCTTTCAGCTTGCAAAATCTATTTGCTGAAGAACGCCACCGGATTATGCGGCTGCTGAGTCAGGAAACACTGGCACGTTTAGGACAGTTATATACTCAAGCCTATCGTGATAATTACGGTGTGCTGATGGCGTTTCATCGTGATGAAATCGCAGTACCGCAAGAATTGCAGGTGGCAGCCGATATTGCTTTAGGGCATCGCTGTCTGATGACATTGCGATCGCTTGAGCAAGATATCGCTGATCCCCAAAAGAGTTGGAGTCACATCTTAGAATTAGAAGCGATCGCTACTGAAGCAAAACATCTGCGTTGTCGGCTGAATATTCCTGACGGTAAGCAGATGTTAGAACAGTTAATAGCGCGATCGCTTTGGCAATTGTTGCACGATGCCAATGGTAGTTTTAATGCAGATATCCAACTGTTAGAGCGATTGATTGATGTCGGGGATCAACTAAATATTGATGTTTCCCTACAGCGATCGCAAGAACTATACTTTAGTTGTTTGCACAGTCAGATAGCGCCAGTGTGTATTACTAACCTTGACAATGAAGGAAATAATCAGTGTCTTCAGTTGCTCAAGTTGGGCAAAAAGTTAGCTGTTGATGTCAGCACAATCTCAAATCAATTGGGATAAGTGCGTAATGTATCCAAAACCCTAATTGTAGAGACGCGATAAATCGCGTCTTGATTGAGAACCGTCATAAATCAAAATGCCGCCGGAAACGGGGATCAATATTGTCTGTTTTCTGCTGATTGCAGTTTAAGCAAAGAGTTTGCAGATTGCTGATATCATTTTGACCGCCACGGGCGAGAGGAATGATATGGTCAATGCTGAGGTTCGTTTCTGCGGTAGTTTTACCGCAGCTTCGGCATTGGTATTGATCGCGTTGAAAAACATATTTCTTTACTTCCGGCGGAATACGAATGCGGGGAGTTTTGCTCATTTGTTTTCTAATTACTATTGAAGAAGAATTCAAGAGTCAGAATCAAGACGCGACTCGAAAATACTCGCGATCGCAGACTCTCATAGAGAAGGCTTTACGCTGCGCTATCCGCCAGTCATACAGAAAAAATTGCTGAATTCTGACTCCTGACTCCTGAATTCTGTTTGATAAATCCTTCCAAGCTGGGAACATCTACCCAGCTTGCTTTTTGATGAGATTCATGAGATAAATCCATCAACAACTGAGAATAAATTCCTTCTCGTAATGATGGTGTAATTTCCTGATTGCGTTCAATTCCCTCTACCCATTGGTCTACTACGCGGATAAATGCCGAAATGCGCCCATCAGCATGATTATTGGAGAAAATCAACCGATTCGGTATTTCTATTTCCGTTAGAGGTTTACCAATCTGGGAACCCCAAACCCGAAAACCATGTATATAATCTTTTTGATTTTCACTGCCCACTATTAATGTACCGCGATCGCCATATACTTCTACCCAATGGGTTCTTGGTGCATGAACAACCGTGCTGATAGAAAGTTGACAAGGTGTGCCATCTGCCAATTCCAGGGTTAATATACAGTTGTCATCTGTATCCACTGACTTAGATTCCCCACTCACAGGGTCAACTCGTGTGGGAATCGCAGTCGTTAAATGGGCGTTTAATCTACGGACTGGCCCAAATAACCAGTGAATATAATCAAAGGCGTGAGAACCCAAAGATCCTAATGCGCCGCCTCCCTTATCTTTCTCAGAGTACCAATTCCAAGGGCGTGAAGTATCAGCACGAGAAGAACCTAACCAATCAATTTTAATTAGGCGTAACTTACCCACATAGTTTTCTGACAATAATTCTGCAAACAACTGCCATGCTGGTACAAAGCGGAATTCAAAGTCTACAGTTGCAATCACGCCTTTTGCTTTAGCTAACTGATAAAGTTCCTTAGCTTCATCTACATTTAAAGTTGTCGGTTTTTCTAGTAATAAATGTTTCCCAGCTTGCAATACAGTTTTTGCCATTTCATAGTGTAAAAATGGCGGTGTAGAGATGCTAACTGCTTGCACTTCTGGTAATGCCACAATATCTGTAAGAGAGTCAGAAGCGTGGGGGATATTATGGGATTCTGCTATGGCTTTGGCTTTATTGATATCTCGGTGATAAACAGCAACCACTTCAGTGCGAGGATGCGCTTGGAATCCAGGGATGTGGACTTTTTGACCAAAGCCGGTGCCTGCGATCGCAATTCCAATCATATCATTTTTGCTCCTATTGATTCCTTATTAAACCCCAATAATCTTACCCCGCAAAAGGTACGCTTTGTTTTTTATCGCAAAAATCTAATTTTCAAAGAATAACGATAATGTTCACTATTGTAAGCTTTAATAGCAGCGAAAAAATACAACATATAATTTAAATATCAGCTTTAATGAAATTAGTTATATGATAAAAATTAATAATCCTGGCTATAAAATTACAGATAATTCTCTACTTAATTATCTATAAAAAAGCCAAACAATAGCTTAACATCTGAGGTATTTATCTGTCATATATTTTAGGAAGAAGTTGTATTTACCAAACTATGTCTCTTGAAAGCTAGTGCAGAACAAGTATCAGATGAGAAGGCTAAAACTGCCTAATAAAGCACTACATAAAGCTTTTCACTAGGAATATGGTAAATCAAAAAACGCTACATTGTTGATTAAAACTATTTTTTTGATGCTGCAATAGACTCTGCTCCAGCATAACCCATCGCTATTTGTTCTTATTCGCTGATAGTATTTGATAAGGAACAATTATATACAGCTAATATCAGGCATTTTTATGTATATTAGCTATGCAACTTTTAACGCAGTCTGATTTGTATGATGTTGAGAATACTGCAAAATAGGAATTTCAATAATTTTACTTGTCTAAATACTAATTAGAGTTTATAGTGATACGGTGTTTCTCGTTTCACTTTCTCGGCAGGTTTCTACCATGAATTATTCTCGCAAATTACAAAAGTATTTTGCATGTTTCTCTTTGTCTGTAGTATTAGCATCTGATTTATTACTCACACAAAAAGCTCCTCCAGTTTTAGCCCAAATAGCAAATTCATCTATCGGTAATGCTGTGACATTCACTTGCGGTGATAGTGAAGCAACAATCAAAGCTAAAAATGGCCCCAGAGTAGTTAGTGGAACAACAAGCTTTTACATTGGTTATCGGCAAGTCTCATCTAATAACAAAAATCCTAGAACTATCCGCTTTAATAATGGGATAAAAGCCTGGTGTCGTGATGATTATGAAACAACTGGGGACGATGGTACAGGTTATGGATTGTATTGGGATGGGGGCAATGTTTTATATGGCGTTTACTCTTCCACTGGCAGTCAGACAGGTAATGATTTTCGCCGCTTTGCTACTGGGCGTTGGTTGTCTAGCTATGGTAGCGGAGGCGGGCCAAAAGTTGCAGTTATAGCCCGGATTAATCCAGCCAATGGCGAGGTTTATTATGCCACATTCTTATCTGCTAAAAAGGCGGATGATGGCAAAACTAACTCTTTAGTTGTCAATGCTCTCTCATGGAACGGCACAAATTTGACTGTGCAAGCAAAATCATGGTGGACTCCCCGTCGTGCCAATACAAATTCCATGAATTGTTCTGGTTCATCACCTTATCAATACACAGTTATTTTCACTGGCGATTTAACAACAGTGAATTCTGCTTCAGCAAATACTTGTAGTTAAAAAGAAGAATTTAGCGGTCACATTGCTCAATTTGTCATTGTAAATCCTCTAAATCTCCCAATTTATCAGGCGATTTAGAGGAATTTTTGTCTAGACTGTTGACTATAGCAATCCTAAATGAGTTGTGAAAATCGAGAGACTCAGATCCCCGACTTCTCAAAGAAGTCGGGGATCTTATTGTTCTTCATCGACTTATTTAATGATTGTGCGATCGCGCTTTCGCTCAAATTTCCGATTTCACTTCTTAATAAGCCACTAGCTTTAGTAAGTTATATAAGACTATTTTATATATCTAAAGAGATAAAAATAAAATTCTGATATTGAATCGTTTTCAAAACTTATCCTTTTTTGGAAGCAAGCACGAAGAAACAAGGTTTTGAATATTATTTGATGAGAGTAATAAAATAGCCCTAAAATCATCAGGTATTAAATGATTACTAGAATTAACTTTAGTAACTCGATTGTCTGTATACTTAATCTTGTTAATGAGTAAAAATTCTATGCCATCAGTGTAGTAGCATCTGCATAACTTTCTAGTTTTGATGGGTTGAACGAGCAACAATACTTCTCGGTTAAGCTTTTTAACTCGGAATCGGGTTTGGGATAAAGGGTAAAGGATAAGGGTTAAAGGTTTTTTCTTTCCCTTTTCCCTTAACCGAGAAGTATTGGAATGAGCAAGGTTTAACCCCTTATTTTGTAGTATTGTTTTTCAAAAATAAAATTGGATTCTGATATTAAATCTATAAGAATCCTTGTCCAAATTTTACAAAAGGAAAAATATGCCAGGAAGTACATTAACGACGGCTCAAAACATTGGTATTCTCACATCTTTTAACTACACTGATGCTATCAACAATGCAAATCCACTTGATTACTATAAATTTTCGCTGACAGGCACAAATAATATTACTTTGCTTTTGAAGGGAGTGACTCAAAATTATGTCAATGCCTTCATCTACTACGATAGCAATAATAATGGATTGATTGAGAGTGGAGAACAACTTTATTCTGATTATGCTGGCTCCAGTCGAAACGGTCAAATTACTACAACATTAGGAGCCGGAAATTACTATATTGGAATTACTCAAAATTCTACCAACGTCAACTCTAACTATTCCTTACAGTTAGCAGCCACATCTACACCTCCTTCCATTCCTTCAAATCCTGGGAACACACTCAGCACTGCTTATAATATTGGCAATCTAACTAGTACTCAGACCATCAAAGAATTTGTCGGAAATGTAGATCCAGTTGATTATTACAAATTCTCCCTGACAGGAACAAATGATATTACTTTGCTTTTGAGTGGAGTGAGTCAATACTATGTCAATGCCTTCATCTATTACGATAGTAATAATAATGGATTGATTGAGAGTGGAGAACAACTTTACTCTGATTATGCTAGTAATGGTCGGAATGGTCAAATTACTGCAACATTAGGAGCCGGGAATTACTATGTTGGAATTGCAGCCAATACCAATGTTAATTCCAATTATTCCTTACAGTTAGCAGCCACATCTAGGACTTCTTCTATTCCTTCAAATCCTGGGAACACACTCAGCACTGCTTATAATATTGGAAATCTAACTAGTACTCAGACTATTCAAGAATTTGTCGGAAATGTAGACCCAGTTGATTATTACAAATTCTCCCTGACAGGCACAAATGATATTACTTTGCTTTTGAGTGGAGCAGGGTTAGCGCATCTCAAACCCTATTGACAGTAGGATTCTAGGAGAGTGTTGAATTTGGGAGAGCCGCCGCCAAAACAGAAACCATATACT
>NZ_JBALFY010000027.1:0-50849 GCF_036916655.1 Nostoc sp.
ATTCTAGTCAATTTTCTCAATCATTAGTTCGGATGTACTAAATAGATTCGTTTCTTTGGGGTGTGACAGTTCTGGGTGCGGAATGTGGGTTTTAATGTTGGTAGAGACTGCTTGACGTTTAGAGTTTGTGAGAGTTAGAGCTATCATCTGATTTTAATAATCCTTAATTATTTGAAGTCAGGAGAGTAATATTCTTGAATCTGTCCTTGTAAATACAAGATTAATTGTTTTGCTTGGATGTAGAACAGGTCTTCATAAGTACATTTAATTTTGATTTGGGGATAGCTGATTTCCGTAGCCATCTTGACTTGATAAGCACGGGTAATTGCTTGGGCTGCAACGAGCGGCAGTGTGTTTTCATTCCAGCATTTATTAAAATCCTTCGGTGTGACATAGCCACGATTCAAAACAGTCTTCACGCAGGCGATCGCTAGGATTTGGAATTCTGTAGTTAGATCGGTGATTAGTCCCTTGGTTTGGTGATGGGTTTGATGCCAGTAACCAAGGTTAGGGTTTAGCCCCACTGAGAAAACAGCATTTTTTATTGATTCTTCTAAAAGCTTCTCGCTAAAGTTAAGCATTCGGCAAACAGGGGAATTATCATGCCGCGAAGTAAATCTCCAATCTGGGTTTATGCACTGGGGAAGCATACGATAAAATATCAGCATTCCTTGACCAATCAACCCTTGTAATGAAGCAATAGAATCGTGGTTGGTAATGCAATTACTAAGATGTAAAATATCCTTGCAAGCTTGACTAATTTCTACAGCACCATCACGCCCAGAGCGTTGTAAAAATCGCCGGAGGCGACGGAGGCGACCCCAGGTTGCACCTTGCATAATCTCGACTCTCATGGCATCGCTCATCATAGCTTGGAACTGGATGATATCTGCCCTGATTTTGTAATCTGGTTCAATCCTTGCCAGAAATTCACCAGATTGAGAAAATAAAATTACTGGAATGCGCCATCGCAGAATTTTTGTGAGCGCTGACGATTTAATTTCTGGTTCGGTTCCGATAATCGCACGAATATCCGTCAATTTAAATATGCTTTCTTGTCTACCTACAGTTATTTGTAATACCGATGTATCTGGCTCTACAAGGTGAACTCTTGCCCCCGTATCTAAATATAAAGTCGTCCCCGATTGCTTTATTATTTCTGCCAGTTTTGGACTCGGCTTTGGCACATTTGTATAAGCTTGATATTTAGTTGTCGCCATTATTAGTTTCCCAGAACTGCCACCGTCAACTTTAGCATTGAGTTTCTATTCCCAATAGGGATTAAGTCAAATTGCAAGACTAAATTAGCTTTTTTTCTTAGCTGCCATTCCCGTTTCAATCCCTAATAGGGATTAAGTCAGATTGCAAGGCTTCCTATTGAGATTATTGCTCAAGCTGAGGCGGGGTTTCAATCCCTAATAGGGATTAAGTCAGATTGCAAGGGTGTTTTTTCCCATAAGTTTCCGTTTGATATTTTTGGGTTTCAATCCCTAATAGGGATTAAGTCAGATTGCAAGTCGATACCTTTCTTATCAACCAGGATTTTAAGTTTCAATCCCTAATAGGGATTAAGTCAGATTGCAAGGGGATACAGTCTCAAACTACTGTATTTATTAGGTTTTCAAGGTTCCGATGCGCGAATAGGTTAATCATAGCATGGAGAATTTAGATTGAGTAATAAAGAAATAGCTAAAACCTAGTCTGTGTAAGGTGCGCGGGTGCTTGAGCAACTATTTTGGCTAAAACTCTTGCACTAGACGCATTTGAAACCCCTCTTCCCATTTTTGGTTTTGAACACCTACCTACCCGCACATTCCGCGAGGAAAATGATCGTGTTATGTTCACCACTGAGCCGATGAACTTTTCATCTCATAACGATATAAATAGCCCTACCTTCTGAAGTTACACTACTCTTAAAATCGATTGCTGTACTGAAATATGCTAGCGGTTACAGCGCTTTTCTTGAAAGGGTTGCCGTAGGCATCGCTACTCATTCCACTTCACTAGCCCCCTATCAACAATCGCAATCCCCCACTGCGGAAACTTCGCCAGTAGTTTCTTAATCACAATCTGCTTTCGCCGGATCTCATTCCAACACGAGAGCAAGAAGTCAAACCCGGATTCTCGCCCGAATTCGCCGCTCGATTCAGTTTCTCTCTTCTTACAGGTCGCATATTTGACTGCACAACAATCGCCTCATGCGACCACTTTTCCGGGTGTGGTACAGGTACGGCAGAACTATCACCTTCATGATCTGCTTTGACTCCTATACCCGAAACTGAGTTTTCAGTCATCAACTCAGCAGAAAGACGACTCGGTTCTATTGTTTGATCTGCGATGGCAACGAGAACACCGCAGACATCGCAGAATTTAAAGAAAATTCATTTTGGGTAACGGGCGCGGCGGAACAATTTTATTTTCCTCATTTATTCTCTGTTTCAATCCCTAATTGAGTTATTCAAATTCAGGTGGCCATAGTTCGGCTATTGCTAATTCCCAACCTGGAAGTAACTCTGGTATTGTCAATTTCTGGTTATCTTTCAAAATAACAGGTTCCTGGTTAGGGCGATAAACTGTAACTAAAAGTTTGTCAGGATCAATGAGAATACCTACCGTAGAACCAAGTTCTAGGAATAGTTTAATTTTCTCTTCCAGTGGTTTGATACGGTCACTTTTAGATTTGACCTCAACCGTGATATCGGGGACTAACTGCACAAAATCACGCTGAGTTTTCTTGAGTCGTTCTGCCCGAACAAATGAAACATCTGGAGCGCGTAAGTTTCTTTTTTCCGGGTCGCCCGTAGTCTCATCGCTTTCAATGCTTGGTAGGATAAAGCCAGCGCTCGAACCAGTAACTCTGCCTAGCTTGCGAGGCATAACCCAAATATTAAGAAACGTTAACAGGCGAGAACCAATTTCGTCTGATTCATAATCGCATGGCCCCATAACGATGATGTTTCCCTCTACTAGCTCCATCTGCCAATCGGGATTCTGTGACTGTAATTGTTCTAAGTCTTTGATTGTCAGAGACATAAGGTATAACTCGCTTTCAAGCGCGATCTCTTTCTATGATAGGCGATCGCTACCCCTCCAAATCAACCAACACCCTATCAACAACCACAATCCCTACTGCGGAAACTTCACCAGCAATTTCTTGATCACAATCTGCAACGCCGGATCATCCCAGCACTCCAGCACTCCTGCAAAAACTTAAACCCCGGATTCTGCCCCGAATTCGTCGCAACCTTAAGTTTCTGCATACGCTCCGGTCGCATATTTGACCTCTTAACAATCGCCTCATGCGACCATTTTTCAATGACGTGCGCGGCGGAACCTTCACCCTCATCAACTGTTTTGACTTCTCCACCCGAAACCGAGTTTTCAACCAGCAACATAGCAAAAGCAGCACGACCAATGTCAATACTTGTCGGTTAAGGGGAAAAGGGGAAGGGGAAAGAAAAAACCTTTAACCTTTTCCCCAAACCCAATGCCGAGTTAAAAATGATTAACCGAGCAGTATTATTTACCAGTGCTTACTTTCCAAAATCTGACTTATTTGGACCAGGTAAAACATCAGGAGTGTAGATTGGTGCTTGAGCATTTACACGTCCAACAATTGCAGTCCCTACACCACATAGAATTAGTATTGCTTGCCCAGCATCGTCAACAGTGATTTCATGAGCCTTGATATCTTTAACCGCAAGTGGAACTAATGATGCTATTCCTGCCAAGACTGCCCCCCATAATGTTTTACTTGCAAAAATACTTTTGGCAGAAGGCTTGTTAGAGTAAATTGATTGCTTAGTGTTGTTCATAATGACCTATAAACTCTTGTAAATAGACCTCTTGCAAAAAAGCTTTATGATATGATTATTGATTTGCTAAGTGAAGGCAAATTGAGTATTTTTGAAGTTCGTAATTATAAATCCCAGCGATTAAGTGGCAGCGTAATCCAAAACGTTTTCTGCGATTACGGTAGCGCTGACTCAAAATCCGAAAAACTTTTAAACGCCGATTAACATGTTCAATCGCTACTCGGCGACTTGCTAAAGCACGGTTAGATTGCTTTTGTCCCTGAGTTAACTTACCTCCTTTAGGTTTCTTTTGAGGCAAGTGACTATTAGTATGTAATTTAGAAATTCCTTGGTAGCCACTATCTTCTAAGCTTTCGGTTTCAGAATGAAAACGAACCTTGCTGTCTACAAATAACTTGTAGTCATGTTTGCGACCAGAACCGTTGACAATACAACGAATTTCTTGGGTTGTTAGGTCAATTATCAATTGAGATTTGAGAGTATGTCGTTTTTGTTTACCACTATAAAAGCGTTTTTGTCCGTGTTTCGGACGTTCAATTTGGCTTTCTGTTACATCCATCACAGCCGTTTTCGGTTTCTGTGATGAGATCAACAAGGATTTTTTTCCTCCTAAACGAAACTTCCTGGAACTGATTAATGTGCTTTCAACCCAATGTACTATTCGGCAAACCGTTGATTCTGATATTTGCCAGTCACTAGCAATGTGAAAGTAAGTTCTATATTCTCTCCAATACTGTAAGCAAACTAAAGCTTGATCTTCCAAGCCAAGCTTGTTCGGATAACCTCGTGTTTGCTTTAGACTAGCTGTATCTTGCAATACCTTGACCATCTCATCAAACGTATGTCTTTGCACTCCAACCAAACGTTTGAACTGCCGATTCGATAACTTTTTTGTGAGTTCGTATCGCATAATTAGATCGATTCAACGGGCAAAACCCCCAATCATAACACAAAATAATTTTGCAAGAGGTCTAATATATGTTTTGCCAAGAAACATGAGATGAGTTGTGCTGCATTAATCACAGTTTTGTTATATGCGTGATTAAACAGTTATCAATCGACTACCTCATATCTTGCACCTCTACGTAAAACCCCAGCTAAAGTAAAAAGGTGCGCGTTAAAGCTACCTCCTTTTTATGGGTTTTTATCGTTAAATCAAGGATTTTAGTTTTTTACTGAGTAATAAAATTACATCAAATTTTCTTGGTGCAAGATGTGAGCTACTGGATATCCTAGTTTCTACACGAGTCTCTATTTACTTTTTACTTCTGTTTATAATATAAATAAATTTTATTCAAGATAAAATCTATAAATCTCATATTAATTTCATTAATACAAGCTTTCAACCTCATATAAAACATATTATTATAATCCTTTTCAATAAATGGCTATTTTGGGAATTCGCAAACGATATCCTTATCTCGGTAAAGCTCCTTATTGCTAGCTATTCCTCACTATCTTATTAATAGTTGAGAGTGGGGACTCCCACAAAACGTTGATCTGAGGAAAAATTTCTATATCTTTAGATCGATATCAGGTTTGTGCCAAAAAACGTATTTTGATTATGGCCAGGTCAATTTATAGGTCTGAGATAAGCTTTGATCCGCTATGAACCTTGATTCTCTGATTGAGATAGTTAACCGCAAGTTGCTAGAGAGCCATAATCGCCCTCTAAATTCTACAGAACTTCTGATTTTTCGGGGTATCTGGGAATATCAGACCTATGGCAAAATTGCTGAAGAAGGTGGCTATAGTGCTGGATACTTAACTAATGTAGTTGCCCCAGAGTTATGTAAACGACTCTCCGATCTGACTGGTCAACGCGTGACTAAAAAAAACTGTCGTATATTGTTGGAATCTTATGCTGCTGCACAAACAGTATCGGTAATACAGGCTCAAAAGTACCAATTCAAAGGAATATCCTTAGAAACTAGTCAAGAGTATTCACAGCGTTCATTTCCCTATCCTAATGGTGCAATTCCACTTGATTCCCTCATTTATGTGGAACGTTCTTCCATTGAAGATCAGGTTTATAAAGAAATTAGAAAGCCAGGGGCATTGGTGCGGATTAAAGCTCCCAAAGAAATGGGTAAAACCTCACTACTGCTGAGAATTATCGACTATGCGGAATCTCAAGGCTACCGTACCGTTAGCTTAAATCTAGAACAAACCGATCAAGCAATATTGAGCGATCTGAATCGTTTTTTGCGCTGGTTGTGTGCCAATGTGACTAGTCAGCTTCAGTTAGAGCCACAACTAGATGAATATTGGGATGAGGATATTGGTAGCAAAGTTAGCTGTAGTTTGTATATCAAAAAATATTTACTAGAGCAGATAGATTCTCCTTTAGTTTTAGCGTTGGATGAGGTAAACCAGATTTTTGAGTATCCCGAAGTCGCAAAAGATTTTTTACCTCTGCTGCGTTCTTGGTATGAAGAAGGTAAAAGATTACCTATCTGGCAAAAGCTACGCCTTATCATAGTTCACTCAACTGAAATTTATGTTCCTCTGCAACTTCAGCAGTCTCCTTTTAATGTCGGCTTACCAATTAAATTAACTAGCTTCAGTTTAGAACAGGTGCAACAGTTAGCCCAGCAATATGGAATTAACTGGACCGATGAAGATGAAGCTAGACAACTTATGGATCTGGTTGGTGGGCATCCCTCATTAGTGAACATAGCACTTTACCATCTCAATCGTGGAGAGGTAAGTCTTCCACAATTACTAGAAGCTGCTCCTACTTCAACTGGGGTTTATTTTCACCATTTACAACGTCATTGGGTAACTTTACAAGAGCAGCCTGAATTAGCAAGCGCTCTTGCTACTGCGATCGATTCTACTCAACCAATACCATTAGAACCTATCATTGCTTATAAGTTAAGTAGTATGGGGCTGATAAAGCTAGATAATAACCAAGCCACACCTAGTTGTCGGTTATATCAACAGTATTTTCAGTCTAAGCTTCTGATTAAATAGAAGCCAATATTAGTATTGTGCTTTATTCATATTTCTATCAAAGATATTTCAAAATAGAAACCTATTTTTCTCATATAAAAACTCATATTTATAATACAAAGACTTTGTAAAGCTCATGATAATTAACATTATTAAAAAATGTATATTTTTTGATGTTTTATATGTGTAAAATACAAATAACGATATCATTAATCGTAGTTAAGTCAATTTGATTTGATGAGTAATCACTAGACTGTTATGAACCTACCAAACTCCTACAATATTCTCATTCCTCAAAAAAGGCTTTCTCAACTAATTGCTCAATCATGGTTAGATGAAAAGCAAATTCCTTTAGCCAATAAAAGTTTTTTGGTTGAGCAAAAAATTTTGTCTGAAGATGAAGCTGCTGTTTTTCGTATATTTATAGTAGAAACAAATCAAGTTGAAATAGACGAGATAGATAAGAAAATTTTGATGCCGGATTATCGGCCAGATCCAGAAGTATTGAAAGATCCAGATATAATAAAGTGGCTTCATAACTGGATTGAAAGTAGCCCCAAAAATTCCCCTTGGATAGCACCACCACCACCAAAATCAGGAGTAAGTATAGATATATCTCGTCCAGGAAAAGTAGTAGTCTTCGACCCAACTCAGGAAGAAGAACTAATGAATGAAAATAGCAGCGAAATCAAAACTTTACAAGTTCCCTTACTACCAAGTGTAAAAGTTTTTCAGGGTGCTATTGACAGCATGGTAGTACATGAAGGAGAAGCCGTAGATGACCAAAAAGAAGCAATAGAAATAGAAATAGAACCCTTTAATACTCTCATTCCCAATAAAAGGCTATCTCAAATTATTGCCCAATCATGGCTAGAGAATAGGGAAATTAATATCGATAAAGAATTTCTTGTTAATAATGGGATTATTTCTGAATTTGAGGCTCAATTTCAGATTGATATTCATGTTGAGCGGGATCAGCCACCGCGTGAATATAAAGGAGGAATAACACCGCAAGCAAATGGTTATAAGATAAATGTACCATATCCTAAGCGGCCTAGTAGTGAAAATTTACCCGAAGATGTTTTAAGAGAATGGGTAGAAAACGACTCTAATTCTGCTCCTTGGACACCGACAAATGAATGGATTCCTTATACCTGCTGATGTTGACATATAGTGATTTTAGGATTTATCGTCCTAAAGTTATTTAAGGGAAATTAATAGGAGTAATGAGGGAATAAAAATTATTTCCTCATATTAAAATACTTTTTATATTTTAAAAAATCAAAAAATAAATATCTTAATATTATATTTTATCGTTTATTTTTAATCCAAAAATATCAAGTACTGCATTTAATAAACTTAGGTTAAGAAATATGTTGACTCGACCAAAATTAAAGTACAGCTTTGAATATTTCAATTTTCTAAATAAAAATGATGAAAATGTATTATTGCTTTCTGAAAGGAATGCTAATTTTATCAATGGATATATATATCAAATATTAATGCCATTAATTGATGGTAAAAATACAGTTGATGAAATTGTTGACTTACTGATCCAAGAAAACTTATCTCCTACTGAAATTTATTATGCTCTGATGTTAATGGAGAAGAGGGGATATATTATTGATGCTGATGAATCCTTGCCATCTAATATAGCAATTTTCTGCGAACATTTAAACATTAATCCACATACTGCTTACCAAAGATTACAAACAAATAGAATAACAATTAAATCTTTTAGTCCTCATCTTCCTGTTGATGAATTTAAAACTGCTCTTGAATCTCTGCATATCCAAGTAACGTCCGAAGTAGGTGATATAGAAATAGTCTTAAGTGATGATTATTTGCAAGATGCTTTAGAAAGTTTAAACGAGGAAGCTTTAAAGTTAACCAAACCTTGGATGTTGGTAAAACCTCTAGGCACAATAGTTTGGATAGGGCCTATATTTATTCCCGGTAAAACAGGTTGTTGGCAATGCCTAGCTCAACGTTTGCGAAACAACAAACCTGTGGAAAGATTTATCGAAAGACATCAAGGAATTTCTACACCTTTAACTCCTCCTCTTGCTTCGCTTACTGCTACCTGCCAAACGGCCATAGGAATGGCTGCTACTGAAATTTTTAAATGGATTGTCCAGGGGGAAAATAAACGCTTGGAGGGTATGCTAGTAACCCATGATACTATTAATTTAGAAATACAAAACCATGTTTTGGTAAAGCGCCCTCAATGTCCAAGCTGTGGTAATATAACTGGATTTAATGCCGAACCATATCCGATAGTTTTAGGACATCGGCAGAAAAATTTTACATTAGATGGGGGACACCGTTGTTTTTCCCCAGAAGAAACATTCAAGAAATACCAACACCATATTAGTCCTTTAACAGGAGTAATTAGAGGACTAGGTAAAATAGATCGAAATCCCGACACTTTAATCCATACTTATGTAGCTAGGCATCACTTTGCTACGATATTTGATGATTTAAATGCTTTACGCCAAAATATTAGCGGCAGAAGTGCGGGGAAAGGAAAAACTGACCAGCAAGCGAAGGTTAGTGCTTTGTGCGAAGCTATTGAACGATATTCTGGAGTGTTTCAAGGAAATGAAAGTAGGCGCAAAGGTAGTTACCAACAACTGATAGATCGAGCTATTCATCCTAATGCCTGTATGAATTTTAGTCAAGCACAATATACCGATCGCCACAACTGGAATGTAAATTGTTCTAGCTGGTTTCAAAAAATTCCCGAACCTTTTGATGAGGATAAAGAAGTTGACTGGACACCAGTCTGGTCTTTAACCCATCAAGAATTTAAGTATTTACCAACAGCTTACTGCTATTATGATTATCCTAACTTCTTAATGCCTGATTGTTGGGCTGACTCAAATGGCTGTGCTGCTGGTAATACTATAGAAGAGGCAATCCTCCAAGGATTTATGGAATTGGTGGAGCGTGATTGTGTTGCCTTATGGTGGTACAATCGCCTTAAAAAACCACAGCTAGATTTAGACAGTTTTAATGATCCTTATTTTCAAGCTCTGAAGAAATATTACCAAACAGTTCATCGAGAATTGTGGGTTTTAGATATTACTAACGATTTAAACATCCCAACTTTTGTTGCCATCAGCCGCAGAGTAGATAGAGCGCCAGAAGATATCATCCTTGGTTTTGGGACTCATTTCGATCCGCAGATTGCCATTAGCAGAGCTTTAAGTGAAATAAACCAAATTCTTCCTAATGTCTTATTTGCCAATGCTGATGGTAGCACTAAATATCCTGCTTCTTCAGATACCCTCGCTATTAAATGGTGGCAAACAGTAACTGTAGAAAAACAATCTTATCTGCTTCCAGATAAAAGTATCACACCCAAATTATGTAATAATTATCCCCAAAATTGGAGTGAAGATTTACTAGAAGATATCATATTGTGTCAGCAAATGGTTGAGAAAAATGGTATGGAAATGCTAGTTTTGGAACAAACTCGTGCTGACATTAAACTGAGGGTAGTTAAAGTCATTATTCCGGGAATGCGCCATTGGTGGAGACGTTTAGGTTCAGGACGGTTGTATGATGTTCCTGTAAAAATGGGTTGGTTAAAACAGCCATTGAATGAAAATCAACTTAATCCTTTTCCAGTGTGGATGTAACAATTAAAATTAATTTGCAGAATTATGGTAAAAGAATATTCAATCATTGATGCAGATTCCCATGTGTTTGAACCTTTTGATATGTGGGAAAATTATTTGGAACCTGCTTATAAGAGCTTTGCACCATCGCCTGATATGAAAATTCAGGGTGAAGATATATATTATAAAGCTTCTAGTGAAGTTGTAGCTCAATGGAATAAGCAGATTATGCAAGCTCATCCAATGGCTCAACTTAATGGTTTCACTAATGAGCTTCATGTTTTAGAAACAAAAAAGATGGGAGTTGATATTTCATTTATTTACCCAACACTTGGAATGTCAATCATAGCAATTGATACGATGGAACCTAGTTTAGCTGGTGCATTTACTCGCGCTTACAACAACTGGTTATACCAAGATTTTTGCAGTTACAATCCCAAAATCTTAAAAGGAGTAGGCATGATTAATCTTCATGCTCCTGAAGAAATGGTGTCAGAGTTGTACCGCATAGCAGAATTTAATTGCAAAGCAGTCTGTTTACGTCCCAACCCAGTTAAAGGACGATTACTGAGTAACCCTGCCTACGAACCTTTTTGGACAGAATGTGAAAAACTAGGAGTAGCAGTGAGCATTCACGAAGGAACTCATAGCCGTTTACCTACTGTTGGTGCAGACAGGTTCAATACTCGTTTTGCCTTGCGTTGTTGCTCTCATCCTATGGAGCAGATGATGGCAATGCTCGCTTTAATCGAAGGAGGAGTATTAGAACGTCACCCTCAGCTGAGGGTAGGTTTTTTAGAATCTGGCTGTGGTTGGTTAATTTACTGGCTATGGCGTTTGGATGAAGAGTTTGAATGCCATTACTGGGAAGTTAAAGATAACGTCAAGATAAAGCCTTCAGAATACTTTAAACGTCAATGTTTTATTGGTTATGAGCTAGGAGAACCTGGCGTTAAGCAGGTAATTGAGTATGTTGGTGCAGATAAGTTAATTTTTGGTTCTGACTACCCTCATGTTCATTGGGGTCAAAAAGAAGGGGGAACAGGATGTTTCGACATTCAGAAAGTTCTTCAGGAGCAGTTACCCAGAGAAACTGTTAAAAAAATTCTTTGGGATAATCCTGCTCACTTTTATGGTTTGCAATAACTTTTATTTATGGTTTTGCTCATCGTCTAATTAAGCTAATATTTTAGTAAATAGTTCTGACTCACTTTGATGAGTAATTAAAGCACTGCTTCAAAATTAGTAGTTATAAATTATGAATACCATTGCTGGCTGCCAAATTATAGCCAAAATATATGAAAGCTCTAATTCTTTAGTCTATAGAGCTATACATAGTCAGAATGGTCAGCCTGTAATATTGAAAATTCTTAAAGAAGATTACCCTATTCCGTCAGAACTCATTCGGTATAAGCAAGAATATGAAATTACCCATTCTCTAAATTTAGATGCGGTAATCAAAGCCTATGACTTACACAGATATAAAAATAGTTTAGTCATGCTTTTAGAGGATTTTGGTGGGGATTCTCTAAAAATATTAATGCTTAAAAAACAGTTTACATTAACTGAGTTTTTGACACTTGCCATCAAAACTATGGAAAGCTTGAGTACTATTCATACTGCCAATATTATCCATAAAGATATTAACCCATCGAATATTGTTTTTAATCCAAAAACTGGACAACTGAAAATTATTGACTTTGGCATTTCTAGCATTTTATCAAGAGAAAACCCGATAATTCGCAATCCCGAACACCTAGAAGGAACCCTAGCTTACATTTCACCAGAACAAACTGGCAGAATGAATCGGGTGATAGATTACCGGACTGACTTTTATTCTTTAGGAGTAACTTTTTATGAGTTACTTACTCAGCAATTACCTTTTCCAACAACCGAACCTATGGAGTTGGTACATTGCCATATAGCTCAATTACCTGTACCCCCTCATATTTTAGTAGGAGAAGAGCGCTGTCCTAAAATTATTTCAAATATCGTCATGCAATTAATGGCGAAAACTTCAGAAGAAAGATATCAAAGTACTTGGGGAATAATAGCAGATTTAAAAACTTGTTTTTCACAGCTAGAGAGTTTTGAACAGATTCAAGATTTTAGTTTAAGAAGCCAAGATATCTCACATAACTTTGAAATATCGCAAAAACTCTACGGTCGAAAAAGTGAAATAGAGCAGCTATTAGCAACTTTCGAGAGAGTTAGCCAAGGGTCTACAGAAATGATTGTTGTAGCTGGTTATTCTGGTAGCGGCAAGTCAGCTTTAGTAAATGAAATTCATAAACCAATTGTCCAGAAACATGGTTATTTTATCTCTGGTAAATTTGACCAATTTCAGCGAAATATTCCATACTCTTGTCTCATACAAGCATTTCAGGAATTGATTAGGCAGCTGCTTACAGAAAATCAGACACGACTGCACGCATGGAAAAAAAGATTATTAGCAGCACTTGAAGCTAATGGTCAAGTCATTATTGATGTTATTCCAGAAGTTGAATTAATTATCGGAAAACAGCCTTCATTGCCACAGTTAAGTCCAAATGAATCCCGAAATCGATTCAACTTAGTTTTGCAAAATTTTCTGGGTGTATTTACAAAAAAAGAACACCCTCTAGTCATATTTTTAGATGATTTACAATGGGTAGATTCTGCTTCTTTGAAGTTAATTGAACTATTCATAACTAATGTCGATAGCCAATACCTTTTGATGATTGGAGCATATCGAGACAATGAAGTCGGCCCCACTCATTTGTTGCTACAAACTTTGGGGACAATTCAAAATGCTAGTATTAATATAGATAAAATCTTGCTCCAACCATTAAACTTAGGAGATGTCAAAGAATTAATTGCCGATACACTTGGCTGCTCAATAGAAGAGTCAAAACTTTTAGCAGAACTAGTATTTAATAAAACTCATGGAAATCCCTTCTTTTTAAATCAGCTACTTCAGGCTTTATATACGCAAAAAGTTTTGTTATTTAATTTCAGTAATCGTCGTTGGCAATGGAGTATTGCAGAAATCGAAAAGTTAGAGATAACTGATAATGTAGTTGATCTAATGATCGGTAAAATTGAAAGATTAGATAGGAAAGTTCAAGAAGCTCTAAAGTTAGCTGCTTGTATTGGGAATCAATTTGATTTAAATGTACTTTCTATAGTCAGTAAAAAATCTCTTGTAGATACAGCTATTGAACTTTTACCAGCTATTCAAGAAGGCTTAATTATACCTCTTAGTGAAGGGTATAAAATTCCAATTCTTTGGCGAGAACAAGGGAGCGATCGCTCAAAAATATTTTCTGCTATTATACCTGAAATTCCATCTTCTATATCTTACAAATTTTTGCACGACCGAGTTCAGCAAGCTGCCTATACTTTAATTCCAAACGAGCAAAAGCAAGAAGTTCATTTTGAAGTAGGTCAACTTCTATTAGAGAATACTGCACAAGGCAAGTTAGAAGAAAATATATTTAATATTGTTAATCATCTAAATATTAGTTTATGTTTGATTACTACTCAAGCACAGAAAGATAGACTAGCTCACCTAAATTTAATTGCTGGTAGAAAAGCTAAAAATGCAGCTGCTTACGAAACAGCTATTAAATATATAAAAATTGGCTTAGAATTGTTGCCAAAAAACAGTTGGGATTTTCAGTATGAATTGACACTGCATCTTCATGTAGAAGCTGTAGAAATACAATATATGAATACTCAATTTGACGCGGCTGAAAATCTATCTAATATTGTTTTAGAAAGAGCTAAATTTGTTCTCGATAAAGTCAGAATTTATGAGTTAAGGATTCAATCCTATATTGCTAAGATTCAAATGCAATTAGCTATAGATACTGCACGCCAAGTTTTAGCACAACTAGGAATTGAGCTACCTCAAATACCAGATGTAAATCATATTCATAAAGCACAAGAAGCTATAAAATTACTATTGCAAGACACGCATATTGAGGATTTGTCTGATTTACCAACCATGACAAATCCATATAAACTTGCAGCTGTAAGAATTTTAATGATTGTTACTACTGCGACAATTATTAGTAATCCTCTTTTATTTTCCCTAATAACATTAACTGCGGTCAATCTTTGTATTAATTATGGTAATCCACCTCAAGCTACTAGTGTTTACACTTTTTATGGCAAGCTTTTGTGTGGAATTATGCAAGATATTGATACTGGGTATAGGTTTGGTCAATTAGCTTTAAACTTATTAGAAAAATTTAATATTAAAGAATTTAAGCCACTAGTATTACATTATACAAGTGGTTTTATTCGCCACTGGAAAGAATCAATCCGTGATGGTAACATAATCGACACATTGCAGGAAGCTATTAATATAGGGCTAGATACAGGACATATAGAATATACCTCTTACGCAGCTTCCGCATATTGTTTATTTTTAATGTTTAGCGGGTATAGGCTTGAAGAATTAAACCACAAATATCAACAATATATTGATTTAAATATTAAGCTGAAACAGCAATATACAATTTTTTACATGAAAAATTGTAGAACTCTTATTGGCAATTTAATCAGTACATCTCAAACTTTGAATATTGGAGTAATTGGAAATTCTCTCACAGAAGAGCAAAAATTGCTTGAGCAGTGGACTCAAAATAAAGCTGTATGGTTACTATTTAGTGCTTATTTAGTAAAAACAATTCTATCTTATCTTTTTCAAAGATATCACGAAGCAGTTAGTCATGCTATTTTAGCAAAAAATAATTCAGAAAGTTCTGCCTCTTATATAGTTGCAGTACAACATAATTTCTACTATTCTCTTGCTCTGCTTGCTTGTTGTTTTGATGTAGGAAATAATTCCCAAAATGATTTTTTAAAACAAGTATTATTAAATCAGGAAAAAATGAAAATCTGGGCTACTCATTGCCCAGAAAATTGTCAACATAAATATGAATTGATAGAAGCAGAGAAAGCACGAGTATTAGGAAATAAGTGGGAAGCTCAAGAATTTTATGAAAAAGCTATTCAAGGAGCTAAGAAACAAGGATTCATTCATGAAGAAGCTCTAGCTTATGAACGTGCGGCAGAATTCTATCTCTCTCTTGCCAGAGAGGAGATCGGGCAGTTATATATGAAGAACGCACACCATTGTTATGCTTACTGGGGAGCAACAGCTAAAATTAAAGACTTAGAGTCCAAATACTCACATTTTTTTGTGGGAGTAACAAAACGAATGGGTGCTGAAACTATTAATACTACTTCCTCTACTACTAACAGCCATACACAAGTGTTAGATATAACAACGGTTATTAAAGCATCCCAAACTCTAGCTGATGAAATTGTTCTCAGCAAGCTGCTCAAAAAATTGATGAATATCATCATTGAAAATGCAGGCGCTCAAAAAGGTTTATTGATCCTCGATAAAAATGGTAATTTAGTTATTGAAGCTGAAGGTTTAGTTAATGCTCAAGAAGTAACTACACTACAATCAATCCCAGTAGATTCTGTTGATGCTGACACTCGAAGACATCTTTTAGCAACTACAATCGTTAACTATGTTTTTAATACACATAAAAATGTAGTTTTAGATGATGCAGTTGTTGAAGGAGAATTTACTTGCGATCCATATATTATTACTACTCAAGCTAAATCAATTCTTTGTACTCCCTTGCTTTATCAAGGTAAACTGAGCGGTATTGTATATTTAGAGAATAATTTAACAACTGGTGCATTTACTCCAGAGCGTGTCGAAGTATTAAAAATACTCTCAGTTCAGGCTGCCATTTCTATTGAAAATTCTTATCTTTACGAGCAGTTAGAAGATTATAACCGGACTTTAGAACAAAAAGTAAAAGTAAGAACTCAGGAATTACAAGAAAAAAATGAAGAGTTGGCAAGTATCCTGCAAACATTAAAAGCAACACAAGCTCAGATTATTGCCCAAGAGAAATTAGCTTCGCTGGGAGCTTTAGCAGCTGGGATTGCCCATGAAATCAAGAACCCTTTAAATTTCGTGAACAATTTTGCTGAATTATCTATTGAATTAGCTCAGGAGCTAGGGGAAGAAATTGAACATCAAAAAGACTCTTTAGATTCTCAAAGCAAAGAATATATAGAAGAAATTTTAAACGATCTCAAACAGAATGCTCAAAAAATCTATGAGCATGGCAAAAGGTCAGATAATATTGTTAGTGGAATGCTCATGCACTCACGGGGGCAAACTGGCGAGCGTCAATCGGCAGAAATTAACGCTTTGGTGGCAGAAGCTATCGACCTGGCTTATCACGGAATGCGTGCCAAGGATGCTACTTTTAAGATAACTATACAAACAGACTACGATCTCCACCTCGGTAACATAAATGTTGTACCACAAAATATTAGTCGCGCTTTAATAAATATAATTAATAATGCTTGCTACGCAGCACAGCAAAAGAAAATGCGTTTGCAGGAAAAGGCAGATTTTATCGCTGATAAATTTTCACCAACTCTCTCTGTCAGTACCAACGATTTAGGCGAGCAAGTAGAAATACATATTCATGATAACGGTGAAGGTATTCCACCGCAGATAGTAGATAAAATTTTTAATCCTTTCTTTACTACTAAGCCTACTGGTGATGGCACAGGCTTAGGGCTATCTATAAGTCATGATATTATTGTCCAGCAGCATCAGGGGAAAATTAAAGTCAATACTGAAGTCAATAATTATACTGAATTAATCATCACTTTGCCTAAGATTAGCAGTGACAAGAAATAACTTTAAAACTGATAGGGTGCTTGTAGAGACAACTCAATTTATTTTTAGGCGATCACTCAAAAACTACGCAACTAATTAGGCTTATTTTATACTCTGTACAAAACAAAAAGAAAAAATTGTATGGCTGTATAACATTCTTTTGATTAATATTAGCCTCATATTTGCATAATATCTCTAGTTTTAACGATAATATTGTATAGGTGTAGTATTTCAGTATGCTTTTGAAGCATATTTAATTCAAATTATCAAGATAAAATTTTAAATGAAGATAATGGTTGTAGATGACGAGCAAGATGTCCAACTCTTGTTTAAACAAAAATTTAGGAAAGAACTTAAAGAAAACCAAATTAAATTGTATTTTGCTTTTTCAGCAGAAGAAGCGCTAGAATCTTTACAAAATAAGCTAACTGATTGCTTAAATCTAATTGTCACGGATATTAATATGCGTGGAATGAATGGTTTAGAAATGCTTAAACTTATTAAAGAAAAATATCCAGCTTTAAAAGTATTTATCATTACTGCTTATGATGACGAGGATAATTATTTAATTGCGAAAGATTATGGTGCTGATGGCTATATTACTAAGCCAATTGAATTTAATCAATTCAAGCAAAAAATACTTAATTTATAGATACGCTGAATCAGCTAAATGCTATGTTAGCTAAAATACTAGTTGTGGATGACGAGCCTGACTTAGAACTGTTGCTTTGCCAAAAGTTCAGAAAAAAAATTCGAGAAAAGGAATTTAACTTATTTTTTGCGTGTAACGGTATTGAGGCATTAGATAAACTACAAACAGAACCAGATATAGATATAGTCTTAACTGATATCTATATGCCTAAAATGGATGGGCTAACCTTAATAACTAAACTTAATGAGTTATATCCCACGATCAAAGCGGTAATTATTTCCGCTTATAGTGATATTGATAATATCAGAGCTGCGATGAATCGTGGTGCTTTTGACTTTTTAACTAAACCAATTAACTTTCAGGATTTAGAAATTACTACTTACAAAACTCTGCAATATGTGCAGAAAATGAAAGGTATTAAAGAACAGGAAACTTTAGCACAACAGGCTCAAACAGAGTTATTAACTCGTTTACAAAAAGAAGTTACGGTACGCCAGCAGACAGAAGAAGCATTACGCGCCAGCGAGGCCAAGCTAATTCAAATTTTAGAAGCAGTCCCAGTAGGTATTTTTGTAGTTGATGGCAATGGTCAAGCCTTCTATGCCAATCAAACCGCCCAGCAAATACTTGGTAAAGGAATTATAGCAGAAACTACAGCTTCTAAATTAAGTGAAATTTATCAAGTCTATGTATCACAGAGAGAACAGTTATATCCCACAGAAAAACACCCAATTTTACGAGCATTGAATGGTGAGAGTACCACCATTGATGATATGGAAATTCGTCAGGCTGATAATATCATTCCTTTGGAGGTATCAGCTACGCCAATTTTTGATGAAAAGGGAAAAATTATTTATGCCATAGCTGCTTTTCAAGATATCACACAACGTAAACGGTCAGAAGCAGAGCGGTCGCAATTAATTTGGGAGTTAGGAATTAAAAATTTAGCTTTGCAAAATACAAAAGAAGAATTAGCACAATCTAACCAAAATTTAGAACAAAAAGTTAATGAGCGCACGCAAGAATTAACACAAACATTGGCAATTCTCAAAGCTACACAAGCAGAACTTATATTTGAAAATGCACTGCTCAGAAATGCCGAACAAGCCTCTAATTTTGATTATCAAGTTGGGGGAAGCTTACCTATGGATGCACCAACTTACGTGGTGCGCTCCGCAGATCGTTATCTTTATAAAGCGTTACAAAATGGAGAGTTTTGTTATATTTTAAATGCTCGACAAATGGGCAAATCAAGCTTGATGGTACGCATGATACACCATTTTCAACAAGAAGGATTTAGCTGTGCAGCAATTGATATTACTCGTTTGGGTAGTGAAAATATTACTCCTACTCAATGGTATAAAGGATTAATAGTGGAATTATGGCATAATTTTGATTTGTTAGGTAAGGTTAATTTTAAAACTTGGTGGGATGAGCAAAAAGATTTATCACTTATTCAATGTTTAGCTCGGTTTATTGAAGATATATTACTCAAGCAGGTTAATAACAAAAATATTTTTATTTTTATTGATGAAATTGATAGTGTTTTAGCGTTAAATTTCCCTGTTAATGATTTTTTTGCGTTAATTCGTTTTTGTTATAATCAACGCAGCCTTAACCCCGAATATCGGCGTTTGACCTTTGCTGTATTTGGTGTAGCAACACCATCAGATTTAATTAATGATTATCAAAGAACACCATTTAATATTGGGAAGATAATTCAATTAAATGGCTTTCAATTACACGAAGCTCAACCTTTACTGCAAGGATTAACACCAAAAGTTAGCAATCCTCAGTTAGTGCTAAAAGAAGTATTAGCTTGGACAAATGGACAACCTTTTTTAACTCAAAAGCTTTGTAAAATTATCCGTGGTTATACATCGGAAATACCGTCAAAGTCCGAAGCAGTTTGGATGGAGAATATGGTGCAATCGCATATTATTGACAATTGGGAATCTCAAGATGAGCCAGAACATTTGCGAACAATCCGCGATCGCATCCTCAAGAATACTCTCTACCCTGTTGGATTACTAGAACTATATCAGCAAATTCTCCATCATAGGCAGGTGGGTGTTGTTGATAGTCCAGAAGAGAAGGAGTTGCTGTTGTCGGGGTTAGTAGTTAAGCAACAGGGTGTTTTGAAGGTTCATAATCGGATTTATGAACTTATATTTGATAGTAGTTGGGTTGAGGATTGTATTGGAAAATTTATTTGAAGAATGGTGACTTGCTTTACTAGGTATTATTTATATAGTTTCAATTTTTCAAAGCTGTTCTAAATTGCATTTACATAATCAAACAAAGCAATATCCTTTCTCCACAAGACTTCGATGAAATTTGATTATTCAATTTTTATATATTTTTTAATTATGCTGGTGGCTTTATCCAATTACTACCCTTAATTGATACTATATTTGCCTTATCAGAATCAATTTCTAACTTGAATAAACCTAGCTTGGGATTGTCATATTCTTTATAAAGTGGATTATGAAAAGCAACAGGAAATTCTTCTGGTTTAGAATCATCCGGTTTAAAAATTTTAACATTAACACCAGTATTATCATGGTCGATTTCTAATGAAATATCAACAATAATGCGAGCCTCACTACATGTTCGTTCTTCCTTGCCTTTGATTGGTACATTAGGCGCTTCTATCAATGGTAATAATTCTTTTTTTTCATTTTTATTTAAATCCATATTCACATCTCCTTTTTTTGAAATTATTCTAAGTTATTAATAATTAACAATAAGATCAAGATAAATTTTATATTAGCTTCTTAATTAGCAGCACAGCGTATCCCAATGTAAGGATCACCAATATCCCAATTTCCGCTTCCTCGCACAGTAATACGTTTTAGTCGAATTTTAATACTACCTCCTCGAATAATTACTTCTGATTCATTAGAACTAGAAGATGGTAAAACCCATTCCTGTACGTTACCAACTAAATCGTACACTTCTTCACTAGTAACATCGTCTGTCTTCTGATATATAGATTCAATACTTTTAGTCCTAATTCCTGAATCCACGTTTACATTTTTCTTTTCTATAGAATCTTTGCCCCAAGGCCATAATCTGCCTTCCGTACCGCGTGCTGCTCTTTCCCATTCGTCTTCAGATGGCAAGCGTCCCCCTAGCCATTCACAAAATTTCTTGGCTTGATTTGCTGTAATTCCTACAACTGGATAATCTAACGTTTTATTATTCTCGTAAAGCTCTGGGGCAGTAGCTGGTTTATCGCATCTTCCAGCTTCTACACACAAGCTATACTGGCGATTTGAAACTTCATACTTTTGAATTTTAAAATTTGGTAGATAAATATAATGTTCTGGTTGTTGTCCATCTCCTAGTTGTCGCTCATTTGTACCGATAACAGCACGACCTTGTGGAATAAATACCATCGGGTTCAGAGATGCAGCTTGCCAGCGTAAGAATAATGGACGCAGAAGTAAACCTGTAGTAAGTAGAGCCAGAATAGCCATCACACCAGATAGCAATTGCCAGCCGCGCCGTGCTTGTTTTTCTCGTTGTAGTTCTCGCTGTTGCCTTTGCTCTTGCTCTAAAGCCGATCGCTCTCTCAAATCCACACAAGCACTGATATAATTAGCCTCAAGCTGATTCAAAAATCCAGCTTTCTTTAATAACGCCTCAGCATCTTCTAACCTCCCACCTCGATGTACTAAATAATTTTCGTCTTTTTGTTCCTCCCACTCCAAAGCAGCTTGACGGATAGTTTCACGCAGTTGTAAATCAGTACGATTTTCATTCAACCAATCAATTAATTTTGGCCAGTAGCGGATTAAGGCTTCATGGGCAACTTCCACTTCTTCTTGATTTGTAGACTCATCTACACTCGTCACTACGAGTCGCGCACCTTCCCCAGCTAACCGCTGCACAAGATTTTTAGTTGTCGCCAACTCACCATTTACAGGTACTAACTCCTCTAACCCAACACGCCTTCGCGTATCCCGGCGTTGCTCACCTTGTACACCTTCTTCATCCAAGCGGGTTAGGCGCACAAATATATTCTTGATTTGCTCTCGTTCTTCTGGTTTTGAACGATTATAAACATCATCGGCAGTTTGAGAAATTGCCTTTTTCACACCGCCAATGACCTCATACTCTACACAACGCAGCCATCTGCCGTGTCGTCGTTTCCACAACTCTAGCAGTGCGTGTTGCAGCAGTGGCATAGCACCTGGCTCACCTTGGACATCATCTAAAATACTGTTACTCAAACCAGCTTCAAAACGTAACCCCACTTGAGTAGCTTGCATTTCCATTGCTTTCCGCAATTCTGAAACGTTCATCGGCGCAATTAATTTTTGCCTCGCTTCCATCAACTCTTTGAGTTTGTGGTAAATAGCACATTCTCCCCAAAAGTCTGCTCGCATCGTAATTACAACTTTCTGCTGCTGACTCAGACTTAACACTTGCTCGATAAAGGTGAGGCGTTGAGCTTCATCATTACAGAGGGTGAACAGTTCCTCAAACTGGTCAATTACTAGGATTATGGATTGACCTAACCCCCTAACCCCCTTCCCTTGAAGGGAAGGGGGAACATTCAAAGCCTCTGTCTCAGTAGGGGAGAGGTTTGGAGAGGGGTTTTCTAAATAAGGTGATAGACTTATTTGCAGTTGTTCGTTGGGATTGCTACTTGGGGTCATGTAAGCGATCGCCAAATCTGACTGCTGTTGCTGTAAAGCGGGAATCAGCCCAGCTAGTACCAATGAAGATTTGCCACTCCCAGAAGCTCCTAACACAGCTAAAAAGTTGTGTTCACTCAGCCTTTGTTGCAGTTGGGCAATTAATTCATCACGCCCAAAGAAGAACTCGCGGTTTTCTTGTCGGAACGGGTACAAGCCCAAAAAGGGACAGCGAGAATCATAGATCGGTGGTTGCCGATCTAATGCCAGGGCATGAAAGCTGATGTCTAAGGCTTCATCACAGAGATTGTTGACTTCAGTTAAAGCCTGCTCTCGTTCTTGATGCGCTTGCTTGCTCAAGGCGGCGACATCTGCGCCCATAATGTTTTTGAGCTTCTGTGCTTGCTCTTCAAATGGATGGGAGAGTACAGGCGATCGCTCTAACAGCAATTTTTCCAGACGTTCCAACCCATACTCAATTTCGGAGTTAGTCAGTTCCCGGTCGAGTTGGTCGCTGAATAGAGGTCTTGCACCTAAACGACTGAACAAAGCCGGGACAGTAATATCACCGCGCTCGGCTAGAGTCGCTGTAGCTTCATGCAGTGCTATATCAACCTCTCCCGATGCTTTAAGTTGCCGATAAAAGTTTTCTGCTAATATCTGGGCTGTTTTAATTGTTACCTTATCGGTCATTGCCACTACCGCAGGCATACCCAAATCCCGCACCAAGCGTTGGGCTAATCCTCCTAATGAGCCTTCTGTTTCGGGACTGGCACTTTCGCAAGCAGACAAAAAGGCAAAATGCGGTAATCCTCTAGCTCCCCGTAACGGTTCTAGCCGTTCTAGCAGGCGTGTTGCTGTTACTGGCTCAACTGTATTATCAGCTTTTGCCCAGTAGAGGACGGTTTCGCCATCATCTATCAACTTTCCGTGACAGACAAAATGCAGTATGGTGTACTGCTTTGTCCGGTCAGTGAGTTGAGAACACAGTGCATCTAGGGTCGGGGGAGCGATCGCACCTTCTACAGTTGCCAATACATCAGTCGGGATATTTCCTAAAGCAGTTCGCACACTGTCAACCGTAGCCTTGATATCAAAAGAAGCTAAATTATACCTTTTTACATCCGAAGGGCTGGCTACCAATACCAACGCTCGCAAATCACGCCGTCCAATTGGGGGAAAACGGCGATCGGTAATTGCAGGAATGTAGAAAGAAAAAGGCGATCGCTGTTCCAGAGCTAACAACTGCCAATCACCATCAATCGGGGCGCATAGCCTTTCCCAACGCCAAAATTTTAGTTCGCTGTCTGCGGCTTCAATAAACAGCAGAACCCGCAGTGAGTCTTCACTTTCGCGCAAAGCACTAACAAAAGCATCACGTATTTGACCCTGAAACAACGCTTTGCCCAAAACTTCGCCATAGTCTTTCGGTCTTGCTAACAAGCTAATTAATTGCTGAACATCCTCTGGAGTTATTACCAGAGTTCCTTCACTGCGAATTGGTAGCAGTTCACCTGGGCGACTGTGTTCTGCAACAATCGGCCAGCGATCGCCTGATTTACGTTGAATGGTAATCTCAAAGGTGTTCATTGCTGAAATAGTTTAATTTTTTTTGATGTTATCGCACAGATGGCGATCGCTTTTACTAACATTAGCACTGGGGTTGTTCAAATAGTCGTGCATCCAATCGCACCCGTAAGTAAGTAGCCGTTCAAGATTTAAATCTTCCTCCTAATTCCACAGAATCACAGTCCGATCAGAGCTTGCTGAAGCAATGGTTTTTTCATCAAGGCTTAACGCCACTGCATACACCTGATAGTTCTGCTACCTTCAGTAGCGCTAAAAGAAGTATTAGCATACACTAATGGTCAGCCTTTTTTAACTCAAACACTGTGTAAACTATTACATGGTTGTAAATCTGTGATTCCCGCCAACTCTAAAGCAGATTGGCTGGCAAACTTGGTGCGATCGCATAGGGTGAAGTCTCTTGGACTAATCTCCGTAGCTCCTTCACTCATTGACATCTATTGGGTTTTAGTCCGCGATCGCCCCCGTGGTCGATTAGTTTAGACCTAAATTAGACCTCTTGCAAAAGTCAAAAAATCAAGAATGTCATATTGAGCGGAACGCAGTGGAGAGAAGAATCTTACAAGATGTTTAGCTCCGCTCAATATGACAATTTAAGCATTTATGCAAGAGGTATATTCATACAATTCATACGATTTTTGCGACCTTGAAATGATAAAGTAGCTTCTTTACTATTATTTCTTTGAGAAGCAATAAATTTTATTTGGTACTTAGCATTATTCTTTTCTAAATTAGCAATATTTAAATGCTGTGGCTGCCCTGCACTTATATTTTGTAGGCTAGCTTTGATTGTTGAATTACTAACTTCAATAAGTTGAACTGTGACTTCTCCCTGATCTACTGTTATTTCGATGTAATCGATATCGGAGATATCAATATCACGATTCACTGTTTTTCCAAATTCTACGATAATGGAGGGCATTTTTTAGTTTCCTACAAAATTTGTTATTTTCTATTGATTAATGTATCATCTTTTTTTGATTTAGCACAACGGAAACCTGTGTCTTTAGAGACAGAATCTGGTGAAGCAATCTGACGAGAAGTATTTTTTTCTCCTACTATTCTTAAAGTTAATTCCTGGTTTGATGTTGAGACTTCAGAATCTATATGCCAGGGTTTTATAGATACTTGAAAATTTAATGGTTTAATAAAATAAGATGAAGTCCACTCCCAAAAGGGAGCAGATGAAAAACTTTGATAATTACGTGCAGCTTTTTCCCATTCTAACTCAGTTGGCAAGCGTCTTCCTAACCAATGACAATAGTCATTGGCTTGAAAAGCTGTAACTCCAACCACTACTACTTTGTCTAGATTATCTTTGTCAAGATATAATTGTGGCTGTTTTACTGGTTTAGAGCAAGCTCCATAACTAACACATAAACCATACTGATGATTAGACACTTGATGCTTTTCAATCTCAAAATCATCAAGATTTATTTGTCTTATTGATATTTCATTACCATGAGGATTCTCTGCCCCAAAGTTAAATTTACCTGCTGGAATCTTTACAGTTTCTCCTAAAGAAGATGCGTCTAACTGTAATTTTTCACGATGAGCAAAGGAGATGATGAAAGCGGCAGTAATGATAATCATAACACCAGCTAGGTATTGCCAACCAAGCCGTGCTTGTTTCTCTCGCTGTAGTTCTCGCTGTTGCATTTGCTCTCGTTCTAAAACCGATCGCTCTCTCAATTCCACACAAGCACTTACATAGTTAGCCTCTAGCTGATTCAAAAATCTAGGCTGCTTCAATAAAGCCTCAGCATCTTCTAACCTCCCACCTCGATGCACTAAACAACTCTCGTCTTTTTGTTCCTTTTCCCACTCCAAAGCAGCCTGACGGATAGTTTCACGCAGTTGTAAATAAGTCCGATTTTCATTTAACCAATCAAGTAATTTTGGCCAGTAGCGGATTAAAGCTTCATGGGCAACTTCCACTTCTTCTCGATTTGTAGACTCATCCACACTGGTAACTACAAGTCGCGCACCTTCCCCAGCCAATCGCTGCACCAGATTTTTAGTTAGCACCAACTCACTACCTACAGGTACTAATTCCTCTAACCCAACTCGTCGTCGCGTATCCCGGCGTTTCTCACCTTGCAAAGTATCTTCATCCAGACGAGTTAAACGCACAAATATATTCTTAACTTGCTCTTGTTCCTGGGGTGACAAATCATTATAAACATCATCGGCAGTTTCAGCGATCGCCTTTTTCACACCACCAATGGCCTGATACTCCACACAACGTAACCATCTTCCTTCTCGCCGCTTCCACAACTCAAACAGTGCGTGTTGCAGTAGTGGCATTGCCCCTGGTTCTCCTTGGACTTCATCTAAAATGGAATTGCTCAAACCAGCTTCAAAGCGCAAACCTACCTTTGCTGCTTGCATTTCCATTGCTCGACGTAACTGGGCTGAATCCATAGGCGCAATTAGTTCTTGTCTAGCCTGCATCATTTCCCTGAGTTTGGGATAAGACGCACACTCTCCCCAAAAGTCTGCCCGCATAGTAATCATCACTTTTTGATGCTGGCTAAGACTGATTAATTGGTTGATGAATTGTTGTCTTTGCGCTTCATCACTACAGAGAGTGAACAGTTCTTCAAACTGGTCTATCACCAAGACAAAATTTTGGTCTTGAAATTTTGATAGACTTGTTTGCAGTAGAGCAACTGGTTGACTGCTTGGAGTCATGTAAGCCATCTGGAGATTTGGCTGCTGCCTTTCTAATGCAGGGATTAATCCCGCCAGTACCACGGATGATTTACCACTACCAGAAGCCCCTAACACAGGTAAAAAATTGTCTTGCGCCAGTTTTTCTTGTAGCTGTGCAATCAACTGCTCCCGCCCAAAGAAAAACTCACAGTCTTCTAAACGGAAAGGATACAATCCTCGAAAAGGACAGCGTGAGTCATAGACTGGTGGTTCCGTACCCAATGCCAAAGCTGGAAAACTCAAATCCAAGACTTCACTAGATATCTTATTGATTACATCTAAAGCCTGCTGCTGTTCTTGCAGCGCCTCCCTGGTATCAGTACCCAATGTTCTATTCAAGACTGCTATTTGCTGATGCAACTCATCGGATAGTACAGGCGCACGTTCTGTTAGTAATTTTTCTAAATAATCTAAACCATACTTGATTTCCTGAGATGTGAGGGGGCGGTCTGGAGTATCGCTAAATAGCGATCGCCCTCCTAGACGGCTAAAAAGTGCTGGAACAGTTATGTCATATCTATCCTGCAATCCAGCTGTAGCTTCGCTCAATGCTAAATCTACATTGCCATGTACTCTCAATTTTTCATAAAAAGTTGTAGCTAAAGCTTGAGCAGTTTTTATACTAACTTTATCCGTCATTGCCACGACGGCAGGTATACCCAATTCTCTGACTAACCGTTGTGCTAGTCCGCCCATTGCGCCTGTTGCTTCTACTGTATTACTGGCACTTTCGCAAGTGGACAAAAAAGCAAAATGCGGGGCGCGGCGTAAGTTAGTCAGCTTGTCAATCAAGGTAGTGCCATTGACTGGTGCAACTTGATTATCATCGATTGCCAAATAAAGTGCAGTTTCTTTATTAGATAACAACTTACCGTGGCAGACAAAGTGGATTAAAGTATAGTATTTTTCATTACTAGTAAGGCACTGCATCAGTGCGTCCAAAGTGGGCAGCCCTATTGCTCCATCAACTTTTGCTAGCACGTCAGTTGGAATGTCCCCAAGGGCAGCTTTAACACTAGCCACCGCAGCTTCGACATCAAAATCGTCTAGCTGAAATTTTCCTAATCCAGATGGGCTAGCAGCTACAACCAGCGCCTGCAAGTCCCGCCGCCCAATGGCAGGGAAAAGCTGCTCTGTAATTGTGGGAATGTAGAGAGAAAAAGGTGTCCTTTGATTGAGACATAAAAAATCCCAATCTCCATCTAAAGGAGAGCAGAGTTTTTGCCACTGTAATTCCTTGAGGTCGTCGGCTTCGATGTATAGTAGTACATGAAGATATTTCTCAGTGTTTTTGCTATCTTCAAGACTTGTTAAGGCTTGAATGAAAGCATCACGTATACCATCATTAAATAGTGTTTTACCTAATATTGTGCCGTACTTCCTTGGCTGGGAGCTTAATGCTCTGAGTATCACAAGATCATCTTCACTATTGATGTTAAGGATACCTTGACGGCGGATAGGAACGAGTTGACCAGGTTTGGTATGTTCGACAACTACAGGCCAGCTATCTTGATATTTACGTTGGATTGTAATTTCAAAGATATTCATAATTTCAACGCCTGAAGTAAATTATTTACGGCTAACACAGTTGCTTGAATTTGTTCAACTTCAGAGGCAGGAGCTTGCTGGACTTTTTCTAAAAATGTCTCTAAAGATTTAATTAAATCCAACTTCGCTGGCTGTAATACAGATACTTCTGGTGTCGCAATTGCAGCTGGCAAAGTAACTTTTTCAATGATTGGTCGCTCCACAGCGTTTCCATCACCAACGGCTAATCGTACTGCGGGGTCGCCAATAATTGTGTAGCTCCGAGCATCGTTGTTCGCTGTCCACATAGTAGCTATCGCTGAGTCATCAGCGATCGCACCAAATTTAATTTCTTCTAGTTGACTGCTGAGATCGGAAGAAAGTTCTGCATAACGCTGGTTGAAAAACTCCATAGCCGATCCCACAGGATGCCCTTCCATCAATCTCTTTAAAGCACTTTGAAAGACTTGCAACTGCGCCCCAGCCCTCTCCCACATAAACGAATATCCCCAGGCTCGTTCCACATGACCAACTACAGCCAATGCCCCTCCCTGCGGATGACTCAGCAAGCGCCGTGGTAAACCAGCCACAAAAGCACGAGGAGCAATATTTGACCTTTCATTGGCGGCTTTATTATGGGCGAAGTCATCGAATTTAGGCGTGCCAGCACCATAGCAAGCAAAATGAATGGCGATCAATCCCAGCAAGCGATCGCTGACACTAATATCATCCGCAGAAAAATAAAAGTCTTCAGGAATTTTTTCTCTCCACTGGAGTGGCCCTGGCCATTCTTGGCAGAGCAATGCTCCTTGGTGGCGTTCTTGTCGCGGATCGCCATTGGGAAAACCCATACCGTGACTAGCTGTAAATAACAAGCTAGGAGTTTCAGCGCCACCTAATAATTGTCTCAGTCGAGCTTTTGTGGCTTCATCTTTGAGGACAGTTTGGATATTCCAGCTTGCTTGGTCTTGGGCTATCCATTCAGCTAGGGGTTTAATTAATTGGTCAGCACTGAGTTGAGTTGCTCGATCGCCACTGTTTTGCACGCCGAAAAAGCTAGCAGTGCGGGGTAACGAGAACTTACCTGTTTCTGCTTCGACAACGCTACGAGCATACTGAGCATATTCTTCTAAAGTCTCAAAATAAATCCGACCTACCGCATACTGCACATCAAGTTGGTACTGAAAGCTATAGGGAATAGTTTCTGGATCACCGACAATGAGTAGGTAGTAAGGCATATTATTAGGGTCAGCAGGTCCTGGCCCGACTTGATGACGCGCCAAAAACTTATTTTTTGTCTCGCCCGAACGATAAGCTTTTACATTAATATACTCTTGATAATACTGTTCTTTTTTTTGTGTCGCCTGCTGTTGACGTAGTTCCAACAATGGACTCAGGGCTTCTCTAATTGCTGGGTCAGCACCATAAGCAAAAATAACTCCCCAACCAGTTTCTGCTAAGTTTTTCGGGTCTACTCCCTCTATGGGTGCAAATTCTGGGTCTAAACCTTTAATGTTTAAATTTTTCCTTTGTAATTCGCTTAAAAGTTCTAAGTCTATTTCTTCACCCTGAGCAATTTGAGAAACTTGCATTGGTGTTAGGGGTGGAAGCAAATACTTACCAGTTGCCCCATCAATTCCATTAAAAAATAGCGATTCTTCGTTCATAAATTGGCTATTCCTTGATTTTCGATTGACTTAACTAGCGAGTACAGCTTGCCACACAGCATGAGCTACTTCTGGTTTAGCTATATCATTGTGAGCGCCAACAAAAATTCCATCATGGGTATCACATATATATTGAGTACTATCTAAATTATAAATTTTACCTGTTGTAAAAGGGTACGCTTCATTCACAGAAAGCATCTTCATATTTACAATTTCCAAACCTGGACCACGTACCCCAAAAGTGCCTAGTGCGCCAAACTTAGGAAGCTCGACAGTTTCAAAAACTATTTGGTGGCGTATACCCGCAGCTAAGGGATACATCTTACCAAGAGCTGCATCTAGTTCAGTTTGTGTAGTAACAATCGGGCCGGATACTTTATTCTCAGCAACTACAGAATGAAAGTAACCCGGACGACCTGGTAAAACTGTAATATCTGCACAGTAAGACCACAGCGATAAGGCACCTTGTACTAAAGCTACAGAATTAACTGGACGGACTAAAGTGTTGTGGTCCCTGGGTCCTGCTAACATAGCGGAAACAACAATACATCCAAAACTGTGACCCATGAGGTGAAATCGCACGGTATTTGCAGTTGCTTTTTGCAGTTGTGCTAGTAACTCGAAGCCGCCAGTTTCACCAATTTGACGCGCTCTGTCTTTCATTTTCCAAAAAGAGAGGACTCGCAGGGGCATCAGAATTCCACTCAAGTTGAATTGACCAAAATCAACTGGTTCTGCTTTGGCAGCTTCAAATATACCTTCTGGATCGAAAGATAAGCGATCGCTCCCTGGGGCTGCTCCTTCACCATCATTACCTAAGCCTGATTCCTGATTTAAAACTTCGTAAGCTTGACGTACCTCTGATGGCATATAGTCAGGCGCAATATCTTCCATCGCTGCTTGGAAAATTGTATGAAGTGCCTGTCGGGAAGTATCTGTGTCAGCAATTCTCTGAGCATACTGCTCAATCAAGCTCTCTAATGGAGAAGTAGATGTTGAATCAAAAGAAACTGGACTACTAAGTTCTTCATTACCCCAAGGCAAACTCGGCCAATATAAACCAATTAATAGTGGGCGAAATTCCGATCTTGCTTGTTCGATTTGTGCAATATCATTTAAATTATTGTGCATTGCACCTATCCATTTATTATATTGCTGTCGCGCTCCAGTTACATCACTCATCCATCCATGACTAAATATAAAGACATCTGTGATTGGCTGACCAGACAAGATATCTAATATCTTTTGGCTCATTTTACCTTGAGGCTCATCACGTTCATTAGCAACAGCATCAAATGCGACTAAATAGTACTGTAATGATGTTCCAGGTATTGTTTCAATTGACATATAAAACCTCAAAAAACTAATATTTATTTAATTTAAATTAGTACTAATCGAGCTTCCATTGAAATTATAAAGGGGATAATTCACAAAAATTTTGCTATTCATCCCCTACAATTCTATAATCCAATTGCACCTACTACAACTTCTTTATCTGGATTAACTTTAATATATTTCAGTACAATCTGAACACCTATTTCATGCTGACGAACAGCAATCTGATAGTGGTCTGGATTAAGGTCTTTGTTGTTCTCTTTAATAAAATCAAAGAGGTTTACTAAGTTAAACTGTGTATTAGCCATTTGATTCGACTCCATATTGATAAATAACCAAAAATTATTGGAATCCAATATTGTTTTGGTTTTTTGCTTTTCTATACTTTATAATAGTTTTATTTTTGTGCAAACGAAATCTATAAAACTAATATTTTTTCTGATAAACTCCATATAAAAACTCATGCTCAACTAAGTTTAAGCCTTGTATAACGCAATACAATTCAGCTAAGGCTAAAAATTAAATCCGCCCTAGGTTAGATTTAGTTCCTAAACCTAACCTACACTTCTTCTTAACTGAACCGTATCGTTATATAGCAATCCAAATTGAATAGCAAGAAAACACGTAGGTTTAACATCAAGCTTAAAAGTCAAATTTTATGCATCTCTGGAAATAATACATAAGCAATTACAAACTATTTAAACCAGAAGCCTTTGAGCTTTTCGTAGTGCCATTCGATTTTGGGAGATTTAATTTAAAAACGAAACGGGCAATAGAGGATAGGGAACGCCGTTCCCTATCCTCTATTATTAAGCTATTAGCCCAGAAAATAGATTTCCTGTTAAGTTGATTGGCAAGTGCGAAATCTGATGCAAAACTTATCGTGCTTAAATTCGCTCTAAATCCACAATAAAGTCACCCAAGTTTTTATTCCAACAATCCCATCTGCTTGCAATCCTTTGGATGTTTGAAAACTAATAACAGCAGATTCAACTTGGTCAGAGAAATGACCATCAACAACACCAGTATATAACCCAATATCTGTAAGTTGCTGTTGTAATTGCTTGACTCTCAACCCAGAATCCCCTTGTTGCAATTCTTTGAACCGGTTCAAATCAGCTATACCACTGACACCAGGTACACCAGGTACATTTTCTTGAAATTGGTGGATGAGATATTCTCCTTGCCAAGGGCTAGGAATTGTCGGAGGGTGGGTTGTATAATGTGCAATCCATAGTTGGTAAGCAGCAAAATCAGAAGGATTACCAAGTTCTTCCCAGAAACCAGGGGAAGTATAAATGATAGGCTTGATTACTTTTCCTGTCTGTTGTTTTAGTTCGTTTTCTACTTCTGCTAACCATTTTTTGGCTGCGTTAATCACACTTTTTCGATCTACTTCATCATCTACCTCTATATCTAAAACAGGTGGTAGGTCTCCAGGTTCCAAATTACCTACAGTGCTTAAGAATTCATGTGCTTGTTTAACAGGATCAGATTTCTGTGGGTGAAAGAAATGATAAGCACCTCGGATAACACCAGCAGCTTTCATATTTTGCCAGTGATGTGCAAAAGCAGAATCTTTTACAGTAACACCTTCTGTCGCTTTGACAAATGCAAAAGTCTTGCCAGAATTCTTTACGGCTGTCCAATCTACTCTACCATCTTGACCAGCTACATCAATACCAATCATAAAATTCCTCTTTTGTTTCAAAAATTGACTAGTTCTTTAAGAAAGCATTAGAGAAGTACATAAGGAATTTATTTGTTATTAATTATTCAAAGCATCCTTTTAACTTAAAAATACAAAAAATTAATAATTTATCAGACTTTGAAAGTCTCTAAATTTCTTAAATTTCCTGCGTTTTATAGCTAGTGACGTTTGAATATATCAAAACAAAACCTTCTACTCTCTAACTCCTCTCTTATATAAAAGGTAGTAAGATTCGCTACTAGTCACAAGCAAGCAAAAACAGATTGCATAATTATCATTTTTACCATCAGCAAGAAGCTGAGTTTTTATGGGTGCTGGTGCTGGTTGGAGGTGGCTCGATCTTTTGACCAGCAAATTTAAGTAGGTTAGCAAAGATAACTGTCTTATCACCACCTAAAATTGGCTGCCAATCTTTAGGTACTTTATTAATATAAGATTCTGGATCAGAATCTAAAAGTCCATAAAATACCTCGGCTACAATCCGACCACCTACCCAACCTAGCTTAGTTTTAGCGCCAACACCATTTAGTAAGTCTACTTCGGAAAAACTTTTTCCCACACCAAAGTGATCTACTAAAGGAGCTTGAGCCTCAGCTAAGATGTAGAACCAGAGTGGGGTGTCGTTTTGTAGACTCTCAGCAATTGGCTCAAACTTGAACAGTGCATCCCCCGCCGAATTTTTACCCGCTGGTTGTCGTACACTGAGTTGATCTGATGTGAGAGGGATAGCCTGAGTAAAACCTTTGTCCTGTAAAGCTTTGACAATCTGTTGCCCACCTTGTACTCTGTAGTTGTTGCCTCGTAATAAATTAAGCAGTGCCAGGGATGGACGTGGTGGTACTACTTTTGTGTCTGGCAAGGTGTCAGGGCTGATTGTATCCTCAACTTCTTTAATCACCCCTCCAACATTCTGGCTTGTTGGCAATACAGGGGACGGTAAAACGCCAAGTGGATCAACCAAGTTGGAATCAATTTTGTAAGCTAGTTGTAAGCGTACTTCTGATCTTTCTGTATTATCAGCAGGACTTTCACGAGGCTCATTGGGTAACACTCCTGGACTTGTAAGCGGGAAAAAGCGCGCCCAATTATCAATGACATGATGACTCGGTAGTGGCTCGAATCCTAACAAACTGTCATCGTCTGGGTTGTCATTATCGCTACCCGGGAAAATGCTAAAGCGTTTATCATTGTTGAGACGATAACCAAAGCGTACTCCAGAATGTCCAAAGCGGTAAGCTGCTACTACAAATTCGCGGGGTAAATTCTCGCGTTTGTCTTCTGTGTAAAGAGCATAGTTTTGGGCGCGTTGGTCACGAGTTTTGTCTTTTAGACCTTCTAGAACATCCGCGTTAACAATGCGCGGCAAAAAGTCTTCTATCACTATCTTTTGATAAGCCCAGCGTACTTCGTTTTGTGCTGCTTCAAACAAAGCAGTACCCGTCAGTTTCTGATCGTCTTGCAGTCTGTAATTGTTTTGTTTGAGCTTTGCTACTACTGCATTATGATACTTGACAAAAGACAATTGGATTTGACTGATAATCGAGTTTTCATCATTACGTTTGTCACCAATAATCGCGCGACCATTGGGGCTACGCAGTAGGTCTTGATCTGCCTGATTTTTAAAGTCTGAAACTAGCTTTGTATTACTGGCGGTAGGTTCAACCTGATTTTCAGTACCGTTTTTATATAAAAGAGTAGCCCCATCCTCAGCGTACAAAAAAGGTTGAGCATCAGGCCCGTCACCGTATAAGGAATCCAAATCAAAGCGTGGAGTCCTTAAGTTAGTTGGCAGACGATCTTGAGAACCAATATCTGCTGGGTTCAAAGATGATGTGTTATCAAAGGTTAGATCGTGATCGATAAATTGACCCAAGTATGTATAACCTGCTGGTAACAGCAAATTTTCTTCAGGATCAGGACCATCTTTCACGGTATCTGGCTCTGACTTTATGCTGTTAGCAAGTTCTAGCAGTTCATGGGTCGCATAGCTTTTTGCTCTTAAAGGCAGTAAATGTGTAAATGCTTGTTCTCGTGTGCCGACGGAACCGTGACCAAATCCACTCATATAATGCTCCAAAATTAAGGTAAAGTTAATTGATTGAATGACTATTGCGTTAAAGCAATCTGCACTTGAGATTTCGATAAACTTATCAAAAGAAAGTGATTTTGACAGCAAAGACATTTTTGTAAGCAGAGATGGCATAGCCTAGTTGTCAAATTAATGTCGGCTAGGATGTATCCCTGTCTTTCATCAGATTTCCTCCTTATAGATTTGTTTACTTTCTGAAAGCTTCTTGTCACTCTTTAGGAAGAGACCAGAGTTTGATGGTTTTGTCGGCACTGCTGCTGGCTATCATGTTTCCATGCGGTCTGAAAACTACTGACCGCACGCCTCGCTCATGTCCTATCAAATTCTCCAAGAGTTTGCCTTCAGGCAACCCCCATAACTTGATAGTGCTATCATTGCTACCACTAGCTAATCTCTTGCCATCAGGACTGAAAGCCACTGACCACACAACTCCTTCATGTCCAATTAGGGAGTGCAACAATTTACCAGTGGGCATTTGCCAGAGTTTGACTGTCCTATCAGCACTGCCACTCGCGATCTGCCGTCCATCAGGGCTAAAAGCCACTGAGCGCACGGCTTGTGAATGACCATTCAGGGTTTGTAGAACAGCACCATCCATGATTCGCCAAATTTTGAGTGTGCCACCCTCATTGCCACTAGCTAAAGTCTGCCCATCGGGACTAAAAGCAACAGTTCTTACCCACTTTCCATCCAAGAACTGATGCACTTGTACGCCAGTCTGCATGTTCCAGATGCGGATGGTTGTGTCAGCACTACCACTGGCTAACCACTTTCCGTTGGGGCTGATGGCTACAGCTTCTACATCATCTGTATGGCCATCTAGGGTACGAAGCAGTTGCCCCGTCTCTAAATTCCAGAGTTTAATACGGTTATCCCAACTGCCACTAGCGAGCAGCTTGCTATCTGGACTGATGGCAAGGCTTACTACTGCATCGCCGTGTCCTTCTAAAGTATAGAGTAAGGTGTTACTAGGCAAATCCCAAATTTTAATTTTTTTATCGTAACTGCCACTGGCGAGGAAGCGTCCATCAGGGCTGATTGCCAATGCGTAAACCCAAGTTGAATTTCCTTGGACAGAACGTAAGGGTTGAGCGGTTGCAACAGAGACAGTAGCAACACTAGCATTTCGGAAGTGGAAGAATAGGTTAACACAACTGCTACTACCAACCAAGATCGTTAGGGTGCTGATTGCCAATGCTGAAGATTTCCAGGTAAATTGTTTCGATCTCATGACAGGACATTCCTTGTGCGAGTGGGAGAATAATCTGACTTGCACCCACTGCGTAACGGTGTCGTAGACTAGCGGTACTATAGAGTAATTTTTTCTGGAATTTGAGATGAGAACGCTTTTCCTTTCGCTTTTTGTTGTTTATTCCGATGTTCAATCCAGCGTCGCATCAGAAATAAAAGGGTTGTCGTGACAATCCCTACTAGCCCAATCGGGGTTAAATAGCTCCAATGCTCTAACATTTTGTCCCAAATGTGCCAAGTGAGCAGGAACATAGCTAAGTAAGTCAGGGTATGTAATCGCTTCCAATTTTTTTTCAGTCTTTTGACACTCCAGTCATTAGAAGTAATTGCCAATAAGGTAAAAATTATGAAGGTAGATATACCTTGGATATAAATCCAATAGGTATTGGGATCTAAAAAATCAAGGTCTCTCTTTTTCATTAAGAGGAAACCGTGAAGCAAAGCCAAGCAGAAAGCCAGAATACCGATAAGTCGTCGATATTTTAACAGCCATTTGGGAAGGTTCGCTTGTTTAGTTTGAGGAAAAATGATTCTGAGATTCGTGGGCATTAAGGTGAGAATATAAGCTCCTAAAGCTAGAAATCCCAGGCTGTTTTCTAACGGTGCTGTATCGATTGCTGCCATGACCAATCGTCCTTAATTTTTCAAGAAAAGCCACTTTTTTATAAGTTAAATATTTCCTACACCCACATCAGCAAGTCAGGTCAAAGCTTACCAGCGTAAGACTGGTATATTTATCTAACTCCACTGCTAATTGAGTTAAAGCCTGAGATTTACTGACTTATTTCTGACTTGTGACTACTTTTGTTATGACTTTTATCATATAAAAATTAAACAGTCGTCATGAGAGGATGTTTGTAAAGCCTGGGTACTTCTGTACAACTATCTATGCCTAATTAGATATTTATGCAGTTTTGCAAAAACTGGGGTCAAATTTGTAGGGCAGCAGAAGTGGATTTGCGAGAATCAGGGTAAACGCTTCACTAGCCCCAGCATGATCTTCTGAAAGGGAATCTCGCGCTTCAATTTCTGCTGTACTTACACCCGAAGTCTTTATAAATGGCAATGCTTCGTCCCGTACAATCCGCAACATTTCCTCAGAGTTGGTGAGGTTTTTGAAATAAGACCAGCGACAACGCTGCTGATCTGCTGAAAAAAAGGGGTTACTAACCAATACTTCTCAATACTGATTAATTCTTAACCGAGAAGTATTGTATCAGGCATCATTTAAAGAGGTTGCCATAATGCTGGCGTATTTGGTGGAGTCCAATTTGGATCAACAGAATCATGTTCCTGAAGGCACTTATATTGTTTGCTGTTATATGTCACTAAGTCGCCTATATTGTAGTGTTTGCTGATCTCCCATGTAGAATTTGGAGTTGGGCTTGGAGTTGGACTTGGAGTTGGATTTGGAGTTGGACTTGGTGGGCTTGGAATTGGGTTCGGAATTGAAGCAGAGCTAGTTTGTGACCATTGGATAAACCCTTTTGTATTTAATCCAATTTTTTGGAAGTAATCTGTGGCATTTTGATATAGATTAGCCTGCACAATGCTAGGAATAATTGCGGCATTTGTATTTGCATAATCTGCCCACTTTACGCCCATATTCTCTGTAAAGTCATTCTGAGTCTCTGTTCCTTGAGTATAGAGTTGTGGCGAAAGATAATCTATATTTTTATCTGCAAAGAAAGCAGCCATAAGCTGTTGTGCATCACTAATTCCGTAAGGAGCAGTGTGACTAATAGTTACCAAAACCTTTAGGTTATTATTCTTACTAGCTACAAAAGCTTCCTGAAATCTGCTACTAAGCCCTGTATCACCTTCTTCAATATCAAAAGCAATTCCTTGATAGCTGGAAAATTTCCCACTATTAATTGCAGTGATAATTGTATCAATTTTACTGCTAGTAAAGCGACCATTTTCATTCCTCCCACCGAGAGAAATGTAAGATTCTCCTAGTAGTTGATTTTTGATTTTGGCACTTTCCTGTAATGCTGTATCTGGCTCTAACCATCCACTAAAGGCAACACTCAAGGTTGAGTCACTGGGTACAGTATCTTCTTTCCAAGTCCATTTCCAAAAACCTTTTACTTCAAATTCTGACATTGTAATCTCCTTGAAATAATTTAGTGTTCAAAAAACCTAGAGTCTCAGAGTCAAATATTCACTTAAGGTTGAACAAGGCTAACTCATGTTTTAAAAAATAAATCAGAACTTAAAATCTAGTGCAATTGTTTTTGACTTCTGAATTATAAGTTCCATAGCTAGCGCTCTAGAGAAATTAGGGTCGTATCAATTCGGTTGGGCTTCTATATTCACGTTAATAGATTGCTCTCCTAACAATCCACCCTTACTACCTGATACTTCAATAAGTTTCCATGCAATGCGTTGATCTGAAGTGTCTATACTTAAAGCTTTTAATGCTTGATTAATAGCATCATTAAGAGCGGATTGAAAATTCCCTACTTCGGAGGTTCCTTGAAATTGTTGGATGTTTATATTAATCATGATTTCTTTAAAAACAAGATAGTTGTTCATTGATTTAATATTAAACATTTTTTATTAAATCTAAAATCTATAAAGCTCATATAATTCCATCAATATAGCTTTTAAAGACTCATATAAAAACTCATCTCTAAGTCCAAAAATTAACGTAAATTAAGTGAGTTCTATCTATATAGAAATATATTTTTATAAAAAATATGACTTACTTGGATCGCCCTGCTACCCCCTGAATACTAGAGCAAACGCATCTAAATTACTTTTGATCACAACGAAGCTTAAGAAACAACGAAAAAATCTTTCCTTTCGCGTTTGATTATTTTTAAAGCCCCAAAGCGATGCCTGCGGCGGGCTTTGCCTACGCCTAATTTCTTCGCAATAAGTAAAGGTTAATGACATTATTTTTAGCTCTATTGAGAATAGACTTTACTTATTGACATAATGCGGTCGCCCTACCCTGAACGCTTACCGTTGGGAAGGAAACAGAAATCTAAATAGTGAGGCTTGAAGACTACCGTAAATCTATTGAGCCTGCTAATATATGCTTAAGTACAGTATAATAAGCTATATTATTATTAAATAAAATTTTTAAGACTAACACCTATACAAGCATTATCGGCATTCTAATAGACATGAACACTCTATGAGAGCTTTGTGGGTAAGTTAAGTATGCAACCTGACATTATGTATGAGTTTTTATATGAGTCTTTCTATGAGTTTTTAGCTTTCTCAAATTTCAAATCTAAGTTAGTATTGTTAAGTTAATTTTCTCAATCTGGTTATTGAAGTCTATAAATATTAATTATTCTTTTAAATAACCAAAACTGTTGTAATTATAAAAAGTATAGATGACTGAACAAATTTTATATTTTAATGGAATTAATGGTGCAACAGGAGAATATTTACCATCTCCAAGTACCGTTCAACAAATTGCCCAAATCGCCCAAGGCGAAACTTTCAGTAACCCATCTGATTTAATCCAACTACAACAGCTTTATCAGAAATCTCCAGAGAACGCTAGAGGGCTCATAGAAGGTAAAGACCCTAAGACCTTGGCACAGGCAGGCTGGGGAGTTATTTTCGCCTATAAATATCAAGATAGTTCTGGTTATCAAGCTCAAGATATTAGAGAAGCCTTGGGCGAATTACTAGAACATCGCCGCCGACAAGCTACACAACAAGACTCGCGCTATTACCAGGAATACATTGGGGAGAAAGCATATCGGAATGAGGAATCAAAACAACAGTTTTTAGAACGGCAAGGAGTCGCACCAGGGCCTGTTAACCCAGAAAAAATGCCCTACTACTTATTAATTGTTGGCGACCCCTTGAGTATTCCTTATCAATTTCAGTATCAGTTAGATGTGCAGTATGCAGTCGGCAGAATTTACTTTGATACTTTAGAAGAATATGCCCAGTATGCACATAATGTAGTTAAAGTTGAGACTGGTGAAGTTCGTTTGCCTAAAAACATTTACTTGTTTGGCACACATAATCAAGATGACAAAGCCACAGAACTGAGTGCCGAACGTCTGGTCAAGCCGTTATCACAATGGTTAGCTCATGACCAGCCCAATTGGTCGGTGCAGACAATTGTGGGCGAATCAGCTACCAAAGCCAGATTCAGCCAAATTCTAAGTGAAACTCAAACACCTGCACTGTTGTTCACTGCGACTCATGGTGTCCGCTTTCCCAATAATCATCCACTTCAGTTACAGCACCAAGGAGCGCTTTTATGCCAAGACTGGCCAGGGCCATCTCATTGGAAAGGAGAACTAGACCCGCAAACACATTATTTTTGTGCAGATGATGTAGATAATGATGCCAATTTACTGGGGTTAATAGCATTTCACTTTGCTTGTTACAGTGCGGGAACGCCACAGGTGGATGATTTTACTGCGCGAAGTGGGGCGCAAAACACAGATATTGCCCCTTATGCTTTCGTAGCTCAACTGCCTAAGCGTTTACTGAGTCGAGGAGCTTTAGCTGTAGTTGGGCATATTGAACGGACTTGGGGTTGTTCTTTTGTCTGGAAAGAGTTAGAGCAGCAACTAGAAACTTTTGAGTCAGCCTTCAAGCGGCTGATGGAAGGTCATCCAGTAGGTTCAGCCCTAGAATTTTTTAATCAGCGTTATGCAGAACTCGCTTGTGACCTCAATGTGGAGTTAGAGCAAATTAAGTACAAGCAATCTGTTTATGATTGGAAGATAGCAAGTTTGTGGACAGCGAAAAATGATGCCCGCAATTACGCCATCATTGGAGATCCGGCTGTACGTCTGATGGTGGCAACTAATCCCATTGCCAATGCCCAACAGCCCACCATACGCCAGAAGATTACGCTTGATTCACTCCAGTTAGCAAACTGTGAAAACCCAACTAGTACAGAATTAAATTTATCCAAATACAGTCAGCATGAATTTCTTAGCCACCAGCTAGAGCATGATTTTAAAAAGATGAAAAAAAAGATTTTAATTTTATCTGCCAATCCGAAAAACACTGATAAGTTGCGTCTGGATGAGGAAATGCGAGAAATTCAAGCAGGTTTGGAACGCTCCAAAAACCGAGATAAGTTTGAAATTATCACTAAATTGGCAGTACGTACCAATGATTTGCGCCAGGCATTATTGGATTGTGAACCACAAATTGTCCATTTTTCAGGACATGGTGTCGGTACTGCAAATACAGGTCTGAATAATAATCAAAAACAAACAAGTCAGGGTGAAATTGTCAGCCTAGATTCACAGCCTAATGGCATAGTGTTGGAAGATGAATTAGGGCAAGTACAACTGGTCGGTACAAAAGCACTTACAGAACTGTTTGAGTTATTTAAAGATAAGATTGACTGCATTTTGCTCAACGCCTGCTATTCCCAAAACCAAGCAAAAGCTATTTACCAACATATTAACTGCGTTATTGGCATGAATCTTGCCATTCCAGATAATACTGCTATTAAGTTCTCAGTAGGATTTTATGATGCTATCGGTGCTGGTAGAACTTATGCAGATGCTTTTAAATTTGGTTGTAACAACATTAACCTTAATAATATTCCTGGTAGTTTAATTCCTGTTATTAACATCCGAGATTCTTCTAAAACTTTATTCCAGCCTCAAGATTTACTTGAAAAACCCAATCCTCAAGAATCTATAGATAGTAAGTTTAATGTTCAAATTACAGGGGGTAAAGTTCAAGGGTTGACACAGCAAAATACTGGAACTATAAGTCAAAACTTCAATTAATCAAAAAGGGTTATAAAATGACTGACAATAATTTTGCTAATCGTGTTGAGATATTTGGTGGTAAGGTTCAAGGATTTATCCAAGAGAATTATGGAACTGTCACTCAAAACTTTATAATACAAGTATCTAAATTATATAGCAGCCAAGCTGTGACAGAAAAAGAATTGAATTCTGAGGAGTACCGACAGAGGACAGTATTGCTTAGTAAAGTCAAAGAGTACTGGATCAAAGGGGTTTTAGAGAAGTCTTTGTTTACTGAAGCAATGATTGAACTTGGATTGGAAGAGCGATCAGACATAATAGAGCGTCCGTTTATTGGTTTTGAGGAACTATCAGAAAAATCCAGAAAAATTCTGCCTACAGGGACAGATGCAACAGAGTTTTTTAACCAAATAGGAGACGGACGAACTCTATTAATTTTAGGGGAACCTGGTTCGGGTAAAACTATTACCCTCCTAAAACTGGCACAGAATTTAATTGCTCGCGCTGAAGAAGATATAAGGCGGTTGATTCCAATTGTATTTAATTTATCTTCTTGGAAAATTAAGCGACAAAAGATTGCGGATTGGCTCATAGAAGAACTCTGGAGCAAATATGGAGTATCTAAGGCTGTTGGTAAAGATTTGATTGAAAAGCAACAACTTATTATGCTGCTGGATGGTTTGGACGAGGTCAAGGCTGAACATCGAGAAGCTTGTGTCCAAGCCATCAACCAGTTTATGGTAGATAATGGGCAGACTGAGGTGGTGGTGTGTAGCCGCATTAAAGAATACGAAGCCCTCTCTACCCAATTGCGATTGCGAGGTGCAATCTTGATCCGTTCTCTGACTCCTGAGCAGATTAACCAATATTTTGATAAGGCTGGCGAGCAATTGCAAGCAGTGAAAACCTTGCTCCAGGAAGATAATGCACTGCAAGAGTTAGCCAAGTCCCCTCTGACACTTAGCGTGATGAGTTTAGCGTATCGAGGCAAGAAAGTTGAAGAATTGCATCAGATTGGCTCATTGGAAGAACGCCGTCAACATCTATTCGATTCTTATATTGAACGGATGTTCAAGCAGGAAAAAACTGGTAAGCCCAGCGGATATAAATATCGATATGAAAATCAGCAAACTAAAAAGTGGCTAACTTGGTTGGCACAACGCATGACGAAGGAATCACAAACTGTATTTCTTATTGAACAATTGCAACCTAGATGGTTGAAAACGAAATCAGAAAAAATACTCTATGTACTAGCTGTTGTCCTGTTTATATTTTTGGTTTTAAATAGTTGGAATTTTTACCTCGATTATCTATCCCAAGTAAACCCTTCTGTGATCTTAGAAGAAAAGAAATTATCAGAGTCTCAATTAACTAATTTTAAAGAGATTTTTGCTAGAATTGAAAGGCTTAGGCTGATATTTATTTTCCTTTTGTTGACTATTGTAATGTCATGGAAATTAATAATAAATAAACCTTTTTTTCTGTGTACATGGGTTAAAAAAGTATATATTAACTTTGTCAAAAAGATGTTTTTTGTTAAATATCTTGTTCCTTTATACGAATTGTATAAATTACAATATGATCTTTTATTCCGCAACTATTTAGTTCCAGATATAGAACCAATTGAAGCTGTAAATTGGTCATTTAGGAACGCATTAAAAACTTTGAAAAGTAATTTGATAGCATTTTTTGTTTGCTCAACAATTTTTGTTATAATTCCGTTTGGAATAATATACCTGGTAGGATTATTATTCCTAATTTGGAACGGGCAAATATCAAATGGTTTATTGTTAACCCTGCTTTTTGTGGTGATAGTCCCCTTGCTTTCTGTGATGTCCGGCTTGTTGTCTGCGATAGTGAATGGACCTACTGTTTTTGTGTTCAGTAGCATTGATATAAAAAAATCTGTAGAAAAGACTGTAGTTCCTAATCAGGGAATTAAGAGGTCAGCAAAAAGTATTATTCCTCTTAGTTTCATGGGATTAGTTTTAGGGTTTTTAAGCCTTTATCAATCCACTGCTTTTCAAAGCATTTACGGTACGATGTTTACTATGCTGCTTCATCACAAAATACTTCCTGTCCATATACCTATGCCTATAGGAATCGTGACAAAGATATTAACATGGGTTTTACTGTTTGCACTTCTAGCGGGCGGAGCTTGTATTAAACACGTTATTTTGCGAATTATCCTTTGCTGGAAAGGGTATATGCCTTGGAATTATGCTTCTTTTCTTGATTACGCATCTGAGCGAATTTTCTTGCGAAAAGTAGGTGGCAGCTACATCTTTATTCATCGAATATTGCAGGAGTATTTCGCATTTAGGGAAACAGCTTTGCAAAGTTCAGGCTTTTACGCACCTATTCAAGAAATTCCAGTACAACCCTCTTCTCCACAAGTTCAAAATCACCTTGTTTGTACCAATTGTGGTCATCATAATTCTGCTAATAACAACTTTTGTATCAAGTGCGGAACTAAATTGAATCAACCACATATTTAATCCGAGAAGGCGAACGCGTACAAGCAGATGGTTATGCCATCGCATCGTTGATTGACTCTTCCTCTAAAGTTGCTATGAGAGGCTTTGCTTATGCTGAGAGTCGGCTTGTTAGTTGCTGACGATGTTGGGTTTGGCAAAATCTATAAAAAAGGCGATCTCGCTACACAATTGGGCTAGAACGTGTAATGGGTACACTACTTGGGTGTTGATTTTGTTCGATAAACGCTCAAATATCTTCATGCAGTTTCTGTATCGTCATTTGAGGCAGAAAACAGAATTCTTCTTTTGGTGAGCATGGATTGAGCAAAAACTTGAGATGTCCAATCTTCAACATTCAAAAAGCGAACTGTCTCTACTGCTTCTTTCACAAGACTTTCAACTCTCGTCAATCGCCTTATTGACATTTCACGATTTTCGGCAGATTCACAACTTTACTCTCCCACCCCAAACCGCCGCATCATCTCCGCCAACGCCACCGCCTCACCATCCGGCGTGTACACAGTTTCCCCCGACATCGCAATCACAATTCTCTAATCGCAATCTCCCACTGCGGAAACTTCGCCAACAACTTCTTGATCACAATCTGCAAAGCAGGATCATCATTCCAACACTCCTGCAAGTACTCAAATCCCGGATTCTGCCCCGAATTTCCCGCAACTTTGAGTTTCTGCATCCGCTCCGGTCGCACATTTGACCTTGCAACAATCGCCTCATGCGACCATTTTTCTGTGACGGGCGCGGCGGAAGCTTCACCCTCATAAACTGTTTCGACTTCTACGCCTGAAACTGAATTTTCAACCAACAACGAAGCGGGATTACTTGCTTCTGCTTCCTCCTGTGTTTGATTAGCGATCGCTTCCTTGGAAGAAAATTCATTTTGTGCAACGGGCGCGGCGAAATCAGTGCCTTCATGACAGCCCTTCGCTTCAACGCTACAATTCTGCTTTTCAGCTAACAACGGAGCAGGTTGACTTGGTGCAGCATCCACAAGCGTTAGCGTCGTACAGTCCGTTACCGCAGGGAACTCTTCTTCCAACTCTTCCACGCTTTGAACAGACTGAGGCGACGCGCCCCTCAAGGGCGCGTGAGCCGTCTCCTCCTTACGCGAAATCTGTGTAAGCGTGTCAGAGATACAGCTAACGAACTCTTTTGAAGAGTTCGTTAGCTGTTCCTGAGTAGTTCGTGAGGTTTCCTGGAATCCTTGCTCTGATGGACTTTGACCTAAAATAAGTGCTTTGTACAAAGCACCTATTTCTTCAGAGCCAGCATCAATCTCTGTATTTTCAGCATTTGGTTCTCGTTTTTTAACATCTGCTTCCTCGTTTTCAGCATTAGGTTTCTCCCAAAATTCCTTCATTCGACTGCCGTGCAAATTCCGCACCATCCAACCGACTGTTTCGCGTCCATCCTGTATTGACTTGTCTGGTTTGAAAATGAATAGCCCACTTTCAGCTAGAATTTTCTTTGCACAGATAAAACTGCTGTAACCCAAAGCTGTAGATAAAGGCATCCACCGAGAACCGTAGGGGTCAGCCGTCCAGCACTCCTGCCACAATTGCGTCACTGATGGCTTTTGTTGCGATGCCCACAACAAATCTTCTATGGGAATAATCACGTGAAGCCGCTTATACGGTGATTGTGGTTTATTAGCAACAGCCTTTTTGGACTTGGGACGGGTAATAGTTGCAGTCATCTTTCAATCTCCTGTTTATGTTGGCGCATGGAAATTTCCCCTACTGTGATTGCAGGGTTTGGTACTTGTATTTAGTTGTCTAAAAAGTCACTGGCTCACTGAAAACCTATTGAGGTTGCCAAAACCGCAACTCATCTCGGAAATACCTGTCAGTCTTTTTTGATTGCTCCTTCCAACAATCCCAGGCAACCACCACTTCCTCGCCCAAATCCTCTACAACTTCACCCTTCTCTACATACAAAGTACGGTAGGGGTCAGCGTGGGCAACGATAGAGCCAACTTGAATAGTTGGCGGTTCGGTAGATGCTTTCTGGAGAGCAGCAATTAATTCTGTTTCTTCATCGGTCAATTCTGCCCAGTAATCTTGTTTAATCACTTCGTACTCTTGGGCAACATTCCAAAACTCCTGCCAAGTACACCCAGGTTTAGCTAGCATTGCCCTAATGTCACTCACTGCCTGGGGTAGCATTTCCAGTTGTTCGGCTCGATATGCGATGCCTTCAGCAACGTCTTCTACGAACGCAGAAGGTGTCGGTTCACTTCCCAGAATTATGGCCGCAGCTTCCAGTGCTTGGGTGTTGTTCATGGCACTAGCGAGATTCTTCAACGCCATGCCCATGAGCCGCAGACATTCTTGGGCATTCTCTTTGGGCGGTTCGACTGCTAGCGATCGCAAATCAATTGTCTTCTCCAGTGCAAGCTTGACCTGTTTATTCAACACTTTAGTTGCTTGCTGGGTCATGGTATTTCCCCACTGCTGTTGAGGAGGTTCTTGTACTGCGTTTTCCAAATCTTGAATACGCTGCTTGAGTTGTTGATTCTCAGCCTCCAATTTCCTTAGCCCCTCCATCTCCAAGAGCCGTTGCTGTAACTGGATATTTTCTTCTTTCTGTTGTTTAAAGAGTTGTTGCAGAGATTGGATTTGCTCTTGCACTTGTTCTTCGGCTTTGGCTGTGACCTCTGTTTGCAAACCAATCCTCAATTCCTGCTCTAGACGCTCTAACTCTTGCTGGTGTTGCTCTTTGATTTGGGCGATCGCTTCGGTATATTCTGCGGGGTAAATGCGTTCTCTGGGAAAGGGAACGCTAGCGGCATCTAGATCCGCATTGTTAACCAACAGCCTTTCGCCATCAGCAAAAGTAACAATCTGCTGCCAATGATTTGGTGCGTCTGCTGAGATCACTCCCGACTCTCCATAGCGAGGATGTGACTGTTGTGAAACTGTGACTTTAGCAGATTCAGGAACCACTGGTTCTTCAATTTTGGGAACCATTGGTTCCTGAATAGATTGCTTTTTGCGTGGAAGTTGAGGAACCACTTTTTGGGCGGCAGCAGCAAAGCCTGATTCACCAGGGGAGGCGTTATCTTTCAGAGCGATCGCTACAGCTTGTTTTAGTTTCTCTGGTTCCTTGACTAGCCGCAGCAGTGGACGAGCTTGGCGCTCATTTTTGATGTGTCCGCCCAATTCACCAACTGCGTCTATGACCTTTTTGGCTCCTAGCAGTTGGTTGATTCGTCGGTATCCACCCCAGGCGTATAACTCACGCTGGCAGTATTCTGAAAAGTTTTTATAGCCAGCTTGCAGGTAAAGCTGCTGTTCGCGCATTTGGAGGATTTCATCTACTGCTTGCCACTCGAACCTATCGATGGCAGTGAAGGTTTCCTGAATGCTGGTGTTGAGATTGCTGTAATCGAGTGCTGTTGTTTGTTCTCTATCTAGTGTCAGCATATCTATTGCCCACTATGGTAAATGCTTGAAAGTGAGGTGTTGCAGTTTAACCAAAGTGAACAAGAGCAGCTGATTTGGAGGGTTTTTCCAAAAATGTGTCAGCATTATAATTAGCTCACTTTGTGATCAACGGATTGAGCAGGCGATCGCATAGCTTTGGTCGGCGGCGGTCGCTTTTACTAGGCAGCAGTTGATAACGAAGTATTTTCTATTTCAGTTTTAGAAGCTGTTATACGAGATTTTTTTTGCTGGGTTGGTGCTTTGGCTCCTTTGATTTCATAATTCTCGTCAACAACTGGGTTTGGCCCTCTGGCATAGCTAATTAAGTCAGAGGGGGTAATCTCTCCCTCCAAGTCTTGTGCCAGCCTATTTAAGCATTCACAAAGATTGTTTAAAATCTCACCATCCAACCGTGGCATAGTTCTAGCGTTTCGTAAATTCGATACGGAGTTAGCACTAACCCCCATTTCTGCGGCAAGGTCACGGGCTTTAATGTTATGCCTTGCCATTACTTCTTTTAACTTCCACTTAATCAAGGCTTGATTCATAATTCTACACCTTAAGCTTACTTCTATCCTTACTTTACCACAAATATTCAAGCTATAAACTGTATAAATCAAAAAATAAACTTTATAAATCCAGTTTTGAACTTGATAAATCCAGCTTTAAACTTTATATTATTAATCATAAGGGGAAAGCAAAAGTGAACTGCCTACCTCCAAGAGTTAAAAGAGTTTCCATATCTGAACTTTGACAGCAATCCAGAGTGACCGCTTGATGAGTAACCAAGGCACTGGCGCAACCAGAGAAGGTGATGGGTACACAGCCGGGAAATGGATTTGCACTGAATAAGAAATTACCAGCAGGACGACGGACGGCAGGTCAACTACCCTACCCTAAACCCTAGCGCTCCGCGCCACGGGTTTTGAGGATGGGGCTTGGAACAGCCAGGTTCTAACAAAGCGTTGCACTAGCCCAACGAGCCAACAAAATAGCACAGACTTCCGAGCGTTTCCCTAACTCGGATTGCCTCTAAACCGACTGCTTATCGGTGCTTTTAGAAAGGACATCTATCTTGATGGTGGGCGAAGGGACTTTCTCACTTAGCGATAAGGATTATCTCCAAAATGCGCGTTTCAGTTCTCAATCCAGACGGTTCTCCTGCTATGCCCACCAAACCCAGCCGTACTCGTCGCTGGCTCAAAGCGGGCAAGGCAAAAGTCGTTCACAACGACCTGAATCTGTTTTGCGTTCAGCTAATTTGCGAGCCATCAGGCTACGAGGTTCAAGACATCGCACTCGGCATCGACCCCGGCAAGATGTTCACGGGTATTGGAGTTCAGTCATCTAGGTTTACGCTGTTCACCGCGCATCTCATCCTGCCCTTCCAGGCAATTACAAAGAAGATGAATGGTCGCCGAATTCTGCGTCGTGCCAGACGTGCCAGACGTATCAACCGCAAAGTGGCATTCCATCTCAGAGCGCATCGCCAGAAGCGCTTCTCGAATCGAAGGCAGGGTAAATTGCCGCCTTCGATTCGAGCCAGCAGGCAGATGGAATTGCGGGTTACGAAAGAGCTAATCAAACTCTTCCCCGTCTCTGACATCCGCTATGAGGTCGTCAAAGCCAGAACTGAAAAGGGTAAAGGACGCGGCTTTTCTCCGGTGATGGTTGGACAGAAATTCATGCTTCAGTGGCTAGAAGAACTCTGCCCGACTATTTCTCAGGAAGGGTGGCAAACTTCGACGCTTAGGCAGCAATTAGGGCTGGCTAAAGACAAGGGTGACAAGTCAAAGCAGATTCCTGAAACTCATGCCAATGACGGCATTGCGCTGGCGGCTAGTCACTTTATGTCATACCAGTCGTTTCAATCTAGCAATGGGCGAGGTCATCACTGGCAAGGTCAAGTCACTGTCACAAAATCAGTGTTTCGGGTCATCAGCCGTCCCAATCTTTACCGTCGTCAATTGCACTTTGAGAATCCGGTCAGTGGTGTGACCGGAAACCGTAAGCGCAAGGGTGGCACCATTACGCCCTTTGGGTTCAGGTCTGGTGATTTGGTTAGAGCAAAGAAGTCGGGAAAGACTGTTCTGGGCTGGATTGGTGGGTACAGCGAAGCTACAAAAGTTGTCAGCGTTTATGACATTAATTGGAGACGATATGGACAATTCAAAGCCTCAAAAGTCAAACTATTGCAGCGCAGTACTAGACTCTGCCTGTCGAGATAGAAGAGAGTGGGCGACTCCGTGCCTCCGTCACCCGTCGCTATCCCTCCCCACCTTGCTTACTGCAAGGGCGCTTCGCTGCTTCTCCGTTCCCTGAAGGTAGGGACTCCCGCGAATATATTGAAGCGTTTGAAGTCGTACACGTCGCCTGATACGCTGTATCTCCTGTTTTGGTATCACTCAAGTGCCACTGGCTTTGAGCCACAAATATATGGCTACGCCAAATCTTTTTGAGAGCGTTGTGCTAAACCACAACGTTCTTTGCACACATAACAAAGGCAATCGCTAGGTCTGGACAACTTCTGCGATCGCCTTTTATCCAACTGAATGGAGATCAATATTATGCCTTATACAACACATACACAGCAAGCAATTCTTAGTTCTTCTGTTGATGAGCAAGCCCTAGCTCAAGCAGAACTGTACACCCACCTCGAATCCCAAGCCGAAGCTGTAGCCCCAACCCAAGACCCCCTGACATCTCGTGACCGTCGCATCATTGGCGAGATTATCGAAGTCCAACCCGAATCAATTCGCACAATCTGGATTGAAGGTGGAATCACAGTATGGGTGCAATTCTTTAATAGCGGACGGCTACCCTTTGATAGGGACTGGTTCGCTACAAGAGTTGCAGAGGTAAAAGCGACTCTGCTAGAGACACCCCTGGAACGCAACGAGCGGTTGAGCGAGGAACTAGAAAAAGCC
>NZ_JBALFY010000028.1:0-5111 GCF_036916655.1 Nostoc sp.
ACACCTATTTGCCTAAAAAACCGTCGATTGATATTTACCCAAAAGATTTACCTGCACTTCCTCCTGCCGTTTTCTAAACGTCGAACTCACGTTAAATTAAAGCCTTCATTAAATATTGTGTCAATGTAAACGCATCTACACCTAATTCAGTACGCTCTTGGGCGGCTATTATACCTGCTTGGGAATGCCACCAGGCGGCAGTTGCGACAATATCTTCTATGGAAATCTGTTTAGTTGCGGCTTGCGCTAACAGTCCGCCCAGTAGCCCAGTTAACACGTCACCGCTACCGCCACGAGCTAAGGCAGGTGTGCTTTCAGGAACAATCCAAACGTCACCTTGAGGGTTAGCGATCGCAGTTCTTGCCCCTTTTAACAACACTATCGCCCCACTTTGGGCGGCTGCTTCTTGTACTGCTTTCACTCTGTCATATTTAGCATCGGCAACATCAGGAAACAATCGCTCAAATTCGCCAGTGTGGGGTGTGAGTACGGTTACTGCTTGGCGTTTTTTTAATGTGGCGATCGCTCCCATCTGTGCCAAGATATTTAAACCATCGGCATCGAGAAGCAAAGGGCGATCTCTCTTAATCGCTTCTTGCACAATGGGCGTAGCATCTCGTGTTAAACCGGGGCCACAGGCGATCGCATTAAAGGAACTCAGATCGGTATTTTCTGGTAGTTGTAGGTGGGCAATCGCTCCAGTTTCCGTCTCTGGGCAACCGACAATTAGCGCTTCTGGCAAGTGTGACACCAAAAGAGATTTTAGGGATTCGGGTACGGCAATCGAAAGCATCCCCACACCACTCGCCCGCGCCCCCAAACCAGTTAAAATTGCTCCACCCGCATAGCGCCGCGAACCACAAATTAGTAGTAAATGTCCTTGCTTATATTTGTGAGTAACTGCTGGACGGGGTAAAGGTAAAGTAGCAAGTGCTGTTGCTGGTGTAATACGTTTAATTCTGGGTGCATCTTGTAGAACAGCTTCTACATCAGCTAAAGGAATATCAAAATCGATTAACTCAGCTTTACCGAGATATTCCAACGCCTGATCTTGGAAGAAAGCTAGTTTCCATAAACCTAAGCAAAATGTGTGAGTAGCGCGAATGGCAGTTCCTAATACTTCACCTGTATCGGTGTGTAAACCTGAAGGTAAATCGATACTATAAATCGGCACAGACAATTTATTTAGCTGATTAATTGCAGAGACGATGGGATCAGTCAAGTTTCTTTCTAAACCAAGCCCAAACAAGCCATCAATCAACAAATCAGAATCGGGCAATTGCTCAATTGTTTGATAAATTGGAATGCCTAAACTCTGAGCATATTGCAAGTGCAGCGAAGTTAATTCTTTGAGCTTAGAAAAAGGAGAATAAATCCAAACCTCACACCCACGAAAGTGTAATTCACGGGCTACGACTAAAGCATCGCCACCATTGTGACCGGGGCCGACCAGAATTCCCACACGAGATCCCCTTAAAAAGAGGGTGTTTGAAAAAATCTCTGGAATGCGACGGGCAATTAATCCTGCCACCTTTTCCATCAAAGCAACTACAGACATTCCTGCTGCAAAGATCCGCTTTTCAACATCGCGCATCTGCCCAGCAGTCACTACGACTTGCGAAATTTGTTCTTGCCTATCTTTCATGAGTGCTGTTAGCGGTAGCGGGGCGTTTAGCCCGTGCTGAGTTATGAGTTTAATTTTACTCCCCAATTCCCAGTCCCCAGTCCCCAATCCCCTCTTTCTTACTTCCCGTAGTAAACTCTAGCATTAGCGTATCCGATATTTCGCAAATACTTATTCCATTCTTCGGCTTGGTATCGATCGGGGAAAGGCCCTACTGCTACGTGTGGCCCTCGTGGTTGCGTCCTTTCGAAGACTCCGCCAGATCGGCCTAAACCTTGACTAAATTGGGCTATATTCTGCCTAATTTGTGCTGCGATCGTAGGTAACTGTTCTGGAGTGGTGGGAATGGCGACATAATATCTAGAGACTGACCTATTAGCAGCATTTATACTACTTGGATCTCTTAACGATCCTCTATTGCCTACATCTATTTCCTGTCCGTTAGTAAAGCTAATAATCCGAGTGTTATATATGCCTCGTGACTGTAGTTCATTTACCCGTTGTTGGGCGTTAGATACCCTATTAAAAACTCCTGACTGAATTACACTCCGTCCTTGGTAATTGCGAATGTAAGCACTGGGTTCAATCTGACGTATTGCTTGTAGTGTCTGGAAATCACTACCATCAACGTAAACTAAGTAGCGCTCAAGGTTCTGGCCATATTGACTAAACTGTGCAGGTTGGGGTGGCTGAAAATTCTGCTCTAATTGATTGTTCTGTAATGGTTGAGAGGGCTGAAAGTTCAGTTCAGATTGATTGTCCTGTACTAGTTCCGTCGGTTGTAACTGCGATGATGGCTGTTGACCAAAGGGAATTGGTGGTGTCGGTAAAGTTTCACCTGCTTGTTGAGCTAGTAGCACATTGTTGTGGATTTGTGCTTGTGCTGGGGTAGAGTCGGGAATTAGCACTAACCATCCTCCCACTAACAAGGAGAGAAGTCTGATTGTGGGCTTCCAACCCTCAGAACTTCGACGCAGCAGTTGAAATGGGATAAATTGACTGGGTATTTCTCTCGACATAATAGTTAGAAAGTAGTCAAAGTATTTTTAGGCAATTTCTATCAGGAACTAATTAGTTCACCGTTGTAGCAACTATATAGCGTTAATGTAAAATTAGTCATCTGCGTGGCAAAAAATACATCTGTCACTAATTTTAGATAAAGATGATGACAGAGTGAGTAGCGATATTTACGACGGGCTACGCCTACACTAATTCAATTGCTTTAAAACTGAAGTGCTTTAGTAGCAAGGCAATGAAAGAGTGTGTGCTACAATTGGACAACCACGCAGCTTGTCGTGCTTTTATGAAAAAAGTCGTCGTTGGTCTTTCTGGTGGCGTTGACAGTTCCACCGCCGCAGCTATCCTGCACCATCAGGGGTATGAAGTGATTGGTTTGACTCTTTGGCTAATGAAAGGCAAAGGTCAATGTTGCTCTGAGGGTATGATCGACGCGGCTGATCTCTGTGAACAACTGGGCGTTCCCCATCAGATTGTAGATATTCGGGATCTGTTTCAGACGCATATTGTCGATTACCTAGTAACTGGTTACAGTGCTGGGATCACGCCATTGCCTTGCTCGCAGTGCAATAAAACGGTGAAGTTTGGGCCAATGGTGCAATATGCTCGTGAAGAATTGGGATGCGATCGCATTGCCACTGGTCATTATGCCCGAATTAGCTATGACGAGGCAACTGGACGTTACCAGTTATTAAGGGCTATTGACCGCAACAAAGACCAGTCATACTTTCTCTATGATTTGTCTCAAGATTTACTTGCAGCCACGATATTTCCTCTAGGCGAACTAGAAAAAACTGATACGCGCCGGATTGCGAATGAATACGGACTGAAAACTGCTGATAAGCCAGAAAGTCAAGACTTATGCTTAGTGGAAAGTAACGGTTCCATGCGGGCATTTTTGGATAAATATTTAGCTCCCAAAACAGGCGATATTGTCGATACCACAGGCAAAATTTTGGGACAGCATGATGGCGTCCATCACTACACTATTGGCCAGCGCAAAGGCTTGGGGATTGCGGCTGCCGAACCGTTGTATGTGATTGAATTAGATGCAGAAAATAATAAAGTAGTAGTAGGCGATCGCACTAAGGTAACTCAGCCAGAATGCACAGTAAATCGGGTAAATTGGGTTTCTATTGCTGAACCATCCACCCCAATTCATGCCCAAGTGCAAATTCGCTATCGTTCAACACCTACACCAGTGACAGTGATTCCGTTGGAAAACTCCCGTGTGCGTTTGGTATTTGATGAACCCCAAATCAGCATCACCCCCGGACAAGCGGCGGTGTGGTATGACGGTGAGAAAGTGTTAGGTGGCGGAATAATTGAACAGTTTAGTTAAGAATAACTCTTACCCTGTTTTGGCATAAACCAAAACTACCCTTCCTTACAAGTGAGGAAGGGTATTTTTATTTTTAAATGGGATATATGTCGGAAGAACCTATCTCTGATCAGTTTTTGATACAGCTATTAGAAGGCTATACTTCTACAGAGGCGGCAGAGATTCAACAATACATAAGTGAGTGGAATGCTGCTACCTATACCAGTGTTGCCCAGAGTATCTTAGACCATGCTAATAGAAAAGGAATCGACCCATTAAGGTATTTACGCAAAGCTCATAACTTTAATAAAAAAGGAGCGATTAGAGTTCCGAAAACTGGATATCGTGGAGATAGTTCAGCTGTATACCGTAAAGGCAATGAATATCTGATTGTCAGACCTGACCAATATGGTATTGAAAAGATAGTTACTTATGGAGTCAATGATGACTAAAGCAATTTTAAATCAGCAAGAATTAGTTAAGAGAAATATTAGTCAATTATTAGTACAATTAACTAATATTTATCAAAATACACGTGGCGAACGACAAGAAATTTCTATTCAGTTTCCAGCAGAAGATGAAGAGTTTTCCTTTTTAGAAGAACTGGAACTTTTAACAGTAAATCTTAGAGGTTATGCAAGTCAAATTCAAAGCATAGGTCAGATTGTCAATCAAGACCAGGCAATTGAGCAATTACAAGCTATGCGAGTTTTAAATATACCTCAGATTGCGAGTTTTTATTTTGGCAGTAATGGCAATTATGAGCAGATAAAGAGTTACATTAGAACGTTAGATTACTTGCGGTTACTACTATTGGAATATTTGCAGTTTAAGAGTGACTAAAATCATCAAAAACTACTTCTATCTAATTGACCCTTTATGCTTGGCGATTCTTTCCCGCACAACTTGGCGTATATCTTCCCAATCATCAGGAGTCATCTCAGTTGCATTCCCAGAATTTAGACCTTCTAAAAGCATCGTTTCCAAACGTTCAGCCGCTTGACGCTTTTGGTCTTGGCGCACTAACTCACGGAAATATTCACTGACACTGCTGTAACCCACATTCCGCACCCTTAACTGTCACAATCGGTTATTACGGAATTTGCTTGATAGAAAATGAGTAAAAAATTACATTTATCTCAAAAAAAC
>NZ_JBALFY010000029.1:0-6661 GCF_036916655.1 Nostoc sp.
TGCTTGGCTTTCTCTATTTTCACTGCTCCTCAAATTCCTGATCGAAAATTGCCAAACCTTTTATCATACCATAGAAAACTTTTGCAAGAGTTCTTCTTTTCCCGTCTCTGTGGAAAGGGGCTGATAATTCTGCATTAAGTATTTTTGATTATTTGCGAAGTTCAGTTTATTTGTAACGATTTACTCAGTGTGGCTGAAAATTAAGCGTTCTAATTTCTGTGGCGCTTGCTATCAATCCAATATCTAATTTTTTTTGCTATGGTGATCCCAAAGGAATTGTTAAATGATTACGAGGTGGAAATCAAGTCATCAGTAAAATTTGAGTATATTAAAATACAAATTTACCTTGATGGTTTATCTGTAAATTGCACCAATTTATTACTTAATGGGTTGGGCAATACGCGTTTCAATATCTTCCAAAGTTTTTAATAATAAACGGTTTGCCTGCAATTTCCAACCCCATTTCTGAATTCTGTAAGCTAATACAGTCCCAACTATAGACGCTAATAAACCAATGGGTTGATTTAAAGAAATTCCTAATAACAAACCCAATCCAGCAATTCCCCAAAATGGTAAAGCAACTGCTTGTCTTTGTTCTTCTACAACTTGGGTAATTACATTAGATTTCATAGTAGCGAGTAATGCCTCTTTGACTTGTTGCTGTTCTGTTACCGACACTGTTAAACCTATTTTCCGGCGTAGTTTTTCTATTTTTCGGGCATCAGTGCTGTATTCAGTTAGCTCATCTTCTGCCATTTTCAAGAGTCGTTCTAGTTGCGCCATTGTGTATTACATCCGGTATTTTGATCGAGTTATTAAACTGAACAATTGTTAATTTTTATTGCTTATAACCTTGCATTTCATTGCTAAATATCAAACCAGGCGACAGAATCAAAAATCTAAAATTGAATATGGGAAAAATATAATACGAGTTATGCACTTACAAGTTGAGTATAAACTTAAAAGGTAATATTTATGGCTACAGTATCTAAAAGCACTTTATCTCTATCTGCCCAAGAGCGATCGCTCATCTTGTGGTTTGATGAAGTTGGTATTGCTGACATCCCTCTAGTTGGTGGTAAAAATGCCTCACTGGGGGAAATGATTCAACAGTTAACACCCAAAGGCATTAACGTTCCTACAGGATTCGCCACGACTGCTTACGCTTATCGTCATTTCATTCAATCAGCGGGGTTAGAAGCAAAACTACGTAAACTCTTTGCAGATTTGGATGTTGAGGATGTCAAAAATTTACGAGAACGGGGAAAAAAAGCGCGATCGCTATTAATCCACACCCCATTTTCGGTAGAATTGCGGGAAGCGATCGCCACAGCATACCATCGCCTCTGCGAACAATACCATACAGAGACAGATGTGGCAGTTCGTTCTAGTGCCACCGCAGAAGACCTCCCCGACGCTAGTTTTGCCGGACAGCAGGAAACCTACCTCAACGTTGTCGGTGCAGAAGGAGTTTTAGCAGCTTGTCATAAATGCTTCGCTTCCATATTTACCGATCGCGCTATTTCTTATCGTCACGCCAAGGGATTTGACCACTTTAGCATTGCCCTTGCCGTTGGCGTACAAAAAATGGTGCGTTCTGACTTAGCAACCTCTGGGGTGATGTTCTCCATTGATACAGAAACCGGATTTAAAGATGCAGCACTAATTACAGCAGCCTACGGTTTAGGTGAAAACGTTGTTCAGGGGTCTGTAAATCCCGATGAATATTATGTTTTTAAACCAACTTTAAAAGCTGGTTTCCGCCCAATTATCGATAAAAAATTGGGCAGTAAAGAACTGAAAATGATTTATGATGACGGTTCCAAATTTACGAAAAATGTTTCGGTTTCGGCCAGCGAAAGAGGTAAATTTGCCCTGAGTGATGAAGAGATTTTACAGCTAGCAAATTGGGCGTGTTTAATTGAAGACCATTATTCCCAAGTCCACGGCATTTCCACTCCAATGGATATCGAGTGGGCAAAAGATGGCATTACTAACCAACTTTTTATTGTGCAAGCGCGTCCTGAAACCGTCCAGTCGCAGAAGATAGGAAATATGCTGCGGAGTTATCGTTTGTTATTGGGGAATAGGGAATGGGGAATAGGGAATGGGGAAAAATCTCCCCACTCTTCATTATCTGATTCCCAGTCCCCAATCCCCCTAGTTACGGGAAGTGCGATTGGAGAAGCTATTAGTCAAGGGAAAGCACGCCTAATTTTAGATGTTCAGAAACTTGACCAGTTCCAAATTGGGGAAGTTTTGGTGACAGAGAGAACTGACCCCGATTGGGAACCAATTATGAAACGCGCCAGTGCAATTGTCACCAATTCAGGGGGCCGAACGTGTCACGCCGCAATAATTGCGCGAGAATTGGGTGTACCTGCGATCGTGGGATGCGGTAATGCTACAGAAATCTTAAAACCTGGTCAAGAAGTAACAATTTCTTGCGCTGAAGGGGAAGAAGGAAAAGTTTATGCAGGCTTATTACCTTTTGAAGTTGAAGAAGTACCTTTAGAGAACTTACCCCGCACCCATACTCAAATTTTAATGAATGTGGGTAATCCCCAAGAAGCATTAAGTTTATCGGCAATTCCCAATGATGGTGTAGGTTTAGCGCGAACAGAATTTATTATCGCTAACCAAATTCAAATTCATCCAATGGCGTTAATTCATTATGAATTATTAAAAGATGAATTTGTGAAAGCTAAAATTGCTGAAATTACCTCACTTTACGACGATAAAACTCAATATTTTGTCGATAAATTAGCCCAAGGTATAGGTAGAATTGCAGCAGCATTTTATCCCAAACCTGTGATTGTCAGAACATCCGATTTCAAAAGTAATGAATATGCCAACTTGTTAGGTGGGCGACAATTTGAACCCCATGAAGAAAACCCAATGTTGGGTTGGCGAGGTGCAGCGCGTTACTACGATGAAGGCTACAGAGAAGCTTTTGCCCTAGAATGTCACGCCATCAAACGGGTACGAGAAGATATGGGTTTGACGAATGTTATTCCGATGATTCCTTTTTGTCGCACTCCCGATGAAGGGCGGTTGGTTTTGTCAGAAATGGCAAAAAATGGTTTAAAACAAGGTGTTAACGGCTTGCAAGTTTATGTGATGTGTGAGTTGCCCAGTAATGTGATTCTGGCTGAGGAATTTGCAGACGTATTTGATGGCTTCTCGATCGGTTCTAATGATTTAACTCAGCTAACACTGGGGATAGACAGAGATTCAGCGTTGGTAGCGAGATTGTTTGATGAACGCAGTCCAGCTGTCAAGGAAATGGTGAAAATGGCTATAAAAGCTGCAAAAAAACATAACCGCAAAATCGGCATTTGTGGACAAGCACCCAGCGATTACCCAGAATTTGCCCAGTTTTTGGTGGAACAAGGAATTGACTCAATTAGTCTGAATCCAGATTCGGTTTTAAAAACAATGCTAGAAGTGGCAAAAGTCGAGGGTACTAATAATTTGTAATTCGAGTAATTTATGCCAGTTAGAGACCGCTACCACGAAAACTTGAAGAATGCCCTAATTAAAGATGCCTGGATTGTTACTGACGATCCCTTTCATCTAAAGTGGGGTAAAAAGGATCTTTACGTGGATTTAGCAGCCGAAAAGTTGCTCATAGCAGAAAAAGGAACAGAGAAAATTGCTGTTGAAATTAAAACTTTCAGTGGTGACTCAGAAGTAGCAGACTTAGAACAAGCAATTGGTCAATACTTTACTTACCTTGCTGTAATGTCCCGCAACTATCCAGACAGGGTTTTGTATATTGCTGTTCATGAGGATATTTTTACTGACATTTTTGAGGAAGAACCGCTTGGTAAACTTATATTGGAAGACTACAAAATTCCTCTCATCGTTTTTAATCCAAAGCGGGAGGTTATAGTCCGATGGATACTCTGGAACAATATAGACAGATAATTTGTAGCATTCTTACTGAACACACGAAAATTCCTTACTCCTACGGTGATATTCAACATGAAACTATTTTTGATAAAGAACAGGATCGATATTTGGTGATGATTCTTGGTCGAGAACCCGTGCCTGAACTGTCTCCAACTGCGACTCGTCGCGTGCATGGCTGTCTGATTCACATTGATATTATAGATGGCAAAATTTGGATTCAACGTGATGGTACTGAAGATGGGGTGGCAACAGAATTAACTAGGGTAGGTGTACCAAAAAATCGGATTGTATTGGGATTTCGGTCTGAGGAATTGAGAAAAAATTCAGAATTTGCGATTGCATAACCAACAGTAGTTGAACTTCTGGATAACTACCCAACCACAAGTATCTTAGTATCTTGTAGAATAGCGACTTAGTTTAACCAAAAGCCAGATGACAAATCTTTTGGAAACCGAACGCTTGATTATTCGCAGTTGGATACCCGAACGCGATGCCGAACAAGCCTTTATAATGTACAGCGATCCTGAAGTTACGCACTTTCTTGGTAAATCTTCTCACGTCACAAGTATTGAGTTACAGCGTCAGCGCTTGATTGAAGGTATCGAGCGAATGCACCAACGCAAGAATGGTACTGGAGCTTGGGCAATTGTTGAAAAGGAAACTACAACAATTGTGGGAACTATCCTTCTTAAACAATTGCCCGACAAAGATGGTTTACCCACTCAAGATTATGAGGTAGGCTGGCACTTGCGGCGAGATGCTTGGGGTAAAGGGTATGCAACAGAAGCAGGACAAGCTATGCTCAACTACGGATTTAGTATTTTTAACTTGCCAGTGATTTATGCCGTAGTGAAGCCAGAAAATCATGCTTCAATCCGTGTAACCGAACGATTGGGTATGAAACCAGTAGGACAGACAAACAAGTATTACGGTATTAAATTACTCCTGTTCCAACTAAATACACCTGTAAAAATAGAGGGGGATGAGGGAGTAGAAAATAGGGGATATTAATTATTACCCAATGCCCAATTACAAATGACTAATGACTAATGACTAAAAAATGGTTCCGAATTGGGATGGTGAGTGTATTTCTTCTCTCACTTGCTTTACGGTTTTGGGGACTGGAGCGATTTAACACTCTGGTATTTGATGAAGTTTACTTTGCTAAATTCGGCAATAATTATCTCACGCGGACACCATTTTTTAATGCTCACCCGCCGCTGAGTCAATATATTATTGGTATTGGCATTTGGATTGGTAGTCACATTCCTTTTTGGCACGATACCGTAAATGGGCTGACAGGTTCATTGCGATCGCCTTGGACTTATCGTTGGTTCAATGCCCTCACAGGCTCATTTATCCCTGTAGTTGTGGCTGCGATCGCTTATCAATTGAGTTATCGCCGTACCTTTGCAATAATTGCAGGTTTCTTCACAGCTTTTGACGGCATTTTTCTAGTTGAGTCTCGCTATGCCTTAAGTAATATTTATATCGTTATCTTTGGTTTATTAGGTCATTGGTTTTTATTGTTGGCATTAGATAACCAAAATCGGCGGCGTTCTTTTTGGTTAGTTTTCGCTGGCATTGCTTTTGGTGCATCAGTTGGTACTAAATGGAATGGTTTATGGTTCCTGTCAGGTGCTTATGTTGTTTGGATAGCAGCTTGGGTAATTCATTTGATGCATTCTTTTTCTGACTCAAAACTCTTGTTTACATCCCCTTCATTGGAGGAGGTAGGAGGCAGAATTCAGGAGTCAGAATGGGCTAAACGCCCCGCTAACAGGAGCCAGAATTCAGGAGTTAGTACTTATTCTCCACCCTTTTCACCATCTCTATCATCTGAGTCACCACTACAAAACTTGACTCAGCTAAATATTTTCCAGATGTTATTTTATCTAGGGATAATTCCAGCTTTTATCTACAGCATCATCTGGATTCCTCACCTTCAACTAGATAAAACTTATGGATTTATTGCAGTACATGAGCAAATTTTGAAATTTCATTTGCATTTAGGTGGTAATAGTTCAGATGTGCATCCTTACTGTGCTGCTTGGTATAAATGGCCTTTGATGACTCGACCAATGGCATATTATTACCAAACGGCAGAAAGTATCACCGAACCATTACCTGTAATGGGGCCACCTTTGCCTGCTGGTGCTGGACAAGTTATTTATGATGTCCATGCAATGGGTAATCCATTTTTATGGTGGTTTGGTGATGCAGCGATGTTGTTTTTAGTAGGAATGCTGGTGTCACAAGTCGTAATTCCTTGGGTAAAGGAAAAGCGTTTTTCTGTACCTGCAACTCTTAGTGTTGATACTTGGATTGCCTTGTATATAGTTATCAATTATGCCGCTAACTTCTTACCTTGGGTGAGGGTGACGAGGTGCGCTTTTATCTACCACTATATGTGTGCAGTGGTGTTTGTATTTTTAGCGATCGCTTGGTTTGTCGATCAGTGTCTTCGCAGCTATTATCAACAACTCCGAGTGCTAGGTGTCACCATTACTTTTGTTATTCTGGCTGCCTTTATTTTCTGGATGCCTATTTATTTGGGTTTACCCCTCTCCCCTGACGGTTATAAGCTCCGAATGTGGTTCAACTCTTGGATTTAATTTAGGGAACTCCAAGAAATAAATTATCCATCCATCCAATAGAACTCTTGCATAAATATTTTCTGGTACAATGAAGGGTTATTTATTTCTGACTGTAATTAAGTTCAAATAGCCCCAACTTACCAAATTTC
>NZ_JBALFY010000030.1:0-168960 GCF_036916655.1 Nostoc sp.
AATGAAGCAACCGCAAAATCTTGGGATTGCTTTGCTACACTCCGTTTCGCTCGCAATGACAGCTTTTGGATCAATCATTCTGTGGAGTTCTCTTAAAGGAGGCGGAAGAATTTTAGATTTTGGATTTTGGATTTTGGATTGAATATCTAAAACCGCAAATCCAAACTTGTAGAGACGGCGATTTATCGCGTCTCTCTAACTGCCAAATTCATTTTGTTGGGCTGCTAGAACCGCGACTTCTTCAAGAAGTCGCGGTTCTGGGGATCTTGCTAGGCGCAGCGTCTCGTAGAGAGCGTCATTTTGAATTCCGCCTTGCGGTACTAGTATGTCAAAATAAAAATACCCGATACATCAAGGTGAGCGATCGCTCCCAAAGCTAGATTAAAGGATTGACCTGAGCAATGGCAGACGAAACCAATCACAATCAAGTTCCTAGTACAGACTCATCCGAAGCCACAGACCTCCCTACTGCCAACACGCCAGATCCTAAAGCCGCAAACCCCGAAGATAATCCTAATGCTGCTAAACCACCCAAGCGAGAAAAACCCGCAGTAGGCGAAAAACCAGCCGCCGACGCAACGGAAGAAAAACCAGCCGCCGCTAAAGCCGCCAAAAAAGAAAAAGCCCCATCTGTTGAAGATAAGCCATTTGTACAGTTCATTGAGCAAGACTACTTGCCAGCTTTACAAAAAGCGATCGCTCAAAAAGGTGTGCAAGATTTACAGGTGTCTTTTGCCAAGCAGAAAGTACCAATCACTGGCTTTGAATCCGCCGAAGAATGGTGGCAAATTATCGGCAGTTGGTCGGAAACTGGTCGGCGTCAGTTTAATCTGTATTTCCCCGAAGAAGATATTCAAGGAAAAAAGGGATTTTCTTGTAATGAAGGCAAAAAACCTAGCACTCTTGAGTCATTCTTAATCGATGAGCGCAGAATTACCCTCGATTTGTTGGTATTTGGCTTAGTTCAGCGATTAGATGGTCAAAAGTGGTTAGGTAGAAATTAGTCATTGGTCATTGGTCATTGGTCATTAGTTTTTAACAAAGGACAAATGACTAAGGACAAATGACAATAATTAAAGTTCGTAGAAATGGTAGGTGACGACTCCAACATTGGGGTCGTTATCAATAACTAAAATTTTGCATTAAATTATCGATAAAATTCAGGAGTCAGAATTTAGAATGAATTCTGTATTACTGGTGGATAGCGACTATTTGTACCCTTACAGGGAAGCAAGCTACGCTTTTAGCATCCGTCTTGATTCTGACTCCTGTTAGCGATAGCGGGGCGTTTAGCCCATTCTGAATTCTGAATTCTTCAAGAGTGTTTATTTAAGTCTTTAAGAACTTCATCTACTGTTTGATAACGTCGAATGGGAATACTTTCTAGCATCTTGTTAAGAATGCGACTCAACTTATGACTAACAGGAGTTTTTAAGTATTGCTGCCAAACCCAAGTATCGTTATTAATATCATAAGAATCGAAGGGCGATCGCCCAGTTAATAAATTAATGCAAGTAGCACCTAAACTGTAAATATCGCTGGCAAAAACAGCTCTACCTCTCATTTGTTCAGGTGCCACATATTCAGGACTACCAATACTTGTACCAGTTCTATTTAAGGCGGTGCTAGTGGCAGATTTAGCAGCGCCAAAATCTACTAATACTAATTTGCGTTGGGTTTCGCTCTTACGTAAAATAATATTTTCTGGCTTGATATCGCGGTGAATTACTTTTCTGGCGTGACAGAATTGTAATACTGGTAATAAATCATTTAATAATTGCCATATTTGCGTTTCATTAAAAGTACCTCTATCTGCTAACTCTTGAGCTAAATTTTGCCCGTCGATAAATTCTTGTACAAGATACTGCTCGTTTTCTTGGGTAAAATATGCCAGTAGTTCAGGAATTTGGGGATGTTTGCCTAATAAATCTAACTGTACTGCTTCTTGATTAAATAATTCTATGGCTTTTGCAAGAGTGCCAGTACCTTGAGCTTGAGGATAAAATTGTTTAATTACGCATAATGGTTTTGAAGGTTTATCTTCATCTACAGCTAAGAAGGTTTTACCAAAACCACCTTGTCCTATTTGTTTGATCGCACGATAACGTTCTTTGAGGAGTAAGTTATCACCCTTGCTTTTTGCCGTTTCGATGAGTTCAATCATGAGTTTGTTGCTTGTTGGCTCGTGGACTTGAGAGGCAACCACTGCTTGATTTAACGGTACACCCAAGGGAGATACACCTACTTTTAATCTCAGCTTATGCTCGTATTTATCAACCATCTCAGGGATGATGAACAAATCTAAAAGCTGCCCTATACCAAACACACCACCAGTCAACAGCCAGAATAAACCACTTACGATCTTGCCATTGTAAAAACGGTGCAGTCCTCCTAATCCTAGAAAGACGGCTGCACACAAGATGTAAGAAACAAGAAGTCGGCTTTTACGCTGATTGTTTTCAAGATTCATCTTGTTTTCAACCCTTTGGATTTGCTCTTGTTGTCTAAGAGGTTGTTTGAAAAGTCTAATTTATTACTTGCCCAGGCGATTAGAAATCGCGGCTACACAGGCAAAACCCATCTCCGTGGGTTGAAAACCCTGATTTTGTGTTGGTCTGCGGAGGCGCACAATGCTAGTGTAGTAGCAAACTATATTCGCCCAAAACTTTTCAAACTATCTAACCTACTAACCTATAGTCACTGAAAAGAGTGTAACATATTACTAAATATTTAATTTTTTTAAGTAATTATGCTAGTTGTCGATTGTTAATAAATTAACGATCGCTTTAATCCATCAAACTCCATAAATTTTTTATTGTAGTAACAACCACGGCAAATTACTGAATTTATAGCTTTTTAGATACAGAAAATGCGTGTTGATTTACTGAATCGAAACAATGGCGATCGCTAAAACTACCTTTGCTTAACTGCCAATCTGCGATTGTTGATCCCTCAAACATTGAATTATTGTTGCAACTCTTAATGTTTTGCTTATAAGTTTCTAACCCGCACCTTGGTAGACTGAACTTTATACAATTGGATTATTATGGGCTGTTACGGTTTGCCAGAGCATTACCCTTGGCTTTCTGGTAAGTCAGTCCGGTCTTCTCCCAAAGGGAGAGGCTAGCGCCAAAGGGGTTTCCCCATGAGGAACTACCGTTAACGTAGCGGTAGGGACGTAATAGCGTCACCCGAAAGGTCTACTTAAGATAATAAAGACGAAAGAGAAATCAAGACATGGTAGATTCCCTCAAAAAACCAGGCTTTGAAGAAATCCGGCCAGGGATTAAAGTCCCGGCAAAAGAAACCCTGTTAACACCTCGGTTTTATACTACCGATTTTGATGAAATGGCACGGATGGATATCTCCGTCAACGAAGACGAGTTACAAGCCATTCTCGAAGAGTTCCGCACTGACTACAACCGCCACCACTTTGTTCGCGATGCCGAGTTTGAACAATCCTGGGATCATATTGACGGGGAAACTCGCAAGTTGTTCGTTGAATTTCTAGAACGTTCTTGTACGGCAGAGTTTTCCGGCTTTTTGCTGTATAAAGAACTTGGTCGTCGCTTGAAAGGCAAAAGCCCCGTTTTGGCAGAGTGTTTTAACCTGATGTCACGGGATGAAGCACGTCACGCTGGCTTTTTGAACAAAGCTTTGTCGGACTTTAATATGTCCCTAGATTTAGGGTTTTTGACTAAGAGCCGCAGTTATACTTTCTTCAAACCGAAATTCATCTTCTACGCCACTTATCTTTCTGAAAAGATTGGTTATTGGCGCTATATCACCATTTTTCGCCATTTAGAAACACATCCCGAAGACCGGGTTTATCCAATCTTCCGGTTCTTTGAAAACTGGTGTCAAGATGAAAATCGTCACGGCGATTTCTTTGATGCGATCATGAAATCTCAGCCGCAAATGTTGAATGATTGGAAAGCACGGCTGTGGAGTCGGTTCTTCCTATTGTCGGTGTTTGCGACCATGTATCTCAATGACATCCAACGCAAGGACTTTTATGCCACCCTTGGACTGGATGCACGAGAATACGATATCCATGTAATTGAAAAGACCAACGAGAATGCAGGTAGGGTGTTCCCGCTGATGCTGGATGTAGAAAATCCAGAGTTTTATCAGCGCTTGGATGTTTGTGTAAGCAATAATGAGAAGTTGGGTGCGATCGCTAATTCCAACACTCCCAAATTCCTGCAATTCTTCCAAAAATTACCGCTTTACATTTCCAATGGCTGGCAGTTATTGCGGCTATATCTAATGAAACCGATTGATACTGTTTCTTATCAAGGAGCAGTTCGTTAACTTATAACAGGTTTGCGAAAGCTTTAGTGGTTCTGCTGATTGCAGAACCACTTTTTTGTTTAATAAACAGCCTCTTAGGGTGTTTAAAAAGTCTAATTTAATACCAGGCGATTAGAAACCGCGTCTACACAGACAAAACCCACGGAGGTGGGTTTCAAACCCTCAATTTTTTCTTAGTCCGCGCAGGCGGACTACCCTGCGGGAAGCCGCAAAGCGTCTATGTTTGTATAGCCGCGAATTCCATTCGCCGGGGCTTTTATTTGTTGCCTTGAAACTGCTTAATAATATTACTAATTAAAGGCAACTGTTCCAGTACCATTTTTGTTAAATCTACAAAAGATTTCTCAGATAGGCGGTCATCTTGACGGAGTTGCAGAACGCCTATTAAGACGATAAATATTGCTGTACCAATAATTGCTAAAGCTAGATAATGAAATGGTAGCGAACCACCAAAGAATGCAATTAAACAAAATACAACTACAAATACAAATAAATAGAACATTCCATTTCTAAACGCAAACGGAAGCGTAACCTGCACTTCTGGTTTAGAATTATCTTCCTGTTTAGATGGTTCTGTCATAAAATTATTCTCTTGCTTTGATGGCTGAATTACATTATTAATTGTTACAACGACATTTTCCCTTCTTGTCTCAGAGTAATTAGGCAGAAAATCGCCACCCATCTGCTGTTCTGCTTTCAGTAACTCCTTTCTGTCCATCACATCATCAATTAAGCCCAAGACATTAACCATTTGATAGCTTTTTTGACATTGAATGCGTTCTTGCCTATCGGCTACAAACTGTCGCAATATCTCAAAAGGGTAAAAGTGTGGCTCTTGGCTATCTTTGCAGGTGTCACAATTACAGGGGATTAACTTGTTATACTTTAACCGCTGATACGAGTCATGAATTTTATCGAGTTCATGTGTAACTATGGTCATCAAATCTCTTTTGTGACGACCTGAGACTCGAATCTTAATCTCCCGCTTACCGTAATATTCAATCACCTCTGCCTTTGTCTGGTCTTTGCTGAGAACAACGCCGCTTTTCCAGACACATTGTTGTTCATTCATTAACTCATGCATGGCAACGATGAACTGGGTGATGATGCCCTTGGGCATGAAGTCGTAAGTGTAACGCAGAATCAGGTTGTTGGTTTCATCCCAGTTATATGAGGATTGGTTAGCAGATAGCAGTTGTGGGGCAATATACTTTCCTTGGCTTCTAGGAATTTCGTAGCACAGCTTGAAGTTGATCATCAAGCGCAAGAGTTCATCATGCATCGTGGCGTATTCGTCTTCACACCAGATGTTTGCCAAGTCAGACCGGGTGAAACTGCCTAGATTGCTAATCACCTTTTCATTATCCAGCACTTTGTAGACTGCATCAGTTCCCCACTTGGGTTTGAGGATAACAGTCTTGTTCAAAAGTGGGTCTTCTTGGAAGTGCAAGCATACTCCCAAATTGTGCAGATAGCTGTTCAACTGCAAGTTGTCATTTCTTTGGGTGAACCCATTTCTTTGGCAGATGTTCAGGTATTCATCTAAGCCGATGTAATTGCGTTTGTCACTCTCCAAAGCTTCCCGGACTCTAACCCAGGTTTTTGGGAGGGGACTGCCAATATGGGGCAGACTTTTAACGTAATGCTTGATTTGTTCTAAAACTTGTTCTAAACCCCTGTTGGTAGCAAGGTTTGTTGGTAAAGTCTCCTTCAAATTAGTAAACTGCCCCCGTAATTCACGTTCATTGATTTCTCGGTGGCGGTTTTGTTTCTCATTTTTGATGATTAGCAACGGACTGTTATCGCTCAACAGTTCTACTACATTCAACCAGTAATAAAAATCCGTGTCTTCCTTGCGGGTATCTGCTACTAAAACGTAGAGAGAACGCTTAGTAAGGAAAAACTGGTGAGTAGCATGGTAAATCTCTTGTCCACCAAAATCCCAGATGTTGACTCGAAATTCTCGCTGATTTTCTATTGGGAAACGCCACTGTATAACCTCAATTCCCTTTGTAGTGTCTTCTTCTCGGAGTTGATAATTTGGATTTTCAATTTTCTTCGCCAGTGTTGTCTTCCCTGCGCCTCCTTCACCAACAATTAGTAACTTTGCTTCATACAGATAATCTGTGCCTTCTGTTGTCAATTGTCGGAAATAATCCTTAATCGCCTGAAGACCTTGTTTAACAATTTCTGGTGGTGGCTTTTCGATGGCATTGCCGCTTAAATTCAGGTAGGTGAGTTGTGGCAGGCTGGCGATCGCTTCTGGCAGTGTCGTTAATCGGTTGCTCCTTAAATTCAGGGAAGTGAGTTGTTGTAGGCGGGCGATCGCTTCTGGCAGCGTCGTTAATTGGTTGTCGGCTAAACCCAGGTAAGTGAGTTTTTGCAGGCGGGCGATCGCTTCTGGCAGCGTCGTTAATTGGTTGCAGCTTAAACCCAGGGCAGTGAGTTGTTGCAAGCGGGCGATCGCTTCTGGCAACTCCGTTAATTGGTTGCGGCTTAAATACAGGGTGGTGAGTTGTTGGAAACTGGCGATCGCTTCTGGCAACTCCGTTAATTGGTTGCGGCTTAAATACAGGGTGGTGAGTTGTTGGAGACTGGCGATCGCTTCTGGCAACTCCGTTAATTGGTTGCCGCTTAAATCCAGGAAAGTGAGTTGTGGCAGGCGGGCGATCGTTTCTGGCAGTGTCCTTAATCCGTTGCCGCTTAAATTCAAAACCTCCAACCATTCCAGTTCAAACACCTCAGCAGGAACCTCTGTTAATTTTTCCTTGTTATGAGTACCCAGATGATTGCTTAAATCTAATTCTTTAAGCCGTTTCTTTTTCGCTTCTCGGATTTTTTCAAGGAAACGTTGAGGCGTGTTTGCCATACTGAGGTTCACCTGTTAACGAAAGTTATATGTAATGCCCCTGATTTGCTGGACAATTTTGCAACCACTAATATTTTGCACTAATCCCAATAACCGCCACAGGTTTTAGTCCACTTGAGTGGCTTTGGCTATTGGTTCCTAGAATTTCGAGTTTCAGGCGATCGCAGTTACTAATTAACCCTCTTCTGTCACTCTCCGGGAGGGCGATCGCTAGAAGCCTGATGAGGCAATCAATACAAGCTATACTATTAGAAAAAAATTGGTCTTGTATTTGTTATTAGAAAAGAATCGCGCGATCACTTGCTATACAAAAGCTCTAGAATCCAGAAATGGCAAATGTTTTCGGAGAGTGACAAAAGAGGGTTAAGAATGCTGCAAGATATCAGAGCAATCTACTATCCTGTGTAAGACTACGCGATCGCTAAGAATTTTTACTGAATCTAAAAATAATTTATCATTACCAATAGCTTTAATTGACTTCTAAACGAGTCTTCGATACTCGTGAATGAGTCTTTGACACTCGTGGACGAGTCTTTGACACTCGTGGACGAGTCTTTGATACTCGCGGACGAGTCTTTGACACTCGTGAACAAGTCTTTAATACTCGTGGACGAGTCTTTGATACTCGTGGACGAGTCTTTGATACTCGTGGACGAGTCTTTGATACTCGCGGATGAGTCTTTGATACTCGCGGATGAGTCTTTGATACTCGCGGATGAGTCTTTGATACTCGCGGATGAGTCTTTGATACTCGCGGACGAGTCTTTGATACTCGCGGACGAGTCTTTGATACTCGCGGACGAGTCTTTGATACTCTTTTACTTTTTTAGCCCTTGTTTACGCGACTTCTCCAGCCCGAAAAATCTGTTCAGCAGTTAAATTCAACTCTGGGAACGCTGGGGATTGAATGCGATCGCTTCCCCTAAATTGCTTAACCTGATACTCACCTTCAATTAATTGGTAAATCGAGATAGTTGGTTGTTTAGGATTGCCAATAAAGCGCCTACCACCTAAACCTAAATAATCTACAATCCAATATTCTGGAATGCCCAAAGATTCGTAATCTTCAAGCTTCAATGCATAATCATCACTCCAGTTAGTTGAAACAACTTCTACAACCAACTTGACGGAACTACCCCGCGTGATGATAGATTCTTTTTTCCACCGAGGTTCATCCATAACAGCTTGTCTATCAAGAACTATGACATCTGGTTCATAACCTGAATCAGTGTTAACTGATTTGATGACGCATTCTTTAGGGATAAACCAAGGGATTGACAAACGGGTTATTTCAATAAACAAAGAACCATTGATAAACCCAGCTATCTCTGAGTGCTTCCCTCTTGGCTTAGGCATTTCAACAATTACCCCATCATGTAGTTCATAATGCCTGTCTGAAGATTCGGGATACCAGGCGATAAATTCATCAAATGTTACTTGTTTGGTTAAGGCTTGAGTCATACTTTGCCCTCTCGCTTTATGTCAAATTTGACCCCTCTCCAAACCTCTCCCCGACACGAAGAGAGGCTTAATCAGCGAACTGAGGTTATACTTTCGCCGCAGCAGCACTTGGTAAACTCACTTTCAATCGCTTAAACATCGCTTCTCTTGCTTGTGCAGCGAGGCTATCGTCAAAAGGTTTTAAGGTAATTTCCTGTTGATACTTTAGCCGCAGCGCTGTTTGAATTAACCAATCTGCAACAAAGGGATTTTTCGGTAATAAAGGGCCGTGAGAATAAGTAGCGATCGCATTTTGATAAAATGCTCCTTCCGTCCCATCTTCACCATTATTTCCCAAACCGTACACCACACGCCCCAAAGCTTCCACTTTTCCCAACTTGGTACGTCCGCCGTGATTTTCAAAGCCTACCAAATATGGTGTGCTACCCGTCATCTCTTTTAAATCTCGCGCTAGACGTGAAGCTGTCACTTCAATTACCAAGTTACCAATACAGCGCTTAGTATTTTCACCAGGATGCACAGAAACTAAATCGAGTATTCCCAAACCATCAATTCTTTGTCCCAAGCCTGGTTCATAATAATGTCCCAGTAATTGGGGTGAACCACAAGTAAATACTCCTGGTGTGCCATTTTCGATTTTGTCGCGCATTGCATCAGCTTTTGCACCTTGCAAATCACGCATGACAATCTCTTGCTGGCGGTCTTGCGCGCCACCACCGACGATGACATCTACAGTTCTAATATCTGCGGCTGTGGAATTTTGATCTAGGGGTAATACTTTCACATCGTATCCCCGCCATTGAGCGCGACGTTCTATAGTAATTACATTACCGCGATCGCCATAAGTACTCATCAGCGTCGGATAAAGCCAACCAATTGTTAATTCTAAATTTTGAGAAGTCATAAATTTAGGGAATGGGGAATAGGGAATAGGGAATGGGGAATGGGGAATTGGAAATTGGACGATCACAAATGACAAATGACAAATGACAAATGACAAATTTAAAGAATTTTACGACCAGTCAGAACCTCTCGCACTTCTAGCATGGCTGAATAGGTGGGCAGAATGTGCAGAGTTTCATTCTCTGGTGTATGCTCTAATGCAGTAGCGATCGCTTGTCGCAAATCTTCTTCGACAATCAAATTTAAGTTACTCTCAGGGGACTTTTGGCTGTAACGTAGACGTAGAGCCATATCGTAGACGCGATCGCCACTCACTACTAAAGTCCCGCCGCGTTCGACTAATTTCTCGGTGTCTACGTCCCAAATCCAGGATACATCAGTGCCATCGGGCGTGCGATCGTTCAATACCAGTAGTGTGGTTTTATCTGTGCTTTGAGTAACTACGCGAATGGTTTCATTCGTTCCTACAGGATTTTTTGATAACAATATCCGTACTCGTTTACCGTTAATTACTAAATCTTCAGCCCGACCAAAGGCAGCTTGAAAAGTATTAATAGTATCTCTGATTGTTACTTCATCAACTCCCAATTCTATAGCCGCAGTTGCAGCCGCCAAAGTATTATATTTGTTGTACAAACCAACCAGAATTTGCGACCATTCATTACTTTCGAGAGTCGGTTTACTTTTAGTAAAACCACATTTAGGACAAGTAAAATCTCCCAAATGAGACAAATAAACACCCTTGTAATCTAGAGAATGTCCGCATTTTGGACAATAAATAGAATCAACAGCGTGAGGAATTGCTTCTAGATAATGTTCTGGTTCATTCAAGCCAAAGAATAACACCCGTTGAGGTAACTGCTGACCGAGGTTAGATAAAGTTGGGTCATCAGCATTGGGAATTACTACCGTTTCTGCTGGTAGGGTAGAAATAACTTTTGTCCAACGCTTACTGATTGTATCTACTTCCCCGTACCTATCAAGTTGGTCGCGGAACAAGTTTAAACAGAGAATGATTCGCGGCTGGAGTGGCGCTAATACTCTTGGTACAATATTTTCATCAACTTCCAAGATGGCGTAATCAGTATTTAGCGTACCTAGTAAGTTGGTGCTTTCTAAAAGCGCCGTCATCAAGCCATTTTCCAGATTTGCACCTGTAGAATTATGAGTGACACGAAAACCCTTGCGTTCTAATATCGTGCATAAAAGCAGCGCTGTAGTGGTTTTACCGTTAGTACCAGCAATTAAAATCACTCCGTTTTTAACTTGCTGACTCAATAATTGTAAAAGTCTGGGTTCAATGCGACGAGCAATCGAGCCTGGTAACACACTAGCAGCACCCAGACGGAGCGATCGCACAATAAAGGTCACACTCTTTGCTACTGACACCGCGAAACCCAATCGCAGCCTATCTATGAATTGTATTTTGTTTCCCACATCTGTACCCTAGTCTTCTGCCGGTTGCTAATTAAAAGTGCAAATTTAATCTTGTGAGTTTAGCGAATCCTGGCTGAAAAAGCCAGTATTCGCAATTTGAGATTTTGGATTGTTGCGCTACTTTACCTCTGTTTTGACTTGCGCGTAGCGATACCAGCCACTTGCGAGAGATAATCTCAGTAGGCGTTATCTTAAAAAATAGTGCGTGGGCGTAATTACATATCCAGCCCAGTTGGCCAAATTCAGCACAAACTCACAACAAGTAGTAGCTTGCAAGGTTCTTTTTGATGAATAGCACAAAGTTTCTTTTTTTACATAAACAAATTACTGGCTGGCGAAGGTGGTTGTCCAAATGCCTGTTGTTGCTTGTAAGTCTTTTCATTATAAGTATGCAACCTGCATCTGCTGGTCTTAATAATGATTTATATGATGGCAACATCTTTGTCGTTTATGCTGGTAATGGTTCATTGGTTCCTCCCAGACAGACACTCGCACAGACTTTAGCGGAACATAAACCCGTATTTTTAGCTTTCTATCTGGATGATAGTAGCGATTCCAAAAGATATGCCATTTCCATTTCACGGGTACAGGAATTCTATGGTCGGGTAGCAGAGATTATGCCGATTAATGTAGATACTATCCCGCCTAAAGAGAGCTACGACCCAACAGAACCAGGATATTACTTTGCTGGGAGTGTTCCTCAAGTCGTGGTGTTAAATAAATCAGGTGAGGTAGTTTTGAATAAAAAGGGTCAAGTACCTTTTGAAGATATAGACGATCAATTTCGTAAAATCTTTGATTTATTACCACGGACTGAAACAGCACAGCTAAAGCGGCGAGCCTTTAATGAGTTTAGCAGTGAGTTAGCTAAATAACTTATAGGGTAGACCAAATTGGTCTACCCTCATTTTTAGTGATATCTGTTACTACATTACCGCCGATGTCAAAGCATAATGATTAGAAAGTTAATCTATAGTCTATAAGTCCGTAGCAACTGACTAATGACTAATGACCAATGACCAATGACTAAATAGAGTGTATTCTGATGTCAAAGGTTTACACCACCCAAGAACTAATTCAAATTTTGGCAGCCGAACGCCAAGCTTGCCTCAAGGGAAAACGCCTAAAATTAGAAATAAAAGTTTCTGGCAATCCTGTAATTGACCAGTTTATCAGCACTGATGGGTTGCAACAGTTTACTGCCTATCAAGATTTCAAAACTGCAATTCACGAGTATCAGAAAGAAAATGGAGTTTCCGGTATTATTTGGCGAGAAGTGACAGTTAAAGGAAAAAACTTGCACTATCCCGAAATAGATACTGAGTTAATTGCCCTCAATGGTGACTTAGAGATATTAAAAGCCGCTAAAAATTCCATCGTAGAATTTTGGTATGAAGTCACTATCGGAATGGATTTATACTTGAGTTTCAATAATAGTAAACAACACCAACAAATTGTCACATCTGATTTAGAGAGAATTGTTCAAAGAACAGAGTGGGCAAGTTTGTGCAAGTGGGAAAATTCTAACTTTTTGGAAATGATTTTGCAGCTAGGATGGGGTAAACCAGAAGAAGCTTATTATAAACGAGGAAGACCGCGATCGGGTAGTGAATATATTCACGCAGTCAATCCCGGAAATCGCCCTATTGGTTGACTTCAGATAATTCCCAATTTTTTGCTCTTTTCTTTTCCTAAAGCATTAACTGCTATATGACGCAGAACTGCAAAGTTTTGTGGCGCATTATCTTTCCTTATTTGACTTTTCTACAATTGATTTTACTATCTCTTTTTGACATCCCATCGCATCAATTGTTACTAAACATCCGGCTATATCTAATACTTTGATTAATTCCGGTATCGCTGTAATTTCATTTGATTTTTCTTCTACCTTACATTGTCCTAACACTAATCTGTTATTAGTAGCCCACGCACTTACCCTTCGGGTTCGCCAGTCGCTACAACGGAGGGAACCCCCGCAACGCGCTGGCTCACCATGTGAATAGCACCTTTATCTTTTCCTATATCATAAGAATGCCTTAATGTCTTACCATCTATTGCTATCACCTCCCCTTCTGTAATTTTATTTATAGATTTTATCCAATTCAAAAAACTATTCTGAAATTGTTGGGGTTCTATTATCGCAAATACTCTGGCAAATGTGTCATGAGATGGAATTCCATTTGGTAATTCTAAAAATTTTTTAAGCCATTCTTGTTTGATTTTTCCATAAGCCTCCATCAATACCCAACTATCTGCTCCACAAATCACTGCACAAATCGCAATGGTAACTATCTCAATTAATTTATGCTTTTTGGTACGCTCAACTCTCTTGTCTTCTAAATCTTTAAAATGATCTGCGATTGTGATTTTCGGTGGTAGCTTCATTTCTAGATTTTGTCTCATTCAAATGAATTGAGAATACCACTTCCACCCCATTTTATTGATTCTTACAGAACCGATTTTACATCAAATCTTCTTTATATACATCTATTACATTCATATCAACCTACCAATACTTCCTTTTTCTGCATTCATATAAGTTACATTTTGTCAAAACAAATTAGATGCGTTTCCCCTGCCCTATATAGTAAGACTTTCAAGCTTATCCCAGTTTTCGGCTCGCTTGCTACTCAAGCCCCATTTCCAATATTTTGGTACTTATATAAATAGATAATTACTGATCCTTTTTTTAAAATTTTAGGTTATTAATTTAGTTAAGGAAGGAGTCAAAATAAATTCGGTTTTAGGAGATGTTTTCACAAGAGATGACACGCTCAATCTGATATTGAAACAACGTAAAATCAGGGATTTTAAAACATCTGCGTTACATAACTTGATAACGTGTTCCATTTTGCCGTTATCTCGGCAGATATCCTCTATGGGATGATTTTTTCTGTCCAGTTCCCTTAGCCTTTCTCTTCAATAACCCATCACTGATGCAGCCCACCTACTTAGCCTGCTGCGTATGCCACCATATATTCAACAAGTAAATTTCCCTTCAGCAACTTGTGATGACCGATTACTATGGGATACATGGATGTCCATCTTCCATTTTCCTACGCTTACTGTTGCAGATGAACTAGGGCTATTTCCTCTATTAGAAAAGTCTCCGGCAACGGCCGCTGAAGTAGCGAAAAGCCTTTGTTTAGGAAACCGTTCTACTGAAGCACTCTTGGGAGTCCTGACATCAATCGGTTATCTGGTTCAGCATTCAGGAACGTTTTACATCACTGATGTGTCGAGAAATTTCCTCCTTCCCAATAGCCCTTACTATTGGGGTGGAATATTACATTTAATGCGAACTAATCCACTATCTCACTCATCTCTGCTAGAGGCATTACAAAAAGATAAGTCTACCATCTACAAAGATCAAGATATTTGGGAAGCTCACGAGATAGATCCAGAACAAGCCAAAGCCTTTACCAGACACATGCACAGCCAGACAATCTCTCCCGCCTTATGTGCTGCTAAAACAGGAGACTTTGCAGATGTCAAACATCTTCTTGATGTGGGTGGTGGCTCTGGTGCTTTTAGTTTTGCCTTGGCTCAACATTATCCAGAAATACGTTGCACTGTCTTAGAACTGCCAGTAGTTTGTAGGATAACAGAAGAATACATTTCTTCGGCTAGACTCCAAGAACAAATAGATACTTTAGAAGCAGATTTCTTTAAAGACCCCTTTCCTAAAGGTTACGATGCAATTTTATTCAGTAATATCTTTCATGACTGGGGGCGAGAAAAATGTCTCCACTTGGCACGTAGTAGCTTTGAAGCATTGCCAAAAGGAGGTCATATCTACCTTCATGAAATATTGCTGTCAGATAGTAAAGATAGTCCTTTAGTTGCAACTTCATTTTCGATGTGCATGGTTTGGATGGCTGAGGGCAAGCAATTCACAGGTGATGAGCTTCATCAATTGCTGACAGAATGTGGATTTGAAGATATATTAGTCACCCCAACCTCCGGTTACTATTCTCTCGTCAGTGGTAGAAAACCATAGATAAAGGCGATATCAATTTTCAAACAACCGCTGTTTTGCTCCGAAGAGCTTTTAGGTATAGAGCCTGCTGTAGCATGTTGACTGCTTGGATTACCTCGTGTGTCTAGTAGTCTGTCAAATTCATTTTGACGGTTAGAGAGACGCGATAAATCGCCGTCTCTACAGGTATTTATCCATCAATTATTTATTGACAGATTACTAGGAGCAAGACTTTAGAAATCAGCCAATGGCAAAGTAAGCGCTCGTTCATAGATTTACCGCGATCGCCACGTCAATCTAATTGCCTTGCGAGACACCCAAAAAGCCTTACGAGTCTTTTGGTGCGAACTAGCGCTCACCCGTCCGATGGCAAAGTATTTTACTCGCCATTCACTGACAGCAGAGACGGTTAACTCCCGATTCGCCCATTATTTATGGAGTTAGAAAAAAGCTAATTAGGCTTTTACTTCTCAATCTAAATGCTGCATAAGCAAACAAAATCTACATCAGAAAAAATATTGGGTTTTATATGTTTTCAGATCAGATAAAAGACAGCTTAAGCAATAAAGTGTGGCTCGTAACTGGAGCTAGTGGGTACGTAAGTTCAGAATTATGTAAAAAAATCAAAGCAGATTATCCTCATATTTATTTGATAGCAACGGATGTAAAAGCTCCTAATCATCATTGGTATGATGAGTTTATTACTAGCTCTTTAGAGATTCCTGACAACGAGGTGGTTCAGAAAATTTTAACAAGCCAGATTGATCTGGTAATCCATCTGGCGGGTGTTGCAGTTGAAGGATGGTGTTTTGAGAACCCTTTTCAAACTTGTGAATACAATATACGTGCAGTCTATATTCTATTAGAAGCCATACGAAAAAGTACTTACTCATGTTCTATGATTTTAAGTACAACAGATAAGGTCTATGGACGGGATGCAACCGAAATCAAACCCTATCTTGAAGATGAACCTTTGATGGCAAAAAATATCTATGAAACCTCTAAAATCTGTGCGGATTTGATATCGCAATCATATTATCTGACTTATCAAATACCATTAGCAATCGTGCGTTTTGCTAATATTTACGGGGGTCTTGACAGAAATAGTTCACGTCTGGTACCACGTACTATACAAAGATTACAAAATGGTCTTACTCCTGAATTACGTTTGACAAAAAGCGGTCAGGAATATACGCGAGATTTTATTCATATCTCTGATGTTATTGAAGGTATTATTGTGGTAGCCAAAGCCTTATTAGAGCCGAAGCAAAATATTATTGGTGAAATATTTAATATTAGCAGTGGTAAAGAATATAGGGTAAGAGATATCATAGAGAGTATCATTAGTGTCTTCAAACCAGGTGAGAAATATGTCGAGGTTGAAGAAGGAGTAAAATATTTAGAGATTGTCAATCAGTGCGCTAGTAATAATAAGATGAAACAGTTATTAGGATGGGAACCCAAAATATCCTTAATAGATGGGCTGCTAATGATTAAAAATGAGTACGTGGATCAACTTCAGGCGGGACACAATTATACAGCCAGGGCTATTTCATTTTCATCTAGCCCGCCTCAAAATGAATTCTGAGTCTAAGAGGTTATTTGAAAAGTCTAAATTAATACCAGCCCCGGCGATTAGAAATCGCGGCTACACAGACGAAACCCACCTTCGTGGGTTGAAGACATTGATTTTGTGTGAGTACGCAAAGGTGGACAATACCAGTGTGGTAGCGAATTATATTCGCTCAAAACTTTTCAAACATCCTCTAATAGCGAAAGTCGTCTTTAGACGACTTAAGAATTGGTTATAGTCAGTTTTAACTGACTTTAGCTATTAGCCCTACACTTCAGTGTTGGGCGGTTTATGCCTAGACTGAAATAGTCCTGCTTTACCCCTATTCTTAGATATGCAAATCAATTTACACTGGTATTTTAATGACAAATTCTGTACCATTTCCTGGAGCCGAAATACAGTTTAACTGACCTCGATGTTGTTCTACGACAATTGAATAGCTAATTGACAATCCTAAACCTGTGCCACTGCCTACAGGTTTCGTAGTAAAAAATGGTTCAAATATCTTATTTCGTACTGATTCGTTCATCCCCATCCCGTTGTCGATAATCTGGATAGAAATATATTTTTGCTCTTGGATTTGAGTACGAATTGTAATAGTGGGTTTTTGATTAACATCTAATTCTTTTAGGGCATCAATGGCATTACTGAGTATATTCATGAATACCTGGTTTAAAGCAGATGGATAACAATTAACTAAAGGCATTTGACTGTATTCTTTAATGATTGTAATCTCTGTATTTTTGCTACTATTTTTGAGCCGATGCTGTAAAATTAACAGCGTGCTATCAATACCCTCGTGAATATCTACTGCTTTGATTTCCGATTCATCTAAACGGGAAAAATTACGCAGCGATAAAACAATTTGGCGGATACGTTCTGCTCCTAATTTCATCGATTCAAACAGCTTTTGTAAATCATTAACTAAAAAATATAGTTCCACATCAGCAATTTTTTCTTCAATTTCTGGGATTGGTTGTGGGTAGTTATTTTGGTATAAATGATTTAATTCAATTAAGGATGTCACGTATTGACTCGCTGGTTCGAGGTTGCCATAGATGAAATTAATCGGATTATTAATTTCGTGGGCAATACCAGCAACTAATTGTCCCAAACTGGACATTTTTTCCGCTTGAATTAGTTGGGATTGAGTACGTTGTAATTCTTGTAATGTTGATTCTAGCTGCGTTGCTTTTTGTGTGAGTTCTTGGGTGCGTTCGGAGATTTTTTGCTCCAAACTATAGGAATATTCCTCTAATTGACAATACAACTGGGCATTTTCCAAGGAAATAGCTGCTTGGGCGGTGAGGAGTTGAATGACTTGCAGGCGATCGCTCGTAAATGCTCCTGTGGTAAGATTATTTTCTAAGTACAGGATGCCAATTAATTTTCCTTGCTGGCTAATGGGAGTACATAACACGGATTTGGGTTGGTGGGTAGTAACATAGCGATCGCCTGCAAATTGTGGTGAATCCCTCAAGTTTTCAAACACAGTCGTCTCTTGTGTCCGCGCTACCGCATAAATAACACTTTGGGGAATTTCCTGACATTGTTCGAGGAGGATTTCTAACCTGTGTGTTTGCTCTGAATCGGCTTGAGCAACTACTAACCATTGTTCGTCTTGGCGGAGAATTAAACAACCGATTTGCGCTCCCGCCGAAGTGATCGCCATCTGTATCAAGGTTGCTAACAGTTTTTCTAACTCAATTTCTTGTGAGATCGCTTGCGCTGCTTTGATTACCGCCGGAACATCTAACCATAAATTCTGGCTGCTATTGACGTTAGTGAAACTTCTCATCAAGGTTTGGGCGATGGTTCCCTCATGGGTAACGGGAAGGGAAGGGGGTGGGAGCATCGCCGCTAGTAGTTGGGGATATTGTTGTTCTAAATGGGTAATTTTGGCTTTTGCACCCCAACGAGCGTAGCCGTAGTAAGCTTCCTGCATATAGCTGGCGGCAACTTTCTCTTTACCCCAATCTAGGTAAAATTTAGCTGCAAGTTCATTGGCTAAGGCTTCTTCTTGGATATAGCCGTTTTCCTTGGCGAGAGCGATCGCGCGATCGTAATATTCGATGGCTTCGCTTTTCTCTCCCAAAACTCGACAAATTTCAGCTTTGACTAGATAAAATTTGTGGAGGATATTCATTGGGGCATGATTAGCCCAGATTTCTAATTGACTTTGATTTTTCCTGACTAGATCGAGATATCCTGAACGTTCCTCTGGTTCTAATGTTTGGACAAGCCCCAATAGTGCCAGCGATAGATAGAAATTATGCACCGTAGGATAGATTTTGCCAATTACAAAATCAAGGTAAATGCTAGCCTCATTTGCATTTTCAATGGCTTTTGCATAGTCACCCTTGAAGTAATTTAGTTGGCACTTAGCAAAGTAAGCACTAAACAAAGGTAGATTATATTGCTTCTCTTTCAAACTATGGAAAGTATCTGCCTCATTGAGATTTTCAAGGGTAATCTGTACATCTCCAATGTGGGAATTTTTCAGGTTTATTCCTATCTGCTGCCAGATAGCAAGATCGTCATGTATATACTCAATCTTGCGGCTTAATGCCAGATATTTTTCGTATTTTGCATTCACATCATCAAGAAATGCACCTGTTAGGAAATAATAATGGCAGTAATCTTTTAAGCTGTACATAGCATATTCTATATCCCCTGTGTCTAAACCGCTTTGAATGGACTCTAGCAAGCCATCAATCGTTGCAGAAATAGGTTCTTTCCAGGGACATATCATCGAATAGAAGAGAGCATATACCTTGCTTTTTAAGAAACGAGCATCGTATTTTTCCAGAATTTTGAGCGAAAGTTGACCAAATTGATAACCCAGTTCAATATCGCCCATAAATCCACAGAGTAAGACACCATAAAAAGCATAGGTGAACGTAGCAATCGGTGAATTGCCATGCTGAGTGGATAATTTGAGCATGGTTAGGGTGACTGGCAACATGAGTCCGGGCTGGGCAACATAGGCAGCACCAATCACCGACATGAGAATTTCCATTGCTTTGAGTTTGGCAGGATTACTCATCTCTGGGAGGTTTAATAGTTGCTCAAAATCAACACTGCTAGGAGGTTCGGATTCTAATGGAATATCTAATAAGTTCAGAGCCACCAAAGCAGTTTCGATAGAAGTTTGGGGTTGTCCAGAGGCAGTATTTATTCGCATCTTTAGCTCATAAGCTGCACATTTATCGAGTAAAATATCCGTTTGCTCAATAACTGTTTCGATTAAACTAGATGCCAACTCAAAATGACCTGCAAGCGTTTCAACTTCTGCTCTTCCTAGAAACAATTTTAAAGATAGCTGATACTGCTTTTCCCAATAGCCTGTTGCTAATAAATCAATACCAGCAACAAAGTAGTTAGAAGCAGCTTTATAAGCAGTAGAAATTCTGGCTTTATTTCCTGTAGCCAAGTTTAACTGGGCAAGTTCTTCACGTTTCGAGGGGTTAACAATTAATGAACTGCCGATATTCAGGTGATGAACAATTTCAAAAAGCTGATTTTCCCTATCGACCTCTGAGAGATTCTCTAGGAGTAAGTTGCCAATACGATAATGAGTAGATTGCTTCTGATCTTGAGGAATCAAAGAATAAGTAGCTTGTTGGACGCGATCGTGCAAGAATTTATACTTAGCTGTCTGGCGATGCCTAGGTTGGGCAGAGCGATAGTTAATTTGATTGTGTTCATAACTATCTTGATAAAATTTATAAACCTCACTTTGGGGTAAAATCAAATCTGACTGCAAAGCAGCCCATAAATCAGTAGCCGTTTCTACCTCAGATAATTCGCAAACAATCGCCAATGTTTGTAAATCAAATTGATTGCCAATACAAGCAGCTAACTTTAAAACCTCTTGTGTTGATTTTGGCAGTTTTTGTAACTGTAATGCCATAAATTCAACCACATCCGAAGTGAACACTCGCTGAGTCACTGCTGCAATATCACATTGCCAACAGCCTAAATCAAAGTCAAATTTAATTAGTCCATCTTGATGCAATGCTTTGAGAAATTGTGTAGCAAAAAAAGGATTACCTTGAGTTTTCTTCTCTACCAATTTAGAAAGAGGTAATGCCAAATTTTCTGCACACTTAAGTGTCTGGGCAACTAACTTATTCACCTTATCTTGATTCAGTGGAGCTAAAGTAATAGTATTAATAGTTGCCGACGTTTTTTCAATTTCGCTCAAAGTCAACATTAACGGATGAGCTGGATTGACTTCGTTATCACGGTATGCACCAATTAAGAAAAGATATCCTGTATCAGCCATTAATAGCTGCATTAACTTCAGTGATGCCGAATCAGCCCATTGCAAATCATCTAAAAACATCACTAATGGATGTTCTTTACTAGTCAAGACTTGGGTGAATTTCTGGAATAATAAATTAAATCTATTTTGTGCCGTAGTTCCTGATAATTCCTGTGCTGGTGCTTGAGTACCAATAATTCTTTCTAATTCGGGAATAACTTCAACAATTACTTGTCCGTTTTCACCTACAGCCTCTAAAATTTTGGTTTTCCATTGTTGGATTTTGGCATCACTTTCTGTTAACAATTGCCCCATTAAATCCCGGAATGCTTGCACAAATGCAGAAAAGGGAATATTTCTATTAAATTGGTCAAATTTTCCTTTGATAAAATAACCACGTTGTCTAACAATGGGTTTATGAACTTCGTTAACAACTGCTGTTTTGCCAATACCCGAAAAACCAGCTACCAACATCATTTCAGTTGTCCCCGTGCTGATGCGCTCGAATGCTTGGAATAGGGTTTCTACTTCGGTTTCTCGTCCATAAAGTTTATCAGGGATAATAAAGCTGTCACAAATATCCCGCTTCCCAATCTCAAAGTTTTCAACTTTACCAGTTTCTTGGATGTTGTACAAACATTTTTCTAAATCATGCTTTAAACCTAAAGCACTTTGATATCTATCTTCGGCATTTTTTGCCATCAATTTGATGACGATATCAGAAATAACTTGGGGAATTTCTTTGCTGTCAACTAATGCTGGTGCTTGTTTTGCAATATGACAATGCACCAATTCCATTGGTTCATTTGACTCAAAGGGCAACTTTCCTGTGAGCAATTCGTAAAAAGTTACACCCAAAGAATAAAAGTCAGTCCGGTAATCAATTCCCCGATTCATCCTTCCTGTTTGTTCTGGAGAAATATAAGCAAGTGTACCCTCTAATACATTAGGGCTGATGAGCGTTTGGATTTCTCGTGGTAACAAAGAGGCAATACTAAAGTCAATTAGTTTTACTTGTTTGGTTTCGGAGTTAATTAAAATATTGCTGGGTTTAATATCTTTATGAATAATTCTCTGACGGTAAAGAATATCTAAAATATCACATAGAGATATGGCTATTTGTAAAAATTCATCTAGAGACGCGACATTATTATTGTTAGTGAAATAATCCTTGAGGGAAATTCCCCCAAAGTCTTCCATCACCAATATATAACTATTCTGGTACGGTTCTAGGCTGTAGGTGTGGATGATTCCTTTTAAGTTGAGATTTTTGGCAATGGTGTATTGATTGCGAAATTGTACGAGTTCGCTAAAGCTGGGATAAGGATTTTTCAGCAGCTTGATAACTACTCTTAAGGAGTCGATTTCTCGATACCCTCGAAAAACAAGGGTTCTGGAACCGTTGTAGAGTTCTTCAGTTATGTAATATCCGGGAATACTAACGGGAATACTAATTAGATTGCTAACCATACTGCTAAATCCTGATGATTTCTGGATTTAGTATTCCCATATAGGACTCCTATTTGATTTGTGAACAACTAATTTGTCTCGTAAATGAGTGCCTTTGTTCAAAATTTACTGAGGACATAGTTTTTTTGGAAGAATGCCTTAAAAGGGAGCCACGTACATATAATTTCCCGCCCAAGCAAGGCATAGATGACGGAAGCGATCGCCCCTCACCTCAAAATTTGGGTACTGATCGAAACTCGCGCAAGCCGGAGATAGCAATACCACAGGCGCTTGATACTGCTTGGCTAATTCTGCCGACTTGGGAACTGCCCTTTCCATTGTTTCCACAATATGGTAATTGTGATACCCCACCTCTCGCAGACGTTTAGCAAATGCGGGTGCAGCAGAACCAATCAATAACACAGCAGCAGCTTTGGTTTGAATTTGTGCTAGCCAGGCAGTATCATCTCCGGCTTTGGCTTCTCCACCAGCAATTAAAATCGCTGGACTGTTAACTGATGCTAAACCAACTTCAGCAGCATCGTAGTTAGTAGCTTTGCTGTCGTTAATGAAATCAATACCTTCCCATGTGCAGATATGCTCCAAACGATGGGCAACACCAGGAAATTCCCGAATTGCAAGTGCGATCGCATCACGATTAATTCCCGCTAATCTTGCTGTTGCTACTGCCATCAAAAGATTTTGCTGGTTATGTACTCCCACCATTCGCAAACTAGATACTTTCACAATCGCTTCTGGTGCAGAGGTTGCAGTCAATTTTTCCACAACCCAGCCGTCTTCGATGTAAAAGCCTTTTTCGCTAATCAGGAAATCTTTGCCTCTGACACTTGTCCAATAGGCATCAGGCCAAGCACTTAAACCTAGCTGGCTCAAGTAGGTATCATCGCCATTGAATACTTGCAATTCTGACTGACGCAATAGCTTGGCTTTGATGTTGTAATAGTTCTCTAAAGTTTTATGGCGACTGAGGTGATCCGGCGTGAAAGTCGTCCAAACACCGATCCGGGGAGCAAGAGAGACGGAAGATTCTATTTGATAACTACTAACTTCCGCAATCACCCAATCAACATGATTTTGGATCGCAGTTCCTTCACCTCTGCCCCCCTGCCCCTCTGCCCCCCTGCCCCTCTGAGATAGGGCAACATCACAAGCAGCATAGCCAATATTCCCGCAGGCTGGTGCATTTAATTCTGCTGCTTGGAAAATGGCAGCAATTAAAGCTGTAGTAGTAGTTTTGCCGTTAGTGCCGGTAATTCCTACCCAAGGTAGCGATTGTAAATTTCGCCAAGCGAGTTCCATTTCGCCAATGGTTTCAATACCTAACTGGCGTGCCTCAACTAACACGGGAATATCCCAAGGCACGCCAGGACTAACGACTATTAATTGGGGTAAATTAGCACCATTTAATTCTAGAGATTGGCCGAGTTTTACGGTTATTTGCTCGGCAGCGAGTTCTTGTTGTTGTTTCAGGAGGGTTTCGGAGGTGTTGCCATCACTCAGCTCTACCTCCCAACCTTCCCGTTTCAACAATCTCGCCGCAGCAACACCGGACTTTCCCAATCCAATAACAGTAGCTCTAGGCATAGATTGCAGCAGAGTGTCCCTGGTTAAGCACTCCCTATACTAGCGTTTATTGGCAAAAATTACACCAGTTTTTGTTGACCTACGCTACAGATTTTTAACGATCGCACCAAAGTCAGCTAAAACACGGGCATGATTGCGAACTAGTCCCAGCAGATGTAACCGATTACGCTTAATTTCTGGATCGGAGTCCATAACTAAAACGCTATCTGGGCCATCAAAGAAGTTACTAACTGCCGGAGCAATTTTTGTGAGTGCTGCTACTAACAGTTGATAATTTCGTGTCTGCTGTGCTGCTTGAGTTTCCGGTACTGAATCGATTAAGGCTTTATACAAAGCACTCTCAGAGGGTTTTTGGAATAATTCTTGACGAACTACGGTTGTTGGTTCTAGCTGTTTTGTATCCAAATCGCCTTGAGCCGCTAATCGTGTGGAACGGTTAACGGTTTCGTAGATGTTATCTAAGGTACTGTCGTTGCGGATTTGTTGTAAGTATAAGGCGCGATCGCGTACATCCAATAAATCCTTTAACGTCCGTTCTGTGTATTCTGGGTCATTTTCTCCCAAAACTGCATTTACTAAGTCGTAATCAATCTGCTTTTCTTCTTGTAGTAAAGTGCGGATGCGTTGCAAGAAAAACTCTTGTAATGCTGTGGTTAATGATGTCTGTTCTTTGTGATATTTGGCTGCAAAATCTGTTGCTATCTGCTTCAATAAATCATCTAAATTTATCGGCAAGTTATCAAACCAAACAATTTTAACTACAGCATTGGCAGCACGACGCAAGGCAAAGGGATCGGATGAACCAGAGGGAATTAAACCTAAACCAAAGATGCTCACTAAAGTATCTAATCTATCTGCCAAACCGACAATTTTACCTGTGAGTGTTCCTGGTAAAATATCACCGGCTCCCTTTGGCAAATAATGTTGATAAATTGCTTTTGCTACTTCGGCATCTTCACCACTAGCTAAGGCATATTTTTCTCCCATAATGCCTTGCAATTCTGGGAATTCATATACCATTTGTGTCACCAAATCTGCTTTACACAATAAAGCAGCACGTTGGATTCTTTGGCTTTGATTTTCCCCTAGTTTTAATTGATTGCTAATTTGTTCGGCAATTTGAACTATTCTATCTACCTTGGCGCGTACCGAACCCAATTCTTCTTGAAAAGTGACTTTTTCCAACTGGGGTAAAAAGCTATCTATTGGCTTAGTTAAATCAGCTTCGTAGAAAAATCTACCATCAGCTAATCTGGCACGAATTACCCTTTCATTTCCCACGGCAACAATATCTGATTTTTTCGGATCGCCGTTAGAAATGGTGATGAAGTTGGGCAATAATTCTTGTTCAAAACTCCCTGGTTTGAATACAGGAAAATAACGCTGATGAGTAACCATGACTTCAGTAATTACCTCAGTTGGTAATTCCAAAAATTCTGGTTCAAATTTTCCGACAACTGCGGAGGGATATTCTACAAGGTTGATTACTTCTGCTAACAAATCGGGGTAAATTACTGTATACCCACCTAAATTTTCTGCAACTGCATTTACTTGCTCTTTAATCAGATTTGCCCGTTCTTCTGGGTCAACGTTGACATAAGCAGACTTGAGGGCGGTAACATAATCAGTAGCCTGGGTAATTGTCACAGATTCAGGATGTAAGACCCGATGACCTTGAGAAATGCGATCGCTCTGAACCGTTTTAGAACCATTGACTAATTCTAGAGGCAGCACTGTCTCATCTAACAAAGCTACCAGCCAACGAATTGGTCGGGAAAACCTCGCATCCCCATTTCCCCAACGCATCAACCGCTTACCCTCTAAACCCCAAATCCACTGGGGAACAAGTTCGGTCAAAATTTCCGCCACAGGACGACCGATAATTTTTTTCAGAACAAAGACAAATTCCCCTTTGTCAGTGGGGCGAACAGACAACGCATCCAGTTCCACACCTTGCTTTTTGGCAAAGCCTGCGGCGGCGGCTGTCGGCTGACCATCTTTAAAGGCGGCTTGGGCGGGGGGGCCTTTAATTTCTTCTTCTCGGTCTGGTTGCTGCGATGGTAGCCCTGTAATTAATACCGCCAACCGCCGAGGAGTACCATACACCTGGACATTTGCGCCCTTGAGGCTGTTTGCTTCCAGGCTTTGGGGAATGCGTTCCTGCCATTGCACTAAAGCATCACTGAGAAAACTTGCAGGTAGTTCTTCTGTACCAACTTCTAATAGAAACCCAGGCATATAACACTGTTTTCAACTTTGCGTAGCTCAACTTTATCAGTTATTCTCAGGCGATCGCTCGTGATTTTTAGCTAGAGGGCAGTTCTAGCTTGCGGCAAAAGGTTTGTTGGATAAACTTGGCATTTTATTGAACAGAATTCAGGAGTCAGGAGTCAGAATAAATTTAGTACTTTTTACTACCGAAACAGATTGCTTATACACTTATTTCTTTTTCTTCCCCTGTTTACTCATCTCACAAAATCGCATTGCTCCCGTAGGTGGGTGGGAAAATTTATTTTTTGGAGATATTGAGTATTTTCAAAAGCGATCGCTCTATAACTTCACTGACAAATTTATTGCCCTGCAAGTTGAGGTGAATATGATCGTGAAACAAACCTTGCGGGTTGGTAGTTGAATTGAAATTCGGTAAAAAGTCTATATAGTTAATTTGCTCTGCTTTGGTAAAATCGCTCAAGCGCTGACGTGCTTTAATTTCATAATCGCGGGGGCCCGGTTCACCAATTTCTCGTAGTAAGGGAGTCATGACAAGAAGAAATTGGCTGTTGTGCCGAGTCAAGGCTTGAATTTTAGCGATCGCCTCTAAATTAATCCCCACGCGATCGCCTGGTTCATTTTGCACGGCTTGTAGTTCGGGAATTGGCTTTTGTTTAAGGATATAACGCTGCCAAACTTCCGCTAACGCCAGAGGCGGTTTCCGATCTGGATAGTTGCGATCGCGTCCTACCGGCAAAGAAGTCGGAAGAGTAGCAAATAAATCATCGGTATTAATTAATAACACCACTGCTTGCGCGTTGAAATTGCCAAATTTCTCTAAATAAGCTAATTCGTTCCTGGGGCCCCAAGAGTTAGCTGAAGCATTTAACACTTCTACTTCTTGGTAATTACTATTAGTGGATGATGCTAGAGAACGCATTATCAAGCTAGATATTGTATTCGTCTGATCTGTCCACCAGCCACCATTAGCGATAGAATCACCTAATAGTAGAATTCGCAATCCAGAAGGTGCAGGTATCTTTTCGATCTGACTACCTCGCATAGAATATTCATTAATTTCAATGCGATTACCAAAACGGCGGGTACGTTGGTTAGGAGCTAATAAATAACCAATCTGCTCATCACCAATATAAATTAGGGGATTACCAAAACCGAAAAGCGATCGCAGTCCGATCTCAACTAACACAAACAATCCCACAACCACCGCCGAAATTACGATCAGTGCTATTTTCACCTACTCATACCCTCTTATACCAAGTTGCTTTTCAATGATACTGGGGGAATGGGGATTGGGGATTGGGGATTGGGGATTGGGGAGTGGGGATTGGGGATTGGGTATGGTTATTTTCCTTGTCCCCTTGTCTCCCTCATCCCCCAGAGGAGCATCCCAAATGTGTAAAAACATAATTCATTGCGAGTGGAACGCAGTGAAGCAAAGCGATCGCAAATTACAGATGTTGCGATCGCTTTATTCCGCTCCGCTTCATTCGCAATGACAAGTAACGATTTTGGTAAATTTACAAAATTGTCATGTCCCCGTCCCCAGTCCCCAATCCCCAGCCCCCAATTCCCATTCCTAAATTCTTAGAATGAATTTAACATCATCAGCAAAGAGAAGGACTACAATCAAAACGGACAAATGTTTCATGCTCCAAAAACAGAGGATTACAAAGCTATGTCCGATTTAAATCGAGGAATTATGAAATTTGAGGGTGCAGATTCCCCAAAAGTAGTCACTATCTCTACCGTGTTGCTTCTGGGATCGATCGCTGCTCTGATCATCTGGGCGCTGCAAGCGGCCTATGCGCTAAACTAAAACCATTAGTAGTCTAGAAGGACACTTGTCTTAAACGGTTTCCGTCTTAGCCAAGTGTCCATTTAGCAACTAGTAATTGAAGAAGAATACAGAATCCAGAATTCAGAATCCAGAATGCTTTTCCTTGGGGGATTCAAACCACTAGCTGATTGTAGACCTCTAAATCTACAATTTGGATTGTTTTTTAAGTAAGTCGGCACAATTAAACCAAACTGTGTAAAGAGAAGTAAACAAGGCTCAAACTCTCTTTCTCCCTGCCCCTGCCTTATCCCAACAATAATTATTTACGCCGATCTACTTAACTCCTATGTTCATGCCCTAGCCATCATTCTGAATTCTGACTCCTGAATTCTTCCTATAAAAAGCCCCCTAATAACCATCAAAAATTTCAGCAAAACTTTAGATTTTAGATTTGAGGTTTTAGATGGAAAATTTAAATCTAAAATCCAAAATCCAGAATGTTTGAACCTTGGGGTGTCTTAGTTATTGTAATTATCTGCCCCCTCTTGGGTGGATTACCCCTGATTGAATGGATTACTTACGCCCTCAAGCGGAAGCGATTATCACAAGTTGGTACAAAAAATATCAGTGTATCGGCTGCATTCTATCATGGTGGTAAATTTGTCGGCATTTTGGCAGTATTGTCAGAAGCTTTTAAAGGAATTGCGGCAGTTTTACTCACCCGCGCTTTCTTTCCTGATGGATCATCTTGGGAATTGGTTGCCCTGATTGCTCTAGTAATTGGTAGATACTGGATCGGTAGAGGGGCAGGTACGACAAATGTTGTCTGGGGATTTGTCGTACACGATCCACTAGTGGCAATGTTTGTGTCTTTCTTTGCAGGTATTAGTTTTACAATTCTGCAATCAAGAAAGGTGGTTAAATTTGGGGTTTTGCTTCTTTTCCCTCTGTTTGTGGCAATTCTGCACTTTAGCGATATTCCCAGAATACTTGTTGCTGTTGCCTTAGCGGGTTTAATGGGCTGGATTTATCGTAAAATTCCTGATGATATGAACCTGCCAGCCCAAGAGGCACAAACAGAATCGCAAGCAATGTTGGAATTTTTACGCGGCGATCGCACAATGGTTTCTTTAGATGAAGAGTTAGATGCTGCCATTGTCGGAGAAAAGGCGGCGACGTTATCGCAAATTAAGCGCTGGGGCTATCCAGTACCGAAGGGGTGGGTACTCGCGCCAATCGATAATCCCGAACTGTTGACAGAATTTCTCCAGCCATCAGAATTATCTCCTTTAGTAGTGCGTTCCTCTGCGATTGGAGAAGACTCTGAACGCGCTTCTGCTGCTGGACAATATCAAACAGTTCTAAATGTTACTAGCCCAGAGGCATTACAACAAGCGATCGCTCAAGTTCAAGCTTCCTACAATCATCCCTCTGCTATCCAATATCGGCGCGATCGCGGCTCAAATGATACAGCAATGGCTGTGTTGATTCAACAACAAGTCCAGAGTGTCTATTCTGGTGTTGCTTTCAGCCGCGATCCCATTACCCAGCAAGGTGATGCAATTATCATTGAAGCCCTTCCAGGCAGTGCGACGCAAGTCGTTTCGGGAAAAGTCACACCAGAACAATATCGCGCTTTTGTTGTTGAAACAGAAAATTCTTACTCTGTACAATTAGAAGGTCAAGGACGAGTCCCACAAGCATTAATCAAACAAGTTGCATACTTAGCCTACCGACTGGAAAAACGTTATCATGGCACTCCCCAAGATATCGAGTGGAGTTATGATGGTCAAACGCTTTGGGTATTGCAATCTCGACCAATCACTACTCTGCTGCCCATCTGGACACGCAAAATCGCCGCCGAAGTGATTCCCGGAGTCATTCACCCCTTAACATGGTCGATTAATCGTCCCTTAACTTGTGGAGTTTGGGGAGAATTTTTTACTTTAGTTTTGGGCGATCGCGCTTTGGGGTTAGATTTCACCGAAACAGCAAGTCTGCATTACTCCAGAGCCTATTTTAATGCCTCCCTCTTAGGAGATATTTTTCTCCGTATGGGATTGCCACCAGAAAGTCTGGAATTTTTAACCAGAGGAGCTAAATTAAGTAAACCATCCTTGCAGTCAACCTGGGAAAATTTGCCAGGACTAGGGAAGTTGCTGAAGCGGGAATTAAGTTTAGAAAAGGACTTCAAGGAGGATTATTATAAACTGTTCATTCCTGGGTTATCGCAGTTGGCAGTGGAAAACGTCGATAATTTGGATAGTTCTCAGCTGTTAGCAAGAATTGACTTTATTCTGGAGTTGCTGCACCGAGGAACATATTACAGCATTTTAGCTCCCTTGAGTGCTGCCCTGAGACAGGCGATTTTCCGGGTGAAGGATAGCCAAATGGATTATAGCGTCACACCAGAGATTGCAGCATTAAGAACGCTTAGTGCGATCGCCACTGATGCCAAGCAGATATTGGCTGAGTTTGAACCACAACAGGTATTTGAGCAATTAAAGCAAACCCCAGAGGGAGAAAAAGTCCTCCAAGAATTTAACGAATTGCTTCAGGATTACGGCTACCTAAGTGAAGTGGGAACTGATATCTCCGTTCCCACTTGGCGGGAGAATCCCCAGATGATTCAGCAGATGTTTGTCCAGTTAATGCAGGGGAACGAACCACAAGCAGGCGCGAAAGACGCAATTAATAGTATCTTTGCCAGTAAGCGCAAACGTGGCTTTGTCCAACGGCGTGTAGATATTAAAGGACGAGTCACCGAAGTTTATTCGCGGCTTTTAGCTGAATTGCGTTGGAGTTTTCTGGCTTTAGAGAAAATTTGGTTAGAGTCTGGTTTACTGAGGAAAGCAGACGATATCTTTTTTCTAGAGTTTGATGAAGTGCGGCGTTTAGTTGTAGGTGAAGATTCCAACTTAGATGAGTTAGTGGAATTTAGGCGATCGCAATTCCTGCAAGATAGTGAGATTATTCAAGTACCTCTTTTAGTCTACGGCAATACACCTCCTCACCCCTTAGCGCCCTCTGAGGTTTACTCTGACCAAATTTTACAAGGTATTGGAGCCAGTCATGGGCAAGCTGAAGGCAGAGTGAAGGTGTTGCGAAATTTACAAGACGTGCCGGAGATTAACCGAGATACAATTCTGGTAGTACCTTACACAGATTCCGGCTGGGCACCATTATTATTAAGGGCTGGCGGATTAATTGCCGAAGCTGGTGGAAGACTTTCTCATGGTGCGATCGTCGCTCGTGAGTATGGAATTCCCGCAGTCATGGATGTTCGCGGTGCTACATGGATTCTGCAAGATGGTCAACGAGTCAGGATTGATGGGTCTAGGGGTATTGTGGAATTATCTAATGATTTAAGACCCGAATGATTACCACTTCTCTCCAAGACTTGCCTGAAGAATCTGTTTCTCACAATGCCGCAATCAAGAAAAAGGTGATGCTACGCTTCGGCGATTTACCTCACCTCACAAACTTTTCTCAAGCACGTTTTGCTCCTGGACAAACCGCACCAGCACACGCGCACCAAGATATGTGTGAAGTATTCTTTGTGGAAGCCGGTTCGGGAGTAATTCACGTTGACGCTAAAGAATACCCCCTGCTTCCGGGAAACTGCGTAGCGATAGAACCAGGAGAAGTACACGAAATTGTCAATAGTGGCTCAACTGAGCTTGTTTTGACATACTTTGGTTTGCGAGTTTAGTTTCTTTAGAAAATAGTTGCGATCGCTCAGACTATTCGATTAAATCCTACGCGTAAGTAAACATCAAGGGAGTAGCAAACATTTCTAAAAGTGGTTTAATACGTGTATTTACGTATTAAACTCAATGATAATTACCTTATATGAGCGAAATATTACTGTGATTTTTGAAGGTATATATATCATATCGATGGCTCATTTCAGAAAATATACGGTAACAATAACCAAAGCGATCGCGGTACTTTAAGTTCAATAAATCTTATATTATCAGGTTAAAAGACTCAGAACGTATGACAGGTAAAGGATGTAGAAGCTCTAGTAGCCGCTAGCTACTACGGGAAAACTCTGACGGACAGCTTTTAGGTATTATCTCGCTCCCAGTCTCCGATTGGCAATGCATTCCCCCACTCCCTACTCCCTACTCCCTTTCATCCCAATGACAGGATGCTTAACCCACAAGAGGTCTAATCTATTTGAGGTCTAATCTATTTATTGTCAATCTCTTAGGCTAAAAATTTCTTGCTTCGCACTTCAGGCTTTGGTGAAGACTTATGCAATGTATAGGTTTTTATGATGGAATTTTTAAGTAATTTTTTCTCTACTAGCCAGTTTATTCCCCACGGTCATTGCTACCTCTGGAAACCAGAATTAGTATGGCTGCACCTGGTTTCGGATGTGTTAACTGGACTTGCTTATTATTCAATTCCATTAATGTTGGTCTATTTTGTCCGTAAACGGCAAGATATGCCTTTTGGGTGGATATTCCTAATGTTTGGCATATTCATCGTTGCTTGTGGTACAACCCATTTAATGGATGTATGGACGCTTTGGTATCCTACTTATTGGCTATCAGGGTTACTCAAAGCTATCACCGCTTTTGTCTCCGTATTGACAGCTATAGAACTTGTGCCATTAATACCACAGGTACTAGCTCTACCCAGTCCTGCTCAACTAGAGGTTGCAAATTGCCAACTAGCAAAAGAAATTGCTGAACGTATACGCACTGAAGAGGTGTTGAGAGAAAGTGAACAACGCTGGCAATTAGCTTTACGTGGCAATAATGATGGAATTTGGGACTGGAATGTTAAAACCAATCAAGTTTTTTTCTCACCTCGTTGGAAAGAAATGCTTGGTTACGAAGAACACGATATTTCTAACCATTTAGATGAATGGGTAACACGAGTGCATCCAGATGATGTCGAATGGGTGACACAAACAGTTCAAGATCATTTTGCTCAGAAAAAGTCATTTTATGTTGCCGAGTATCGAGTCAAATGTAAAGACAGCACTTATAAATGGATTTTAGATCGGGGCCAAGCGCTATGGGATGAAGATGGTAACGTACTGCGGATGACAGGTACACAAAAGGATATTACTGAACGTAAACAGGCAGAGGAAGCATTAAGTACCCTGCTAGAGCAACTAGAAAGCAAGGTTGAGGAGCGCACAGCAGACTTAACTAGGATTAACGAATCCCTACAGGCAGAAATTATAGAGCGCCAGCGAATAGAACAAGCATTGCGAGAGAGCGAACACCGATTTCGTGCTACATTCCATCAAGCTGCTGTTGGTATCGCCCATGTAGCAATAGATGGAAGCTGGTTGTTAGTTAACCAGAGGCTTTGTAATATTCTCGGTTACACACCCGAAGAACTACAGTTGCTAACTTTCCAAGATATTACTCACCCTGACGATCTGAACACCGATCTAGAATATGTTGACCAGATTTTAGCAGATAATATTCAAACTTATTCCACTGAAAAGCGCTATTTCCGCAAAGATAATTCCATCATTTGGGTTAATGTCACTGTGTCTTTAATGCGTGAACTTTCTGGAGAGCCAAAGTATTTTATTTCTGTGATTGAAGACATTAACGAACGGCAACAGTGGGAGGAGCAAATTCAAGCATCACTGTTAGAAAAAGAGGTGTTATTAAAAGAAATTTACCATCGTGTCAAAAATAATTTGCAGGTTATTTCCAGTTTGCTAAACTTGCAATCTGCCTATATTAAAGACGAACAAGATTTGGTAATATTCCGGCAAAGCCAGCAGCGAATTGAATCAATGGCTCTAGTTCACGAAAAATTGTATCAATCTCAAGACTTAGCAAAGATTAATTTTGGTGAATATATTCGAGATTTGGTAGCAAGTTTATTTGCTGCTTATGAAGTTAATGAAGATGCGATCGCTCTGATAATAAATATCGACGAGCGCGTGTTTCTCGGTTTGGATACAGCAATTCCTTGCAGCTTGATTATTCATGAGCTTGTATCCAACTCATTAAAATATGCATTTCCCACAAGTAGAAATGGTACGATTTCTATCAATCTTAAAAAAGACCATAAAAATCAGGTTACACTTGTAGTTAGTGATGATGGAATTGGTTTACCATCAAACTTTAATTTCAAAAATCTAGCCTCTTTAGGTTGGCTGCTAGTAGATGCTTTAAGCAATCAACTCTCAGGAAATATCAATATCCAAGGCGCTATGGGAGTGGAGTGTCATCTGACATTTACATTAATATAAAATAACTAAAATATGACAAACGCAAAAATATTAGTCGTCGAAGATGAAGCAATTGTTGCTAAAGATTTACAATATCGACTGATAAAATTTGGTTATATAGTTCCTGCGATCGCTTCTTCAGGAGAAGAAGCAATTAATAAAGCATTAGAAATATCGCCAGATTTAGTGCTGATGGATATTAAACTCAAAGGTTCAATGGACGGAATAGAAGCTGCTCAAGAAATCTATAAGCATTTGGATATTCCAGTAATTTATTTGACTGCTTATGCAGATGATAACACATTAGCGCGAGCTAAGATAACTGAGCCATTTGGCTATCTACTCAAACCTTTCAAAGAAAAAGAACTACAAACAAATATTGAAATAACTCTGATTAAACATGGTTTAGAAAGGCAATTAAAAGTTAATCAAAAATGGCTAGATGCACTTTTAAGAAGTATCAGCGATGGTGTGATTGCTAGTGATCTGCAAGAATTGATAACTTTTATGAATCCGGTTGCTGAAAATCTGACTGGATGGAAACGGGAAGAAGCTTTTGGTAGAAATTCATCAGAAGTATTTAATATAGCCAATGGAGAAACTCATCACCCGGTTGAAAGTCCGATTATCAAAGTTCTACAAGATGGTATTATCGTCAGTATTCCCGCAGAAACTATCTTAATTACTAAAGACGGTGTAGAAATACCAATTGATGACAGTGCTGCACCAATTAAAGATAACAAAGATAATATTATAGGCGCGGTGTTAGTCTTTCGAGATATTACTGAGCGTAAACAAGCGATTGAGGCACATCAAAAGCAAATTGAGCAAGAGCAACTTGTCGTGCAATGGGAAGAGATAAATCAACTCAAAAATGACTTTTTGAATTTAGTTACCCACGAATTGCGATCGCCTCTGAGTAACATCAAGTTGATGATTCAAATGATACAAGTATCTACCAATACTGAGGAAGCTCAACGTTATTTAGAACTGATGGAAAGCGAGTGCGATCGCGAGTTAGGATTAATAAACGATCTACTAGACTTACAACGGCTAGAAAGCTCATCCTATCAAGTTATTACACCTGACACCTTACTTCTACAACACTGGTTAAATTGGGTGATTGAGCCGTTTGAAATCCGTATTCAAGAACATCAGCAAACTCTACAGTTAAATCTCCCTGCAAATCTCCCACCGCTATTTTCAGATGGTGTTAGCTTAGAACGAATCTTAGTAGAGTTGATCAATAATGCCTGTAAATACACACCTGCGGGTGGTGAAATTATTCTAAATGTAAGTCACAACTCCTCAGAAGTGCCCGCAAAAACTATTATTACTATTAGTAATTCAGCCGAAATATCCAAAACGGAGTTACCACGAATCTTTGAGAAATTTTATCGCGTCCCCAATGCAGACATCTGGAATCAAGGTGGTTCTGGGTTAGGTTTACCTATAGTACAGAAATTAATCGAACAATTGCAAGGAAATATTCAAGTAGAAAGTGGCAATGGATGGACAATATTTACCCTCACCTTAACTGATTTATAAGAAGAATTCAGAACTCAGGAGTCAGAATGGGCTAAACCTTAGCTATCCGCTAACAGTATGAATTATGTACGACTGGGTAATAGGGCAACATTAGCGAGTCCTATCCCTTTATGGGTAGAATATTCTGAATTCTGAATTCTAAATTCTGAATTCTGACTCCTTTTTATAGTACTCAAACAATCCAAAATTGTTGGGTGAGGGTGGGGATATGAGATAATTAAAGCAAATTATTAAATTGCGAAAAATGTCATCAAATATATCTTCCACACCTCAAGGTTTTAGTGCATTTATTACTAATTTGGGAATCCGAGATACAACAGATGATTTTGTATTTATTAAATCATCAGTTCCTTGTGTTGCTGATGGAGTCTTTACTCAAAGTCTTTTTGCTGGCCCAAGTGTTACTCTTAGCCGCGATAACTTAAAAGATTCCCAAGCACAAGCAATTGTCGTTATATCTAAGAATGCAAATGTTGCTAATGGTGCTGTTGGCATCGCTGATGCTCAAGAAGTTCTACAATTAGTTGCAACTGAAACTGGAATTGCTGCACATAATATTGCGATCGCTTCTACAGGTGTAATTGGCAGACGTTACCCAATTGAAAAAATCAGAACAGGTTTATTAGGATTGGGAAAAAAATTAACTGATGCTGATTTTCATGCCGCAGCCCGTGGTATTATGACCACCGATACAGTACCAAAACTAGTTACACGGCAAATAGGAAACGCCAAACTGGTAGGAATTGCCAAAGGTGTCGGTATGATTGAGCCGAATATGGCTACCCTCCTAACTTTCTTTTTTACTGATGCGGCAATTTCTGCAAATAGCCTTCGTTCTATTTTTCGCTCTACTATAGATAAAACCTTTAACTGTCTGAGTGTAGACACTGACACTTCTACTAGTGACTCTGCCGTGATTCTAGCTAACGGTTTAGCTGGTGAAGTTTCAGAATCAGATTTTGCCATTGCATTGCAAGAAGTTGCACAAGAACTAGTACTGAAAATTGCACGAGATGCAGAAGGTGCTACCAAAATTATTCAGGTAACTGTCGATTCGGCGATTAACTATGCACAAGCTAAAAAAGTAGCTAAAGCAATTGTGAATTCACCATTAGTAAAAACTGCCGTCTATGGAGCAGATCCGAATTGGGGAAGAGTTGCTATGGCTATAGGCAAATGTGAGGACGAACAGCAGATAAATCCAGAAAGAGTTGTTATCAGTTTTGATAATGTGAAAGTTTATCCTAATAGCTTAACTAATGAAAATCTGGAACAGTTGCGGCAAATTATGTCAAAAGATCAAGTAAATATTCATGTTAGCCTCAATGTTGGCGTTGGCGAAGCCTCTCGTAGAGAAACTTCTGCGACTGTATGGGGTTGCGATCTTTCAGAAGGCTACATAGAAATTAATGGCAAATACTCAACTTGATTAAGTAGGTAAGGAATAAGAATTAAATAACATACAATTTATTCCACGTTCATAAGCGTGAACAATTAAAGGTTTGTAGTAAAAGCTTTAACTCTTAAAATAGAAATGAAGAAAGCCTTTACTACAAACCCAGCCAGCAGGAAAAGGAACTTTAGCGTTAGCGAAACATCGGTTTAGGTGCTTTATCTTACGAGCAATTATACGGAGATTGATATTAGTCCTGCTGTAAAGGTGGATAACTAGTGTCGGTACATCAATAGTTAAAAGTAAACTCCCACTCACCAATTACTCTGTCAAAAAAGTTGACACAGGTAATCAATATGTATTATAGTGTAATACATAAAGAATGAGTTAAATTAAAAAGACTTCCTAGCCAGTACAGCACAGTGGAAATAAAATTGCCATTTGTACGTAATTAGTTGAGATCGCATTGAAGAAGAATTCAGGAGTCAGAATTCAGGAGCGGAGCCGGAGACTCCGAAAGCTCTGGTCATAATCAAGACATGACTCGAAAGTACTCGCTATCCGCCAGTCATACAAAATCCATTCTGTTAGCGTATAGCTAAGGTTTAGCCCATTCTGACCACTGAATTCTGTTCGATAAAAATTTTTCCAAATATTCTACTCAACACAAAATAACTCGATTAACGCTGCATAACTAAATAAATATGGATTTTGATTATTTTAGAAGCAATGAAGGCACTCCTACAAATAATACCAGGCAAAGCTTGCTGGCTTGTGGTTGGCGACCATTTAACCGAGAATTAGACTGGGGGTTTTTGTGGCAACTATTGTACAGTGACTCGCGCGAATTAAGTCAAAAAAGTTTGAATTTAGCGAGTAATGTCGCTGAGATTTTAGGAAGAAATAATTATGCTTGGTGGGCTAATTTATTAAGTATTGTATCTGATAATACCCGCTACGAAGTTGAAAAGTTTTGGAATTACATCACGCCAGATCCAGAATCACCAGATCATCGTTACAAAGATGTTTTGAGTACCGAAACACCTATTGTTCAATTTGTAAATCGTAGTAGTATTCCTATTGATTATGTTCTTAACCGACTGCAAGAAATTACTGTACTGCGAGTTTTAGGTGTGTTGGGTAATCCCGACATTATTACTCAGTATTATTCAGAAAGAGATTTTTATTTACCTATAGATAAATTTGTTACCTGGGAACGCTTAGACGTTATCAATACTGTTTATGCTTACTGGTCTAAATATGATATTTGGTTGCAAATTGATCCCTACGATCGCGGGCGACGACAATATACTTTAATGGCGAGAAATCTCGCGCCACTGATTAACAAAGCGACTTACGACTTAGCGGTGATGCTGAGTGGATATCAAAGTCGTGTAGGCAAAGTTCATAGTCAATTTGCGATTCGGACATTTCCCGCAGATATCCAAAACTTTACTGATACTGTACAGCAAGCGATTCTGAATCAAAACCAGTTAGCAGTTGTTGTGCATGGGGAGCCGGGTACTGGTAAAACAGTCTGGACACAGGCAGTAGCAAAAGAAATTCTTGTACCTTTGGGGTATGTAATTTTTATTCTAGATCATGATGCGATCGCTAACTTTGTCCCACCGACTTACATAGAGCGTATTTGTATAGTAATTAACGAAGCTGATAATCTAGCGCAAAATCGTGCTTCGGAAGTAGCTCAATACAATAATAAAACCGAACACATTCTCAGTTTGCTAGACGGCACTTTATATCAGAGTGTAATTGATGACTCTGGTATTCAAATGCAGCAACGGTTAGTTATCTTGATGACTTGCAACACTACTGAAAGATTAGATCCAGCCATGTTACGTAAGGGTAGGGTGGATTTGATGTATGAGTTTACGCAACTATTTGTGTGAAAACCAAAATTACAGAACATGATATGAGTGCTGAGTCCTGAGTGTTCGCGTAGCGTCCCGTAGGGAAGAAAAAGTACTCAGCACTCTCCATAGAAACAGCACCTTGATTTTCTGCTTTGCCTTATCAGATTGGCTAACTTTTCACGTTGGATGTCAACCAGAGGACTAACCTCAATACGCTTGGGTTAAGCATTTTTCTCTTCCCCTGCTTCCCCTACCTGCCTCAACGATTATTTTCTTAACTGACCATTAGAGCTACTGGCAACAATTTTGGGTTTTTGAGACGCGATAAATCGCCGTCTCTACAAGTGTTTTGGGCTTATCTGATCTGTATTGGGACTAACCTGACTATTCACTCTTGTCTGGAAAATTGTCGGTCGTGTTTATAGAGACATTGCAATGCAACATCTCTACACATCTAAAAATCTCACTAATAACCTTAACTAAACGGGAAGGAATAAGAGTTTCTGAAAGTCTTGCCTAAATCGTGGCTTAGTTAAGGGTATTTAGTGTAATTTCATTCAACTACTGTTACTGAAGCCCCTTCATTTGATGGAGGTATACTGGGTAACTCAAGACAGTATCCAGCACCATAGACTGTCTTGATATAGCGGGGATGACGAGGATCTGGTTCTAGCTTGGTTCTTAAATGCCGAATATGCACTCGAATCGTTTCTATGTCATCATCAGGATCGTAGCCCCAAACTTCTCTGAGGATTTCGCTGGGAGAAACTGTTTGACCGTGGCGTTGCAGCAAGCAGTGAAGTAGCTCAAATTCCAAGTGAGTCAATTTCACCGTCTCATTGAACCATATTGCCTCAAATCTTTCGGGAACGAGGGTTAATGAGCCATAGTTGAGAATCTCACTATGCTTTGCGGCTTGGGGAATCCGGTCAGTCCGCCGCAAAAGTGCCCGCACCCGCGCCAGCAGTTCTTCAACTTCAAAAGGTTTGGTGAGGTAGTCATCTGCGCCAGCATTAAAGCCTTCCACCTTGTCCTGAGTTTGGCTCAAAGCCGTCAACATTAACACGGGAATCTCAGAGGTGCGATCGTCGCGGCGCAGGCGTTGGCAAACGGTAAACCCATCTACCCTGGGCAACATTAAATCGAGCATGATCAAGTCTGGTTGTAGCTGGAGAGCCAGCGCTTGACCTTTGATGCCGTCTTCAGCTTGACTAACATCGTAGCCAGCCATTTCCAAGTTGACGGCAACTAGTTCTGAAATCGCTGGGTCATCGTCTATGACAAGAATCCTCGGCATTCTTAAAAAATTATTACTACTTATTAAGGATAATTAACAACCTTTGATAGATACAAAGATTTTTGAATCAATGATGAAAAAGTTTTTAAATCTTACATAAATATTAAGATTAAATGACTGTGAAATCAAGACTCAATTACACGAAATCTTATAGTCTATGATGTGTTATACTCCCCCCTACAATCCGTCTTGGTTTTTACAAAACGGTGTGATGATGACTGTATACACCGCTTTGTGGGGAAAACGTAACTGGCAAAGTACTACTAAAGACCCAGAACCGTCTTATCACGAAAAAATCTTTATTGGTGGCCAAGGTGTGCCAATTTTTGGCTTGGTTGCCATCCCGGAAAATGCTCACAGCACGATTATCGGTACTTATGGCATTACTGGAGAGTTAGAGACGGAATGGTTTTTAAGAGTGCTAGGACGTAAAGCCTACGCTCAAGGGTATGCTGTAGTGTTATTTGATTGGCGTGCCCACGGGAAAACGGCCGTTTTATCCCCGACTCTGACTTCTGATGGTTTGTATGAGGGGGAAGATTTTGTTCGCATTGCCGCCGCCGCGAAGGCAATGGGATGTCCGGGGAAATTTTGGTTTACAGGGTTTTCTTTAGGAGGGCAATTGGCACTATGGGCGGTGAAGGTGGCTGGTGAGGTGATTCGGGAGTATGGAGATTTAGGATTAGAAGATAGCGATATTGGCGGTGGTATGGTGATTTGTCCGAGTTTGGATTCACAGCGATCGCTATCTTATCTAGTTACAAAGCCCTTCGGCAGATATTTGGAAGCGGGAATTGCCCAAAATTTAAAAAAACTGGCATGGCGAATCTATGATGCCCATCCGGGAAGCCTTGACCCAGAAGCGATTGAACGGGCGAACAGTATTTGGGGTTTTGACAATGAACTGGTAATTAAGCGACTTGGTTTTCCTTCCGTGGAAGCATATTACCAAGCGAGTAGTGCTTTACAAATATTGCCCCAAATCTCGAAACCGACCTTGATTTTATATGCTGCTGACGATCCACTTTTTGACCCAAGTATCATACCGGAATTACAAGAAGCGTGCGATCACAATTCCGCAATAGATTTGTTCCTGACTCAATATGGCGGCCATGTTGGCTATTTGAGTAGCAAAGAGTGTCAACGTCAAGTAAAGGATTCCGATCCTTGGTGGGCATGGAATCGGGTTTTAGAATGGTTGGAGGAAAAGCGAATAGCTTAGAAATACCTCGTCCTGACTTGAAAGCAACTAAATTTATTTAAGGGGATGTTAATTTTTAATTCTTAATTTTTAATTCCCCGAAAGGGTTAATCCAGAAGCTACCACAATATCATTGGTAAACCAGCAATGACAGAAGCAATACCTGTCCAGAGGGTAAAGCGTTCAATATCTAGTTCATCTAAAGCAATGCTCATTTGCCTAATTGCTAATAGCAGTGCTGCCAGTAGTAGAATAAAAAAGGCAAAGTACCGCAAATTAATAATCATTCATCCTCACCACAAAAGTTGTTCTAATAGTTTTTAACCAGCTTTTACAAGGTTTTTTTGTTCCAGATTTAACACTTTCGGAGATAAACTATTTACCAGTGAAGAGATACAGCAGATTTCAGGTAAATGAGGTGCAAAATCTCATAAATCCACCCATAATAATCGTCGTAATTAAACAAACTATTAGAGTACAATTCCCTTGACTTTTTGACCCAATGATCGGTTCTAATGATATTTGGCAACCTGCACCAACAGATTTAACTCTATTACAGGATGAAATTCATGTCTGGCGCATAGACCTTAACCAAGCAGAATCACAGCTACAAAATTTAGCTGCAACTCTTTCCAGTGACGAAATGGCTCGTGCTGAACGGTTCTATTTTCCAAAGCATCGACAGCATTTCATCGCTGGTCGCGGTAGTCTGCGAACTATATTAGGTCGCTATTTGGATATTAAGCCGTCACAAGTTCAGTTTAATTATCAACAGCGTGGCAAACCAGTATTAGCAGATAAATTTGCCGATAGTGGACTGGCGTTTAACTTGTCTCACTCCCAAGATTTGGGTTTGTGTGCGGTGAATTGTACTCGCCCAATTGGTGTAGACCTAGAATATATTCGCCCAATGTCTGACTTGGAAGCTCTTGCCAAACGGTTCTTTTTACCGAGAGAATATGATATGTTGCGATCGCTATCTCCCAACCAACAGCAAGAGATATTTTTCCGTTATTGGACTTGCAAGGAAGCTTATTTAAAAGCAACTGGAGACGGACTATCCCAGTTAGAACAAGTTGAAGTGTCGCTAACTCCCACAGAACCAGCCAAGTTACAGATAACTGAAGACTGGAGTTTATTTGAACTAGTACCCGCTAACAATTATGTTGCTGCTATTGCGGTAGAGAATTTTGGCTGGGATTTGAAGTGTTGGCAATACTGATTGACCAATGACAAATGACAACCAGCTTACTTATCCTCCTGCATATTTCGCACAATTTTTGTCACTAAGTTTCTAGGTACAAATCTGACGCTTTTTGCAAGTATTGCATTGAGTAAACCAGGAATGACAATGGTTTGCCCCTTCATTAAGGCACGAAAACCAACTTCTGCTACTGTTCGTGCATCCATCATCCTCTTACCCTTGAGCAGCTTAGAGTCAGCCATTCCGGTTCTTTCATGAAAAGCGGATGCGGTTGAGCCTGGACAAAGAACTGTCACAGTGACACCTGTACCTTCTAATTCGTTAGCGATCGCTTCTGAAAACGATAAGATATAAGCTTTAGTAGCAAAATAAACCGCCATCAAAGGCCCAGGTTGAAAAGCAGCAGCCGAGGAGACGTTTAATATCTTACCTTCACCTTGCTTGACCATGTGCTTTACAAATAGCTTAGTTAAATGGGTGAGACAGACCAAATTTACCTGTAGCATTTCTAATTCAGCAGCTAAGTCTGTTTCGTGAAATAATCCATAGATACCAAATCCGGCATTATTTACCAGCACATCAACATTAATATCGGCGAGTTGTAACTCTGTAAAAATTTCTTCTGGAGCCGTTGATGTAGATAAATCCTTAACAATAGTTTTGACAAAAATTCCAAACTCTTTTTGAAATTTAACTGCAATTTCTACAAGCTTTGGCCCGTTTCTGTCTACTAAGACAAGATTATAATTATGAGCAGCAAAAATACATGCTAATTCGTAGCCAATTCCACCAGCTGCTCCAGTAATAAAAGCAGTTTTTCTGTTCTGATTTTGATGTTTTGTGTTCATGTAAGAATATTGGTGAATTCAACTTGATGAAGCTGCGTTGCATTTACAGTGATTCTCGCTCTACAATTAAGTACGCGTAATATCTCAACCTACAAGAAATATCTTGAGTTATTACCCTTTCAAATGCTTGTTTAGTGCATTGGATAGATGTAGCAGTCCAAACGCAAATTTAGGACTTATGCATCGAAGAAGTTGGGCATTAAATAAGTTTGGTTATTTCAGATTACTAGCATTTGGCTTTTGATCGCTCACAAAAGCCAGGGGGTAAAATCAAACTTTTATGCCCGACATTAACCATTCTATCCTCAATTGTTTCTGTCAAGGGGTGAATACTAAAAATTTACATGATTGAGCATAAAAAAACAGGGCAATTATATTGCCGCTGTTAATGCATGAGTTGTTGCTGGCATCTGAGATATTGGCTATTCAGTAGGTTTTAAAAAGCTTGGACTAAATAAACTTGTTTTGTTGTAGTTGTAGTGGCATGGCAAGACTAAAATAGTATATTAGATGTAGGTTGGGTGAAGCGGAGCGCAACCCAACATATCTCAGAATGTTGGGTTACGCAAAGCCTCCAACGCCACTTGCTACAACGCGGGGAACCCGCGCAACGCAGTGGCTCCCCAACCTACAATTTTTTTGCAACATTTTAGCCTTGCTGCTCCACTACGCTAGTTGTGAATTACTAAGCGAGATTCAAGAAGCCACTTTGAATCAAGTAGGCGGTATAAGTCATAAACAATTGAGAGTCAATGGGAGGACAAGCAATAGAACTACCTGCTAGTGCATGAAGAGTGTCTTGGCAACTAATATGAGGTCTTCTAGCTTGTAAATACAAATCAGGAATAGTCAGTTGTTCATCAGACCAACGTTCCAGTAAAAATGGTCGCAGAGTGTATAAAGGATTGTCAGCAGAAGTGACATTATTGATTAACTCTGATTGCCATTTTTCGTAAGGAATCATTTCAACTGAATAACCAAAAGAGCGTATCCACTCAACTAGCATTCTCAAAGAGGCAGGTTGGGGATGTTGTAAATTGAAAGCTTTACCTATAGATTCTTTTTGGCGTGATAGATAAACAATGGCTTTACTTACATAGTCAACAGGTGACATATCCAACATATAATCTACATCAGGGAAATATCCCATTTGTAGACAGCCCTTGGTCATCAAATTGATAAAGTCATGTGTGTTACAAATGCCTGTTTTGCTATCACCGGAAATCAGTGGTGGTCTGTGAATAGTTACAGGAAGTCCACGGTCACGGGCAATTTTAACTAACTTTTCAGCTACCCATTTTGTTTGTGAGTAACCAAGATAAATACCTTCCCAATGATTGAAATCATCCTGCTCTTTAACAACCTTACCAGCATAAGCAGTGGATTCAAAAACAGCGACACTAGAAACGTAATGTACAGGCTTGACTTTAATTTGACAAGCCAATCTCAAAACTTCTTGAGTGCCTAAAACATTGGCTGCCTTCAATGCTGAATATGGGAAAACATAATTCAATAAAGCAGCACTATGATAAATAGTATCAATATTGGCAGCTAAAATTTGAAACTGTTCTGAACCAATACCTAACAAAGGCTGAGATAAATCGCCGATAATCGGAATAATTCTGGAGTTAAATTCTTCCTGCCAAATTGCATACTGCTCTAGATTTTTTTGGAGTTTGCTTTTGCCTTCTTCAGCATTAGCAGCACGCACTAAGCAATAGATATCCGCATTGGTTTCTTGTAGCAATTCCCGGATGATAAAGGCTCCTAAAAAGCCTGTTCCGCCAGTTAAAAAGATGTTCTTGGGTTCACCCACAAGCACATTAGATGCAGCGCCGGGATGGATAGTAGGGTCAAGAACAGCCTCAGCACCTAAATCTAGAACAGAGGGTGCAGTATTGGCATTAGAGGCTACTACCTTGGTATCTTGAACTGGCGAACCATCTTGTACTTCTTCAGCTAAACGCTGTGAAAGAGCTTCAATATTTGGGTAATGCCACAGTAGCAACGGAGATGGTTGAAATCCAAGTAACTTTTCTAAGTTACTGACTAGAATCATTGCTTGGGCTGAATCCAAACCATAGTTTTCTAAATGTTCTTTGACATCTATTTCATCAGTTGCGACTCCTAGCAACTTAGCTAAATTAGATACCAAAAATACTTCAATATCGTCTGCGGTGAAAGACTGTTTTATAGTCATTTTTAAATCTCCAACAAGGATGTAGAACGAACAGGGTGATATTGACTGTAATAATCGGAAGCTTGCAGCCCTTGAATTTTCAAATTTTGGACGCGGTACAAAAAGGCTGCACCAGTCATAATTTGATTAGCAACATCAACTACACCACGATTATTTGGTTCAGACAGATAGGAACCGCGTACCCAGTCATTGAAACCGCCCATTGCCGGGCCACACCAAATTTGATAATCGACTTCTCTACCTTTTTCACCAGAACTAGACCAGCGAGAAGATAATCCTAGATACCAACGGAAAATCAATGCCATTTTCAGTTTAGGATTATTGACTGCTTTCCCAAGTTTCTCAGGATTCTTTTGGGATAAATAAGCCGCAGTTCCTTCCCATACTTCAGCAATAGTTTTGCGAAAAACTTGCTTTTCTAATTTCTCTCTTTCTGCAAGGGGGATGCTTTCAATGGAATCATAAGCGCGATAGAGTTCAAATAATTTCTGCGCTCGCATGGGGAACATTGTACCCCGTTTGAGAACTTGCAATTTGACTCCCATTTCAAACATATCTGCTGCTGGGGCCATTATCATATCAGCCATTTCTGCTTGGGCTAATAACTTTTTGGTATGTTCACAAGCCCCAGATTCAACGCATGATTGATTAATGGAACCAGTCATTATATAAGCAGCACCCATCATGAAAGCTGCTAATGCTGATTGTGGTGTGCCAATTCCACCTGCTACACCGATTCTAATCGGTGTTTGGTAATGATATTGGGCTTGAATTTCATCCCGTAAGGCAATAATAGAAGGTAACACACAAACCAAGGGACGATTATCTGTATGTCCTCCAGAATCAGCCTCGACGGTAATATCATCAGCCATTGGAACTTTGGCTGCAAGGGTTGCTTGTAACTCAGTAATTAATCCTTGTTCCAGAAGTTCTTTGATTATTCTCGCTGGTGCTGGTTGCAGAAATTTAGTCGCAACTTCTCGACGAGAAATTTTGGCAATGATTTTATTTTTGATTTCAATTTGATTGGCGTTATTCAAACCCAATCCAGCAACACGGTAATAAACAATGTTGGGGGTCAAGTCGAGAAATGCAGATGCTTCTACTGTTCTCACTTGATATTTGAGATATAAATCCACAGCCCGGCGTTCACTCGCAGGTTCATTGGGGCTGTGGATTAGATTAAATGCGTAGGGCCCTTGAGGTAAGGCTTGCTGAATGTGATTTATGGCTGCTTCCAAACGTTCTGGAGTTAAACCACCTGCACCAAAGGAACTTAAAATTTGCTCTTTTCCGAGTGCAATGACCATTTCTTCAGAAGCAATTCCACCAGCCATTGCGCCGGTAACGTAGGCATATTTCACTCCATAAGAGGAGAGAAAATTCGGATCTCCAAATTGTTGAATGCGGATTGGGGCTGCAAAGGTTAGCAGTTCTACTTGTGCTGTTGTGCCATTATCACCAGGGGATAAATAACCCTCATTAGTGACACCGATTTTTCCGGCAACTTTCACGATGTAGCAGGGTTTATTTAACACCATCAATTTATCTTTGATGCTTTGTTTTTCAAAAGATACAGTTTCTAAAGAACCTTTCCAAACCTGGTTTTTGTTATAAGACCAGGAAGAGAAATTAAGGCCATTATCGTGTTTACTTAGTACCGTATCTACGGTTGTCACGGCAGTTATCCCTCGGATTACAATTATTAAAAAAGGGGAGTGGGGAGTGGGGAATGGGGAAGAAATATTTTCCTTTTCTTAGTTCATCATTCCCCTTACCCAAGGTTATTGACGGTTGAAGTATGTAGACTTATGTCAAGATTCGTCGTTAAGCAAGTTTTGGGCGCAAGCTAGTTGCAATTGAATGATTTCGCTCATTTGTTGACTGTAATCTTGTCTAGCTTGTAAGAAGGCAGTGTGTGCTTTAGTTATCTTTGAATTATTCGCATTGAGCTTTTGATACTGGGTCTTATTTAAATCGAACATGCTGATGATGCTACTAATTTTTTTAGTGATGACAGGTGGCGAAAAAAGAGAAGTTTGCTGCCCAATTGCGCTTGACTCAGAAGATTGTAATTGTTCTCTCGGTTCAAAAACGTTATCAATGATATTTTTCTGTTTTACTTCTTCTGGCTGAGGCAAGATGTTAGGGGAATGACTTTCTTCTTGGGTTATTTGGTTGGAAGTGTTAAGATAATCTGTGATTTCAGATTGCTGGATGTTAGGTATATCTGGATGCTGTATTTTGAAACGTTCACTCCTAAGATCCCCAACAAAATCTTTAACAATCTGGCGATTTTCTTCGCTCAAAATTGTAGCAGCAATTGCTTTTCCACCCAAGGTAACTGTTCTCAATGTTGCTTTATTTTGATTAGCAGTTCCTTGAGCTTTACTGTACAACGGTGATAAATCTACGTTTACCTGATGACTGAGTAGTTTTGCTAATGCTTTGACCATTGCAGCATGGTCATCCATTCCTCTACGATTTAGAGAGACGGTGATATGTTCTTGGTTGCCGAGAATTTTGTCAATCCATCGCGAACAGACATTACCTGCACCCGCTTCTAGAAATATTTTGACTCCATCACCGTAGACACGATTAACTAATTGCGGAAAATCAAGTTCTTGGCACAATCCTTTGGCGATGTTGTGGGCAATGGTATCGCTATCAAGTGCAATTGGTTGATAATCGGCGGCTGAATAGAACACAATACCAGGAAGATTTTGAGATGGTAAGGTGTTTACCTTCTTGATTTCCTCGTACTGCGATCGCATCGCTTCACAATGTATCACATGGTCGAAGGGTGCGGGGAAAGCATTGCAGCCTAGAGTTGCAATCACTCGCTTACAGGCGGCATCGTCACCAGCAATTAATACTTCTTCTGGTGTGTTGATTTGAGTTAAGTAGACGCGATTCTCTTGTTTCAGGCATTCTCTAACTTGCGATGGAGTAGCCATGAGAACATAAGTATTCCAAAGATTGTTGTTTGAGGAATCGGTTAATCCCCAATATTCCCGCACAGCATTTTTTGGCCCAGATAATTTATCGCCAAATAGAGGTGATGAGTTTAAGGTGTTACTTCCGCCCTCAAAATTACTCCAAACCCCTTGGGCAACCATCATACTAGTTTCACCCAAGCTATACCCAAATACAGATTGCGGCTTGACTTGAAAATCATCTCGGAAAATTGCCGTCATGTATCTAGCAAAGGCGATTTCACTTTCAAACATTGCTAGTGAATCATCTAACAATTGCTTTTCGAGAGTTTCTAATTGTCTGGTTGTCAATTTAGGTAAGCTTCTGGGATAAACCAGCTTTTCAACATCGGCAGCCCGATTGTAGAGGTTGTTACTTTTTAAGTCCTCAAAAACTTTCGGAAATAAGCGGAAGACGCTGCGACCAATGCCAATATAAGAATTGACTGCTGCGGGGTAAACGTAAGCAACCGCTCCAGTTTTACCCAATGGTTTCGCTGTGAAATAACTACCTAGTGGTGTTTGCCAATCTGTGCCGTTTTCAAAGGCATTATTTATGCCTTTGCGGGCAGATTCAATTTCTTTGAGTAAATCTTTTGTGTTACGTCCTGTAATTGATAAGACGTATTTTGGATTAGAATGCTGTTGAAAAGTAGCGAATGTTTCGCTGGCGGTAACTGATAAAGAAGAACTCGCTTCTATGGTATTTTGGAGATTGTTGAGAAGATCGGAGATGGTGGTGCGATCGCTAACTGCGATAGGAAACAAATGAAAAGGCATTTGTTGCAAATATCTGTTGTCGCGCTCCTCTTGGCTGGGTTCCTCCGATAAGATTAAATGGGCGTAGCTGCCATCTATAGCCATGCTATTAATTGCTGCTATTCTGCGTGTGCTGCCTTTATCGACAAACCAAGGTCTTGATTCCATTGCCACATAGAAAGGGCTGCCTTCCCATACTTGCGGTGTTTTGACACCAGACCATTTGGGTGTGGCAGGAATATACCTGTAATAAAGACAGAGAGCAGTTTTGATTAAGCTAGCAATTCCCGATGCTGTATAGGTGTGTCCGATATTGGCTTTGACGCTGCCCAATGCACAGTGCAGACCATTGCCCACTTTCGGATAAGCTTGCAGTAAACCTGTGATTTCGGCTTCATCCTCCTGGGGAATGCCACTACCAAAGACTTCCACATAGTTAACCTCTGTGGGTTGAATCTCCGCCATCTCGAAAGCTTGTTTGCAGACATTGCTGATAGCTGAAGCATCAGGTTTTACCAAAGCGTCATTCAAAGTAGAATTACCTTGTGCGAAACTCATGGCATCAATTACTGCATAGATGCGTTCATTATCTTCTTTAGCAGCTTCGTAGCGCTTGAGGACGACAGCACCCGCACCTTCGCCAACTGTCCAGCCGTTAGCTTGTTGGTCATAACCCAAGGTATTTACACCCGTATTAATTGGGGCAAATTGGCTGCGGAATAAGACATTTTCCACACCACCGGCTAAATCTACCGCACCAACAACCACTGCATCTACTTCTCCAGTAGCGAGTAGCATTTGGGCAACTTCTAACGCTCTGAGGGCGGAATTTTCGCCAGCGCTGACGGTGAATGCAGGGCCAGTGAAATTCCATAAAGCAGAAATCCGACTCGCCATGATGTTGGCGATGTGACTCACATATTCGCCGATTTCTACTGGTTGGTGAATGCTATCTTTGACAATGGTTTCTAGTTGGGAAAGCTGTTCATCAGGTAGAGAAATTCCTTGGTTGAGTAAGCCATCCTTAACTTGCCAAGAGAGATTCCATCTTTGTTGTAACTGATGCACAGAGAATTCTGTCTCGGCGGCGACTATAACCGCTACATTGCCACCTTCCTGTAGTTTCGCATCTTTCACGGCGCGATCGCTAACTTTCAGAAGCAACAATTGTTGTGGGTTTAGCTTTTCGATTTCATTCGGTGGGATTTTACACGATAAAGTATCGATTTCAAAATCTTTGATATATGCCCCAACTGGCGCTTTTCCATCTGTTAAACCGTACTCCTTCAGGATACTTTCTTGATTTTCTATACCATGCCATCTTTGAGGCGGTAGGGAAGTAAAATGTTGTGTGCCATCATAAATACTGCGTTCAAAAGCATCTAATCCATTGCAGTTACCAAAAAAGGCATCCATGCCGACAATAGCAACTTTGGTAGGTGGAATAGGTGGAGTTGATTCAACTGATTCTGTTGTATTTCCTTGTTCTAAAATCAGATGAGAATTAGTGCCGCCAAATCCAAAAGCGCTAATAGCTGCCCGTTTAATTGATGTGTTATTATTCGGCCATGCTGTAGCTTTTCTAACAATTTTATCGGCAGTAATTGTACCTTTTTCTGATGTTAAAGGGTCAGAAACATTCATGGTTGCTGGAATTACACCATGAGACATACTCAAAATCACTTTAGTCAAGCCAACCATGCCAGCAGCAGTTAGCAAGTGACCAGTATTTGCTTTGGCAGAACCCACCAGAGGCACAGCTTGATTTTGACCAAAGAATGTTTCTATGGAGTTAAATTCGGTTGTATCTCCTAACAATGTGCCAGTGGCGTGACACTCTAGATAATCGATGCTTTTGGGACTAAACTTTGCTTCATTATAGGCTCGTTCAAAAGCTAAAACTTGCCCTTTAGGATTCGGACTCAGTAAATGCTTACCTTTGCCATCATTCGAGAGTCCATTACCGCAGATAGTAGCGAGAATATTATCGCCATCTCTAACGGCATCAGAATATCTTTTTAGCATCACCATCCCAACACCATCGGCGGGAATTAACCCTCTAGAGGATTTATCTAAGGGAAGGCTGATACCGTTTTCTGGATACCCTTGAACACCGGAAAATAACATCCGCACGAAGAGGGAATCTGCACAACTGATGGCTCCAGCTAACATCACATCAGCTTTATGTGACCATAAGTAATGAGATGCTAATTTAATAGCATAAAATGATGACGCACAAGCAGCATCCAGACATAAATTAATCTGGGATAAAGATAGAGCTTGAGCAATAATAGATGCTGGTAAGCCAGATATCAGGGCATTGTACAAAGATGCTTTAGTTGCAGTTGGGAGAGTAGCTAAATCAAAGTCTTCATCCTGCAAAAGTTCCCTGACAGCAGGGGTAATAGCTTGCTGGTAAATTGGAGAGAATAATTGATTAGATAATTTCGTCGGCAGCGAAAGATTACCTAAAATTACACCACATTTTGAGAGAACAGTTTGATTACCCCAATAACCACTATGCACAATTGCTTGTTTAGCAGCATACAACGACCATTTAAAGGTATTATCTAAATCACCAACAATTTCTGATGGTAGATTGTATTCACCAGGGTCAAACTGAAAGTTACGGATGTATCCGCCTTTGAGAGAATAGGTTTTATCTGGTGTGCCTTTAACTGGATGGTGAAAAATTGTTGCATCTACTCCGATTTCTTCGACAGTCGCAGACGATCTTGAATCTTTTTCAGTAACAATATTCTGCCAAAATTCTTCAGGGTTTTTAGCATCTGGAAATAGACATGACAATCCGATAATGGCGATTTTTTCCACTACTGACATCCTCGATGTTTGGGTATTAGGCAAGAGATAATAAACAGGCAGGATTTACGCTGTTCCCCAAACTTTAAAAGAGGCAATTTAGCTGTTGAGTGGTGAAAAAAAAGCTCACACCAAAATGCAAAGTAGAAATGACAATTTCTGAAAAATTATTAGCTTCTGAGTAATTTCATCGACCAAATAATCGCGTGGGCACCGAGCATCCGCGAATATATTTGTCCTTGACGGTCATGGATGATAAAATCAGCAATTACACTAGTGGCTGTTTTCGCTTTTACTTCACACGAAACATAAAAAGGTTTGTTATGTGGTGTAGCTACAAACTGTTCATATTTTTCTACCCTACCAGGTAAACAAGCTTCTTGATGAAAGTGCTGTGTCCAAATCCATAACGCGTGCATACTCAAGTCAATCGTATAAGGATTGATCCATTGCACTGGAAATTGTCCTTGTTGTTTGTCGCTAATTTCTTGCCAAAGACATTCTGTAGTGATTTTTTCCGGGCTGATGTTTAAGACTTTTGTAACTTGCTGAAAAGCAGGGCCATGAAATAATGTAGCCCCTCCATTTTGATAAAAAGCTTTTCCTTTAGTGGTGATGATGTTATCTTCTTCAAGATTAATTGATTCATAAGGGCGGGCAATGGGGATTTTTTGCTGGAGATTGAGTTGAGCGCTAAAATGATAATGAGTTTTTCCTTCGGGGTTTTTACTCAAGATTGTTGCTTTAATTTCGATGTTTTCAAAGCTAACCTTGGAAATTTCTTCTATTTCTAAAATGTGTTCCTTTGCTAAGGATTCATTGAAAGTAATCCCCTTCAAAATTTTAAAATTTTGGTGATGGAACAATTTGTAACCTGGATAAAGTTGTTCGCAGGTATTGATCATCCATGTCATTGCACAAGTTGCTGGTAAAACTGGATAACCAGCAATAGTATGATCGTGTAAAAATGGATTAGCCTCCAATGTCATTTGGCGACGGATACGATAGGTTCGTAGTTCTGAATCTAACTCTGTAGCTTGTGGAATTAGTGGACTACCAATAACAACTTGTGCGGTTGCGTGATTGGAATTATCCATTTCTTTCACGAGCATTTGTGCCCCAACTGCAACGGGAATTATTTCGATGTTTCGCTCTTGGAACACTTTCTTTAATTCTGCTGTCACCATCCCACTATCCCAAGCGCCCCAGTTGATCGCGACTACATGACATGAGGGATAATTTTGTTTAAATATATGGGCTGATTTGTTCAGAATTTCATTTGCGATCGCATAATCAGACTGCCCAATATTTCCATGAAAACCTGTTACAGAAGAAAACAAAACTAAATGCTGAAGTTGATTAGGATTAACGCAAGTAAGGAGATTTTCTAATCCTTGCACTTTGGCGGTGTAAACTTTTTCAAAATCCTGTTCTGTTTTCTTTTCAATTAACTTATCAGCTAAGTTTCCCGCCCCGTGGATGATTCCGGTAATTGGGCCGAGGTGTTGCACAGCAGTGGCAAGTTTTTCTTGCAAAGCTGGCGTATCTGTGACATCGACGCTGATATATTCTGCTTTAGCTCCGGTTTTTTCAATTGCTGCTAGAGTCTTTTTAATTTCGCGGCTGGAGGTAATTTTGTTATATATCTTTTGCACATTCATGGGTGTGGGCTTCTCTCCTTGGGAAAGAAGATTTTCCATGATGCATTTTTTCAATGCGGAGTCATCAGAATTTTGAGCATAATCTGGCTCGGTTTCTAATAGTTCAGAGCGACCGAGAAGGATGAATTTACAGGGTTGGTGCTGGGCTAATCTGATAGTACACTCAGCCGTAATCCCTTTTGCACCGCCGCTCACGACAAAGACAGATGATGGACTAAGCTGGGCTGTTTGTGTCATAAATCCTCGTGAATACCTGCATAAATTGGGTTTTGATGTGTAACTGATTCTTGAAACCCCCGCTTCCATTCCTCTCCCCCACAGGGAGAGAGGCTTTGATTCTTACTCCCCTTCCCTACAAGGATACTGTTGGCGAATTAATAGGGGGTCTAACCCATCATTCCTCATTACTCTTGAGTCCGTTTCAACGGACTTGAGCTATTAGCCCGAAATTTATTTCAGGGCGGAAAAGCAACGCCAAACCAATGTTTTAGGGGTGAGGGGTCAAACCCACCATGAATTGACCAACAGTATCCTACAAGGGAAGGGGTTGGGGGTTAGGTTCGAGAGAAAGTTGCACACTGCGTTAATCAACTTTTTAATCGGCGATAAGGGTGACTCGTCCTTGTGAGCCGTAGCCAACTTCACTTATATAAAGGTTGGGGTCGTGAAGTTCGGCGATGATATTTTGTACTGACTGTTTAGCATCAAGTCTGGGGCTTAGGTCGATCGCACGAGTGAAAACTTTGGGCCATTCCCATTTGAGGGTTTTGGTTAATCCAAATAAACCAGCGCCGATCGCACCGAAGTTGACTTTGTACTCTAAACCGAAGGCTCCATCCAGGTGAGCAACTGTGCAGAAACAACTACGTCCATGCTTTGCAGCTTCGTTGAGAGAGGGTTTGAGGTGTTTCGCCATCAAAAATACGTGCTTGACGATCGCCTTTTCTGATTCGTTATAAGAAATACTCCCGGTGTGATTTCCTATAAAGATGGGATGGAGATGGATGAAAGCCCCAATCGCTCCACAGTGAGATGCGATCGCTTGCAATTGTTGTTGGAGATGTTCTTCACTCAAGTTTGCTAAAGTGACGCGGGTTACTCCTGTGGGTAAAGGCGCTTGCTGGGCGATGAGCGATTGGGGGAAGCTGATAACTACTACTTTCCAGCCTTTCTCGATTAGGGATTCAGCTAATTTATAGGTGGTGAGGGAACCATCATCGGTGATTAAACCGATGTGTCCCTCTGGTAACGTGAAATCCAAATAATCGGGCTGTGCTAGGCTTTTGAGTTTGACGAGATGGCGCGGGACATTATGCTCTAGTTCATGTTCTAATTGGGGTGGCTGCTGTCGGACAAACTCAGGTTCAGACTTTTTTTTTTCACCTCCAGCCAACTGCTGTAGGTAATCAACTATTTGACCGATGGTGCGGAGATCGCCGAGTTCTTCGATATTCGGTTTGGGTAAGTTGGGGTACGTTTCTTGCATCGCCCCTAAGATTTCTACCCGTTTGATGGAATCAATTCCTAAATCGGCTTCCATGTCCATGTCCAGTTCCAGCATCTCAACTGGATAACCAGTTTTATCGCTGGTGATGGCTAACAAGGTTTCACCTAAGTTTGCAAATTCATCACTTGTAGCGGGAGCAACTTCTGGTTCTGGGGTGAATGCAACAACTACGCTTACTTCCGGTGTAGTAACTACCTCAACTACTGGTGCAGCCTCTACTGGAGTCTCGGTTGCTGGTTGCACTTCGTGAATTGCAATTTCTACCGAAACACTTTGGGAAGCGTGGGATTGCAGATACTCGACAACTTGACCGATGGTGCGTTTTTCTGAGAGTTCTTCTAAGTTGGGCTTGGGTAAGTTGGGGTACATTTCTTGTAGCGCCCCCAGAATTTCCACCCGTTTGATGGAGTCAATTCCTAAATCAGCCTCCATATCCATGTCCATTTCCAGCATTTCGACTGGGTAGCCGGTCTTGTCGCTGGTGATGGCTAAGAGGTTTTTATCCAAGTCAACAATATCGATGGTTGCGCCAGATACAGGTGCAGCTGTCGTGGGTGCTGGTTCTGCTTTGAATGCAACAACGTCGTTGACTGGAGGTGAGCTAATTTTGACTACAACTTCAGGCTGGGGTTCTACTACTGGAACAGGTGGCTCTACCGTCTCGACAGTTGCGAAATGCGGTGTGGGCAGTAGAGACGCGATCGCTCGTGTCTCTGTGGATACAGGAGTTTCAACTACAGGCTCTACAGCAGCCGGGAGAGGTTCTTGGGTAACATTTAAGCCATTTTTAGCTACAGGCTCAGTTACAGGCAAAGGCTGGCTTTCTACTATCTTGGTAGTAGCGGGTACTGGTGCTTCTGTGGTGAACGGAGTGAAATTGCTGAGTTTCTCTGTAAGTTGAGTTACTCCATCACCAGAGATAATTTGAGAATACTCTTGCTGGATGAGTTGGAAAAAGCTCTTAGTATATTCCAGTTGCTCTTGGAGATATTGCTCATGGATGCGTAGAGTTTCACCTTGTTGGGAGTGAAACTGCATCATGCTACGCTCTAAGCTTTCCATGACAACTAGCTTCATTTTGGCAGTTTCGGCTGTTGATTTACTTTCACTCAACAAAGAATTCTGCTGCTGCATCAGTTGGAAAAACGCTTTGGCGTATTCCATTTGATGGTTGAGATAAGTACCGTGAACTTGTAAATTCTCGGCTTGATTTTCCTGGAACTGTGTCAGGAGGTATTCTAAACTTGCTAAAAGTTGTTCGTAATTGGTAAGTTTTTCTGGCGTTGGTTGCATCTTAGATTCCTGGACTGGTTGTGACAGGGTAACAGGATTCATCTGTTGCTCTGGCTGGGTGATGATACTAGCAGTCACACCGTTCATTGCTGGGGTAAGTTTTTTATGTCCGTTAGTCTCTATCACTGCTACAGGTGGAGTTACACCGGGGCTGCTAAATAAAGGAGCCGCTTCAGAATATTCGGGGGCGGGTAATGTGACTTTGTGCCCATCCTGCAAAGCAAGAGCGAAGGCATTTTTCGTTTTTTCGGATCTGTAGTTGATGCCGTTTAAACGCACATTTAATGTCTTCTTCGTCTCAATTGGGGGGATAGTTTGGGGAAGTTGGTAAGGATCGAGATTATTCAAAGCCAAACCAATCACCCGCAATTGCACAACTGCTTCTCGCAAAGAGCGATCGCTATTCTTTTGAGCGCTAGGGTTCAAAGATACGGTAATATGTGGGCGATCGCCAAGAATCTCTTTCACCAAGTTGCTAAGAATTCTCCTCGGCCCAAATTCCACAAAGCAAGTACCACCCTCTGCATAGATATTTTCAATTTCCTGCTTGAACAGCACTGAGTTAGAAAGGTGCGTTTCCAGAATCTTTTGAATATTTTGGGCTTCCTTGGGATACTGCTTACTGGTGACGTTGCTGTAAACAGGAATTTTGGGAGTTTGGAACTTGACAGACTTGGTAGCGATCGCAAATGATTTCTGAGCAAAGGCGATTAGCGGTGTATGGAACGCTGCGGAAACAGGTAACAATACAGCCGTATATCCTTTATCGTGCAAAATCTGACGGACTTTTGCGATTTCTGCGGTAGGCCCAGCCAAGACAAATTGAGTGGGAGAATTTTGATTAGCGATCGCAACTTGCGGAAACTGCTTCAACACTGCTTCCACTTTGCTGATATCTTCTTTGACAGCCAGCATACTACCCGCATCATGATCCGGGTCTTCGGGTGCAGCCATTGCTTGACCCCTAGCTTTCACTAAGAACAAGTAATCTTCAGTACTCAAAACTCCCGCAGCCCATAGCGCTGTGAGTTCGCCAAAGCTATGTCCCGCCACAAAATCTGACTTAAACCCAGCTTGTTGCAGTATGCTGTACATCCCTGCACTCAACACCCCGATGGCTGGTTGAGCGTACTCTGTGCGTTGCAAAGCAGCAATTTGGACATTTTTTTCTGCCTCTCCAAACACAGGATGAGGGAAAACGATTTCTGACAACGGCTGCAAATTATCTTTGATTAACAGGCTATCCATATAACCATGCAGACGGCGCATCAAAGGAAAATTCATCACCAGTTCGCGTCCCATCTCCAGGTATTGCGAACCTTGTCCAGAAAATAGAGAGACAACTTTTCCGCCCAACTCCATACCAGAGGCGCGGTAATAAATCCCTTGGGGATGCTCCCAAGATGCTGCTGAACCTTTGAGTTTCAGCCAATCAATGCTAGTTTGCAGAAACTTGCAAGCTTCTTCGAGATTCTCAGCGACAAACCCAAATCGGGGAGCAGAGAGGGGAATTTGTTGTGATTTGCACTCATTGACTAATTGTGAGTAGTGTCTGGGTGCTTCAGGCGATCGCAACTTACCTAAAATCTCTTCCGACTTGCTCAACAATTCCTCTACCGTGGGAGCAAACAACAGCACTTCACTAGCGCCACTGTGTAAGCGGTAAGCCACATTTTGGTCGGCTTCATATTCTTCCAAAACAACGTGATAGTTAGTACCACCAAATCCGAAAGAACTTACACCCGCACGTCTTGGCGCTTCCCCTTCTGGACGAATCCAAGGTCTAGTTTCGGTATTCAAATAAAAGGATGAATTTTTAATGTTGAGTTTGGGGTTCGGCTCAGTAATGTTAATTGTCGGCGGTAATACTTTGTGATGTAGTGCCAAAGCAGTTTTAATCAAACTCGCCGCACCCGCAGCCGCTTTTGTGTGTCCGATTTGTGATTTCACACTACCCAAAGCGATGTGCTGTTTTTTGTCATCATGCACATCAAAAAAGTCTTTTAAAGAACCGAATTCTGTCGGATCTCCAGCCATTGTACCAGTGCCATGTGCTTCCATCAAACCCACAGTAGCGGGAGAGAAACCGGCATCTTCATAAGCACGTTCCAAAGCTTTAACTTGGCCTTCTTTGCGAGGAGCATAAATACTCTTGTAACGTCCATCGCTGGAAGTACCAATACCTTTAATTACGGCATATATTTTATCGTTGTCCCGTTCCGCATCTTCTAACCGTTTGAGGACAATCATCCCGATACCTTCACCCAGCATCATCCCATCCGATTTTGCATCGAAAGGTTTGACATTTTCACTAGGAGAAACCGCCGGTGTTTTGCTAAATGAGATGTAAGCCATGATGGTGTTATCGGTATCAACGCCACCAGTTAGCATCATGTCAGAACGATGCTCAACTAGTTCGCTGATTGCCATTTTTAAAGCACCAAAGGAACTAGCGCAAGCAGCATCAACTACACAATTCATCCCGCCAAAATTGAGGCGATTGGCAATTCTACCCGCGACTACGTTAGCTAACATTCCAGGGAAAGCGTTCTCATCCCATTTCACATAAGCGCTTTTAATTTTATCAACGATTTTTTGGGTATCTTCGTCAGATAAACCACTGCTTTTAAGCGCTTTTTCCCAAATCGGATATTCCAATCTCGCCGAAAGTGGCATTCCTAATTGCTTGGCCATCGCCACGCCTAAGATTACCCCAACCATCTCGCGGTTAAAATCACGTTTTTCGCCATAACCAGCATCTTCCATCGCCTCTTTCGCAACCACTAAACTTAATAGTTGCGATACATCTGTGACTTCTAAAATGCTAGGTGGTATACCGAATTCCATCGGATTAAAATCAACCTCTGGAAGAAACCCACCTCTTTTACAGTAGGTTTTATCTTCAGTAGTTCTGGGATTCGGATCGTAATAATCTTCGACACTCCAATGAGTGGAAGGAACATCAGTAATACAGTCAATTTTGTTTACAATATTTTGCCAGTATTCCCGTAAATTTCTAGCTTTAGGTAATAGAGAAGCCATCCCAACAATGGCTATAGGATTGTGTTGTAATTGTCTGTTAATTTTGTTGATCGACACTGATTTATTTGGCTTATCTGACTTCATCTTTTTTTCCTCAATAGACCTCATCACAGCCTGTTCACAATTATTGACAAGGCTTTCTAACTCCGCTAAGGCAGTATCAATTGAATAAGCAGACATAGGGCATAGTTAGTACTGTGGATTGTGTAGCTACAGTAATTCTGTTGCCTACTAAATAATGAAAATCTCTCGTCTTGTTAGCAGCTAGCTATCCTATCTGCCTCCAAATCGACACCACACGATACATACTGCCCTCATAAAGCCTTAGAAGGCGATTTTGGTACGCAGCGTAGGCGTAGCCCGTCGTAGACATCGCGAAAAAATGTTATACAACGCTAGACTCTTAATATTGGGTCAATCAATTTCGGATTTTAGATTTGTGTTAGCGAGTCTTAAAGTGTCTTTTAGATTTGTTTCACCTACAATAAGTGCAGGATGAACCCAAAAAATCCAAAATCCAAAATCTAAAATGTTTTGAGCAATGGTATCCTACTGGAGCGATGAAAACTGAGGAGTAGCTAAGAGAACAGAAGCGTTTTTTCTCCCGTTACTGTTTGATTATCTAGCCCAACCACAACAATATAGCTGGTGTTAATGACAACGTTCTGTATCTTGATGAATGTCATAGCTAGTTTCAACGTCCGGGATAACATATTTTATGGTATTTGACCCAGTAAAGTTGACAAGTTCGTTACAGAAAAGACACCACCTTTAATCCGAGTTTATGCAAGTTGAAAAACTAATTAAACGATCGTAAGGTGATTACAAAGCAGTTATCTTTAGTTATTTTTAATGTCAAAATATCAATTAAATAACTAGTTTGTATAACTACTTTAAGGCATTGAATTAATAAAAACAATAACACACTTTACAGAAACTAAATCATTCCTTTAAAGTTATTTTATAAATAACCCGATACTCTTACTGATGTGAATTTTGAATAAAAATCAGCATAAAAGTATAATTTATGACTCTATAAATGTGTGAGAGATTCTCTTATCTATGGGTTAGACAGAAATATTCTCTTGAGTAAATCAACAGTACAAATCTGTTCTTTAGTAAATAACAATTCAATGAATACATAGATAAATTGAATAACCATAAGTATTTTCTCTCAGAGAAACATCATAATTGAACTAAAGTTGCTGGTCATTTTTCAATATAAGTCAAGTCAAGAAGTAAAGCGGTTATTTATAAAGCAAATGTTAATTTTTAGTATGTTCCTTGCTAAACATAATATGGGTAAAATGAGTCTCCAGTAAAAAGTTAACCGAAAACAAAGCTCAGGGTTTCTATCTACCCGCTCTACAATCAATCAATTGCAGTGTTCATAGTAGAGGTAATTCATGTGCAAAGCGGCTTCCCGCAGGATATTACCCCTACTACGAATCGCTACAATAATGTCTTATAGTACACAACCTTGTTAATAATAATCTGTTAGTAATATCAAATCTGCTTAATAACTAACTATTGCCTGGTATTTAATTGCTAGATACTAAATTAGTAATGAGTAAATACTTCAGTCTCTAATCAAACTATGATGAAAATTTTAGTGAGAGAATCAGGACTTATGCGAATTCAATTGGTTGACAAAGCTCAATTTTCACGCGATACTTAATAACAAGTTTATCCAACCTTTGAGTTCATTTTTATTAGCGCTTCGTTGTTTTTGAGAATTAAGTTTTCTGGCTAGCGCGATTGTATTTTACGCTACTGGAAGAGATATCAAATTAGGATATAACTTAGGAAGCTTTGAAGTAACACGCCATTAATTTTCACGCCACAATAATGAGAAGGAGTCAGAAGACAGAATTCAGAATTCAGAATATCCCAGCAATAAAGTCAGGGGTTTCAGTAAGGAAAGAATTTTTTCTTCTCCCTTGGCGCAGCCTCTCTCTTTGGGAGAAGGGGAGACGCTAAGAGCGAACACGCGCGTTTAAAATCGCGGGCTTTAAACCTCAATTCTCCATCCAGTCGCACAGAATCAATTCTGGATTCTGGCTCCTGAATTCTGAATTCTTCTTCGGTAAGTTTGGGCGGTAAAAGCGTACAAAAATCATATAAAACCAATTTAGATTCATCCACTTGATTAAGGTAGAAAATCTAGAGGAAAAGCCTCTTGGTAATTTGCGGATGAGTCTATTCTAATCGACTAAATATAACCAGGATATTCTCTAAAAAAGCAGAATTGGAATGAAAATATGGCAGTAAATAAAGAAAGTCGATTATTCACAAAACCTGTAGGCCGATCGCAACTAATTTTAGCAGCTTCTCTGACTTTAGCGGCTGGATTAATCGCTTTCTATAGTTTGACACCCTATTGGTCTAAACCGAAAGTTGTGACACAGCCAGCAAATCCTCCCAAAGCTGCCACGCCTGCGAAAGTTGCGGTGACAGCCTTGGGACGTTTAGAGCCAGAAGGTGAAGTTACTTCTTTGACTGCTCCTGCTTCTAATAATGGGGTACGAGTAGACAGACTGTTGGTAAAAGAAGGAGATGCGGTTAAAGCAGGGCAATTATTAGCCTATCTCGAAAATTATGGTCGTTCTAGAACCGCATTACAACAAGCTTTAGACCAGTTGCAAGTTGCAAAAGCTAAACTAGCGCAGGTGAAATCTGGAGGTAAAACCGGAGATGTTGATGCTCAAAAGGCTGTAATTGCCCGTTTAGAGCCACAATATAAAGGGGATGTTGCAACTCAACAGGCGACAATAGACCGCATCCAGGCGGAAGTAGACAACGCTCAAGCCGAGAATAATCGCTATCAGCAATTATATAAACAAGGTGCGATCGCGGCTTCTGTAGCAGATACCAAAGCTTTGCAACTAAAGACTACACAACAGCAGCTAACAGAAGCGCAAGCCACCCTCAAGCGGACTCAAGATACATACCAAGAACAACGCAAACAAGCAGAAGCGCAACTCAAGAGTATAGGCGAAGTGCGTGGTGTAGACGTTCAAGTTGCACAAACCGAAGTCAACAGTGCAACAACTTCTGTGCAACAAGCAAAAGCCGACTTGGATTTAAGTTATATCAAATCTCCCATTAACGGCAAAATTTTGAAAATTCACGCCAAAACCGGAGAAGTCATCAGCACCAGCAGAGGATTTGCTGAGATAGGTAAGACATCTCAAATGTATGTGATTGCAGAGGTGTATCAAACCGATGTTCAAAAAGTGCGTGTAGGACAAAAAGCCACCATTAGCAGTACTGCATTTACCGGAACATTAAAAGGAACTGTGAAAGAGATTGGTTGGCAAGTTGACAAGCAAAGCATCTTCAGTCTTAACCCTGGTTCAGATACAGACCGCAGAATAATTGAGGTCAAAATCTCCATCGATAATGCCGCAGATAGTGAAAAGGTCGCCCGTTTAACTAACCTACAAGTGGATGTTGCCATTCATATTTAGTCTATTAGGCATTAGTTATTAGTCATTCACAAATGACCAATGACCAATGACAAATGACATAGGCGCTTTGCCTTCCCGCAGGGTATGACAAATAACAAATAAATCCATGATTTTCAAAATTCCTTTAGCATGGCTACAGCTAGCCCAGCAAAAAGTTCGTTTACTAGTAGCTGTAGCCGGGATTGGTTTTATTGTGCTGCTAATGTTTGTGCAACTTGGTTTTCAAGATGCTCTCTATTCCAGCGCAACCGCAGTACATCAAAATCTCAAAGGAGATTTATTTTTAGTTAGTTCGCAATATAAATCTTTGACCTCAAATCAAAGCTTTTCGCGGACTCGTTTATACCAATCTCTAGGGTTTAATGGCGTAGAGTCAGTTAGCCCAATGTATTTGCAATTTGCCAAACTAAAAAATCCGGCAACTGGTGAGAAATATTCAATATACGTTATTGGTTTCGATCCAGGTAGACCTGTGATAAATCTCCCGGAAGTTGAGAAAAATTTAGACAAACTCAAAATTCCCGATGTCATGCTTTTTGATCGGGGTTCTCGTCCAGAATTTGGCCCAATAGCTGAAAAATTTAATGCGGGAGATACTACACAAACAGTTGAAATATTTCCCTTCAATTCATTAATTGGCTATAAAGTTAGAATTGGTGGCTTATTCACCTTAGGGCCTTCTTTTGGGGTAGACGGCAATTTACTTGTCAGTGACTCAACTTTCTTGAGGATAAATCCTAATAGTCGTCCGGCAGATATGATCGATATCGGTTTGATTTCCCTCAAACCTGGTACTAATGCAGAAAACGTACTGAAGAATTTGCAAGCAACATTGCCTAATGATGTTCAAATTTTCACACGTCAAGGCTTCATTGATTTTGAGAAAAAATATTGGGCTGTTAGAACACCCATTGGTTTTATACTTAACTTGATGTTGACAATGGCTGCGGTTGTTGGTGTAGTAATTGTTTATCAAATTCTTTACAGCAATATTGCTACCCAATTCGTTGCTTATGCAACTTTAAAAGCCATAGGTTACGCCAATAGATATTTGCTGAATGTGGTATTTCAGCAAGCTTTAATTTTGGCAATCTTAGGTTATATCCCAGGATTTATTACTTCTGTGTTGTTGTATAGTTTTGCAGCAGATGCAACTAAGCTACCCATAGTAATGACTAATAATAATGCACTGCTTGTTTTAACTTCAACAGTTTTAATGTGTATAACTTCTGGGGCACTTGCTATCAATAAACTCCGCTCCGCAGATCCGGGAGACATTTTCTAAGCAAGATAAATAACTCTAAGTAAACCTCCACCACAGTTTACTAGGCTTTTATTTTAATCCAAAATCCAAAATTGGCATACCCACTAATATATGAATCTCAACAACAAAACTCTTCTAATTACTGCAATTGATGAATTTATCGGTTTGCGTACAGCAGAGTTAGCAATAGCGCAGGGAATGAAAGTCCGTGGATTACAAAGTTCTACAGAAAAGAGTAAAAAATTACAGGATTTAGGTGTTGAGGTAATTATTGGTAGCATCACCGATTCTGCTATTGCTCAAAAAGCTTGTCAGGGTGTAGATATCATTTTACATACAGATCAAATTGCCGAAGAAGCTGGTGCAATTAGCCATTTTCGTGATGTTAATGTTGGCGGTGCTGTCAACATGGCTAAAGCGGCTAAACAGGCTGGTGTCAAAACATTTGTGCATCTATCCAGTGTGATGGTTTACGGTTTTAACTATCCTAATGGTGTTACAGAATCCGGGCCGCTATCTGGCGAGAATAATCCCTATTGTCAAACGAAAATAGAAGCTGAAGCAGCAGTTTTAGAACTGAATAATTCCTCAGACTTTGGCATCATTGTTATTAGGGCTGGAGATGTTTATGGCCCTGGAAGTATCCCCTGGATAGTCAGACCAATTCTGATGATGCGTCAAAAATTATTTGCCTGTGCCAATGATGCTAAAGGAGTAATCAATCATTTATATATAGATAACCTGATTGATGGCATCTTTCTGGCGATGGAAAAAGAAACCTACGGTGAAATATTTAATATCACCGATGGACAAGAAACTTCTTGGAAAGAATATTTTATGCGTTTAGCAGCAATGGAAGGGTTACAAGCACCCCTTTCATTATCGAAGGATGAAATTAAGTTGTTTCTGAAGCTACGTGTTCAAGGGCAAAAACTTTTTCGGAAAAAAGTTGATATTTTACCAGAGTCTATAGATTTTATGACTCGTCCTTATGCTTGTTCTATTGTCAAAGCCCAAAATCTGTTAAATTATAAACCAAAATTTGACTTAGAATCAGGAATGCAGTTAACACATGAATGGCTGCAAAAAACAGATATTCAAAGTTTGGTGAAATAGTTCACAGATTTTTTCAATCATTGTTAGATTGTTAAAAATTACATCCCCCACGTATTAAATAAATCGGGGATCTGGACACCACTAATTATTCTGAATTCTGGATTCTGAATTCTAAACTATTCCGTTGCATCTACCTAACAATTAGCTGTAATTAAGCATAAATAATCCACCATTTTTTGAATACTTGTTTTCTATGAGTAGCAATCAGCCACGATTGAGCATCGGATTACCTGTATATAATGGTGAAAGATTTATCAAACAAGCGATAGATTCACTCTTGGCTCAGACTTTTGAAGATTTTGAGCTAATTATTTCAGATAATGCTTCTACAGATAAAACAGAGGAAATTTGTAGAGCTTATGCCGAGCAAGATCAACGTATTTGTTACTACCGCAATGATACAAATATTGGTTGCGCGCGTAACTTCAATCGCGTTTTTGAATTGTCTTCGGGTGAGTACTTTAAATGGGCAGCTTATGATGACTTACATTCCCCAGATTTTATCAAGAAGTGTATTGAGGTACTTGACCAAGATCCTACGATAATCTTGTGTCATTCCCAGGTATATTTCATTGATGAACAGGGGAATTTTCTGCAAAACTACGATATCAAACTCAAGGCAGATGCGCTAAAACCACACGAGCGTTTTCATGAATTGCTGACGAAGCATTTATGTTATCAATGTTACGGAGTAATTCGCGCTAGTGCCTTGAGAAGGATACCAGAAATGGGTGGTTATGGTAATGCAGATGGAATTCTCTTGTTAAGACTTGGTATTCTTGGTAGATTCTATGAAATCCCTGAATACCTGTTTTTTGCCAGAAGTCACCCACAACAATCAATGAGTATGTTCTTTCCTAATTATTTATTATTAGGAAAGAAAAATCGAAAATCCTCATTGAATATTCTGCCAGATTTTTATGGGTATGCAGTGTGGTTTGATTCAGCAAATAAAGGAAAAACGTTATTGCCACATTGGAGAATCATCTGGGAGTATATACTCTCTATTTGGCGTAGTTCCCTGAGTTTGAATGAGCGCCTGTCTTGTCATAGAAGTCTACATCAGCAATTAAAAGGAACAGAATATCTTTTGCTGAAAGATATTCTCAAGGTGCTGCAAGGACTTGGAAAAGGTTGGCAGCCAACACAAATTAAACAAGAGCAAGTCACATTCTGAACGAATCGAAATAATTTCTTGCAACTACAAAACTATGCTGAAACTATCTCAATTATCTCATGTTTTGCTTGCTGCTTTAGTGAGCATCAGCTTTGCTAAAACAGTTAATGCAGAGCCAACTGCAACCCTAAGTGTTGTAGTAAATGGAATACATCACCAAAAAGGCGAGATTTGCTTCAGAGTTTACGCAAGTGAAAAAGGATTTCCAATGAGTAACTCTAGTGGATCTCAAAGCGGCTGCGTTAAGATTACTGGCACTTCTGTAAAAAAAGAATTCTCCGGTTTGAAGCCTGGAACTTATGCTGTTGCGGTAGTTGACGATCAAAATGGCGATCGCAAACTCAATAAAGACTTTTTTGGTATTCCCACAGAAGGTTTTGGGATTTCCAAAAATCCAACTGTGTCCATACAAACAGGTACACCAAAGTTTCGTGATGCCAGTTTTGTTGTAAACAAAAATACAACAGTCAACATCATCATGAAATATTCGCTTGATTCGTAAAGGGAATGGGGATTGGGGGCTGGGGACTGGCTTTCTAGAAGATATTTCTGATTCCTAATTCCTAATCCCTAATCCCAATCCCCAATCCCCAGTCCCTAATCCCAATCCCCAATCCCCAGTCCCTAATCCCCAATCCCCAATCCCTCATTCTGTCGGAGATTAAAAATTTAATGGAAGATTTGGCAACATTTCTGTCTAAGTCTTTGATGGGTTGGCTGGTTATTCAGGTGTGTTTAACGCTTGTCTTTATATGGTATCTGCGGTCATCTAAAAAAAACTTATTACCAGATGACCAGTTGCCCAAAACAGCAGTGATTCTTTGTCTACGCGGTGCCGATCCATTTTTGCCTAGATGTTTGCGATCGCTCCTAAATCAAAACTATCCACAGTATGATTTAAAGTTAATCGTTGATAGTCACGAAGATCCCGCCTGGAAAATTGCTAGTGAAACTATCACAGAGCAAGAAGCAACCAACGTTCAAATCAGCCCTTTGAGAATAGTCCGCAACACTTGTAGTCTCAAATGCAGTTCTTTAATTCAAGCTATCCGTGAGTTAGACGACTCCTACAAGGTGGTTGCTTTAGTAGATGCTGATACTATAGTTCATGTGAATTGGCTGCGAGAATTAGTCAGTCCTCTAGGCGATCCTAAAGTCGGGGCGACAACAGGCAATCGTTGGTATGTACCGACAGGTAGATATTGGGGTTCTTTAGTGCGCTACGTCGGCAATGTATCTACAGTAGTGCAAATGTTTATCTTCCAGATTCCTTGGGGTGGGACTTTGGCTGTGAAAACTGAAGTACTTCGCCAAACAGGACTCCTAGATAAGTGGGGACAAGCTTTAGGCGAAGATTTTATGATGCACGATATCCTGAAAAAACATGGTTTTCAGGTAAAGTTTGTGCCTTCGCTGCTGATCGTAAATCGTGAAGAGACTGATTTATTCAACTTAATAGACTATCTCAAACGCCTTATCCTTTATTCTCGACTCTATCACCCACGTTGGTTAGCTCTTGTTAGTGAAGCTGTTTCAAGCATTTTGTTTCCAACTTTACTAATCATTTTGGTTCTAGAGTCGTTGTTAGAGGCAAAGTGGGAAGCTGCGGCTTTGTTGTTAGTTTGCTATGGAGTCTACACTGTTGGATTACTCTTGATAATGCTGGTGTTGGAATTAGAGATACAACGAGTGGTTCGTGCTAATGACCAAGCGATGCCTATGGGTAAGTCGTTGCATATCTACGCAAAATTATCAGCTGCCACAATCATCAGAATGTTAATTGGGATTCCCTTAACACAGTGGGTTTATGGGTTAGCGATGCTATCATCCCTGTGGGTTTCAACAGTCACCTGGCGCGGCGTCAGCTATCGCGTTCAAGGGCCCTGGAATGTTCGGCTAGTCGAATATCGCCCTTATCAATGGTTAGATCAACCTATTGATAGCAAAGTTTCTCTTTGAATTTAATCGCTAGATATGAACTAGGGTATGAAAGTTATTACACTAAACATTCCCTAGTCTTCAAATTATATTATCTTATATTTAGTAAAAATATATTAGCTATAAAACTTGTCAGAGTACACGCTTTTACTTGTTGATTAGCAAAATGTATTTGCATTGATGACAAGAGTTTAGAAAAATATATCATGGGGAATTTTGACTTAGCATTTTGGATGATTTAATAGTTTGTCGACCTGATTAAAAACATCCTTTTCACTATTGGTAATTTAGGCAAATTGAAAATGTGTCAATCCTTAGTCTAAGTATATTAGTGGGAGTTTATGAGCCAAATAATCAGGATGTTCATGGAACATTTGCTGTGTAAATCCTAAGTTCAAAACCAGCAGTTTCGTAAAATATTCCCCTTTTTTTATGACTAAGCAAAAACTTCGCATTGCACTATTTACAGGGTTGTATGCTCCTTTCTTGACTGGAGTTTCCGTCGCAGTACATCAAAGGGTTCGTTGGTTGCTAGAGCAGGGACATGAGGTTTTTCTAATCCATCCACAAATCAACGATCGCTACCCCAAAAATGTTGGCGATCGCCCCATGCCAGGTTTAGAGGAAATTCAGTCTTTCCCTAATTTCTCTGCTTACGCATTCCCCACACAACCACTAGTATTTTACAAGTCTCTTCCTCAACCATTGAGCTATCGGCATTGGAGTGATACTAAGTTGCTGGAGAAATTCAAACCCGACATTATTGTGGTTGAAGAAGCCGCACAAATGAGAGGTTTATATTCATTTTTCTTGCAAGGCTACGGTCGTCCAATTGGCACTGAATACGCAAAACGAACAGGCACGCCCATAATATCACTCTTCCATACAGATATCGTCGCATATATCAAATATTACTTTGGAGATCGCTTCTTTAATTTGGTTCGTCCGATCATTCCCGTTTTAGTCAAGCAATTTAGTGAGTCTTATGACTTCAATTACTTCTCTTCTAAAGAACAACTGACTAAATACGAAGAACTGAAATGCCAACGCGCCGAATATGTCGCTTATCAAGGCATCGATTGCGAAAAATTTCACCCGCGAAACATCTGTTACGACCCAATTCCTAATGATAACCGACCAACTCTTTTGTTTGTCGGACGCATCACACCCGAAAAGAATGTCAACCAATTGCTTGATATCTTTCCAGTCATCGCTGCCAAAATCCCTGATGTTCATCTGGTAATTGTTGGTAGTGGCCCGCTAGATGAAGAAATTCGCGAGCGTGCGAAAAAGTTTGGATCGAGTATTACTGTATGGGGTGAGTCTCACGGTACAGAACTTTTAGGTTGGTTTGCTAGAGCAGATATTTTTGTCAACCCCTCTGTTACTGAGAACTTCTGCACTACAAATAACGAGGCATTAGCATCTGGAACCCCTCTAGTTGCGGTTGTTGCACCGTCAACCTCAGAACAGGTAACTCCTGGTCATAATGGCTTTCTTGCCCAACCTAACAACCCTACAGATTTCGCCCAAAAGGTAATTGCGATTCTGGAAAATCCTGACTTGAAAGCAGACATGACTAGACACGCTCGCCCCTCTATACTTGACTTTGATTGGTCGGCATGTATGCAGAAATTTGAACACAAACTTTACCAAATCGTTGAAGGATCGCAGAAGGTGGAGGTAGGTACAGGCCGTATCAAACTATAGTAATCGTCAACACAGCGATCGCTATAGCGTTTATTGACAAGCGTGAGGTACACCCGTAAGGGCAGTGACGTGCCCTTACGTATCAACTAGTGAAATCCCCAAACACCAAAGCTTGTCTATATACCTTAGCCAATACTTTACCCGCAAACCTCCAATCTTTGAAGAGTATGGTGTGATATTCCTGATTGGGTTTAAAAAAATTAACCAAAAAAATTAAAAATTTATACGCATTTTTTCATTAGCTATAGGACTCATATTTGATTTTTGAACAAAACTCAGTACACCTTTATTCCTTCTTCCCAATCCCCAGTCCCTTACCTCTACGAGTAATTCAGAAATAAAATCGGATTGCTCTATTCACCTCCAACAATAAATTAAATTCCCAACTTGCTGTTATAGTCAGATACTCTGAACCAATCATAGAAAGCTAAATATTCTATGTCCTCTGACTGATGGAGCGACATCTTCAATCTAAAGTTCTATCAAATGGATGAATTTGCTGTAATGGGCTAAAATTTTGTATCTTGGGCTGATACCATTTCATTACTCCACTCTCAATACCTGTCCGGGAGCGATGCGATTTTGTGAGATGCCTTGCCTCGTTTAGGCAGTTCTTGCTAAGAGCAGGGAGCAGGGGAATTAGAAATACTACGGGAGAAGGCAAAAGCAGAGAAACCCCATGTCAAAGTAGGAACGCAATTGAAAATTTCTATTAGGTTTTTTCCCACTTCCTAATCTTTACTGTTAAACTTTTACTGAGTATTTTTTTAACTATATATTAGAAAAAATTACTTAATCGTTGGTAGATGCGAAAATCTATAAAAATACAGTGATAATTCAATTGCTAATTTTTCGCCTGCCCCCTTTGACAGATATTGTGTTGATACTACCTTTACATTCTGCCTTAATTGTAAAAATGAGATAATACACCAAGTGATTGTTCGTTATATAATACTTAGTATTACAGAGAAAAGGTCATCCAACTTACCCATTTAACACTTTTAAATAAAAATTAATAGGGTAGAACCACTGAATATAGCTCAACTAGTTTTAAAATCAAAAGCAGGATTTTGCAATGATTAGCCTAAGTAATTCGGAAAACAGCACAGTTAGCAGCATAGCAGCCACTAAGAGGCTGGCAAGGGCAATGATGGTTTCTGGTGGAGAGTTTTCACTGTTATTAGCATGTTGTAACTGCGTTCAAAGACAGGAGCAAGTGCTGAATTTGCTAACAGAATTTTCATCAGCAGATATCCACGAAATTTTGCTCTCACCTACGGCTGACAAACTGTACACAGCGATTACAACTGAAATTGGTGCTACTCAACCCGATGCTTTGATGGTCAGGGGTTTAGAATCTGTAGTGGCCATAAACCAACTAATCATCAGTACCAATATCATGCGAGATGAGTTTCGGAAACAGTTTCGCTTCCCCTTGATATTGTGGGTCAATGATGAAATTTTGTCTAAACTAGTTTGGCTAGCACCCGATTTCAAAGACTGGGCAGCCAGTACGATTAGATTTGATGTACCTAATAATCAGCTAGTTGAATCTGAACAACAAGCCATCAGCGCCTAATATTATCTGAGATTACTTTCAAAATCTTGCATACGCTAGGTTGAGCCAAGCAAAACCTCAGTTATTATTCTCTCGCGTTATTTTATAAGATTATTTTTATTGAACTTTCCTTTACCAAGGTGAGGTAAAGAATCTTGCAAGCTATTTTATCAGACAGCGGTGTGGATTCTCTTCTCTAACACACTTTTTATCTAAATTAAACTGTTACGTATACAATTTGCATTATCCAGGGCGGGCAAGATGCTCACCCCCACAATTATAAAACGTAGGTTGAGTGGAGCGGAGCGCAACCCAAAATATCCCTCTTCTCTCACTCTCCGGGAGGGCGCTAGAAGCCTCATAAGGCGATCAATAACCCGCCTCAACTCTAAGCTTACCTTCCTTCCATCCCCGATCAATGCAGAAATAATAAGCAGATGGTTACAACATGATTAAGGTGCAGTTTTTTCAAAACAATGGGAGACTCCCAGAGTAAACATCAAGTTTGACGGTTTGTCTTTTGACAGCGATCGCAACTTCGCGTAAAGTGCCGCACTAGGGGATTACTGAGTAAAGAAGAAAAGAAAAGAATTTCTGATTACTTCTTCAAAATCTTTATTCGGATACTCAAGACTCAAGACTCAGGACTTTTTTATGGTAGATTTGTTGCTGATCGCAATCCTGGGATTCCTGGGGAGTTTTGGACATTGCTTTGGGATGTGTGGCCCTTTAACAGTGGCATTTTCTCTGTCTCATCAGCCAAAAATTTCACACACAACTTCCTTAGAGCGCACATCAACCTTAGAAAAGTCCGATACTTGGCAGCAGCAATTAAAATTTCATATCTTGCTAAACCTGGGGCGGATGTTGAGCTATGCCTTAGTCGGTGCGGGTATTGGGGCGCTAGGCTCGGTATTGCTGCAAGGTGGACAGCTAGCAGGTATTGGCAGTGACTTTCGGCGTTGGATGGCAATTCTGACTGGTGTCATGTTGATTTGGTTTGGCTTAGGACAAGTAAAGCCCGATTTACTGCCGCGCATTCCTGTGCTACATCCCCTATTGCAAGGTAGTTTACACGATCGCCTCAGCACCGGAATGCTTAAGCTTTCCTTAAAAGCCAAATGGTGGACACCAATGCTTTTGGGGATGACTTGGGGTTTAATGCCCTGTGGTTTTTTGTATGCTGCCCAAATTAAAGCTGCTGAAACTGGCAATTTATGGATGGGTGGGGCAACAATGCTAGCTTTTGGCTTAGGAACCCTGCCGACGATGCTAGGTGTAGGCGTTTCCACATCTTTGGTAAGTAAAGACAGGCGCAGTCAGTTGTTTCGATTAGGCGGTTGGGTGACGCTTACCATTGGCGCTATCACCTTGTTACGGACTGGTGACACAATGGTAGATTACACCGGACACGCTGCCTTAATCTGCTTAATTTTGACGCTAATTGCGCGTCCCATTAGTGGCTTGTGGGCTTCACCACTGCGTTACCGCCGGGGCTTGGGAGTGGGATCTTTTGTGCTTTCTGTGGTTCACACCGCCCACATGATAGAACACTCATTGCAATGGAATTTTGCCGCCTTTGATTTTATGCCGCGAGAATTTCAGTGGGGTATGGCTGCGGGTGCTGTAGCATTGGTATTAATGTCCCCCGCCGCTTTCACAAGTTGGGAATCTTTGCAGAAATCTTGGGGTAAGCGTTGGCGACAGATTCATCTCTTGGGTGTGCCAGCCTTGCTCTTGAGTACCATCCATACTGTGTTGATTGGTTCCCATTACCTGGGTTCTTTGCAATCAACTTGGGGAAATAAACTAGCGGCAGTACTGTTGGTATTTTTTACTCTCAGTGTCTTGCTAATCCGTTCGCGCTTTTTTTGGTCAAAGTTAGCCGTAGAAAAGTTTTATGTTCCCCCAACCAAATCACGGTAAATCATCCTTATTTTCTGGCTTCATCCCAACAAGTCAAAAACAGAGGCATTACCTACTCAAAGGCATTTCCTGGCAGAATCAAGGAACAATAAATACTTTATTATTCCTGAGTTGCTTAGTTATATCAATGACTAATCTTTACCCTGCATCTGCTCATAAAGTGGAAGTAGCTGGAGATGTCGGTGCCACTATCCATATTGAACCAAATGATAATCCCCGTGCTGGAGAACCGAGCCAAGCCTGGTTTGCACTTACCCGCAGAGGTGGAAGGGTAATTCCCCTATCACAGTGTAATTGTCAGTTGGCTGTTTATGCCGAACCTTATGCAGCCGGAGAGCCTGCACTGCTAGAACCAGAGTTAAAACCTGTGTCAGCCGAACGCTATCAAGGCATTCCAGGTGCAGAAGTTGTTTTTCCCAAGCCAGGTATTTATGAGTTGCAACTGAATGGTAAACCGATCTCTGGGGCAAGATTCAAACCCTTTGAGTTCAAATTTGAAGTTACTGTAGCCGGTGGATCTACACAAGAGAGTACACGAAACATACGAGATGTCAATGGTGATTTAGCCGAGGGAGATTCTCAGAAATTACCAACTTGGGCGATCGCACTGCCAATCTTCGGATTCATTGCCATCTTAGTTGTTGCACTACGAGGGACGAGAGGGGGGAGTGGGGAGTAGGGAGGAGGCAGAGGGGCAGAGGGGCAGAGGGGCAGGGGAGGCAGGGGAAGAAAGAATAATTAATGCAATGCCCAATGCCCTTCAGGAGTGCTGTTAGCTATCCGCTAACGGAACTCGGAAAAGAGGAACTGTTTTGCCCAATGCCCAATGCCCTCATTACTTGTGTCGCTTTTGATGCCACTGCCACGCATGAGCGACAATATCTTGGATGGATGGATAATTCGGTTGCCAGCCTAAGATTGTTCTGGCTTTCTCGCTAGTGCCAATGAGAATTGGGGGATCGCCAGGACGGCGATCGCGTTCTTCTACTGGTATGGAAATTCCTGTCACTTCTTCGGCGGCGGCAATGACTTCTCTCACAGAGAAACCGCTGCCATTACCTAAATTAAAAACTTCGCTATCACTACCTTTTAATAAATATTCCAATCCCAAAATATGGGCATCTGCTAAATCGTTAACATGAATATAATCACGAATACAAGTACCATCGGGCGTGGGGTAATCGGTACCGAAAATTGAGATGGATTCTCGTTTGCCTAAAGCTGTCATCAGCACCAAGGGAATCAAATGGGTTTCTGGATTATGATCCTCACCGAGTAAGCCACTGGGATTAGCACCAGCCGCATTAAAATAGCGGAAACGCACTGATTGCAAACCGTAAGCGACATCAAAATCAGAGAGAATCCGTTCTACCATCAGCTTTGTAGCACCATAAGGATTAATCGGATTTTGGGGATGGTTTTCGGGAATGGGCACGAATTCTGGTACGCCGTAAGTGGCACAGGTAGAAGAAAAGACAAATTTCTTTACAGATGCCGTCAGCATCGCTTCTAACAAGGTCAAAGTACCAAGGACATTATTGTTGTAATATTTCGCTGGGTCAGTTACCGATTCTCCTACGTAGGCATAAGCAGAAAAATGCATCACAGCGGCAATATCATGGGTTTTAAATAGGCGATCGAGTAAGGCGCGATCGCCCGTATCCCCTACGATCAGTTCTACCTGTAAAACCCTTTCTACCAGGTCGCGATGCCCATAGACCAGATTATCAAGGATGACAACGTTATAACCCGCTTGCTTCAAAGCAAGCACCGTATGAGAACCAATATATCCAGCTCCCCCCGTTACCAAAATGGTAGGCTTTCCAGGCGGCATAGTTTTTCCTTTTGAGTAAGTTATTCAATTAATTTAGTTTACCGGTACCAGATTACTCTTCTGGAAAATTATAAATAATAGACGCAGTGTCAAAAAATTGCACTAAAATCACTACGACGGTAGTCTTTGGGTGTGAGGTTTGAAATATTTTAAGTCAAACAGTGCGATTACAATTTGACAATCAAATAAATCCATTTCCCGAAACCTCTAGGTTGACCTTTACGGGTGACGCTGCTAGCGTTGCTATGGCTAAGAAGTCGCCAGTTGTTTTATCCAGGGAAATCATGCACGGCAGTCCCAACTGGGGAGCCACTACGTTCATTACCGGGGTTCCCTCCGTTGAAGAACTAGCGTGGAAACCCCGAACAAAACGGGCTGCCTCATCACCACACTGGCTCACCGCACCAGAAAATTTGAGAGTTAATCTATGTTTCTATTGCTAAGCCGGGTACTGCTGTGGCTGCTGATTGGCACTATCGTATATTCTCTGTTCCAGCGATTTTATCCCTCTGGAACTTTTGTTGGGCGATTAATCTTAGTCGTTATCTTGGTAATCGTAGCCCTATCATTTCTTAACCCCAGTGAACCAGCTGTGGCGTCGTTATGGAGGATGCTATCTTTTCCACTTAAGCCTCTAGGAGCCTCTGTTTTACTGATGATTTTTGCTGCTCAGAAAATCAAAGGAGGTGGGATAGAGAAACCAGGAGGAGTTTTGCTCGGTTGGGCACTGACGATTTTGCTGTTGGCAAGTACACCAGCAGTCGCCTATTTCCTTTATCGCGCACCTCTGGCAATGGCAAATCAAAATTATGTAGCAGCTGCTACACCCACATCTGGGACACTAGTGGCGTTAGGGCAACCAAGCACCACAGCGAATATCTCAGATGTGATGGGAGATAGCATTCTTTCTTATAATTTGAAAGTGCCGCCCTACCTCTTACAAGGAAATCCTCAAGATATTCGCACACGGGGTTTACGACTTGAAGATTTTGTACCAAATGCAGAAACGTTGCAATTGACAACCAGAACTTGGGAAAGTTATCTCGTTGAAATTTACAGGTTCTTGCGTGTTCAGCGGTCATAAAGTAAAAAAGAAATACTAAAAAGACCGCAATGCCACGCTTTAGTAACGCTACCCGAAATTCGGAATTACGAATTTGTAAGGGTTTCACTAAACTAAAGACTGGGGGATTGAGAAAATTTAAATAGGGATTCAGACCCCATTCTTTCCCAATCCCCATTACCCCTTATCCCCAATCCCCTACATAGCTGCCTTCTTGGACTAGCAGTTAATCTAGGATGATAAAGTTGCAAAATTGCTTTAATGGCAAAATCTCGACGACTCGCTAAACTCAGTGCTTACTTACGACCCCATTGGCAGGAGGCGTCCTTAGGCATTCTCGCTTTGTTGTCTGTCAATGCACTGGGCGTTTATATCCCTTGGTTAATTCGTGCTGGTGTTGATAAGCTCTCAACAACCTTCAACTGGAACCAAATATTACATTATGTAGTAATTATTGTCTTACTCAGTTCGGCGATGTGGCTAATGCGGATGGCCTCACGCATTTGGCTATTTGGGGTGGGGCGTCAAGTGGAATTTGACCTGAAACAACGGATTTTTGAACACTTACTCAAGCTGGAGCCTGCTTATTTTGCTAGTAATACTGCTGGCGATTTGATTAGTCGGGCTACCAGTGATGTAGACAATATCAAACGGTTGTTGGGTTTTGCGGTCTTGAGTTTAGCAAATACAGCCTTTGCTTATGCCCTAACACTGCCAGTAATGCTAGCGATTAGTGTGGATCTCACACTAGCCTCCCTGGCAGTGTACCCTTTTATGTTCTTGTTGGTGAGTCTGTTTAGCACTCGCTTACGCAAACAACAAGCAACAGTCCAAGAGCAACTCTCTGACATCAGCGAACTCATTCAGGAGGATATCAGTGGCATTGCCTTAATTAAAATCTATGCCCAAGAAGCAAACGAGCGTCGAGCTTTTGCCAAGAAAAATCAGCAGCTATTGACTGCTAATCTAGAACTGGCAAAAATCCGAAATACATTGTTTCCGCTAATTGGCGGGCTAGCTAATATCAGTTCACTGATCATCATCTGGCTAGGGACGGCGCGGATGTCTTCTGGGACGCTTCAGGTTGGCGACTTTTTAGCACTGTTAATTTATGTAGAGCGTTTGGCCTTCCCCACGGCCATTTTAGGATTCACAATTACTGCCTACCAACGGGGTGAAGTTAGTATTGATAGGCTGGAATCTATTCTTTCTGTCACACCGAAAATTAAAGATGCAGCCGATGCCATACATCTGTCGGTGGCTGAACTGAAAGGGGAATTGACAGCGAAAAATCTCACTTACAATTACCCTAGTTCAACGACTCCAGCTTTAGCAAATGTGAACTTTACCATTGCGGCTGGAGAAACTGTGGCTATTGTTGGGTCAATTGGTTCGGGGAAATCAACTTTGGCCAATGCTTTGCCCCGCTTGTTAGATATTGAATCAGGACAATTGTTTTTAGATGGGGTGGATATTACTAAGATTGCTTTGGCAGATTTACGAGGTGCGATCGCCTACGTTCCTCAAGATAGCTTTCTATTTAGTACTACAATCAAAAATAATATCCGCTACGGCGATCCAGTTAGCGAACAAGAGCAAGTAGAATCTGTTGCTAAACTTGCCCAAATTGAATCAGAAATTCACAATTTTCCCCAGCAATATGAAACTATTGTTGGTGAACGCGGTATTACTCTTTCTGGTGGTCAACGACAACGTACTGCTTTAGCTAGGGCTATGCTGGTCAATGCTCCAGTGTTAATTTTGGATGATGCCCTATCTAGTGTAGATAATCAAACAGCCGCGCAAATCCTCAAAAACCTCTCCGATGGGACTGAAAGAAAAACGGTAATTTTTATCACACATCAATTATCAGCAGCAGCAATTGCTGACCGAATTTTTGTGATGGAAAAGGGAAAAATTGTACAGATAGGGAATCACTTAGAACTTGTAAAACAACAGGGTTTATATAGAACTTTGTGGAGCCAACATCAAGTTGAAGAATTACTACACTAGTACCGCAAGGCGGAATTAAAAATTAAAAAATTAAAATGAATACAGCCTAAGCGTTTCATTAATTTGAAATGGGTAGTTTATCGAACAGAATTCAGGAGTCAGGAGCCAAAGTTCAACAATTTTTTCTGTATGAATGGCGGATAAATAATTGGGTTTAAGACCCCCACTAAATTTTAAATTTGGTGGTCTTCATTCTGACTCCTGAATTCTGAATTCTTCTTCAATTCTGCCTTCTTGTACTAGTACAGCCTTTAACATTAAGGACAATTTGTTATCCAACGTGTATAATCTGTCAACTATTAAATGACAAGTTACCTCGTTTGGCTGTGTATGCTAGAACTTTTGCAAAATTTTTTGAATGAGAGTTCATTTATTCCACATGGACATTGTTATCTCTGGAAGCCGAGTTTAGTGTGGCTAAATATCATCTCAGATTCTCTGATTGCTTTGGTATATTATTCTATCCCCATCATCCTGATTTACTTTGTCCACAAGCGAAAAGATTTCCCCTTCAAATGGATACTTTTATTATTTGGAGCTTTTATCGTCTCTTGTGGTACAACCCATGTAATGGATGTATGGACGCTTTGGCATCCAACTTATTGGTTATCTACTTTCATCAAGTTTATTACGGCTATTATCTCACTATATACAGCGATCGCACTGCTACCCATCATTCCCCAAGCTATAGCTTTACCGAGTCCTGCACAACTAGAAGTAGCTAACTCCCAACTCAAACTGACCTTAAAGGAACTTGAAAATACGCAAGCTCAACTCATTCAAACTGAAAAAATGTCTTCATTGGGGCAATTAGTTGCCGGTATTGCCCATGAAATTAATAATCCTGTGAATTTTATTGACGGTAATATCGTTATTATCAATGAATATATTATAAATTTACTCAATTTGATTACGCTTTATCAAGAATGTCATTGCCATTTAGAATCAGAAATTCAAACTCATATTGAACAAATTGACTTTGGTTTTATTAAAGAAGACTTACCAAAACTTTTATCTTCCATGAAAATGGGAACTCAGCGCATTTGCAACCTAGTTTTATCCTTGCGTAACTTCTCGCGGTTAGATGAAGCAGAAAAAAAAGCAGTTGATATCCACAAAGGTCTTGATAGTACTCTCTTAATTTTGCAAAATCGCTTGGAAGGTGAAGGAAATCATCCAGATATTCAAGTGATAAAAGAATACGGCAATTTGCCTCAAGTTGAGTGCTATGCTGGACAACTCAATCAAGCATTTATGAATATCCTGAATAATTCTATTGATACTTTGAGAGAATCAATCGTTGGTTGCAATTTGTTAGCGGTAAATGTAAAAACAACTGGCAACCAAGAACTGATAAATAACAATCCCCATATTCGCATTTGCACTGAGGTTTTAGACACGAATAAAGTGATAATTCGGATTGCTGATAATGGCTGCGGTATGACAGAAGCAGTAAAACAAAAAATTTTTGACCCGTTTTTTACAACTAAACCTGTTGGTTCAGGTACAGGTTTAGGAATGTCGATTAGCTACCAAATTATTAACAAACATGGTGGTCAACTCAAGTGTATTTCTGCACCGCTTCAAGGCACAGAGTTCATCATTGAGATTCCGATTCTGATCGAGTCTGTTTGAAGGGCAGACAAGATGCCCACCCCACAAGAGTTAATTGAATATTTTTTTATTTGTCAGTCCCTTAATTACTCATCGGGCGACTTCCAGTCGCCTAATACTTTTTTTACTACGTTAGTTTTTTGGAGTAGATGGGTAGTATAGATTACCGAAAAAACTAATTTGGCCTATAGTGATGTTCAAGACTAAATTATCAGAATCCTCTGTCTCAAAGGAACTTCATACCTCGAAGTTAATGCCTCGCCATATTGGGGCGATCGCAGCTTTAATTTTAATTAGCTTACTGAGTTCATTGAGTGGTACACCAGTTGACCATAGTATCTCTAACGCCTGGGAAGGCTTTCTCTGGGGATTGGCAGATCCAGTAATTAGCTTAAATTGTTTAGTTGGTATTGTTGCAATTGGCTTACTCTCATCTGTGTTTGTCCGTGGCGGTGCGATCGCTGGATGTTTTATCTTCGCAACAGTTTTGGGCATTGTAATTCATTTATTGCAGCTAGATTTACCAGGCACAGAAATAGCCATTGCTCTCTCTACCATTGTTTTTGGTACTATGCTGATGATGCCAAATCAACTAAACTTGATGGTGCTTGCTCTGGTAAGTATTAGTGCTGGTTTATTTCAGGGTTACGCGAATGCTGAATCTATTGTTGGTACAGAAATAATATCAGTAGTTGCATATATACTAGGTATTACCTTAACTCTGTTTGCAGTTGCCATGAGTGCTAGAGAAATTGGTATGGCAATGGGTATGGGAGAAATCAACCGAACTTTATCCTGGAAAATGAGTATTGCTGGCTTCGCTTTGTGTGCGATCGGCATCGTGTTTTTGAGCAATTCAATCACTTAAATCACATATTTCAATTCCGTGGAATACATTCATTCGTGGGGGCGTACAGCTAACTGTGCGCCCCATTATCTTTTTAGACTAAAAATTGTCTTTTATCTATGCTCAAAAATTAATTATGGTAATCTGTTTCAGTGTATATGTAAAAGAATTAGCCATTAATTTTACATAATGAGGTTTTAAATTGTGGTGTTTGAACCTGAAGATATTCTAGAGGGAAGTCGCTCGATTCGTCCCTTTCTTCCAGAAATTTTAGGAGATGATGCGGTTCAAGTAGACCGCCAATTGTCTGAACTGTTGGTACAAGCTAAAGCAGGGGAGCCAGTTCATGACCAGATTTTAGCAATGCTCAAAAGTTATCCAGATACTCGCAACTGGATAGCTGAGTTTCTCAGTACAAAACAGGTATCAAAAGGTTTTGAAGAACTTCCAGGTAAAAGTCAACCAATATCCGCTTCAAAATATAGATGTCCTGAAGGGGACGATTATACTTGGTATCGTCGCGTTGTCGGAGCAAAGATACCAAACTGTCCGACTCATAATGTCCCACTAATACCTGCTGATTAGTTACAAAATATGCCAACCAAATTTTTGGAAAGTCTGGGTGGAAAGCTGGCAGAAAACTGGGCTGCGAACATACTAACACCAGCCTTTGTTTTCTGGATTGGGGGATTACTAGCTTGGGTGTGGCGTTTTGGTAGAAAACCCTTGGAAGACTGGCTTAAACAGCAATCAGAATCTTTGTTGATTGCTGTGATGGTAAGTGGTTTGCTGATTATTGCTGTCTCAGGTTTTGTGGTTCAAAGGTTCGATTTATTTATTCTCAGATTTTTAGAAGGCTATTGGCCTAATTGGCTGTCTCCCTTACTTTTCTTACGAGGCTGGATGATACAGCAAAAAAAGCATGACTTTAAACGAAAAGAAAATCGTTGGCAAACGCTGGCTAATAAAAAAGATAAACAAATAACTGACGAAGAATTAGAGGAATATGTAACGCTGGATGGACAACTTATGCAGTTTCCATCTCAACTTAATAGGTTAATGCCTACAAAGTTAGGTAATATTCTCAGAGCATCTGAAAGCCGCCCTTCTGATAAGTATGGCTTAGATGCTGTAATTTGCTGGTCTCGCCTCTGGCTACTATTACCGGATGGAGTGAAGAAAGAATTACAGGAAGCACGGTCAAATCTGAATACAGCAGCCCGTTTTTGGCTGTGGAGTTTGCTGTTTATCGTTTGGACTGTTTGGGCTTGGTGGGCTATCCCTGCCGCTTTTTTGGGAGCAATCTTTGCTTATTACTGGGCAGTTGATGCCGCAAGTGTCTACTGTAACTTATTGGAATCTGCGTTTGATTTGTATCGCTTAGAACTTTACAAATCTCTTCGTTGGCGAATACCTATTAATCCGAAGCAAGAAAAAGAATTAGGTCAGCAATTGACAATCTATTTGTTACGAGGTTTAGATGGCGACAGACCAATATTTACGCCTCTAAAGGAAAAGTGACTCTCATGGGTAAATATTTAGTAAGAAATATTTACTCGATTCTTGCCTGTGAAAATACAATTAAAATCAAACAATAGCTAGGATATTGATAAATTTTCCAGAACTTTTATAAAAAGTCGCATATTAATGAGTAAGGATGCTTTAGTAGTTGGCATTAATCAGTATAATATCCCAGGATTGTCAGCGTTACGATCGCCTGCTAACGATGCCGAAGCGATCGCCAAGCGACTCAGTGAAGCTGGAAATTTTCATGTCAAGCGATTGCCACAATTCCTAGATCCGTTTGAAGGTGATGCACCACGCATATCACCAAACCAGGAAATCAAGGTGTCAGATTTAAAGAATGCTTTAGAACAACTCTTTTATCCTGAAGGTAAAAGCGTTCCAGATACAGCCCTGTTCTATTTCTCAGGGCATGGTCTTCGCAGCAAAGGACGCATTAAAGAAGGTTTTCTAGCTACCAGTGATACCGATTGTGATGGGAACTGGGGACTGCAATTAAAGTGGCTGCGTGAGTTATTGCAAGAAAGCCCAGTACGGCAGCAGATTATTTGGTTGGACTGTTGTTACAGTGGGGAACTACTCAATTTTACAGAAGCCGATCCAGGCGATCGCGGAAATACACGCGATCGCTGTTTTATTGTCGCTTCTAGAGAATTTGAGCTAGCCCATGAAAACGTGAGTGGAGCCAGTAGCGTACTCACTAGCGCTATTTTGCGCGGATTTGACTTAGCTGATGTATCTAACCAATGGGTCACGAACGAAACACTAGTAACATTCTTGCGGCAGGAATTAGAAGCAGCACCCCAAAAATTCATTTCTAACAATTTGGGGTGTATTAATCTCTTTTTTAGGAAAGAAACAACAAATAAACAACCTGTTGAATCTACTGTACAAACTCCGAGTCAACCAAATCAGACAGATAAATTAGCAGAGCAATTACGGGCTTGGTTCACTGCCTTACGTTATGGCTTTGAAAAAGGTGAAATTAGCAATGAAAATTATTTGGAGTGGATTATTAATGTCAATAACCCTATAGAGAAAAAGGGGTATAACCGAGTTTTGGTGCGCGGCATTACAGGAGAAGCCGGAATGGCAGATGTTGCTGCCTTGCGACAGTCAGTAAATGCTCGAAAAACAGATATAGGTTGGCTAATCACCAATCGCCGTGTCAGTCGCGCTGCTAAAGATGAGGTAAACAAGCAAGAAAATCAACATTTATTTTGCTACACCCTTGATGAGTTGCTAGATCGAGATGCCGATTTTAATGTCTACCTCAACTGGTTAGAAAATGAAATCAAGCAACGGGGAATTGACCACACTTATGTACCCCTAGCTTGTACCAAAGAGGAGTTCGATCCCACCTCAAAGCAGAAAATGGGCATGAGCCGTTACGCTCAAGCTGATGGTTGGATTGATGGTTATGTTGAGCGATGGCTTGATGATCCTGCCAAAGAACACCTTTCTATTTTGGGTGAATTTGGCACTGGCAAAACCTGGTTTGGGTTGCATTATGCCTGGACTGCCCTGCAACGCTATCGGGATGCTCAACGCCGGGGAGTAGAACGCCCACGTCTGCCATTAGTCATACCTTTACGGGACTATGCCAAAGCAGTCAGTGTAGAATCGCTATTTTCGGAATTCTTTTTCCGCAAGCATGAAATCCCACTGCCTGGTTATTCTGCCTTTGAGCAACTCAACCGCATGGGTAAAGTGTTGTTGATTTTTGATGGCTTTGATGAAATGGCAGCTAGAGTCAATCGCCAAGAAATGATCAACAACTTCTGGGAACTAGCCAAAGTAGTAGTACCAGGGGCAAAGGTAATTCTCACCTGTCGCACCGAACATTTCCCCGAAGCTAAAGAAGGCAGGGCTTTGCTAAGTGCAGAATTGCAAGCATCTACAATTAACTTGCCTCTAGAGACACCGCGCTTTGAAGTGCTGGAATTAGAAAAATTTGATGACGAGCAAATTCGGCAAGTATTAGCGTTTCGTGCTGAACCAGAAACCGTAGAACAGATAATGAGTAATCCGACATTGCGGGATTTGGCACGTCGTCCGGTAATGACGGAACTAATTATAGAAGCTTTGCCAGAGATTGAGGCGGGCAAGCCAGTTGATATATCACGGGTATATTTATATGCTGTGCGGCACAAGATGGAGAGAGATATTAAAACCAACCGTACCTTTACCTCATTGGCAGATAAGCTCTATTTTTTGTGTGAGTTGTCCTGGGAAATGCTCTCAACAGACCAGATGAGCATGAACTACAAAGAATTCCCCGACCGGATTCGGCGTTTATTTCCTGCTGTAGTCCAAGAAGAAAAAGATTTAGACCACTGGCATTACGACATGATGGGGCAAACAATGCTGATTCGTAATGCGGAAGGAGACTACAGCCCTGCCCATCGTTCGTTATTGGAATTTTTTGCTGCCTACAAGCTGGTGGCAGAGTTAGGAATTTTAGCTCCCGACTTCACAAAACTGGCTCAAGCACAGTCTCATTTAGACAATACTCTTCCACCACAAGATTACACTTGGTCAGAATACTTTCAACGACAGTGTGGGGAAGATAGGCAACCGCTCCCAGTAGCACCGCTAAATTCATTCGCCAAAGTATCTTTAGAAAAATTATCTAATTATTGTGGTACGGCTCCCTTGGCAAGAGCTGTGCTGGATTTAGCTGTGCCAATGTTAGATGAGCAAGTATTTAAACAACGGTTGCTCGCACTAATTCAGTCAACCCGTGGCAAAACCCAGACTCAGGTGGGTTATATAGGTGGCAACCTAGTGAAATTACTACTAGCAAGAAATCCTTATAGTCTAGAAAAATCTGATCTCAGCCATACTGTTATTACAGACGTAAACTTTGCTAATGCCAGCTTGCGGTGGATAAATTTGATGGGAGCAAATCTCACAAACTCCTTATTTTCGCCACTTCTAGGAGCTGTCTGGTCGGTGGCATTTAGTCCAGATGGCAAAAAATTGGTGATTGGAGATAGTAAGGGTACTGTACAAGTCTGGCAAGCATCCTCTGCTAGGGTCTTATTATTCTTCCAAGGGCATGACTCTGCGGTTACATCAGTGGTGTTTTCCACCGATGGTCAGCACATTGTCACAGGCAGTTTTGACAAGACAGTAAGATTGTGGGATGTGAATGGTAACCCCATTGGTCAACCCTTCGTGGGGCATGAAGATTGGGTCAGTTCCGTGGCGTTTTCCCCTAACGGTCAACGCATTGTCAGTAGTAGTCATGACAACAAAGTACGGTTATGGGATGTAAATGGTAACTCTATTGGTCAACCTTTCGTGGGACATGAAGATTGGGTCTATTCCGTGGCATTTTCCTCCGATGGTCAGCGAATTGTTAGTGGCAGTAGGGACAAGACAGTACGGTTGTGGGATGTAAATGGTAATTCTATTGGTCAACCCTTTGTTGGGCATGAAGATTGGGTTACATCAGTAGCATTTTCCCCAGATGGTCAGCGAATTGTTAGTGGCAGTAGAGACAAGACAGTACGGTTGTGGGATGTAAATGGTAACTCTATTGGTCAACCCTTTGTTGGGCATGATTCTCTGGTCTATTCAGTGGCATTTTCCCCCGATGGTCACCGCATTGTCAGTGGCAGTTATGACAAGACAGTACGGTTGTGGGATGTAAATGGTAACTCTATTGGTCAACCCTTCGTTGGGCATGATTCTGCGGTCGATTCAGTAGCGTTTTCCCCCGATGGTCAGCTCATTGTCAGTAGCAGTAGGGACAAGACAGTACGATTGTGGGATGTAAATGGTAACTCTATTGGTCAACCCTTCGTTGGGCATGATTCTGCGGTCGATTCAGTAGCGTTTTCCCCAGATGGTCAACGCATTATCAGTGGCAGTAGGGACAAGACAGTACGTTTGTGGGATGTAAATGGCAACCCTTTTGGTCAACCCTTTATGGGGCATGATTCTGTGGTATATTCCGTAGCATTTTCCCCAGACGGTCAACGCATTGCCAGTGGCAGTAAGGACAAGACAGTACGGTTACGCGATGTGAATGGTAATCCCATTGGTCAACCTTTCGTGGGGCATGAAGAGGGGGTTAATTCAGTGGCGTTTTCCCCCGACGGTCAGCGCATTGTCAGTGGCAGTTATGACAAGACAGTACGGTTGTGGGATGTAAATGGCAACCCTATTGGTCAACCCTTTGTTGGGCATGAAGATTGGGTTAATTCAGTGGCGTTTTCCCCCGACGGTCAGCGCATTGTCAGTGGCAGTTATGACAAGACAGTACGGTTGTGGGATGTGAATGGTAACCCCATTGGTCAACCCTTTGTTGGGCATGAAAAGGGGGTTAATTCAGTGGTATTTTCCCCAGACGGACTGTGCATTGTCAGTGGCAGTTATGACAAGACAGTACGGTTATGGGATATGAATAGCAACCCTGTTAGTCAACCCTTTGTTGGGCATGAAGAGGGGGTTTTATCAGTGGCGTTTTCTCCCGATAGTCAGCGCATTGTCAGTGGCAGTTATGACAACAAAGTACGGTTATGGGATGTGAATGGTAACCCTATTGGTCAACCATTTGTTGGACATGAAGAGGGGGTTTTATCAGTGGCGTTTTCTCCCGATGGTCAGCACATTGTCAGTAGCAGTGATGATGAAACCATCCGTATTTGGGATGTAAGCACTGGCGACTGTTTGCGGGTAATCAATTACAAACTGTGTACAGGGTTGAATATCACAGATGTAACAGGTCTAACACCTGTACAGCATATACTATTAAAACTAATGGGAGCGATTGAATAAGCTGATGCACCTCTGCGCTAATCTAGAGGCTATATATAGATAAAGGGTTATGACACCTGAAGAAATTGCGGGTACGCTCACAGAATTATTTGGCACATCGGCTCTTGTAGTCATTGCTCCTGGATCGTGGCAAGTAGACACTTCTACTTTTCGGCTATTGGTGCTGCTTTCCGAAGATAATACTTGGCTGCGAGTTTTACTGCCTATTTTGCCCATCCAAGAAGCCCAGCCATTTTTAGAACAGTTCCTAGAAGCTAACTTCGATGACACTCAAGAAGTACGTTACGCTTTATATGAAGGGGTAATTTGGGGGGTATTTCAACATCACAGTAGCACTTTAGTAAGTGCAGATTTGTCCAATGCAATTAACCGACTTGCATCTCTCTATCAAGCCAGATTAGATAATGTCTTTAATCGACTAATTGAAAGCCGCATCCGGCAAATTATTCAGGCAGCAAAACAGCAAGGGCAATCTCTGCAAGCGACTATGCAAAGCTTAGAACGCTTTTACGCAGAAGGAATGATGGGTGAAATCAATCAAACCTCAGAAGGGCGAGAAGAAGTCTTAAATGCTTGGCGGCGTCAGTTAGAACGTTTATGGAACGAGGGTTAATTTCCATTTTTCAGTTTTCATATTAAACCAATTTACACATATATTTATTTCTCATGGATATCATTGAAATCCTCAAAGAAGACTATCAAAGATTCCCAATCAATCAAACTTATAATATTTATGCTCCAGATGTTTATTTTCAAGACCCTCTGAATAAATTTCGTGGTGTTAAACGTTATAAAGAAATGATTAATTTTATCCAAACTTGGTTTTTAAATCCCAAGATGGATGTACATAATATTCAACGTTTAGGAGACACAATCAAAACTGAGTGGACACTCAGTTGGAATACTCCTCTCCCTTGGAAGCCAAGGATCTCTATTCCTGGTTGGAGTGAATTAGGTCTTAACTCTGATGGTTTGATTGTCTCCCATATCGATTATTGGAACTGTTCGCGCCTAGATGTGGTAAAGCAACATTTATTTCCTTCAAAAAGTTGATTATCGAGCCTGGGTTTAAGAGGTTGTTTGAAAAGCCCAGGCGATTAGGGACTTCCATATAAAAAAATATCCAATCAACTCCTGTGGGGTGGGCATCTTGCCCGCCCAGTCCATAGGGCGGGCAAGATGCCCACCCCACAATAGCCATTATCCAAGGTCGAATGCTCCCCCTGCCCCCTGCTCCCTGCCCCCTGCGCCCTGCCTCCTGCCTCCTTCAATAAAATGAAAGTGCCAGTTATTGATTACCGCCAAGAGAATGCTGCTAATTCACTATTGCCGAAATCCTCTATTCTCTCAAGTTCTGGCTGGAGTCACCTGCATCTAGAAGTTTACCAACAGCCAAAATTTGAAATCGCTGAACATCAACATACGATGCATGTCATTGCTTGTGGGCTTGTTGGCTCACCAGGAGAACTAGAAGATCGCAAAATGGCATCAGGAGAGCGATGGTTAGATGGAAAGCTGGAGCCAGAAAGGCGCAGAGATGGAGATATTGCAATAATTCCGGCGGGGATTTCCCATCGCTGTAACTGGAATACTTCAGTTGAGTTTATGGTTTTGGCAATTGAACCTGCACTTCTCCAATTGGTGGGTCAGGATTTTGTTGGTGGCAGCATTGAACTCACGCCTCGGTTTATGAGTCAGCAAGATGTGCTGATTCAAGGAATTTTTTCAAGTTTGAGAGATGAATTAGAGTCAGGCAAAATTGGCGGTGATTTGCTGATTGACAGTCTCAAAACGACATTAGCAATTCACCTTTTACGGAACTATTGCAGCACGCAACCAAAGCTTTCTAGTTATTCAGATGGATTATCTCAAGGAACGTTGCAAAAAATCACAGACTATATTCATGAGTATCTCTATCAAGACTTGAAGCTAATTGAATTGAGTGCGATCGCACAACTCAGTCCCTACTATTTTCTACGTCTGTTTAAGCAACGGATGGGAATTACACCCCACCAATATATCCTACAACGCCGAATTGAAAAGGCAAAACATTTGTTACAGCACAGCAATCTGAGCATTGCGGATATTGCGACGCAAACGGGTTTTTCCGATCAAAGCCATTTGACAAAATGCTTTAAACGCCAGGTTGGTGTCACACCAACACAACTCCGACAAGTGCGATCGCAATAATATACTAAAATCCCGCAACTTTCTTCTAGAATCCTCAATTGCTAGTTTTTAAGCTATTAACAACAGATTCTATCGGAGAAAGAAGATGCCAATTGAACAAACTGAGGTGTTAATTTCCACACCAGATGGACAGATGCCCGCTGTTTTGTTTACACCAACTCATCCTGAGCCTCAGTCTGCCATTCTACTGCTGATGGAGGCATTTGGCTTAACGTCACATATCCAAGATGTCGCAGCCCGAATCGCCCAAGAAGGATATGTAGTCATCATCCCCGATCTATATTACCGCGAGTTGCCCGACAACAAATTTGGCTACGACGAAGTTGATCGGGCAATGGCCATGATGTGGCGCTTGGATTTCGGCCAGCCAATGGTAAACGATATTCAAGCTGCATTAGCCTATTTAAAGTCACACCCAGCAGTCAACCCCCATCGCATCGGCGTAACCGGATTCTGTCTGGGTGGCGGTTTAACCTTTTTCACAGCTTGTAAGTTGTCAAAGGAAATTGCCGCAGCGGCTCCCTTCTACGGTATGGTCGCCGATGAGTGGATTGATGCAGTGAAAGATATTACAGTACCTATCTATCTATTTTTCGGTGGAACCGATCAGTTTATTTTAGGCGATCGCATTCAACAAATAAAATTGCGGTTTCAAGAACTGGGCAAAGACTACACCCTAAAAGTTTATCCCGATGCGGGACATGGTTTCTTTTGTCACGAACGATCCGACTACAATCCCTTGGCGGCGGAAGATGCTTGGCATCAACTTACACGATTTTTTGATCGACACCTGCGAGGAGAAAACTAAAAATTATGTAATATAGTAGGGGACTGGGGACTGGGTTGAAAGTGTGTTTGTATATAGGTTTTATCATCAGTTAATGTCCTAACCTCCTTGTCCGTTGGCATACATCCTCTAAAATCGGCTTTCATACTCAACTTGGAATTGATTTTCATCCCCCAAATTAGTTGAGCCTCGCATGAGAATTTCGTCATTGAGTCGATAAAGCACGTTGTAACGGAAAGAGTCGTTACTAGAAAGAGCGCGTGATAAAGAGGCAGAGAAATTTCTATTGATGTTAAACACACCTTCTGCTGATAAATTAAGAACTGAAGTTCTTGTTGTTTCATTGGTAGATGGAGTCGGAAATATCCGAAATTCACTAAAACCAACAGCCTGTCCGATCGCAGTAATAGTTCCTTGTAAACTACCTAAAATGGTAGAACTAGCGAAATTAGTCAGCCCTTGGCCTGCATCTGTTTGACCGAAAGAACCGAGAATTGAGCCACCTAGCAGAGCAACTATTTCTCCTTTACTACGGCTAGGTTGACTCGTTAGTTCTAAATTGTTGCCCAATTCACTAGCTGGCCCGTTTACAGTAGCTTGAACGGTAACGGTACGTAAAGTTCCAAAGTTGTTTACAGAAGCATCGCTGATTTCCGCAGACAGTGGTGATTCCAAAATTCGACTGTTTATTGCTGATGCTTCCGGTACAATTGCAGTCAGTCGGACATCCAAAGTCGGGTCAAGTCCTTGACTTGGAATAAATCGCGCAGTTTGTTCGTAGCCCCGCGCTAAGGTGAACTCAGTAGAAAATAAGCTGACTCTTCCTCCTGTCAAACGAATGACTCCTTCAGGAAGCGGCTTGGCTAATGTACCATTAATGGTCAAATCGCCTTTAGCGTCAAAGCTCAATAGGGGCTGACTGAATGCGGCTCCTCCTGGTACAAAGCTTAGTAAAGACTGAGTGGTAACACGAATATCCTTGTCTAAAATCAACTTTAAATCTGCAAATTTTATAGGTAGATTGGCTGGAGTTGCTGCGTTAGTGCTTCCGCCTGTTGTCGCCACTGGGTTAGTGCTTCCGCCTGTTGTCGCCACTGGGTTAGCGCTTCCGTCTGCTGTCGGTGTAGTGTTAGGGTTAACCTCTTCTCTATTTAGATTTATGACGTTAGTATTAGCCTCTGCTGTCGCTGCTGATTTTTTATTATCAGTAGCCGAGTTGCCAATAATCACCTGACCATCACTCAGTTTAATCTCTCCACCAATTACAGGTTTTAATGCTGTTCCCCGAATGACGATATCACCGCCGACGCCGCCTTCATACAGTCCTGCAAGCTTAAAATTGAGTTTGTCTGCGATTGATACTGTCAGAGGATTCGCTGCGGTTTGCTGAGAATCAAAAATTGGCAGGATGCCTGATGCAGTCACTTGCCCTTGATTATAATTACCTTGGATATTTTCAACGCTTACCGTTCTACCATTAAATTGCGCTGTTCCAGTCACATTCGTGAGGGGATCGGATAAGGCTTGAGCGCGAAAGGTAGCATTATTAAGTGTGGCATTTCCGTTAATAATTGGTTCGTTTAAAGTACCTTGAATATTTAAATCTACTTTTCCTTGACCGTCTACCCAAGCAACTTGATTGTTAGTCAACAGATTTAACAATGCCAATCCTTCATTTTGCACATTGGCATCGATGTTGATTTGATTACTATCTGGTTGCACTTTGGCAAAAGGTAAGGGAGCCGGGACGCTACCTGTAATTGCAACTGGCTGCGTTCCTGTCACTAGTAAGGTGCTATCAAAATTCAAACGAGCTTTGTTGTAATCAAAGTTCACTTCTCCTGTTTGCACGGGTTGTTTGTTAAGAGTCGCATTCGCTAAAGTTACTTTGCCTTTGGCACTAGGGTCTTGTAAACTACCCGCTAAGGTGGCATCAGCATTGACATTACCAGTGATATCTATGGGATATTTTTCGATAAAAGGTTCTAAAAGTGATAAGGGTAAACTTGCTACATTCAACTTTCCAGATAGTTGTTCAGTTCCTAACTGTCCTGAAAAGGCCACTAGTCCTTGATTTATCCCAATACTCAAGGGCGAAAGTGTAACGATACCATCGGCGAAATTGCCTTGAGCAAGCACTTGATTGATGGAATATTCACCCCATTGCCAGTTTGCACCTTGAAAATTAAAGCCGACATTCAACCCAGATTTTAACGAGCCATTGGCTGTAATTGCTCCACTTAAAGCACCTGTTAATTCTGCAAGGCTGGGCAAAGATCGGGTTTGTTTTGTTTCTAGTTGCTGTTGTTTGGCATTGGCTGTTGTAATATTCGAGAAGTATGTTAGCTGTGTTTTCAAGTCTGCATTGGGCAAACTGATAGACTCAGTGTTAAGTGCTTCTGCTCCCGCTAAGGTGGGAGGCTGCAACCCGGTACTAAGGTCTTGAAAGTCGAAGATATTAAACGCTTGTAAAAGTCTCTGGATTTTGGCTTGAGCAAAATTAGCTTGGAATTGAAATTTCGGGTCATTCCCTGCTTGCACATTGCCACTGAGAGCGATGTTGCTATCGCCAATCCGCAATAGACCATTAGCCAAGCTAGCAGTACCATCGGCATAATTGATCCTGCCGCGAAATTCATCAGCTGCAACTCTGGCAACGCGAGGCCCTGCGATCGCTACATCCCCCGCAATGGCATAATTACTCAGATTGACAACTAAATTACCCGATAGCTGTCCCGCCAATGGTTTCAATTGATTGTTGGGTAAAAAGCCGCCAACCAGAGCGATGGGAAACTGTTGGGCATTGATAAATAAGTTATCTCCCTCAGTTCTACCTGTAGTAACTGCCTCATCGCGTTTAACTAAAAATGAAGTGGGACGATAATCTGCACCTAAGTTAAGCGCAATCCGGTCTTGTTTCCCAGCTAATCGCAAAGTTGCCCCTTGTCCCCCTTGAAAATTCACCTTTCCGGTTAAAAGTGGGTCAAACGCCAAGTTACTTACATTGAAATTCCGCAGTCGGATATTGCCATTAGCTTGCGGTACATCTGGAGTACCTGTAACTTTTCCATTAAAATCCAGTAGCCCTGCTATTGCAACGTCACCAGGAACTTTGAAGCCAGTATTTTGTAAGTTGAAATTCTGCGCCAGTACATTTAAATTAAATCCGGCAATTTGGGGTGCGCCAGTTGGGGGAGACTGAATAGCGATCGCACCATTAGCACTCAATCCTGGGGTACTTGCGTTTTCAACGATAATCTGCTGTCCATTCCACTGAAATTGAGCGGTGAGTGGTTTTGCCAGCAATGCTACTCCTTGGGATAGGCGGATTTGTCCGGCGGCGCGAATATCGGCTAGCTGGAAAGATTTTGTTGTGCCTGCTAACTGAATATTACTATTGAGCCGTCCTCGTAGTTGGGGTGAGAATCGGTTGAGTTGAATTTGAGAAGTTTGGACACCCCCTTGCCAACGTTCTTGAGCAACTTCACCTCTGGCCCGAATTGTCCCACCTGCGACGTTCAAAACCGCATCGGGGAAAAGAATATTCTCTCCTTGTTTGGTAACAACAACCCGTCCGGTAGTAGGATAGGTGGCGTTGGGCGCTTGCACTCGCGCTACTGTTTGCAGATTGCTCAGAGTGCCGGAAATATTCGCATTTGCCGAGACATTCCCAATGGTGATGGAGGGTGAGGAATTGTAGGCTCGTGCGATCGCATCCCCTGGTATATTTTTTGCTTGCACATTTAACGATACCCTACCTTGGGGTGCAAGCTGAACTCGTCCGCTAGCTGTGACTTGCCCTCCCACCTCTGGATTTGCTTGAACGCGAGAAATATTGACGTTTAACGGTGTACCCAGAGAACCAGAAATTTTCGCGTTCGCAGATATACCACCAACATTAATGGGAGTTGAAATACCATAAGCTTGAGCGATCGCATTTCCTGGGATACCTTGAGCTAGTATATTTACACCTACTTGACCTTGGGGAGCTAGTTGAATTTGACCATTAGCTGTGATTTGCCCTCCGGCGGCTGGTGTTACCCGAACATTGGAAACATTAAGGTTCAAGGGCTGTTTGCTAAGTGAGCCAGAAATTTGAGCTTTTGCAGAAACATTGCCAACTGCGATCGGTAGAGTAACGCCATAGCTGCGTGCTAGTATATCTCCTGAGATCCCATCAGCTTGAGCATTAAATATTACCCCATCTTTGCTTCCTACATTAGCTTGACCGCTGCCGATAATTTGACCACCAGCTACGGGGACTATTTTCAGATTGGAAACAGTAAGTTGAGATGCAGTTTGAGAGACATTCAACCGGAAATCAGTATTGATGCTTTTAAATTGAAGGCGGTCAACTTGAATAGGTTTGGTGTTGCTTACTGTACCACTGAGAACAGGTTGTGTAAGTGCGCCTAATACTTGAATATTTGCTTGAATTTCGCCACTAGCTGGGACTGACGAATTGACTTTTAGAGTATCTAAGATATTTTTCGCACTAACTGGTTTGATCTGAGCGGCAACATTAAAACCTGTTTGAGAATTAATTGTTCCATTAGCCAGAATGGGAACTTTGCCAATATTCGTACTTAGATTATCTAAAGCAACTGTCTGACCCTGAAATAGAAATTTCCCATTAAAATTAGAAACTTGCTGAGGAATATTTGGAATTTTCGCAGTGATTTGATTAGCTGTCGCGGTTCCTGTAATCGTTACGTCTGAGAGTTTTGGAGGAATCTGAACGCCTAAATCAGCGTTTAAATATCCTCCTTGCAAAGCGATCGGTAATTGAATTAATCGATTAATATCAGATGCTTGTAAATTTTGTGCTTGCAGTTGGAGGTTAGTTTGTTGAGCTTTTATTTGGGTTTCGCCAACAATTTTAACAGCACCTCCCCTGGTGAGTTGAGCATTAATGTCATAACCGATCCTTTGATTTTGGTCTGAAAATCGGGCAACACCACCAACACGATCTAATATTACTGAGCCTTTCGGTTTAGTGGGTGCGGCGAATGACATCAACTCAACATTGCCATCTTGAATTTGCAGTGTCTCCAACTCAGTTTGAATAAAGCCTTGTCCCTCCGCAGCCTTAACTTTGGCTGTTACCCAACGACCATCTTTATCCTGTTGAATGTAGACGTTGGGTTGAACCAACGTGACATTTAAAGCCAGTTTTCGGCTAAGGATAAGCTGTAACGGCGAGAACTGCACCTCTAAGGCTTTTGCTACCACCCGATCTTGATCGGTGGGAGTTGCTGGTATCGATAGAGAGCTAAATCTCAGACTAGTTAGCGAAAAACGTTCAACTTCCCCAACTTTGACTGGACGCCCCAACAATTGTTGGAGATTTTGCTGTACTAACGGGGCTAAATCCTTATATACATAACTTCTCGCCCACCAAAAACCAACTATAATGCCAATTAGCAAAACCCCACCCACAGCTAAACTGGTACGTCGTAAAAGCAGGAGCCATAGACGAGGATTAGATGGTTCCTGATTGTTTCCTGAATTTGGGGATTGCGTCATTATTGTTACCAGTACCAGTACTTGTTTCTAGGTTAAGCTAGAAATAGGCTAGTTGCAGTTGTGTTAGCAAGTCACAAGCTATGGTTTCACAATATTAGGACTTACGCAACAACCTTAGGTTACACTGCTTTTATTCCCCAACATTTTTAATAGTTTTCTTGCAGCTAAAACGCCCATAACTCCTGCGCCAACTACTTCCACTGCTTGGACAACTTTTTTGCCCACATCATGGGGGTCAAGGTGATGGTGAAAAATCTCTTCATCTAGCCATTCACTAGCAGCTTTTAAATCATGAGATGGTGTCGGTAATAGGGTTAAATAAGTGCCTTGGCGGATTAAATGCCCGGATTCGCCTGCAACTTCAAAAACATTGAAAAGGTTAGCAGCAGCATTATTTAACCCCAATTTCAAGAGAGTTCCACGGATATTGACCTTTGCTGGTTTAAGTTCTTCGCCGAAAGCGATCGCTTTCAAATTTTGGGCAATATTGGCTCCTTGTTGATAAGCAACTTGGGCTGTTGGCGGTAGTGAGTTATCTGGAACTGCTGCACAATCCCCGCCGGCAAAGACTTCTGGAAAGTCGAGTAGTTGCATTGTGGGAGTAACTAGAAGGCGATCGCGACGATCTCGATGTTCTTGAGAAATTGGTAAATTTTTAATTAGTGGATGAATAGAAGTACCAGCTGTCCAGATTGTGGTACTTGTTGGCAACGTCTCAATTTGCTCATTGTGCTTATATTCAATGGCGTTAGCATGAATCTTAGTGGCTTCTGCACCTTTGAGAATTTCAATTGGAATCGTGCGTTTTTGTAATTCTTTTTCAGCAATTGGGCGCAGAGGATCGTTAACATCACCATTGAGGATTTCTTGACCGTGATTGAGCAGTATCACCCGAATTTCATTAGAATTTCCTCCCAAAGCGGTATACCAATGTGGGACTAAATCAGCTAATGTTGCTGCCATTTCTATACCACTTGCACCACCACCAACTACGACTATTGTTAACAGTTGACGACGTTGTTCTATATCTTCGGTTTGGATTGCTTTTTGCAAACAGTCGCCTAAATGCTGATCGAGAGCGATCGCATCTGCTTCTGTCCAAAAGGGGAAAGCGTATTCTTTAGCACCTTCAAGATGATGATAACCAGTGACACTACCCAAAGCTAATACTAAGTTACTGTAGTTATAGGAGTTTCCCGAAGCTAATTTAACTTGTTGTTCATGTAAGTCTATGGATTCCACCGCATCTTGAACAAAGATCACACCACTACCTTTAAGTAATTCCGAAAAACGCGGTACTACTTGAAAAGCATCCATCTCGCTACTGAAATATTCGTAGAGTAACGGCTTAAAGCAAAAGCGTTCATTTTGATCGATCAAAATTACAGAGCGAGGATAATGTTCGTGAGCTAGATTTAAGGCTGTAAATAAGCCGGTGAAGCCACCACCGACAATAACAGTTTGATAAACTGGGCTGTTCATAAAATATTCTCCAAAGTCTTGTAGAATCAGGAATTTGCTAGTATGTTACACATTTTAATTCAGATTTTTTTTGTCTGACGCAGAGCCGCAAATAAAGAGTCGAAAATTAGAACTTTTTTGATAAATTTAGATATCTGATGAAGTTAATTAAATATCCAGGGTAGGCGCATCTAATTTTGTACATAAAACTACAGATTATTTCGCAAAATTATGTGTGTATAGAGATATTTAAGTATGATAAGATATTCAGTAGTACGCTACTAATATCAGCTTAATTTAAACACTTATAACATCTGTAGTAGCGCGGCAAGCTAAAAATATTGGGTTCAAAAAACCTAGAAAGTCCCAAATATAACTATGCCAGAATCGGGAAATGCTGCTCAATGCGGTTCTGCCACCAGCAAGGGAGGCGGCAGACATTTTCACTCATATCTCTATTAGTTATTTGTATTTACAAATGACTAATTCGCTAACTATATGAATAAAAATAACGCAATTAAGAAGATGCTGAGGAATAAAGCGAAACCAATAGCATATTCGACTCTGCGACTAAAAAATCCTACAGCTGCAATTAGAGCGATCGCTAGCCCAATAATGCCAATGTATTGCTCTTTTTGTAAACCTTGTGCAATGAGTGGATCTTTACCTGGTGTGGGAGTTTCTTGAACTGCTTTTGGGGCGAGTTCTGAGGTTGGTAGTTCTTGCATGAATAAATTCATAAAATTAATTACTCCTGAGAATACTTGGTGAACTGAACTTTTTATGCTCGCCAAAGGTAGAGAAGCGAGAATAGGAAGACCCAAACTACATCAACAAAGTGCCAAAAGAGAGTAGTCGCACTTGCACCGAAGTGAGTTTTCTTATAATTGCCTGGAATGAATGAGCGAATCAGCATAATTATCTGAAGCACAACACCCGCCAGAACGTGTAACCCGTGGAAACCTGTCAGCAAGTAGAATGTGGAACCAACTAATCCTGTAGTGAGCTTAAAATCGAGATTTTTCCACTCAATTAACAGACCAATTAGAAAGTAGGTTCCCATTGCGATCGTGATTAGCCATAGCCAGCGAAATTTCCTGAGTTGATTTCGTTTGAGAGCATTTTCTGCTAGTTGAATAACAAAGCTACTAGAAAGTAAAACTACTGTATTAATAATCACGATCTTAGACAATTCTGGCCCAGAAATACCGGGTGGTAGCCAGTTATTAGTATTCAGTCGTAAAGCAACATAAGTAAAGATAAAACTCAAAAAAATGATACTTTCCGACAACAAGAACACAGTAAACCCAAACATTCCTTTGCCGTGATGATCTTCATGACTCCCGCCACCACTCGGCAGAAAGCGCTGTAACCAATTCGGTAAGCGTCGCCGCCATCGGTCGAAACGGATCGGACTTTCATCTAAATGGATGCTGCGATGTTGCATAATTCGTAATTAATAAATTCAGGTTCCATCTGATTTTTCGGACATAGCGAATTATCTTTAAAAAACCTCCGCGTACCTTTGCGTTAAAAAAAAGCTCAAATTTAGCGCAGCTTTATCAAGAAACGAAATCACTCATCATTATCAGAATTTTCCACGAATGAATATTTTGGATCGCCGTAGTCGTAAGGAGGCCTGTTGACAATAGGAATCTCTTCAAAGTTATCTCGCGGAGGTGGTGAAGAAGTTGTCCATTCCAATCCTGTAGCGTGCCAAGGATTATCAACTGCCTTCGCTCCATATAGCCAAGAACCGACAATGTTAGCAATAAAGGGCAGCGTAGATGCTCCCAGCAAGAACGATCCCAGGCTAGCAATAACATTCCATCCCTGATACTGGGGATCGTAGGAAGAAATTCGGCGTAGCATTCCTTGCAAACCTAATGGGTGCATGGAGAAAAAGGTGATATTGGCAGGAATAAAGGTTAACCAAAAATGCAGTTTACCCCAACCCTCGGCGTACATCCTGCCAGTTATTTTGGGAAACCAATAGTAAATTCCGGCGAAGATTGCCATCGTAATGGTATTAAAAACGATGTAGTGGAAGTGACCGACGACAAAATAAGTATTATTGACGTGGATATCAAATGGCGTGGCAGCAAGCATTACACCAGTGACACCACCAAAAATAAACATCGCTGCACCTCCCATTGCAAATAACATTGGTGTCTCTAGATGCAATTTGCTCCTCCAGATTGTGGCAGTCCAAGCGAATGCCTTCACACCTGTGGGTATAGCAACTAACATTGAAGTGGCCATGAAGGTCATCCGCATCCAGCCGGGGGTTGCACTGGTGAACATGTGATGCACCCAAACGAAAATGCTAATCCCAGCGATACCTAAAGTTGCGATCGCCACTGACCGATAACCAAATAGGGGATTGCGAGAAAAGGCTGGCAGAACTTCCGCAATAATACCGAAGGCTGGTAGCGCCATGATATACACTGCTGGATGAGAATAGAACCAGAATAAATGTTGGTAAATAATGGGATCGCCACTTCCTTCCGGTTTAAAAAATTGTGTACCGAAGGAGAGGTCAAGCAACAGCAGTATCAATGCACCCGTCAAAGAAGGTAAGTTAATCAGCTGCAATAACTGGGCGCTAAAAACTGACCACACAAAGACGGGCATCCGAAAAAATGTCATCCCTGGCGATCGCATCCAAAAGATAGTTGTAACAAAGTTGACAGCCCCCATAATTGAGGAGATGCCAATTAACACTAGGCTAACTATCCAAATAAATTGACCGTTAATCAACTGACCTGCTGGAACTTGCAGACTAACTGGCGGATAAGACCACCAGCCAGCTTGTGCAGTCCCGTTAGGTAGCAAGAAACTAGACAGTAGTAGCAGACCGGCTGGTGGTAGAATCCAAAAAGAAATGGCGTTGAGCAGGGGAAAAGCCATATCCCGCGCTCCAATCATCAGTGGTACTAAGAAGTTAGAAAGACCTGCATTGAAGGGTATAATCCACAGAAAAATCATGATTGTCCCGTGCATGGTGAATAAACCATTGTAGAGGGGGCGGTCAACTAAGTTTGCTTCTGGGGTAAGCAACTCAGCCCGGATAATCATCGCCAACAGCCCGCCGAGAAGAAAGAAAATGAAGGTCATCACCATGTACTGAACACCGATTACCTTATGGTCGGTGCTGAAACTGAAATATTCCCGCCAGTTATTCTCAGGTTCTCTATTGTTGGCTATAGCTTCACTTAAATCATGTGTCATTATCTATCTTCCTTTGATTCGCTATAGCAGGTTGAGCAGGTGCGACGGTGTACCAGCCGCTTTTAAATAATGTCTTTGGTGGTTGGATGTTTTCGGCAACTGCCTGATTTTTAGTGTTTGTAGTTTCGCTAGAGATTGTTTGCGCGAGCCACTGATTATATTTATCAAGGGATTCAACGTATACATCTGCCTCCATCAAGGCAAAATAAGCACCACTGAATTGAGAATCTTTCAGTCGATATTTACCTGAGCGAATGGGTGTAATCACAATGTCAATATTGCGCCCTGGAACAATATCTTGCTTTAAGCGAAACTCAGGAATGTAGAAGCCGTGGATTACTTTCTCTGCCTGCATCTTTAAGCGAGTGCTGCGATTGAGCGGCAAGTGTAATTCCTTAGTGGTAAGGTTATTTGGATAGCGAAAAGACCAATCCCATTGCCTAACGAAAACATCAATTGTTTCAGATGCAGGTTTGGGAATATCGCTGACGTTCGCGGCGTAGGCAGGCGCAGATTCTAATGGTGTGTGCAAATGCACTATTTGGTTTAAACCCAGAATATTTAATTGCTGATAAATATTGAAGCTTTGAAAGGCAATCCATATTACTAACAGAGTTGGGGTAGCTGTCCACAATATTTCTAACTTCCCATTACCTCTAGAAGGGTGTCCCTCGGTGTAGTCTTCCGGGGGGGCGCGATGGAAAGCGATCGCATATACAATAACACCAACCAGCCCTAGCAAGATAAATGCTCCAATTGAGACTAAAAAGCTAAATAAATCATCTACCCGTTGTGCTTCTGCTGTCGCTTGGGGAGGCATCCAAGAAAACGCCTGTTGTCCAATCCACCGACTGACAATTAGCAGCACTGCTACATAAAATGTTATTAGTACATATTCAAAAACGCTAAACATAATAATTTCATGTAAGAGTGCTTATTGCTTGATTATTTGAGTAGTAAATTTGGGTTTCTACCTTCTTGGAGTAACTTCGCAGCAGTAACATGAATTCCAAACTCTTCTCCCAATTGTGCCCCTAAAGTTCCATGAACGAATAATATTGCCAATATTGCAATACCTGCTAACAAGTAACTCCACTGCACTTGCCTGGAAGCATCCTTACGCCAGCGATAGCGTTGCAAACCTCTCCATATTGTCATGGCTGCGATCGCTCCCAACAGCAAAACGCCACCCAAACCATGCAAAAGCATCGTCCAACCAGCAGTTAACCCCCAAACGCTCTTTTGATCGACTGGTGGATTTGCTAGCAGTAGCTCGAAAAAACCTGCTGCAACTGTGAAAAAGCTGATAAAAGCTGCTCCTATGAGGTTATACCAGCCGACATCAAAGAAACCAGAACGCAGGGCAGGCAGACCTAAAAATTTGAAGATTGGTTTTTCTAAAGCAAAAAGCGCTCCTGCGATATCAAAAATAATGGCAATAATCAACAAACCCAATGTTAAATGCACCAGTTGCGGATGTATGGGAATCTCATAAGGTAATCCGTTAGCATTCAGCCTCAACCTCAACTGCTCAATAAGTTGCCAGTTCACGGCGAAACTCCCTGCTTCATCGCTTGCACAACTGGCTCAATGTGTAACCCATACACCCAAACTAGCTTGCTTCCTAGATAGACTTGCAAGCATACTAAGCAGACTAAAAACGTTGCAGCACCCAAATAAGCAGGCGGTACTTTCCGTGGAGTGCGTTTGCGAATCACGAAACGCCAAGCTGTAATGCCAACAACAATAGCCGCCAACGACCAACCCATCACTGTATGAAAATTTAATGTTGGTTGAACTGCTGGGTAGATGTTCGCCAAACCTGCTTCAAACTGACCAAGAATCACCGCTAAAAAGATAGCTGCTGAAGCCACAAACATATTCCAGAAACTCACCTCAAATAAACGCACGTTACGTGTGAAATAGCCCAGCACATCGCACACAAAAGAAAAAAGTACCATCGCGATTACAAAGTGGACAATGATAGGGTGTAGAGGGTCAGGGTATGGTAAATTTTGGTTGTTTAGAGACAGAGCAGGCATCGCTAATTATTTTTTCCAAATGTCAAATATTCACTAAAATAACCATCATCTCAGTTGATATATATCCAAATGGATATTTACAAAAACTAAAAAATGGCTACTTAAATTATTACTTATCAGGCTTTTATTATTTAAGTCATAATAGATTGATTAACTCAAAATTCTAATTTAATCAACAACCTAACTTGCTCTGAATATACCATAAATCTTACTTAAGATTGATAAAAGCTTTAAAATTTCAATTTTACAAATCTTCAAAATAAAGACATACTTTTGTCACAGGAATGACAAATAGCTGAAATATTTTTCAGTCAAACAATATACTAATTAAACATGGTCGGTTAAGCTTTTTTAATGAAAATTATACGTAAAGATCCGATAAATCGCGGTCAAGACGAAAGACGGATTATTTTCAAGACGGCGATTCATCGCGTCTATGGTATTTTGTGAACAACTAGAATTAGCAAAATAGTCAAAAAATAACTGGACATAAAATACTGAGATGAAATCCATGCCAGACAAACGGATATTAATTACAGGTGGTAACAGAGGGATTGGGTTTGCGATCGCTCAAGGTTTACTGGCAAAAGACTATGAAATAATTATCACTTCGCGATCGCTCGATAACGCCAAACTTGCGGCTGAGAAACTTCCAGGCAAGGTAATTCCCATCGAATTGGATGTCACCGACGATCGCTCTATCAATCAAGCAGTCAAGATCCTGCACCAAAAGATCGATCGGTTAGATGTTTTGATCAATAATGCTGGCGTGTATCCAGACAAGGATATAAATATTCTGACTATTTCTCGTGAGTTGCTTGATTCCACAATCAATGCCAACACTTTTGGCCCAATTCGGATGGTACAGGCATTTTTACCCCTATTGGAAAAATCCTCCGATGCCAGAGTTGTTAACGTTTCAAGTGGATATGGAGCATTATCAGACTTATCTGCCGATGTCCCAAGTTACTGCCTATCGAAGCTGGCATTAAATGGCGCAACAATTATGTTGGCACAAGCTTTAGACTCCAAAGGGATCGTCGTCAATTCTATTTGTCCGGGGTGGGTGAGAACAGATATGGGTGGTTCATCAGCACCCCGTTCGCCAGAAGAAGGTGCTGACACTGCAATCTGGTTGGCTACTGATGCTCCGCGCAATATAAGCGGTAAGTTTTTGCGCGATCGCAAAGTAATTTCTTTTTAGATGGTTTTTAGGTAATTGCAATAGAAAAGATTTAATTACTAATGCTTCTAAGTTTTGTTTCAATCCCTAATAGGGATTTTAGTTAATTGCAATAAATCTGGATGTATGGAGATATCTGTACTGAAATGGTTTCAATCCCTAATAGGGATTTTAGTTAATTGCAATTTGACGTAGCTAACACAATGGCTACAGCTTTACAGAGTTTCAATCCCTAATAGGGATTTTAGTTAATTGCAATCCACCACTACTTGTACCACCACTCCCACCACTTGATAGTTTCAATCCCTAATAGGGATTTTAGTTAATTGCAATGATACACTTTACTACTTATGTTTGTGAGGAATTGAAGTTTCAATCCCTAATAGGGATTTTAGTTAATTGCAATGCTACAACTGCTAAGGGTACTGCTGGGCAAGCACTCGTTTCAATCCCTAATAGGGATTTTAGTTAATTGCAATTCCAGTTCTCATCGATGCCACCAACTGTCAGCGCTGTTTCAATCCCTAATAGGGATTTTAGTTAATTGCAATACTTATCAATTCTTGAGTTCTCATCTCATGTGATGTTTCAATCCCTAATAGGGATTTTAGTTAATTGCAATGGAAGCTTATTACATCGGCAACGCCCACCACAAGGAGTTTCAATCCCTAATAGGGATTTTAGTTAATTGCAATAAGTTGGCGGAACTGAACATCAACATGGGTATCGTTTCAATCCCTAATAGGGATTTTAGTTAATTGCAATAGCATATCGGGTACTTTTCATGTCGGTCAAGCGTGTTTCAATCCCTAATAGGGATTTTAGTTAATTGCAATGTTGCAGCTTAATAAACGTCTGACGTTAAAGAGTGTTTCAATCCCTAATAGGGATTTTAGTTAATTGCAATCTACATATTAAATATGCAGCCGTTTATATCAGAATAGTTTCAATCCCTAATAGGGATTTTAGTTAATTGCAATAACGACATATCACGGTTTCTAAGTTCAGGTTGGCTAGTTTCAATCCCTAATAGGGATTTTAGTTAATTGCAATACAAAGGTAGCTGCTATATCATCAGCCTCATAGCCGTTTCAATCCCTAATAGGGATTTTAGTTAATTGCAATGATCTTGCTTGATGTTTTGCAACAGTTGCTCTAGTGTTTCAATCCCTAATAGGGATTTTAGTTAATTGCAATACTCTATGGTGCTAATACCTACAAATCATAGGCAAGTTTCAATCCCTAATAGGGATTTTAGTTAATTGCAATTCCTTCGAGATCGCGTTATGGAACCCTTTGTTTTGAGCGAGTTTCAATCCCTAATAGGGATTTTAGTTAATTGCAATTCCTCCTCCCCCCAAGCCTCCTACTCTTCCACCTAAGTTTCAATCCCTAATAGGGATTTTAGTTAATTGCAATTGCGGGCTTCTGAAAGCCTTGTCTTATTTGGTTTTCAAGGTTCGGTTGCGCGAATGGAAAAATCATAACACGAGGAGTTGCGATTTGGCTAGAGGCAAATGCCTGAAAACTAGTCTACATAAGGTACGCGGATGCTTTATAAATACTAATGCTCTGAAATTCTTGCATATAGGGCAATTCAGGCATTTTTGTAGTTACCCCATTTCCAACACCTACCTATCCGCGCATTCAGCCAAAAAAACTAATCCGATAGGAAAGCTGTTTACTATAGATATCCTACTAGATTAGGTTAGCTGAGTTATGGGCAATGCTTGGGATGAGCTACGCCTAAACAATACCTACACCCCCATCAACCTTATTTGGCAACGTCTTCAAAGTCTGTTATCGCACAAGCAAATTCTCTAAAAGCTGTTTTAATCAGAACCTCTTTTGTTCCCCTTTCCAGCGCAGAATTGCGTATGAGGTCTGTTAATTCTATGAATAGCAGAGAAAACATAAAACGATCTTGGCGGTCAACTTGTTTCAAGCAAGAGGATATAAATTGATAAAGCTCTGTTTTTCTAGGTTTGGTTTGTTCATCCCATATTTGCAACCCAAGCCGAAAAGTTCTTAAGCGGATTTCATTACTGTTGAAGGACGCGTCTTTGTAGCGGACTGATACGCGCTGGGGTATATCCATGAGTTTTAGCTATACATATTCGATGTAAAGTAATTATTCACTTATATTTTGGCTCAACCGGAAAAATCTGATATTTTGCACCAATTCCAATAATTGCCATAGTTTATTAACGAATGACTTGCGTGGTATATAGACAGAGACGCACAGATGTACGCCCCTACTATCATTAATTTAGGATTCCCAAAATAAAGCAAAAAGGTAACTTGAGTTGATTCAGTGTTATGGCGGCTGTAAGAACAGTTGGTGCGTTAGCCTCCGGCATAACACACCCTAAGAGAATACTGGTCAATCTCTTATTGTTCTAACATTTGGAAGAATCGGGTAAAGTAATCTGGAAAAGTCTTCGCTGTACAACCAGGATCTTTAATTACAATCCCTGGAGCCTTCAAACCTGTGACAGCAAAAGCCATCGCCATTCGATGATCGTGATAGGTTTCAATTGCCGCCGGAGTAATAGGGCTAGGCTCAATTCTCAGTTTATCGGCGAATTCTTCCACTTTAACCCCTAACCGACGCAATTCTGTGACAACAGCTTGAATCCGATCGGTTTCCTTATATCGAATATGTTCTACGTTACGAATAGTAATTGGTGAACTAGCAAAGGGCGCGATCGCAGCTAATGTTTGCACCAAATCTGATATATCATTCATATCAATGTCGATGCCTTGCAATTGCTTCGGCCCCGTCACTTCAGTGTAATCATCCGAATCCTTAATTTGGCAACCCATCTGCTCTAAAACATTCAGCCAGAGAATATCACCCTGACAGGATTGTTTGGTCAAATGTTTGACGCGCACCCGTCCACCCGTGACGGCGGCGGCGGCAAAAAAGTAAGAAGCATTTGACGCATCAGGTTCTATTGTGTAATGTCGAGCTTGATAACGTTGACCTGCTTTAATCTGAAATTGATTCTCGCCAATTTGAATCACCTCTACGCCAAAATCTGCCATGAGGCTACAGGTCATTTTGATATAAGACTGAGAAACCAGTGTACCCTCAACCTCAAAAATCGTATCCTGTTGAGCGTAAGGTGCAATCATCAGCAATGCCGAAAGTTGCTGACTTGTTTGGTTAGCTTTCAAGCGAAAATTTCCGCCAGCGAATCCCTGGCTATAGAGGGTATAGGGCATAAACCCAGAGTTTCCCTCAAAGTTAACAGTGGCTCCACCTGTTTGCAGCACCGTCAGCATGTCACCCATCGGTCGTTCTCGCATCCGAGGAACGCCATCTAGCCGATATTCGCCATTACCCAGTGCTACCAGCGCCGAAATAAACCGTGCTGTAGTACCTGATAAACCCACAAATAAATCTGCCTGTTTAGCTGGAATATCACCTCCCCTTCCCACAATCTGAATCTGAGCCAGATGAGGATTTAGAGTTATGGGAATACTCAATTGCTCTAAACATTTAGCAAAATACTCGCTGTCTTCACTAAATAAGGCATTTTCTAAAATGGAGTCACCTTGCGCTAAAGCAGCGACAAGCAACGCCCGATTGGTAAGACTTTTAGAACCAGGAATTTCTACCGTGGCGTCCACTGGCCGATTTAGAGCAGGAATTGCAATGGTATCCACTTTAGACCTCTACGTAGGCGGTTAGCTACAACCTTATATATTCCCATATCTTGAGCGATAAGGAGCAGGGGGAAATCAATTCAAAATGACGCTCTCTACAAGTGACAAACAGTTGATTCAGATACCTGCCAATCTTAAGCTATGCTGTAGTGAAAAATCTGGCTCTGCTTTTGGGAATACTTTATTTATCTCGAATAATCTAGCACCCAGACATTTTTAATATGAAATGGATTAAACCATATATATTATATTTTGTAACCTTTTCCTTGCCTTTGTCTTTGTTTTCTGCCTTAACAGCAGAAGTACAGGCTCAGTCCTACCATCCCAATAAAACTTGGCAAATTAGTCAGACATTTAAGCCGCCACAGCGGGGAAAACCTCCTGCAAGTGCTGGTGGTTCTACCCGTGGTAGTTCTTGTCTAACAGGTAAAAAACTAATAACTCCCTTAATCCCTCCAGATAAATTAGGGTTGACATTTGCTGAACATCCAACATTTTTCTGGTATGTACCTCCATCTCCAGTCAAAACAGCCAAGTTTCTGCTCTTGGATAAAGACCAGAACGTATTTTATGAAACATCTTTTACACTTCCAGATCAACCCGGAATTATTAACTTCAAACTTCCTGACACTGCTCCTGCACTCGCTGTAGGTAAAACTTATCATTGGTATCTAACAATTGCTTGTGATACTCAAGACTCTAGTGAAAACCCCACTGTAGATGGTTGGGTGGAACGCACTCAACCAGAATTAGGTTTGTCGGAGGCTTTAGCAAAGGCAAATTTACATAAGTTGCCCACCATCTATGCAGAAGCGGGGATTTGGCATGAAGCGCTGACTAGTTTAGTGCAGTTACACGAGACCGAGCCGAATAATTTTAAGGCGAGGCTGGATTGGAGACAATTTTTCAAGTCAGTTGGTTTGAGTGCGATCGCTTCCGAACCATTGATCGATTGTTGCACATCTAGGAAATAAGGGCATTGGGCTGAGGGAAAATTCCCAACTCCCAACTCAGCACTCAGTACTAAATATTATGTGGGCAAAGCTGAAACCGCGAATCTGGCAATGGCGTGGTGTTTTACTGGCTGTTCCTAATATTACAGCCCTGGTAATTGCAATACGCTTGACTGGATTACTGCAATTGTTTGAATTGGCTGCACTGGATCAATTTTTTCTCCTCCGTCCACAAGAGTCGGCTGATACCCGCATTGTCATAGTTGAGATTAATGAGGCAGATATCCGCAAGCAGGGTCAGTGGCCTATGTCTGATGGAAAACTTGCCAGTTTGTTAGAGAAAATCAAACAACAAAAACCCAGAGCGATCGGTTTAGATATTTATCGTGATTTACCTGTCAATCCCGGTCATCAAGAATTACTTAAGGTATTTAAATCTACTCCTAATTTGATTGGAGTCCAAAAAGTCTCTGATACTATTGATAGTTCGGCGGTTGATTCGTCTCCAGAACTCAAGAAACTTCATCAAGTTGGGTCGAATGATTTACCCATAGATGGAGATGGCAAAATTCGACGAGCATTATTGTACGTAAATTTAAATAATAACGAGATTCTAGAAAGCTTTGGGTTAAAACTAGCATTGTTGTACTTGAAACCTGAAGGTATTACCGCAAAGCCATCAGTAACTAACTCTAATTACTTACAGTTAAATCGGGGTGTTTTCCCGATTTTTGAACCTAATGATGGTGGTTATGTCCGAGCAGATGCCGGGAGTTATCAAGTACTTTTGAACTACCGAGGACGGATACAGCAGTTTGCTAAAGTCTCTCTTACCGAAGTGCAAGAGAACCGCATCCCACCCGATTTAATGCGAGACAAGGTGGTATTAATTGGTGCTACCGCCGAGAGTTTGAAGGATTTATTCTATACGCCTTACAGCAGTAATGTATTGACTGACCCGGAACGAATGGCGGGTGTAACAATTCATGGTAATGTGATTAGTCAAATTTTAAGTGCAGCAATAGAAGGTCGCCCACCAATCAAGTGTTTACCTGACCCACTAGAATGGCTATTGATTTTGATTTGGTCAATTATTGGTGCTAGCTTGTGTTGGCTACAACGCCACAGTAGCAACCAGAAAACGCTAATTTTTAGTGTTTTTCTGGCAGGTGGTAGTTTAGTTGGCGGCAGTTTTCTGGCGTTTATTATTGGTTGGTGGATTCCTGTTGTACCTTCATTGCTGGCATTTGTCGGTTCTGCGATCGCACTCACTCAGTATATTGCTCAAAGTGCTACCGAGATGCGAAAAACCCTCGGTCGCTATCTCACTGATGAAATCGTCGCCAATATCCTCGAAACTCCTTCTGGCTTAAAGCTAGGGGGAGAACGGCGAAAAGTTACGGTTCTCGTATCGGATTTAAGAGGATTTTCAGCTATTTCTGAACAATTGCCCCCGGAAGAAGTAGTAAAGATTTTGAATCTTTATTTGGGAACAATGACAGATGTGATTAATCAGTATAAAGGCACAATTAATGAGTTTATGGGTGATGGTATTTTTGTGATTTTTGGTGCACCAATTAGTCGCAAAGATGATTCTCAACGAGCGATCGCCTGTGCTATTGCTATGCAGTTAGCAATGGAGCAAGTAAACAAACAAAATCAGCAAATGAATTTTCCAATCCTCGAAATGGGAATTGGGATTAATACAGGTGAAGCTGTGGCAGGAAATGTAGGTTCTCAAAAACGCGCTCAATATACAGTTATTGGCAGCCATGTTAATTTGGCTGCCCGAATTGAGTCTTATACAGTGGGAGGACAGATTTTAATTTCCGAAAATACCTGTAAAGATGCCAATATTGACCTCCAAATTGCTGGACAATTACAAATAGAACCTAAAGGGATAAAGCATCCTGTGACAATTTGTGAAATTCGTGGCATTGGCGGTAAATATAATTTCTTCTTGCCTGAAGATGATCAAGAAATAGTCATTCTCAATCAAGAAGTGCCTGTGGAATATACCATTTTACAGGGTAAATATGCCGTGGGAACAGTATTTATAGGTAACTTGATTAGCCTTTCAGAAAAAGGGGCGCAGCTGCGTAGATGCCCAGCGTCTTGTCAGCAGACATCGCCACATTCTTTACATCTTTTGAGCAATCTCAAACTCAAGTTATTGATTGAAGCAGAAATGTCCATAGAAGAAGAATATATCTATGCCAAGGTGATCCAACAATCTAATATTGATGAGCATCTTTTTCTGCTTCGGTTTACAGCTGTTCCGCCAAAAGCGATCGCAATTTTAAATACACTGCGTCAGCTTGGGTGAAATGAGAGTATCAATCATATTGAAATGCTAACAAAGAGAGGTGTATATAAATGGGCTAGCCCGAAAAAGTAGGTAGTTGAGATTTTTTAAAAAAGTAACAAATGTTGCTGATAAAACCAGGCGATCGCGATAAGATTCTGAACTTAAGCCTAACCCAACTCCAATAACTCCTTAATAATTCGTAATTCGTAATTTATGGTATGAAGCAACTAAGTTTAGTTGTGGAGTTCAAAACATGATTTCTTTTAAAACTGAAATTGAATCACATCTAAAAGAAAAATGACGAACGTAAACAAATTTCAAAGACTAGTAGAACTTGCAAACGATCACGGAATTATTTGCCAGCCAACACCAGAGGAATGTTTGATTGCATCCTTGCCTGGAGACGATGACTTTTTATTAGCTTTTACTTGGTCTGGCACAATTGAGGGTGAGCCACCAGAGCATGAACTAATTGCAATTAGTGTACAGGATATTGTCAAAGAAGTTACTGTTGCAGCTTGGCAGATTCCTATTTATTTATTCGGAAACGTTTTAAGACAAGCTCAGATGCTTGTCACTGCCCACAAAGATTTTGTTAGCTAGCAGACAAGCCTAGAGCGTGTTTTCAAACTCGCTGTATTCTAAAATAGGCGATCGTAGTCAGGGTATATTGAGGAAAGTCCTATCAAACAAGGTTTTTAGGACTTGTGTGTACACCTTAGCCCACAGGGGATGGGGAGCTAAGGGCGTTCAATAAAATAAAGATTTCATGAAGCTAATTGCGTAAACATTGTGTTTATACTACATCCCTCTTCTGTCACTTTCCGGAATAAGCAAGTAGTAAATAAGTTAAATTATCCAGAAGCATAACCAGGTTTAAATTGATTCATTGCAGCAATTAAATGATTGAATCCTAGTAATAAGTGTGAATTAGGGAAAATACTTAACCAGGGATAAATAAACCAAAATAGTAAGAGTGGTTGGATAATTAGACGTAGATTATTTAAAGACTCTGGGCGAGAAAGTGGGAAGCTGTAGAATAATTTAAATACGAGCTAGCTTGGATTGCTAATTGAATAAGGAAATGGGGACTAGAAAATTTGGTGGGGAATTCAGACTATTTAGCAAATTTGTAGCAAACGGAACTATGGGATGCGATCACAAAAATTGCATATCAAATCTTTCGCTGCTTAATGGGTTGAGCCGGATTGCCCGCATAAATAGTCATTGGCTCTAGTGATTTCATCGCAACGCCACCTAAAGTCAATATTGCTCCCCGACCAACAGTAACTCCTGGGCCAATTACGGACTTGGCAGCAATCCAACTACTCTCTTGAATATGGATTGGAGCATAAATCAATTTAAAATCGGGATGATTCCAGTCATGATTTCCTGTGCAGAGGTATACCCCTTGAGACAAGCAAACATGACTTTCGATAGTGACAGGAGCGATGTTATCTATCCACGCACCTTCCCCAATCCAAACAAAATCACCAATGTTTAACCGCCAAGGAAACTTTACCCGCACTCCAGGTTTAATGCGGACACCTTGGCCGATTTTAGCTCCAAAACTGCGGAGTATCCAAATTTTTAATGCTGAAAGTGGGAGCCAATAACTTTCAACTAAGGGAGACCCCGCAAAGTACCAAAGAATTTGCTTCCAGTATGGTGCGCCTGGAGTATAGTTGCTAACAGTATATTGATCTAGACGCATATAGGAAGGAGGTAAGCAAGAGTAGGTTAAAGTAGTTCGCAATTATTAATTAGTTAAAGATTTATACCACCAAGATAGACAATTAGAGTACTTCACGTAAAAAAATGCCCAATTGTCATTGCTTCGCTTCGTTCTCTACGAGACGCTACGCGAACGCAATCACGTGTTTTGGATCATTTATTTTTTAGAAGTCTCTTACGCGTAAGGTTTTGCTAAGAATTACGAATTAGTAATTAGTTAAAGGTTGGCTCTTGCATGATCTGTGGCAATCCAGAAGAGAGAACGAACAATATCACGAATAATACGCAGGAGGGATTCTGAGTTAGTTTGCTTGGATGATACGGACATGGGAGTAAAGGCAATACCTTGGCTACCAAGGATGAAGGTGGCGATCGCCTTGGCTCTGGGCATGTGAAAATCTGAAGTAATGAGAAATAGGTGTTGGAGTTGCCGTTGTTTGAACTCAGTAACAACTGAAGTAAAGTTAGTTACAGTATCTGTTGCCTGAATGTCGATATGTAAACGACTCTTGGGTATACCTACGGCTTGAAAAGTTTGATATGTTTTTTGAGGATCTGGAGGAGAAGATACCCAGATTTCTAGGGATGGATACCACTCGGCTAGTTCGGCAGTGAATTTTTCTCTAGCTGGATCGCCGCCTAAAATAAAGAAAGCTTGAGGTTGGGGTGCTTGGTTGATGGCGATCGCTAAACGTATAGGTATAATACTCAACAGCACTAAAATGAGACTTAAACTTAGTAAACAGATGAAACGGTATACTTTTGGAAGTCTAGATTTTTTCACTTGAGTCTACCCTAGAAATTCCGGCAAAGGTTTTTTGTCAATCACAGATTTATAAACCTGAATCAACTTGTCAGCAGCACGATCCCAGGTATAGTTTTGGAAAATAAACTTACGGGCGCGATCGCCCATTTCTGTAGCCTGCTGAGGATTACTTAAGCACTCAATCAAAGCATTAGCAATAGCATTGATATTAATCTCAACAACATAGGCAGCTTTAGCCTTGGCAGCTTCCGGGAAATTGCAAGCAGTTGTAATTATACATGGTAATCCTGAAGCCATACCTTCTAAGATGGATATACTGAAACCTTCTGAATAAGAAGGAGCAACATACAAATTAGCCGCACCTAAAGCAGCATATTTTAATACTCCACTGACCATACCAGTGAAGGTAACAGCATCTAGACAACCTGCCTGTAAAAAATAGTTCTGAGCTTTGTCCATAAATCCGATATTATCTGGGCCTGCCACAACTAGATGTGTGTGAGGAAACTGATTATAAACTTTGGCAAAAGCAGGAGCTAGTAAATCTAGACCCTTTTTAGGGTCAATCCTACCAAGAAACAAAATCAGAGTTTTACCTCTAATTTCTGGAAACTGCTGATAAAAAAGCTCTGGATTTGGGAGTGTTTCAAACTCTTGGTGGCGAATTCCATTAGGAACAAAAACAGTGTTGTTAAATTTGAGAAAATTGATATTTTTTAGTTCAAAACTAGATGTAGATTGGATGGCACTAGAATTTTGGATGCCGGGGTTTTCAAATACTTTATAATAAATTCTTTTTTTCCATGCTTTGTAAGACAGCGCCCAAGGTTCTAGCATCCCATGAGGAGTTACAATATATGGAATTTGGAAATATTTACATATTGAGTGGGCAACTGAAATCATCGGGGCAAAAATTGTTTGACTATGGACTATATCGTAATTATTTACATTTTTAAATAACCAGTTAATCAAAGAAAGACTGATGATAAAATCATCTCGATACCAGCAATTAAAATACTGCACTCGATAATATTTCTCACTAATCCATTCATTCAGTGGTACATCTAAATTATTGGAACCATTAGCATGTGTTGTGACAAGATCAACAGTAACACCTAGACGGCCAATTGCTTGTACTAGCTCTGTGACAATTTTAGATGTTCCACCATAAGTTGCTCCAATATAAGGAGCAATAAATAAAATTTTCATAACTTAATCAATAGAAAAATTTTTGGGATTTTATCTAGATATTATTACTATATCAACAGCTTTTAAAAGACCCTCAGCAAACTTTTTAGGAGCATAATTAGCTACAATTTGTTGGCTGAAGTATCCCATTTTGCTTCTCAAATCTAAATCCATTTTATGGATAGTTAACAAAGCACGAGTCATATCTTCTCTACTTTGTGGATCGAATAACAGACCATTTTTGCCATTGTCAACAAGTTCATACCCAGCTCCCACAGTACGGCTGCATAGAACTGGCAACCTAGCGGCACAAGCTTCGTTCAACACTAAGCCCCATTGCTCTTGCAACGCAGGATGCACAAAAGCGTTAGCCAAGCCATACCAATCTCCAATTGCTTGGTAAGTAATAAAACCAGGCAAATGAATGCAATCTGATAATTTTTGTTCAACAATCAGATTGTGGATAAAAGATTCTTCTTCCCCACTACCACAAATTACAAGATCCCAAGCTTGTTCATCTCCGATTTGTTGGCGATAAGTAGTGAAAGCTTCTACAAGCCGAAATACATTTTTGCGTTTGATTAAACGGGTGACAACGAGAAAATAAGGTTTAGCTGGAATTTTTGGCTGTCTGTGTCTAGCTTTAACAGGATCGAGTCTTGCTGTCTCTGCTTGCTGAGTAAAATAATCATTGTCAACTGCATCGTAACCTAGAAAAATCCGCTCATGGGGAAAGCCTAACTTAATTAAATAGTCACGGTGTAGTTTACCACCCACAAGAGCAGCATTATATTTTCTGACATAAAGCCAAGATTTCAATTGCTCCTTCCAGCACTGGCGCTTTTCGTCATCCCATTTACTCTCACTCATTACAATAGTAGGAACATTGTGTTTTTGACACCAGGTAAGTGCAGCACGAGATATCGGAAATCCCCATCCAGGGATGGCAAGGATATCTGGTTTTAAATCATCTAAAAAAGAGGGTAATAAAGATGCGGGGATAGTAGATTCTTGAGTCCGAGGAGTTAAGGAAGATGTTGTCGCTATTGGCAACAAAGTTTTTAGAGGGAATGTAATTTCTCGCTCTACATCACCCCAAGGATGTTCTTTAGTATTGTCTGTAATTTGAATTGCACTGAGTTCCCAGCCTTTTTGCTGACAGGCTGTGTAGGCAGCACGCAATCGTGCAGCGTGATAACCTCCTATATTGTAGAAAATCACAACTATATGCATAGCTAGTAGTGTTTAGAATTTTTAATTCGAGTTGTTTAAGTAAAAACGATGTGTTGACAGATAACTCTGTCTAAAATATTTCCGTTTCATCCAGAGAAGCAAAAAACATGGCCAAAAAGCCATGCCAAACCAAGCATAAATTCCAGGTAAGTCTCCGCCACGTAAAAGGGGTATTAAACAGGCACATAAGATCGCCCGAACCAAGATGCTAGCAAAGGGATGAATTTTTGTACTATAAACGACTATAGAAGCAAATATTTTTCCGTACACAATTGAGAAGAAAGTAATTCCTATAATTCCACCTTCTGCATAAAATGAACCTATTAATGATGGTGAAATTCCTAAAGTCCCTTTGCCTTTATTGGTAGTGATATTAAGCTTATTCATATAACCACCTACTGGTTTTCCTGGCCACAAAGCTCTCGGAATCGGACGCATCACAATTTCTAAATGCTCCATACCCCAAGAGTAATCTAAACGTTCAGGATAGACCTGCTGTATCATGACAAAACCATCAAGCATATTAGCATCTTCAGCACTAAATGCCCGCTCAAAAGCTGCCTGATTTATAGCATCTTCTGCTAAAGTTGTGCTTCGCATCGCACCAGCCACTGCAAACATACCAAGAGTTAAGACAGCAATAATAGTGAAAATAATCAGACGAGTTTTTGGTCGATAGGAAGATGACAAAACGATCGCACTAGCAAGCATCCATCCCAAAAATTGGAAGCGACTGGTAGGGCTAAAGGTGTAATAAGACACACCTGCCAGAATAGAAAAAGCCATAACTTTAGTGCGAATTGACGAAAACCCGCCAAATTTCCATACACAAAGGATTAACGTAGCAATTCCCACTAAAACCATCGGAAACAAGTACAAGTAGCCACTAACATCAAAAGCTAAGGATTGTCCTGCTGCTAGTTGTGTAGCTATGCGAACGCGAACGTACAAGACTACAGGTAGGCAAATTAAGCCGAAATTGATGACTTTAGGAGACAGCCACGATAAAAATGAGCGATCGCCAACAGGTATAATAACTGGCAAAGATTGTTTTTGGCACAATATATAAGTTGCTATTAGGCAAATTTCCCCAAAGGCCATGTAATGTAAGGCAACGAGAGCTGCTTCTGTTGTAATTGAATTAAAGCCGCCTAAATTACCAAGGCTAACCCACTTCCCAAAGCCGCTAATAACTGCCCAATATCGGTAAGAGCTAATGTAAAATAGAAAACTAGTGATAAACAGCGGTACTTCGTCATTTCGCCACACCATCCAAATTCCACTAAAAATGATTAGTCCAATTTGGATGAAGGCTAAATCGGGAAATTCAAACAACGGCATAAGACAGAGCTTGGAGAGATTGCTGCAATCGCGACAGGCTAAAACTTGAAGTGTCGGTAGATTTTTTAGCGAAGGCTTCTAATTGCCAAGGATTATTTAAGCAAAAATCGAGAGCTTGAGCGATCGCTTGCCCACTAACTTCGGGTAAAATCAATCCATTAACTTGATTTTTTACCACCTCACCACAAAATCTAGAAGTAATAATTGGCATTTTCCAAGCTTGAGCTTCTAATTGAGTCAGTCCAAAGCCATCAGAAAGAGTCGGAAACAGCAAAACATCTGTCTGCTGATAGTACATAGCTGTAGCACTTCTAGAAACTGAACCAATCCACTGTAATTTACCATGAGATGCTTGGGATATAGAAATACCTTGAGAACCAACCATCCAGAATTCTATAGGCTGGTTATTCAGGAGTTCAGCAGCTTCTAGTATTGCAGCAAGACCTTTTCGCAAAATTACTTGTCCCAGAAAGAGCACCCGCAGGGGACGTTCACTTGAGAAAACAGCGGGGTAAGTTCGCACAAAATCATCTGCTTGTTCAGGTGGTTGATATGCAAGAGGAATGATGTCAATTTTATGCTCAGGTATACCTACTTGCTGTAAGGCTTGACTTGACCACAGCGAGTTAACTACGATTCTGTCAGCTAACAAACATTCTTGATGCCATCTAGTCCAGTAGTGAGATGGTGCTGGTTGCCAGTTCGATTGATAAGTAGGATGTCTGGTATGTTCTTCCATAACCAACTTTTCCTCCAATGGGCCTGGATCGATTTGACCAAGGATAGTGCGCCAGCCTTTAGCTTTGGCGTAGCGGAATAGTTTTAAAGCAGCGTAACTGTAGGCAAAAAACGTTGGGCGAGAATTGAGACTAGATAGATGGTCGTCAAGCTTGTATAGTGCGCGGGTTGCATTTTCTTGGAACCAATCATTGCGTGCAATTATCAGTTCCCATCCAGTCATTTTTTGAATTCTTTGAGCTATTTCAAAGCTAATTAACGAGCTAGTAAAGGCGTGAACAGGAGATGAAGCTAAATCTGCGTGGAATCTTTCCCGTAGATTAACTAACAAAGGTTTAGGTAGTCCATGTAGTAAAGAATGGGGCGGAATCCATACGTCTGTGATGAAGTGCGCTAATAGTCCAGCCTTGTGTAGCGATCGGGGAATAGCATAATGCTCACGCGCTCCCAGTTGACAGCAAATCCAAGACGAAAATTTTTCAATCATATATAAAATACATTTTTTAAGTCAATGAAGAGGAGAGGGGGCAGGGGGGAGAACCCCATACATAAATGTATTGGCTCTGAGCTAAGAACGTATTATTTTTCGTGCTGTGCATCTCGAAATAAATATTTTTATTTTTGGGCATAAATAAATTCATTAGCTCTGGAACCCCTGTGGCAGAAGAACTGAGCGTATCTTTTTACCTTGCTCCCTGCCCTCTACTCCCCTGCCTTTTCGGTAATTACACCTTTAATGGTTAGTCGTTTATCTTTAATCTGGAGTGCAGAAAATAACGTTCACATAACAGGAATAAAATATGGCAAACCAATAAAGTAAATAATCCTCCCCCCAGGGCTAAGAATCCATGTGCTGGACGACCATGTAAAACTTCAAATGTCCACGCACTAATAAGTGTAAGAATAGGAAAATGACAAATATAAATAGTATAAGATTCTATGCCTATAATCTCGAAATATTTATGAACAGGATGTTGGCAAATTGATAACGGTAAATTTGTGATTAACAGAACTACAGTAGAACCTAGTACAGCATAAACCAAAATTAGTAATGGCGATGCTAGAGTAAAGTGTGTAGCGATCAAAGCGACTAATAACAATAATCCGCTAATCCAAATATTTGTTTTTGTAAATATAAATTTTTTTTGAGATATAATTTCTGCGATTAATGCACCACTTAACCATATTGGATAATGAATTAGGACTTGAGTAGCAAAACTTGGCATGAAGAATAATTGTCCTAAAACTGCAACAATTACTCCTGTCCCATAAGCAGGTAATGCTCCGAAATAACGAAGTTTCAACCATAAAGGATAAAGTAGATAGTAGATAACTTCATAAGCCAGAGACCAAAGAGGGCCATTGCTACCAAAGTCTTTCCCCATGCTACTAGGCAACATGAATAGTGCAGGAAGGACAGAAGCAACAGAAAATTCCTTTCTGAAAAAATTTTGATCGAGTAAAAGATCGCCAGTCAAAGAAGTATAAAGTATGGGATATAAAAAACGACCTACTAAATCTAAAATAGTTGTTAAAGCAAGAGCAAGTATGTAGGGAGGTACTAAGCGGTGGCAGCGACGATGGAAGAAATTTCTGATATTTAGCTGAAAAGTTTTACTTTTAGCTAACTGCTTAGATACTCTTAAATGAATAAAAAAACCGCTAAGAACAAAGAAAATTATTACAGCTTCGTGCCCATATCGTAAGCTTGCAGAAGCGTAAACCAGAATTTCTGCATACCAAGAGTGGGGATATTGAGACCATCCAATATTTCCTATCCAGAGAAGCCAGCGAGAATGTCCAGCTAATACATAAATAGCCAAAAAGCCACGTAAGGCATCAAGGCTTCGGAGATTTAGAGATATGATTTGCTTTTGGAATTTTGGTTTTTGCAATTCTGTCATATTAGTTTCTTGGTATTAGGGTAAAGTTCAGAACTCCAGCCAAGACCGAACAATATACTCTCCTTAAAAACTCCAGGTTTCAAAATGGACGGGGTTTAATTTAGACTCTGCAAAAATTTTATTCTTCCTATGAAATTAGGAAATTTTATAATATCAGTGTGTATAGACGTAAATTTACTTAATTTATTTTGTAAAATTCTAAGTTATGCTAAAGTTTTCAGTAAAATTCCTCTTACAGTAAAATTAAAGGCAGCATTATGATGTTGAAGAATTAATGAGTTTAGCAGGGTAATGAAGTAAAAGTCTAAGATTAAGCTTGCCAATTATTGTGTGCATTTAGTGTTATTGACTAAACTATCTAAATATAGATAGCACTTTGCAAAGAAGTGAGTTGTTTGTGTATATATAAGAAGTCACATGCTTGTTTAGAGAATTTTGACTTGGGAAAAACACTTGTCAAATTTGGTAATATTAAAGTTATAGACAAGTATAAACATAATTATTTATAAACACGAATAAACACAAAAACATCAAATTTAATTTTGTTGAAATTATTAGGAAGTTAAATATATGGATCGTCGTAGTTTTTTGGTTTATGCAGGTTTTGGATCGGTAGTAAGTACACTAAATACACTACTGACCAATACATCAGCAGGAATAGCGCAGAAAAGCACAAATAACAATAAGATTTTACTTGTTCAAACACCACCAAATTACTTTGTGAATGTTTATGCATTTGGAAACCTTGTGAGTGGTAAGACTAACCAAGCTTATATTATTGCAGCTAATACAAAAACAATTCAAAAAGCCATTGATACTGTTGGTCAGCAAGGTGGAGGAACTATCTATATACCCAAGGGCTATTACCAAGTAACACCGGAAAATTTAACAGTTAATTCACCATCTTCAATTGTCATCAACTATGACAATATTACGTTACTTGGTGATGGTATTGGCAAAACTATTATTGAGAGTAGGGGTTCTTGGTCTGTTATTAACAGACAAGTTGTGAGGGGTCATGGGATTATGATTAAAGGCACTGACAATTCCCTCTACCCAAGGAAAAACATTACAATCAAAAATCTGGAATTACAAGGAGGTACAACGGGATTTACTGGTAATAACGCCTGGCCTGCTAACACCAAAACTGGAGATGGGTGGGATATTACTCATAAAGGTATATGTTTAGATTTCGATAAGCACTTAGACAATATTACTATTGATTCTGTTTACGTACATGACTTTAGAGGAGAGGTAATTTACAATGGTGGACTCTGGCTTGGTAAACTTACCATATCAAATACAAAATTAGCAAATTCCAATGGTTCAATGCTGAGTGTAGATGCTAATCTAACTGTGACTAATTGTGAATTTGTTAATACAGCAACTGCCTGGGTTGAAAATGCACCTATCTCACCAAATAAGTCTTATTCTTTTGATAAATGTGTATTTAAAGATTCTATAGGTCATGGCTTAGTTGTAGCGCAAGGTATGTTTCCATTAGGTCGTAAAGTAACAATCACTAACTGTAATTTTTATAACTCTCCTTCAGGTATTTGTCCTTTTGGAGGGGCAAGCAATTTCGTTGTGACAACAAACAAATTCTATGATGTGAAGAACGCCTTATTAACTAGTGGCATAAATAAAAATATTGAATTTTATCAAAATGAAATTTATGGGCAAACAGTTCCAGTAACTACGGCTTACCTTTTTGGTAAATTATCTAATGTAGTAATCAAAAATAATTACCACCAGGGAAGTAATAATGCTCCGATGGTTGGCTGTATTTTATATTATGCAGATTTAACAAATATAGTAATAGAAAATAATATTTTTAAAAATTGTCGTACGCCTGAGCAACCGGCTAACCTTACTAATGAGCGCCCTTTATTCAGAAATAATCAATATATCAATGTGGAAAGATGTGATACTCAAGGATCTTACATTTTATGGTGGGGACAAGAAACACCATATATTATCACTCCAAAGTGTGAAGAAGTAGTGTTAAGCAATACCACTAACAGCGCAGTTATAACAATAGGCATGAGTATTAGTAGTTATGTAGACGGACAAGAAGTATTAGTGACAGGTGGCAGTATTAACAAGAAAGTCAAACTACCTCAAAATTCTGATACTATTCAATGCCAAAGCGACAGATTGCTCAGTGGACGAGGCGAGAAACTAACACTTAGATTTAAAAAATCTAGCCAGAAGTGGTATGAAATATCTTACAGTAGCTGAATACTCAGTTTATTTTTAATAAAACTACCTGAAATTTTAGATGCCTAGAATGTTCAAAATAGCCACGGTTGGTAGTTTAAAGTGTAGTGCAAATCGGGCGATCGCTTCTTGATAAATCGGGCTGGATTACCAGCTACTACAGTATATGGCTCTATATCCTTTGTCACTACTGAACCAGCACCTACAACTGCTCCCTCGCCAATCATCACTCCTGGTAAAATTATTGCTCTGTAAGCAATCCAGACGCGATCGCCAATGATTACATCCCCACCTTTGTCTGCAAATTCTGGTGAGTGCGGATCGTGTCCCAGTGTTAAAATTGAAGCTTCCGGGCCAATGGAGACATCACAGCCAGTGCGAATCTGGTAGTGGCGGCCATCAAACAGACAGCCGAAATTAATGACGTTGCGATCGCCCAAAAAAATTTTTCTGCCGTTGAGAAACTGACATCTCATTTGTACAGAAGTACCTTGTCCCACCGCTGCTAAATAACTTTTTAGATAAGTTATGCGGATTTTACGGGATGGCAAGTTTCCAATCAGATGATTATAGCTGTAACTTAAAACGCTGCCAGCAAAAATTTTCAAGTTCAAGAGTGTATCAGAGAAAGCGACTTAATTTCGGTATGCTGAAATAACAGTACAGTTAACAGTGGCATCTTCACCACCTTTAATAATATAACCATGCTCACGCAACAAGGAAATTAGAGACTCACCTTTAGTATCAAATTCGTGAATTTCTAGGCTAATCCAACGAGGATATTGACCCTTGGTTAGGATCGCTGGTAGTACTTCATATTCACCTCCTTCTATATCTAACTTGAGCCAACAATCAGATTCAATCTCAGGTAGAGTACAAGGAATAGGAACTCCTGGAGGTTTTTCGTTAATAAAGCCTGTATGCGAAGACTGAGCATGGTAATAAAGGGTAGTGTTCTTTGACCACAAACCCAATGGATGTATCCTCACAAGTAAGTTATTTAAAGCCAAGTTTTTTTGAAGTAGTTGAAAGTTAGTTGTATCGGGTTCGTAGCAGATTAACTTTGCTTCGGGAAAGTAACTGGCAGCATGAACTGCAAACATCCCAATATTAGCTCCGCCATCAATAATAAATTTAGGTATAAAATTAGGGACTTCATAACCTCCCCTAACTAATTCACCACCAATTAGGTAATCTGCTTCATTACCTTGGCGCAGACAGAAACATATTAATTTATTCTGGATATACAATCGGATCTGAACAAAATCTTTTTCTGCAAAATTATTGATCCACTTGATCCACCATTTGCGTAACTTGACACGGTAAAAACCCATTGCAGTTAAACCAGCCACGAGAAAAGCAACCAGTTTATCTCTAAAGTTCACACCCTTATTAGCGTTACTACCTAACTCAATAATAGTATTAATTGTGGACATATTGAATATTTACTCTTATAAATTAATTAATAATTATGCGTTTATTTTAAATGATTTCAAAACCATATTAGCATTCAGATACCAAGAATTTTCCTGAAGGTATCTCTCCCATTGAGGATTAGGAGGATTTTCTAATATTTTTTTAATCCCCTTTACAATTGCATCTACATCATCTGGCTCAACCCAAACTCCCAGATCATACTTCTGAATTACAGAGCGTAAAGAACCTTCACCAGATGAGGCAAGACAAGTTTGACGATAATTAGTAGCAGTATTCAAAACAGCACTGGCAGAATGAAAAATACTACTGTAAGTCAATACAGTAATATCGGTAGCTATGAAAAAGTTACCGATTTCTGTATCTGCAATAAATCGTATTTCCCAACGACATCGTTCTGCAACTGCTAATTTTTTAGCTAACTCCTGATAAAAATATACAGGTCGTTGCGCTGATGACTGTTCTTTGCCTGCTACAACTAGGTATAAATCAGGAAAATTAACCATTGCCCGAATCACGAGGTCGAGATTTTTGTTATCCCTGATATGTCCAAAAGCTAGCATAACTTTAGCATCAAGGGGCAAGTCAAGACTGACTCGCATTTGTTGCCGCGACTTATTTGCATCAGCAAAGTGATATATTCCCTGAGGAATCACAGTTGTTTGTAGTTTAGGCATGGGTCGAACTGTATCCAGTTTAATAGATTCATGAACAAAGGCTTGGGAAAGAAACGAATAACCACAAGCAATCGAGCAACGATGCCACCAATGAGGGCCAACAACAAAATCACGTACAGGATCATGTACAATAGCAGCAAAGACAACTCCTTTTTTTACTAGCTGCCTCAAGCGACCAGACCATAAAGGTGCCAAATATTCTACATAAGAACCAAGTACAACATATTTAAAATTATTTTCCTCAATAAAATTAGCTAATTGAGTAAAATTATTTAGAATTACAGTACTAGAATAAATTGGTTTTAAAAGTTTATGAGGTAGTGGTTGAGTCAAAGCCATTTCCTGCAAGAGGGGAACAACTTTATATTTCTCTCCTCTATCGGTTTGGTATTTAGGAGTAGTCAGTAAAATAACATCGACTCCCAAATCAACTAAAGCATTAGCTTGTTCATGGGCATAATCAGCAATACCACCATAACTAGCTGGCGAGTAGTAGAGAAGTTTCATCAGACAACCGTTTTTAGTTTTACGCTATGAAGTCTTTGTCTGCATTCTTGGCAATGCTTCAATCCAGACCAAAATCCTTCCCAATACCCAACTACACTCCAAAATTTAGTCATGTATTCAAAAACAAAAATCCGCAACCATATATCTGAATCTTCGTATGCTTTAAAACGCCATATAGTTGATGCTAATCGCATTAATCGTAGTCCGACACTAACGAGAAAACCGATCAGAAAAAGTGACCCAATCCAAATTGGGAAAGCAAAAAGTAAACAGACTAAACCGATGAACAGTAGCAAAGGTTCCAGTAATAGCCTTCCACCTACCATAAGTCCATAATCTAACCAAATACCTGCCTCTCCACCACCACGAAAGTTCCGGCGAGCTTCTTCACAAAAAGATTTCAATGTTACAGGACGCTCCCAGTAACAACGTGGGATGGGGGCAGCAGTCACACGATTTGTTGTTCGATGTAACAGGAGAGCAAATACCATGTCATCCCCTGCTAAGGTTAAATCTTCTGGATATCCACCAATTTTCTCCCATAAAGACTTGCGATAGGCAATTGAGCGTGAAGAAGCATGAGAGGTGGGATTAGCAATAAATTTTAGTCCTTTGAGTAAGGTATATTCAGACCTTGCCCACTTACTTTTTAGGTCTTCAGGACGAACTTGCCAACTGCCCATTACTGCTTCTAATTGACTATCCGCAAATAGGGGTTTAGCTAGCTCTTCCAACCACTGAGTTTCCCAAGTGCAACCAATGTCTGTAGAAACAATTATGTCATGTTTTGCTTGGGCGATCGCTAAATTTCGACCGCGAGCGACATTACAGCCAATATCTTGAATTACACGCAATGAGTAAGGTTGATTGGATTTATAGTTTTGCAAAAATTCCCAAGTACCGTCTTTTGATCCACCATCGACAATCACAATTTCGTCAGGTAGATAAGTCTGTGCTTCCATTTGGTTAAAGAAAGCTGCACATCCTTCACGGTCATTTAATACAGTAGTGACGAGTGTAAACGTTAGTTTAACTGGTGACATACCTCTACCCATAGCTTCATATTACCAGCCACATTTTTGAAATAATTTTTTAAGGAATCATCCCAGAGAAATCCTTCTTGCTTTGCTGACCATTCTTCAATTCGCTCTGCCAATTCAACTGTTGCATCACTATAGTTTTGAGAAGGAGACAATGGACTTTCTAGTAAAGGCAACATATCATCAATGACGATCATACCTGCTAACTCATTCCAAAGGTCTTTGTAGAGGTTATGAGGAGAGCGGCGATGCTCAACAACGGGTGAGCCAACTTTGATACTATGCCCAACTGCTTGGGCACACTTTTGCACAAAAAAACCGCTAAATATATCACCAAAACGGTCTAGTTTCATTCCCCCAACTGGATGACCCATTTTGACATAATAGTAAGCTGGGATAGCATCTCGAATAATTCCAGTATTTTGGGTGTTTATGGGCATCAAAGTATTTGGAGCCAGTAAATAATCACTGGTAAATTTTTCTTTAGCAATACAGCGAGTTACCAATCTAGTTGCAGCGTCAACATCTGGATCGCCAGACCAAAGACCTGCATTGATAGCAACAATTCCCGTAGAAATTTCGGCATTAATTTGGGAACAGGCAAGCTGACGACGTTGATAAGGAAAACCTCTGGCATAAACTGTTTCTCCACTTCCTAAAGAAGGACATTGAACCTCCATCATGGAACATAAATTGAACCAGTTGTTATGTCCTACTGCTGTCAATAGAGAAACTTCTTGACCAACCGCAGAATGTCCTGCTAAAAAAAACCAATCCTTTAGGGGATAATTATCGTCATCAATGGCAATAATTGTATGACAGCGATCGCGATAAGCCATCAGAAACCCTACATTGCGTCGGTTGTCAGTCTTCCAAGGAATTTCCGCAGCAAGTTTCGGGAAAGGCTTGAGAAACTCATTTTGCTCCTCTGGGTCTAAGTAATACCAAGGTAGCCCCTGCTTTGTGTACTTCTCCACTTGCTCTCGGCAACTAGTTGGAGTTGATAAATCACCCACTACGTAGAAATTAACTTTATCTAGAACACCATTAGCGAGGAAGTGGTCATAATAGTCATTGATGAATTCACCACCATAAATAGTAGTTACAACAATACCAAATTTCATAAAATCTTTCCAAAAAATAGGTGGTTACTTTTGTTAGGGATTAAGTAGATTGCCAGAAAATATTCTTCACGGCAAAACTACTCTCCTTGCAATTTTTTAAAATCTAATCTATTAGAGATTGATCTTTGTTAGCTAAGTACAGATTCATAGCCCATATCCCGAATAAGTTGATACTGAAATTCAGTAGGATAGGAAGTTTGATATGGATATAAATACCGCGAACCAGTTACTCTACCACGTAAACCGGCCTCAATACGCCTGTAGAAATTGAGTGTTCCATATACTGTTTTTCTGAGTGGAGAGTAATGAAGACGCTTTTTTTTAGCTATATCCTGAGAAATATCTGGAACATTGCTCAAATATTTGAAAGATTGATACATTCCAGCTTCAAATATCAGCTTAGTAAGCGGGTCAATTTGGAGATAACTTTCTTTTAATTGAGCTTCGATGATACTTAAAAAATTATTCCAATCTACAATTCTATGATTTTGGCTTGTACCACTAGCAGTAATTTGACCCATTGAATGCAGGCGATAAAGCACAAGACAGTCAGGAACAAATTCAAGTTTTGCCTTGTGTAATAGCAAACGAAACAGAAATTCAGAATCTTCTGAAGGCATTAAGTCAGTTCTGTAAGCACCAACTCGCTTAATAAATGAATGTCTCAGCATACAGGCTTGAAAAACAATATTCCAAGTTTGTAAAAACCAGATGATAGGGTTTTTGCTCAAGGGTAATTGTCTCTGTTGTAAGACATGATTTTCAAAACTAATCTGTTGATGGTCTATGTAAACCTTAGCCCAAGGACTGTAAGCTATATCAGCACTAGATGCTTCCAATGCCTTAACTTGACACTCAATTTTATTCAAAGAACACAGATCGTCACTATCAAAAAACTGTATATAATCTCCAGTTGCAACCTTTAATCCTGCATTCCGAGCTGCTCCTGGCCCTTGATTGGTTTGGCAAATTAAAGTTATTTTGGAACCAAAAGAGCGAATAACTTCTACTGAATTATCTGTTGAACCGTCATCCACAACAATAATTTCTGTTGGTTTTAGTGTCTGGGACAACATATTCTCAAGTGTTATTCCAATCAAATCAGATCGATTGTAGTTAGGAATGATCACCGAGACTTTAGACATATTGATTTCTAAATAAATTGAACAAATTTAAGTAAAATTATTTTATTGCTTCCAGATAAAAACTTTCCGCTTGCCGATGCTCTGGTTCTATGTTTTCAATACTCGGTAAAGAACTATCATAAATTTTACGTTGTTCTATTTTTGTAAACCCTGCAATTTGCAATAATTCAATAGCACTTTCTGCATCATAAAACCACTTATGACCATTCTCATTATCGTAAGCTTTACTAATAAATTTATCTCCATAAGTATTCAAACCTTCATAGCAGCAAGCGATACGAATTGCACTGCTGTTATAAAAACTGGAATCACGAGCAATATAAGCTTTGGCATAAATCAACAAATCTGGGCAACTAACTCGCAATACACCTCCTGGTACTAAAATTCGGTTACACTCTTTCAAGACTTTTAACCCCTCATCACGAGTGAAATGTTCAAGAATATGACTCATGTTAATCCCTAACAAAGAATCAGAATCTAATGGCAAGCCTTTAAGAATATTGTAATGTAGACTGGTAGTGGGAGAGGTTAGTTTGCGTATTTGCTGCACTACAATTCCTTGCACTTCATCATAATGTAAAGACACTGTAGTGTGTTGGGTTGTCGGAATTCCATAGAGTTCAACAGGAGAAAGTTGAATATTCAAGTAGTTTTCTGTTGAACGATATCCTCCCAGATTTAAATATTTTATTTGAGTTCTTTGTATTGCACTTCGTAGCAGCCATTTAGGGCTAAATGAACTAAAAAATGGCATCAAAAAAAAGTTGAGTATTTTATACAAATAGTATTTGCTAAAAAATGGGAAAAAATTATCCCTGATTTGTTGAAGTTTTTCTTTCATCTTTCTCCTAAGCTTTGGTCTATTATGTACAAAATTTATTAGCTAATGACCAATATTTATTGCATAAATTTCTTGAATAGCTAAAGTTTCACCTTTTATTGAAGCATTATAAAAGCGGCGGTTTTTACTACTCATTTGCCAACTGGTATAATATTGTAATAGCTTTTTTCGCCAAGAAATCTTACTCGGCATTTGACCTCGGAAATACTTCAACATAATTAACGAGTAATTTATCCCTTCCATTAACCTTAATAAATAATCTTCTTGGAGACGAAAACTTGGAATTAAATGAGTTACCTTTAAAGATGTAAACTGTCCTATACCTAAACCTACATCACATGCTGTCAACGCCAAATCAATGTCTCCACCAGAGATAAGTAGTTTACCCTTACGATCCATATTTGCTCGTTCAGGTTGGTTGTACAATAACTTGGCATACTTTTCAGCAACTATTTTACGTATACACAGACCAGCTCCATAAGGAACTATTTCATATTGATGTAATAAGTTTGACCATCGATCTCGATCAAATTCCTGAATAGCTAAGAGTGGCCAATAAGGCTTTGTCCACTCTGGAGGTGGTTCTTCAAAGTATGGTATGATTTGCCCTCCCCATGCTCCCAGTATTGACCAATCTTTTGCAATCTGCAATGCCTTTTCCAAAAAATCTGCTTCTAAAATATTATCGTCATCCACGAATACTAGGGTTTCACCTCTTGCTTCTTTAATACCTCGTAATCGAGCATGAGTTAAACCCAATTGTTCTTCTCGAATGTGGCGACCTTGGGGATGCCAACTCAAGTCAATTTTTGAATAAAGTAATTTTTGGCTGGCATTGTCGATTAATAAGTATTCCCATTGATCTAGTGGGAGAGTTTGAGATTTTAGTGCCGCTAGCACTTTGTCAAGATAATTAATTCGAGGATTGTGGGTGCAGGTGATAACAGTAATTATTGGTTTCATAATATATTTATTAGGTTATATTTTGTGATATGATATTAGTCAATTATAGGTATAAGGTTTTTAATTTATTTTACACAGACATGATTGCTATTTTGAATATAAAAAATATTTAAGAAATATAATTTAGATTAAAATTACGTATTTTATCTAGGCTGTTTCGATATATTAATTTTATACTTAATTTTAATATAAGTAAAATAAGCTTAAACGACAATTTGCACATTAAAGCTTCTTTCATCTGATTTATAGCACCGTATGTATCACCTTTAGCTGCTAATTCGGTTGCACAATCAAGAGCGAAAAAGGCATAACAATTTAATGCTTTTTGTGTGATTTGATTGGCACGCTGCTTTGGCAAATATTCTCGTACCATCTCAGATGCTTTGCGGAAATCTTGAATATTTTTACCAGTACGTAGAGATTCTCCCGTTAAAGAAGTGGAACTTTTACGGTATAAAGCTAGTGGCTCAACTTCGTACCACACTGGATAGTGTGCAGCAATACGAATCCACATTTCCCAGTCTTCACACCAGCAGGAAAAACGACGATCAAACCCGCCAAGTTGTTCATATACATTACGCCGCACTACAATAGACGGTGTTTGAATACGCTGCTGCATAGCAATTTGTTCTAACCAATTGCTCAAAATGTCACTTTTAGGCTGCTCCAACGGAGAAAGAAATTGCCAATGGCTATTTTGATCCATAAAGATATGACGGCAAAAAGCAGCACCAATATTCAGGTTTTGCTCAAAAGCTCGTTGCATTTTGCGATAAAAGCCATCTCTGATGCAATCATCACCGTGCAGTAGATGAATCAATTTTCCACGCGATCGCTGTAAGCAAGTCTCAAAATTTCTGATGTAGCCAATGTTCGCCGGTTGGCGATAGAAAGTAACACGACCACGACCTAATTCTTCAACAACCGCTTTTGGATCATCTTTGGTAGAGCAATCGTCAATCACCTCTATCTGCATGACATCTGCTCCCGGATCTTGTGCTAATACACTAGCCAGTGTTTCACGCAGATAATTGGCACAATTATAGGTAGGAATCATTACAGACCATAAAGGTCTCGGTGTTTCATTGGAAACAGGTACAATAGTAGCTCGATAAGGATGTTGCTCACTCATATAAATTATTTTATAACTGTTTGAGAATGATTTAATAAAATCCTAATGCCAGATGCAACTGACCATTGAGGTTTAAAATTTAACAACAACAATATTTTTGATATATCAGCTTGGGAATGTTTAATATCTCCGGGTTGGGAATTTTTAAAATGAATTTCTGAGTTCCATTGAGGGAAATAAATTTTTAAGTGATTAACCAATTCCAGCAAGGTAGTTTCTTGACCAGTACCAACATTACAAGTTATACAAGAACCAGGAGAAAGGTGAGTAGTTAGAGCTTTTGTAAAAGCAGTTGCTACATCTTGAACAAAAATAAAATCTCTTGTCTGTTTACCATCTCCGTAAATAGTAATGGGTAGACCTTTTTGGAAAGCCTTAGTAAAGATAGAAATTACGCCAGAATATGGTGAGTTTAGGTCTTGACGAGGCCCAAATACATTGAATAGCCGTAGTGCGATAAAAGATATATTTGATTTTTGAGCGAATAAATTTGCGTATTGTTCACTTACCAACTTTTGTAATCCGTAAGGAGAAATCGGGTTTGTTAGTTGTTCTTCGGAAATGGGTAAATAGGCTTTATCCCCATACACCGCTGCTGAACTTGCAAATACAAGTCTAGGGATATTTAAATTTTGGCAAAGCATTAAAACAGAAATCATCGCCGAAAGGTTATTATGATGAGATTCTAATGGTTCATCCCAAGATTGAGTTACTGATGGAGTCGCTGCTAAATGAGCTATTCCATCAATGGTCTGAAGAAAATCCTTTGGCTGACAGTCTAGTAAATTTTTGAGTAATAATTTGAGGCGAGGATGTTCAGGTAGGTTTTCTAATTGGCCTGTACTGAGGTTATCAACTATAGTGACACTGTGGCCTTCTCTTAACAGTTGCTCTGTCAGGTGAGAGCCGATAAAACCTGCCCCACCAGTGACAAGAAAATGCATTATGACAGTTCTCCATTACTTCATTTTAGGTCTGTATTGCACTCAACCCAGAAGCGCTATAGCTCTTTGGCTACAGTCGAATGGAAGTGGGCAACATCCACCTTGCTATTCGCTTTCCTAGCCCGATGATTTTTATCAAGCCGTGGCTATGAACTATCCCGTGCAACAGAGGATATCGATAGGGCCATAGTGCTTTTTTTAACTCCTTCCAAACCACTGGGTCTTTAATTTCTTTCTCAGATAGATAATTCTCTAGCCAAGTGAGGTATTTTATATGTCCAATACGGCGTATCTCTACTCCTTTTCCTTGCATATCTGCACGTCGCCAGTAGCTATCTGGATGCATTCGGTATTTATCCCAACACTCACTAGACACATACACAGGCGCTTTCAGAAAGACTTTGGAGTGAAAAACCATGTCCTCATGGGCGTTGCGAAAATTCTCTTCAAATGTTCCAATATCATCAAAGACCTGACGACGTATCAAAATACTGCATGTGCAAGGATAAATTTCTTTGTTTTGTAAAAATAGAAGAAGTTGTGTTGGCGGTTTAAGTAACCGATCGAATTGGATGCTAGTTATTGTCATAAAGTCGCCTTGTTCATTTATGGGGTTCCACGAACTTATGAGATTATTCTCTGTCCAACTGAACCAAAATTGAGTTCTTCCATAGAGCATTGCGGCTTCAGGATGTAATTCTAAAATTGGTACTTGCTGTTCTAGCTTGTGTGGCACCCAAATATCATCAGCGTCTAAAAAGGCTATATAATCTCCTTGCGCGTGGCGAATACCCAGATTCCGCGTTGCGCTCATCCCACGATTTTGGTGTCCCTCGTGTTCCACATAGCGGACTTTTTCGGGGTATTGCTGGGCATATCGTAAAGCAATGGCACTACTTTCGTCACTTGAACCGTCGTCTGCTAGCAAAAGTTCCCATTTGTCGTAAGTTTGGGCGAATATGCTTTCTATTGCTTCGATAAAGAACTTCTCACCTGCATTAAAGAAGATGATAATGCAGGAAACTAAAGGTTTCTTATTCATAAAGAAAGTTTTTCATATTCTAAATTTTTCTGCTTTGATAAGTAATATTTGTGACGCTATGCGCTTCAGTTTCTGTTTAATCCGGCTCATAATGTGGTGAGTATGGTTTAACAGAGAGTTTAAGACTGGGTTGCGATATGACCATAGCTGCTTTTGAACTACCTCCCAAGCTTCAGTGTACTTGTACCCCTGTTTAGATAAATATTGCTCTAACCAGTTCAAAAAAACTGGACGTTGCAAGTGCCAATACTCTTTTTTACTTTTTTCTGCAATCGCACAACAGCTATTTGGATGTTGTCTATACTTATACCACCACTTGTTTGCAACAAACACGGGCAATTGGAGACAGACCTTGGCACAAAAAACTTGATCTTCATAAAGACCTCGGAATGTGTCTTCAAAACTACCGACTTGTTCTATTACCTGCCACCGTACCAGCATTCCTGATATGCTAATTTTTCCTTGTAATAAAAGCAGAAATAGCGTTGGCGGCTGGATTACAGTATCAGTCTCTATACCCAGCTTTTTCAGTTCTTCATAAGGTTGTTCTAGATAATCACGTTGTTGATCTTCAGGATTTCCCGTCCAGCTATACCACCACTGAATCGGTCCAAAAACCATAGTAGCGTCGGGATGAGAATCAAAGATAGCAGTCTGTTCCTCCAAGGTATTTGGCAACCAGATGTCATCGGCATCTAAAAATGCAATATATTCACCTTTAGTATTACGAATACCCAAATTACGTGTGGCACTCATGCCGCGATTCTGATGTCCTTCATGTTCCAGGTAATAGACTTTTTCGGGATATTTTTGTGTGTAGTGTAGGGCAATTTCTGTACTCCCATCAGTAGAGCCATCATCTACCAGTAATAGTTCCCAGCGTTCGTAAGTTTGGGCAAATACGCTTTCTATTGCTTCTACAAAGAATTTCTCACCAGCATTAAAAAATATGATGATGCAAGAGACCAATGGTTTACTATTATTCATATCCTTTGTTTATCAGATGTGTCTCTTTTATTCATATCTTTAATTGAGAAGATGTTGAGTAATGAAATCTAAGATATCTAAATCTTTTGTGGTGAAGTCAAATGCCATCTGACATCAGTCTTTTTTACACAAGCTGGAATCCCAGCAGCTAGGGTGTTGGGAGGCACATCTTTATTCACAACAGAACCAGCAGCTATCACAGATCCATCACCAATAGTAACTCCTTTGAGAATTGTGACGTTCATGCCAATCCAAACATTATTTCCTATTTTGATTGGTGCTGAATTTATATTTTTGTAGTTTATATAATGATCGTCACTGTCTCTAATAGTGACATTTTCTGAAATGGCGACATTATTACCTATTTCAATCTTATTAAAACAGGACATATTTAACCCATTGTTGATAAATCCACTACCAAGGATTAACACAGCATTTTCGTTGATCCAAATGTTGCAATTAGTAAGTATAGTAAAACTGCCCCTGACTTCTAAATTTGCGTTTTTTACAATAACTAATTGAGAGGGATAATACCTTCCATGTTCCCACTGGCATCCAATTTCTAGCTTGCCTATTACATTGAGCGTAGCGTTTTTAGCCAGATATAAATGGAGATTGCGATAAATTGAGATGTTAGTATTCCGGATTTTTGCACGTACTAACAGGGTGCTGAACAAATTTATATTTTTATAAATTCCTATAATGGTTTTAAATTTGTTGATCATAATTTATGAAGATATCAATCTTGACAAGCACCGAGCAAAGGTTTCGCCGTCCCAATCTTCAACTACAACACGAGGTAATAGAAAAAAGTTACTATCTCCCTTAACTTTGCCAATTATGCTGGAACAAGCGCAGGTAAATCCTGCTTGCTGGACAATGGAAGTAGTCAGGGTTGTATGACTACCATTGGGATAGGAAAAACTCGTTATTGGATGCCCTAAAATTTTTTCTAGATAGTCTTTACTTTGCTGAATTTCATCCCGTTGGGAGGCAATTGGAAGTTGAGAAAGAAATGGGTGTGTTACCGTGTGGGCACCAACTTCGATCAGTCCCCCGTCTTCTAATCCAACCATCTCCTCGTTGGAAAGGGAACGATGGGTTACTCGACTTACAGGTTTAGCATTTGCCCAGAGACTTAGTTCATCTAGCAGCTTACTTCGCTCATACACAGGCAAAAACTGCAACATTTGATACAGTGAGCGATAGAGGGTATGGCGCACGGTAGGATCTTCTTCTGCTTTTCTTTCCATCCGCCAATTGCGATCGCGCTGCCGATCTGCTTCACTGTAGTGAACCGCTTCTCTCAATTCCCATTGGTGGATTCTACCATTAATATTTAACTGGAGTAAGTCAGCTAAGGTGCCAGGTTGTAATAATAGTCGATCTAGCTCATCCCACCAAAATTCCTGCTTTTGGTCAATACCACCAGTAGTAACAAAAACTGTTGCGGGGATGTCGTATTTTTCTAATAAGGGTTTGGCATTATAGAAGTTATCGGCATAACCATCATCAAATGTGACTACAATCGACCGATTTAGTAGTTGGCGGTCGCTAACCTTTTGTTTCAATTGCTGTAAATGCAATGGATAGCCGTATTCTCTTAAAACTTCTAATTGTTCAGCGAAGTTTTTGGGTGTAACACATAGTGACCAAGGATCTGAATCTACTTCAGCTACACGGTGATACATTAAAATGAGAGCACCAGGAAAAATTTTATTCTTTAAGTGCGAGACTTTTTGTTTTACTTTGTTATTGAATCTGCTTAGAATCATTGCTTTCACTATTTCACGGCTCTAGCTTAAATTAAGACCTGGTACTCACAGTTGTGATCATCTAGATTTGATTGTTCCAATTTCTCAGTTAACGCGATGTGCTCCCAAAGCGATCGCACTCAATACGGTTCTATAATGTTTAGACTATTAAGGTGCTGTATATTCAGTGTAATTTGCAAATCTTAGCAATCTTCACATTATGGTATTGGGCTTTACTGCTCTAACGGTAATTGATACTGTATATGCAGGATCTTTATAATTTAGTTCTTCTGGACGCAGTTCCTCTGCTGCCATTCCTTGTAACGCAGAGATTGCTGCCAGTACATTGCCAAAAGCCTCAATCGTAATATTGTCCTTTGGAAAAACCTCGGCAAATAGCTGTTGTGCTGATGCTGTTGTAAAAGACCAACACCAGTAATCGTTCCAACTTGGATCTGCAATTTGTATAATCCCTGGAATAGATACCAATACAACTCCACCAGGTTTAAGAATACGGTAAGTTGTCTTGATAGCTGCTGGTAAGTCATAAATCAGTTGGAGTGTCTGATATAAGATAAAACAGTCAAAGGTATTATCAGGAATATGTGGAGCGTTTGTTAGATCGCCAATAATGGTTGTTTCTGGATTACCTTCTACTAAATGCAGAACATCACTTTTAGTGACGCGATCACCGCCAAATTTACGTGTGTAAGGGGAATCTCCAATTTCCAGCACATGCCCTCTAACATCATCAGCATGGCGGGCAAGAAAATTTTCGCCGTAGTAGCGACCTATTGGCTGTCCGCGATCAAACCCATAGCAAGAACTAATAGGTTTTAAGCGTCGGAAACTGCCAAAATTGACCATTCCTTTAGCAGGGGGTAAACCCTTAAATTGGCGATATATAGGATCTGGTAAAATTTGTTTTACTATTTTTTTGAATGATATTTTATACATTACTAAACACTCCCTAATACTAATGCGAATCTGTAAGTTACTTTTGTTCTAAGCTTTTGTTATGCTACAGCCTGAAAATTAAGGATTGATAGGAAACTGCAAAAGCTCAAAATCCAATCTATAGAAAGATAAGGAATACACTTTATAAGACTATTGTATTTTTTATTAGAGTCCATAAAGGGAGTAATATATCTGTTACTTTTTGCCTAAAGCTACTCTAAGTGTAGTCATTGTTCTGTTCTTAAAAATTCTCACTTTATTCATAACCAAGCCACGAATAGTTAGTCTGTTGGCATTTATAGGTTCTAAGAAAGATTTATTCATAGCTTCCTCATTCCAAACCCTGCTACTGGCTGAACCTTCTGAATCTAAGGCTTTAATAAATTTATCACCTATTTCTTCAACCGCATTGATGGCGCGATTACAACATTCTCTTGCTTTGAAACGTGCTTCTTCTGTCTGGCAATAATTAAAAGCTTTCTGTAATTCCTCATCATTTAAATTGTCCACAGAAAATATAATATCCCAGCCCAAAGTTTTTGCTTGGCGGCTAACCTTAGCGCCTCCCGAAATTCCGTCAATCACAATCGGCGGAACTCCATTTTTGATAGCTAAAACAGTCCCATGTAAACGGGTTGTGATGACAAAATCCATACGTGCAATCAGAGATTCTACCTCAGCAGCATTACGTAGATTAGTAGTGTTAGGAAATAAACGAGTATCAATAGGAACAGCAACCATATCTTGCGAAGCAATCAATCGCTCAACAGCTGCATTGGCAAGTTGATATTTATCTTTGTTTTGATACTCGTATTGTGGTTCTACCAGAATAATACCAACAACAGGAACTTTTACTTGCTGTGATAGTAAGGAAATATCAGGACGGGAACAGACAGAACTATCTCTTTCCAAAAGTACATCAAAAGGATTCCAAACATTAATTGGATCGAACATTGATAAATCAAGTCCAATTAAACGGCAGGAATCAAACCTTTTTAAAAAATTAATAGATAGATTCGCGTATAGAAAAGGTCCACACACGAAAACAGTGTGTGAATAATCATTAGTTTCGACTGAACGCCAATCTACACCACCAACGAAAGGAGGAACCAGTGCCACATCATATTCATAACCAGCACTTTCAAGCCATTGACAGGCAACATCTTTTGCCATGACATCGCCGGCCGTGACGCCGCAGTTTTCAAAACTAAACCAACCTGCTACTAGAATTTTTCTCATAACTCAATTCCTTGATTATTGTCATAGATAGTAGTTGCTTGCACTCGTCATTTTTGCTATTTTTAAGTATTCAATAACAGTTAGCTGAACTAGAGACTGCCAAAGACTAACACTACTTTCGAGGCTAATTGGCAGATTGTACCAAGTACAAACAACACATTAATTTCGCTTATAACCAGCCGCAAAATTGGCTACTTCATAGGAAAAATATAATTATTCAAACTTACTTATATTGGTGTTGTCCATCGATGTGGTATGAGAACATTACCAAATCCAGGGTCTTTTAATACAGGACGATTTCGTATTTTCCCTTCTTCAATATCAAAAAAGGCCGCACCTTTAACATCGTCAAAAAGTTCTTTATTGCACATGAGTGCCGCATTGATCCTGTAGCGACCAGGGATTAGTAAAAGTTCATCAACATCACAAATAAACTTTGCCTCTTTGCCTGCATTTGTCATATCATCTTGACAGTACATGATAGAGTCAAAATATGTAACTGGCTGACCATATTGGTCATAGATTGTAAAAGAACAAGACAATCCAGAATGAATTTCAGTAATATAAAAAATAAAAGTAGCAGAATAACCTGTTGTTAAAGTAACTGAGGAATAACTTCCACCAGTAGAAATTTCTATATGAACAAGTCTTGCTTTACCATTACCATTACGATCTGTCCGTTCTAAAAGATTATGTGATGATGCTTTTTCTAAATTTCTGAGGTAAGTGCCTACTGCCTTATCTGTCGTATCATCAGCTAATACCATTCCTTGCTCCAACAAAATGCTACGACTGCAAAATGTCTGAACTACTCCTAAGTTGTGACTAACAAATAGTATTGTTCGTCCTTCGTTTTTTGAGACATCCTCCATTTTTCCCAAACACTTTTTCTGAAACTGCACATCACCTACTGCTAACACTTCATCTACAATCAAAATCTCCGGTTCTAAATGCGCTGCCACCGCAAAGGCCAACCTGACATACATTCCCGATGAATACCGTTTCACAGGCGTATCTAAAAATTTCTCCACCTCTGCAAATGCCACAATTTCATCGAACTTACGCTTAATATCTACCTTACTCATCCCCAGAATTGCACCATTGAGATAGATATTTTCTCTACCTGTCAACTCTGGATGAAAGCCTGTACCTACCTCTAACAAACTAGCAACTCTCCCCTGAATTTTGATACTTCCTTGTGTAGGTTCAGTAATGCGACTGAGAATTTTCAAAAGCGTAGATTTCCCTGCACCATTTCGCCCAATGATCCCAACTCGGTCACCCTGTTTAATCTCGAATGACACATCGTTTAATGCCCAAAACTCTTCTTGGGAGTTTTGGATGTCGGATTTTCTATTTTGAAACGGTTTAAGTAAACCTTTAGCACCATTCGCAATTATATCGCGCAGTGTAGTGTAGCGTTCTTGCTGCTGATACCCGATAATATATTTTTTACTCAGGTTCTCAACTCTAATAACAGTGTCAGACATTGGCTGTTTATTTTGTCACAAAGATGTTGTGCTTATCTAGTTGAATAAAAAATGGTTAGCAGTGATCGCAATTTTAAATTCAGTCAATCTTATTCCTTTAAATCACATCTGCAAATGTCCGTTCAGTCTTTCTAAAATACAAAATTCCACTGAATAATAATAAAAAAACTAGTGCTAAAGACAGTAAAAAACCCGGTAAATATAACTTCGATTCACCCCCTAAAATCGCCCAACGGAAGCCATCAATCACTCCTACTATTGGATTTAAAGAGTATAGCAATTGCCATTTTTCTGGAACAACACTACTGCTAAATCCCACAGGCGAGATATACAGACCAAACTGCACAATAAACGGTACAATATAACGGAAGTCACGATACTTGACATTTAAAGAGGCAAACCACAATCCTGCCCCCATTGAAGCAGCAAAAGCAATGGCGATAAATATTGGTAGTGTGAGAATTCGCCAACTGGGGACAAAGTTATACCAAGCCATTAATCCCAATAAAATTATCCCTGATATGAGGAAGTCTACAAAGCTAACTACTACTGCACTTGTCGGTACAATTAAACGAGGAAAATATACCTTTGATATTAAATTGGCATTGCCAATCAAACTATTACTGCACTCAGAGAGGGAATTGGCAAAGAATTGCCAGGGTAACATTGCTGAGAATACCAGAATTGGATAAGGCGCACCTTGTGAAGGCAACTTTGCCAATTGTCCAAATACAACTGTAAAAACTACCATTGTCAAAAACGGACGAATCAGTGCCCAAGCAATGCCGATCGCAGTTTGCTTGTACCGCACCAAAATATCACGCCAAGCAAGAAAATAGAATAATTCTCTATAGCGCCATAAATCTTTCCAATACTGTTGCTCTGTGCGTCCAGCTTCAATCACTAACTCCTGTTGGTAGACAATTTTTGGACTATTCATAGTTCTTGATTGAAGATTAATATCTTTAATAAAATGGCACTAAATAACACTTAACTCACAAACTGGAAACCTTTAAGACCTTGATAACCAACCTGTCTGGCGCTCTTACGCGTAAACTCTCCAACGGAAGGATTTCCTAGAGAGTCAATCACCCCTGTGACTTGCTGCCAAAGCTCTGTTGGCGCTACTGAAATTTCATAACTACGATCGCCACACTTCCGAATGTGATACCAAGTTGTTTGCTGACATTCTTCACACCAAAAAGCTTCTAACCATTCTCCTTCTATAGATACTGTGGTTTGGTTTGCTACTAACATCAAAGCATTCCGCCGACTCATGCCTCGTTGCTGTAATTGACCTGCTTGATCAGCAAACATTTTATATTTCTGACTGACACTATCGATATAGCAGCTATGAATGGGGCAATAAATAGCCCGTCGTTTGGAACGTTTCCGATTTCGATCACACCTTCTCTGCAATTTAACCTCCTGTATAGACAAAAAACTATGAGCAAGGAAGGCTATGTTGGAGGGACTGAGATCAATAAGACCATCGAAGTCCAACTCCTAAAAAATAGAGCAACAATATTCAATTAATCCTGATATTCTTACTTACTTTACATCACTTTGAGACACAGTTATTCTCTCATCAGAAAATAGTGCTTGTTGTAAAACATGCAAGTATTGTTGAGAGATAACTTTAGGCGTGAAGTGCGATCGCAAATATTGGCGACCGGCTTTGCCCATCTGATCTCCTATTTGTAGATCTCGATTGAGAAAGCGAATAAATTGCGCTAAACCTTGGCCATCCCCATTGTCAAATGTCCCGCCACAGTTGGCTTCAGCCATCAGTTCTCTAAGATATGAAGTCTCGGAGCAAATGACTGCTATTGGTCGCCCAGAGGCTAAAGCTGAATATAGTTTGCTGGGAACAACTAAACCCTCTGTAGTTGCATCTACACTCACTAGTGATAGATCGCAAGCTGTTAAGGAATAAGGAAGCACTTGCTGATCTTGATAAGGTAGAAATGTAAAATTCTTCAGCCCTAACCGCTCCACTTCCACGATTAATTCATCGCGTTTGGCACCCCCACCAATGCAAACAAACTGAATTGGCTCATCTTGTAATTGCTTTGCAGCTTCTAATATGGTGTCGATGTCATGACAGCGCCCCATATTGCCAGAATAGAGTACGGTAAATTTATTAACTAAGTTATACTTCCAAGCAAACCAGTTTTCTCGCTTGGCAATGGGTACGATCGCTTCTGGGTTAGCCCAACTGTGAATTACAGAAATTTTCTCAGCCACTTCGGGACAATGCACTATTACCTGCTGTTTCATGGCGGGGCTAAGTACTATAATCCCTTTGGCGTTTAACCAAACCTGTTTGTTGATTACACGCCATAAGCCCACTAGCCAGTTACGCTTTGGAATTACGCCTAATGCGATCGCAATATCAGGGTATAAGTCATATAGTACGCAGATATATGGCAACCGGAACAATATATAAGCCAGATATCCAACCACTGGCAAAAATGGGGGAGCTGTAGTTAGTAACAATATATTGTTGCGACGCCAAGCTTTAAGCAGATAGAGGGTAGCACGTAAGGTATATAAAACTCCATTAACAGCTTTACCACGAATTCTTCCCGGCCAAAGTTGAGCAGTACGCGATCGCTGAATTCGGATTTGATCAGCCCATTCTACTGCTGGCGCCGTATCAGAACGAAATGCATATCCTGGCTGACTTGTAAAAACTTCTATATCCACCCCTTGCTTTCCTAGCTGTTTCACTAGTTCCTCAATCAACTGCCCTGTCGCGGCATAATCTGGAGGAAAAAATTGGGTGATTACAGATAATTTAATTGATTGTTGAGTTTTTGCAGAAGATTGAGTCTTCGCATTTAATTGAGTAGAAATGGATTGTAAAAAATTTGGATTAATCCATTTTTTAAATCTCATTGGCTATATCCTAAGTCTTTATTTATAAACTTATTATTTAAATACTTTAATGGAATAAGTTAAGCCATTACCTAGCTTCCAATTAGTATTTTAGTTAGTTAGACTATAAAGCTTAATAGTCGTTTGTAAAAGACTTATAAAGCTTATGTATTAGGCATATTTATTCTATAAGTTAGCCTTACTAACTTATAGAATATTTATCCTTTTTAAATTGTATGTATACTTATCTAAGGGTATAGATTAAGATACCACAGATGGGGCAAATAAACCGCTACAAACTATTTGAAAGTAGAGATATTAATTTGCTGTAGTAAGCACTTCTATATAAACTACTACAGTACTTGCTTCAACTTCCAAAATTTTCCAAAAGTATCTTTCTTTTTATTAGTCTGTATTTACTCAGCTACATAGACTGAATACATAACACTAGAGCAGTCACTGTTTTTTGCATCGGACTCTATTTAAGTTTTTTTGTGAGCAATGTTTTTTACCTTTGGTCATTATTAATAGAACTTTTATTTCTACCTTTCGTTAGATGTAATATTCGATTTTTACAATATCACGTTTAAATATAAAATCAACTCCTTCATGAAAAATTTATATTTTAAAAACATATCTAATTTAAATCTTTATAAAACTAACATTTTTTCGACTATCAGGACTTAAATGTTGAAAGATTATCGCAGATATCTTTTATTCGCGTGTATAATTTATATCTATTTTTCGATTTTACTTGCTTGGCTATTGCCTGTACTTACATTGAATTGAAATAAGTATGTGGGCGTCAATATTTGTCGTTGGGATAAGGCAGGATAACGTAACGGTAGCGAGTCTGCAAGCATCGGCAGGAGGCAGTAAGCAAGAGGGTTTCAGCTCGTTTATTTTTGTTAATATAGTTTGGTTTTATTCTACCGACCTACTTATAAACTATTTTGATGAGAAAATAATTTAATGTAATTTAGTAAGTAAAATTCGCATTCTTAAGTACAAAACTATATTTAATTATACTAGTGAGTGTTTTACACTATTAAATACCGTACTTTTTTATACAAGAAAATATTCTCTTTAGACTAAATCAGAAATATCAAGAATTACGTAAGATTCTTCGTGAACACGAATTGATTGTAGTCCCATAATAGTGATAACTTAGCCATAAGTTATACTCAAAGCTACTATTCTTGCAATACCGACTCTATCAATGTCTAGAAAAAGCTAGACTAACACAAATACCCCTACAATACAGGGCAAACACATCTAAATTACTCTCGATCGCAACCAAGGTTAAGAACCAACGAAAAAATCAGCATTTATCGTTTGATTTACTTTCCAAGACCTAATGCGATGTCTACAACGATCTACGTCTACGCGAAAGTTTTTGTCAATAAGTATGGATTAATGAGACTATATTTTAGGTCTATTGACAATACATTATTCTTATTGACATGATGCAGTTGTCCTAGACTACAGTAATTGCTGAAATTATTTTACCGTATGCATTTCCCACTTACGGATAAGTCTATTTAATCCTGTCCAGTGTATTATCAAACATAAAATAGATGATGGAGAATTCTTCTTCCCAATCCTCCAGTTTTGATCGCAGTAATAATCCCGTACCTCCATTTCCCCAAAACCAACTTGTGTCCTGGGATGAGGAAAAAGGAGACGACAGAAGCTTTCAAGAATTTTTAAGTGTTTTACAACGACGAGCGCTAGTCATGGCTGGTGTAACAATTGCTATGATGACAATTGTAGTGATTAGCTTAGTGGTCAATCGGAAGCCTCCAGAATATGAAGGTAGTTTTCAACTCTTAGTGGAACCTGTAAATGATGACACTAAAGCTGTGGATGTTGTCAAAGACCCTAATTTAGGAACGTCTAATCTAGACTATGAAAGCCAAATTCAGGTTCTTAAGAGTCCTGAACTACTGAGAAGTACTCTGAAACAGTTGCAAGCTTCCTATCCAGAAATTAGCTATGATTCTCTCCTAGCATATCTAAAAATTACTCGGTTAGGTGAGACAAAGATAATACAAGTTCGTTATCAAAGTAGGAATCCAAAAAAAACTCAATTTGTCCTAGAGCGAATTGCTGAAAATTACTTAGACTATAGCCAAATTAGGAGGCAAACTAAGTTACGTCAAGGGCTTCAGTTTGTTGAGAAACAACTACCATATACACAGAATAGAGTAGATCAACTCCAAAAACAGTTGCAACTTTTTCGACAAAAGTACACTTTTAATGACCCCGAAACCCAAGTAGCGCAAATTTCTTCACAAACTATTGAATTAGTGCAAAAAAGACAAGCAATAGATCTACAGTTAGCTGAAACTCGCGCTAATCTTGCTATCCTCAAAGAAAAAAATGGAGCGGCGGCAATACTGAATAATACTCCTTTATATCAGCAGTTGATTACTCAAATACGTGATTTTGATGTTCAGATTGCTACAGAATCAACTCGTTTGCAGGAAAATAATCCAACCATCCAAACATTGAAAGAGAAACGAGCTAGTCTTTTACCTTTGTTCCGTCAAGAGACACAGCGCTTATTGAATGTAAAGTTCGCAGAAATAACGACGAAACTTCAAACCTTAGAAATACAAAGCCAAGAACTTACTAAAATAGAGCATAAACTTGGGCAACGACGCAATCAAATGCCAGTTTTAACACGACAATATACTGAATTACAGCGTAAATTACAATTTGCAAATGATAGTTTAAATCGGTTTCTATCAACCCGCGAAAATCTCCAAATTCAAATATCCCAAACAGAGCTTGGCTGGCAATTACTTCAAGCCCCAACTACGCCAGATATTCCCATCTCTTCAGTTACAACCAAACGTAATTTCATCCTGGGATTAGTTGCAAGTATCCTCTCAGGAGTTGGTATTGTCTTACTCGTAGAAAAGTTAGATAATACCTACCATACTGTTGAAGAAATTAAAAAAAAGCTCAGACAGCCATTGTTAGGAAATATTCCTTTTGAAAAGCAAGTTCAAACTAAGCAAAATCGTACTTCTAATAAAAAGATTCCCTTAGCAAGTATACCAAATTCTCTTTCTAAGGGAGTTGCTAGTTTGGCTGTTTTACCAGATCAAGAATATGGTGACTCTTCTTCCAATTTTTCAGAAGCCCTACGGGTACTTTATACAAATATTCAACTACTCAGTTCCGATCGCCCGATTCGCTCCATAGTTATTAGTTCAGCTATGCCTGGTGATGGGAAGTCTACGGTTGCCCTTCATCTAGCTCAAATAGCTACAGCAATGGGGCAACGAGTCCTACTTGTAGATGCCGATCTTCGTAAACCCACAATTCACCACCTATCAAATTTAAATAATCTATGGGGATTAAGTAATTTAATTTCTACAAACTTGCCAGTGGGAGAAGTAACGCGACAACTACCTTCTATGAGCCAATTATCTATAATCACTGCTGGGCCGATACCACCCGATCCTGCAAAGTTGCTCTCTTCTCAAAAAATGAAGCAACTAATGACAGATTTCCATAATAGTTTTGACCTAGTGATTTATGATGTCCCTCCCTTGGTGGGATTAGCCGATGCTAGTCTGATAGCACCCCACACAGATGGGCTTTTGATCGTGGTCAGGATTCACAAAACAAATTCCTCAGTCCTAAAAGTAGCTTTAGATAACCTGAAAATTTCTCGGTTGAATATATTAGGCATAGTTGGTAATGCTCAGAAAAGTACCAGCAATAGTTATTATTATTAGGAAAAAAATAATCGCATTAGCACTACTAATAGCTAATTACAAGCAAAGTGCGATCGCTTTTCTCTAAAATCCTGCGTGGTAGACACCAGGAGTTAGAGGCGGTTTACAGCGAATTGCAGGCAATCGAATGATGGTTAGTGATATTGCCATACTGTTGCACCCAATCTAAAATAGAACAAATGTACTAAATGATATGCTATAATTCCCATACATTGATGTTGAAATCATAGTAGAGGATCGGCTCTAGTTTCTTGCTTTCCTGAGTGCCAAAATATACGGCATGAGTTGAGTGCAAGACCTATGGCAACATCGATAAACAAAGCAGGTACGAGAGTTTAAAATAATTGAATCCTAAACTCGACTCGGTGCTACTAATTAACGTTGAAAGGCATTGAAGTCTATATTTCCATGTCTTATGAACCCCTGCACCACAAATATCGCCCCAAAAGTTTTGCTGAACTGGTGGGTCAAGAGGCGATCGCCACCACCCTCACGAACGCGATCGGCACATCCAAAATCGCCCCCGCCTACTTATTCACTGGGCCAAGAGGTACGGGGAAAACTTCTAGTGCCCGGATTCTGGCTAAATCCCTTAATTGTCTCAAAGGTGATCAGCCCACGGCTGAACCTTGTGGTGTGTGTGAAGTTTGTCAGGGGATTACCAAGGGGTACGCCTTAGATGTAATTGAAATAGATGCTGCTAGTAATACTGGTGTCGATAATATCCGCGAGTTGATTGAAAAAGCCCAGTTTGCCCCTGTGCAGTGTCGCTACAAGGTTTATGTTATCGACGAATGCCACATGCTCAGTACTCAGGCATTTAATGCGCTACTCAAGACACTAGAGGAACCACCGAGACACGTGGTTTTTGTATTGGCGACAACAGACCCGCAACGGGTGTTACCAACGATTATTTCACGCTGTCAAAGGTTTGATTTTAGACGCATTCAGTTAGAGGCGATGGTCAAGCATTTAAGTGCGATCGCATCTTTTGAAAACATTCATATTTCACCCGATGCTGTCACCCTGGTAGCCCAACTTGCTCAGGGAGGGTTACGGGATGCTGAGAGTCTACTCGATCAATTGGGTTTGTTAGCAGGTGTTGTCACACCAGAGCGAGTTTGGGATTTAGTTGGAACAGTGAGCGAACAGGACTTGCTGAGTCTTTTAAATGCGATCGCTCAAGATAAACCGGAAGCAGTTCTAGACTGTACTCACTACATTCTAGATCGTGGTCGAGAACCCCTAACTATTCTGCAAAATCTCGCTGCTTTTTACCGCGATTTACTCATAGCTAAAACAGCACCCAACCGCCACGATTTGGTTGCTTGTACTCAGCAAACCTGGATAGCGCTGGTTGAATTTGCTCAATACTTCGATATGAGCGGGATTTTGGCGGGACAGAAACACTTGCGAGAAGCTGAAGTGCAAATTAAAAATACCACCCAGCCGCGTTTGTGGTTGGAGGTAACATTACTAGGATTGTTACCCAGTGCGACGAATATTCAGCCACAAGCCCCAATTGTCGCGCCACGAGTTAATACACCTGCTGTATCTCCAAATTATCTTCCAGCAGTTGCCCAAAATCAGCCTGTCTCTTCTGTACCTCTAGCTGAACCGCAAACAAATCATAATTCTGCAAACCATCATCAAGCGGCTACCCAAAATCAGCCTGTCTCTTCTGTACCTCTAACTGAACCGCAAACAAATCATAATTCTGCAAACCATCATCAAGTGGCTGCCCAAAATCAGCCCGTCACTTCATCTCCCCCAGTTGAACAGCAAACAAATCACAATTCTGTTGCTAACTCAGTTTCACCACCAACCCCAGAACCGATATCCGTTCCTGCGCCACCTGCAAACGTTGAACCAGTAACTTCAGAAGTTGTTGGGGAAGCAACTTCTGATTTAACTCAGGTTTGGCAACAGGTGCTTGCTAACCTCCAGCCAAAATCAAGGCAAGAAATGCTGCGTCAAATGAGCCAACTCACAGAGTTCGACGGTGTTATGGCTCGAATTGCGATTAAACAGGCATGGTATGACAAGGGAAAATCTTATCTACCGATGATTACGGCAGCTTTCCAGCAGACTTTCCAGCGTGAAATCCAGATAAATATAGAAAAAGGAATTTCTTCAAACTCTACCTCAGCCAAAAAAAATCCTCCACCAAAAGACTCTACTCGCCCTCAGCAACCACCTACACCCAGTTACAACCAGCAAGTTCCGTCTTCAGCGCCAGTACCACAGCCAACCACTCCGCCACCAGCATCGACAGCAGCAAAAAATGGAAATAGCATAAATGGAAATGGGGCAAATGGAAACGGCGTAAATGGAAACGGCATAAACGGAAATAGCATAAATAAAAATGGGGTAAATGGAAATGGGGCGCAAACTTTGCCTCCACCCCCAAAACAAACACCCGCACCTGATTGGGAACCTGACGAAGTAGCGATCGCAGCTCAACGTATAGCAGAATTTTTCAACGGACAAATTATCCGTTTTGCAGATGATTTCCCAGAATTCTCCGATTCCATAACTACACCAGAATGGGTAGAAGAAGCAGACGTGGACGATGAATAAAAAACTTTCAGTTAAAAAATATCCCATTGTAGGGGTGCAAGGTCTTGCGCCCCTATGAACATACAAATAATTTTGGATAATTTATTTTTTGTTAGTCCCTAAAAAAAATGCAAAATTATTTTTGGTAATTTTGCATTTCTAATTTTTAATTTTTAATTCCCCAAAGGGGCTATTCTCCATGCCCAGTATGCAAAGTTTTCACCCATTTTAGCCGCTTTGGTCTTACCGACATCCGGGCAGTAGTACTGCTCATAACGACTAACCAGTGCAACATATATAAACTGCCACGCAGGGTTTGCACAAGCATTATAAAATATGTGGAAAGTGGGAATTTTTGATCTTGACGTATTCGTTTCAGACCTGTAAACATCCCTACCATCGACATAGAAATGGACAAGCCTGTGATGGGACTTAATATTGGTGGACGATGACGAGCGATCGCCATCAATAAATCTGGTATTGCTGCTGTTGGTAAGATATACATAATCAGCATAAAAATCAGCAAATCCCAGCTTTTGCGGACTCCCATGCGGTTTTTGAGAATTAAATCCCAATAATCCAGATAGCGCTGATAACCACCTTCCGCCCAACGGTTACGCTGATGCCAGAGTGCGATCGCACTTGTCACACCTTCTTCTTGCACCGCTGGATGGAAAACACACTCAATATCCCATTTATCCAAATGTAAGCGGATTGTCAAATCCAAATCATCGGTAATGGTTTCCTCATTCCAGCCACCGCAGCTTTCCAAGGCGGAACGCCGGACAAATTGACCATTACCCCGTAGTTCGCCAATGCCACCAAGGGCAGTCCGTTGTTGCTGAAACCAGGTATCAAGGGCCATTTCTGCCATTTGACCCTTAGTCCAAAAGTTGTCTTTAGCGTTGGCGATCGCTTTTCGCACTTGCACCGCCCCCACATTTTCCCTCTGAAATAAAGGTATTACCTGTTGCAGCAAATCTGGTGTCACTTGAGCATCAGCATCAAATACTGCTATGATATCGCCCTTTGTCAGCGGCAATACCTGATTCAACGCCCCCGATTTGCCACCAGTAGCTTCTGCTGAACGCCTTAGTACTTTCAGTTGGTTGTGTTTCTGTTCGAGTTCTGCTAGTAAATGCGGTGTGCTATCACTGCTGTGATCGTCAATTATCCAAATTTCGTACTGCCCACCTGGATATTCCAGATTACAAAGATTTTTGACTAATTTAGCAATTACCGCTTCCTCATTTTTCGCAGCCACCAGCACAGAAACAGAAGGCAAATCTCCCTGTATTTCTTTTGGATAGCGGCGGGATTTAGTAAACACTACCACCAAAGCATGAAATCCTAGAATGGTGGTTAGTCCTAGAATAAAAATGGAAGCCCAAGAAACTAAATGTAGAGCGATCGTGCCACTCCAGACGATAGTCAAGACTAGAGCCGCTTTGCCTCTACGACCTTGAAACCGGGATGGTAGAGACACCGGATCTGTCTCTAACACCGACTCCTCATCTACTGATAGGTCAGATAACAAGGAGTTGAGCGGATCAAGCTCTTGATAAGAATCTTCTTCGGGCCAGGAATTCGCTGGCATAGGTTAGGTTGCTTGATTCAAAAACCACTATTTGTCTACAGTTAGTAATTTTACGGACAAATATCCCTAAGCTACTTTTCCCGATCTTAATCGGAATGGGCAAACTGCAATACCCGCTATCCCTAAGCCAAAAGCCACTGGGATTACCTTTGTTGTCACCGCCACTCTGCGTAATTACTTGACATTAACCACGTTTGCTACTCTTAGACAGAGGCTTGATTCCTTTGATAGCCACTTCGGCAGGAAGCTTGTAGAGTCGGACTTTCTCCAAAGAGAACTCCGGTTTAGGCAAAGTAATAGCAAGGTAGCAGCAGCTTGTTTGTTGGGAGAAACTGCAATAACGTTATCCACCACTTTACAGTCGGGATTTTTAGTGTTACCGTTCCCAGCTTCGATAACAGTTAATGCAGCATCATTGTAACCGAAATTTTAATATTTCTTAGCAGGAACTTCATTTATTGGGTATTGAAAAGAGGCAGAGGGGCGGGGGGCAGGGAGCGGGGGGGAAATTCTTCTTCCTTGCTCCCTATTTCCCATATGCTTTAGACACATCTTTTGGGAATACTACTAACAGCCACTAATATCCCCAGTTGCAAACTAACTTGAGGAATATTTAATAATGTCTATTGAGCAACTTCAGCCTGCCACTCAACAACAAGCCAGTGTTTACTTACCTTACGTTCAGGGCGCTAGGCGCAATTTCTTACCCTATGCCATCAGTCTTTATCAAAAAGGAGTCTTGGAGGGACATCGGAAGATAGAAGCCAGCGAACATGTCCCCTTTGTCGCCTCCTGGAATGTTGCCACCCTACCCTCAGACTTAACTCGTTGCCGAATTCAGTTTGATGGCAACGCTGACCTAAGTTATGAACTGATGATGGCTAGTTTCGAGTTTATTAATTTTTTAATTGAACTTATGGACAACTATAAACGTTATCGCGTAACCGATTTTTCACAACCGTTTTACCGCAAACTATTGCGTATAGATGATTGATTCAATTCAGCCGGACTTTTACCATACTCAGTGCTGTTAGCGGGTAGCTAAGGTTTAGCCCATACTGAGTTTTGAAGTTCAGTACTCAGTACTGGTGTAAACTTAAGCTGAAACTCCTTTGAAACCTAGTTTCCAGCCTCCGGCTGGAAATTCTGCTCCTGGTGGCTCTGCCGCCAGTAAAGAGAGGCGGAGCCTCAAAGACAAGCATTCCCAGTCGGAGACTGGGAACGAGGCAATCTAAAAGCTGGTTCTAGGCTTGCTTTCACGTTAAGTTGACACCAATGAGCAATGCTGTGCCCCTACCGCGTGGTTTATTTACCTGACAATAGATGTAACTCAGCACTCTTCATAACAGCCTCTTAGTTTCAAAACATCTTCTTAGGTTCGATGTCTTTTCTTCTTTTCAAAAGAATACCACAACCAGCTACCATCAAGGTTCCAAGAAGGCTAGCGGGTTCTGGAATAGAAGTTTCATCTATAGGTACTTTAATTCTCAAATTTGCCAAGGTAGCGTTAGTTATGGTCAAAGATGTTATGGTTGGCAAACCTGGAATATCGGACTGAAAATCAAAGACCGTGGGAGTTAAACTACCATTGGGGTTACTATATCGCTCCCCATATCCACTCACTTCAAAAGTACCTTGGTACTGCTTTCCGGTGTCTGGGTCGGTGACAGTGCCAGTGTAGAAAGCCTTTGTGAGATTAAATTCATCCTGAACTACTCCTTGAAATGTAGTTCCTGCCAATTGTCCCTGGTATTTATAGGGTGTCAACTGACCACCAGAAAGAACTGGCGATGTGAGAACACCATCAAAGGAGACAATTGGAATACCTTTAAAATCAACAAAGTAATGCAGACTTCCATCAGAGCGTGTTTGTACCTTTAAATAGTCTGACTGGTATACAGGCACATAATTAGGATTATTATTAGTACCTAAGTTCCGGTAATAAGTTCCAGTGTCATCTGTATCAATACGAGTAATACTGTTATTGAAATTGGGATTATTACTGGGAAGTTCGATTGTTCCTGATAAAGTACCGCTACTTTCAATTGTGATGAATTGAGCAGCAATTGCACTGGCGCTACTGAAAGCGATCGCTACTGCTGCTAAACAACTGCTGCTAACAACTGCAAAACCTAGCTTAATCCCTGATGAACTCACTTTCATTAACAAATTGTTCCTTTAATTGCCGATGGTAAACACACTTAATCTGCTGAGATTCATTGCAAATGTTTCTCTAGCACGATTTATTATTCCCAAGCTTCTGATGGAAATTTCATCGGCAACAAAAAACATTTTTATGGGAGGCTGGAACATTTGATCTAAATTATGCTTCAGCCGAAACCGGATTGATCGCAAGCCTTTTTTAATTATTTATTTTCAGCTGAATTTCATTAGTGATTATACCTGTGGAAAAGTATTGATCTACAAGAAGTGATTCAGAATGCTTTCTCTAACTATTCTCTAAACTTAATAAACTACTAATCAGTTTGGGCAACCCACTACAGCAGGGATTTGAATGCTCAGATAATTCATTACGTTCTAGCTGCTTTGCTATCTTCTCAGCACGTTGAATCGCTTGTTCAGTTAACGATTTCAATGGTTTTGGATACAAGCACATTGATTTGTCGTAGTCGGGTATATGCTTTTCAAGCAAATTAACTAACCTATCACGAGTGATTTGTGCAAAATGGTCTTGAAAGTGAATTAGATACCAGAGTTCAAAACACGGATTGGTAATTGCCAGATTAATCTTTTGGCTTGTAGCTCGATTTATTGCACTTTGCCAATTTGCCAGACTTTTTTCAATATGCTCATCTCCATCAAAAACAGCCCAAGCCTCATCTTCTTTACTCCACTGCTGGTTATCTTTTCTCTGCTGTCGCTCTTCGATGAGTCTTTCAATAATGCTACGTGGATCAGTTTTGTTTTGATGAGGCAATACAATAATATCTAAAGTTGGCGAACGTAATTCATTGCGGATACTATTGAAATAAATTGGTTCTGTTTTACTTCCTTCACAAGCAATTAGTATTTTCTGAGCAATATTTCTGCTAGGTGGGCGGCGATTTAACTTTCTTGGCACTGCTCATCATCCTGTAAAATCATTTCCTCTTCAGATGGGAGAAACGGAACAGCTCCAAAATGACCATCTAAATAAGCTTTGTCAATAGCCAAATCATTTCGCACATGGAAATCAGTTAAGGGATACAACTCAGTGCTTTGATCAGAGCGCTTTTGTGTAAACCAAATTTGATCACGTCGTAACAAGTTGTTTCTTGGTAACGTGTTATCATGACTAGTTAAAATCAGTTGAGCGCTTCTTGGATTGGTTTTAGGATTTTGAAATATTTCGATAATACGTTTTAGAATATTTGGATGAATATTTGTGCCTAATTCATCAAAAATTATCAATCCTCCTGTTTTCCTTACTACTACTATCCGAAATGCTAAATTAAATAAGCGTTGTGTTCCAAGAGATTCTTCATCAAAAAGCCAAGCAACTGAACCACCGTCATCGGTGTTATGTACAGCAAATATATTGTAGTCATTTGGATCATCATACTTCTTTACCATATCGATTCTTGACAGTCCCGTATCGAATTTTTGTAAAATAGTCAAGACTTCTTCAATAATTTCATTTGAGATGGAATTTTCAGTACCTTGTAGTGATTTAATCAATGTAATATTATCGTACTTTGGATTTTCCCAATTAATTCCAATCCAGCGAATTTTTAACCAGCGGACAATAGACTCAATTACATCTACTTTTAGCTTTACTAATATGCTAAAAAATAACTCATTTTCTCTAATATTATCCTGGAGTTGATTATGGTAGCCAGCAAAATGCTCACCAGTCTTCCATATAAAGTTTTTATTGGTTTCATCCCATTGGCGATGAAATAAACGACGAGTACGCTTAGTTGTATTTAAGGCATAGTCTAAGCTTTCTGAAATTATATTATTTTCATTAATTACTAAGGAATAGGTGTAAATATTATTATTAAATAAAGTTCTCAATTCAAATTTTGTAGGTTTTTGAGCAGAGATCATATCTAACCTGAAAGGATCTAGTTTTGCCGATTTAAATAATTTCTGGAATGTGACTGCTTCCTGAATTCCTTTAGACATCATAAGCAATAAATAATCCAAAGCTTGGATAACATTACTCTTACCTGAAGCATTAGCTCCAAAAATTGCCAGAACAGGTAAAAGCTCAATGTCCCACCCTTCAACATGGTATCCAGGTGCAATTTCATGATCTGACTTTACCCGTTTGCGTTTGCTGCTTTGGCTTGTCTGACGATCGCTTTGTTTTTGAGCAACCGCACTTAGGGTTACAGGTTCTTTAATTGAACGGTAGTTTTCGACTGTAAAATCTACAAGCATAATTTAACGCCCATAAGTCAGTTTTTGGTGATTTATTCACGTAAATCTTATCTTAAAGGTAGTCAAATCTCCACTTTTCCCACAACGCATCAGATGAACGAGCAGCCAGCGTGAGCTATTATTACACTTTAATACATGCAGTAATCCAGAACTTACCACAAGATTTAGATCGACAATAGCAATATAAGCAGTCTAACCAAAGCAGGTATGGGGCAATGGTGCGATTAAAACCGTGGCAGTGGGTTGTATTAGCAATCCCGATCGCGTTTATCATCATTTTTTTACTGGTATCCGCCGGTTCGCAAATTCACGCATGGGGCATTAATTGGATTTGGGGTGTGTTTACTCTTTTATTCGTGGGTTGGCGTTGGCTGCTAGTCAAATGGACTCAACCAGCTGTTAACCAAATAGAAGCTGTATTAACTCAAGTCCGTGAAGAACTGGAATCGACGGCAGAAGATACAGTACAACCAGTGGGAAGTGATACTACAAAGCTTGCAGAAACCGCACTCCAAGAAATTCTGCAAGCAGCACAAAGCGATCGCCCCATTTGGGAAGACTGGCAAAGTTTTTGGACGCGCTGCCAAGATTTAGTCGTGGCGATCGCTCATATTTACAATCCTCAAATTCAATATCCTCTGCTGAATATCTATGTCCCCCAAGCTTACGGGCTGATTCGCGGAACCGTGGATGATATGGATCAGTGGATGCAAAAGTTATCCCCTATCCTCAATCAGGTAACGGTGGGACAAGCATACCAAGGATATGAAGTCTACCGGAAGTTGGAACCATCAGCCCGAAAATTCTGGCGTGTTTGGAATTGGGCGCAGTGGGTTTTAAATCCGGTGGCGGCGGTGGCAAAACAAGCTAGCCAGGGTTCCAGTAATCAAGCAACTCAGCAATTGTTGGGAAATTTGAGCCAGTTATTCCGGGAAGCTGCCCTGAGAAACTTATGTCGGCAGGCGATCGCACTTTACGGACGCAGCCCAGTTTCAGCAACCGTAGTTTCCATACCAACTTTACCCCAGACAAAAACCCAAACACTCCGAGAAATCTTAACTCAAGCTGAACCAGCTGAGGTGGTTGGGCAAAAGCCCGTTAATATTCTGCTGGTAGGGCGCACAGGATCGGGAAAAAGTAGCCTGATTAACACGTTATTTCAGGCGGATCTTGCAGCCGTTGATGTTTTACCCAGTACCGATCGCATTCAAAATTATCAATGGCAAACTCAAGGTGGAGAAACCCTAACGCTTTGGGATACACCTGGTTACGAACAGGTGAACCGTGCCGAACTCCGAAATTTGGTGCTTGATTATGCGATCAACGCAGATTTGCTGCTGTTAGCTACTCCTGCCCTCGATCCTGCCCTGCAAATGGATGTGGACTTTTTGCAAGATATCAAAACCGAAGTTGCAGATTTACCTGCGATCGCGATCGTTACCCAAGTAGATCGGCTGCGTCCCATCCGCGAATGGCGACCGCCTTATGATTGGGAATGGGGCGATCGCGCCAAAGAAATTGCCATTCGCGAAGCCACTGAGTATCGTGCCAAACTGCTGGGAAACTTCTGTAATCTAGTTTTGCCTGTGGTTACAGGTGACAGCAAAACGAATCGAGTTCCTTGGGGAGTGGAGGCGCTATCGTTGGGATTAATCGATGCGATCGCACCTACCAAGCAACTCCGTCTCGCCCGCTTTTTGCGTAACTTAGAAGCCCGTATCGTCGCCACCGCCAAAATCATCGACCATTACACCTTCCAAATGACGACAACACAAGGGCTAACATCATTGCTCAAAAGTCCCGTCCTCCAGTTTGTTTCTACGCTCTCAACCGGATCTCCAGCTTTAGCATATATGTTGGCAGAGCAAATTCCCGTGGAACAGTTGCCGATTGTGATTGGCAAACTTCAAATGGGATATGACCTTTTCTCGCTTTTGAATACAGGCAACTCCAACTCGCGCAACTTTGAATTGCTATCCCTTTGGCCGTTACTGCTAGAAAACTCCGCTGCACCCGATCGCAACGCTTGGGCATTTGGTCACGCCCTAGTAGAGTACTGGACTCAAAATTTAACGGTTGAACAACTCCGGGAGCGATTTGATTATTATTTGGCGATCGCTAAATAAGGGAACTCCAAGAAATAAATTATCCAATATTGTGGGGTGGGCATCTTGCCCGCCCAGTCCATAGGGCGGGCAAGATGCCCACCTCACAAGAGTTAATTGAATTTCATCCTGTCTCTAGCTTCACTCTCCGATATATTGGAGAGGGATTGAGGGTGAGGTAAACCAGGGACATAAATTGTATTTCATTAATTCTTATTCCTAACTACGTAACCGCAGTACATCAAACATCAGAGGTTGCATTAGAACACACGAGCATTTCCCGAATATTCACTGATTCACTTAAGAATATTTGTACTACATTATGAGAAAAAATGCGTTAAAAGATTGTACTCTCAATATCTAAAGTTAAGATTACGATTAAGAGTAAGCATCTGCTGAAACCTACCCGCTTTACCTGAGTTTTTATACAGACATCCCTTTTGTTCGGAGTCTTTTATGAAAAATATATTACAAACCTCCATCTCTCAAGAACAGAATTCACCTCAAAGCTATAACATTTCGTCTTACAACAGGCTACTTTCGGTAGTCAAGGATTTGGCTTGTGTGCGGACTATAGAAGAAATTATTGAGATTGTGCGTTTAGCAGCTCGCGATCTCACAAATGCGGATGGAGTCACTTTTGTACTGCGGGATGGTGAATGTTGCCACTATGTCGACGAAAACGCCATTGGGCCGCTGTGGAAAGGTATGCGTTTTCCGCTCAAGTCTTGCATCTCCGGTTGGGCAATGCTCAATAAACAAGCAGCCGTAATTGAGGACATTTACCAAGATGCACGAATTCCTATTGATGCGTACAAAGTGACTTTTGTCAAGAGTTTAGTGATGGTTCCGATCAGGGTTTCCGAACCATTGGGTGCAATTGGAGCCTACTGGAGTACACGACACCTAGCCACACCCGAAGAAATCGGACTCCTTGAGATTTTGACAGATACTACAGCAGTTGCGATCGCCAACGTGCAACTTTTCCAGAAACTTACGAACCAAAACGCCCTAAAAGACAAATTTATTGCCATGCTGGCTCACGAGTTGAGGAATCCTGTTGCTCCTATTTCCAATGGCGTTCAGCTACTTAAGTTAAAGCTGGGTGAGACTGGTGCAGTAGGGGAAACAGTTTTAATGATGCAGCACCAGATTAAGCACCTCTCGAAATTGATCGATGAGTTACTTGACGTATCGTCTATCACTTATGGGAAGATTTCATTAAACCTTGAGAAAGTTAATCTGGTGGAATTGGTTCGGCTGAGTCTCAACGACCATGCACAAGCAATCAAGAGATGGAATCTTAACGTAGTCCAAGACCTGCCAAACACGCCCGTGTGGGCTTATGTTGACTCCACTCGCTTTTTCCAAATCTTTGGAAACCTTCTTGATAACGCCTTAAAATTCTCCCAGCCAGATGGAACAATCTGGGTTGATTTCTCAGTTATTCCAAGTGAGAATGGCTCAGGTAGTGTGGCGGCCTTATCCGTAAGAGATATAGGCATAGGAATAGACCCAACAATATTACCAGAACTTTTCGAGCCATTTACCCAGGCCGATCGCAGTTTAGACCGTTCAAGAGGCGGGCTAGGTTTGGGACTCTCGGTAGTAAAAAGTCTCGTGGAACTTCATGGCGGTAATGTTCAAGCCTCAAGTAGAGGGATAAATTTGGGAGCAGAATTCAAAGTTACTCTCCCTGTATGCGAAGATATTACAGCCTTAGACAACGACATCGAGATTACAGAAGCAGCTAAAAAATCGTTGAAGATTTTAGTCATCGAAGACAACGAGGATTCAGCCGTATCATTACAAGCAGTACTTGAGTATTTTGGGCATGAAGTTTCCATTGCCAAGAATGGAATTTTAGGGGTAGAAATTGCCAGGAAGCTTGAGCCTCATGTGATTATTTGTGACATCGGACTTCCTGAAATGGATGGATTCGCCGTTGCACAGGAACTAAGTAAAGACTCCAAATTTAATCGCTCAATTCTGATTGCACTCACCGGCTACGGTGGCCAGGAGGATCGGCAACTTGCGCTGAAAGCCGGTTTCAAATGCCACTTAACCAAGCCTGTAGACTTTGAAATACTTACAGCAGAAATTGATCGATACTTTGATGGAGTATTATCAAGTTGACTGAGGAGTGTCAATTCATTAAATCATCTGTGGTAGACTCACCGGGATAAAAGCGATCGCTCAAAATTTCCTCAAAAAGATATAAACATTGCTGGGGAAAAGTTGAGAGTGGCAAATTTGTTTCTCCTGATGCTAAATCCCTACCATTTTCATAAGATTCCTGGAGTGCCTCTTCAAGGTAAGGTTTCAGACTAGGATTTTCGTTCAGCAACTTGATAATTTCCCGTCTTTGTACTCTAATTGTTGCTACCCAACTACGGCTGCGTTCCTTTGGTTGATATTCCCATTTGAGCAAATGTCCAATTAACACACTAAGACGATTTCTCAATTCTTGGCGTTCCTTTCTTCCCAAAGATTCAATTTCCTCAATTAAATTAGGTAGGTCAAGCTGGTTCCATTGGTGATGACGCAAAAGGTTAGCCTGTTCTTGAGTCCAAGTGTAGAAGTCTATATCATAAAAGTTTGGCATCAGTTTTTTTGCCTTTTTTCAGATTTGTGATGTCTACATAATTTAAAAAATCATAATTCATAATTATGTTTCAAATAGACATTTAAACCTTATCTGAAACAGGACTCTCTGCGTAAGCATCAGGTACGAATTACGAATTAAAAAGTTACCACACTGCGAATTGATTCACCTTTGTGCATCAACTCAAAAGCATCATTAATTTGCTCAATGGGCATGATATGAGTAATCAAATCATCAATATTTATCTTACCTTCCATATACCAATCAACAATTTTTGGCACATCTGTACGCCCTCTAGCGCCACCAAAAGCTGAACCTTTCCAAACGCGCCCAGTTACTAGTTGAAAAGGACGAGTACTGATTTCCTGTCCAGCACCAGCAACACCGATAATCACGCTGACACCCCAACCTTTGTGACAGCATTCTAATGCTTGACGCATCAATTTGACATTACCAATACATTCAAAGCTGTAATCAGCACCGCCTTTTGTTAAATCAACCAGATAAGGAACTAAATCACCCTCTACTTCTTGAGGATTAACAAAGTGTGTCATGCCAAACTTTTCCGCCAAGGCGCGTTTGTTGGGATTAATATCTACCCCGACAATCATATTTGCCCCTACCATCCGCGCCCCTTGGATGACATTTAAGCCTATACCACCCAACCCGAAAACTACAACATTTGCTCCAGGTTCCACCTTAGCAGTATTGATGACTGCACCAATACCAGTAGTCACACCGCAGCCAATGTAACAAACCTTATCAAATGGGGCATCTTCGCGAATTTTTGCCAAAGCGATTTCCGGTAGCACCGTATAGTTAGCAAAGGTGGATGTACCCATGTAATGATGAATCATTTGTCCATCGAGACTAAAACGGCTAGTGCCATCGGGCATCACACCGCGTCCTTGAGTTAAGCGAATGGCTTGACAGAGATTAGTTTTGAAACTTAGACAATATTCGCACTGGCGACATTCGGGAGTGTAGAGGGGAATCACATGATCTCCTGGTTTGAGACTGGTGACACCAGCGCCTACCTCTACTACCACACCAGCACCTTCATGTCCCAAAATAGCCGGAAACAAACCTTCGGGATCATCACCAGATAGCGTAAAGGCGTCGGTATGACAAACCCCGCTTGCTTTCACTTCAACTAACACTTCGCCAGCTTGTGGCCCCGATAGTTGAACGGTTTCAATCGTTAACGGCTTACCTGCACTGTAAGCTACTGCTGCTTTAACTTGCAATGTCAGCGCTCCTGTATCGTTTTGTCTTTGTGATTGGGCATGGGGTATTGAAAAGAGGCAGAGGGGCAGGGTGCGGGGGGCGGAGGGGAAAATTCTTCTCCCTGCTCCGCCTCATCCCCAGTACCCAGTATCCAGTCCCCTCATAAATATTAAACACATGATAAACTTTTGTATTACTTCATTGGATTTACTCAGCACGATCGCCGCTATAACGATAAATATTATTACCTTTGTTAAAATATCATTCTCTAGCTAGATTGGTTAAAGGCGGCAACAGCTGTTTTGACAACGATGTAAACTGGATGTCAGCAGCAAACCCTAAATAATTTGTCCACCCCTCAATTAATATATTTTATTACAGCTTATGAACCCTGCCCTAACTCAAATCGGCGCTCAAATGTCCAACCTGACTGGCGTAAGAGCAATCATGAAGGATATTATCGAAACATTACGAGCGGGTGCAGGGCGGCAGTTTATTAATTTGAGTGCTGGTAATCCGTTGATTTTGCCAGAGGTAGAACAATTATGGCGGGATTGTACTGCACAACTTCTTGCTAGTCCAGAATATGGTGAGGTAGTTTGCCGCTACGGCTCAAGTCAGGGCTATGCACCATTGATTGAAGCGATCGCTAATGATTTTAACAAACGCTACGGGTTAAACTTAAGCGATCGCAATATCTTAATCACCCCCGGCAGTCAAACCCTCTACTTCTACGCTGCCAATACCTTTGGTGGCTACACCCCCAGTGGTGAGTTAAAACAAATCGTTTTACCCCTCAGTCCTGATTACACAGGTTACGGTGGTATTTGCTTAGTTCCAAAAGCCTTAACTGCCTACAAACCAACTCTCGATATTGATGCAGCTGCCCACCGATTTAAATATCGCCCCGACTTCAGCAAACTTACGATTACAGAAAATACTGGTTGTGTCCTTTTCTCTCGCCCCTGTAATCCTACTGGTAACGTCCTCACCGATGATGAGGTGAAAAAGATTGCCGCCCTCGCTGCACCTTACAATTTACCTGTGTTAATTGACTCCGCTTATGCGCCTCCCTTCCCAGCATTAAACTTTACCGAAATGACACCAGTATTTGGTGATAATATTCTCCACTGCCTGAGTTTATCGAAAGCCGGATTACCAGGAGAAAGAATTGGTATAGCGATTGGGGATGAAAAGTGGATTGAAGTGCTGGAGTGTTTTCAGGCAAATATGAGCCTCCATTCTTCACGTTACGGCCAAGCGATCGCAGCTTATGCAATCAATTCTGGCCGCTTAGTGGAAATTTCTCATACTGTCATCCGTCCCTTTTACCAAAATAAATTTACCGTTTTAGAAACCAGCTTAGAAGAAGCGATGCCCAAGGATTTACCTTGGTTCCTCCATCGCGGTGAAGGAGCAATTTTTGCTTGGTTGTGGTTAGAGGATTTACCCATCACTGATTGGGAATTTTACCAACAATTAAAGCAAGTGGGTGTGATTATTGTCCCTGGAAGTACTTTCTTCCCCGGTTTAGAGGAAGAGTGGGCGCACAAGCACCAATGCTTCCGCATCAGCCTCACCGGCAGCGACGAGGAAATTGCCACTGCTATGCAGCGTTTAGCAAAAGTAGCTGAAGAAGCTTATAAGCGTGCAGCTGTGACTGCCTAGTACCGCAAGGCGGAATTAAAAATTAAAAATTAAAAATGAATACAGCGTCAGCGTTTCATTGATTTGGAATGAGTGCTTTATTTCCGCCGTGTTGTACTAGTAGGAAAAATCGAAATGAAACGCGAAGAAGCTAATAAAGAGATTGGAGGCAGAAAAGCAGAGGGGCAGAGAAGCAAAAGGGCAGAGAAGCGAAAGGGCAAGAGAGTAGGAGAAAATTCAAAAATTCAAAATGCCCAATCCCCAATCCCCAGTCCCCAATCCCCATTACCCCTTATCCCCAGAGGAGGCCCCACCTTCCCCAATCCCCAGTCCCCAGCCCCCAATCTCGACGATTGGTTAGAAATTGGTAAGATTGTTTCCCCTCAAGGATTGTCGGGAGAATTACGGGTTTATCCTATATCAGACTTTCCCGAAAGATTTGAAGTGCCAGGAAAACGTTGGTTATTGCGTTCAGATGATACAGAACCGCAACCAATCGAATTATTGACAGGACGTTATATCAGTAACAAAAACTTGTATGTAATCAAATTAGCTGGTGTGGGAAATTGCGATCAGGCAGAGGCGTTGCGTGGTTGTACATTAATGGTGCCAGCTAGCGCTCGCCCCCAATTAGGCGAAGATGAATATCATGTCCTCGATTTGATTGGCTTGGAAGTCTTCATGCAGGTATCTGGCGAACTCGTTGGTACGGTGGTAGATATCATCCCGGCCGGCAATGATTTGTTAGAAGTCAAGTTGCATGAATCATTGGCTGGCGACAAAAAGCAAAAGACTGTTTTGATTCCATTTGTGGAAGCGATCGCCCCAATAGTAGACTTGAAATCTAATCGTATTGAAATCACGCCACCGCCTGGATTATTGGAAATTAATAATTAGGTTATTCCTTGATCTGTCTCTAGCTAGTTTTGCTGTACTGGATAGTTCAAGGAAAAGCAAAGCTTGAAGCATGAGAAAATTAGAGTACATACTTTATTTATTAATCTAGGAAGTGTGGCAATGCCAGAAAAACCAACAGCAACTATTCACAGCCAACTACTGGAAATATTGTCCCAATTGCCCAAGTCTAGTCAAGAAGAAGTATTAGATTTTGCTATCTCTCTCCAGAAAAAAAAACTAACTCAGCATTGGGATGCTATTTCTGATGTTGAGGCTGCTGCATTGAAAACTGAGTTTGCTAATGAAGATTTAGCTTTTGCAGAATCCGTTTTAACTGATTATATATCTCAACTTCAACAAGAGGACGCAGTTTGATGCGAGGAGATGTGTAATCCATCGTAGACATCGCTTTCCAACCTGTGCCCAAAGCCAAAGAATTTAGTCAAGAAGGCTGGAAAAATTTATCATGGGTAGATGGTCATCATCTGGAAAAGCAGTATAATTACTTACGGATGAATCCATCAAAATCCTTTTGGAATGGAGTGTCGATAATGACATTAGCAACGACTCCACAAACAAAGCCTTTAACAGATGAAGAATTACGGAAGATTAACGCCTATTGGCGTGCAGCTAACTATCTTTCCGTTGGGCAAATATATCTACTGGACAATCCGCTACTGAGAGAACCCCTAAAGCTGGAACACGTTAAACCCAGACTTTTAGGGCACTGGGGAACAACACCAGGGCTGAACTTTATCTATGTTCACCTGAATCGGCTGATTAAGAAATATGACCTAAACACAATCTACATTGCTGGCCCCGGTCATGGAGGCCCTGGACTAGTAGCCAATACTTACTTAGAAGGCACTTATACTGAGTATTACCACAATATTTCCCAGGATGCTGAGGGAATCAAGAAACTTTTTAAACAGTTCTCTTTTCCCGGTGGTATTCCTAGTCACGTTGCACCCGAAACTCCTGGTTCGATCCACGAAGGTGGGGAATTAGGTTATGCCCTTGTCCACGCTTTCGGTGCTGCCTTTGATAACCCTGACTTAATTGTTGCTGCTGTTGTCGGTGACGGCGAAGCCGAAACAGGTGCTTTAGCAACTAGCTGGCATTCCAACAAGTTTCTTAACCCTGTACGTGATGGTGCTGTACTGCCGATTCTGCACCTGAATGGGTATAAAATTGCTAACCCAACGACACTGGCACGGATTAGTCATGATGAGTTGGAGAGTTTATTTGTAGGTTACGGCTACAAACCATACTTTGTAGAAGGTGACGATCCCGCAGATGTCCATCAGCAGATGGCGGCAACTCTAGAAACAGCGATCGCCCAAATTCAAAGTATCCAAAGGGAAGCCCGCGTACATGGTTTCACGGAACGTCCCCAGTGGCCGATGATTGTTATGCGAACCCCCAAAGGTTGGACAGGGCCTAAAGAAGTGGATGGCAAAAAAACTGAAGGTTCTTGGCGATCGCACCAAGTTCCCTTTGGTAATATAGCCAAACAGCCAGACCACCTGAGACTCCTAGAAGATTGGATGAAGAGTTACAAACCAGAAGAACTCTTCGACAGCAACGGCACACTGATTCCCGAACTAGCAGAACTAGCCCCCAAAAAGCATCGACGCATGGGTGACAATCCCCACGCTAACGGCGGTATTTTGCTGCATGACCTGAATATCCCGGACTTTCAGGACTATGCTGTAGATGTTCTTGAACCAGGGAAAGCGATCGCAGAAGCTACCAAAGTGACCGGCAAATTCCTGCGGGATATCATGCGACTTAACCAAGAAAGTAGCAATTTCCGCATCTTCGCCCCTGACGAATTAGCATCTAATCGCCTAGACCCTGTGTTAGAAGTTACAGACCGGGTTTGGGAAGCCGAGATTTACCCCGAAGATGACCACCTTTCGTCCGATGGTCGGGTGATGGAAATTCTCAGCGAAACTTCTTGCCAAGGATGGTTAGAAGGCTACCTCCTCACAGGTCGTCACGGATTTTTCACTTGCTACGAGGCATTCATCCACATCATTGATTCAATGTTCAACCAACACGCCAAATGGTTGAAAACCACCAAACATATTCCCTGGCGCAGACCGATTGCTTCTCTTAATTACCTACTCACCTCTCACGTTTGGCGACAAGACCATAACGGCTTCTCTCACCAAGACCCTGGTTTTATCGACCATGTACTTAACAAAAAAGCCGAGATTGTTCGCGTCTATTTGCCCCCCGATGCCAACACTCTGCTATCGGTAACTGACCATTGTCTCAAAAGCCGCAACTATGTTAACGTCATCATTGCTGGAAAACAGCCAGCATTGCAATATCTCAACATAGATGCAGCCATCAAGCACTGCACCAAAGGCATCGGCATTTGGGAATGGGCAAGCAACGACGAAGGCGGCGATCCAGATGTAGTGCTGGCTTGCGCTGGGGATGTTCCCACCTTAGAAACCTTAGCGGCTGTAGACATCTTGCGTCAGCACTTTGCAGATTTAAAAGTGCGGGTAGTGAACGTAGTCGATTTGATGACACTCCAGCCAAAAACGGAACATCCCCACGGTTTGAGTGAAAAAGATTTTGACACACTTTTCACCACCGACAAACCCGTTATCTTTGCCTTTCATGGCTATCCCTGGCTGATTCATCGCCTAACCTACCGCCACACTAATCACAAAAATATCCATGTGCGTGGCTACAAGGAAGAGGGAACCACTACCACTCCCTTTGATATGGTTGTTCTCAACGATTTAGATCGCTTCCATTTAGTAATTGATGTAATTGATCGCGTCCCCAAACTAGGATCTAGGGCAGCTTATGTGAAACAGCAGATGCAGGATAAGCTGATTGAACACAAGCATTACATTCAGAAATACGGCGATGATGTGCCGGAAATTCGTGACTGGAAGTGGCCGTATTAACTAATTCGTAATTCGTAATTCGTAATTCGTAGTGAAAAATTCAGTTACGAATTATTTTAACCTCTTCTCTCTGTGTTCTCTGTGCCTCTGCGGTTAAAATTAATTACTTTTTAACCGCAGAGGCGCAGAGAACGCTGAGAAAAACAAAAGATTTTACGAGAAATAATTTATAAAAAACTTCAAGTCCTGAAATTGTAATTATTTCGTTTAGCATTACACATCTGCAATTAACCTCGCTTTTCTCAAGAAAAATTGCAATACCGTTTCTTCACGAGAAATAATATCTACTCTACCTTCCATTCCCAACTGAATGGGACACAGATTTTTACCTTTACCTAAAAACAGACTTTCCGGCTCAATAGTCACGTGATAAAAAGCACCTGAGACAGCCTCTTTCGGAGTGCTATTGGCATAAGAAGGAGATCCATTTGTATTGTTTGGGGAAGTCATGGTATCTGGAGAAATCGCCTCGACCTTACCCTTGAGAGTGCCATAATCTGGGTAGGGACAAGCACTAACCCGCATTTGAACTTGTTGACCAATTTTGAGCTTACTTTTATCTTCAGATGCCACTACTGCCTTGATAATCTGCTTTGCATGACTGGGGACAATCTGCAAGACTTCTTCGCCAGGACGCACAGTTTGACCGGGATTATGCAAGTTTATCTTAGAAATGATACCATCAGCAGTAGCAGTGATAGTGGTGTGATTAAGTTCATTTTCCACTTGCTTGAGTTCCCTATTGTCACGCTTTAGCTGTTGTTCTACTTCAATTTGTTGCTTGATCATTCCTTGCCGTTCTTTTTCTAAAGCGGCTTTGTTACTTTCACCTGCGTATTTTTCTCGCGCTATCTGCTCAGTCGCAATTTCTACTTCTGCATGACTGGGATTTAAGGCGGCTTTCGCACGTTTATTTTTAGCGATCGCAGCATATATTGCTTGTTGCGATCGCTCAATTGTTTGCTTTTGCGCCTCCACAACTGCTTTTTGTGCTGCTACAGCTTGTTCTTGCTGTTTTGTAGCTAACCGCGCTTCCTCTAATTTATCCCTAGACAATGCTCCTGCTTGCGCTACACTCTCATATCGATTTTGCTTTGACTTCGCTGCATTCCAAGCGGCCTCAGTAGAATAGAGATTAGCTTGTGCTGTTTCTAACTGTGTTTTGCCAATCTGCAATTCTTGTTGAGCTATTTGCACATTAGCTTGAGATTCTTGGAATTCAGCCACAGTAGTAATTTTTTTATCCTGATATTGGCGCTGGCTAGCGCTTAATGCAGCCTTAGTAGTAGTGATAATTCGGTTAACTTTAGCAGTTTCGGCGACAATTTGACTGTTAAAAGTGTGAATTTGAGCCTTGATTTGCACTAGCTGTAACTTAGCTTGCTCAATATTAGTTTGCAGTTGGCTTTTTTTCGTTTGTAAGCGGGAGTCGTCAATAATGGCGATCGCATCTCCGGCTTTGACAACTTGATTTTCTTTGACATGAATCTGCATAACTCGGCCTTCAGTTGCCGCTTGCACAATCTGCAATTCCCCAGATGGACGGACAGATGCTTGCCCTTTGACTGTCACCTTATATTTGGCAACTGTGGCGACGGGAATCGCTAGTCCTAAAACGCAGAAAACAAAGAGTCCACCAAAGGTAATCCAACGACTAATCGGTGGCAGAAATTCATCTGTTTGAATTGGTTGTAAAAAGTCTGTGTTGTGAACGTTAACCATAGTTAGACACTTCAAAATTGAAAAACAGGTGAAGATATTAGCCAATACAGTTCATGTAAGCCCAAAATCCTCATATAGAGACGCGATCTATCGCATCTGAAAGACTCAAAGTTACATCATCCAAAAAGTCTAAATGCTCCCCATTAACTTGTCGCAAATCTTCTACTGTCCCTTGAATTTTCAACCGTCCTTGTTCTAAACAAATAATCCAATCTGCACGCTGAATCACTCTAGGACGATGACTAATAAAAATAGTAGTTTTACCCTGGCGATACTCTAAAAGCCTATCTAGTATTCCTGCTTCGCTCACTGGATCGAGGGCGCTGGTAGACTCATCTAAAATTAAAATAGGTGGGTTAGTAACTATGGCTCTAGCTATAGCTAGTCTTTGCTTTTGTCCACCAGAAAGATTAGCCCCAAATTCTCCTAAGACAGTTTGATATTTATCAGGTAGTTCGCTGATAAATTCGTCAGCACCAGTGATTTGACAGGCGATAATAATATCTCTAAAACTAAGGTGAGGATAACTAAATTGGAAATTATCCAGAATAGACCGACTCCAAAAATGGGCTTCTTGTGGTATTAAAACCACTTGTTGCCGCAAACATTCCAAAGATATATCTTGCTGGTTATAAAAACCATAGCGAATATTGCCTGATTGAATTGTATATAAACCAGGAATCAATTTTGCTAGGGTACTTTTACCACAACCAGATTTACCAATTAGAGCAATTGCTTGTCCCCCAGGAATAGTTATGGAAAAATCTTGCAGTAAATCAACTCTCCCTGTGTGGTGAAAATTAATTTCAGAGCAAGTAATATCTATATTTCCAGGAATTTCTATCCACTGCTTTTTAACATCATTTTCATCTTCTGGTGTAGCATCAATAACTTCTGTCAGACGTTGAATAACTATTTGAGAAGTGATAAACTCATCCGCTAAATCAATGGCAGAACTCAAAAAGCCGAGAAAATTGCTACTCATGCCGTTATAGGCAATCAATTGTCCGATTGTTAAAGTCCGATTAATTACTAAATAGCTACCAATCCAGAGAATACCAATATTAATAAATGTTGAAAGAACACTAGTAACAGTGCTGCTGTAAAGTCCTAGCTGCATGGTACTCCACCCCAAGTTAGCCAGACGACCAAAATTTCCTTGATATTCTTCCCAGGCTTGGGGTGTAGCTTGGGTAGTTTTTAAGACTTGTACTCCCCGAAATGTCTCTACCAAAAAGCCTTGGTTTTCTGTACCAGAAACGATGCTGTTGGCGAAATATTTCTTCACATTGCCAACAAAGGAAGCGCGATGTCTGGAAGATGTTGAATTTTGTCTTAGAAATAGCTTTTTGGGTG
>NZ_JBALFY010000031.1:0-26168 GCF_036916655.1 Nostoc sp.
TGCTGCCGATTCTGCTCCTGTAGCTCTGACTGCTCCTGCTATCAACGGTTAATTCTGAAGTTTCGCTAAATTAAAAAGCGCTCTCCCGAAAGGGGAGGCGCTTTTTGCGTTGGGTTAATTACTACGTTAAGTCTGACACTGGACACTTTTTTGAAGTGCAAAATTAAACGGCTATAGTTGAGAACTTAGGCAATAATTATCAAAAAGTAAATTTTACGGGTAATAATTGCTAGCAGCGCAGATAATTGCCTCAAAGCTCAACTATAAGGAGAAGCCAAGAATGATTTTACACCGTGGGCGTAGGGTAGTAGCCGCTTTGTTGCTGTCGGTAATGATACTGACAACGGCCTGTACTCCAAAGACACCTGGACGTTTTGACCAGGTGCAAAAAGAAAGCACTCAACAAAAAAAGGGTCTTGCAGTTGCTAAGAACGCAACTCAGGGTGGCGAATTTAATAAATTTTTCCCTGATGCAGGTGATGGCTACCAGCGCGTCTATACCCAAGAGAAAAAAGGTTTTTCCGAAGCGAAGTTGAAAAAAGGCGGTAAAGAGCTAGCGTTACTGTCTATTTCTGATACCACCAGCACACCTAATGCCGCAGCAAAGTTCTCAAAGAGTACCAAAAAAATTGGTGGTTATCCGGCAATAGAAGTTGGTAAAACGCAAACTGCAATTTTGGTAGGTAAGTACCAAGTAAAAGCACTTTCTCGCGATTCGTCATTTAAAGCTAGCGATCGCGCAGATTGGTTAGAGAAGTTTAATCTTAATGGTCTAGCTAACCTGAAATAAGCCAAATTACTGACATTAAAGATAATAAACCCTAAATAAGGAGATTTTTGTGAGTAAATCGATTGTTGATTTAGTTGATCAATTACCAACTGGCGGCTTGACTATTTCTATGTTAAAAGCCCTTGATTTTGTTGCTCCCGGCGAGTGGCAAAATACTGTTGGGTTTGTCAACACCATTAAGAAAGTCACTGGTGAAGACGACGAAGATTTAATTCAGCAAATTGGCGAACGAGCGATTTATTTATTCAACGACAAATCCCAAGGCTACCAAACAGCCTTATGGTTATATCAAACCGTTGATGCTACAGATAAAGCGCTTGGTGCAGCAGCTTTAGCTAACAAAGTTGGCGAAAAAATTCCTCTGTTGGGTTTTTTAAACTCTGTCACTCCCAAAGCTGATAAAGCCCAAACCATCGATCTGACATTAAAATTAGTGGCTGAGTTGGTAGCCTTCTGTCAAATTAACGGCATTCCTGGAGATAGTATTGGGGATTTTGTTGCCTCTTTAGGAGAATATAGTGGTGAGTCACTTATCCGCATGGTAGCATTAGTTTGCGTTGATGGTTTGATACCTCTGGGCCCAGACTTCATCAGTAAGGCGATATCTGGACTTAATCAAACAAATCCCCAAGAGTTAGAGCAAAACTCGACTTTCCAAAACATCAAAGATGTGATTCCAGGAAACAATGCTGGTAGTAAACTCAACTTTATCGGCGAAAGCTTTGACTCAGTTAAAGGTTGGATGAGTGGGTTAGTCTCCACCAATAATTTAACGCCACAAAAGGTTGTCCACAATTTGCAAGGTTTTGTCGATATTGCCGATGACAAGTTAGATTATTTAGCGGCGTTCCTGGATGTATCAACAAATTATTATGAACACACTGGTACGCAAACTTTAGCGCATCGCTTAATAGAACGGGCGGTAGCTGAGATTTAGGTTGATGGGGACTGGGGACTAGTGACTAGTGACTGGGGACTAGTGACTGGGGACTGGGGACTGGGGAAGAAGGAAATTTTACCCAATACCTAATCCCTAATGCCCAATCCCTATTAAGGTAAACGCAAATCTGCGGCGATCGCATACAAGTAAGGTTGAAAAATAGCCAAGTTTTCCAGTTTCTCAAAATTACCTGTTTGCCTATCTGTGTCAAATGCAGTAGTAATTACGTAAAGTTTAGTCCCATCAAAGGCAACATGACCGATATGTTGCTCTTGTACTCCACCTTGTTGTTTAAGTCCGGCGAACCCATAGCGGATTCCCTGAAGCTTGCCAATAGGTACTGGTTGGGGTGGGTAGGTTGAGAAGGTAATCTCTTTTCCATATTTACCCTGACGATCTTTTGCAAAGGCAGCGTAGTGATCTGCAACCCAAGCTTGAAGTGCTGCTAATACCTGGGCTTGGTATTTGGAACTTTGGTAATCCACTTGAGAACCAGTTGGAATACCAGCTGCTACAAGTTTCTTTCGGAAATCCTCATTGTTGGCTAGTGGGTAAACGTTAATCTCAACTGTACCCAAACGTTTCCCGCCAGAGGAGATACACAGCAAGGGTGCATTTCCCTCACAAGGAGCAACTTGCCAGTTAGTTGGAGCAGCAGCATTTACTAAAATTTTCTGCCAGATATTTCCCTCATTAGAATTGGTAAGTTTTGCAGCAGCAAGAGGTTTTACCGCTTTGGGTGGAGGAGAAAATTGGGGGAGAATAAATTTTGCTCCCAGCGGTATTGACACCAGCAAAATAGAACCTAGTAATAAATGATAAAGTCGTAACATTTTTTTGAAAATCCAGGGCCAAAGATTGCAGACTAACGATATCTACAATACTTCATGGGTATAGAGGAAGAATATATTTATATTGCTGCAAGTTTCACACGAAGTTGAAATCTGCTGTAAAGGAGAGGGAAGCTAGAGACAGCATGAAGTTTTGCATCTTATTTAATCCACGCTCATTAGGGACTGACAAATAAAAAAATATTCAATTAACTCTTGTGGGGTGGGCGAGACGAGAGCCATAATATATAACTGGGCGGGCGAGACCCCACCCCACAATATTGGACAATTTATTTCTTAGAGAACTCCACAGAATGATTGATCCAAAAGCTGTCATTGCGAGCGAAACGGAGTGTAGCAAAGCAATTCCAAGATTTTGCGGTTGCTTCATTTCGCTTCGCTCCATACCCTTCGGGAACGCCAGGGGCGAACGCAATGACAATTGGGTATTTCTTTTTTTGTGGAGGTCTCTTAGAGTTCCCTTAGTAGCGCTAAAAGCAGCTACTATGAACAGTGTTGTTTATCGATATATGCCTAATTACTTGCTTTTACTTTGCCGGAAGTTTGGCAACGATGAAGAGATGCTGGCTAAATTTCAAATCGAAGGGCAAGCTTGCTTGGACTTTTTAATTGAAGCGAGAACGTAGTGTACGACGTTGTTTGTGCCTAGCAATTGCTTTACGCTTTTCTTTTTCTATGGGCGTCTCGAAATGACGCTTTTTTCTCATATCTTGGAAAATTCCTGCTTTAGAAACTTCCCGTTTAAATCTTCTCAAGGCTGATTCAATACCTTCATTCTCCCCTAAAACTACTTGTGTCATTCTCATTCCTCCTGAATGTGGATGAATAGTTTAAGACTAGATACAAAATCAAATAATTCCAGCAGAATGAGCCTTTGGCTTTATCTGCTGGAAGACTCTAAATGTGAAATTTTCAGGAACCGACTTTAGTAGCGATTATTGTTGCGGCGGGCGTTACCACCACCCCAGTTACCACGAGGAGAGTTACTTCTTTCCTCACGAGGTTTAGCTTTGTTGACTTTCAAATCACGTCCCATCCACTCAGCACCATCAAGTGCATCAATAGCAGCTTGTTCTTGGGTGTCTGATTCCATTTCTACAAAAGCGAACCCACGCGGCCGGCCTGTTTCCCGATCTGTGGGTAGTTGAACACGACTTACTTTTCCGTATTCTGCAAAAGCCTGCTTGAGGTCATCCTCTGTAACCTGATAGGACAGGTTTCCGACGTAAATTGACATAGAAATCTCCGAATTCAGGGAGTGTAGAGAGTTAAATTCGGAGAGATGGTTTTTAGAAATCAAAACTAGTTACTCAACCGAAAATAATCTTTATGTCCATGAGTGTAGCACAGCCCCTAGCCTTTGAATATCGTCCGATCGTGAATTTTATTGACAAATAGAACCTTTGAGACAGGTTCGCAGACCTTCCAACGACTGGCTTTTATTGTTTGTACTATAAAAGTTACACTTTTAACAGGAAATCGATATTAATCGGCGATCGCTCAGGTATGTAGTGTTTTGAAATTGACGATATGAACTAAGGACGAAGACTATTATTCGTAGTCCTGGTGAATATACCATGACTAACTGTTTTAAAAACAAAATTAAAAAATATTCATCTTAAAATATCCCATTAGCTGTGGTCAAACTGCGCTAAAATCTTTTCTGCTTCCTGACACAGTAATTCGTGATATTCACCATTACTAGCCAGTAAGCCTCCCCATTGATTAATATCACCAGTGTTGTACTGCAACGGAGTACCATCGAAGTGAGTAAATTTACCACCAGCTTCCGTTAAAATCAATTCTGGGGCTGCTATATCCCAATCTTTGGGCGCAGACTTACCAGAAAGAGAAATGTAGATATCTGCATCTTGCTCGACAATGGCGGCGATTTTACAGCCGACACTACCCACAGATTTATGATTTTGAGAGGGTAAGTTTTGTAATAAGTGATCTAAGCGTTGGTTGCGGTGCGATCGACTAACAACTAAGGTTAAATCTTCAATTCCTTTGCCTGACGACACTCGTAAAGGAACAGATCCATCACGAGTTTCTACAAATGTACCCCCGCCTTTGGTAGCGTAATATAACTTTTGAGTCTCTGGTACTGCCACCACTGCTAATACTGGGCGTGTTTCCTTGACTAAAGCAATGTGAACTGCATAATCCCCGGTTTTTTCGATAAAGTCTCGTGTACCATCCAAAGGGTCAATTATCCATACCCAAGGGGTAGAATGTATAGCAATATTTGACGATTGATAAGTCTCTTCACTGATATAAGCAAAATCTTCGTTACCTAAAGTTGCTTGTAAACTCTCCAAAATGTATTGACTTACGGCGACATCGGCAACTGTGACAGGCTCATTCTGCTTGTATTGTACTTCTAGGTTCGGGTCTTTTGCAGTGCCGTGATAATACGATCGCAGTATTTCTGCTGCACCCCAACCTACCTCACGAGCGATCGCTAATATTTCTTCTAAATCTTTCATTAATTTAAATTCATCCAGCGCCGTGTACCAAAAAATTTACAAGAATCAGCAGCAATATTAGCTGCTAGTCCTAGTGCATCAGTAAAACTTTCCCTTAAAATGTAATGACAGAAAGCACCGTGGAAAATATCTCCAGCCCCTAAGGTATCAACCGCTTGAATCTGCGGCACATCTACGATACCAGTTTTAGTGCAACTCAAGTATTCAATTGGGTTTTGTCCGTGGGTAATGGCGATGTGAGGAATATCAAATCCACTCAGATAAGCAAAAACATCTTCTCTAGTCTGGCAGTTGGGGGGATAAAAATTAGCTGAACAGATGGCATAATCCACAAATGGCAGAATTTGCTCAAATCCAGGCTTCCAACTACCAGCATCAATTACTATTGGAATATTCTTGACTTTAGCCATTTGGGCTAGAGCATAACTAACCACCATCTGATGCCCATCAATCAGTAATATATTGACATTTTGCAAAATATCTGCTGGTATAGATGCGCTGCTGACTTGAGTTTTGACAGCATTGATGGAAACTACAGATCGTTCACCTGTGGCTTGGGTGACAATAATTGAAGATACAGGCGGTGCTAAATCAGTGGTAGGCTCAAGGTCTGCGATCGCAACTTTATAATTTGCCAAATCACCTCGAATTAGCTGCGTCATCGGGTGAGAACCCACTACACCCAAAACTGTAGCTTCATTACCTAAATAGCTGAAAGTCACAGCCGCGTTGGTAGCTGGCCCTCCTGCCGCTACAGTATAGTCAGTAGCAACAATCTTCTGGTTACTCTTAGGGGCAGACTCAGCCAGGTAAATCAAATCCAGGGTTACTAAACCCACAAATAACCCACGATCCGATTTTGGATTTTGGATTTTGGATTTTGGATTATCCATGTGTCATTCATATATGTTCGTAATTATTTTGTAACTCTTGTACAGACGCGGTGAATCGCGTCTCTCTTGTCTCTCCGGCACAGACGCGATGAATCGCGTCTCTACAAACTCTTAACTCTTGCTCATGCAAACCGATCCAAAACCAGGAACACTTTACGTTGTCGGTACACCAATTGGCAACCTGGAAGATATAACCTTTCGGGCGGTGCGAATTTTACAGACTGTAGATATTATTGCGGCGGAAGACACCCGTCACACAGGGAAATTGCTACAGCATTTTCAAGTTAAGACACCCCAAGTAAGTTACCACGAACACAATCGTACTAGCCGCATCCCAGAATTATTAGAGCATTTAGTTAATCATAAAGCGATCGCTCTGGTGAGTGATGCTGGGATGCCAGGTATTTCCGATCCTGGATATGAACTGGTGAAAGCCTGTATTGAGGCGGGAATTCCAGTAGTTCCCATTCCTGGCGCTAGTGCAGCAATTACCGCTTTGAGTGCAGCCGGATTACCAACGGATCGGTTTGTCTTTGAAGGCTTCCTCCCGTCTAAAAGTCAACAGAGACAGGAACATTTAGAATCTCTGCAAACAGAATCTCGCACATTAATTTTCTACGAATCGCCCCACCGCTTGCGAGATACTTTACAAGACTTAGCAAAGGTTTGGGGAAGCGATCGCCAAATTGTGCTAGGACGAGAGTTAACTAAATTGTATGAAGAATTTTGGCGGGGGACAATTGCCGAGGCGATCGCTCATTACACCCAACGGGAACCCCAAGGTGAATATACATTAGTAGTGGCAGGAATTCCACTCAGTCAGCCCCAACTGACAGAAGAGGAGTTGATAGCCGAATTGAAACAGTTAATTAGTCAGGGAATATCGCGATCGCAAGCTAGTCGTCAGTTAGCAAAAGCTACTTTTCTTCCTCGTCGCCAACTCTACCAACTAGCTCTTTCTTTAGTCCTTCCTCCTGATTCCTGAACATCTAAAACAGCTTTTGAAAACTTAAAAGCCAAAAACTCAACACCAGTTCTATATGCCTCTAGGAAGTTTTTTCCAAATAAAATCGCTAGATGAAAAATAATCTAAAAATCGTATTTGACTGCGTAAAAAAACTTAGTATACATCTATTAGCTTCCATTCTATTCCCTATTTGATTCCAATTTTAATAATGATTGCGAGTATTGACTAAATGATCTCTGCAATAGAAAATTTATAAAGAGTTATCTAAACGATAGCATCCGCGATCGCGTGTATAATTAAAGCCAATCTTGTTTGTCATTCCGAAAGGGATTTTTGGCAAATCGAGAACGGTTTTGGTGTTGGGTATTAATGGTAATTTAAGCGGTTCACTTGCAAGGTATCACATGAAAAGCTTAGTTCATTTTTCCTTTTGGAAGCAAATTATTCTTGCTCTCCTGTTTTATGTTGTTTGCAGCAGTATAGGTCTTCTCCTTTCATCGAATGGAATTTCAAAATTAGCGGTACAAGAGGGAAGAGAGTTTCAGTACTGGGATGCAATTCATTATGTCAATCTGGGTTTACATCCTCATTGTCAAGCTTTTTACCCACTCTGGTCTCAAGTAATTCGTTTATTTACCCCACAGAATTCGGTAGTTGGACTTCGGTATGCTTTTATCCTCTCTAATATCCTCTTTGTATTATCACTGCCTATCATCTTATTTGTCTTACGAAAAGTCATTAAGTCAGAAAGTTTGAGTTTTATCACTCTTATACTTTATGTTATTAATCCTAATTCTATTTTCCATAGTATTGGCTACACTGAGAGCTTATTCTCGCTCTGGGCAATCATTAGCGTAGTAGCTCTTTTATTTTCAAATTCTGTGTTTTGGAATAGCATCTTAGTGGTGTCAGTGATTTTGATGTCTGTGTCTCGACCAAGTTTGGTACAATTTATTTTTGCTGCATTTGTTGCGATCGCTTGTGTCTTTTTAGGAAGCCACTTAGGGTCTGAAACCATCTCTAAAGCTAGGGAGTGGAAAAAATATACTATACCTACTGGACTAATTGCTATATCCGCTATGGCAGGTTATTCAATCTATGGCATCTATTGTCTATTATCAACAGGCAATTTTTTGACTCCCTTTCAAGCTCAGATAGAGTGGGGAAGAACTCTTCAATTACGACCGTTGTTTTTACTATTTCCCAGGTCGCTGTTAAATGACTTACACGGTCTATACTTTCCATTTATTCTGTTTTTCCTGGTAGTTGTCCTTATTTACTTTCATGCTAAACACAGACAAATTTTGCTATATATACCTAAATATTCTCTACTATCGATAACCCTTTTTTATCCTCCTATGGCGATTTTAATTTATTCAATTCGTTCTTGGCAGTTAAAAAAAGCTGGTAAACTTACTCCTCAATTTGTCACTCCAACCATTGCCCAACTACAAACGAATTATGTCTTCTTTTTTTGCTTATCTATTTGTATAGCTAATGCAGCAATTGGATTTCTAGCCGCTGCCGATAATCTATATAGTCTGGCACGATTTGTATTTGCAACGCCATTCTTTTTTATTGCTTTTGGTGTGGTGACAGACCATCTTGATAGTCCAAAAACACGAGAATTTCTTTATGGGTGTCTCCTGGTTTCTAGCTTAGGGCTAGTCGAACAGTGGTATCGTTGGGGTAACAACCATTGGGTAGGATAATTGCATAGAAGCCGTTGCGCTATCCCCAGGTAATGCGACAAGCTAAGTAAATCACAAAGAATTCAATTCTGAATTATTTGTGATACTTACTTAAAATAAACGTACAGGCTTTATTTGCAGCTTAGAACTAATCGAGCTTACCCGATCAACAACAGAAATCATGTATTTGTAATCTGGTACTTGTCCATTAGCTACATACCCAACTTCTTGAGCTAAACCTGAAGGTGAATCACTCATCACTTTGCGGATAAACTCTTGACGATTAAGTTCTATATTAGGCCCAATCAAGACCACGCCTAATGGTACATAGTGCGGATCTTTAAATAGTATGCGAAATTCAGTTTGTGCCAACTGCGAACCGTAGAGACTTAATTCCGCCTCCGAAACGGCACAGGCGATCGCTTTTCCTTGAGCAACCAATTCCAGCGCGGCTTTTGGTGTGGGTGCAAATACTATGTCAGCTAGTGTTGTACCATAAAGATTGTAAAGAGGAAAATAATATCCTGTTGCTGAACCTAACTGTCCTAAAGCCACTGTTTGATTTTGTAGTTGTTTCAACTCAGTTATCGGATTATCTTTGCGAACAACAAAGATGGAACGCAAATTACTAATACCTATTAAAGGAAATAGGGGAACATATTGGTAGCGTGCGATCGCGATCGCAGCTAAACCCGGTGGAGCAAATACCAATGACCAAGCACGAGCCTCAAGGCGTTCAACCGCTCTATTTTCATTAAAAACAGGCTCTAGCTGAATATAGGCATTTGTCTTTTCACCCAAATAAGTATTGAATTTAGCATATTGGTTAATTATCTGTTCGCCTCCACCATAGTTAATCACACCAATAGTTAACGTACCTTCAAAGTCTTTGTCTTTTTTTGCTTGGCAAGCCGCAAATGTCAAACCCAGCAGATTATACAGAAATAAACGACGAGGAAATCGCAAAAACATCACTAATTATGGTTAAGAAAAAGTAACTTGGCTTTCAGGACTAATTTAGATCGCTTAGATAAGTTTGACTACTGCCTAAATAGGTTACATCGCAGTCAAAAATCAATATTTATTAATATTTATTAAGATATTCTTGAGATGCTTTCTAACAGGTTTAAATAAATAAATATTAAAATTAAACAAACTCAATTATCACCTTCATTGTTGAGATTATGTTGAACAAAATTACGTTAAATAACTTAAAAATAGGTGCTAAATTTAACTTACTTTTAATATTAGTTTTCATCATCAGTATTTTGGGAAGTGGCATTGCCTTATCCAGTGTACTTCAAGGGAGAGCGCAAAATGAAGTAACTTCTCAAGCGCAGATTCTCATCCAAATGGTGAACGCAGTTAGAAACTATACACAAAATCGTATAGATCCCCTATTAGAACCTAGACTAGATACTAATCCGACGTTTATGCCTGAAGTAGTACCAACTTTTTCATCTAAAGAGGTTTTTGAGAATTTTCGTAAAAAGCCTGAATTTAAAAACTTTTTTCATAAGGATGCAACACTTAATCCAACTAATTTAGCGGATAAAGCTGATAACTTTGAAACTCAACTTGTAGAACGTTTTCGCAACGAACCCAATACTCTAGAAATTACAGGCTTTCGTAAATTGTCAGAAGGCGAAGTATTTTACATTGCACGACCACTAAAGATTACACAAGAGAAATGCTTGCGATGTCATTCTACACCAGATCAGGCTCCTAAAAGTCAGTTAGTAAATTATGGTTCCGAAAATGGTTTTGGCTGGCAACTCAATCAGATTGTTTCTGCCCAAATAATCTCTGTTCCTTCTCAAGAGATTTTTGCTAATGCCAAACGGACTTGGATATTGATCATGGGACTTTTAATTACGATCTTTGCGATCGTAGTTTTCTTAATTAACTTCTTAATCAAAAAATATGTGATTCAGCGGATCAGAAAAATAGAGAAAATCGCCCAAAAAGTTAGTGTCGGTGATATGAGCGCTGATTTTGAAGAAAGCTCTAATGATGAAATTGCTGGATTAGCAGAAGCATTTAATCGAATGAAAGCTAGCTTGAAAATAGCTCTGGAAATGCTGAATAGCGAAAGCTGATACCATTTGAGATTATGAAAGAGTCAAAATTTAAAAAATCAAGAAAGTAAGCGTTGCTCAAATTGCAAAGCTTTTTGAGGTTCGGGAATTTGTGATGCTAAAACTTTCACAAATTCTGCACGAGAAATGTGCCCAGAAGATTTAACAGCTTTTTGGACTATAAACTTAGCTATTGGGCCAATAAAATTAGCCAATTCTCGCTCGCACTGATGCAGAAAACTATCACTGATTACTTGAGGCTCTTCAATTGGTAAATTATTGGACTTAATTTCAATCTTAGTAGTAAGCTCCTGTAGGAGAGTAGGTTTCTCTAGTAGAAACATTGTTTTCTTCTTAAAATCAATTTGTTGATTTTCTCGAAGATAAAGGGCTAATTGACTAACTAATTCTTCAAAATTAGATGCTGACGCCGTAACTTGTCGTAATAATCTTGAGGCAACAGGGCCAACAAATTCTAAAAGAATCGTTTCTAAGCGGTTGTAATTTTCCGCAGACAGGATAGAAGCAGAGGAATAACCAATTGAGTTTGGTTGAGAAAGTGAAGCTTGAGGCGGTTGTGTAAAAGATGGTGGTTGAAGTGATTGCGCTAGTACCTGTAGAACTTCAGCCGCAGACTGGTAGCGCTGTTTAAAGTGGTGTAGCACCATCTTAGATAGCACAGATGCTAATCCAAAACTGACGTTAGCTTGATGCTGCCAAGAAATTTCTCCTGTATCTAGGTCTTCCTCAAAGTTTATCGGATGTATCCCCGTCAGCGATTGAATACCAATAATACCCAAGGAATAAATATCGCTGTTAGGGCGGGGCTTACCTTGCCCCTGTTCTGTAGACATATATCCTGGGGTGCCAATGATAATAGTAGCCCCGGTTTGCCCTGGAATTGTCAGCAGTTGAGTTTGGACTTGTTTAACTGCACCAAAGTCAATCAGCACTAACTTCCCGTCTTGTTGTCGTCTAATTATATTGTCGGGCTTGATATCTCGATGGATAACGTTGTGGCTGTGAATAAATTGCAGAATACCTAGAACCTGTTGGAGCAGTTGAATTACTTGATTTTCTGTCCAAGGTTGATTGGGTAATAGTTCTGCTTTCAAAGTATGCCCTTCAATGAACTCTTGCACCAAGAAGAACTCTTGGTTATCTTCAAAATAAGCTAAAAGCCGAGGAATCTGGTCATGGTTGCCTAGCTGTTCTAGTGTTTCTGCTTCACTGCTAAATAGCCGTCTAGCAGTTTCGAGAAATTCCGGGCTACGAATGACGGGCTTAAGGTGTTTGACAACGCATTTCGGGAAACCTGGTCGATGGGTATCTTGGGCTATGTAGGTTTGACCGAATCCACCTCCCCCTAAAACTTGGAGGACTTGGTAACGTCCGTCTAATAATTGTCCTAACATTGTGTCACAAGCCTTAAGTCCTCAAATTAATCTTGGCACAACTACTAGCTTTGGCAAGGTTGGTTGAGACAAAACTTGGAGTTCCCTAAACCTACACTTTTTAAGGAACTGGTTAAACAATTAGGCGTCTAAAGTGAAGAGTTATTGGGATAACTGGGCATTGGGTATTGAAAAGAGGCAGAGGGGCAGGGTGCGGGGGGCAAAGGAGAAAATTCTTCCCCCTGCTCCCTCCCCCTTTGCCCTACGGTGTACACACAAGTATAGTCCGCAAGGGTTCCAACCCTTCCAGCCCCATAAATACCCAAATTTTGGGTAACTGGAAACCCCATTTATCCCGCTAATTTTTAGCGCTAGGGCAACGAAACCAAGTTTTAGGTGGGATTTCAAGACTTGTGTGTACACCGTAGCCCCCTTTGCCCTTCTACTCCCAACCTCCCGTATGCTTACCCTTTTCATTCGGGGGTTACGTGGTTAACAATGGGTTGAATGTTTTTTAAATAATTCAACCTTATGGCTAGAACTGCAAATGAATATGCCGTATTCCTCCTACTGGAAAGCGGCCACCGGGAAGAAGTACGTTTTCCAACTATTCAAGAGTTTCAGAAGTGGTATAGTGGCGAACTTGTGCCAAAATCTGCTTCTAATGACTTTATTAGCGTGCCGATTAAAAATATTCAAGGGGAATATATGGTAATACGCCCTTCTCGGATCGTGGCAATCCGGGTCGAACCCGTTTTTAGTTCCAGTGTTGAAAGATTCAACTAAATGATGAGAAAAACCCTTGCTTTCCTTTCCTTGAGTCTGGGAATTGCCCTTGTAAATCCTCTCTGGGCGGCTGTTGCTCAGGTTCCTAACTTACTACCATTGCCAGTACCGACTACTCCCGATTTCTCGCCTATACCAATACCAATTACTCCTGAAGTAACGCCGCCCCTAAAACCAATTGCTATCGGCAGCAATTGTACGCTGCGGCAGACTTGCTTGGGCTGGGATGAGCAACTGTGGGGTCAAAAAGGCGATCGCAATGCGTTGTTGGCTTCTATTGACAACAGTTTGCTTTACCTAACAAAGGGTGAGGCGATCGCAGCATATCAAAATTATCCGATGAGGGAAATTACCCTTGATCGCGTCCGCCGGAGTTTGGTACGCTTCCGTCAACTGGTTGTCAGTTCTAGGTCAGCAGCGCAATTACAAGCAGCTGTCCGCCGTGAGTTTGTTTTCTACCAGTCTGTGGGCAACGATGGCAAGGGTACTGTTAAGTTCACCGCTTACTATGAACCTGTTTATACCGCTAGCCGCGTCAGGACTGCAATATATAAATATCCTCTTTATCGGCTACCACCTGATTTCAGCCAATGGCCTAAACCCCACCCAAAACGAATTGATTTGGAAGGCAAGGACGGTTTACAAGGGAATAAGAGCAAATTGCGCGGTCTAGAACTGTTATGGTTCCGCGATCGCCTAGACGCATACATGGTACATATCCAAGGTTCTGCCCAAATTAAATTAACTAATGGCAAAACAACGTCAGTTGGCTATGCAGGTGGAACTGATTACCCTTGGACTAGTATCGGCAAAGAAATAGCTAAAGATGGCAAACTTCCACTAAATGGATTAACTTTACCACGTATGGTTGCTTTTTTCCGGGCAAAGCCGCAGGAGTTGAGCAATTATCTACCACGTTGGGAACGATTTATTTTCTTCCAAGAAACTGGTGGTAGGGGGGCTACAGGCAGTATTCATGTGCCAGTGACAGCAGAACGTTCCATTGCTACAGATAAGTCTCTCATGCCACCGGGAGCGCTAGCGTTGATTTACAACTCATTTCCCTATCCTGCTGGTGGTGGCAAACTACAGAGTCGTACCGTCAGCCGCTTTGTGCTTGACCAAGATACAGGAAGCGCCATCAAAGGCCCGGGACGGGTGGATTATTTCATGGGGTCTGGTAAACTAGCAGGCGATCGCGCTGGCATCACAGGCGGCAATGGTTCACTATATTATTTGCTGCTCAAGGAATAGGTATTGGGGACTAGGGACTAGGGACTAGGGACTAGGGATTGGGGAAGGTTTTCCCAGTACCCAACCCCCAATCCCCGATTCCCACTTAATAAGGCGGATAAGCAAAATCATCTTCATCAGCATAAACGTAAGAGTTAGAAACTCCTGCCATTGCCAATTTAGGCGTTTCTGATTTTACAGGTTCCTTACCAAAATCTTTGTATTCCTCAAAAGCCTTACAAATCATTGCAGACTCAAGAGCATCGGAAGCAATTAAATATTGCGTTAAAGTCCCGACTGTGGGATGTTTGTAGTCTACAGTTGAAGCTACCAAAACCGTATTTGGTTCAATACCTCTTTCTTCACACTCAATGATGGGGCAAAAAATTCCGTGAGCATGGAACAAAGGCCCCTTTGGTGCTAAAGGTTGTTTACGGTAGACTGCATAAGCTTTTTCTAATTCAGCAACAAATCCATTAACTACTTTGCCTTGTTGATATTCGCAGTAGGTTTTGCTGAAACTCGCTCCGGCAGCACCATTAAGAGTTAGTTGTAGTGGTGATTCATGTAAAAACTTTTTATTCTCACCCACTATAAAAATTAAATAACGAGTAAAGGTTTTAAATTTAAGTTTGTCGGCTAAAAAAGCATCATAATTTTCTTTGAGTGTACCTAGTTTTAGACCACTTTCCCGGTCTTTGACAGATAATGGCCCCCGACGCACTATAACCAAGCGGGGAGTAGGAGTAATAAATACCGTTTCGACTCCAGAAGTAAATTCATGCTCCACTTGCTGCCAATTCTCATCTGGCACAAAGCCAACAGCATTAGCATTATCTAGCTTAATCGCCAAACCGTGGGATTGTATGCCATCTGTGCCATACCGAGGATTAATCATCTGACACCAGGGAAGGACTTGAGAAGGCGGTGCATTGAATTTCTCGTCTTCAAAGTCGAAATTAGCAGATGCTTTCATCGTTTTAGGCTATCAAAGTGTTTTCTTGAACAAGTTTATCGGCAAGGTGCCGATCTGGGGAACCAGAAGCAGAGCGTTGATACGATCGTTCACTCGTTCCTGACGCGTTGCAGGAGGAAGATACCGTCAAACTAGTGTGGTAGTTTTTCTAGATTAAGACAGAATCAATATATGTTGCAATCCCTGTTTCCTTTGTAACAACACATCATCATCGAAGCAGTGGTGGTACTCAGCACTTATGACTCAGTATTATTTTGGAGAAACCAAAGCTGCAAGAGTCTTTAAATCAGATACTTCTAAATCAGGTTGACTTACTGCTGATCTTGTGATGCTAGCTATATTTTGGTCTGCTCTACGGTTTACCCAGACTGTTGATATTCCTAAAGATTTGGCTGTAACGATATCATGATATAAACTAGCAGCAACGTGTAATATCTGCTCTAACGGCAAATTAATTCTTTCAATGGCAAATCTGAAATTATTTAACGAGGGTTTGTAGCTTTTTACCTGTTCTGCTGTAATTATCCGATCGAATTCCACTTCCAAGTGCTTTGCTGAGAATGCAAAGAGATCGTCATCAACATTTGAGATAATGACCAGCTTAAATTTTTTCTTTAAAGCTCTAAGTGCGTCAACAGTATCGGGGAAAGGTAGCCAATACTGAATCGAATCAGCAAGTGAATTTAGTTCGTCAGCAGTTGGCTCAAAGCCAAATCTTTCACCAAATTTCTGGACTACTCTCTTTAAAACTTCTCGATATTTGATATATTCTCCTTTTTCTAGTTCTGCTTCAAATTCCGCAAAAATTTCCAGAATTTGCTCGTTATCCAAATTAGTGTTGTGTACCCGTAGAAGTGGCTTTAGCACCCCTAAGATGCCGTTTTCCCAATCAATCAGGGTTCCGTAACAATCGAAAGTTAAAGCTTTATACTGATTGAAGTTTATCACCTTTTTATACTCCAAGATTTGATGAGTTGTGTTCAGTTTTTATAAACTACGATCGCTGCATCCGCCATTATTAAAGTCTCTAAATATTTCTTCTATAGGTTCTTGACTGCTCAAAGATTGTCAAGGTGAACTACGAGGAGCGTTTTTTTACCCGTTAGCACCTGCGCTAGAGAGCAATCATAACCAGTGTTCTATAGGCATTATCTAAAAAATTGATATTGTTAAGTTTAGTGTGTGGGATAATATTACTTCACAAAGGAAATTATACCTAAGTATAGTTTGTATGGATGTTAAATCTCAGGATACACAAACGAATACCACTGAACAATTAAATTCAACTAAACTGCTATTTGATAGCAAGCCAGCTGTAAGTTTTTCGGTAGCAGAGGCAGTGGTAAAAATCCTGGGAGATATGGGGGTGCAGTATGCCTTTGGTGTATCGGGAGGTGCGATCGCTCCAGTGTGGGCTGCCTTACACCAAAGTCCCATGCAGGTGTTACACTTTCGCCACGAAGCTGGAGCAGCTTTTGCAGCTATTGAGGCGTATTTTGCTAGCGATCGCCCAGTTGTGGTATTCACGACTACAGGGCCGGGGATCACCAACGCTTTGACGGGCTTATTGGCTGCCCGTTGGGAGGGTGCTAAGGTGATCCTCGTGTCAGCTTCAACTCCGGCGTCACAGCGAGGACGTTGGGCGATCCAAGAAACTAGTACATATACTATGCCCAGTGCAGGTATTTTTACTTCAGGGCAAATATTCCATTACGCGACGACTCTCGAATGTAACAATGAACTTCCAGAGATTTCTCGAAGGCTGTCCCTGGGATTGGCACAACCAGGAGGATTCGTCGCCCATCTCAGTATCCCGACAAATATCCAGACAAGTTTACTAAAAACTTCGTTGCCACGAGTAAATCTGTCTCGTGCGATCGCAACGGTAAGTGAAGAAACAATCGCAGAATGTGTCCGTTTACTCTCTGAAGGCCCCTTTGCCATCTGGGTCGGTTTCGGAGCCAGGGGTGCAGCCAAAGAGATTCGCCAACTTGCCGAGAAAACGGGGGCTGCTGTCATCTGTTCACCACGAGGTAAGGGCATCTTTCCCGAAGACCATCCTCAGTTTGTTGGTGTCACTGGCTTTGGTGGACATCAGTCAGTTTTAAAATATATGCAGGAGCAACGTCCAAGACGCGTGCTGGTTTTAGGAACACGCCTTGGTGAATTTACCTCCTTTTGGAATCCGACGATGATTCCCTGGCAAGGCTTCCTGCATGTTGACATTGACCCAGAAATACCGGGAACTGCATATCCATCCACCGAGACTTTCGCTATTCAGTCCGACGTGAAAATCTTCTTGATGAACCTGTTGAAGAACTTCAGAGAAAATAGCGATCGCTCAAGGACAATAATGCTGCCTCGATTTCAACGCGATGTCATCAAGCCACGCATAACCGGTTTAGTGCGACCAGAACTGCTGATGAATATGATTCAACAAGTGATTGTTGATAAAAGCGATGCAGTAGTAATGGCAGAGTCAGGTAACTCATTTGCTTGGGTAATTCATCTACTGCGATTTACCAGACCAAATCGTTATCGGATTAGCAACGGATTTGGTTCTATGGGACATTTTGTCACAGGCGTAGTGGGTGCTGCTTTAGCACGGAATGGTAAGGCTGTTGCTATTGTCGGAGATGGTGCCATGCTGATGAACAGTGAAGTAAACACAGCTGTAAAATATCAAGTTCCTGCCGTCTGGATTGTACTCAATGATGGGCGCTACAACATCTGCCAACAGGGAATGGCGTATCTAGGGTTTGGTAAAGCGGATGCAACGATTCCGCAGGCAGATTTCGTCAAAATTGCTCAGGGAATGGGAGCAGAAGGTATTCGAGTTGAAAGGGAGTCCGATGTTCAGGCAGCACTAGAAAAAGCGATCGCCGCAAAGGGGCCATTTGTGGTTGACGTAATCATTGACCCTACCCAGATGCCACCATCTGAAAGTCGCAATCAGAGTTTAATGTCACAAGTCGCGACAAATTATTAAAAGCTAATCATATATGGTTTATTCTCCAGTCGGTATTCGCTCACTCGCTTTAAGTCTTCCCAGTATCAGACGCACAAATGACTATTACATAGAAAAATACCCTGAGATGTTCGCACAGGCTGAACAAAAAAGTTTGGCAAAATTGTTTTCCCTTTCTGGGTCTGCTCCTGGTAACGAATTTGACTTAGAGATGATACCTTATCTCTTAGACCCCTTTCGTGGTACTGTTGAGCAGCGGATTCTAGGTACAGACGAGTCATCACTGACGCTGGAAGAGCGGGCCGCAAGGGACGCCCTCAAAGCAGCCAATCTCTCTCTTAATGAAGTTGAACTGATGATTGTTGCCTCAGTCTGGCCTGAACAAATCGGATTTGGTAATGCTGCCTTACTGGCTCGTCAACTAGGTTTCCAAGGTGCAGCTTGGAATATTGATGCAGCATGCGGGGTTACTCCAGTTGCACTGCAAACAGCCTGTGCCCTAGTGCGATCGGGAGAGTACAAAAACGTGCTGGTAGTGGTTTCATGCACTTATTCTCGCTTTTTTGATGAAAACGACACCCTATCATGGTGTATCAGTGACGGTGCAGGGGCTTTTGTAGTTGGCTCACTTGAACCTAAGCAGGGAGTTCTCGGAACCAAAACAATCAATACAAGTATATTGTGTGACACTTTATTTTCTAAAATCACAGAGGATGAGCAGGGCAATCTCCTGGTTCGTATGCAGATTGACAAAAGTGCAAACAAGCTGTTTCGCGAAACGTCCGTAGATTTGCTCCGTACCTGTTGTCAGGGTGCTGTCGATGCTGCTGGCGTAACCCTTGACCAAATTGATTTTTTTCTTTTCCATACAACTAGTGCTTGGTTTGCAAACTTCTGCATACGTGTATTGGGCATTGAACCAGAGCGTACAATCAATCTCTATCCACAATATGCAAATGTTGGGCCAGTAATCACTGTAGCTAATATGTACCATGCTGCACAGTTAGGTAAAATTAGCGAAAACGACTTGGTTCTGATCTATGGATTTGGTGCAGCAGGTGCCGCATCTGCAAGTGTAATGCGCTGGGGCAAAGTGGCGCTAGGTCTTGACTCCCTCAGAGAAATCGACTCAACAATAAAAGGTATTCAAAACAGGAGCTTTCTTTCTTGTTAAGATTCTCCATGTAAATAGATTGAAGAGAAAAATATTTAAAAGCTGATGATGCAAAAACAAATTCTAGCAGCAGGAATTTTTATTTTGTCTCTGATGTTTCCCCTAAAAGTCTCAGCAAAGAATTATGACGAGATTTATGTCTTTGGAGACAGCTTTTCCGATACGAGTAATGTATCTAATGCGACAAATGAAGCTATTCCCCCAAGTCCACCATACTTTAATGGGCGTTTTTCCAATGGCCAAGTGTGGGTGGAGTATCTTGCATCCGATCTAGGATTAACTTTCAATTCAAAAACTAACTTTGCCTTTGGTGGTGCAACCACGGGAGTCGATAACATTGGACTAGCTAGTTTGCCAGGATTACAACAGCAGATTAACAGCTTTACGGTAGCAAATAGGTCTGCTGACCCAAACTCCCTCTACATTATCTGGGCAGGTACTAATGATTATCTCAAATACTTTTTTAATACTGTTCCTGACCCTACCCAAGTAGTCACAAATTTATCAGTGGCGGTAAAATCACTGGCTGCGGTGGGCGCTAAAGATATTATGGTGGTTAACCAGCCGAATTTGGGCGAATTTCCGGTTACAAACGGTAGTAGTCAAATTTCCAGCTTACTTAGCACTTTTACAAATGCACACAACTCCATCTTGTCCGCCAATTTGAGCTTTTTGAAGCAGCAACTTAGCCCCGATATAAACATTATTCCTCTTGATGTTAATTCCCTATTCAATAGAATTATTGCCCACCCAGACGAATTTGGGTTCACAAACGTGACCGATTCTTGTATTGGAGACTTATCGGTGATACCCATAAATCTTCCCACGCAGTCAATCACTTGTACTCCAGATCAGTTTGTATTTTGGGATCAAATCCATCCAACGACCGCCACTCATAAGCTAATTGGAGAATTAGCATTTTCAACGCTACAGTCTGCATCTGTTCCTGAATCTTCTACTGTACTAGGTGTATTATTATTTGGTGCATTAGGTCAAGTTTCACTAATGAAAGGTAAGAAACTATAAGTATAATCAAGATAATACTGTAGGGTTAATTTTCGCCATCGGTAAGTGCTCCTAAATCTTTCAAAGAAGCTCTCTGAGCCTGGGTTATACCTGTAACACCTGCAATATTGATACCTTCATAGGGTCTTTCATTCCTCAAGGTTTTGATGTACCTACCAATTTTTATATCCCAAATTTTAATAGTATCATCCTGGCTGCCACTGGCTAAAGTTTGACCGTTGGGACTGAAGACAACAGACCAAACTAATTGTGTATGTCCCTCCAAAGTTTTAAGGCATTTACCAGTGCCGAGATCCCACAACTTCACCGTTTGATCTTCACTACTACTTGCAAGTATACAACCATCAGGACTAAAGGTCGCTGAATACACAGAACTACTATGTCCTTTTAAGGTCTGAATGCATTGCCCACTACTGGCATCCCATAGCTTTATTGTTTGGTCACTGCTAGCGCTGGCTAGCATCCGACCATTGGGACTATAGGTGATTGACCACACTAAGTCATTGTGTCCTTTCAAAGTCTGAATGCATTGCCCAGTTTTGACATCCCATAGTTTTATTGTATGGTCAATACTTCCACTTGCCAGGGTTTTACCATTGAGATTGAAAGCAACAGACCATACCTTATCAAGATGCCCCTTCAAAGTCTGAATGCATTGCCCAGTGTTGACATCCCATAGTTTTATTGTATGGTCATCACTTCCACTCGCAATCATCTGAGAGTTTGGACTAAAGGCAACCGATGTGAGCCAATTATTATGCCCTCGCAAAGTTTTAAGGCATTCACCAGTGCTGACATTCCACAATTTCACAGTTTGATCCTCACTTCCACTAGCAAGAAGTGAATTATTTGAACTCAGGGCAACTGATGTGACTCTATGACTATGGCCACGTAACGTCTTAATGCACTGACCAGTATTAGTATCCCACAGCTTAACAATTTTATTGCCACTCCCACTCACAAGTATGTCACCACTATCACTGAAGATTACTGACCATATTCCACTACTGTAACCCTGAAAAGTCTTAAGACATTGACCAGTCCTGACATCCCATAACCTTACTGTTTGGTCACTACTGCCACTAGCAACTATACGATTGTTTGAATTAAAAACAACTGACCAAACTCTGCTACTATGTCCCCAAAGTGTGGCTGTGCAGAGACCCGTAGTAACATCCCATAACTTTACTGTTTTGTCATCACTACTACTTGCTAGTGTATTCCCATCGGGACTGAAAAAAACTGAATATACACAGTCAGTATGCTCCTGTAAAGTTTTAAGGCATTCACCAGTGCTGATATCCCACAACTTCACTGTTTGGTCATAGCCGCTACTAGCCAAGATTTGACCATCTGGGCTAAAGCTAACTGACCAAATACCACCATTATGTCCTTGTAAAGTTTTAAGACATTCACCACTGCTGAGATCCCACAATTTCACTGTTCGGTCATGGCTACTACTAACCAAAGTTTGACCATCTGGGCTAAAAGCAATTGATGAGACTCGACTACTATGCTCCTGCAAAGTGTTGAGGCATTGACCAGTATTAGCATCCCACAGCTTGATTGTTTGGTCTTCACTTCCACTGGCAAGAATGTTACCTTCGGGACTAAAGGCAACAGACCAAATTCCGCCACTATGTCCTTGCAAGGTTGTCACACATTGCCCAGTATTAACATCCCACAGCTTGATTGTTTGATCTTTACTACTGCTAGCCAGGATATTTTCCTTGGGACTAAAGGCAACAGACCAGAGCCAATCTCTGTGTCCAGTGCAAACCAGCAATTGCTTTCCATCTGAAACCTGGTAGAGCCGAAGCTCACCATAGCTATCCCCAGTAGCTAATAATTTTCCATTTGGGCTAAATGCCACTGAATGAATGCCCCCTAGTGTTTCAACAAAAACACACTTAGCTAGATTGGCGTGAGCAAAATTTACATTGTGCAAATTCATATTCCGCATATCAGCTTGCCAAACAGTCAAATAAGAAAAATCATAGCCACTTAAATCTGTTTCTAAATGACAAAGCAGATTCAGAATATTGCCAGCTGTATAACCTGGTTCTAGGGCCGATGTTTCTCGGAGATTTACTAAAAGTTGAGTTAATTGATTTTCAATGTTTCTTTTACTTCGGAAAACATTAAGCAACCCATCTATAACTGGTTTGAGGATGAGACGAACTTGAGTATCTTTAACATAGTCTTTACCTGTTGCCTTCATCAGAGTATGATGCCTGAATAAATCAAAATTCTGAGTAACAATCTCTTCACAGAATTTTTCTATCAAGCTATTAGTTACATACTCCATGACCACAGGCTGGAGCGTAAAGAGCGATCCAATTTTTTCGATTAGTGATCGCCTTCCTAAAGATTCTACAGCCTCTAGTAATTTAGCTTGCGGTATTGGTGATATAATGTCGTCTCGCAATTCTGACAGTGTAATCGACTCCCGATTAATCGCTAGCCAGTACATTATGTCCTTTTCTAAATCTGACAAACGCTCAAATTGCTGCTCTAAAATATCGCGAATTTCGCCAAAAACAGCCGTCTCTTGCTGCAAAAAGTCCGTCATATTACCATCAAAGATATCTTTAATGGTTGTAGCAACTATCTTTAGGGCTAATGGATTGCCTGCATAACGTTCAATTATGACTTTCCATTCATCCTCTGCTGCCGATAGCCCTTTGAGTTTTAAGATTTCTTGCCCTTCTGTTACTTTTAAGCCACTCAGTAGTAGTGAGCGAACAGGTAATGCTTGTCCTTCTAGCAATGCTACTTCTTTAGGTTTTTCACGACTAGTGAGCATTAAGCAGCTTTGATGAGTTGCTTCTCCGACGCGTCTTAAAAACTCACCATATTCCTCATATCCTTCAGGGTAAAGTCCGGCGCGGCTACCACTGCGGAGAATTGACTCTGCATTATCAAGGATCACTAAACAGCGATGATTTTGTAGATAATACAGGATTCGTGATACGCGATCGCTAAAGCTTTCTGGTAAATTACCTTCTGTTTCTTGCTCGTCAGATAGAAATTGAATTAGATTACCGAGAATAATTTTAACAGGTGGAGCTTCTCGTAGCGATCGCCAGATCACATACTCAAAGTTGTCCTGAATCTGTTGAGCAAGCTTTACAGACAATGCCGTTTTCCCCATGCCTCCTATTCCCAAGAGTGCCACTAATTGACACTGTTCATTGAGAATCCATTCTTCTAGCGTAGTCAGTTCTTCTCTACGTCCATAAAAAACTGAGTTAAATATGGCTTCTCCCCAATCTAGACGAGTATTTGAGCTTAAATAGTCACTTTTGTCTATTTTTAAGTGAAAAGCTGAAAACAGCTTTTCAATAGTTTGTTTATCAACTCCTCCTTCCCGATTCAATACTTTCGAGATGGTAGCGGAATATAACCCAGAGCGTACACTGATATCTTCTAGAGTGTACCTATTTCCAAAATTTTCTTTTGCTTCTGACTGATGCTTTGCCTCCTTAATTTTTTGTAACCCCTTAGTAGTAAGTGCAACGCCGCGTTTACGTCTCCAATTTTTTAAAGTCATGTATTAACTCACTGTTCGCCTAATCACCTTCAATTAAAAGGAATTATCTAATCTTATAGGTTGCTATAGATATGAGTTCAGGAGTGCCTCGGCTTAGAGTAACCCCATAGATAAATCTAAGGGATTAAAGTAAGGACGCATTAAATATACCCTACGCATCTCGAAGTAAATATGCATTTGTTTTTCCATACCGCATACAGTTCTCAGACATGAGCGTGCTGTTTCAGTGATAGCTTTCTCAGTAGCGGGTAAATCCTATAAGTGATTTACTCCTCCTGCCTCTTTTAATGCGTGTGGTGGTAGCTATTTAATACCTTTAACTTTAAGTAAGAGGTTTGAGGCGTAAAGCTTAAGTTCAATATCAAAATCTCGATTTTCACTGGTAAAGATAGTTTGTAATTGGCAATCTTGGTAAGGAAAGTTTGTATATATCTAGCCTATCAATCAATGAATAAAGCTACTGCACTTAAATTTCCCCATTTGGCAACCTCTAATAAAAAAAGGGCGCTGAAGCGAATTACCTTGAACTTGCCATCAGATGAAGCCCAAAATCTTGAAAAGTATTGTGAACAAACAGGTAAATCAGCAATAGATGTGATTCGGGAACTAATTCAAGCCTTGCCTTGACCTGAATTTTCACAGCCTTGTCTGAAAAGTTCTTCACTCCTCACTGTGCAACTCAATCATAGTTATCATACCATCTTGTTTTCGGCGTGCTGCGATCGCCGAGGGCGATCGCAGCACGCCTTCACTAAATTTTTACGTACCTCTCAATCATCACAAAAAAATACCGAAGAAAGGCAGAGGGCAGGGGGCAGAAGGCAGGAGGAAGAAAATATAATTTTTGCCCTCAGCAATCAAGGGTTTAAAGCCCCTAAATTTATTTATGAAAAAAAGATAATTTATAAAATTCTCCATATTTATAACGTTACTTATCATTGAAAATATGATTTTAGAGATTATTAAATTAATGCCAATTATTTATAATATTTGAACTAAAAATACTTCAAAATTCGCCATCTACAAATTTAATTCTAAACCCGTTTTAGTCACCTTAACAATTCAGATTATGGTGACACGATACCTAATTATATCATTCTGATTAAATTCATACTTAAAGCTTAATTGTAATCAATCTAGAATTAACAATCTTGAAGAAAGCCTTAACCTAAATTTGTACTAACTTTAACTCAACCTTTGCTTATGCTGTATGCCTTAGGTAAGAAGATTGTGTAGTAACTATGGTAAAACACTGTATTCCTATCGGGTATTAGATGTATTACTGCCATTAACCCAAAGCTAGCAATCAAATTGGAGGTTTTTACGAGTTGCTGTTCGCTGCATTAAGGATTGCAGATTCATGAAACTGCAACTCCAATTACATATACTCTGAGACAAATTAACTGGAGCGTAGACATACAAGACGCACAGATGATGCTTGCATAGCAGAAAACTAGGTGTCTACGCCAATAACATGACATTTGCATATTTTCTGTGGAGTTTTCTTAACTATTCTTGAGGAGTACAAATGCTTGAGGCTATCGCTGTTGCTTGGTTATTACTGTTTTTTGGCGATTTTTTATCTACATTTTTTTACCACGTACCCGAGCATGTTTTTGGTAGCCTTCATTTAAAAACGCACCACTCCTGGAAGAAGGACTTCCGCCACTACGCTATTTTAACTTTTAATCCCCAGGTTCTTTTAGATGGTATCTTGGGAGCTTTGCCTTATGTACTCATAGCAGTAGTCTTGTGGTCTTTCTCCCCCATTGGCGTAATTTCTGGATTACTGCTTGGTCAGTTTCATGTATGGTGGAGACACATAAGTGTACTGGGTTGGCAAACTTCAAAGCCGATAAATATTTTATGCCAAATTCTATTTATTACTACTCCTGAGAGGCACTGGTTACATCATCACAAAACTAACTTAGGTTTCGGTGATATTTTCACCTTCTTTGAACAACCGGCACAAATGTGGCTACGCTGGCTGCGATTGCTCAGACTTCGTTTTCGTGAATCTCGGATCTAACTGAAACTATTGCTTATCTAAATACTTTTTAAAGGTACAAAAAGAAGCTGCGATCGCAGCTTCTTTTTATACGCTAGATGAGATTATTCAACTCTCACAAATCCGCTCACCTACATACTCAAAAAAGCTAATTCTCAATTTTCAAGTAGTAGCAATAAGAGATATTAATTAACCATAGATTAAAGTCTATACCTTTTTTAATTCTAAAATATTTACAAATAAAGGCAGGGGGCAGAAGGCAGTCCCGATGAAAAAATTTCACAGCCATACATGAAAATGTGGTAACTTCCAGTCAAGGTTGGCACAAAAGAGGTTGTTCCCTCAATAGAG
>NZ_JBALFY010000032.1:0-105616 GCF_036916655.1 Nostoc sp.
GAATTACAAAATTTTCCCAGCGATGCACATATCTCTTTGACTGATGGCTATGGCGAAACATTTAGCATCGTCGGTTTTGAGGCTGGGTCTGACGGTGTGAATATTGTCATTGCCGATGATGTTGATGACGACGATAGCGACGATGACGGGTAAACCCAAATACGCAGGGTTTTCGCTACGCTAACAATGATGTAGTCTTATGCTGGCGTGACGCTAGCATAAGCTTTTTTATACTTGTCGATCGCACTGTGCCGGATTATAATGTCAGGCTTTTACCAATTGGTGCGGGAAGAAAGCTCTCGTGAGGGACTTTTTGCGATCGTCGGATTTAAGCCAAATGCCATCGGCTCTAATGGTGGTAATGGTTGCAAAGGTTTCCTTGTACTTGCCAACCAGAATAACTACCTTATCCCCTACACTAAATTCACTCCTGGGGGATTGCGATAAGCATTGCAAGTCAGTGAAAGTCAGGCTAAATCTGCCTCGTCCTGACACTTGGCAGCTGGCTTCGGAGAACTCATCAAAAATCTGGAATATTTTTACCTCTCGTTTGAATGACACACTCCAGTAGCTACATTTTTCTTGGAGCAGTGGCAAAGGATCAGACCCAGTACCACCCTTCGGATCAGGCTGGGGAAAACTGCTAGAGTCTTTGACTGGCAAACTTTCAACGGCTGTTTGAATAGTGGGTATATTTTCGCACAGGATCAGGGGAGGATCAGTACGAGGATCAGACCCATTATTGTTGTTTGACAAGGCATTCAGCCTCATGTGATCCTCGTCCCCCGTTTTGGATTCTAAAATTTCTGTGCTGGGCATTTTTTCGAGATTTTCAGCCACTTGAGGATCACTAGAAGCTATATCGCTTGCTGTGTCTGAATATAGGGTCTGATCCTGGGTCTGATCCTCGTACTGATCCTGTTTTTTTATACCAGATTTTGAAGTAGGCTGTAAGTCATTACTGTCAACACTTACAGGAGATGAGGGGGTCTGATCCGAGGGGTGATCCTTTTGTGAACCTTCGTAGGCTAGAAAGTAAACGTTGGGTTTGGCCTTCTCTCCTTTAGCTGCTGGGTAGCGTTTGACGCTGATTAATCCGTCAGATGATAATTCTCTGAGGTATCGCCGAGCGTAGTCTTTGGAGATGCCCAGTCGATGGGCTATCTCTTCACTGGTGAATTTGATATTTCTGTGAGATGCCAAAATCTCTAAAGTACTGTCTTTGGCAGATTGACCGGGGCCGCCAAACTCTTCTCCCTCTTCTCCCAAAAAGGTAAAACTAAGGTCTTCTGGGTTGAAATACATTCTGTATTTCTTGCTGGAGGATCGCGATCGCGATTTGTCGATCTCTAATATCCGGTCGTAGGAAGTGGCAGTTTCTTTCTTGTCCTTGGATAGCGTCCAAACTTCACTAACTGCGTTTCTAATTGCGGTCGTGCCCCTAACCTCTCCTCCCTTGTTCATGTGGTGAATAATCACAAAAGTGGTTTTGTATTGGGTAGCCAGTCCGGTCATCTCCAGAATGGGGCGAGAGTATTCCATTTCTGACTCACGGTAAATTGAAAAACGGTTGGCAGTAGATAGCGAGTCGATGAAAACAAGCTCCGGCTGAAATTCTTTTAAGTCTTGGATCAGAGTTGGCATATTTTCAGCGCTCCACCCAAAGCGGACACGAACAGAGTCACCGATATCGGATTCTGAATAACCCATTGAATCTAGGGCTTGCAGCATATCACCAGGGCTTTCGTCTCCCTGGTAGTAGAGAATCTTTCTTTTTCCTGTGGTTAGGAATGAGCCAAACTGAGTGCCTTGGATCAGAATCTTGCCAATTGCATAAGCGAATTTAGTTTTACCCACTCCACCGTCTGAAGCTAGCAAGATGGTTGTACTTTTAGGGATGAGTCCGTTGATTAGCCATTCCCGAACCGTGGAGCCGGCTAATTCTCTTAACTCATCATAAGTAAGCAAGTTGCTGCATTGAGCGACGAGCGCTTTTAAATAAAACTGTTCTAAAAATCCCATAGAAAGACGATGATCATCTGCTAACCTTTTCAGCTTCAGAAGTCTTAGAGAAGGTTGAGCGCAAGTTGTATAAATAGTTGTCAATTCTGACAGTAATCTATCGTGTAACCATTGCTCATGTTCATCTTTTGTTGGGGCAATTGGTGTCTCAATAATTGACTGAACTCTCTCGGTAATCTCCGCGAATAAGTCAGGTATTTCTCGATTTGTTTCATATCCTAAATTACGAATCTTGCTGCCCAACTCAATCATCTGTCTATGAACAAATGCTTCAATCACCGAATCAGCCATGTGGTCGATGTTGACTGTAGTTACGTTCCAACTGACTACAGAAGCAAGCTTGTTTTGACCGCCTATTCTGGCAAGAATACCGTGGTCTCTTAGGAAGCTAGTAACACTCAACAAGTCATTCGGTTTACCCTTGTTGCAAAGCCCTAAACAGGCTTTGTAGATGTCTCTATGGGCACTGATGTAAAAGTGTTCTGGTTCCAGCCGATCTTTGATCCGATAAATTGCATTTGGGTCATCTAATATACCACCAATAACTGCTTGTTCTGCTTCTATATTGCATGGTGGTACTTTATCTGAATTGTCCTTGAAGTCAACTTGCTGTTGGGGGAATGAGAAGATACCTTGTGTCATTTCTCTGTCCCCCGATTAGCTAGTTTTGAATTATTTGATGTGGTAGAATAGCAGAAAGGGAAGGCTATCCTACTGCCTAATCTTTTTAAGTATTTATTCATTTTTTACTCTTTTAAATTCACTAATCTCGTAGTTGGTGGATTTTTTTTGTGTGTCAGAAGTCGCTTATTTGCTGTTTAAAATCCTCCTTGATCTTGAGAGTTGGTTAGGGGCTGGGTGAGTCGGTCAGTTGCAGGTAAAGCAGAAAGTTATCTAGTTCGTCTTCGGTCAACAGCAAGCGCGATCGCACTCCATAGGTTTCCTCCAAGAATTTCCGCCCTTGGGCTTTTGTCCAGCCCAATCGCTGCATTTCTGCATCTGTCTGGACTATCAATTTGTCGAAGTTTGGGTATGTTGGTTTTTCAGTCATTGGGCATTGGGTATTGGGAAAACTTAGGAAAGGCGGATCTAGTTGGTAGCTTGATCCGCCATGTTCTTAACCGAAAGAGAAAATCGAAATGAGTAGGAAATATAAACCGGGATTCAACGCCAACGCTGAGATTCAGAGAATCAGGGCTGAGGAGCAGAAGAAATATGAATTCGAGTTCAGAGGTGAAGACAGATTTAACTTGGATGATGAAGACGTTCTATCTAATTTTTCTTTCCCAGCTTTTGATATACCGCCCATGCTTAAGGTTCTCAACCTCGTAAAAGCTATTAGTTCCTGGACACATGGGAAGAATGATTATCCTACTCCTGAATCTCGATGGTTTTCGGAAGAGGGTTGTAAGTGTGAGGTTTTACTGGTTAAAGGCGGAGGATGGCAGAAGGGGCGATTCCGCTTTCGGCTAGAATTCATCCCTGACAAGCCAGAGGCTTTTTTAAAAGATTCCGCTCCTAAAGAGGAAAAACTACAGTCGCCCTTGGACGATCTGCGATCGCAACTCAATCCCGAATAGTCACAGATGCGTCGCCTGCTATTGAGTAGGCGACATATCCATGAATAAAGCCGTCTACCCAAATAGGTAAACGGCTTCATTCTTTATGTGGTACGTCTTGCAGTACTTCGGCTAATAATACGTGTAGACTTTGTATCTCTTCTGTTAGTTGTCTGCTCTCATGTAGGCTGTTTTCAAGCTGCTTCTGTTGAGACTCAATTACAGTTAAGCAGGCTTCGTGTAATTCCTTCAGCCTACGGTAAATTCCCCCAGGACTTGTTTCTCCTGCATGACCAATCCATGATCTAGCTTGATTTCTCCCCTCGCTATCTGGATAAAAAATTGTGTCCGATTCATGCCTAATTGAGATGCCTTCTCCTTCAGCGCGTCCCAGTCTTGAGATGACATTCTCACAGTTGCGTTGATCGTCTTTTTGTCTGTCGTAGCTTCTTCTGTCATTTTTGATAGGCATAGCAACCCCTAAATTATTGCACGTGCTAAACGGATGCTTCTGCACGTGCTTTACAAAAATGTGCTTGACTTCTATTATTGCACGTGCAATAACTATTGAAAGATAGTAGCACGTGCAAAGTAATTTTGCATCAAAACATCGCTCCCCAACGCCTGACAGTTCGCGTTGCAACCGGAGCAAGCACCCGCGCCACCTTGCGCGGAAACACCCTGTACCTGATGCCCAATGACTGATGACTAACAAAAAACCGATGGAGGAGCTAACACCAAATCAATTACTTGAGGCGAGAAATTGGATAAAAGATTGCTGCCCGTGGGGCGATCTAAATGAAGAGGAGGTGGATACCCTAACCGACGATGAAGTGACAGCAGGGATTGCAAGACATTTTGAGGGAGGAATCAGCGAATTTAAAAACATCGTGCCAGCAGAAGAGTAAAAATGAGTACTTAGCCTCCCTCCATGCTGAGTATTCGTTTTGTAACTGCCTTTACCCATAAGTCGTAGCGTCGCGGGGTGACAGTAAGTGCTTAAAAGCAAAAAGGCGATCGCCGGACTTTATCTTTAGCGATCGCCAAGTACAAACTGAATTTATTACATAGTAAGGAGATTTTACCAGTGTCTAGACCGTTAGGCTACTACACGAATCACAACCCAGGCGATGATTCGCTCTTGGAAAGACTAGAGGAGAAGTACGGCAGCGGCTTCGAGAAAATCAGCAAGCGAGAAAAACTAGTTATTCTCACCGTTTTGGCATCACACATAGGTTGTCAGCTTGAGGGAGATGTTCGGGGTGAAATTTTTGCTCTAGCAAAAGAGATGAGGGACGAGCTTTCACTTTCCGACCAGGCAGGAGTCATGGAGGCGATAATTTCCCAAGTCAGATGGGGGCAGAATGCAGAACCTATACACCACCCCTGAAGCCGCCAGACTGACTGGCATACCAGAAAGTACGATCCGCACTTGGCTAACCCGACACCCTGAAGTGTTCCAGTTTGACATTCACGTTGTCACCGATGAACACAAGCAAAAGCTGTGGACTGAAGCGGGAGTTGAATTGTTGCAGAGTCGGCGTGCATCGAAAAATGCAACTGATGACGATGCAAATCTTGATGCAGAATCCGACGCACCCGATTTGCTTGAGTCGCTACTGGACGAAGACTCGCAGCGACTCGCCAACGAATATTGGCGACTGCTACCAGGGCGAACATTGCAACGGATTAAACAGATGCGGGACAATCCCACACCAGAACAGCGCCAAATAGTGCAAACATCAGTCCGCGCCGCAATCAACGCCGGGACAGAGCATCTACTCTTACCCACGTATCAGCCGATGTTGCTAGAGGGAGGAGATGAAACAGACTAAACAACAGACTACCAGTAAGGTTGTACCATTCACTGGGGAATTCTACCCAGACATACCAGAACCCGCACCAGCCGGAAATAACCTAGCGGCATTTTTAGTCATGATTGCAGCTGCACTGGTTGCCGGTTTAAGTATGGGTGCAATTTCCACTTACCAGAGCGCGGATCAAGTTCAACTACGCGAGATGAAAGCCCAAAGCCAACAGCTAGAGAAGGTCAAAAACCAAGTTTGTAGATAGGAGTAAACAATGGGAATCCTTGCACGAATTACCAGCGCTGGAAAGTCCAGCAACAAGGGTAATGAATCGTCCCTCTCGTCCGGGGGACACTCCATTGATAAAAATCGGGTGCTTGCCCCAACAGATCCAACTGTAATCAACCCAGTGAACGCGGGGAATTGGGAGACTGTCAGGACAGCACCTATCAATGATACGCCACGGTACTATACCAAAGCTGAAGCAGATGTACTTAAGCAGTTTTCAAAACAAAAAAAAGAAGAAGCGCGCCAGGCCAAACGAGCTTATAAATCGCTCAAAAGCCTGGAAGAAGCTGACGCACAGGTGCATACCGCGCATCGTGGGTACATCAAGGGAGTCGCTGACAGCGAACTCACTAAAAAACGTGCTGATGCTTCCACAGCGAGGCATCTCCACACACTCAGACCCGAATATGCACGACTGGGCTTTGGTTTAGACCGTGCCGATAACAGGGCCGAGCAGCGCATTGAAGAGTTGAAAGCCAAAATCAAGGAGAATCGCTAAATGGCAAAGGCAGTACACCTGGGGGCTTGGTTCCTTCTGGGGTGTATTGCCTCTAGCTTTGTGGCTTGGCTAGGGGTGCTGCATCCTGCTTTGTTTCGGGTGATGTGGGTTATCTACATTATGTCTGGTGTGGCGCTATGCCTTGCTCTGCTGACAGATGATGCAGTGAGGCAATTTCTCAAATTGTCTGAGCCAGATTATTATGCCTTGCTGATCGCGATCGCAGTTTCGATTGTCTTGGGAGGGATGCTGTCATGGCTAATAGGTGGTTAAAAGCCAACTGTTTGCTAGCTAGCGCAACCGCTTTCTGGCTGGCTGCACTTTCTCCAGTTCCCCCAATTGCCAAGGGCATTAGTTACACCTTGGCGCTTGTTGCAGCAGTGCAACTAGTCACTGAATCCGAACTTCTTATGATCCAAAGTGCGCGGCGGGCTGTATTAGCAGCCATGAATCAAGAGTTAGAGGATGTTGAAATTCTGCTGCACACTCAACAACAGGAAGAGGCATTGCATGAAATTTACGGAACTTCACCAACGACTTACCCCACAGAAGTCGAACAGGAATTAAAAACTAGCCTGGAACACTTATATAGAGAGCCGAGCGCGGATCGCAGGAATGAACTTCAAACTTCAACTTCAGAGAAAAAAGCCTTGTATTTAGCTGTGAAGTCGCTGATTGAAGTTAAGGGAAAAACTTATGTGCTTGAGAAGGTGTTGCTGCTAGGGGGTGGGCAGTGGGAGAAGGGCGAACAGGTGTTGCAGCAAATTTTAGAGGAGGGACAGAGGAATGGATGGTAACGAAGTGCTGAGTTTGGTGCTTGTCAAAATGGCAGCGTCTCCAGTTAAGGCGGATCGAGATGCGATCGCGCGAATTGAGCGCGAATGCCAAGCGGATATTATCAAAATTACCACCTCATTAGAGAACTCGCGGATCATCGCCCAAGCCCTCAACAGCCATGAACAGGGTAAAGGATTAAAGATATTAGCAACAGGTATTTTTTGGTCTGGTGTTATTGGTATCGCCACTATGTTTGTCAGACCTTCTTATGTCTGGTGTGGCGTGTCGCTGGGCTTTGTGACTGGGATTGCTGGCAGAGCTATCGAGCCTTTTGAAAGTTAAAAGCGATCGCGGTCAGAGGAGTGCGATCGCAATTTCATCTACCAGATCAAAATATACCAGATTGTGATTTATGACTAGCGAAATGAGCGATATAGAAAAGTCCATAGAATGGAGTAGAACGATACTCAAGGACGATAAATGGTGTATTTTGGACACCGAAACCACCGGGTTGAACAATGCAGAAATAATTCAAATAGGCATTCTTACTAGTTCTGGAGAAGAATACCAAACCCTTGTAAAACCAACTATTGCAATTAGTGAAACCGCATCTGGAATACACGGTATCCACAATGATGATGTAGTACAAGCACTTCCTTTTGAACAAGTCTTTTTGGATGTGTGGAAGTTGCTGAGTGATAGAGATGTAATTATTTACAATGCGGAATTCGATTTAAAAGTAATCAGGAATTCCTTGAAAGCTAGAGGCATTCAAGTTGCCTTTCCAACTAGCGACCGTAGGAACTGTAGGATTTTCGTCAATGGCGGATCGATTCATTGTGCAATGCACTATTACTCTCAGTACGTTGGTGAGTGGAATGAATATTACGGGAATTACAAATGGCAGAAATTGCCAGGAGGAGACCATTCGGCATTAGGAGATTGCAAGGCAACGCTGGAAGTAATTAAGCAAATGTCTGATTCACTTCCTGTTTAACGCCTTTACTGTCGGATAAAACCTCTAACTAACCAAGTGACTTTATCCCAAGAGAAGCAGGTAAAAACCTTCTTCCTTTTGGGATGAATTTTTAATGTCAATAAAAGTACTTTCTCATGAAAAATATTGAACACCGAATTAAGGAGGCTAATGGAAGATTGCGTAATTACGGCATAAGTATTGAGCAGATTAGCGGCAGACTTTACTTGCGGGCAACGCTTCCCCCAAAGCCACAATCAGCAAAAAACGACTCTCATCAGCAAAGAATAAATATTGCTGTGGCCACCTTGGATGGTGTCAAACTCGCTGAACAATCAGCCAAATTTTTAAGACTTCAGTTAGACACTAGAACATTTGATTGGTCTAATTACATAGAATTAGAATGCAAGGCTGTTGGTGAAATCATTGAGGAATTCGAGAAAGACTACTTTCAACGCCGTGCTAAAAATTTTAAATCTGAATCAACATGGAGGGTTGAATATGCAACAGTGTTTAAAACCTTAGATTCTGATAGTCCACTAACCGATGAAATTTTAAAAACTGCAATTTTAGGAACCCAGCCAGATACAAGAACAAGAAAACGATTTTGTTCAACGTTGGGAATCCTGGCTAGATTTGCAGGTATAAACTTTGACCCTCGGAAATATTCAGGCAGTTACAGCCCAAAAAGCAGAAAACCTAGAGATTTACCCACAGATAACTTGATTGTCGAGTGCTATAGCAAAATTGAAGATTCTAAATGGCAATGGGTTTTTGGGATGCTGGCTACTTATGGTTTGAGAAATCATGAGGTATTTTTTCTAGACCTTCAAGAGTTGATGACTGGCAATAAAATTATTTCTGTACTCCAGGGCAAGACTGGTTACAGAAGAATATGGCCTTATCACCCGGAATGGTTTGACCAGTTCTCCCTGCAAAACGTGAAAATACCTGACATCAACTGCGATCGCAACAACTCGTTCATCGGTGGAACTGTTAGCCAACGGTTTAGACGTAACGAACGACTGCCATTCAAGGTTTACGACCTACGCCATTGCTGGGCAATCAGAACTCTTGACTACGGGGTTGATATCTCGTTAGCAGCACAGCAGATGGGGCATGGGCTGTCAGTTCACAGTAACCTTTATCACACTTGGATCAACGCCGAGCATCACCAGAGAGCCTTCGACTTGGCGATCAATAAAAGCGATCGCCCTCTGCCACCACAGTCATAAATTCATAATTTTCTTGGAATCAACCAGCAGCTAGTTTGCTGGATTTCTGCGTTGTAATAGCTGTGACATGGTGACTCTTAATCTATTGGTTGCGGGTTCAAATCCCTCGTCACCCACTTTTTAAATGTTATTTGTACATTAACTTGCCAGCAAGCTTTGTATATACTAAGGGACTTCCAGTGAAAAAACATCCCATAGTAAAAACGTATAGATGTATAGATATTTTGGGATAATTTATTATTTGGAAGTCCCTAACTTAACTCCGATTCTCCAAAGTAATTTAATTCATCAACATTTCGAGCTATTTGGCGTTGGTGAAAAATAGGATTGATAACTCCCCACGCTTATAGCCGTGGGGATTCTTGAATTTTCCATAATCGGATCTTCAATGGGGCCTAACAATGACCATAGGTGTCAACTTAAGCTAAAAATGGCTCCATGCCCGCCCGGAAATAATTTTTTTTGGCTTTTAGCTTAAAGTCTACTGAAGTAGACTGTAGATTTTTGGCGATATTTAGTCATCTTCAGATGACTTTAGCTATTGTATGGGAATTTCAATTCCCGGCGACAAGTGGTTTCGCGTTAAGTTGACACCAATAAACAATGAGCCCCTACTGATTCCATCGAGAACTAGTCCCAACTTCACCGCTTCTAGAAATTTAGGGGTAGTTTGTAACTCCCCTCCAGCATAGCTGCTTCTCGCCTCTTAGCCCCCACGAAAAGACTTTTTCAGCAAGCCCTTAGTATTGTTTGTTGTTAGCGCTACTCTACGAAAAATTGCTGCTCGCTCATAGCGCTAACATTTAAATTTGGTGTTTTTTCAAAACTACAGTGTCAAAGATTGAGGATTTGTCTCAATCAATTTTGCTAAATCTTGCAAGAACGCCGCAGCATGGGCACCGTAAATAATCCGGTGATCAGAAGTAATATTAACTTGCATTTGTTGTCGCACGGCAAATAAACCGTCGGGCGTTGCTACCACTTGCGGACGCGATGCCCCGATCGCTAAAATTGAACCTTGTCCAGGCGGCAAAATCGCATCAAATTTGTCTACGCCAAACATTCCCAAATTGGACAGGGTAAAAGTACCACTATTATATTCTTGTGGCTGTAGTTGTTTGGCCCTGGCACGTTCTACCAAAGACTTCCAAGTACGCGATAGAGAATATATATCCACTGCGTCGGCATTTTGCAGCACAGGTGTAATTAATCCGCCATCATCCATTGCTACTGCTACGGAAATGTTGATATCAGAATGATAAACAATACCCTGGTCGGAGTAGCTAGCATTTAACAATGGATGTTTTTGCAACGTCACCGCTACAGCTTTCGCCAATAGCGCTGTCATTGTCACACCTTTGGATTTAATTTGTTTATAAAGTTTGTCTAATCCATCGGTGGTAATTGTATAACCGACACGGAAGACGGGCACGGATATGGTAGCTACCATGTTCCGCACTACAGCATTTTGGAAGGTAGTTAGAGGTACAATTTGACCAGGAACAGCCGCTACTACTGGTGTGGGTGCTGGTGTCCGAGGTACTGGGGGTGCAACTGGGGCGCTAGTTGGTATAGGTGATGCTGGGGCAACTGGGGTAGGTTGTTTGCCTTTATTGGACAATGCTTCTACATCTTCGGCGACAATGCGACCGTGGGGTCCACTGCCTTGGAGTGTAGTTAAATCAACTTTGAGTTCTTTGGCTAACTTGCGGGCGCGGGGTGAAGCTACAAGCCTTCCTTCTTTGTGGTTAGACCCGTTTTGAGACGCTAAGGCAGGTGTGGCGGCTGAGGCTGTGGCGGCGATTGGTTCGGGGGAAGAGGTCGTAGTAGTAGCCGCACCGGAGGAATTGGCAAGAGATTTCGCCTGTTCAATTTCAGCTTCCGTTTCGGCAATGAAGGCGATCGCAGCTCCTACCGAGGCAGTTTCACCAGCTTCAACTATGATATGGGCAAGAAATCCTTCATAAAAGGTTTCTACATCCATATCCGCCTTATCTGACTCTACAACCACCACTGTTTCGCCTTTTTCCACTTTGTCCCCTGGCGATTTCACCCAGGAGACGATTTTGCCTTCCGTCATGGTGGAACTCAGCGCCGGCATAAATACTTCGTGAATGCTCATAGGGTGGTTTGGAAATCAATGGTTTATGGACTTTAACAGTTTTTATCAGATCGAATTGTATCTTGGTGGGAGGGTTTTAGACTGTTTATATTTTAGGTTGGGCATTGGGCATGGGGCATTGGACATTAGCTTTTGACTAATGACTATGACTAATAGGAACCTAAATATAACTTAGAGGTCTATAAGACTCGTATTTGATTTTTGAAAAACTCAGTACACATCTGTTCCCTACTCCCCATTCCCTTGCTATCTATATTCCTCATAACTACTGCTTAAGATACAAGAGCTTCTCACAGATAGAGGATATGGGATACAGTTCAATCTAGAATTCAAAATTGGTAATAAACCTATTTGAAATTCCTGTTTACTTTTATGTCGGCAAAGTTGAAATTCTTTTTGATTGTAATACTGAGTATCTTTGCGACTGCTAGCGCTGGAGTTTATATTATCCAGCACCAGCCATCTGCACTGATTGTTGAAACTACTGATGGGCAAACCCCGCAGGTGGCAACAATACATCAGTCTCAAGAGGTTGTGGCATACTCAGAGCGTTCCGATTATAAAACTATACCTCTAGAAAGGCTTAACTCATCTCTCCAAGGGAGCGATCCTGCTACTCTCGCCCTGAATGCCTTTGAGGACATAGGAGTAGGAGGAACGCGAAAGGTAGAGGTAGCTTATCCCCAGCGAAATCAGGCTTTAGTGACGATTACGCAAATCAAGGGGGGTAATGATTCAGTTAGTAAGGTTAAATATCGAGTTGAGATGAGTACTTTTGGGCGATCGCTTTTTATTAGCTCACCTCCAGTCTGGCAAATTGTTTGGGCTGGCTCCCAGATGGAATGTTGGGCTGGGAGCCACTCCCAGGCTAAGTTAAATCAGATTTGTCGCTAATTAAAAGCCTACCAATTTTAGATTTTAAATTTTGGATTTTGGATTAAAAGAAAAATTTAAAATCTAAAATCCAAAATTGAACGACTCCTAACTTTTTAAATGTCGCCGCGAATTTCTTCTACCACGCCATCGCGCAGAACGATTTCGACCTGCATTTTGCTAATCAGGTTATCACCAGTTTCTACCCGGAAAAAGCCTTCCATTTGGAATTGGTTGACTTCCTGATCTTGCTGGAGAAACTGCACTTGCTGGAGGTTTTGCAGCAATTGATTTTTCTGCTCTAAAAATTCACTTTTCTTTTGGTTGACTTGGAGTTGGATATTGTCAATTTGTTGAAGAGTCTGAGGCCCAGGTGGTTGTAGACTCTGCTTTTGAATTGCTGCGATCGCTCTTTGTCCTTCAACGTCTAGCTGTTGCAATTGCTGATCGAGTTGATTGATTTGCGTTTGTAGCTGCTGTTGTACTTCCTCTTTCCAGAGAGGAGTCACAATGACTTTGACGTTAACGACGCGTTTCAGAAGCAAATTAGATTTGGAGACATCCATATTTCACGTTCACTCTTTACAGTTAGCAGGTGGAATCATCAGGCAAAGATGCCGTCAATAATATCGCGATAGCGTTCCGTGACGATGTGTCGTCGAACTTTCAGTGTTTGTGTCATCAAACCATTTTCGATCGAAAACGGTTCCAGAATGAGTTTAAACGTTCCGATGCGGTCATCCGGTCGATAACCTGGACGATTTTGTACTTCCCGATTTAATTCTTGGCGAAATAAATCCTGGATCATTCTACTCTCCAAGTCAATTTTTTGACTATCTGAGGAAGTTACGCGATCGCTCGACGTATCCAGTATCAAATTCTGACTTGCTGCCCATTTTTCCAAGGCTTCGACATTGGGGACAATTAAAGCTCCCAGGCTGCGCTGATCTTGGCCTACGAGCATAATTTGATCGATGTATGGCGATCGCAAACAGGCATCTTCAATCGGCTGTGGCTCGATGTTTTCCCCATTAGTCAATACAATCGTATCCTTCGCCCTGCCAGTCAGCACCAAATCATCTTGTGGTGTCAGCCAACCCAAATCGCCGCTATCAAACCAACCTTCGGCATCAATTGCTTTGGCTGTCGCTTCGGGATTTTGATAATAGCCTTGCATAATCTGCGGCCCCCTCAACAATACCAAGCCTCGCTTTTCTACTGGTAGAGGCACTTTTGTTTCAGGATCTACAATCTTAGCTTCTGTAGCGGGGAGTGGTAGTCCTGATGCACCAATCAAATTTCGCCAAGGACGGCGCACATGGGTAACAGGAGAAGTTTCTGTCAAACCATAGCCTTGCAAAATCTGCACGCCAATAATTTCAAAGAAGTTGTCGATATGTCTCGGCAGCGCACCGCCGCCGCTAATCATCTGCTTAACTTGTCCTCCTGTGGCTTCTCGCACCTTGGCATAAACCAGTCGTTCTCCCAAGGCGTGAAGAGGCAAGAAAACAGATGCTTGGATCTTAGCTGCTAATCGCTCGATGGCGGAAGCATGAAGATTATTTAAATCCAATCCCTGAGCAGTTCGCTGGGCTTTGATATATTTATCGCTAATACCCAATAAAAAGTTAACTAGGCGTTGCTTATTCGCTGGTTGTTCGCGGAACTGCTTTTGCACTCCTTCATAAATTGATTCCCACAGCCTAGGTACACCCACCATGTAATTGGGTTTAAATTTTTTCAAATCTCCTTTTACAGAGCGCAAATTAGTATAAACTTGCGTGCAACCTTGAGATAGTAGGTAATATTCAACAGTTCGTTCGTAGCTGTGCCACGAAGGTAGGATACTGAGAACAATATCGCCGACATTTGGTTGCAATACTGTCCCAAAACTTATTACTTGGTGCATCAAATTTTTATAAGACAGCATTACACCCTTGGGTTTGCCCGTAGTGCCAGAGGTATAAATTAGAGTTGCTAGAGCGTCACGATTTTGCTTGGCTGGCACAAAATGATGATTTCCACCAATTTCAATCAATTGTGTAAAATTGAGTACTTTTAGGGTTTCGTCTGTTGGTGGTGCTTCATTAGAAAGTAAGATTACCACTTGAATTGGTAAATCTTTAAGACGGTCTTGGAGTTTTTTAAGTGTTTTTAAATCCTCAACGACGATCGCTGTACTGCCGCTATTGGCGATGATAAACAGCAGTTCTTCTTTTTCGGCTTGGGAGCTACGCACGGCATCAACGGCTCCAGCAGTCATGATGCCTTGATCGGCAATAAACCAGCGAGGACTGTTGTCAGCAATTAGGGAAATGCGATCGCCTACCTTGACTCCCAACGCTTGCAACCCAGAAGCAAATAGTTGTATTTGCTCCGCTAGCTGGGTATAAGTAATCACTGCTTCTGGTTTACTGAGAGGACTGCGGAGGGCGACAACATCACCAAATTTTTGAGCGGCCAAAGGCCAAACTTCTGGCAACGATTCCACATTTGTGTAATCTACCAATCGCTTTAATGACTGCCGTTCTCCCTCACTGATATTAGATAAAAAAGAAGAGACGGTTTGGGTTTTTGACATAACACCTTACCTAAAGATTTTAAACTGATCGTTTTTACAGCTTATTTTGTTATTTCGCTACAATCACCGTCCTTATTATCCACATTCCCTTCTGTGTATGATAATTCCAGGAATTCCACGTTTATATTTACAAAAATTTATGTTAAAGTTAGTTTACATAGAGTGCAAGCAATGATTGTGTTTGCATCTCAGAACAGCGATCTCTACGATGTGCTACGCCTACGCCTACGTTTCACAGGGGATGACTACCTATGAATTTGATAGACACTATATTGTTAACATTGCTAAATATCGCTGCCTGCATAGCGTTGCCTAAGCTTTTAGCTATACTTCTGGCTGCTAAAACCAAACTGACTGAAGCGTTGCCGAATGGTTCCAAATTACAAGCAGCCAAAATTGAACTTACCAGTTTTCCTTATTGTACAGCTTACCAATTGACAAATAGCCAGTACTGTAAATTCAGTCCTGATTTTTGTGCCAAGTGTTCTCCTAATTAATGGACTCTTTGCAAGCAAAAATTCTTCAGTACTTCCAGCTACCAGCTATTCAATTAACTAAATCCCTGATTTCTTCAAGAAGTCGGGGATATTTTTATAGATGTGGTTTGCATAACGTTACCACGAGAAAATTTAATTAAATTTACATACCGTAACATAGTTGAATTTATTCTTACCTACTTACTTAAATTCAAGTAATTTTCTAGCTAAGTCAGTATAATTACTAATTGAAATCAGGCTGTTGATATAACTAATATAACAGTTAACATAACAATTGTTGTATCTGTAGCACGACAGTCAAGCAGCTTGTAATGCCCACGCAGCAAGAAGTTAGTCAGTTTATTCAGGAACTTCACAAACTTCTAGTAGGCTGTCAAGTCAACTATGCTGGGTAAATAACTTTGTAGTTAGGATTTTAGTCCTGGCGTTAAGCACTTAAAAGAACTCCACAGAATGATTGATCCAAAAGCTGTCATTGCGAGCGAAACGGAGTGTAGCAAAGCAATCCCAAGATTTTGCGGTTGCTTCATTTCGCTTCGCTTCGCTCCATACCCTTCGGGAACGCTAGGGGCGAACGCAATGACAATTGGGCATTTCTTTTTGTGGAGGTCTCTAAGTGCTTACTACGTACCAGACTTTCCTTACCTTTATGGACTACTAGTGGTCTATCGCAAAAATTTTGAGAGATGATCAGTTTTAAATTTCTCTTCTTGACCTCTTAACTTTGCGTCCTTTGCGGTTCGTTTTCTTAACCCTCAAAATTAATGATGCACACTACTAGTAATCTGTCAATCAATGAATTATAGGTGAAGAAAATCTTGGCATAAATTTAATAAAATAGGAGAATCAAATCAGAAATTGTTGGAGAAGTATTTAACGAGTTCACCATCAAATGAGAATAGAATTACAAAAATTATACCAACTCATTTGACGATCAACACATTAAACTATTAGTTCAAAATAAATAGGTTTCATTATGAATCAGAAACAAATTACAGAATTTTCTCTCCAAGATGGGACGAAGTTTTTAGTTGAAGTTGATGAGCCAGAAAATAGCAATGCTGTGAGACGTGTTGCCAGAGCAGACACAGGGCAAATGGTAGTTGAAGCTAAAAAGAAATTTGATGAGGTATTAGATCAAATCCAGCCTGTCGCTTCCGCAATTATCACTAAACTGAGTCAGCTTAATACACCTGCTAATGAGGTAGAAGTTAAGTTTGGAATTAAGTTAAATGCTGCTGCGGGTGCAATTTTTACTTCTGTAAGTGGTGAAGCTAACTACGAAATTACCTTGAAATGGAAGCAAGACAAGGCATAGCATGGTAGTAAGTACAGATAATTATATTCAAACTTTTAGGTCAGCGATCGCCCGGATTTTTCATTCTAGTGGTGCGGTAGTTGGTGTAGGTTTTTTAGTCTCTGGACGAACTCAAAATTACATCCTGACATGCGCTCATGTTATTGCTTCTGCTCTATCTTTACCAGAAGATATAGTTGAAGCTCCTAGTGATGATCTTTATTTAGATTTTCCCCTAATTGCATCAGGGCAACAACTAAAAGCTAAAGTTATTTTTTGGCAACCCGTTGTCAGCAATGCATCAACCTCCGAACCTGAAGATATTGCCGGATTGCAAATAAAAGGACAATTACCTAAAGATGTCCAACCCCTCAAGCTAATCTCAGCTAACAATATCTGGGAGCATCCTTTCCGCATATTCGGTTTTCCTAACGGACACAATGATGGCGTTTGGGCGACAGGCGTGTTGCGAGACTCCCAAGGAAAGGGATGGGTGCAACTGGAAGATAGTAAGGTAACTGGCTACAGGATAGAACCAGGTTTTAGTGGTGCGCCTATATGGGATGAAACCCTTGTGGGAGTAGTTGGTATGGCAGTAGCGGCAGAGAAAAGGCGAGAAGACATCAAGACTGCTTTTATGATTCCTGCGGATGTATTGATTGCAGCATGGGATGAAATAGCCTTGCCGATTTCATCAAATGCACATACTCAAAGGATTCCCAGCAGAGTGCAACAACTCAAAATCAAAACTTTGCAACAACGCTTTGACGTTCTCAGTAGTGATTATGAGGCGGCTCATAATCAACTCAACTATACCCTGAGTGCGAGCGATCGCAATATCATCCAACGCCAAATCAACAGCATACTACAAGAACTTGAGCAAGTCGAAAGCGAACTTAATATCATAAACCATTAATTTAATTCCTAAATACCATGAACAATTCTTCAGATTTAAAAAAGAGACATCTAGAGCAGTTAATAGCGACTTTAAAAACTGAGATAGAAAGTCTCAACGACCAAATATTGTGGACAAATAATTCGGTACAGAAAAGCCAATTGAAAAGGCAATATGAGCATAAAATTGATGAAATGCAACAAGCTGAATCCGAGTTAAACCAGCTAAGTCGAGAATCTCTAGAGCAAATTGACCCTGATAAGATCCCATTCACTAATCGCGATGCTCCAATTAATGACATTACAGGAATAAATTATCCTACTTATTGTTTAGTAACGGCTCCTGAAGGTTACGGAAAAACAGAGTTTCTAAAACAGGTGATGGGGCGTTTTAAAGAATTACAATGGTGTTGTGCTTATGCTTCTATGTCTAATTATGAAAGTATTGAACACTTGGAAAAACAATTAGCAATTTCTCTTCAACTTCCGCTCCCACAAGGGGATGAGTTAAATTGTGGAGATCGTTTAGGCTTACTATTAAGTAGAAATTGGGCTGAATGGCAATCCCAGGAAAAAAAAGGTATTGTGCTGCTAATTGATCTGGATGGAAGTGCGCCAGAAAAGGAACGTTTAAAGGAAATTTTTAAGGAGTTTAATGATTTCAAAGATAAAATTCAAGAACTTTTGAAAAAGTTGCAGTTCTTTAAAAATAATTCTGGAAGATTTCGAGTTGTTATTGCAGCTCGCTGTCTAATTGATCTCCCCTTAGATCGAATTTTTACTAAATTAGTACTCTGTCCTTTTAACTGGGAAGTGATTCAGGATACAGCAACAAAATATCTCAAGTCAATCGACATGAATTCTGAAAGTCTTGCCCTGCTATCAGGACACTTACTGTATTTAACTGGCGGACATCCAGGGGGGATTGCTGAAGCACTAAAAGTTTATCGAAGTGGCGATTACACATTTAGTTTGTTTTTAAACAGTTATGGCAAGCAATTATGGGAAAAAAAACTCAAAAAATGTAGAGATCAGATTAGAGAAAGCTTGAGGAAAGAAAATGATTATCATCTATACGAATCAATTGAAAAATTGAGTATATTTCCCATACTAAATAGTACTTGGGTATTAAAGGAAGCAGTTCAAAGATTTCAGTTACCTTTCAGTAATGATAGTTTTAAATTAAGTCTTGAACTTACAAAAACATCTATTTTTACTCGTGACAAAACGTTTATAAAAGATGGCATGACACGGCGAATACTAGTCATTAGTCTGCTTCGAGAAAGTTCGCCTGAGAGCTTTCAAGAGCTTTGTAGCGAAGCAGCTAAAATCTGCCGAGAGTATATTGATCAACTCAAATCAAAGAATAATTCTGCTGATGCAGGTACTTGGTCTATGCAGTATTTTTTTCAAATTCTTCAGCAACATGCTGGATTTATTAATCGTGGTGCTAATAGTCTATCTTATCGACAGAACCTCCGCAAAACTTTCTTCGAGAAAACTGTTGAAGAGACTCTAGCAATATTCCACAACACAGATAAAGAGCAAATCCATGAATTTCTTTCTACGCTGAAATCTGAAGTAGAAAAAGACTGGGAATTTCAGTTTGTTGTCAATTATTATCTGCACAATGATGAATATAATGACGAACCATATAGATATTTAATTCATAAGCTTGATGAAGCTATTCAAAATAACTAACTAGGGAATAGTGAATGGGAAATAGGTATGTACTGAGTTTTTGGAAAAATAGAATAGGAGTCTTATATTATGTCTGAACTAGATAAATTAGAATTTGTTGGTCGTGAAGAACATCTAAATCGAATTATTTCCCTTGTTCAAGAGCCTAATCTCCATGTCGTTTTGGTGGAGGGTAGAGGTGGAATTGGCAAAACTTGGTTGCTTCAAGCATTGCAATTGCGCCTAAATCAAGTTGAGATTGGGACAAGTGAAATTATTGATTGCGATATGCCTGTTTTTAATGATGCAGAAGATTTATGTACTCAAATCGCCAAACAATTATACGATTCTACATATAAAGAATGGTTGCTCCGGTTACGACAACTGCGAGAAGATGAAAACCGCCTTAGTGGAATTGCATACGAACAAGAACGTAGACAACTTGAAAAGTTCTTGGTCGATAAAATTAATCTAAAATCCAGCCAACAGAGACTAGTATTTATAATTGATACAGTCGAGAAGTTAGGACAAGAAGAGGTAAGAGAGAAAGTTTGGAAGTATATTAGCGATTTATGCCATCAACTAGATAATGCCGTATTTATTTTAGCAGGCCGCCCTAGTATTGCTCGTCAAGTTCTAGAAAATTCATTCAAAGAAGAAGAATTAACTTGTTTAGAATTAAATGAATTTACTAATGAAGATGTACAAACATATATTCTTTCCAAGGAGGAGCAGCTTCATTTTACTCTTGGACAAGAATTGGTTAAAAAGATCATAATTCTTTCTGGTGGCAGCCCGATAATGATTGAATTTGGAGTAGAGTATGCTTATCGGGAAGTCATACCAGATTGGTTAGAGAATGAAAATATAGAAACTATTCCAGGTAGGTTGGAAAAAAGTGGTGGATTTGAAGCTGAGATGGTTCGACATATTACGCAGCTTCGGACATCAATGGATCAGCTTACCCTCTTGCTTTCACGTATCTACCCACTAGATAGCACTGATATTGCTAATTTATTAGAACTATCTACAGAAGATGCTCAAAAATTATTTATTGATGCACAAAGCTACTTTTTTATTAAACCAGTAATAGGTGGTTCTCAAATAGCATTGCATGATATTGTACGAGACTTAGTTGAAAAATATGTATGGGCAGACATTGACCCCGATGAGGAATGGAGAAAACGAGACAGTCGGATTGCTGCTAAATATTTCGAGCAAAAGGATTATCAGCTAGGCCCACAAAAAAGGAGCTTGGAGGTTCAACGTTACTCTGATGATTCTCATCAAGTCGCTAATATCGAGTTTTTGATTGAAGAAATTAAACAACTGCGGGAATTCAATACTACGCGATGGCTATGGAATGCTTTATACGCCGATCTAACAACAGGTTTTCAAACTTGGTATGAAGTTACTAATACAATCCGCACTCAAGCCAAGAAATTCAGCTTTGTAAACCAATTATTGGCAATTGCGAAGCAGTTTGAAAAAGACCTAGACCCCGATCAAAAAGTTCAATTGAAAGTTTTTGAATCAAGGGTTTTTTCCGCCCTTAAAGACAAGAGTACAAAAGAAGATGAGGTGAGAAAGCTAGAGGGGATATTATCGGAACAATCTTCTAATTCTTCTCTTCAAGCAGATATTTATAATGTCTTGGGAATGCTAAATACCAAGTTACATCTTTATAACGAAGCCTTGAAATATCAGCAAAAGTGTTTATCTATAGTTCAAGGTAAGAAGCTATCATCTGCTATTCCTAATGTAGCTAACCAAGTTGGTTATCTGCATCGACAACTCAACAACTTTCAGGAAGCGGAGAAATATTACAAACTAGGTTGGGATGCGGCTATGGAAGTTGATACTCCCGACAAAGGCTTAACTCAAGTTATGGCTAGCATTCAGAATAACTTGGGATTTTTATATGGACAACAAAAAGATTACGTAAAAGCCGAACAGTGTTTTAAAGCTGCTATTGATATGTGGTCGAGTGTTGAGAGCGAACGCGAAATAGCCAACGCCGAAATTGCCTCTGCTACTATTTTAGTAGATAATGGTAATTATGTGAAAGCTAAACAGCTACTTGAACGAGCATTAAGCCGTTGCGACAATGAGGAAAACGATAATCAAATATTATGTAGAGCGTACTTTCAGTTAGGCTTAAATCAGTGGTTTAGTGCCGAGGTAGTAAATGAAGCCGTTTGGGATGTGACACAAGTACAGTGGGATCTCAATCTCCTCAGTCTTGCTCAAGATGCTTTAGAAAAAAGCCTGAAACTGGCAGAAAAATACGGACTTGAAGAGGAATTACCTGGGATTTTACACCAAATTGCTAGTGTCTATTGGCATCTTGGGTTTCAAACAGGCGATCGCACCTTGCAAGAACAAGCTCTAATACTCAATGAACGCTCTTATCAGACTAGTCTAGAATACAATGACATGCGATACGCCATCGATAGCCTGGTAGGTAAAGCTGAGTTTGATTATTATGCAAAAGTATACAACCATATCTCAGATTATGCGCGAGAACTTAGCGATCGCTTCCAATCCTATCAAAATATCCATACATTATACTTTGGTCGTATATTACGGATAGAAGGTGATGTTGCATTTCAAGAAGCGAACTACGATTTTGCTTTTAGTAAATATGCTCAAGGAATACCCAAAATCTTTCAACATGGAGGTTTCGGGCCGTATTCAATCAAACATGAGCTAAATCTAATCCAAAAGAAAATTGAACGTTTGCCGATAGAACTTTCTAAAAATCTGATTCAACAACTAAAATCTCAGTGGAAAGATCATAAAGCCCTTAAGGAATGGTGCGATCAACAAATGTTCCTGACTAGAATACGTGCCACTAAACAGCCATCTTCTCATGCTTAGTAAAAAAATTGGTCGACCCCAAATTTTAGTTTCTCTCAATTCTACTTATGTACCAACTGGGCAATGCGACTGTGATGGAGGGGATTGTGCCTGTGACTTATCCCCTTTAACAGAATTAAGCTCAGATATCCGATTATCTCTGGGAATGTTAGAGACAGAGTTTGTAAGAGTTCCCAACTCGCAGATAATGAATCTAGATGATACTTATTCTATCTGTTATGGTACTCATCATAAAGTAGCAGTTCTAAATCAATCAGCAACATATTTATTAAATCAATTTACAAACCCTCATAAATTAGATGATATTGCAATAGAAAATCCTTCTATTGGTTCAGCAGACTTACAGACAGCTATTCAAAAACTATATCAAGCACGTTTGATAGCACCTAATAATAATTACTCATTTCATCTAAATGAAATACCAGAAACTTTAACAGCATGGTTACATATCACCGATCGCTGTAACTTAAGATGTGATTACTGCTACCTTCCTCATGTAGCAAATGATATGTCAATGGATATAGGTAAAGCAGCTATTGAAGCTACATTTCGCTCTGCAATTTTAAATAATTACCGCCGCGTCAAACTGAAGTATGCAGGAGGAGAAGCATTACTATGTTCCCCTTTAATTAAGGATCTGCATTTGTACGCTCAATTCCTTAGTAAAGAAACAGATATCATATTAGATGGAGTTGTTCTTAGTAATGGAACATTGATTACTCCTGAGATGATTGAGATGCTGCAAATATTGAATCTGCGTCTCATGATTTCACTAGATGGATTATCCAATTTTCACAATATCCAACGTTCTTATGCGGGTGGGAAGGGATCGTTTCAAGATGTTGAACGAGGTATTAACATTGCTTTACAAAATGGTCTTATACCAGATATTTCCATTACAGTTAGTGGGCGGAACGCAGCAGGATTGTCCGCTCTTATTGAATGGATCTTGGAAAAGAATCTACCCTTTAGTTTAAATTTCTATCGCGAAAATGAACTCTCAGCTTCTTACGAAGACTTGCAACTAGAAGAATCTCGGCTGATAGAGGGAATGTTAGCAGCGTTCAAAGTTATTGAATTGAAATTACCTAATCGAAGCTTACTAGGCTCATTGATTGATCGTGCTAACTTATCTTCTCCTCATAAACGAACTTGTGGAGTTGGACAAAGCTATCTCGTATTTGATCACAAAGGACAAATTGCTAAATGCCAGATGCAGCTACATAAAACTGTATCTTCATCTGCCACTGAAGATCCTTTAAGTGTTGTGCGACAAGATAAAGCAGGTATTCAGAATTTGCCAGTTGAGGAAAAAGAAGGCTGTCGTACATGTGAGTGGAAAAATTGGTGTACAGGTGGTTGTCCTTTGGCAACCTTTAAGGCTACAGGTCGTTATGATATTCAATCACCAAATTGCAATATTTACAAAGCTCTCTATCCTGAGGCTCTCCGACTAGAGGGCTTACGCTTGATCAAATATAGTTACCCTCTAAATCATTCCTGAGAAATAATATCCTCGACTTCTCAAATAAGTCGGGGATATGTGGTTTGCAATTATTACAAATAAAATAGGATTGCTATAGTGCTTATATGTGTAAAAATTTATTGTTTACAGATTGCTATATAAACGGTAAGACTTTTTCTAAGTTGGTGGAATTTCTGGAGAGAAAATTTCTGTGAAATTTTCCTCAAGCAGTGAATCTGGTGTTTGCATAATAAATGGGAGTTCGGCTCCTACCAGGCCTCTGGGGATGCGTTCTACAGTCTCACTAAAAACGACAAATAGAGGATATATAGTATTAGCTCCCTCACTCAAAATATGACTGTGGCGCAGAGGCATCAACCACTCATAATCATTGTCCAAGTACACTTGAGTTTGTCGCCAACGTCCTAATAAATCAGAAAAGTCTTCGTGAGCGCGATGAATAAAAACTAAAATTTCGGCTCCAGTTTTTATTTTCCATTCTGGATCGCACATTAAAATTGCCACATCACAGGGTAAGCAAATTGTTTGTGGCGCTGTTGTAGTATTGCGAAGACGGACAATTGGCAAGGGTATAGTGATCACACTTTCATCTGGACGACGCAGACTAGGGATCATCTCCAAGTATGGACGATATTGCTTTAGTAAGGCGATCGCAGCTAGATGATTGCTGTACTCTGCTAAACTTGCTTCGTAGTGAGATTTTTGCACAGTCATAGTTTATTAAATAGTGAGTAATTAGGAGTTAGAACTTAAGAATAAAATTAATAAGTTAAGAGTTAACAGTTTAGGAATAAAAAAATTTAACTCCTAACTTCTAACCCCTAACTATTAATCCCTTATCCCAGCTTTTCAAATACCGCAAACATAGGTAGATACATCGCTAGCAAAATGGTTCCAACCATTCCCCCTAGAACTACAATCATCACCGGTTCTAAAATACTGGTCATTGCTTTTACTGCTTGCTCAACTTCATCTTCATAGAAATCAGCAACTTTCATCAACATTCCATCTAATTCTCCAGTTTCTTCTCCGATGCTAATCATCTGAATTGCCATAGCTGGAAAAACAGCATCTTTTTGCAAAGCAATGCTAATCATACCTCCTTGTTGAATTTCCATACGGGCTGCGTCTATGGCATTGGCAATTACTTGGTTTCCTGATGTATCTCGGACAATTTCTAAGCAAGTTAAAATTGGTACACCTGAACGAGTCAAAGAACCAAAAGTTCTACTAAACCGGGCAACTGAAGACTTTTGAATTAAGTCACCAAACAACGGCATTTTGAGTGAAAGACGATCAATTGTGATGCGACCAACAGGAGTTTGAGCATATTTTCCATAGGCAATTTTTAGTACTATGAGAGCAGCGAGAAGGATGAAAGCACTCGGACTTCTCAAAAATTTACTAGCATCCATCAAGAATTGCGTTAGAGGTGGTAGTGAGATGCCAATTTGTGTAAAAATCGTGGCAAAAATCGGAATCAGAAAAATGGTCATACCGAGAAAGATCGCAACTGCGATAAAACCCACGACCGTTGGATAAGATAATGCTGATTTAATTTGATTTTGTAAACGGGCAACATCTTCTAACAACTTAGCTAAACGATTCAAAACTTCGTCTAGAACACCACCAACTTCGCCAGCTTGAATCATACTCACATATAATCCATCAAAACAGTCAGGATGCTTCCGCATTGCCTCTGAAAGATTCATTCCGCTTTGAACATCGGTGCTAATCTCCACCAGGGCTTGTTTCAGTTTAGTATTACTACACTGTTCAGAAAGTACCCCTAGACTTCTAACGATCGCAACTCCCGCATTCATCAAAACGGCAAATTGACGCGAAAAAACGGCTTTGTCTTTCACAGAAACCTTAATTAAGGAATTCTGGAAATTTTTGAAGGCAACATCTGGCTGAAATCCCTGAGATTGTTTGAGTTCTTGGATGACAAAACCTTGATCTCTGAGATTAGTCCGAGCTTGTACCAAGGATTCGGCAACAATTTTTTCTGTTCGAGAGTTTCCTTGCGAATCCCGAACACGGGCAACGAAGTTTGGCATAAAATAAATTCAAAATAGTTGTTATTAATTGGGTATGGGTATGGGGCATTGGGCATTGGTTATTAATTCTTCTCCCTCATCCCCCTCGTCTCCCCATTTCCTTTAATGCGCCTTGGCAGCCGCACCAGGTTTCGCACCTGCTGCTTGTGGTGGTACAGAAGTACCGATGAGACGTTGGATTTCATCTGGCTTAGAAGTCTTAGACATCGCCGCTTCAAAGGAAATCGTTCCTGCTTTGTAAAAATCGGCTAAAACCTTCTCCAGAGTTTGCATCCCTAATTTGCCACCAGTTTGAATAGCTGAGTAAATTTGAGATGTTTTGCCTTCTCGAATCAAGTTAGAAATAGCAGGAGTAACAATCAAAATTTCTTGAGCCATTACCCGACCATACTCACCAGGTTTAGGGCTTTTCTTGGACACTAAGGTTTGGCTAAATACCGCTACTAAAGAGTTAGACAACTGCACCCGCACCTGGGTTTGTCTTTCATGGGGGAAAACGTCAATAATCCGGTCAACCGTTTGTGCAGCGGAACTGGTGTGTAGCGTGCCAAATACCAAGTGTCCTGTTTCTGCTGCGGAAATCGCCAAAGAAATTGTTTCTAAATCACGCATTTCCCCTACCAGAACAATATCTGGATCTTCCCGCAAAGCTGCTTTCAAAGCATTAGCAAAGCTCTTAGTATCTTCACCTAGTTGTCGCTGGTGAACCAAACTTTTAATTGGTTCGTAGACAAATTCAATTGGGTCTTCCACCGTCAAAATATGCTCTGCCTTGGTGCGGTTAATCAAGTCAATCATTGCCGCTAGGGTTGTTGTCTTGCCGGAACCTGTAGGGCCTGTCACCAAAATTAGCCCTCTGGGCTTATCTGTCATTTCCCGCACGATGTCTGGCAAACCTAATTTTTCAAAGTTAGGAATCTTAGAACTTAATGCCCGTAAACAAGCAGCATAAGAACCACGTTCTTTATAAACATTGACCCGGAAGCGAGCTAAACCTTTAACGCCATAAGAACAATCCAACTCCCAGTTCTGCTCTAAGGTTTTACGCTGGGTGTTGTTAAGCATACTAAAAATTAGCCTTTGACATTGATCGGCTGTCAATACATGTTCACCTATGGGGGTGAGTTTGCCACTGATGCGGAAGTAGGGAGGCAAACCTGCGGATAAATGCATATCCGAGCCACCCAATTCAATCAATTGCTCCATCAAGTCTTCAATCATCATTTCCATAGTTCTGCTTCCTTTTAATATTTGTTATTTGTTCTTTGTCATTTGTCATTTGTTTTAAGTTAGTAAGCATCAACTAATGACCAATGACTAATGACTAATGACTATTAGTCTTAAAACCGAGCTGTCATACAGTAAGGACAATCCAACCATTCTTGTTTCAATGTGGCCTCGCAACTCCGGCAGGTAAGACCAGTCTTGCGTTTGGCTTTTAACTCGGCTTCCAAACCAGTATCAGTAAATGTCACCCGTTCTACTTCTTCTAGGGTGGTAGAACCAAGGCGCACTAAGTCTAAACTGTAAGCCAGCAAGGTTTTCATTCCCTCTTCTATTGCTACTTCTTTGATGCGTTCTGTGGGTGCATCTTCGTTAATGAGAGTTTGGAGGTTTTCGGTGACTCGCATAACTTCATAAACACCACAACGCCCTTTGTAGCCGCCGCCATTACATTTTGGACAAAGCTGATTTTTGGCTTTGGCTTCGGCGATCGCATCTAATGTCAAACTGTTAGCTTTATAGAAGGTGACTCCAACATCAGAGGAAGCTGATAGACCATAACGAGCTAGTTCTTCGGTTGTGGGAGTGTAGGGAATACGACATTCAGAACAGACACGCCGCACCAAACGTTGAGCTAGAACGCCAATTAGGGAACTAGAAACCATGAAAGGCTCAATCCCCATTTCTCCCAAACGTGCGATCGCACCTGGGGCATCATTAGTATGTAAGGTAGTTAATACTAAGTGACCAGTTAAGGCAGCTTCAATCGCTGTTTTTGCCGTTTCCTTATCCCGTGTTTCACCCACCAGTAGCACATCTGGATCTTGACGTAAGAAAGCCCGCAACGCGGTAGCAAAATCCAGCCCTTTTTCCCGAATCACCTGTACTTGAGTAATCCCTGGAAGACTGTACTCAATTGGGTCTTCTACAGTACTGATATTAATTCCAGGATCATTCTTTTCTGAGAGTGCAGAATACAGAGAGGTTGTTTTCCCAGAACCAGTTGGCCCAGTTACCAAAATTAGCCCAAAGGGACGGCTAACCATATCCTGGACAATATGTAAAGTCTCTGGATCGGTAATTAACTTATCTAATCCCAACTGGGTGGAGGAGTTATCCAAAATCCGCAGTACCACCTTTTCCCCGTAGCGACTGGGTAAGGTATTCACCCGGAAGTCCACCTTGCGTCCCTCAAACAGCCGTCGGATACGTCCATCTTGAGGTAGACGGCGTTCCGCAATGTCTAGATTGGAGATAATTTTAAATCGGGCTGTCACCGCCGGAATAATTTTTTTCGGTAGGGGATCGAAAGCTTCCTTCAGTACGCCATCCTTCCGAAAGCGAATGCGTAAATTTTCTTCTTGCGGTTCGATATGAATATCAGAAACGCCCTCATGCAAGGCTTTAGCCAGGATTCTGTTAACTAGGTTGATGACTGGGGCATCCTCTGCACCCTTCATTGCTGCCCCTAGATCAGCCTCCATTTCTTCAGGAGCATCTGAAATATCAAGATTTCCGAGGTTTTCTAAATCCTGATTAATATCTGTAAACTTTTCTTGTTCTAGGTGCTTCTGCTTAACAGCCATTTCATCCAAGTATTGGTTGATTAGCTGTTGGTAGTCTTCCTGGGTAATCACCATCCGCTGCAACGCCAAACCTTGGGGGCGCAGGATGCGGTTCAGGTCATCAGAAGCCTCTAGATTATCTGGAGCGACCATCGCCACTAAAACTGAGGGTGGGGTTTGGTCTTCGTGTTTCGATAGTGGTACTAAACGATGGCGACGACAGATATCGATTGGGATCAGGGTTTCAATCAGATTCCCCATCATCGTATTGCCAACAGAGTTGACTTCAGGATCGAGAAATTCAACTCCGTATAGGATTTTAAGTTCAAATAGCTGCTGTTTTTTATATTGCCTGAGCAACTCAGGCGATAGTTGTTGCCCAGTGATTGACTCTAGTACTTCCGTTAAGGGTCTGCCAGATTTGCGGCTTTCAATTAGTGCCTGCCTCATCTGTTCAGTATTGACATAGCCAGATTGGACTAGCTTATTGCCAAAGGGTGAAAACTCTGTTCTGGTAGTTAGAGCGGTACTGCGCCGTTGTGGTGACGAGTTCATAAATGAGCAATTGATTTGGGGAAACCTCTACTTAAAGTATTCCCAGCCTGGGAGGTAGAATTCTCATTTCCCAAAAAAGCGAATAGAATTCGCGGCTACACAAACAAAGTCCACCTACGCGGACTAAAGAAAAATTGAGTGTTTTAAACCCACGGAGGTGGGTTTTGTCCGTGTAGACGCGGTTTCTAACCGCCCTTTTACTCCCCAGTCCCCAGTCCTACTCGTTCGGGTTCCCGCCTTAGTCGCTTCTGGGCTAACGTGTTCACCATTTGTCACAATAAGAGGACGGTTAAATCACTTCCAGGAACTTATCGGCAACAAAATCAGCCCCAGTGGTAAGTCGTGGATGACGACGGCTACAAACTGTGGAGATAGACTGCCATAAATAGAAACTGGAATGAATGGACAATGATCGATGAAAATAAACAGATAAACAATACAAGCCAGCAATTGGGTGAACCAACAGAGGTAAAGCAAGCAATGATGAGTGACTCCCCAGCCCAAATTAATTTCAATGAATCTGGTAGCGAGGTGACAGAACAAGTGGCAGCCCAAACAGGAGATACGGCTACTATCAATCCAGACAATAGCTTCGCTGCAACCGAGAAAACTGAAGTAGAGAGGGCAGCTTTGGCAGAACTGACTCAACAAATCGAGTCCCTCAAAACGCAGTTAGAAGAACGTAGTACTCAATATATGCGGATTGCTGCTGATTTTGAGAATTACCGGAAACGCACTAGTAAAGAAAAAGAAGACTTAGAGTTGCAGGTGAAACGGAACACGATTTTGGAATTGCTGCCAGTGGTCGATAATTTTGAGCGGGCGCGATCGCACCTCAAACCGCAATCTGATGGCGAAATGACCATGCACAAAAGTTACCAAGGCGTTTATAAACAATTAGTAGATAGCCTGAAGCGCTTGGGTGTATCACCAATGCGTCCCGAAAACCAAGAATTTGATCCTAACCTGCACGAAGCAGTAATGCGGGAACCTACGGATGAACATCCTGAAGGAACAGTGTTAGAAGAGTTAGTGCGCGGATACTACTTGGGCGATCGCGTGCTACGCCATGCAATGGTCAAAGTAGCTGCTCCCAAGGAAGATAGCCCTGCTGCACCAGAAGATCAGCCGAGTTCAGCCAACAGTTAAGCTGTAATCGCTCACCTCGCTGACCTGAAGTGCCTGGGTTCTAGTAAGGACGAGCATCGCGTACCTAAATCAAAACAAGGCTTTGGATAACTCTCTGTGTTTCAACTTCTCTTTTGCTGGTAGCAAAAGAGGTTCCACAGACGTTATCCGCTAGCCTTTGTTCTTAGGAAAAAAGTTAGTCCGCGACATATTACAGCAGAATAAATCAGTAAAAATACTGGCAAATATGGGAAAAGTTATTGGGATTGACTTAGGCACTACTAACAGTTGCGTCGCAGTTTTGGAGGGCGGTCAACCACTAGTGATCTCCAATTCTGAAGGGGGACGAACTACTCCAAGTATTGTCGGATTTGGGAAAAGTGGCGATCGCTTGGTTGGTCAATTGGCAAAGCGCCAAGCCGTAACCAATGCTGAAAACACAATTTACAGTATTAAACGATTTATCGGGCGGCGTTGGGAAGACACGGAAATAGAACGCGATCGCGTCCCATACAACTGTATCAAAGGTCGAGATGAGACCGTAGATGTCCAAATTCGCTCAAAAAACTACACGCCACAAGAATTATCCGCCATGATCCTGCAAAAGCTGAAGCAGGATGCGGAAAACTTCTTGGGTGAGGAAGTCACTCAAGCAGTGATCACCGTACCCGCATATTTCACAGATGCCCAAAGACAAGCAACTAAAGATGCTGGCACCATTGCAGGACTAGAAGTACTGCGAATCATCAATGAGCCAACAGCTGCGGCTTTAGCTTTTGGATTGGAAAAGCAAGACCAAGAGCAGCTAATTTTAGTATTTGACTTGGGAGGCGGTACTTTCGATGTATCGATCCTACAACTTGGGGACGGCGTTTTTGAAGTTAAGGCGACTTGTGGTAATAACCACTTAGGTGGAGACGACTTTGATAATGCGATCGTCCTTTGGATGATGGAACGTTTCCAGCAAGAAGAGAAAATCGACCTTTCCAAAGACAAGATGGCGTTGCAACGCCTGCGGGAAGCAGCGGAAAAGGCAAAAATTGAACTCTCCAGTATGGTGAATACCTCCATCAATTTGCCCTTTATTACATCTGATGACACCGGGCCAAAGCATCTGGAAATGGAACTCAGTCGTTCTAAATTTGAAGAACTGGCCGCTAAATTAATTGAAGCGACCATCGAACCACTGATCCAATCGCTCAAAGATGCCGATCTCAAACCAGAAGCCATAGACCGGATTATTTTGGTAGGTGGTTCCACCCGTATTCCCGCAGTTCAAAACGCGCTAATTAAGTTTTTCAACGGCAAAGCTCCCGATCGCTCCATCAACCCTGACGAAGCCGTAGCATTAGGAGCAGCTATCCAAGCAGGTGTATTGGGTGGTGAAGTCGATAATCTCTTACTCTTGGATGTTACCCCTCTGTCCTTGGGAATTGAAACCTTGGGTGAAGTGTTCACCAAAATCATTGAACGCAACACCACAATTCCTACGAGTCGGTCACAAGTTTTTTCCACCGCCGTTGATGGGCAAACCTCAGTAGAAATTCACATCCTCCAAGGTGAACGGGCAATGTCACGAGATAACAAGAGTCTCGGCAAGTTTTTGCTCGCCGGAATTCCCCCATCGCCCCGTGGTGTGCCGCAAATTGAAGTATCCTTTGAAATCGATGTCAACGGCATCTTGAAGGTTTCTGCTCAAGATAAAGGTACTGGTAGAGAACAGAGTATCAGGATTACCAATACAGGTGGTTTGAGTACTAACGAAGTCGAACGGATGCGCCAAGAGGCCGAACTGTTTGCCGAAGAAGATAGAAGACGTAAAGAACTGGTTGAACTCAAAAACCAAGCAGATAATTTGTTGTTCAGTTACGAATCCACCATCAAAGATAACAGCAGCTTTATCGGCGACCAGATAAAAACCTTAGCCAGTGAAAAAGTTTCCCAACTCCAAGCGGCAATGATTGACTCCAGCATTTCCACTGTGGAATTTAAGCAGCGCTTAGAAGACTTCCAACAAACCTTGTTTGCAATTGGTGCCGATGTCTACAACCGAGCTAACAGCCAAAGTGATGAGATTGAGAAGGATTCAGCTAGTCTTTTTACGCCAGAAGTAGATTCACCAATGAACGGTACACTAATACCACAATTCAACTTTGATTTTGACGAAGAAAGTACTGCACAAGCTGATTATGAGGCGATAGATTAGGGGTTGGGCATGGGGCATTGGTGAATAGTTATCAGAAAAATGGGTTTAAAACCCCGTGCTGGAAGCACGGCTTTAAAGTAATGAGTAAGGAGTAATGAGTAATGAGTGGATGAAAAATGGGTATTTACTTATTACTTGTTACTCATTACTCCAGAATCACCGTGCGTACCCTTCGGGAACGCCAAGGGCGAACACGGCGGTGAGGATGTCAATCTTCCCCTACTTCCTCATCCCCCTCATATCCCACTCCCCACTCCCTAAGTTACAAATTTTAATTAAGACATTTCAATATATCTAAAATATTTAGCGAAGTTTCACAAGACCCCAGGGGTTTGCTAGATTGTAGAAGCAAATTACTTTGGACTAGGCAGTGTGCCAGTTTAGATGCACTTCCATTGCATAAGGGTGGTTTTCCACACCTAATGGTGCGGCTAGCCCATCTGGTTGATGGGCGGGGTTTTCCTCTGCTACGTAGCACAATTGTAAAAGAGACAGCCGACTCGGCAGTGAGAAGTCTGAGCAAAGGCTTCCCCTGCTCTTAACTTCTATAGCTTTTGTCGTCTCCCACGAGGAAAGCACCTGTTATTCAAGATTTGTCGGTGATTTTTGTAAAAGCTAAAGGGTAAAATTAATTTATTAACAAAAATTAATTTTATCTTCTGTCTGACCTCCGGCAAGCCACCCTCTAAAGGAGACTGTGTTGCTCTTGCATATCTGTCAAGCAAAACACTTTTACGTAGGGTAGCAAGTGACCGTGATCTTCTACTGACTTCTGCTTTCTTCCTTCTAACTTTTACCTTTGCTATATGGCCCGCGACTATTATGAAATCCTGGGTGTCTCTCGTGACACCGACAAAGAAGAAATCAAACAAGCCTATCGCCGTTTAGCCCGGAAGTATCACCCAGATGTGAACAAAGAACCGGGAGCGGAGGATCGCTTTAAAGAAATTAACCGCGCTTACGAGGTACTCTCAGAACCAGAAACCCGCGCTCGTTACGATCGCTTTGGCCCTGAGGGTGTATCTGGTGCTGCTGGCGCGGGCTTTCAAGATGTCGGTGATATGGGTGGCTTTGCCGATATCTTTGAAAGCATTTTTAGTGGCTTTGCTGGCGGTATGGGTAATCCCACGCAACAAAGACGACGCAGTGGGCCTGCCAGGGGCGATGATCTACGGCTAGACCTGAAGTTAGACTTTCGGGAAGCAGTATTTGGCGGCGAAAAAGAAATTCGCATTTCCCATTTAGAAAATTGTGAAGTATGTAGCGGTTCTGGTGCTAAACCTGGAACCCGTCCTCGGACTTGTTCGACTTGTAGCGGTTCTGGTCAAGTCCGCCGTGTCACGAGAACACCCTTTGGCAGTTTCACCCAAGTCTCAACTTGTCCCACCTGTAATGGCACAGGGATGGTCATTGAAGATAAGTGTGATGCCTGTGATGGTAAGGGCGCAAATCAAGTCACAAAGAAACTCAAAATTACCATTCCGGCTGGGGTGGATAATGGCACACGTTTACGAATTTCTAGTGAAGGAGATTCCGGTCAGCGCGGCGGTCCTCCTGGGGATTTGTATGTTTACTTGTTCGTGAATGAGGATGAGGAATTCCAACGGGATGGCATTAATATTCTCTCGGAAATCAAAGTTAGCTACCTACAAGCGATTTTAGGTTGTCGGTTAGAGGTAGATACGGTAGATGGCCCAGTAGAACTGATTATTCCAGCCGGAACTCAGCCGAATACGGTGATGAAGTTGGAAAATCGCGGCGTACCTCGCTTGGGTAATCCCGTCAGTCGTGGGGATCACATGCTGAACGTATTAATTGATATTCCCAATAAAGTCACCCCAGAGGAGAGGGAACTATTGGAGAAACTGGCTAAAATTAAGGGCGATCGCACTGGTAAAGGTGGTCTAGAAGGATTCTTGGGAAATTTATTTAAGTGATGATGCCCTCTTCTGTTTCAACTCCCGATGCTCAACTTGATTTACGCGGCACCCCTTGCCCGATTAATTTCGTGCGGACAAAATTACGTCTGGAGAAAATGCCATTGGGAGGTTTACTAGAAGTCTGGCTAGATCCAGGTGAGCCGATTGAGCAGGTTCCTGATAGTTTGACAATGGCAGGTTATCAGGTGGAACAAATTACAGATTGCACTAGTTATTTTTCTCTGCTAGTGCGTCGTCCAGTTGCTAGCCAATGACAGGGAAAAATTTTGCCGCAACTGGACAGTTATTGGGTACGGTGGTGGCTGTACAGGCCAATTTTTACCGAGTACAGCTAGATGAAGAGGATGGGGAGCAGGGGAGCAGGGGAGCAGAGGAGAAACTAGATTTAAATGCCTCCCTCCTCCTCTGTACTCGTCGAACCCGCCTGAAAAAAATTGGACAACAGGTGATGGTGGGCGATCGCGTTGTGGTAGAAGAGCCAGATTGGGCTGGGGGACGGGGTGCGATCGCGGAGGTTTTACCCCGCCAAAGTGAGTTAGATCGTCCCGCGATCGCCAATGTCAACCAAATTCTATTGGTATTTGCTGTAGCCGATCCGCCTTTGGAACCTTATCAACTGAGTCGGTTTCTAATTAAAGCTGAGTCTACTGATTTAGATGTGCTTTTATGCTTGAATAAAAGTGATTTAATTTCACCGCCAGAACAGCAACAAGTTAGCGATCGCCTCCTTGGTTGGGGTTATCAACCAATATTTATCAGTGTTAAAGATGGTATAAATACTGAGCAAGCCGCCAGATATTTGAGCAATAAAATTACTGTCATTGCTGGGCCATCTGGCGTAGGTAAATCCAGCCTGATTAATACGCTGATTGACTCTGCCAAGCTGCGAGTCGGAGAAGTTTCGGGCAAATTAGCTCGTGGTCGTCATACCACTCGCCATATAGAATTATTTGAGTTACCTAAGGGTGGATTACTGGCGGATACTCCCGGCTTTAATCAGCCGGATATGGATTGTATACCAGAAGAATTAATCCATTATTTCCCAGAAGCTAGAAAGCGGTTAGCAGTTGCTAGCTGTCGGTTTAGTGATTGTCTGCATCGAGACGAGCCTGAATGTGCGGTGCGGGGAGATTGGGAACGATATGAACATTATTTAGAATTTTTGGACGCGGCGATCGCTCATCAAACACAGATGCACGAACAAGCCGATCCAGAATCTACGATGAAGTTAAAAAGCAAAAGCAAAGGCAAAGGGCAGAGTCAATACGAACCCAAGCTAGAAAGTAAAAAATATCGCCGAATTTCTCGGAAGACTCAGTTACAAGACTTGCAAGAGTTATATCGGGATGAAGAATAAAGCTGCACCAATAAGCTCATCCAGAATCAACTCTCAAGTTAAAAAGCAAAGACAAAGAGCAATTCCCAAGACTGAAAATATTCAAAAGTCCCGCAGCTAGGCTTGTCGTAGACATCGCTCCTTTAAACGTCAAGGTATTATGTACTCGAACACCGTGCAGCATAAAGCCTGAGGTTTTGCATGAAAGTAGCAGTTTTCAGTACAAAAGCCTACGATCGGCAGTTTTTGTCAGCTGCAAATTCTCCCACCCAACACGAATTAGTGTTTTTTGAACCCCGCTTAAATCGGGATACGGCTATCCTTGCCGCCGGATTTCCGGCGGTTTGCGTGTTTGTACACGATCAGGTAGATGCTTCAACTTTAGAGCTTCTCGCCTCAGGGGGAACTCGCTTGATTGTCCTTCGATGTGCAGGGTTTAACAATGTAGACTTGCAAGCCGCAGCAGACTTAGGAATTACTGTTGTGCGTGTTCCCGCCTATTCACCTTATGGGGTAGCAGAACATGCCGTAGGATTGATTTTGAGCCTAAATCGCAAAATTCATCGTGCTTATAACCGTGTCCGAGAAGGCAATTTTTCCCTAGATGGACTGTTGGGATTTAATTTGCACGATCGCACAGTGGGAATTGTCGGTACTGGTAAAATCGGTCTGATTTTAGGACAGATTATGAAGGGATTTGGCTGTCACCTACTAGCTTATGACGTTTATCGCAATCCAGAATTGGAGGCGCTAGGTGGAAAGTATGTAGAACTACCTGAGCTATTTGCCAACTCCGATATTATCTCTTTGCATTGCCCCCTGACTCCTGAAACGCATCACTTGATTAATACTGAGGCAATAGAAAAGATTAAGCCAGGTGTGATGCTAATTAATACTAGCCGAGGAGCGCTGATTGATACCCTTGCAGTGATTGAGGGATTAAAGTCTGGTAAGATTGGCTATCTTGGTGTGGATGTCTACGAGCAAGAATCAGAATTGTTCTTTGAGGATTTGTCTGGCGAAATTATTCAAGATGATATTTTCCAACGTCTGACAACGTTCCCCAATGTACTAATTACTGGACATCAAGCCTTTTTTACAGCAGAAGCTCTCTACAATATTGCAGAAACAACTTTTGCTAATATTACTGATATTGAACAGAGTCATCCTTGTGCGAATGAAATTCGCATCTAAACCTTTAGCAATATAGCAGTTCTCGTTCAAGAGAGGTACACCCGTAGGGGCAATACCCTGCGGGAAGCCGCAACTCTTGGAGACGCTCCGCGATCGCGTCTACATAAATTGCCCCTATGACAGATGTGGTTCAAATACATGAAAACTGCTGAAACTTTAGTTTCAGTACAACAGGTAGGGAAGATCCAAAAACTTGGCGTTCTGCTGACAGCATTGATTGAGAAAAAATCATTAACTACTCTTACGATCCCCATAAAGTCTTAAAATATTGTTAATTTCAGCCAAACCTCTCGACCTTCAACTTACAAGTATCACCTAAAATCACTATGGCTATCGGCTACGTCGCGCTTGTACTCCACGCACATCTACCCTTCGTTCGTCACCCAGAAAGTGACTACGTGCTGGAGGAAGAATGGCTCTATGAAGCCATAACAGAAACCTACATCCCCTTATTAAAAGTATTTGAAGGCTTAAAGCGAGACGGTATCGACTTTAAAATCACGATGAGTATGACACCACCTCTTGTGTCAATGCTTCGCGATCCTCTGCTTCAAGAACGCTATGAAGCACACTTAGCCCAACTAGAAGAACTTATAGCATTAGAAGCAGAACATAATCTCAACAACGGACATCTTCGTTATTTAGCCGAACATTACGCTACTGAGTTTAGCGAAGCGCGTCAGCTATGGGAACGCTACGGCGGTGACTTGGTGACTGCTTTTAAGAAGTTCCAAGACAGTAACAACCTGGAAATAATCACTTGCGGTGCAACTCACGGCTATTTACCGTTGATGAAAATGTATCCGCAAGCAGTGTGGGCGCAAATTCAGGTAGCCTGCGAACATTACGAACAAACTTTTGGAAAAGCACCTAGAGGCATTTGGTTGCCTGAATGTGCCTACTATGAAGGTTTAGACCGGATGCTAGCCGATGCTGGATTACGCTACTTCCTCACTGATGGGCATGGTATCCTTTACGCCCGTCCCCGTCCGCGCTTTGGCACTTACGCCCCAATTTATACAGAAACGGGTGTTGCTGTCTTTGGTCGAGATCAGGAATCTTCCCAACAGGTATGGTCTTCTGAGGTGGGCTATCCTGGGGCGGCAGAATATCGAGAATTTTACAAAGATTTGGGCTGGGAAGCAGAATATGAGTATATTAAGCCCTATATTATGCCCAATGGTCAACGGAAAAATACGGGCATCAAGTATCACAAAATTACTGGACGTGGCTTAGGTCTATCAGATAAGGCACTCTACGATCCGTATTGGGCTAGGGAAAAGGCCGCAGAACACGCTGCTAATTTTATGTATAATCGAGAGCAGCAATCTGAGCATCTCTATGGTATAATGCAGCGTCCGCCAATTATCGTTTCGCCTTATGACGCAGAGTTATTTGGACATTGGTGGTATGAAGGCCCTTGGTTTATCGATTACCTATTCCGCAAGTCGTGGTATGACCAAGGAACATATAAAATGACCCATTTAGCAGACTATTTGCGGGAACAGCCGACGCAGCAAGTCTGTCGTCCTTCGCAGTCAAGCTGGGGTTTCAAGGGTTTCCATGAGTATTGGTTGAATGAAACGAATGCGTGGATTTATCCGCATTTGCACAAAGCTGCTGAACGGATGATTGAAATCTCCCACCTGGAACCAGAGGATGAGTTGGGATTGAAAGCATTGAACCAAGCGGCGCGGGAACTGCTATTAGCGCAATCTTCCGACTGGGCATTTATTATGCGGACGGGAACTATGGTACCTTATGCAGTCAGACGGACGCGATCGCACCTGATGCGCTTCAACAAACTCTATGAAGACGTTAAAGTTGGCAAAATTGATAGTGGTTGGCTCGAAAAAGTCGAGTTAATGGATAATATCTTCCCCGAAATCAACTATCGTGTCTACCGTCCGCTATAGTTTCACATAAAGTAATTAACGAAAATCGGCGGGAATCCCAGTCTTTGAAGGGATGGGAGGAATAGCCGCCCGCCGATTTAGTTATTAGTCATTGGTACTAAGACTTGCAAATAAAAAACATCCCAAACTTACGCATCATCTAACAGAACACAAGGCGCGATCGCCCTTGACGTTGTATCCATAAATCTAAGTACTGCTTATAACACTCTTGAATCCATCCCCAATCAGATATTAAACTTCATCAGGATTTATCCCAAGCTGTCTCAAGCGTTCTGCTAAACGCTGGGCTTTTTGCTGTTCTTGTTCTAATTGGGATGTTAATAACTGGGATTTTTCCTCACCAGTTAGTAATAAATTTCCCTGTGCATCCCACCAACGCAACCAGGGCGCTGTAGTATTTCCATACTGTCCTTCCCAAATACCCAATTCGACGCCCATCAAGGAAATCTCATAGTGTCCACGTTCGTTAGCTGTGAGTTGCTGATACCTACCATCAACTAAGTGATAAACCTCAATTGCAGCTTTGCTAAATTCGTAAATGCCATAAAAAGGTACGCGGATTGCTTGCTCATATACCCAGAATTTACCAGTAATTGGAGTATTATCTCTTTCTTCTGAACCATCCCCAGAAGCGAATTCCAGTACAATTAGGGGAGCGATATATTCTTGCCACAACACATACGAGCGTCGAAACTGACCATTTAACATAGGTGCAACATTCGGGACGTAAAACCAATCGGGTGTTTCGGCACCGCGTTCAGGTGGTTCGGTCAAACGCCAGTAAATGCCACAATCTTGACCAATACAATATTGATTATCTGAGTGAATTTGCTGTAATATAGCTTGAACGGAGTCAGTTAGAAGTATGCTTTGCGGGTGTTCTTGAAAATTTTTCACAAAAGTTCCATCTGACTCTGGTAACTCAGTATGGTTGGGAAGATGAGTAATGCCTAGTTCGGATATTTTGGCAATAGTCATTGAACTCTGGCGCGAGTTAATCGGCTTATTTATCTTAGCACTGCTCCGATAAAAGGGTTGATGGTGGGTAGTTTACTGTCCAATAGTTAGCTATTTTAAAACTGTGATATCCCTCTTTTGTCACTCTCCGAAAACATTTGCCATTTCTGGATTCTAGAGCTTTTGTATAGCAAGCGATCGCGCGATTCTTTTCTAATAACAAATACAAGACCAATTTTTTTCTAATAGTATAGCTTGTATTGATTGCCTCATCAGGCTTCTAGCGATCGCCCTCCCGGAGAGTGACAGAAGAGGGATATAGCGGTTCTCAGTCGAGTGAGGTACAAGAACCCTACCCCCAACCCCCTCTCTGCAAGCGAGGAGGGGACTATAATATACCTCATGTGATTAGTAAACGCTATATTGACTCATTACAGCTAGGATTTTCTGTGATTATTGCTCAATATTGCCTTTTATAATTCTTCTCAATTACCTACCAGAACACAAGGCGCGATCGCTATTTATTATCTTTTGATTAGTCTGCAAATAATCATGGAGCAAATAGCAACCCTGCGCGAGTAATTTTTCTAGTTGAATATCTGCTAAATTCTGTAAAATCACCGTACCGTTAGCACTTCCCGCAGCCAAAGTTTTACCGTCATGGCTGAAAGTGACGCTGGTTAATTCATCCTTATAACCTTTCAAAGCAATGAGCAACGTCCCTTCTCGGTTCCAAAGCCTCACGTTGTCATCACTGCTGGCTACCAGAGTCTTACCATCGGGGCTAAAACTGACACTGATGAAACTATCGCCATCTCCCGTGAGATTATTTAGCAGTTCACCATCTCGGCTCCAAATCTTCACTGTGCTATCAATACTAACTGAAGCGATCGCCTGACTATCTGGCGACCAAGCAACCCCATTTACCCGGCGGATATGACCAGTTAATGTGTATAGCAATTTACCATCTACACTCCAGATTTTCACGGTTTTGTCATCACTGGCTGAGGCTAGCAACTTGCCATCAGGACTAAAGCTGACCCAATTCACCGCATCTTGATGTCCCTGCAATGTGTTGAGTAGTTGACCGTTACGACTCCAAAGTTTGACTGTTTTATCTTTACTAGCTGAAGCTATTACTTGACTATCAGGCGACCAAGCAACACTCAAGACGGCATCATTATGACTCTGTAAGGTGTTGAGTAATTGACCGTCATAACTCCAAAGTTTTACCGTTTTATCTTTACTAGCTGAAGCTATTACTTGACCGTCGGGGCTGAAACTAACGCCCCAAACTTGACCTTTATGCCCTGTGAATGTACGGATAAGTTTACCGTCTCGACTGAAAAGTTTTACAGTTTTATCACGGCTTGCTGCTGCTAAAGTGCGATCGCCTGGGCTAAAACTGATGCTAGTAACCCAGTCATCATTATCAGCTTTGGGCTTTCGCAATAACACATCGTCCCAATGCCAAAGTTTAATAGTTTTGTCCCGACTGGCAGAAGCCAGGGTGCGACCGTCTGGGCTGAAACTGACGCTATTCACCCAATTATTATGTCCTTTCAGGGTTCCCAGCAATACACCTTCAGAACTCCAAAGTTTGATTGTCTCATCGGTACTTGCAGAAGCGATCGTTTTACCATCGGGGCTAAAACTGACGCTGGTAACTCCAGCACTATGCCCCGATAAGGTTCGCAGTAGCTTACCATTCAGATTCCACAGTTTGATTGTCTGGTCTAAACTAGCAGAAGCAATAGTTTGACCATCGAGCGACCAAGCTACACTTATGACTGCATCTTCATGTCCCTGCAAGGTGTTGAGTAATTTCCCGTCCCGACTCCACAGTTTCACCGTCTTGTCAGCACTCCCAGAAGCTAGGGTTTGTCCATCGGTTGACCAAGCGACACTCAAAACTGCACCATTATGTCCCTGCAAGGTTTTGAGTAATTTCCCGTCCCGACTCCACAGTTTCACCGTCTTGTCAGTACTCGCCGAAGCAATAATTTGACCATCTGGGCTAAAACTGACACTATTTACTACAGCTTGATGCCCTAATAGAGTTGCAAGCAATTGACCCTCTCGACTCCAAAGTTTTATTGTCTTATCTTGACTGGCAGAAGCAAGGATTTGACTATCGGGGCTAAAACTGACGCTATTGACTACATCATCATGCCCCGACAAGGTTTTGACCAAGCTACCATCGGGACGCCAAAGTTTGATTGTATTATCCGCACTGGCTGAGGCAATTAAAGAGCGATGGCTCTGCCAACCCCAAGGGGGAACGCTGCTAAATGTAACACTATTCACTCCAGATATATGCCCTTCTAAGCGGTTATACTCCCTTACCCCCGAAACTGCTTGATAAAGCGCCGTCTGTACTTGCTCTCTTGTATAGGAATCTACCCAGACTGTTTGTTGTAATTTTATCCCTGCTTTTAAACCTTCCTTTAAAGCATCAATACCTTTTTGTGAGGCAAAGAGGGCTTCACTGGATACACTCAGGGTTTTAATTTCGCTATCTATTGCTGTGACTATGGAAACACTTAACCCCAATATGGCAAGAACGGAAGCTGTCAGGGCGATTTTCAGCGAACGATTTAATTTAGCTTCACTGACCCTTTGTTGTTCTTGACTTTCTGCGAGTTTAGCTGTTAACTCTTTTTCTTTAAGTTGAGCTCGCAATTGCTCAATTTCTAACTGGCTTAATTCTTCCCGCTTTTGTAACTCCCGCAATTCTGTTAATAAATCTAATCCTTGTTGGGTATGAGGAACTACGAATTTAGAACGCTGCTTATTTTGGAGTTCGCTTTTAAGTCGCTCAATCTCAGCTTTACTTTGTTCTACTTTGTAGCGTAGTTGATTAAGTTGTACCTGTAAGCTCGATTCTTGTTGTTGCAGATAGCGAATCAAGTCTACTAAATAATCGTGAATCAGTTGATAGCGTTCTGGGACATCAGGAAAGAGAACTACTAAACCGGAACTAACTAAAATATCTAATACTAACTCTAATTTGCTTGCATCTTCTAACTCTGCTAGCTGCGCTGCTAATTCAGCACGAGTTTTAAAAGGTCGGTTGTTACTTTCATCTGTTAGTAAGTATAAGACGAGTAAAGCGGCTCGTTCGTTTTCTGGGCCACAGTCTTTAATCAGTTCCTTAAGATATCGCTCGATGAGTTTGTTGGGTCTATAGGGCTGATATTCTTCTAGTGTAGTAATGCGTTCATCTTGAATTTGCGCTCCCACAACTTGTAATTCAATGGGGCGGACTTCTCCAAATTCGGTTGATAAATCTTCGATTAAGGCATCAATTAAAGCTGGTTCTAAATTAAACTGCGATCGCTCGGTTAATTTTCGGATAATTGCTTTAGCATATTCTGGCGAAAAATTATTTAATTGATAGCGGATATGCTTATCGAGAATATTATTATTAATCGCTTCCAGTGCCGAGAGATGTTTAAAGTCTAATAACCGATGTAAATAATCTTCTCGCAAGGAAAGGATAACTTTGACAAAGGGTATATTCAGGCAGTCACTAATAAATTTATCAAACTCTTGCTTTTGATTGCGATCGCTATAACCAAAGAAAAATTCTTCAAACTGGTCAAAAATCAAAACCGTGATCAGATGGTTGTCAGCATTTTCTTTTAGTTGTTGTAAAATTCTGAGGATGGTAACAGATGTGCCAGAGTAAGGTAAAGTCTCTGGTTCAATGGCTGCTTCTGGCTGAAGATCGGCATAAATGGCAAGGGATGCGTCACTAGACATCGCCTCACTTAAAGATTTCCCTAATTCCCGCGCCCAATCGGTGTAAACTTGCAATACCACAGGCACGGCTATTTGATCGCCAATGGCTCGATTTTGCAGCGCTGGAACTAAACCCGCCGTGACGGTAGAACTCTTACCCACCCCTGACTGTCCGTGAATCACCGTCAACTTTTGATCGGCGCGGCTAATTCTGCCAATTAAGTTATTAATATCACGCTCCCGACCAGAAGCAGCAATTTCTAAAGCAACGGTGCTACTTCCAGAAGGTGCCATCAATGCGGGGTTTGTCGCCTGTCTTTGGGGTTGCAAGCGTCCTGCACCAATAAAAGCCCGAAAACCATACTGCTGTTCAACAGAACGCCGTTTCTGTCGAATGCAATAGGCTTCTAGATAGCGCCCTTCTTCAAAGTATAGCGATCGCAGTGTCCGCAATAAGCGAATATAACGATGGGCATCGTATTGATGGGCACTGTTTTCTAAGGCTGCTGGTAGTTCTTTTGTTGCCTTATCTAAGTATTCATGAGCTATTACTAGTTCACCTAAATTCCGCTGTGCCTTCGCCAATACTAAATAGTAAATTTGCCCCAATAATAATGGAAACAAGCAATTATAAGGGTCGTTGTGCTTTTGCGCTTCACCTAATTTCAGCAGGGATACGTGTGCTAAAATACTCGCCTGTACCCACCGCGACTGCTGCACAGCCACTTGTGCGAGAAAACCGTAGTCACAAGCTAATTGGATTTGACTACCATAAGTTTGATGTAACTCCAGGGATTTTTGAGCAACAGTCTGCAACTCTTCCCACTCTTGCAGATATTGCAAAACCTCTGCAAGTTGATTAATGAATCCAGCAACTATATCTAAACGCCCAGCCACCTGCAAGATATTTAAACACTGCTGAAAATAAGATTTAGCTATATTCCAATGGCGGCGGTTTTCTGTTTGATTTTGCTCTGCAAAACGGCAGTAACACAGCCCAATATAAAACAACAAAATTCCCTGTCGTAGCAGTAGGGGAGATGGGCGATTAGGAGGCGTAGACGAAGAAAATACCCCCTCATCTCCCCCTGCTCCCCTGCTCCCCTGCTCTCCTGCTTCCTCAGTCTCCGTCAACTTTTGCCAAACTTGCAAGCTTTGCTGAAAATGGCTTAAAGCTTTATTGATGCGATCGCTAATATAATTATCTAGACCAAAAACAAATTCTAAACTAGCGTATAATTCTGGCTCTAAGGTAATACCACGATTGTGCAATTCTCTAATGGCAAAGTGGAGTTCATAGCTATGTTCCCAGACTTGCTCGACAGTGGAATAATGCTTTGCAACTTGCAGATTTTGATGTTGTGCAGTATCACTAAATAACACCGTAGCAAATAAAGAGTCCGTTTCCTGTTGCAGAAATTGCAGCAGTGATTGAGTTGTCATTTCAAACTGAATCGGTGTCGCCGCCCAACTAGCAAAATCTGGTGCTAAACGGACTACCTTTTGCAATATTTCTTCATTCACCCACAAAATCATCGGAAATGGGTGACGTTTGCGAAATTCATCCCGAATATGATTAATAGACCTGAGTAAATCATCGATTCCATCTACTGACTCTAAACCCAAAATCATCAACGCCGATGGCGGACGATCTTCGGTGAGTAGTTGTAAATGAATACTTGTGTAAAGACTTCTAGCATTATGTGGCAAAACGACCTTTAAAATTTGGTGTACTCCTGAAGAGAGTTCTTCGAGTCGTTGCAGCATTCGCTCTTGCAAAGCTCGATAATTGCAGCACACCAAAACCAGAGAAAATTGACCGCTAGAAAGGGTAATTGCTCTCCCTAAACTCCGCAAAGCCCGCTCATTAGCTGCTCTGACATCTACTTGTGGGTGTCGTTCAACCATGATTTAAATTTTTCCGTCTCTGCTAGAACTGGGTTGACGGCAAACCAAGCTCCCTGATGATCGCGGTATTCAAATACAAACAAACTTCGCAAGAGTGTGTAGTATTCTATATCACCTCTAACTCTCTGCTGTTGCACCACCTGAAAGATTAATTCCCACTCCTGGGGATCGATGGCGTTAGCTCGGTAATCTCGCTGTCTTTGAATTACCAATTCGACACACTCCCGCTCAAAGGGTGGATCTTGTTCTCGCAGACAGTCAAACAGCAACCCTAGTAAGTCGCGTACATGACCACCACTAATCAAGCACAATCGATCTAAGGTTTCTAGACTATCAAACACTTCTGTAATTAAGCCTAACCGATCGCTAGCTAAAATGTCTGGAAAAGCTCTAGCTAGAACCATTTGCCGCAACATTGTTAGCCCTTGCGGAAAAATCTCGCCAGAGCGCAGACGTACAGGTATCATCGGCAAAACTTTTGGTGCGACTCCACCCCCCAAACGATGCTGTAGTTCGGCGCTATCGTTGGAAAAAGTCAAAGCTAGGGGAATAGTGTAGACTACATGACAACTCAGTTTGCGTAATTGTTCACCACGCTGAATAAATAAATATTCTGGCAGCGATCGCCCCGATGGTAAAGGTCTAATTGCGACTCGATCCAAGTTATCAACAATCACTACCAGTCCTTTTTTCCCCCTAGCTTTTAGTTCCTTAGTGGCAGGTTCTAGTAATTCTTGATTAATTGACTGTAAAATATTTGCTGTTCGCGGTTCTAGATAATCTCTTAGCCGCCGCCGCAATTGGGGACTTTCTTTAGTTTTAGCTGTAATTTTGGCAATTCCTACAGATAACTCTGCTTCTACCCCAAGTTCAATAGGCGTTTGCAGAAAATCGACAATTTCACCAAACAACTTGGTAAAATAGGCCGGCTTGAGCCTAATTTTCATCGCTTCTAAGCTTTCACTTACTTGTCCTGCGATCGCTAACAAAATATCAGTCACATCCACATCGGCCATTTCTAAGACGTGGGTAGACTCAAAGTAAACTACATGAAATTGCTCTACTTCTAACTCAGCTTGCAGCCGCAACAACTCCGTTGATTTTCCACAGCCGAGATGTCCGGTAAATAGCTGGCAAGTTGGAGAATTCGGCGAGATTCGAGCGATCGTGCGCTGCAAAGCCTCGATGATTTTACCACCCCGCACCGCAGCAAAATCGATATAGTACCTGCGATCGCTAGGGTTTCCTATAATTAGAGGTCTGCTTGGATTGCAAGCCTGATAAAATCTTTCTAAATCTAGGAGCATAACTAATCAAGTTCACTCAGGAATGGGGATGAAAAAATTTACTAGATAAATATATTGATTTTAGGTAATTTATGCCTTATTTTAATCAAACTACTAACTAAGCTAGCAGTATTCGGGATAATTGTTTATATCTATAGGAATCCGATTTGATTACTGAACTTACTTGTGTAGGGAGAGAACTCCTAACTGGGAAGAAGGGAATAGACGTGTACTGAGTTTTTTCACCCAATCAAAGACGAGTCCTATATGTTTGATATAGCATATATTAATGGTGATGTTTGAGTTAAAGTAAGCAAAAATACTACTACTATAGCGATTCTAAATGAGTTGTAGAAATCGAGAGACTTGATCCCCGACTTCTTTGATAAGTCGGGGATCTTATTGTTCACGAATGATTTAGGACTGCTATATAAGTACAAATAGCAAAAATATCTAATATTAAATAAGGTACTCTTATGAATATTAAAAATATCCAACACAAAAAAAGGTACTGTTAAGTACAATTTTGTCGCTATCTTGAAGAGAGCATTTTAACGAAAGCAAATATAAGCTGTTGGACATTTAACTTGCATATTACCTGGCATTAAAACTCTTGTGGGGTGGGCATCTTGCCCGCCCTAGTTATGCAAATTAAAAGTACATTAGCTTACCAAGCGATTAGAAATCGCAGCTACAAAAACCTACTCCTTTGGAGAACCTGGAAGGTAGACCGCCTATGCAGACTCAAATAATTTTAAACCCATCTCCGTGGGTTTTGTCTGTATAGCCAAGCCAGTGCGGTCTTCTCCCAAAAGGGGAGGCTAGCACCTTCGCGGATGGAGCGTCTCGTAGAGAAGGGGATTTCCCCCATGAGCAACTGGCGCGCGACTTCTAGTCGCCAGGGCTAATCATAATTTAGACTTTTAAAAATGTGGATAACTGCTGGAGAATATTCTGATCTTGGTATGGATTAATATCAGCAAAAATACCAAGAACTGATTCTCAAAAACCTCAGGCTTTTGGTTTGGAACTTATTCCTAAGCTGTTGCGCCTGCAAATTGCATCACAGGCGATTAGGCAAAACCTGTAAATCCTCTTGTTTGCTCCCTGCACCCCTGCTGCCTCAATGTGCAAACTATAATCACAACAGCTTATTTCTCACCCTACCGAATGTGTTTCTTGAAAAAATACCGTCAGTATTTTGATCGCACTTTGGAAAAAGAGCAGTGGGGAATTAGTGAGGTTTTGACAAATGCAAAAAATTTGCGATGGGCAAGCTACGAGCCAATCACTTAATGGTAATGAAGAATGGGTAAGAGCGATCGCTAACTAAGCCACTATTACCGATTACCAGTTACCGATAATTAATTTATAACTTGCCATCGATCTTTGGAACCTTAATACTTCTTGGCAAGAGTTTTAGTGCCTGTATCAGTTTGCATAGAATGCTTGACAAGATTAGCCAGTTCGTCTAACTGGCTAATTGCTTCCGCACCTTCTAGCTTCATTAATTCGCGGTCATCCCGCATCTCCGTCCAAGTGATCCCGTAATCGGACACTAAAAACCGAATTAGATGGTTATCACCCAAGCTAACCATAAATGATGCACTATTCATTTGGTCGCCACAGGTGTAGCAAGACGCAGGATACCCACGCCGCTCAAGTACAACCGCCAATGCTTGCAGGTTCATTACCAAGTCTTGGACGAATTGTCGATGTTGATGTGCTAGTCTCAGAAACACTTTTGTCCTCCAGACACCACAGTTATTTGAGTCTCTTTTATATTTTCTTTAGATTTTCTCATCCACTGGTATTGTAAACTATTCACTACAATTACCAGACAGATAATATTGAGTCGTTAATTGACTACCTTGTTTAGGGTAGCGGATCGGGGTTTTGAGGGCCGTATCAAACTATTCAGTTTGCAAATTCAAAATCTCGGACAGAATTGCTAAATTTAACTATATCTTCATACACTTCTGTCAGGGTAGATTCTTACAAGAAGCGATCCGCTTTAAGAGTAACTTAAATTTAGCACTAGTCAAGTGCGGAAAAGCTATATATTTCGTTTTTATTGATGACATTTAGCCAAGTTGACTATAAGTAGAAGCTATGACATAGTTTTACGTCACTATAGTGTCTTTTACTCAGATATTTGGTCTATTCTCTTTCTACCGTAGATTTTGGTATAGACAAATGACGAAGTATACCAAAATCATTCCTCCTGTATACATAAAGTTAAACAGATGACAGTGCAAATCTCATATTCCGTGCTAATAGTAGGTCAATCGTAGCTCTTTACACAAACTTCACGTAATTGATAGACTAATAGGCTTGGGTTAGAGACTTCCAAATAAAAAAATATCCAACTATTTATTGTGGGGTGAGCGTCTCGCTATTGGTGTCAACTTAACGTGAAAGCAAGTCTAGAACTAGCTTTTAGATTGCCTCGTTCCCAGTCCCGACTGGGAATGCTTGTCTTTGAGGCTCCGCCTCTCTTTACTAGCGGCAGAGCCGCTTTTGAGTTGCGTTTCTAGCCGGAGGCTGGAAACAAGGTTTGAAAAGGGTTTTAGCTTAAGTGTATTGATTGATAGACAAAACAAATCAACCCAACACTGACAATACCTATCAGGAGAGCAATGTTGTCATTTAGGCAATATTTTTAGCTATTTTGGGAATATAAACCGCCAATTTGACAATTTGGTGCAATCTTTCACCAATAATTACGAATTACGTAGCTTGCTTCTCGCTAGAGGCGAGTATTACCAATTAGTAGACTACTTGCCACCAACCGAAAGCTGGGCCGATAAAACGGATAGTTGCCCATCCGACAACCATAATACCAATGCCTATCCAAGCACCACGAGTAGTCCAAGTGACAAATTGTTCGCCTTGAGTTTTTGTGATGGGAACCCAAGGCAAGATGCGAGCCTCTTGACCGTATGTTTCCTTCTGTGTGGTTTTACGACGTTTTGCTTCACCCATAATCAGCAACTCAAATTCTACTTAGGTTCTAAATTTATTTTGCCAGGAATCATCGCTACAGAGAGGCGATGATTCGCATATCTTCTATAAGCTGATAATAGTGCTTGCTTTGATGCGATCGCCTTTTGGTTGACAAAATTTAAATTGAGTATCGGGCAAAACAGTTCCGAGTTCCGTTAGTGGTAGCTGGGCGTTTAGCCCATTTCGAGTGGGGAATCTCACTTCTTTACTCATTACTCATTACTCATTACTCAGCACTCCTAAAGGGCATTGGTGACTAGACTTTAGGCAGAATTTTCCTCATCAGTATTAGAAAACAGACTGGGATCTAGATAGTTAATGCGTGCCAGAGGACTTAAAGCAGCGAGAATTTGAGCGCCGTAGCTGCGGTTAACTACACGACTATCAAGTAAAGCTACGATGCCTTGACTTTCTCGTACTGGAGCGATCGCCCGTTGTAATTCATTTAAAGCTGCTGGCAACAAGTATAAACGGAACCAATCTTGATGCGATCGCTTATAAAGAGCTACCCTACCAGCTACCAGAGGATTTTCCAAAGATGGTAAGGGTAAAGTCGCAATGATTAACAGATGAGGTGCTGGCAAAACTCGTTGATGTTCTCGCCAAAATTCCCAACCGCTAATCAAAATACCATTTTCATCCAAACAAGTTTTTTCTACTTGCACCCGCGAACCAAACTCTGAGGCCAAAATTGTCGCAACTTGAGCCTTCAGTGGTACATCCCCCACCAAGATCACCGTCAATCCTGGTACTGTCGCACTTAAACAAACCAGTGTGCGAACTTTGTGAATAAATGCCGCTTGAAACTCTGGTGTGTTGGGTAGAGGCAACTTATAAGGTACATAAAGTTGAATTGCTTCTGCTTGACTCTCCGAAGAGAACTTCAGGCAAGTTAAATCTTCCAAACCCAGGCGTTGCCGGAAAAGGGGAGCCTCAGTTTCCGGTTCGATGGCGCTACCAACTAAAACTACTGGTTGTCGCTGCCAAATTGGCGAGAGTATTTCGCCTAATTCCATTGGGGCATAGTGCAAAGAAAATAAACCTTGTCGATGGGCAATAGTCGCCCAGAAGAGGGCAGGGGGGGCAGGGGAAGCAGGGGGGGAAAGATTTTCATCAAGGGTTTGAAGTTGTTGCCAGAATTGTTTCCAAGGTTCTGGCAGTGATTGTACTGACTCTAAAGCCAAATATAGACGACTCAAAATTTCTATTTCTGGCTGGGAAATTAGATAGCACTGATATGGATTAGCCGGATGCTGAAAAAGTTCGTGTGTTAGTTGTATCCGTGCTTCGCGAATTGCCTCAGCTTGGTTTGGACAAGCCAGCATCAGTTGATCCCAATCATGGGGTTGAATATCTTGGGTAAGTTGATCGCGCACCCAATCTTCGAGATCGTCTACCCCATCAATAATTGTGGGAATACCTTGGGGAAAGCGATCGCCACCAGCCAATTGTCCTCTTAACCAAGCTTCTGGGGAGATTAGCAGTAGCCCTTGAAACTGGGCATCAGGCCAAGCGTCACCTGTTCTAATCGATTTATTGGTTGGTAGCCACTGCTGTAGGCGGGGAATTTCTACCCGCAGCAGAAGTTGCTGCACTGCTTCTTGAGCAACAATAATTACAGGGCCATGCCACATTAGGGCTGATGCTACGAAACTAGTACGATACCGCCCTTGATAACCACAAACTGCCCCGACTTGAATTAGGGCGCTACGTCCCAGGCGCAAGGCGCGTGCTACCAACCGTGCCATCGTCAAATGATGGGGCCAGGAAGGGAACCCCGCTTGCGATCGCAAAAAGTTATGTAGTGACAAATGAACTTCTGCCTCAATCACACGCTTTTAATTCCATACAAAGTGACTTTTACTGCCAATTGCCCCATTTCTATTATCTTGTTATTTGTCCTTTGTCATTTGTGATCCAAAAATAATGACCAATGACTAATGACCAATGACCAATCACCCAATACCCTGAATTATGCCAACTTACACAGGAATTTCCAGCGAAGCCTTCAGGCATCCACTAGATCGCCAAGCCGAGCAAGCTTTACGAAATTTACCAGGATTTGATTTAATCGCTCGTAAATTTGTGGAATTTATCTACGAACGCCCTCAATTAGTCTATCTAATGGGTAACACCATCCAAGTCGGGCCGCGTCAGTATTCCACTATTTACCAGATGTTTCGCGAATGCGTCCGGGATTTAGATATTTACCCAGAACCAGCACTGTTTGTTTCGCAAAATCCCGAAGCAAATAGCTATGCGTTGGGGCAAGAGAATCCTTACATAGTTATAAATACAGGGATATTAGACTTACTAGACGAAACCGAGATTCGGACGGTGCTAGCCCATGAACTGGGGCATATTAAATGTGGTCATACTATTTTAATTCAAATGGCGATGTGGGCAATGAATGCTGCCTCTGCCTTGGGAGAATTGACCTTCGGCATCGGTAATATTGTCACCCAAGGCTTGATTTACGCCTTTTTTGAGTGGCGACGCAAAGCTGAGTTATCGTCAGATCGTGCTGCACTATTAGTGGTGGATGACTTGAATCCGGTGATGTCAACGATGATGAAACTCTCTGGCGGTAGTCACAAATATGCCAATGAGTGCAGTTTACAAGAGTTCATCAAGCAGTCAGAAAATTATCAGGCGTTGGATGAAGATGGACTGAATCAGATATATAAATTCTTGATCTACAATGGCGCTCAGGGTACGATGTTGAGCCATCCTTTCCCTGTTGAACGCTTGCATTACTTACGGGCGTGGGCAGTATCCGAAGAATACCAGCAAATTCGCCGAGGAAATTATCAGCGATCGCCCGCTTCTGGATCGGTAAATGTTTCAGCAGAATCTTCCGAAAATCAAACAGAAACTTTACGCCGTCAAATTGAAGAATTACAACGGGAAATCGACAGAATCAGAAGGAATCAGTAGTTTTTATTAAGGAGGCAGAAGGTTTTACCTCAGTTGAGGATTCAGCCTCCTCCTCAAATAAATAGCCTCAAATTTTTAATTTGCTGGGGTCTTCTATGGGAAATTAAAATCCTTAGAGAATAACCAGATAATTACTCCAGTTCCCAGTACACAAATAATTCCCGCCAAACCAGCTAGGGGTTTTTTATTCTTACCGGTAAACCAGTCAGAGACTTTACCAGTGTAAGTAATTAGTTCTGCTGTATCTATGGTAGCGATCGCCCATACCCATCCCGCGTGCAATCCCCAAGCTAAACCCAAATTACCACTGGCGGCAAAGCGTGCCAACACCAGCACCATTCCCATCAGCCACAATCCAGGCATTTGGGGTAAAGTTTCGCGTTGCTCCCAAACCAGATGTAACAAGGCGAAAATCAAGCTAGAAATTACTGCTGCTACCCAAACTGGATAATCTTGCGCTAATTCTGTGAACAGGAAACCGCGAAAAACTAACTCTTCTATCCCACCGACTAACAACGCTATGAATAAAATCGGTAGCAATATGGGTGGTAGTAACTTGAAATTCGTCTTTTCAAAAGAACATAAACCTAACCCGAATTGTCCACCAAATACAATAGCTAGGCTCCCGACTCCCAAAGCAAAACCTAGTACTAAATAGCCAAGAGTTGAAAGATTACCAACAAAGCCGTAATCTGAAAAAGATTTATTAGTCAGCCAAACAACTCCCCAGAGAATCAGAGGAGCTAATAGGTAAAGTGACACCAATAATGGCATCTTTTGCTCTGGCTGCAAAGGTTTAAAGGGTTGCCAATTTAGCAATATTGCTGATACTGTTGCTACTGGCAACCAGCAAACTATCCAGCAAACAAAAAATGCCACCACTATCACTAGTGCTGGTGCATTTTCTATAAATGCCAGTAAGGCGTTGACCGAAGGCTCAAAGAAAGTTCTCAAAATAAATAAAAAACACGATAGACTTTTTGCATTATAGATTTCTTGCCGATTAATCAAGACTCTACTAAATTTGGTGACTTCTGCAAGCGGTCTAATCGTATTTTTTACCTGGTTATCAGTTTGCTCTTGGGCTAGGGACAAGTTATCATCACCTGAAACTTATCCCTACCATCAGCAAATTTACTCTTCGTCTTCCAAATCTTCGTCTGATTCGTCAGAATCTATATCTTGTGAGGTTAGTTTTTTATCACTTTCACCTAGTTGAATCAGGTGAATATGTTTGTATCCCAGTCTAATTTCAAACTCATCTCCAGCCTTTAAGCCCATTGCTTTGGTATATGTAGCACCAATTACAATCTGACCATTTTGATGGACACTAACCCGGTATGTCGGTTCGCGTCCACGACCATCTTTTGGTGCTTCTGGACTTAGAGGAATTCCCCTAGCAGATAGCAAAGCGTCATAAAAATCAGTGAGATTGACACGAACCTGGTTATTCTTAGTAACAGTGTAATAGCCGCACTGTTTAGCTCTTTCTCGGCGTGGTAATGTGGAAAGTTCTTTTACTTTGGCAAGTAGTGCTTTTCCGGTTAATGGCGCGGTTGCAGTTTCAGTCATTATGCTCAAATTTTCCTTACTCTCTCCAAGCTGATAAACGATGTAGTCTTATGCCAGCATTTGACTTTTTAGCTTATGCATAGAGCTACTGAAGACCCTAATGTAACGGGTGAATTCCTGCCGATAGGAGCCAAAAGCACTTCTATATATGGTTGTCCACAACCAACTAGAGGCCATAGTTGCCATAGACATTAATTTTGGTGATGTTACGGCACTTTTAACCATTATTCGCCATCAGAAAGAAAACTATTTTTTCCTTTGGCGCTTCTGTAGCGGTGTAACTTTCAGCCACCTTTACAAATGGGCTAGGTTCTACTGTAAATAAGTCGTAGACCCAAAAAATTGCAGGTTTTTCACTTTCAGTGCTTGCCTTTCTTGCCAATGAACAAGTAAAGTTTTCTCTACTCGTCCTCTCAAGCTTAGGACAGCATAGTATTTCAATAGAGTCCTACGGGCATACACCCTTTTGTCCTGCCAGTAGAGACGCGAATTCTCTTGTCTCTACATTACGAATCAACAAAGCAGTAGTAACCGCGCTGATACGGCTATTGATTCTGGTTTTGTCACTTCGTAATTTTATATTAAATACTAGCATGGACTAATAATAGCAAAATAGTTGTTTAATTTTGAATTAAAGTTGCTGGTAAATTTTTATTTAAATTTCTGGACTTAAAAGTTGAAAAAAGCAGTGACGATTTTCCTAACCCTTTATTGCAAGCCTGAGCATTGCCATCTAGATTTTATAAAAATTTATATAATTGAGACTAGCAGTTTTGACCAGTGAGTTCAATCCAATATTTTCTTGATTGAGAGCAAGCCAAAAACCAAAAAGTCTCGCGTATCAGGGTTTCGCGGTTCTCTAACTTTTCTTTGAAAGTGGTGAGGATTTTTCCTCGGTTTATTATCTTCAGGTCTAAAGCGGTAAGAGGATTTTGCACGTCTGTCTATGGGAAGAACAAATCTCTTAACATCTGCCTAGTGATTGATTGCCACTACTATATATTAAACATGGGCTTTCACACTTCTATATAATCAGAAAATTCTGCCTTCGCTACCGCTTGACAGAATTTTAGAGTCAGGACTGCTTGACTCTAGTTGACATCAAGATGTGCTGCTAACCTCACATGCATTTCATTTGGATATGCTCGCTAGGTCAAAAATTAACCTAAGTTCCTTTTTAAGCAAACCCTCTTTCCTTTATATTCCCAAATAGGTAAATTCAATTCAAAGCGGCGATTACATTTTTGGCGTTTTAACTCAGAATTTGACAAAATTATTGCTTAAAGGGCTGCTACAAGTAAAATTTTAATGGTTATCCTTAAACTAGAATCAGTTGCCCTTTAATCGTCAGCCTATTAACATCAGAGTTTGAATTAAGGGCAAAAAAGTATAGCTCACTTTTCGGAACTAAATGCCTGACTCATGATTTTTGAGGCTGGCAAAGCAATTTTAAAATTTTGGTTAGTGGTTATGGAAGTTATTTTTAAGGTCATTCGACAGCAACAAAATGCCTCCCCTGTTGTACAAACCTACCTGCTAGAGGCAGAACCAGGTAATACAATCTTGGATTGCCTCAATCAGATTAAGTGGGAGCAAGATGGAACTTTAGCATTTCGCAAAAATTGCCGCAATACCATTTGTGGTAGCTGTGCTATCCGAATTAATGGGCGTTCGGCTTTAGCTTGTAAAGAAAATGTTGGCAGTGAACTTGCCAGATTACAACAAATACCATCATCCCCAAGTAAAGTAAATGCAATTCCTGAAATCACGATCGCGCCTCTTGGCAATATGCCCGTGATTAAAGATTTGGTTGTAGATATGAGTAGTTTCTGGAATAATCTTGAGGCAGTTGCCCCTTATGTGAGTACAGCAGCACGACAAGTACCAGAAAGAGAGTTTTTGCAAACACCACAAGAGCGATCGCGCCTCGATCAAACTGGTAACTGTATTATGTGCGGTGCTTGTTATTCTGAATGCAACGCTCGTGAAGTTAATCCCGACTTTGTAGGGCCTCATGCCCTTGCCAAAGCTTACCGGATGGTAGCAGATTCCCGCGATAGCGATACCGAAAATCGTTTAGAAAGCTACAACGAAGGTACTAAAGGCGTGTGGGGTTGTACTCGTTGTTTGTACTGCGATTCAGTTTGTCCAATGGAAGTTGCACCATTAGAACAAATCACCAAAGTTAAACAAGAAATTCTCACCCAGAAACAAAAGAGTGATAGTCGCTCAATTCGTCACCGAAAAGTATTGGTAGATTTAGTTAAAGAAGGTGGTTGGATTGATGAACGTCAATTTGGTTTACAAGTTGTCGGTAATTATTTTCGGGATTTAAAAGGATTACTCAGTCTTGCACCCCTCGGTTTGCGAATGATCGTCCGAGGTAAATTTCCCCGATCATTTGAACCTTCAGAGGGGACAGAACAAGTGCGATCGCTCATTGAATCTGTGCAACAAGAAGTAGGGAGTAGGGAGTAGAGAATAGGCATTGATGTCAACTTAAGCTAAAAATGGTTTATCTGTTAGCTTCCTTACCCGCCTTGAAATAAATTTTTTTGGCTTTTAGCTAAAGTCTACTGAAGTAGACTGGAGATTTTTGGCGATATTTAGTCATCTTCAGATGACTTTAGCTATGAGCCGGGAAATAAATTTCCCGGCGGACGAGCGGTTTCACGTTAAGTTGACACCAATGGAGAATAGGGAGTAGGGAGTAGGGAGTAGGGAATAGGGATTAAAAGAATTCTTTCCCAATCCCTACTCCCCAATCCCCAGTCTCCAATCTCAACGTGGCTCTTGAGGTATATTCAACGGCTGTCCATAACGGTCATATACTAAAATATCCCACTGCCCATTATTACTGGACTCAAAGGCAATCCTGCTACCATCAGCGCTAATTGTAGGGTTGCGGACTTCTGCTTGTAGGTTATTAGTCAAATTCCGCGATTGGCGTGTTTCTCGGTCGTAGAGAAAAATAGCCGATCGCCCCTGACGGCTAGCACCAAAGACAATGTAACGACCATCTTGGGAAACACTGGGATGATTTGCGATCGCATCAAAGGAATTTAAACCTGGCAAATCAACCAAATCACGAGTTACCGTATCAAACATATAAACATCTTGGCTACCGCGTCGGTCAGTAATAAAAACAATGTATCTCCCAGAAATTTGGGGGTTTAATTCCGACGATAAACTATTGAGACTCCGCCCCCCCGGATCAAAGGGATAACTCAAAATTCGAGGGTAGCCAAAACACCCAGTCAATAAACTTAAACAGAAAAATACAGGTATAAAAAAAACACGTTTCATATAATTTAGTCATTAGTCATTAGTCAATAGTCTCACAACTCTTAACTCCTAACTCCTACGGAGGAGAACCTACAGTTGCACCGTTGGGAATATCTAACTCAATATTTGGCCCCCGGTCTAAAACTTCAATATCCCACTGTCCACGGGTGGCGGTTTCAAAGACAACATAACGTCCATCTGGGCTGATATTTGGTTTTCTGACCCAGCCGCGATAAATTGGTGTGACAATTTGCGACTGTTGCGTAGCGCGATCGTAAAGTGCTACCACTGGTCTACCTTGGTCACTAGTAAGATAAGAAATATAACGCCCGGTGTAGCTCAAACTTGGACTTTCGGCAATTGTCTCCTGTCGGTTTATTCCTGGCGTGCTAATAAACAGCTGTCTCTCTAAATCGTATACCAAGAGTTGCTGATTACCATTTCGATTAGATACAAATGCTAAAAAGCGCCCATTTCCACTCAAAGCAGGTTGCTCCTCGGTGTAGCGACTGTTGAGGGAAGTAGGCCCTATAGGGATATCATTAGAACCACAAGATACAAGTAAACTTGTTAAACCAAAAACCAGGCTCCAATGAATTGGTCTTTGGAGCCAAAATACCGGCGTAAATTTTTCCACCTCAACTGTTTTCCGTCGCCTCTAAATCTACTTCCACACCAAATGTTTTAAACATCGTCATCAAAATCGGTCAAATTATCTGGACGCTCATTTGGTTTTTCAATTGGATTGTATGGCACATAATCAGTTGGGATCGCATCATCATCTTCGCGTGGTCTTCGAGGAGTTGAGTCAGTGGATGGACGCCGCCTTCTCGGTCTGGGAGCAACATCATCTTCACGACTTTCGGGACGCTGGGGCCCATTATTACTACGGCGAGAAGGTTTTCTGACTTCCCCACCCGAAGTTTCCCAATCATCAACTTGCCTAGATGAAGAACCCCAATTTTCTTCTTCAGAACTTTCAGAAGGGCGATTTACAGGACGACCAGAAGTCCGCCGACGCGTTCTATCCCCTGAAGCTGGTCTTTCACTACTGCTGCCGTTGCGGCGTTCTGTACGACGGGGGGGTTGCTCCGCGTAGTAGTCATCACGAGTTGAAATTTCATCCCTGCTACCCTGAATTCGGCGACGCGGGGGGCGTTCTTCCTCGTCTTCATAAGGTAATGGATCTAAGTCTGCATCCATCTCAGCTTGATACTTTCTGCGATCGTTGTACGAATAGCGATCGCTAACTGGTCGATCTTCGTCCACAATTGGAGTGTTGCGCTTTGCTTGTTGGGTAGCTATACTCCGCAGGCGAATACTTTCAACTGCAAAAAATACAGTTGTGCCAACTAAAAGTAATTGACCAAATTGTAGAATTGGGTCTAGCCGCCATCCTTGAAACACGAGAATAAAGCCGCAAAGCAAGCCGACTGCCGCAAAAAAGATATCTTGATCCCGTGACAATTCTGGACGCACAGTGCGGAGAAAATACAGTGCTGCCCCAGCCACAGCCAGGAAAATTCCTAGAATACTGGCTGAGTTTGCTCCAAAATTTACCTGAGCCAGAAAACTGGCTGAGTTCAGCCCAAAATTTATCATTGCTGTTTTCCCAATATCAAATCTATGTTAGCGAGTCACAATTAAAATCACTACTGTAATTAGTCACGAAATATTGAAGCTTCAAAGCCTCTGGCAAAGAAGCTCTGAAGCTATTCACCGAAAAGTAAAAACACATACTTCTGTCATCTACAACTGCCACCAGCCGCAGAAATTGCTGCTTTTAGTGCAATTAAGTAGATAGCTGACAGACAATCGATTATGAGAGTTAAATTAACTCTCATAAGCATTATGAACGCTGAATTTTATCCTTTTGGCTAACGAAAATTAGACCGACTGTAGCAGGTACTACCACAATTGCAGCACCCCAAGCCAGACTCCAAAGAAAATTTGCTAAAGAAGGCGTCATACTTCTAAACCTTTTTTTACACACTTCATCCTAATTTTAATAGTGTATTACTTTCTTGAGAAGCCTCTAACTCCGAACTGCTAAACTTGGTAACTGCTGTTAGGGAGTTTGCTTTTCTATTCCAGAAGAAAGTGCCAGCATTTGGTTAAAATGATGATGAGAGTGCTTTACAAAGCTTCAAACTTTTTTGTGGCGATGTCTATGATGGGCTACGCCTAAGCAAAGCGCGGCTTGCCGTTACCCAAGTTTTTCTTTCTTTACAGATAGATAGTAGCTGAAACCGATGACTGGTGTTAACCTGACTGCTTGGATTCTTGGCCCTGTGTTAGGGGTGATGACATTTTTATTTATATTTCGTATTATTCTCACTTGGTATCCGCAAGTGGATCTGAATCGTTTGCCTTTTAATTTAATATCTTGGCCCACTGAGCCATTTTTAATCCCGCTGCGAAAGCTAGTGCAACCTATAGGTGGAGTAGACATTACACCGATTATTTGGGTTGGTATCTTTAGCCTGCTACGAGAAATCCTACTAGGTCAACAAGGATTGCTGACTATGCTATCTCGTGTGAATTAGGGATGGGGCATTGAAAAGAGGCAGAGGGGCAGGGTGCGGGGGGCGGAGGGGAAAATTCTTCTCCCCAGTCCCCGATCCCCCAATCCCCTAACCGTTCATTTCCTGCACAAAATTTGTATAGACTTTACCCTGCAAAAACTGTGGAGTTTCCATAATTTTTTGATGAAACCCGATAGTAGTGGGTAGTCCAGTGATGGCACATTCCCGCAGTGCGCGTTTCATCCGGTTAATAGCAGTGGGTCGGTCTGGGGCCCAAACAATTAACTTGCCAATCAAGGAATCGTAGTAGGGCGGGATTTGGTAATCTGTGTAAACGTGAGAATCAATCCGAACACCAGGGCCTCCAGGGGGAAGATAGCCGCTGATCCGTCCAGGAGAAGGGCGAAAGTCATGATCGGGGTCTTCAGCGTTGATTCGGCATTCGATCGAATGACCTCGTAATACTACTTGGTCTTGGGTAAGCTTGAGTCTTTCACCTTGGGCAATGCGGATTTGTTCAGCAACTAAGTCTATCCCAGTAATCATCTCTGTTACAGGGTGTTCTACTTGAATCCGGGTATTCATTTCCATAAAGTAGAATTTACCGGATCTATCCAAGAGAAACTCGATAGTACCTGCACCACTGTAATTAATGAATTGGGCAGCTTTAACAGCAGCTTGTCCCATTTTCTCACGTAAGTCTTGGTCGAGAGCCGGACTTGGTGCTTCTTCTAGTAGCTTTTGATTCCGGCGCTGAATTGAGCAATCGCGTTCACCCAAGTGAATGACATTACCATAGTTATCCGCCAAAATTTGAAATTCGATGTGGCGGGGACGTTCAATAAATTTTTCGATGTAAACGCCAGAATTACCAAAAGCTGCTCCTGCTTCCCCTTGGGCTGCGAGGAAAAGTTTGACAAACTCATCTTCAGAACGCACTAGGCGCATACCCCGTCCACCGCCACCGGCTGTAGCTTTAATCATCACTGGATAGCCGATATCCTTGGCAAATTCTAATCCTTCTTGCTCGGATTCTACCAATCCCTCACTACCTGGTACTGTCGGGACTCCAGCTTTTTGCATGGTTTCTTTGGCAGTGGATTTATCGCCCATCCGTCTCATAGCTTCTGGAGTTGGGCCGATAAAAGCAATATGATGGTCGGCACAGATTTCCGCAAACCGGGCATTTTCTGCCAAAAAGCCATAGCCTGGATGAATGGCAGTCGCATTGCGCGTCAGTGCAGCGGCAATGATATTGGGAATATTCAAATAACTTTTACTGCTAGCAGGTTCGCCAATGCAAACTGCTTCATCAGCAAGTTGGACGTGGAGAGCATTACGGTCAACAGTGGAGTGAACCGCAACTGTGGCAATCCCCATTTCTTCACAGGCGCGGAGAATGCGAAGGGCGATTTCTCCCCGATTGGCAATTAATATTTTGTCAAACTTCATTTTTTAGTTTCGATATCATTACCAGTAGATTGACATTTTCTCTGATCCAACTTGAAACAACGCTTCCGCATTATTTCAAATTATTGCAGGAGATTCGCCACCCTGATTTTAAGCAAACGTAAGATTGCAGGCTTGTTGCCTTTAAGGGTCTTACTACACTAACAACATTGCTGCTGTAAGTCTTGGCTAGACTGCCAAGCTGGGCTTTTGCAATTGCTGACGGCGGGCGGGTACGCGATCGCTACGCCCGCCGCAGGCATCGCACCGCGCCGAACACAGTCGCTCTACCCTTTTTAATATCACTTGTGCAGCTGCTAGATTTCTGTCAGTCTGATACCGCCTTGAAAAAATTTATATTTTTGAGCAACTGAATTTAGATATCACCTTACTATAATTATTTTCTTATGCTATAGTCTATATTTAGACAAATCATGCGGATGTGGCGGAATTGGTATACGCGCACGCTTGAGGTGCGTGTGGCTTTGCCTTGGGAGTTCGAGTCTCCCCATCCGCATTTTAGCTTGTCTAACCATAGGGTCAATAGTCAAGGATCAAAAAACCTCAGACTATTGACCCTTAAATATAGGTTTTAGTTAGTACTCTAGTGATTGTCTGAAGCAATGAAGTGTTACTAGATACTAGTCAAGTTTGCATTATCAAAGTACTAGTTTTTTATAATAAAAAGAATTCAGGGTTGAATTCTGTACGAATGGATAATGAATATTGGTTAAAAGCGAGTGGAATAGTGGGCGAAACTAGTATTAAATATTTTCGCATTAGGGACTTCCAAATAAAAAAATATCCAATTAACTCTTGTGGGGTGGGCGTCTCGCCCGCCCAGTCTATAGGGAGAGCAGGATGCCCACCCCACAATATTGGATAATTTATTTCTTGGAGTTCCCTTAAAACTCAATCCCTTTATGGGTGGAGTATTCTGAATTCTGACTCCTGATTTATGCTTTTATAGAGATACGTGAAGTTTTGTAAAAAGCATTGACTATTACTTTTACACCCACAAACAACCTAACAGTGCCACCAGCTTGGCATCGCCTCGCTCCAATTTGGCAAGGAGGGGAGGAAATAATTCAACAAACTTTACCTCACACTCAGCTAGCACCTGCTTGGCAGCTAATGCTTTTGGGTGACGGTTCCCCAACACGTCACTTAGAATTGCTCACGGGTGAACCTGTAGAAGTAGATGTTATTGATATGTCATTAATTGGTATGGACTTGGATGCTGCTCCTGAGTTAATCCAAGCTGTCCCAGGGCCTCGACTGCGACGACAAGTATGGCTACGTACTGTTTCTGGTCAGCGATTAGCCTATGCTACTTCATGGTGGGAAGCCAGTCATATTGATGAGTATTTGCAAAACCGTTCACTACCAATTTGGGCAAGTTTAGCTCGTCTTCGCACAGAGTTGTATCGGGATGTTCGAGGAATTTACTACGGTGACTCATCAGCACTAGAGTCGGGTTTTGATGTAACTGGGCCTTTTTGGGGCCGCCACTACTTGTTTTGGCATCATGGACAGCCATTGACTTTGATTTATGAAGTTTTTTCGCCTTATTTAACCAAATATTTGGGGCCTATGCAATTGAGTACTGTTAATGCTGAGGCGTAGTATCATTTAAAAGTTTTTCATCCTTGGCATTGTGCCCCAGAGCATAAGAACTTTGCACCAATTTCAATAACACTATTGTTGTAAGGTTGGCACTGTCTACAATATTTAATTAATTTTGAATTTTTGATTTCTCAATAAATTACCAGTTGCTTCTCAGCAAAAATAACATTTATTCTGTATCATTTTGATATAAATTCCCAAAAATGATCGTTTAACAACATATTTAACTTGGAAAATTAGTAATCGATGCGAAATCTCGAACACTGAATTGATCTTGGTTAGATAAAGTTAATACAACGGGTGGAAGCTCTGTAAATAGAAGGTGGTGTGGATTGCTGATAACTTGCAGCAATGCCCAAGTTAGTTATATCCTCGAAGTGCTTGAAATGACGGATGTGAACTTTTGGAGACTTGCCGATAGAGGCAACCGTTTAAAGGAAGTATCCTGCGAAATTCAAGAAAGCGTGTTAAAAAAGGTAACTAACCACGAAAAAACTGCTTTTGAAACATTCGGGAAGGTTGATTACGGAAATATCATCAATTTTTAGGATGGAAAATTTATGCAGTTAACTGCTCTAAATAAGGGACTTCCAAGAAATAAATTATCCAATCTTGTGGAGTGGGCAACATGAGCGCCTTTAGTTACTGGGCGGGCGAGACGCCTACCCCACAATAAATAGTTGAATATTTTTTATTTGGAAGTCCCTAACGAGAAATTTATTGGTTAATTTAACCAATCAAGTAAGTAATGAGTTTGCAAGTATGAGGTATAGGTTTCAATGGCACTACCTCTTGTGTCTGTTCGGATGAAAAAAAAGAAGAAACCATCTCTGGTGCTGACGCTCTCGGCTGCTGGGTTATTGATTGGTGCGGGGAGTGCAGCATACTGGTTGTTAGCTCAGAGACGGCTATCTTCTAGCGATTTGCTCGTAGGTGCAAATATTATTCCTGGTGATGCCCTGTTTGCGGTTTCTTTAACAACAGATCCCCAGCAGTGGCAGCAATTGCGGCAGTTTGGGACAAGAGAAACCCAAACAGAACTGGACAAAAATTTAGTTCAGTTACGCGATCGCTTTTTGACTAATAATGGTTACGACTTCCAAAAAGATATCGCTCCTTGGGTAGGCAATGACGTTACCATCGCAATCCTTGCCCCAGCAATCGGGAGTAAACCTGCACCCAAACCAGTTACAACCAACGAAGATGCTGCTAGCGATCAGCAGTCGATGGTAATGGTATTGCCAGTAAAAAACCCAGAAATCGCCAAAAGTATTTTGGCACAACCCAAAACCCTTAAACAAGGCAAATGGATTGACCGTACTTATCAAGGGTTCGCCATCAAACAAAGTGAGGGACAAGTAGGGGAAAACTTCTCAGCCGCATTACTAGATGGGCGTTTTTTAGTTATAACTGATAATCCTAAAGCTACAGAAAGAGCGATCGATGCCTACAAAAATAAAACATCCTTAGCGACAACAGGGGGTTTTGCTGAGAATTTCCCGAAAATTGCCGATTACCAACCCTTTGCCCAGTTTTATGTAAATGTGCCCACAGCAGCCAAAATAGCCGCAGCCGCTCCAAATCGCCCTTTACCTGCTCAAGTTTTGGCTCAACTGCAAAATAACCAAGGTTTAGCAGGGACAATTACCTTAGAGTCAGAAGGAATCCGCTTTAAGGGCGTTTCTTGGCTAAACCCAAATAGTCAAAGAGTGCTGGCGGTGGAAAATAAAGCTGGGAAAATGCAAAGCCGCCTACCAGCCGAAACCTTAATGATGCTTTCGGGGGGCAACTTACAGCGATTGTGGGGAGATTATGTTTTAACATCCCAGGGAAATCCCCTCTCACCGATCGCACCAGAACAGCTACGAGGTGGTGTAAAATCTCTTACCAATCTTGATTTAGATAAGGATTTACTCAGCTGGATGAAAGGCGAATTTTCTCTATCTGTGATTCCGACTATCCCAAAAGCAGGTTCACCAGATGATTTTCGTTCTGGCTTAGTGTTTATGGTAGAGGGAAAAAATCGCAACTCAGCTGAAGCATCCTTAAAACAGCTTGATGATGTGATGAGAAATCAATACCAGTTCCAAGTTCAACCAGGGAAAGTCGCTGGACAACCTGTTGTTAACTGGATTTCACCCTATGGTACTTTAACTGCTACCCACGGTTGGTTAGATGGAGATGTCGCCTTCTTGGTAGTGGGCGCTCCGATTACGGATAAAATTGTTCCTAAACCCAACAACACACTAGCTAACACTCTTCGCTTCCAACAAACAGTTCCTACAGAACCAAATCCGACAAATGGTCAATTTTTTCTGGATGTTGAAAAAACTGTGAAAAATTTTCCATTACCAACTCTAATTCCCAATCAACAAATTTTGCTCGATGCAACGCGCTCAATTGGGATGACATCTGCTGTCAGCGACAGTCGTAGTAACACCTACGACATTTTTATCGCACTCAAAAAAGTTACTAATGCAACTGCTTTGCCTAGTCCAAAAAGTAGATAGGGGATTGGGGACTGGGGAGTAGGCAGGCAGGGGGCAAGGGAGAAAAGTTTTCGCCTCCCCCCCTCTGCCTCTTTCCCAATGCCCCATTCTCTATTTCCCTTTAACCATATAGGATCAAAACAGTCAGAATCAATATTTTAAATTATCCACGGAGAGAAGACTTTATGAATCTGGTTGTACTCCAGAATTGGCTGGACAATGCCTCCTTTGCCATATTATTCCTAACAATGCTGGTGTATTGGGGAGGAGCGGCTTTTCCGAATCTGCCTTATCTAGCCGCTTTAGGGACATCTGGGATGGCGATCGCAAATTTGTGTATAGCTACTCTATTAGGTGCAAGATGGATCGAAGCTGGTTACTTTCCCTTAAGTAATCTATATGAATCTCTGTTTTTCTTAACTTGGGGAATTACCGCAGTCCATCTGATTGCTGAAAATAGTAGCCGTAGCCGCTTAGTAGGGGTTGCAACATCTCCTGTGGCAATGGCGATCGCAGCTTTTGCTACCATGACACTACCATCCCAGATGCAAGCGTCAGAACCCTTAGTACCTGCCTTAAAGTCAAATTGGCTGATGATGCATGTCAGCGTCATGATGTTGAGTTATTCTGCTTTAATGGTGGGTTCATTATTAGCGATCGCTTTTTTAATTGTCACTCGCGGTCAAAACATCCAACTACAAGGCAGTTCTGTTGGTACTGGCGGCTATCGCAGCAATGGCTACCGCTTGCACAAAGCCACTGAACTAATTTCTCAACCATCAGCCCCCGCCGTCGAAAATAACGGCTTTGCTCGTTTTGAAAGTAGTAGCAACGGCAACGCTAACACCGCTGTTTTGGGTTTAGTCACAACAACCCCAATCCAAAATCCGCAAGACGCTCGAGGACTCGCTAACGCTTCGCTATCCGAAATTCAAAATTCTGAACCCCTTTCACCCCAACGCCTTAGCCTTGCTGAAACCCTCGACAACATCAGCTATCGCATCATCGGACTAGGATTTCCTCTGCTGACAATTGGCATCATTGCTGGTGGTGTTTGGGCTAACGAAGCCTGGGGTTCTTACTGGAGTTGGGACCCGAAAGAAACTTGGGCATTAATCACCTGGTTAGTGTTCGCCGCCTACCTTCACGCCAGAATTACTCGTGGTTGGCAAGGGCGCAGTCCTGCAATTTTAGCCTCCGCCGGCTTGCTTGTCGTTTGGGTTTGCTATCTCGGTGTGAATCTTTTGGGTAAAGGGTTGCATTCTTACGGTTGGTTTTTCTAATACAGTGATTCCATACACTCTGACCTTTTTAGGAGAGAGACTTTGAATCTTCCCCCTTTCCCTTGTAAGGCAAGGGACTGGGGGTTAGGTCTGTATTGAACTCAACAGAAAACCGCCATAACCTTAAAATCATTATTTTATTTCGGATGAACTGTTATATCTCTGGAAAATATAGATTTAGTGACAGGAGATTTTTATGGAAGATGGATTTGAGAGACTAAATCATGATGAAGTTGTGTCTATAGAACCAGACACTTTTAATAAGTTAAATATTGCTAAAACTTTTAAAGTCCGTGATTTGATTACAGCAATTAAGGAATATATTGGAGCAGAAGAGACAGATGAAGTAAATTTGTATACCCAAGGATTAAATTGTGAAGTTTTGCAATTTAGCACTCAGGGATGGAAAAAAGGAAAAGTTAGACTTGCTTTAGAATTTTGTTCTGATGAATCTGAGTCGCCACTTGATGAAATTTTTCAAAAACTCAAACAAGTTGAAAACTAATACTCAATGAGGATTCCTAAGTTCATTGATGAAACTAAGTTAACAGGATATTAACTTCAGAAAATATTTATGCTTCGAGGGTGAGTGTCTTACTCGCCCTTTTTTACTGGTATTGCTATAGTAGCGGATAACACATTTAAGTAAGTGCGATCGCATCTACTATCAATATGGGTAAAGAGTCTCAAAATCAGTTAAAGAGAATCATCGGTAAGGGAAACGTTCAAAAGCAACCAATTGACGAACTAGAAGCACTTACTCCTGATAATCCTTTCCGAAAAGCAGCGTTAGAATTGCTGTACAACTTGCAACAAAACTTACAAGTCACTCAAAATCAAGACGAGGAAGATAGGGAATTACTTATGCGATTAGCACCACTTTACCAACAAGACCGCGAACAGGCGATACAAGAAGGAGAACAACGGGGACTCCAAACAGGAATTCAGCAGGGAGAACGCTTGGTGGTGGAAAACTTGCTCAAAGTTCGCTTTGGTGAAATAGATAATGAGCTTCAAGTAATTATTGAACCTTTATTATCGTTGCCGCCAGAAGAGTTTACGCCTTTACTGTTGCAGTTGTCTCGTGAAGAATTAATTCATCGGTTTTGCTAGTGTTTATCACATATCCTTGAATGAGTTTTATTTTGTCATGCCAATTGCATTTATAATCGGTATTTTTTGGTGGTTAATATACATAAATTACAATTTTAACCGATTATTCTTGCTAAGACCGTGATACATTTTTAGATTAGCGACTTATTGAATAAGTCGCTAATCTTGTTGTTAAGCTGTTGTAGCGATCGCTCAACAGTGTAAAATGTCACATATAACGTTGTATTAAGCAGACAAGGACGATCGCTGATGTATGATATGGCAACTTAATATAAATAATTAAACATGGATTTTCTGACAATTCTAGGATTATCTGCCGCCACAATAACCACAATCTCTTTTTTGCCACAGATGTTTAAAACATGGCAAACAAAATCAGCAAAAGATGTTTCTTTGGTGACGCTGATTACATTTATAACTGGTATTTTTTTGTGGTTAATTTATGGAATTTATTTACAATCTTTACCAATTATTCTTGCTAACGCCGTAACATTGGTTTTTAACTTAATTATTCTATGGCTTAAAATTAAATATAGATAAACTTGCATCTAACAAACACCTGTGACATCATCTGTATTTGACTCTGAACGCCTTCTATTTAACCCCACTACCCCAGATACCAACGCTATTCCCATAATCTTCGCTTTTCCCAACGAGTACAGCGTAGGTATAACTAGTCTCGGCTATCAGGTAGTGTGGGCAACTTTTGCAATGCGTGATGATGTACAGGTGAGTCGCCTGTTTACCGATATTCACGAACAACTCCCTAGAACACCGGAAATTGTGGGATTTTCGATTTCGTGGGAACTGGATTATGTGAATATTTTAAATTTGCTGGAATCTTTAGAAATTCCCATTCGAGGAACCTCCCGTGATGATTCTCATCCGATAATTTTTGGTGGCGGCCCCGTTCTCACTGCTAACCCAGAACCTTTTGCAGATTTTTTTGATGTCGTTTTACTGGGGGATGGCGAAAACCTATTAGGGAATTTTATTGAGGCTTACAAAGAAGTCAGAAATGCCTCAAGACAAACTCAACTAAAAAGACTTGCACAAATACCAGGAATTTATGTACCTAGTTTGTATGAGGTGGAATATCACACCAGAGATGGTGAAGTAAAGTCTATTAAACCAATTTCTCCCGAAATTCCGGCAGTGGTGCAAAAGCAAACTTACAGAGGAAATACACTATCGGCTTCTACTGTAGTCACCGAAAAAGCGGCATGGGAAAATATCTACATGGTGGAAGTGGTGAGAAGTTGTCCAGAAATGTGCCGCTTTTGTTTGGCGAGTTATCTCACACTGCCTTTTAGAACAGCGAGTCTGGAAGATTCATTAATTCCAGCGATCGCCAAAGGTTTAGAAGTCACAAACAGGTTAGGATTATTAGGGGCTTCTGTTACACAGCATCCAGAATTTGAGGCGTTGCTAGATTATATTAGTCAGCCAAAATATGATGATGTCCGTCTCAGTATTGCCTCAGTGCGAACTAATACTGTAACAGTCCAGTTAGCGGAAACTTTGACGAAACGAGACACGCGATCGCTTACCATTGCTGTAGAGAGTGGTTCTGAGAAAATCCGGCAAATTGTCAACAAAAAGCTGCATAACGATGAAATTATCCAAGCAGCAATCAATGCCAAAGCTGGCGGATTAAAAAGCTTGAAACTCTACGGAATGGCAGGAATTCCTGGTGAAGAAGCAGAAGATTTAGAGCAAACTGTAACGATGATGCGTAACATCAAAAAAGCTGCACCAGGATTGCGCTTAACATTTGGATGCAGCACCTTCGTACCCAAAGCACACACACCCTTTCAATGGTTTGGGGTGAATCGCCAAGCCGAAAAGCGGTTGCAGTTTTTGCAAAAACAGCTAAAACCACAGGGGATAGAATTTCGCCCAGAAAGCTATAATTGGTCAATTATACAGGCTTTGTTATCGAGAGGCGATCGCAGACTCTCCCAACTTCTTGAACTTACTCGTGACTTTGGCGATTCCTTGGGTAGCTACAAACGCGCTTTCAAGCAACTCAAAGGACAAATCCCCGACTTAGATTTCTACGTCCACGCCGAATGGTCAACAGAACAAGTATTACCCTGGAGCCACTTGCAAGGGCCTCTGCCACAGTCTACACTACTAAAGCATTTGGCTGATGCTAAGAGTTATATCAATCCATCCCCAAAAGAATTACAGCCAGTATTGGGGATTAGGGACTAGAGACTGGGGAATAGAAACTAGGAATTAAAAGTTAATACCCAGTACCCAGTACCCAATACCCAATACCCAGTACCCAGTACCCATGAATTGATGCAAAACACAGCTGAGTATTACTGCGCCTATTGCGGCGAACCGAACTTAACTTTTATTGATTTGAGTGCTGGAGGACAGCAATCTTACGTTGAAGATTGTCAAGTTTGTTGTAACCCAAATATTTTGTATGTGCGGGTTGACGAAGATACCCTAGATATCGAAATTGATACCGAATCCGAAAGTTGAATTTTAGGTTTTTCTTTCCATGCTGCACTTTAAACATTCCTCAGTAATTAATGCCTCGCCAGAAGTAGTTTGGAAATTTCATGAAAGGCCAGATATTCTACAACTGTTAAATCCACCTTGGCAGCCAGTCCAAGTGGTTCGTCGTGAGGGGGGATTGAAAGTAGGCGCTATCACCGAATTTCGCTTGTTTCTCGGCCCATTACCCTTAACTTGGTTAGCGCGTCATACTGAATGTGAAAAATATCGTCTGTTTACCGACGAACAAATATCTGGCCCTTTCGAGTATTGGGTACATCGACATGAATTTGAACCAGAAAATGGCAAAACCAGATTAACTGACGCTATTTCCTTCTCTATGCCTGGTGGAGGAACAGTTGAATTTGTCAGTGGTTGGCTAGTACAAGCGCAATTAGAAGCGATGTTTCGCTATCGGCACTACGTAACTAAACGTGAGTGTGAGTCATTATGAGCTAATTGTCATTTATTTTTCTAGTATGATTCTCTTGTAGTAAGTGGCTCCAGCCCATTAGTTTATTAGGAGCGATACTATAAGTTTGAAAAATACTATTATTTGCTCTTTTTTAGTTTGGGCAATAACACTCATGAAATATTCTAACTTTCGTTAGATTCTTTTTGGCATTTGAAATACCATTTCGCTGATTTCAAAGTATTTTCTTAAAATCTAGGAAATCTCATTCTTTAGAGGTTGTTTGGAAAGTCTAATTTATTACTTATCGGGCGACTGGAAGTCGCGGCTATACAAACAAAACCCACCTCCGTGGATTAAAAACCCTTGATTTTCTCTTAGTCCACCTTCGCGTAGCGTTCCGCAGGAAAGGTGGACTAAGTTTTGTGCAGTAGCGAATTCTATGAGACTGTTGTCGAATTAATAGGGTATCTAACCCATCATTCCTGATTACTCTAATTTCAGTCCGTTTCAACGGACTTGAGCTATTAGCCCGAAATTTATTTCAGGGCGGGAAAGCAACGCCAAACCAATGTTTTAGAGGTGACGGGTCAAACCCACCGTGAATTGACCAACAATCTCATTCTATTCGCCTAATATTTTTCTTTAATACTATAGATAGTCCTAATTTATAGGTTAAATCAGTAAAATAAGCAACGAACTTTATCTAAGTGACACTTTAGAGTTGGGGTTTAATCATCAGTCTGAACCTTAGACGCTTGGCTATGATTCAGTTTCTAGCCTACATTAGTTTGGGATCTCAACGGCACGGCATCATACACGAATTACTTCACTTCATTACCTACTCTTGCAGATAATTATGTTACTGCCTTTTTCCCTGACTTCGGCTGTTTAAAAAGCTCCATATTACAAATACTAGTTTTTATAATCACTAAAGCTATCAGTACTATAACTTGTATAATCAAACCGCCATCCCAAAAACAGTTGTTGGTATGGCGGTTGTATGTGTAATAATAGTTAAAGTATCTTAATATTTCTAAACATCTTAAAGTGTTGGCACTATCCAATGCAAAACACTGACCACTAATAGAGTTTTCTGGCTGGTGGTTAGTGCTTTTTATGGTGACTATATTTTAGGAATTTTTACCTGAATACTAGGCGGAATAATAGCGTGATTCAATTAGAACAACCACCCAGTCATCAAACAAAACTGACTCCAGTAGTGAAAAGTCAATCCCAGTTTAAAGGACTTTTCATTGCTATTGTCATTGTGAGTGTATGGGTTATTAGCTTGAGTTTATTACTTCCCCTTGACATCTCCAAGTCAAAACTTTGGATGCTATTGCCTAGCATAGCTTGGCAAACATTTTTATATACGGGATTATTTATTACATCTCATGATGCTATGCATGGGGTAGTGTTTCCCCAAAACAGCAAAATTAATCATTTTATTGGAACATTAACCCTATCTCTTTATGGTCTTTTACCCTATCAAAAATTATTAAAAAAGCATTGGTTACACCACAACAATCCAGCAACTCAAAGAGACCCAGATTTTCATAATGGTAAATATAAAAACTTCCTTGCTTGGTATCTACATTTTATGAAAGGTTACTGGAGTTGGGGACAAATAATTGCTCTCATGATTATTTATAATTTTGTTAAAAATATACTCCATATCCCCAGTGATAATCTAAATTACTTTTGGGTGTATCCTTCACTTTTAAGTTCATTACAATTATTTTATTTTGGTACTTTCCTCCCACATAGCGAACCAAAAGCAGGCTATATTCAGCCTCATTGTGCCCAAACGATTAGTCGTCCAATTTGGTGGTCATTTATCACGTGCTATCATTTCGGCTATCACGAGGAACATCACGAATATCCCCATATTCCTTGGTGGCAGTTACCAGAAATTTATAAAGCAAAATAGCTCTTTTTTATCTAATAAATAAGTGTGCGTGAATAATTAAAGGTTTCAGCCCTTAAAATAAGTCTGGGGCTGCTTACTAAAAGCAAATTTATTCTGCTTATGCAAATTAATGATTCTCGTCTTGTCAGCTATAGCCCTGCTTATACAATCGTTCCCACTTACGAGTGCTTTAATCGCTGTAGCTACTGCAACTTTCGCAGTGAACCGGGTAAAAGTCCCTGGATGAGTCTTTCAGATGCAGCCAGAATTTTAAAACCACTTCAAAGCGAAAAAGTCTGTGAAATCCTTATACTTAGTGGTGAAGTACATCCACATTCACCAAAGCGTCAGGCGTGGTTTGAGCGGATTTATGATTTGTGTGAATTAGCGCTTTCAATGGGGTTTTTACCTCATACAAATGCGGGGCCACTGAGTTTTGAGGAAATGCAAAAGCTCAAGCGTGTAAATGTTTCGATGGGGCTGATGTTGGAACAGTTAACGCCAACATTGTTAAACAGTGTACATCGCCACGCACCGAGTAAATTACCAAAAATTCGTTTACAGCAATTGCAATGGGCGGGAGAGTTACAGATTCCTTTTACAACTGGGTTACTGTTGGGAATTGGGGAAGCTGTAGATGATTGGTGGGAAACCTTGGAAGCTATATCTGATATGCACCAACGTTACCATCACATTCAAGAAGTTATCTTGCAACCTCATAGTCCAGGATATCAACAAACCTTTGATGCACCACCTTTTGACCCTCATCAGTTACCAGAAGTAATTTGTAGGGCGCGTCAGATTTTACCGCCAGATATTACGATTCAAATTCCGCCAAATTTAATTCCAGATGACCAATGGTTACTCGCTTGTATCGAAGCTGGTGCAAGAGATTTGGGTGGAATTGGGCCAAAAGATGAAGTCAATCCCGATTATCCTCATGTTCAGGAACAGGCATTAAGAAAAATTTTACAGCCTGCGGGGTGGGAATTAGTGCCGCGATCGCCAGTTTATCCGCAATTTGATAGCTGGTTGTCGGGGGAATTACAAACAGCTGTGAAGCGATCGCGGAATGCTATGTTATTGGTTTAATAATTTGCTACGAACTTGGGCAAAGCTGTACTTAGTTTAGCTTGTAAAGTTGCTCAAGGAGGCGCGATCGCGTCAAAATAAGAATTAAGACGCTGTAATCTAACTTAACAATGACCATAACGCAGCTTGAGCAAATTTCCCCTCAACCAACACCGCCAAATGAGCGGGAATATGAATATGATTTGGTAATTGTCGGCGGTGGGATTATTGGATTAACTCTAGCCTCTGCTTTAAAAGATTCTGGCTTGAGTGTCTTGCTAATTGAAGCGAAAGTGGCATCAGCGGCGGTAGCCAAGGGACAAGCTTATGCAGTTCACAAACTTTCGTCGCTAATTTATGAAGGTATTGGCGTTTGGGAGAAAATGTTGCCTCAAATCGCTAAATATTGCCGAGTCCGTCTTTCTGATGCCGATTATCCCGATGTGGTGGAATTTACCACAGATGATATAAATACAGCAGAGTTGGGTTATGTGGCAGAACACCAAGCGCTGTTGCAGCCGTTGCAAGATTTCGTCCAAGATTGCCCAAATGTGACTTATCTCTGTCCGGCGGAAGTAGTAGATACGAAATACCAGCAGAATATAGTCGCCATCGATATCAAAGTTGCCGATCGGCTAAGGACAGTTCGCAGCAAATTAGTTGTCGCAGCAGATGGATCGCGATCGCCAATTCGCCAAGCTGCTGGCATCAAAACTTCCGGCTGGAAATATTGGCAATCTTGCATTGTGGCATTTGTAAAACCAGAAAAACCCCACAATAACACCGCTTACGAGAGATTTTGGTCTAGCGGACCCTTTGCGATTTTACCTTTACCGGGGAACCGTTGCCGCATTGTCTGGACAGCCCCCCATGAAGAAGCAAAAGCTTTGTGTGCTTTAAATGACGAGCAATTTTTGGCAGAACTAAGCCGCCGCTATGGCGATCAGATGGGGAAACTGGAATTATTAGGCGATCGCTTTGTTTTTCAGGTACAACTCATGCAAAGCGATCGCTACGTTCTCCCCCGACTAGCGTTAATTGGTGATGCGGCGCACAATTGCCATCCCGTCGGCGGACAAGGTTTAAATTTAGGTATTCGGGATGCAGCGGCTTTGGCGCAAGTAATTCAAGCCGCGCACAAGGCGGGTAAAGATATTGGCGATATTCAGATTCTCAAAGGTTATGAACGCTGGCGCAAGCTAGAAAATCTGACAATTTTAGGTTTCACCGATTTATTAGATCGGATGTTTTCTAATAATTTCTTTCCTGTGGTAGTGTTTCGTCGTCTGGGTTTATGGTTTTTGCAGCGAGTACCTGTAGTAAAAGTATTTATGCTGAAATTGATGATTGGCTTGAAGGGGCGAACTCCAGAACTAGCAAAACGATAAACTCCTTTAGGGAATTCAAATTTGCTTTCGTTTAGGGACTTCCAAATAAAAAATATTCAATTAACTCTTGTGGGGTGGGCATCTTGCCCGCCCAGTCTGTATAGCGGGCAAGATGCCCACCCCACAATATTGGATAATTTATTTCTTGCAGTTCCCTTAAATCAAAACACTTAAAATACCCGACTTCTCTAATAAGTCGGGTATCTGCTTATTCACCACTGATTTAAGATTGCTATATTTTATAACCGTTTATCTTATATCCAATACCATAAAAGTACACCAACCTGATTATTCTTTTGCCAATAGTAATTATTAGAATTATCAATAGTACTAATTGTTAATTCTTTGCAGAAATAGTATTTACTATAATTTAATACTTGCGATATAACCTGATGCTTTGATAACTCAAATCACGAAGAAACTTTCTGATTTGCAAATTTTAAAGTTAACAAGACTATCTTGCTCACTTTAAATTTACTTATCAATATCATTTAAATATCGCAATCAAGTTTGTCACCATTTCATATATAGATTGGGAGTTATCATGACAAAATATCTACTAGCTTCTGCGGGGGGAGTGTGCTTTTTATGGTTAATTGCTGGCTTATCACCAGTACAAGCCCTGCCTAGTTTAGAGATTGAAAATAAAAATGTAGCAATTTCTCAAGATGTTGAAAGCCATGAAAAAGTTTATTTTAACAAAAGCAATTTAGCCAATGCTATTTCTGATGAATTACCGATATCTAATGAAAGCCAAAAAAATTTAGAGGTGGATTCTGCTAATAATTCTTTGCAGGTAATCACACCACAATTGGCAAATTCATCTCAACCATCAGACAAACTTGCACAAGTAACATCCGTATCCCAATTGTCTGATGTACAGCCGACAGATTGGGCTTTTCAAGCACTACAATCTTTAGTTGAGCGCTATGGTTGTATCGCAGGTTATCCCAATGAAACCTATCGCGGTAATCGGGCGATGACTCGCTATGAATTTGCGGCTGGCTTAAATGCTTGTTTATCTCGAATCAATGAACTAATTACAACATCAACTGCTGATTTAGTCAAAAAAGAGGATTTAGCCAAGTTACAGAAACTACAAGAACAATTTGCTGCGGAATTGGTAACATTACGGGGTCGAGTAGATGCTGTAGAAGAGCGCACAGCAAAACTAGAAGCAAATCAGTTTTCTACTACTACCAAACTTAATGGTGAGGCAATTATTGCTGGTATTGGTGCTACTGGCGGCGCTCCCAATCGGAGCGATCCAAACTTCATGCTAGTAAATAGAGTGCGCTTAAATCTTACCACTAGCTTTACTGGTAAAGATTTATTAATTACTGGATTGCAAGCTTATAACTTTTTGGGTGGAGTCAATGGACAGGGTAGCCTGCAAGAAAGTTTAGGGTTAGCTGCGCCGCTTTTAAGTGCGAGTAGCGCACGTACCAGTTTTGAGCCGCAATTTCCGGGGTTAAATGTTAATACCTTGTCGAGTGTTGGCGCAAACAGTGTTCAGCTTTACAAATTACTGTATATCTTTCCCGTCGCTAATAAATTAACCTTGTTTGCGGGAACTGCGGCGGAAACATCAGATGCTTTCCCAGCAATTACACCTTTTTATGGTGAAGGACAAGAGTCAATTTCTCGTTTTGCCAGCTTGAATCCTGTGGTACGGATTTCTGGTGGGACTTCGGGTACTGGTTTAGCATCGGCGGCGGGATTTATTTTTAACATTTCGCCAAATTTGGATTTTAGAGCTTTATATGGCAGTGTAAATGCCAATTTACCCCAAAAATCTGCAAGTGAGGCACTACCAGGAGTTTCTACTACACCTTTGGGTGGAGGTTTGTTTAGTGGTAGTAGTGTTATAGCCGCACAGTTAACCTTGAAGCCAAGTCGCGATCTTGATATTGGTCTTAACTATGCTCACAGCTATCACGAAATCAATATTTTGGGTACAGGATTAGTTAGTGATGATATCGGTGCTTTACCAGGGGTTGCGGCTGGGACACCAGTGGCGCTCAACTCTGTTGGGAGTACGGTAACATGGCGATTGTCTCCCAAAATAGCCTTGTCTGGTTATGGTGCAGCTCTGTTTGTCGATGCTTCTTCTAGTAGCGTCAATGCTTCCACCACCTTTACAAGTTGGATGGTAGGAGTTCACTTTCAAGATTTATTCAAGTCAGGGAATAATGCAGGGATTATTTTTGGTCAACCCCTTTACCGTACTGATGCTAGTGGTTCGGCTCAACTTGGTGACAATCGAGCGACTCCTTACCATTTAGAAGGGTATTATCGCGTGAAAGTCAGCGATAATATCAGCATCACCCCTGGTGCCTTTATTCTATTTAACCCAGAAGGTGACAGCAGAAACGAAACAACAACTGTAGGTGTACTTCGTACTACTTTTACGTTTTAACATGAGCAGTAAAGTAGTACAAACTTACCTTTTTTGGCTGTGTTTTAATACTTTTTAAATTTGCAAAAAGTTAGCGATCGCTTGTGGTAATGGCAGAATGATTACAATCAACAAAGCCATTGCCAGTAATCCCAAAACGTCACGTTGGTTATCCAATTCAGTGACATCATTCAGTGCCGGTTCATCAATCAACGGCATAAATAATAAGATAATCGCCCACACCAAAAATTCTTCTCGTACTAAAGCCAGTAATAGCAACAACATCCGAGCAATTTGACCAATTACGAGAGCAGTTCTTTGTCCAAACATCGCATGGACAATATGACCGCCATCTAGTTGTCCTACAGGCATTAAATTTAACGCTGTGACAATTAGTCCCAGAAAACCTGCGACTGCAACTGGATGCAGGTCAAGGGCTGATTTTGCTGTTAACTGACTTCCCAAAGCTAACTTCGAGAGTATCGCCAGTAAAATTGAATACTTAGGATTGAGGGCATCAGGATTTAAAAGTCGGGTTTTTTCATTCAGAGAAACTATATCAGAATGAGCCAAGCCCCATATTAGTAATGGCAAGGTAACAATAAAACCTGCAAATGGCCCAGCGATACTAATATCAAATAAAGCTTTACGGTTGGGAATGGGACTACGCATCTGAATAAATGCACCAAAAGTTCCCAAAAAGAAAGGCACGGGAATAAAGTAAGGCAAGGTCGAGCGAATCTTGTAAAATCTCGCTGTCAAATAATGCCCAAGTTCGTGAATGCCCAAAATAGTCATCAATCCTAAAGCATAAGGTAATCCCTTAAATAGGACATTTGGGTTAGATAGAACTGTGAATAGAGAGCCAATATTCCATATAGGCGGCAGAGTAACACCAGCAATTTCCACACCGACCAAGGTAGTAGTTAGTAAAGTAGCTACGAGTAGTAGAAGTGCTAACCCTGGTCGAGTTAAGCGTTCTTGGTCGCGTTTTGGTGTATTTCTTTCTTTAGCAGCTTGAACGTTAGGAACCAGCACAAAGAAAGGTTTATCATTTAGACCTTCTTGAAAAATTAGCAAGAAGCGATCGCCAAACTGTGCTTCAATATTAGTCTTAATCTGCTGGTAAGCATTGCTGGCTTTAGTTCGCAACTGACCGCGACAAATTACAGATTGGGGTCGATACTCAATATTTTGAACGTAGTATACAGACCAAGGAAAACAATTTCGTAGTAGAGTTTCTTCTGCTGGTTCAATGGGACGCACTATTGGTTCTGGGGTAGGCTGGATAGTCGGCTGCAATTCTGAGGCTTGGGGTTGGGCTTCGGTCTGTGTATCTCTTGGTACTTGACGCCCCCAGTGAAACAACGTCCAGTACAACACTGTGCAAACAAATATTGACCAGACGATCAACGCTGGCGGCGGCGGTTGTTTCGGGCCGTAGAACAGTGTCCATCCACTCAATAGAAATGCTGGTGTCATTAAAACCAGCCACAACAACCATACTGGTGTTCGGGTGATGTGAGCGACGCTGTGCTGCACCATTAGATAAGTAGCTAGCCCCAGCAGCAGGATAAACAGAAACCAAAATGCCATATTATCTTCAGTAATTTTGACAAAACGCCCCACCAGTAGTTTCAGCACCATAGCATTAACTACAAGGCAGACCTCAAATCCCAATTTTTTTCATAAAGGTTAACAGGGGATTGGGGACTGGGTATTGGGTATTGGGAAAGAAATTCTTTTAAGATTTGGTTGGCGTACCAGTCCCCAATCCTAATCCCCAGTCCCTAGTCCCTAGTCCCCAGTCCCCTGTTCAATCTTGAGAATTGCCACACTGTAACCAGATTGTCTACTTTGATTATGTGCCCTTTACCTCAACAACCAAGTCATACAACTAAGCCACCACGGGCTGTCTTCCTTGACGAAGTTCCTAGCGGAAGTTCTCTGCAATCGGACTTCGCACAAGAGAGCATTTTTGCTTTTCCACCCAATCGGGACACATTAGGGGGAACCTCTTATCTTATTGTAAGAAATGAAGGCAATATCCTCATAGATTGCCCTGCCCTAGAGCAAACAAATCAAGATTTTTTGCACACTTATGGAGGGGTGCGTTGGTTATTTCTCACCCATCGAGGCGCGATTGGCAAGACTGCTGAATTTCAGCAAACCTTTGGCTGCGAGGTGTTGATTCAAGAGCAAGAAGCTTATTTATTACCAGGCTTAACTGTAACTACTTTTAGGCAAGAATTTACTCTTGATACCGCAACACAAGTGATTTGGACACCAGGACACTCTCCCGGCTCATCTTGTCTCTACTATAGTGAACTTGGAGGCATATTGTTTTCTGGTCGCCACTTAGTTCCTAACCACCAGGGTGAACCAGTACCATTACGGACAGCTAAGACCTTTCACTGGCCAAGACAAATTCAAAGTCTTCAATTATTGTTAAAAAGTTTTACACCAGAAACTCTGCGGTACATTTGTCCTGGAGCTAATACAGGCTTTCTCAGAGGCAAGCGAGTCATCGATCAAGCTTATCAACGCCTCGCCTCTTTAGATTTATCAACTTTGCTGCGAGAGACTCTTTAGAAGCAGGATTAAGAAGTAAAAAGTAATAAGTAAGAAGATAATCCCCATAAATAAATTTAGGGGATTTAGTACATATTATTTCTCTCTACGAGACGCCAAAAGCGAACGTGCTAGCCATCTCGAAATGTTTTTATTTCGTTACATAAATAAGTTTAGTTGCTCTGTAACCATTTTTTATTATTCTCTCTTTTGCCTTTTAACTTTTGCCTTGTTGGATCACTTTGTTCTCTTCCTCATTCCCAATCCGCAGTCCCCAGTCCCTAATCCCTAATCCTCTAACATTTGTTAACTAAAGAGATTGTCATGGGAATTATAAAGTTAGCATACAGAAATTTTCGTAAAAGTTTATGAGCGCAAAAGTTGATGGAACTTTAAAGATCGCTGGGTATCAAACTATAGAAGAACTTTATTCAGGTTCTCGTACCCAAGTGTATCGGGCAATTCGAGAATGCGATACCTTCGGTGGGCTTCGCCAACGCCTACCAGTTGTCATCAAGCTCTTAAAACGAGAATACCCAACTTTTAGCGAATTAGTACAGTTTCGCAACCAATATGCGATCGCTAAAAATCTAGATATTGCCAACATTATCAAACCCTACAGCCTGGAAGCCTATCACAATGGCTATGCCCTAGTGATGGAGGACTTTGGTGGCATTAGCTTACGGCAATTTACTCAAGGAAAAACATTGACATTAGAGCAATTTTTACCCATTGCTCTGCAACTGCTGGACATTTTACACCAGTTACATCAACAGCGCGTCATTCACAAAGATATTAAACCAGCTAATATCTTGATTCACCCTCATACGAAACAAATCAAGCTGATTGACTTCAGTATTGCCTCACTCTTACCACGAGAAACCCAGGAGATCCAAAGTCCTAAGGGGTTGGAGGGAACGCTAGCGTATCTGTCGCCAGAACAAACTGGACGGATGAATCGGGGCATTGACTACCGCAGCGACTTTTATTCATTAGGCGTAACCTTCTTTGAACTACTGAGCGGAAAATTGCCCTTTGAATCCCATGAGCCGATGGAGTTGGTGCATTGCCACATTGCGAAACTTCCACCCATTATCTGCGATTTCAACCCCGATTTGCCCTTGATGCTGGGCGAGATTATCCGCAAACTGATGGCGAAGAATGCCGAAGACCGCTATCAGAGTACTATGGGACTTAAACATGACCTTGTTACCTGCTTAGAACAGTGGCGAGAAACAGGTAAGCACACTTGGTTTGAGTTGGGACAGCGAGATATTAGCGATCGCTTTCTCATACCCGAAAAACTTTACGGACGCGAAGCGGAAGTACAGACGTTACTGGAAGCATTTGGCCATGTTGCCAATGGTGGCTCCCAACTGATGTTGGTAGCAGGTTTCTCTGGCATTGGCAAAACCGCAGTCGTCAATGAAGTGCATAAACCGATTGTGCGCTGGAACGGCTACTTCATCAAGGGCAAATACGACCAGTTCAACCGCAACATTCCTCTGTCTGCTTTTGTCCAAGCCTTTCGGGATCTGATGGGACAGTTGCTTAGTGAAAGCGATCGCCAACTAGAGCAATGGCAGGATAAAATTTTAGCGGCAGTTGGAGATAATGGGCAACTCCTGATCGAGGTGATTCCAGAACTGGAGCAGATTATCGGTAAACAGCCTGCGATCGCAGAATTATCGGGTAGTGCAGCACAGAACCGTTTCAATCTGCTGTTTCAAAAGTTTATTCAAGTTTTTACCACACCAGAGCATCCGTTGGTGATGTTTCTCGATGATTTACAGTGGGCAGATTCGGCATCGCTTAATTTGCTGAAGCTGTTGATGTCCCAGAGGGATTGCGGCTATCTATTGATTATTGGTGCATACCGCGATAACGAAGTATTTGCAGCTCATCCACTCATATTGACTCTAGATGAGATTGAAAAGGCATCCTCCCACATCAATACTCTGACTCTATTTCCCTTGAGTCAAGCAGATGTGAACCACTTAATCGCCGATTCCCTCAGTTGTGCAACAGAACAAGCATTGCCGTTAACGGAGTTGGTTTATCAAAAAGCTAAAGGTAATCCCTTTTTCACGACTCAGTTTTTGAAAGCGCTACATGAGGATAGGCTGATTACCTTTGACCCCCCTCAGTCCCCCCTTGTTAAGGGAAGTCAAGGGGGGTGGCAGTGTGATGTGACGCAAGTAAGAGCGATCGCTATCACCGACGATGTGGTGGAATTTATGGCGCAACAGCTTCAGAAATTGCCCGATATCACTCAAGATGTTTTGAAACTGGCAGCCTGTATCGGCAATCAGTTTGATTTGGCGACGTTAGCGATCGTTTCTGAAAAGTCAGAGACGGAAACCGCTTCAGACTTGTGGAAAGCATTGCAAGAAGGATTTATCATTCCTATCAATGAAATTTACAAGTTTTATCAGGATTCCTCATTGGTGATTGGTCATTTGCAAATGACAAATCACCAAGGACAAATGACGGTTTACAAATTCTTGCACGATCGCGTCCAGCAAGCTGCTTATTCCCTGATTCCAGACGTACAAAAACAGATCGCTCACCTAAAAATTGGGCAATTATTACTGACTCATACGCCTGTTGCCAAACAAGACGAAAAATTGTTTGAAATTGTTAACCAACTTAATATCGGCAAATCCCTAATTGTCGATCTATCTGAGCAAATAGAACTCGCCCAACTCAATCTAAAAGCTGGACAAAAAGCCAGAGCCGCAACTGCCTATACAGCCGCATTTGAATATTGCACTATAGGTATTTCCTTGTTAGCTGAAGATATGTGGCAAAGCCAGTATGAGTTAACCTTAGCTCTCTATGAAGCTGCCACTGAAGCTGCTTACCTGAGCGGCAACTTTCAGCAGATGACACAATTAGCGGCAGTCATCATCGAACACTCTAGAAACTTGTTGGATACAGTCAAAGTTTATGAAGTTCAAATTCAAGCTGCTCAAGCTCAACATCAATTTATAGAGGCAGTGCAGATTGCCCTGAAGATTGTAGAACGTCTAGGAACGAGTTTTCCTGAGCAACCCAGTCAGTTAGATATTGCACAGGCATTCGAGGCGACTAAATCGATCCTGGCTGGCAGACAACCGTTAGACTTAATCACTCTGCCCCAGATTGCAAACCCTAACAAATTAGCAGTTATACGGATTCTTGCGGCTGTCTCTTCTGCTGCTTTTGTCGTCACTCCAGCACTCTTACCGTTTATTACCCTTGAGCAGGTAAATTTATCCGTTCAATATGGCAACACCTCATTTTCGGCAATTGGCTATGCCTACTACGGACTAATACTTTGTGGAATGGTAGGAGAGATTGACTTTGGCTATGAGTGTGCAAAACTTGCACTTTTATTGCTCGAACATTTCAATGCCAAAGAACTGAAATCTAGAGTCTATGTCGGAATTCATTGCAGTGTGTGGCATTGGAAAGAGCCGCTCAAGAACACCTTACCGTTTCTTCGGGAAGGCTACGAAGTTGGATTGGAAACGGGAGATTTAGAATCAGCTACTATTTGCGGATTTATTTACATCTCGTACTGTTGGTTTATGGGCAAAGAACTCAGCGAACTCAGCCGACAAAGCGCTGCCTTCCGAGATCAGCTGGCGCACCTCAAGCAAGAAGGTCTTACCAGTCATCTGACCGTTTTTCAGCAAGCAATTTTGAATATGATCGGCGATTCTGCTGAACCTTGGCAGCTGAGTGGAAATGCCTTTAATCGAGAGGAAATTGTGCCAGCCCTCCAGCGTTCGGGCGATCAGACTGCGCTGTACTATTTTTATGCCAGCCAACTGAGTCTATGTTACATTTTTGGCAGGTTTGAATTGGCGGTGTCAGCGGCGATCACAGCTGAAAACTATATCGGTGGCGCTACAGGCTTATTCATCGTTCCGCTCTGCTACACCTATGATTCTCTAGCCCATCTGGCAATCTATTCTCACGTTTCTCAACCACAACAGCAACACATTCTGCAACGGGTGGCTAAAAACCAGGAAAAGATGAAAAAGTGGGCTAGCCATGCTCCAGAAAATCACCTGCACAAATTTTATTTAGTTGAAGCCGATCGATACCGAGTTTTAGGGGAAAAATCAGAGGCATTAGAATTCTACGATCGTGCCATTGCTCTTGCTAAAGAACATGGCTACATCCAAGAAGAAGCGCTAGCCAATGAACTAGCAGCGAAATTTTATCTCGATTGGGGTAAACAACGCATTGCCCAGGAATACATAACTCAAGCCTACTATGGCTATGCTCGTTGGGGCGCTAAAGCCAAAGTCGCCGACTTGGAACGACGCTATCCCCAACTCCTCGCCCCCATCTTAGAGCAAACCCGTTCTCCGCTCTCAACTAACGAAACTATCTTCACATTGGGGAGTGTCACCTCCACTAGTTCTGCCACTTCCAATAGTAGCAGCGTCTCTGTTGCTTTGGATTTAGCGAGCATTCTTAAAGCTTCCCAAACCTTGTCTGGGGAAATTGAACTCGAAAAACTGCTTTCAACTTTGCTGCATATCGTCATTGAAAATGCGGGAGCCGATAAGTGTGTGTTCATGCTTTTGGAGTCAGATCGGTTGTTAATTCAGGCGTTAGCACAGCTTTCCCTGAGCAATGTACCGAACCAGACTGCCAAAGTTGATTTTTACCCAATGTTGCTCAACCCACAGTCTATTGAAGACTCTGTTGAAGTGCCAATTGGCTTAATTAATACCGTGAAACGCAGGTTACAACCTGCTGTAATTATGAATGCTACGGTGCATCCGCAATTAATCAATGACCCGTATATTCAGCAACAGCAGCCCAAGAGTATCTTGTGCAGCCCGATTTTGCATCAGGGTAAGTTATTGGGCATATTGTATTTAGAAAACAATTTGGCAACCGGAGCCTTTACCAGTGATCGCGTCGAACTGCTCAACTTACTTTGCGCGCAAGCGGCGATTTCTCTGGAAAATGCCCGACTTTATCGAAATTCCCAAAACCATGCTCAACAGTTAGAACAATCTCTAGCGAAATTGCAAGCTACTGAAATCCGCTTCCAAAATTTGGCGAACAATATTCCTGGGATGGTGTACCAATTCCGTCTGGCCGCTGACGGTTCAACTTCAACACCCTACGTTAGCTCTGGCTGTTTTGACTTGTATGGGTTAGAGCCAGAATCAGTGATGGCAGGGACGCATAGCCTTTATGCAATGAATCATCCTGACGATCGCGCAGCTATTGCCCAAGCGATCGCCTACTCTGCCCAAAACGTCGCACCGTTTGAGCTAGAATGTCGCATTATCGTGCCTTCAGGAACCGTGAAATGGGTTAGATCTACTGCTCGGCCAGAGCGACAAGCCGATGGTGCAATCATCTGGGATGGGGTGATGATTGATATTAGCGATGTCTACGACGAGCTTCGCTTACGCAAACAAGCCGAAGCGTCTCTAGCCAAAGAACAAGAGTTTTTGAATGTCATTATTCAAAATATTACAGATGGGATTGTTGTCTGTGATTCTCATGGCAAGTTGACTTTATTCAACAAAGCAACTCGTGAATTTCATGGCTTACCAGTAGAATCATTACCACCAGAACAATGGACAGAACATTTCGATCTCTATCAACTTGATGGAAAAACACCTCTATCAACTACAGAAATCCCTCTGTTTCGCGCCTTGCAGGGGGAAATAGTCGAAAATGCCGAAATGGTAATTGCGCCAAAGCATGGTTCTAAGAGAATTTTGTTAGCCAGCGGACAGGCGATCGTCGATTCTTCGGGTAACAAACTCGGTGCGGTAGTTGTAATGCGAGATATTAGCGATGTCTATGAAGACCTGCGCTTACGCAAACAAGCTGAATTTGCCTTGCAGCAAAAATCACAAGATTTACAACAAGCATTGAATGATTTGCAAAACGCCCAATTACAAATGGTGCAGAGTGAAAAAATGTCTGCACTGGGCAATTTAGTAGCTGGTGTGGCTCATGAAATGAATAATCCTCTTGGTTTTATTGCTGCTAGTCTCAAACAAGTTAAACCTAGCATCGCTGATATTGTTGAACATCTGGCACTATATCAAGAAAGTTTACCTCACAAAAATGACAAAATCCTTAACCACGCCGAAGAAATTGACTTGGATTATAGTTTACAAGACTTGCCCAAGATAATTGATTCCATGACTATGGCGTGCGATCGCCTGAAAAATATTAGTACTAGTTTGCGAACTTTCTCTCGTGCTGATAGAGATTATAAAGTGCCATTTAATATTCACCAAGGCATCGACAGCACGATTTTAATTTTGAAACATCGTCTCAAAGCGAATGAACAACGTCCAGCAATTGAAGTAATAACTGAGTATGGTAATTTACCTCAAGTTGAGTGTTTCCCTGGACAATTGAATCAGGTATTTATGAATATTATTGCCAATGCAATTGATGCTTTAGATGAGTCGAATCTTGGGCGGAGCTTGGCAGATAATCAAGCAAAATACAACAGAATTAAAATTACTACTTCGGCATTAAAAAATCTTGTTAAAGTTGCAATTTTTGATAATGGTAATGGGATGAACGAACAAACAAAATCCAAAATATTTGGACATTTATTTACTACAAAACCTGTTGGTAAAGGTACAGGTTTGGGGTTGGCGATCGCACGTCAAATAGTCGAAGAAACCCACGGTGGAAAATTGAGTTTTAACTCTGTTATTGGTGAAGGAACAGAATTTATCATTGAAATTCCAGGATGATTTTTGGCGGTTTTTGGTAAATAATTTCAAATATCTGGGAATACTAAATCTGGAAATATTCAGGATTTAGCAGCATAGTTAGCACTTTAGTCAATATTCTCGGATATCGCATCTATGATTTACTCTACTCTGGTTCCAGAACCCTAGTTTATCGAGGGTATCGAGAGACTGACTCGTTACCAGTAGTGATTAAACTGCTGAAAAACCCTTATCCCAGCTTCAATGAACTCTTGTCGTTTCGCAATCAGTACACCATCGCTAAAAATCTTAACTCACCACTTATCATCTAAACTTATAGCCTGGAAAGATTTTGAATTGTCAAAAAATTACCTTTCGGAAGTCCCATTCGCACAAACTCCCCTTTTTGGAAGACTTACCAGGATAGTTTGCAGCGGTGAAAGACGAATCTCGCAAGTTTCATTACCAATTAGTACCAGGGACTTTGGTAACATCTCTTTGTCTAGCTCTATTTTCACAGGCTTATTGCTCCCCAAAGAGGAACTTCCCCCATCCTGTAGACTAGGGTAGCGGCTTGCTTTTGCCCCATCATTCCCAGAAGATAATCCCAAATCCTCTACATTTTCTTCTTTGTTAGGAGCAGCTAACAGCGAGATATCAATCAAAGGTAAAGTAATTTTCAGTGTTGTACCTTGATGAAGTCCTGCACTCTCAAGAGTAATGCTGCCTCCCATAAGTTCGATTAAGTTTCGTGAAATTGCTAGTCCCAATCCAGTGCCTTCAAACTGACGTGTGGTTGTACCATTCACCATCACAAAGGGACGAAATAGTTTATGTTGTTGGGTTGGATCGATGCCTATACCTGTATCTTTGACGGCGACTACCACCTGAGATTGACTACTACTATGTTGAATTTCTGTAGTAATGGTGATACTTCCTGTGTCGGTGAACTTAGTAGCATTACCGATAACATTAATCAGCACTTGCTTTAGTTTTGGCGCATCTGCTTTTATTGGTATAACTTGGGAATTTAACTCACATTTCAATTGCAAGCCCTTTTGCTGAACATTTACTGATTGTAAATTAATCACCTCTAACAATATTTGTCGGAGGTCAAGGGGTGTAGAGACGACTGAAAGCTTACCTGCTTCGATTTTAGAAATGTCGAGTAAATCATTAATAATACCTAGCAAATGAATCGTTGTTTCATCTGCACGTTTGAGAAACTCCATTTCTTCTTCTCGGTCATCACATAAGCCATCTTCAACTAGGCGAATACAGTTAATAATAATATTTAATGGGTTTCTCAATTCATGAGAAGTCGTAGCCAAAAACTGGCTTTTAATTTGGTTAGCGGTTTTTGCTTCTTTCCAAGCTATTTCTAGTTCTTCTGAACCAGCTTTGAGCCGTTCTACCATTTGGTCTAAGGCTTGGGCTAGTTGATTGAATTCCCGGATTTGAAAATTGTGCGGAACTGGTTGTGCAGCGTGGTGAGAGTGAATATTGAGAGCGTAATCTCGCAATTCTTCTACAGGACGGGCCAAGTAAGGAGCTAAATATAGGGATGCTAACAAGCTTGCACCAATCAAACCAACTGTCAAAACGATGAGAATTAGTTTAATTTCCTCTAAACCAAAAAGCGCATTCTCAACACTTGTAACAGCTAAGACTACCCATTTTTCCTGCTGCTGTTGACTAAGTGGATTTGCAATAGCTGTATAGCCGGCTACTAATTCTTTCCCATCTGTAAAAGACAAATTTATCGAATCATTTCGCCCAGCGATCGCATTTTTAATTATGCTTTTGAGTTGAGAAGCATAAGGGTGCTGACTGATATTAGTTCCCACCCAGTCTGCGAATGGGTGTGCCAAAATTGTACCATCTTCAGCAATCACTACCATCGCACCTGTGAGCGAACCAGGTGGATTTCTGGTTTGTTGGTACAATGCAGACTGAATACTTAAGCTGTAAACTAAATTTCTTGGGCTATCGGAAACTGGTGCAGATAAAACTACTTGTAGTTGATTTTGTGTGTTTCTTTTTCCAGTCATTCCTGCCTTTGGTGGCAAGATTGATTTGACATCAATTCCGTCACTGGGCAAAGGTAATATCAATTCTCCAATAGCTTTATCTCCACAGCTACTAGCAATTATTTTTTGGTTTAACAGATTCGTCAATTGGATGCATTCAATACTGGCTGGAAGTTGTTGTCTTAACTGCGTGAGGATTTCTTGTTCTTGTATCCGCGAACCCGACGGAATAACTGTCGTTTTACTTACACTCAGTAAATTAGCTTTTAAGATTGCGATCGCATCTCCAATTCTCTCACCTTTACTGATGGCACTTTCGGTTAAATTTTGACGCGCAGTTCCCAATATGCTAGAACGTGCCTTATTTAAGGCAACAATTTCGCCTACAAGTAAAACTGGAACGAACAGCAGCAATATTCTCGTTACTAAAATTCGGCGAAAAGAAGATTGGCGGGAATTAGTCATCGAGTGTCTCACTTTGCATCTGCAAACCACAACAGCAAAGATATGTAATTAGACCAGCTAGATGAGACATTTTATTAAATTATCAGAATTTTATTTTCAATGTTTAAAAATAACAAATTGCTATAATCCAAAAAGAAACGTGGGATACCAAAACTTGTATATGCTAGATATGAAAGTGATTTGTGCTACATATAAATAATACAGTGGTGAAATTGTAAAACAGTAGCTTGCAGGCATGGTTTTTTTGAGAATTTATACACGACTAAAGAAAATATTAAAACTATCAAATCAAGTTAATGTTGCAACATCGTCCTCATACTACAGTTGTTTTAGCAATGAGTGTAGATGGTAAGATAGCAGATTTTAAGCGATCGCCTGCTCGATTTGGCTCAAGGGTTGATAAAGCACACTTAGAAAAACAAATCGCTGCCTCTGATGCCGTTCTATTCGGTGCTGGTACTCTGGGCGCTTATGGAACAACACTTACAGTATCAGATCCAACTCTAGTGCAACTTCGGGCCCAAGCAGAGAAGCCTCCGCAGCCAGTTCATATAGTGACTACACATTCTGCAAACCTTAATCCGGAAATTCACTTTTTTCAGCAACCAGTTAGACGTTGGCTACTCACGACAACAGCAGGAGTGGTTTCATGGAAAGGACGTTTACAGACGCTTTCCTCAACTCTGGGAAATGAAGTAGAGGAGTGCCCTTCAGAATTTGAGCAAATTCTGGTTTTTGAAACACCAACGCGAGAAATTGATATTGCCGCAGCTTTGAAGCATCTAGCCACTCTACATATAACACGCTTGGTAGTCTTAGGTGGAGGTAAATTAGTCGCTTCCTTACTGGAATTAGACTTAATTGATGAATTATGGTTGACTGTTTGTCCGTTGATTTTAGGTGGTAATACCGCACCCACACCTGTAGATGGGAAAGGATTTTTACCCAATTTAGCTCCCAAGTTGCAACTTTTAGAAGTGAATACAGTTGAGCAAGAAGTGTTTTTGCACTATCGCCTGCAACGACCCGCAGATTAGATTACGCTAAGTTAAGTTATTGATTGGCCATGGGGCAATTCAATTTTAGATTTTGGATTGACAATTTTGGATTAAATTTCAATCTAAAATCCAAAATCTAAAATCTAAAATTCTTACTCCCCTACTCCCTACTCTTCTGAAAAGTGGAACAATCTAAGCCTCGCTATTCTGTCGTTTGGACGAACAAAATCGCTGAAGTACCCCAAAATGCCTGGAATGCTTTGGCAATGCCACTCAAAACGCCATTTTTAGAATGGGAGTGGCTGAACAATATCGAAACCTCCCAGAGTGCTACGGCTAAAACTGGTTGGTTGCCGAATCATTTGACATTGTGGCGAGATCGAACGCTGATTGCTGCTGCGCCACTTTATCTCAAAGGACATAGTTCTGGTGAGTTTGTTTTCGATCACCAATGGGCAGAGTTAGCCGATCGCATCGGAGTCCAATATTACCCAAAATTGCTGGGAATGACACCATTTACTCCGGCTGAAGGCTATCGGTTTTTAATGGCCCCAGGAGAAGATGAGGATGAAATTACAGCGATTATGGTGCATGAAATTGACACTTTTTGCTCCAAAAATGGAATCTCTGGGTGTCATTTTCTCTACGTTGATCCCCAATGGCGTCCTATTCTGGAACGGCATGGCTTTACAACTTGGCTGCACCACAGCTACATCTGGGAAAATGCAGGCTTTAAAACTTTTGATGACTACTTAAAGGTGTTTAACGCCAATCAGCGCCGCAATATCAAGCGGGAACGCAAAGCTGTAGAAAAAGCAGGTTTACGATTACAACCGCTGACGGGTGATGAAATTCCTCAGTCTTTGTTTCCCTTGATGCACCGTTTCTATGCTGACACCTGTGATAAGTTTGGTTGGTGGGGTAGTAAGTATCTCACACAGCGCTTTTTTGAGCAGCTACACTCAGATTATCGCCATCGAGTCTTGTTTGTTGCTGCATATAGCGAGGAAGATAATTCTCATCCTTTAGGAATGTCTTTTTGTTTGTTTAAAGATGACAAACTTTATGGACGCTATTGGGGAAGTTTTCAAGAAATAGATTGCTTACATTTTGATGTTTGTTATTATGCGCCAATTGAGTGGGCGATCGCTAACAATATCCAAATTTTTGACCCTGGCGCAGGTGGACGACATAAAAAACGCCGTGGTTTCCCTGCCATGCCCAACCACAGTTTGCACCGATTTTACAATAATCGTTTAGGAAAAATTTTACTTCCCTATATTAAGGAAGTGAATCAACTTGAACAGAAGCAGATTGAGGCAATTAATGCAGAGTTGCCATTTAGTGAGAAAAATGCTTGAGCAAAAGGAACTACTTTCGTAACATCACTGCGTAAGTCCTAATAAGTTCAGAAAATATTTATGGAGCGTGTGAATCGTGATGAGTTGATTAGAAGAAATTTAATCGGGGCTAACTTGAGCGAAACTGATTTGGGAGGATGCGACTTCTGGGAAGCTAATTTAACTAGAGCTAATTTGGAAGGAGCTAATTTGCGTTGCACTACTTTTCGTAACACCATCATGCCAGATGGCACTGTTCGGAAGAGTTGAGTCTAATTCTTTGATTTTCTTTCAAGTAAAAAGAATCAAAAATATCTGAAAGATATCAAGAAGACTAAGGAAGATAGGAATTACACTTGATATAGAGTATAAAAACCTTGAAGAAAGAAAATTTCTTTTTATAATGCTTATGGATTTAATAGTTGAAGATTTAGCCGCAATTGATGATAAACTTTCCCAGCGTCATATTGACCTCGATCCCGGTGGATATTTCATTATTTACTTAGACAGAGACGCAGGGTTAATCTATGCCAAGCATTTTACAAATGTAATTGACGATCGCGGTTTAGCTGTCGATCCCGAAACGGGAAAGGTAATTCCGGCGCGAGAAAAGGTAGAACGAATTCATACCACAGTCTTTAACGCGAGGACGGCAAAAGAACTCTGTGTGAAGATTTTTGAAGAAACTCAGCCCCCTCCTGTAACTCAATTAAATCATGCAGCTTATTTGGGTCGAGAATTTGTTCGGGCTGAGGTAGCTTTAGTTACAGGGAAAGAGTATGTTCAAGATTAAGCCAATTTTAGATTTTAGATTTTAGATTTTAGATTTTTATTCAATCCAAAATCCAAAATTCAAAATCTAAAATCGAACAACTCTCCCACTACCCATCAGATGATGGCTGATTTATCTGATAGATATAGTAAGTCGCCATTGGGATAACGGTGGCGGCGATTAACAATCCTACTACCCAAGCAGTAGCGTTACCTTGGTTGGTTTCTTCTGCTTTCTTGTAAGTACCTTCTACCTGTACATTGTCAGTTATTTTAGGTGGCCCTGGATCGGCTTTGCCGGAGAGGACGGCGACAAGGCGATCGCTTGCATCAAGAAATGCCTGGTTGTATTTGTTACCATTGCGTAATGGCACACTTACGGTTTCAGTTGCTACACTCTCAGCAATAGCGTCAGTGAGTAAAGGTTTAACTTCATCCCCAGTCAGAATAGCAGTACCATTGGTAACTGTGTCAATCACCAATAAGGTTTGATTAGCTTGGGCTTCTTTTGTCGGAAACCATTTTTCAAACAGTTCTTTAGTAAAGCTTTCTGGTGTTTCACCGTAGTCGAGGCGGCGAACAGTAACAATTCTGACTTCCTTATTTGTTTGCTTTGCCAAATCCTCAAAAGCGCTGCTAATTTTACCTTCATTCAGACGGCTGATAACTTCACCTTGATCCAAAACCCAGGTGTTATTCCCTGCTGTGAGGCTGGGTATTTGATACACACCTGTGGCTAAAGCCGGTGTGGCAAACAGTGAGGTTGCTAAAATAATGACCGTCACCAAAGGTAGGATTAGCTGAATGAGGTGTTTTTGACTGCTAAATACTTGTTTGAAAAGCTGTTTCATTGTGTGATTCCTAAGACAGACTTGCACCAAAAATACTACAGAACTAGTGCAAAAATCACCTCGTTCGCGGTTTTCTCCGGGATCAAGTTTTTGCTACTTCTAGCAGATATACAGCAGATTGCAGGTAAGTGAGGTACAAATTTTAAGTACAAAGCCATATATCAAGAGACTTTCAACCTTGTTTCCTGCTGTATATTACACGGAATTTTTTGATCGCACCAACTTCTTCTGGGGGGCTGCAAGCATTAACTTGAGGCTAACACTCTTGCTAGTCACAAGAAATACCGCCCATTTTGGGAGTTAACCCAAATGCTTAGGGCGGAATTTGCAAACCATCTAGAAATGATATCCTACGATCAATATTTTTGGCAGAATCCAGTAGATTTTTTCATATCTGCAAGTAGCTTTTCCTGCTTTACCTCTGATGGGTGATGTAGCGATCGCTGATTTCTATGCAATATATTCTGAGCTTACCTAAGAAGCGATATATCTGCATTTTTCTGATATTTTAGCTAAATCCATATCAATAATATACATAGGACTCCTATTCGATTTTTGAATAAAACTCCGTACATCTCTATTCCCTGTTCTCTTTCTCTACAAATGATTCAGAAATCAAATTGGATTGCTATACATGACTATCATACTAACTAACGATGACGGCATTGATGCCCCCGGTATCCAAGCTCTACTTAAAGCTGTAAACGGCATAAATACTATTATCGCGGCTCCTGCCGAGCATCAGTCTGGCTGTGGACATCAAGTTACTACCACTCGTGCTATCAACCTCCAGCGACGTTCTGAGACTGAATATGCGATCGCCGGTACTCCTGCTGATTGTGTGAGAATTGCCATAACACAAATTACCGCAGATGTCAAATTTGTACTTTCAGGTATCAACGCTGGGGGTAACTTGGGAGTCGATGCCTATATTTCTGGCACAGTGGCCGCCGTGCGGGAAGCGGCAATGCACGGTATTCCTGGAGTTGCAATTTCCCAGTATCGTAAAGCCAAGCAGAGTTTTGATTGGGATCTAGCTGCCAAATTGACAGCTGACGTTTTAGCGGACTTACTCAAGCGTCCCCTAGAACCAGGAAGCTTTTGGAATGTGAACTTGCCGCATCTGCAACCAGGAGAACCCGATCCTAATGTAGTGTTTTGCCAACCCTGTACTAAACCTTTGCCTGTAAACTATCGAATTGAAGGCGATGATTTTTATTATGTAGGGGAATATGGCAAACGCGATCGCACTCCTGGTAGCGATGTGGATGTTTGTTTTTCTGGCAATATCGCGGTGACACAGTTAAGGGTTTGACAACTGCATCCAAAATGGCTGTTAGCATAAGCTAAAACACATCTAATTTGCATATTAAAATTTTATTAATATCTTGTGGGGTAGGCATCTTGCCCGCCCTAATTATGCAACTTGAATGCTCATTAGCTTAACACGGCGTAAATAAACCACCCATTGCAAATCAATGAAACGCTTACGCTGTATTCATTTTAATTTTGAATCCGCTTTGCAGTACTAATCATCTAATTCTTGAATTAAGGATATAAACCGATCTACAGTTTGTGTAAGTTGGTTGAGTTTTTGCAGTGAATCATAGTGAGATTCTGCAAGAGTTTGTACGGTGTCACACAAAGCAATAACTTGATAGGCTTGCTGTTGTACCTGATGTCCCTGTGCTTCTACTTGAATGCTGAGACTCTCCAACCTTTCAGCAAGACGTTCAATTGTCTCAGTCGTAGAGAGTACTGCTTCCCCAATTTGCTCAACAATAGATTCCAAACGATTTATTTTTACTTCGGTTTCTGCTGAAATCATTTCCTTACACCTAATTTTGAGACAGCATCTTAAGAAAATTTCTAATACCAATCTAGGGATTGGGGATTCACACTCTAACCAAAACAATCAAGAATTTCTTGTCCAGTGCCCAGTACCCAGCTTCAGAAAAATTAGTTTCAACTTATACAAAGTTGTGCTTTCTAAAAACTTGACCGCGATTAAGTAATGTATGGTTAAAATAGATACTTTTAATTAAGATAAATTTTTAGTCTAATTAAGCCCCAGTAATTATACCTTTGTTGCTTAATATTTAACTCAACAATTCACCAAGCACTAGTAATCAATATTTTTCTAAGTGTAATTTTATTTAGATAAGAATTTTAATTTACCTTTTGTGCTTCAGTACAGCATATATTTAAGCTTTATTTGAAAATTGGGGAGAGCTTGTAGGACTATTAATCTTACGGCTATTGGTTGGTGCGATCGCGATCGCAAGCAAAATTACTGATGTAGTCAAAATTTTTCAGGTTTTGAAATCTGGTAAAGTTTCAGTGGTACTTAAGACTAATTAAAAAAAGGAGAAAATATGCAGTTTCTCAAAATAATTCTTGTCGCTCTTGTGTTGATGCTGAACCTAGTAATTGCTCAACCCTCTTGGGCAAGCAAGGATTTTACTAAAGGGGCTGACTATACCGAGGTAACTCAGGCGCTCAATCAACTTCTAACTGTAAAGGATACACCTGAGCAAGCTGGCTATACACCTGAGCAGTTCCAGCAGCGATTGGCACAATTGCAATCTCAGAAAAATATCATAGAAACAGCTAGAAAGCGGGCGCAGTGCCGTAATGAAACTGGAAAGACTTTGGCTGTCTATGCCAACAAACCAAAGAAATCTCCAACCCAACTCTACTTTCTGGGTGCAGGAACAATCACGGATGATGATTGGGATTGCGATGGCATTTACTTACCCGCAGGTTCTCAAGTAGTTCTAGGCCCAAATGCTCAACCACAAGAACTCACTGAACCAATCGCCATCCAGTTCGTTGATGGCACACAGTCTCTTGCTAGAACCAATCCAACCACTGGTGCCATTGAATTGAATGTTGAACCTGCCAAAGTATTCAAGGCAGGTGAGAGTACCTGGTTACTTCCCACTTATTCCCAAGCAGACATCGATACGCAAATTCCTACCCCACAACTCATTGACTGATCTCATCTAGATAATTAAACTTTTATGCGGTAAATGCATAAAAGTTTAATTGAATTACAGCAGTTTTCATGTATTTGAATCACATCTGTTGTGATGGCAGAGCATTGCTCATTGGTGTCAACTTAAGCTGGAAATAGCTTATCTGTTGGCTTCCATGCCCGCCCGGAAATAAATTTTCGGGCTAATAACTTAAGTCTACTGAAGTAGACTGGAGATTTTTGGCGATATTTAGTCATCTTCAGATGACTTCAGCTATGAGACGGGAATTGAAATTCCCGGCGGACAAGCGGTTTCGCGTTAAGTTGACACTAATGAGCATTGCTGTGCCCCTACTACATGGTCTATTTACCTGAAAATAGCTGTAAAGTAATAAAATACGTAAATTAAAATATTCAACCATTGAACAATCAACTTTTAATTAAGGAAAAATTACAAGCCAGCCTTGAGAATATTCTAACTAAGAGCAATGGTTCTCCCATTACCGACTTGCAGATAGACAAAATCTTAGCCGAAGAAATTGAACAATTGACGACGGAACTGGAGAGCGTTAATCCCAATCTCAATCCTCTTCTCTACGCTACTTCTTTACTCGAAGGAGCTTGGCAACTCCAATACTCCACTGCAAGAGAAATACGTTCTTTAATTTCCCTCCCATTGGGATTAAAGCTGGGTAAAGTTTATCAAGTAATTGATGTTGCAAATAATTTTTTTTTCAATATAGCTAAGGTTAAACATCCTCTGGGGCTAGTATTGGGATATGTCAAAGTGACAGCTAGCTTTGAGCCAGCCAAAGAAGATTTAGAGCCTCCATCGAACAAACGCATCAACGTTTATTTTGACAAACGCTACCTATCGATTGAGAAGATTGTGGGCATTAATACCCCTCAACTCAACCCTTTTAAGGTTGTCCCCGCTAATAATCCTAATAATAGAACTGCCACACTAGATATTACTTACTTAGATGAAACCTTAAGAATTGGACGTGGAGGAGATGGAAGTTTATTCATTCTGAGTAAATGCAATGATTTACCTGACTTCATCTCCTCAATGCGATCGCCCGCTTATACTAAATTGGGATGCAATAGCAATGATGGTGACAATGCGCTTGGAGATAACTCAGGGGTTCTCAACGTTTGCTTTAGTCGTTGATACAAGGTTGCTGAGGGTAATCACACTTTCTATGTCAGCGTCAACTTGAGTAGTATGACCGCAGAACAAGGATTAATAATTTTTGATGCTGCAACAGCATCCTCGCAGATAAGTGCAAAACTGAATTATCGACCGCAAGCCGCCGATACCAGCATCGATGCCGATATTTATCTGTTTACCAAGTTGCGAAAACTCTCACTTGCACAACGGATAAAAATGTTCGTGGCTCATGAGCGTGGGATAAAAAAACTTTGTCTTGCAGGAATTAAATCACGACATCGCGGTGTTTCCCAGGAAGAAATTCGTTGTATATTTGCTCGTGCTGTGTTGGCAGAAAAATTTTCTCCAAACTTCCAATCAATTGGTATTGATGAAAGTATGTGGATTCAAGATTCCATCTCGCTAGCAGGCGAACTCCATCAGCTTTTTGAGTCAATAAATATACCTTATTACGTTAGTGGAGGTGTTGCTAGTTCAATTCACGGGGAACCTCGCTCGACTCGCGATTTAGATTTAGTAATTTCGGTTCAACCCGACCAAATCGATTTGTTAGTGACGACACTGGAAACAGCCGGATACTATTGTCCAGCAGGAGCAGTTGAAGATTTGAAGCGAGGATACGAGCGAATGCTTAACATTACACATACCGAAACCATAGCTAACGTAGACCTTTACATCAGTGATGGTTCACTATTTGCAATATCGCAGATGGCGCGTCGGATATTGCCTGATTTAGATGGGATACCTCAATTTTGGGTGGCTTCGCCAGAAGATACGATTTTACAGAAGTTGTGGTGGGGGCAAAGTAGTCAATCTGAAAAACAGTGGCGTGATGTATTGGGGATAATCAAATTGCAAGCACAAAGTTTAGACTATACGTACCTTATAGAGTGGGCGGAAAATTTAGGTTTGGTTGATACGTTGAGTCGGGCATTGACTGAGGCTGGTATTTAATATATCTAGCACTATTTTGTAGTGTCTATTTTCTACTAGCTATACTCGTCAACTAAAATTTGGAACATCTCATGTCCTCTAATAGCATCAAAATCAGGATCAGTTTTAGCAATTTCCAATCTATTTGATTCAAGTTTGATTGATTGTTGTAGGGTTTCTATTGCTAGAGTGACATTGTTTTGTAGGGCGTAACAACAGGCTTTATTATACCAGCAATCAGCACTGTCAGATTTAATTTCAATTGCTCGATCGTAGACAATTAACGCCTCTTCATAACGTTGCAATTTTATCAAACTACCACCTTTATTATTCCAACCATTGATGTTATCTGGCTTTAATTCAATAACTTTTTCGTAAGAGGCGATCGCCTCTTCATATTCTTCTAAATAATAGAGTGCATTACCACGATCCAACCAGAAACCATAAAAGTCAGAATAGATGGTAATTGCTTGATTGTATGAGTCTATGGCTGCTTGATAATTTTTATGTGCTGCTAAAGCTTGTCCTCGTAACCACCAAGTATTGCTATCTTCTGGTCTAATTTCTATTACTTTATCGTAGGCTGCGATCGCTTCTTCATAACGCTGTAATTTTGCCAAGGTTTCGCCTTGCTTATACCAAGCTTGATAAAAATCTAACTGAATGGCGATCGCTTGTTTATATGCTGCTAAAGCTTCTTCATCGCGTCCTAAATCTGTAAGAGCAATGCCCAGATAGTACCACGTTTTGGAATCATCAGATTTGATTTCCAAAGCTTTTTTATAGGAATCAACTGCTTCTACATATCTTTGCAAAAAATAAAGGGAATAACCCCGTGAATACCAAGCCTTAACGTAGTTTGGCTGAATTTTAATTACTCGATCGTAGGAGGCGATCGCTTCATCATGTTTGTTTAAAGAATAAAGCGCGTAACCTCGCCAATACCAAGCATCAGCATTTTTGGGTTTCTTTTTAATTATTTTGTCATAGCAAGCGATCGCTTGCTCATATTGTTGCGATGAGACTAATTTATCACCTTGTCTTTGTAACTCTTGGTTTTGATCTCTAAATATCCATAGAACTAAAACTAATCCAATAATTAAATACCGCGAATTTTCTCTAAATATGGCATTCGCGAAAACAGTTAAATTTTCTGGGAGATGAAGATATTCGCTAATTGCATGAGTGAAATTCCATAAAAATTGATTAAAAGGTCTGGCAAACCATAACAAACCAATCAATATCCAAATTCCATATTTCGCAACCTTATTGATTTGCTGTTGAATTGCTTTTGGTAGCCACGGTTCGATAATTCCATAACCATCTAGGCCAGGAATAGGTAATAAATTAATCAAAACAACATAGATATTTAGGGAAATTATATAAGTTAGAGCAGTAATCAAAGAAAATAAAACTGAATTTGGATTTTCGAGAACTAAAGAATCCCAACCCAATTGAAAAGGCAGTGATAGCAGGTAAGCTAGAATCAAATTGGCAATTGGGCCAGCAGCCGAAACAGCACTTTTCCATTTGCGATCGCGTAATCGACTGTGATTGATATAAACTGCTCCCCCAGGTAGAGCAATACCACCAATCAAGAGAAAAAATAATGGCATCATCAAACTCAAACTCGGTTCGGTATATTTAAGTGGGTTCAATGTCAAATACCCCTTATCTTTGACAGAAGTATCACCACCCCAATATGCTGCTATTGCATGACCAAACTCATGCAAACATAAAGACAATATCCAACCAAAACAGATAAAAGCTACTATTAGCCACATATTCATATTTATAGATATCTCGTAAAAATCCTGGTTAATTTTTGCTCGTATTGGCTTTCACAACAAATTTAAGCGAATAGAATGAGCCTGTTGCTCAATTCACGGTGGGTTTGACCCCTCACCCCTAAAAGATTGGTTTGGCGTTGTTTTCCCACCCTGAAATAAATTTCGGGCTAATAGCTCAAGTCCGTTGAAACGGACTGAAATCAGAGTAATGCTGTAATAGAAAAATCATCAGTGAGCGATCGCCTAAACTTTTGCCCACTGATGATTTATTCTCCCTCATAAATTCAATTGTCGCTATCAACAATTAAGGATAAAGACCCCTGTCAGTTAGTGCCTGAGCCACTCTACCCACCCCTAAAGTGTAAGCTGCTAACCTCAAAGAAATTTGGCGCACCTCCGACTGATGAATCACCTTACGGTAGGCTTGTACCATCAAATGCTCCATTTCGCGGTTCACGCGCTCCTCATCCCAAAATACGTAAGAAAGACCCTGCACCCATTCCAAATAACTCACGACTACGCCGCCAGCATTCGCCAAAATGTCCGGTAGCACTGTCACACCCCGCGCCTCTAATGCCAAGTTAGCCTCAAGAGTAACCGGGCCGTTGGCTGCTTCTGCCACAATTTGCGCCTGTACCTGATTCACATTTTCTTCAGTGATTTGGTTTTCTAAAGCTGCTGGTATTAAGACATCACAGGGTAAAGTTAATAAATCTGCATTGCTAATTGGTACAGATTGGGGGAAACCCGCAATACTCTTACGATTTTCAGCTGCGTAGACTTTTAACTTGGGAATATCAAGACCAACTTCAGAGAATATTCCCCCAGCACCAGTTGAAACAGCGATAATTTTCGCGCCTGCTTCATATAGTAATTCTGCTGCGGCACAGCCGACGTTACCGAAACCCTGAATCGCTATTCGCACTCCTACCAAGGATTTACCTCGATCTGCTAACGCCTCACGGACAATAATCATCGTGCCACGTCCGGTTGCCATTTCTCTACCCAGAGAACCACCAATCGAAAGGGGTTTCCCAGTTACAACTCCTGGTACAGCATGACCGACATTTACAGAGTAAGTATCCATCATCCAAGCCATCTCACGGGCAGAAGTACCCATATCTGGCGCAGGAATATCTACGGAAGGACCAATATCTTTAATCAACTCGCTGATATAACGACGGCTGATTCGTTCTAATTCGCCAACACTGTAGCGTTTGGGATCTATAGCAATGCCACCCTTACCACCACCGTAAGGAATACCTAACAAAGCACATTTCCAGGTCATCAACATAGCTAGAGCGGATACCTCGCGCAATGTTACAGCCGGATGGAAACGAATTCCACCCTTGTATGGGCCTAAGACATCAGAGTGCTGTACCCGATGTCCAGCGAGAACCTGTATTTCCCCATCATCTAGTTTCACGGGTATGGAAACTGTGACAACCTTACGCGGGTGGCTGAGAATTTCTAGTAAACCCTGATTTAAATTTAATTCTTTAGCTGCCGCTTCTAAGTAGCTACAGGCTTGGTCAAATGGGCATATATGCGCTGGAGAAGCAGTTTCCGCCAGCAACGAGGATTTTGAAATCATAAATTTTCTCCTAATCACGGTATCTTTACGAACCGGATATCATCTGTACTTAAGCTTATCCCTTTTTTTGAGAAAAATGAAAATTTTGTAGTTTTTGTTACAGTTTTATATTTTATATTCTGATACGTAAAAATTCTTTTTCAACTCAGTACCTCTGATCTTGCTAAGGCGATCGCGGCATTCTGTCCCCCAAAGCCAAAACTCAAACATAATACCTGCTGAATTTTACTGAGACGTGCGGCTGTAACAATGTCTAAATCAAACTCTGGCTGTTTCGAGCCTACACAAGGCGGTAATATTTGATGCTTTAATGCCATGAGTGAAAAAGCTACACCTAAAGCTCCAGATGCTCCTAATGTATGACCTGTGCTTCCCTTGGTGGAACTAACTGCCACGCCTTGGGGAAACAAACGCTGGATTACCATACTCTCCATTTGGTCATTTAGCTGGGTAGCTGTGCCATGAGCATGAATATAATCGATATCGCTTGGTGATAGACAACTACGTTCTAGACATTGTTTGATGGCTGCGATCGCACTTTTGCCATTAGGTTCTGGTGAATTACTATGATATGCATCGTTGGTTAAACCAAAACCAAGAATTTCACCATACACTTTTGCTTGGCGCTGCTTGGCAAACTCTGCTGATTCTAAGACAAACACAGCCGCGCCTTCACCCAATACCAAGCCTTCTCGATGCAAATCAAAGGGATAAGCGCCAGTTTTCGCCAAAGCACCCATCTGCTGAAACCCAGCTAAAGTTAAGGGTGTAATCGGTGCTTCTACTGCACCTGCGATCGCTTGTTGACATTGCCCAGTTTGGATAAGCATAGCTGCTTGGGCAATAGACCAAATTCCAGTAGCACAAGCTGTCATTGGTGCCAAAACTATACCCGATGCACCGATTTGTCTTGCAGATGCGATCGCATTTATATGAGGTAATGTATCTAGCCAATTTCCAAAAGAGGATACGGGAAAATTTTCTGCATCACTATGCATTTGCCGTGCCAACTTCTCCCAAGAAGCTTGATAAGAGCGACTCGATCCAATAACTACAGCACAATCAGCTAAAGGTGCAACTAACCCAGAATCTTGTAAAGCAAAAGCAACAACCATCTGAGTTAACCTTGTCAACTCAGATGGTTGTTCACCAATCAAACCTAGAGGAAGTGGTGTAAGTTCTGGAAATGGTTGATGTAAACCAATTCCAGATTTACCCGCGATTAAATTTCGCCAACTATCCTCTAAGCTTCCACCCAAGGCGGAAACTAAACCAATACCAGTGACAACAACCTTTACCAATTTAGAAGTTAGGAGTTAGAAGTTAGTAATTATTCTCCCCCTGCTCCCCGCTCCCTGCCCTCTTCCTCTACTTACCTGGCGTTTTCAGATTTTCAGCACCTTGGGTGACTTTAGCGGACTCAATGCGATCGCCTTGCTGAATTTTGTTCACGACATCAAAGCCTTGCGTGACATTGCCAAACACGGCGTAGTTACCATCTAAGAACGCCAAATCTGCTAAAGCAAAGTAAAACTGGGCAGAAGCGGAGTCTGGTGATTGCGATCGCGCCATTGCTACTGCACCCTGCTTATGGGGTAATACAACAGGTTGGGCACTAGCATCAAATGGTTTATTGTAAATCGGAGTATTTGAGCCTTTTGGCTTAACTTCTAAAGGTATATAACGAGCATTTCCGGTTTTTGGGTCAATATAACTACCGGTTCCCAAGCTATCTGCTGGAACTTTCGGGTCTTTGCTTTGAGGATCGCCCCCTTGAACTACAAACGGTTGGGGTTCGCGCACAACTCGATGGAAAGCTAAACCGTTGTACACACCCTTTTGCACTAAATCTACGAAATTGCCAGCTGTAATCGGGGCATCAGTGCCGTCTACTTCAATCGTAATCGGTGAGCCTTTAACCGTGATTACCACAGTTGCCTTACCTTCCAGCCTTGGTAAATCTGCCAGTCCAGGAATACTCTCACTACTAGTTTGAGATACAGAAGTTGCTTCAGTAGTTGTCTTGGTGCTTGCCTCGCTTGTGTTCGAGGTAGCTGTCGAGCTTGGAGAAGACGCATTAGAAGCGACTTGCTGTGTTGAGCATCCTCCCAACATCAAGGCACTGATAAGCACAAAAGAAAGCAAAAATTGTGAAATTTTTAACCGCATTGCCTGTTACCGATTTAACCAGAGTATCTTATCGTTTTAAGGGGTGTTAGGGATTGGGGATGGTGGGGCCCCCTCTGGGGATAAGGGGTAATGGGGATTAGGTACTGGGGATGAGGGATGTAGGAATTGGCCAAATATCAGGTAAATAAATTTTTACCAGTCCCCAATACCCAGTCCCCTATCCCCAATTCCCAGTCCTTTACAATCCTTCTAACGACACTCCCAAAAAGCGGGCTAACTGTGCGCCTTCTGTTTCTAACTCTGTTAAAGATAAAGGTTGTCCAACCCGTGTTAAGGGTATATCTCGCCGACCCTTAATGCGTAGATAGAGGGCGCGACGGGGATTAAGACCTTCTTTCACGTCTATGATCACAGATTGCACATCTTCTATGCGACTATCAATTTCAATTCGGCGGTTTTTGCCAGGAAACCCCCAACGGAAGATTTTGATTGCGCCAGTTTCGTGATTAAATTCGTTGTAACCGCCTCCAACATCCAATAAAATCACTAGCCATAGGTATGTGGCTAATAGCAAGCCAGCAGCCCCATATAACCCCATTACCAATCCTTGAGGGACGAATACCAGTTGGGTTGGATCGGAAACTATAAGTAAATTAACTTTTAAATAACTGGATATTCCAGCCAAGAGAAAGCCACTCGCTCCCAAGGTAACGATAGTTGCCCACCAGTAGTTGCTGAACCGACGAGAACCGAGAACATTTTGATGCAGGAGGCGATCGCCTTTGTTAATCGTTGTTGATGTCGTCATTGAACTACCATTGCCCGTGAGATACTCGCTGTTACATACTCGCCCACTAAATGCTTTTGCATAGAGTGGTAGCTGTCTGTGCCATTTAGCTATTGCTGAGGAGGCACTGAGAGCTATGTTTTAAGTCCCCGGAAACCTTACCGCAGACTATAAATCTTTTACCCTGTACTCTACAAATTTTACTATCCCGGATGATGCTAGCTTACTTGCACTACGGAACAAACCACTTAGGCTATTTGTATTTAGTCTAGATGTGCCAACTTCTTTTCCTCCTTGTCCAACGTTTCACATAGGTTTTCTAGAGGTGTATCAACGACTGTGGCAGCGAAGTTACCATCCACATTTTACCAAACATCGTTGACAAAAACTCAACTGCGTCCTTTCATGTTCCTGCTACCGATCTAATTTTTTAGAGAATGTTGTACCATTTTTTTACTTAATGGCGGATAAAAATTCTTTCACCCCTGCCCCTCTGCCCCCTTTCTTCCCTGCTCGCCTCTCCCTCCCTCTTTTTGACCTCTTGGAAAAAAGTTACCTACATAGGTCCATTTGCATTAATTTTTTTTTAGATTTCTGAGAAAAGTTGTGTCAAATTGTAAAAATTCTGATATTCATATTATTTATAAGGTTCGTGTTTCATAGCTCATTTGCTCCTGTGTATCAGGCAAAAACCCTGAGTAGTGTGATAAGTTAAGAATCATTAAGTTACCACAAGCTAGATTACTAGCCGATGGTACGTGTAATGTCATAACCCTGAGAAATAATGACTTAACTAGTCAGTAAGCTCTCAGAATCTCAGTTGGTTAAAAGCAGTTGAGATTGTCAAAAAAACGTTAATTCCTCACGGTAGTCGGTTAGACTGGCTCTCCGTACCGCCTTAGAAACGTTGCAATTTTAGTAAAAAAAGAGGATTTTAGTCCGATGACCATCGCAGTTGGACGTGCCCCCAGTAGAGGGTGGTTTGACGTTCTCGACGACTGGCTCAAGCGCGATCGCTTCGTATTCGTAGGTTGGTC
>NZ_JBALFY010000033.1:0-19860 GCF_036916655.1 Nostoc sp.
GAAATTTGGTAAGTTGGGGCTATTTGAACTTAATTACAGTCAGAAATAAATAACCCTTCATTGTACCAGAAAATATTTATGCAAGAGTTCTAAAGAATTTTGGATTTTAGATTTGCAATTTTGGATTGACTTACCAACGGTCAAAAATCGCTCGTGTTGATGAACTTCTGAAATGTTGCCTAAAAACCAATACGCTTGCGTTAAGGGCTACTGGCAGCAATTTTGGGTTTTCGAGACGCGATAAATCGCCGTCTCTACAAGTGAGTGTTTTGGGCTGAACTGAAACGTATTGGCCTAAAAACTGGCGTGTTTTCTGATCGCGGCATAGTGTCTTGCTGTTGTATTCATTTCAATGACTAACTCTGTGCCTTGACCTAATTGAGAATTACACTTAAGTTTACCTTGATGTTTTTCAACTATAATTTGCCGACTAATTGATAGCCCCAGTCCTTGACCTTTGCCTACAGGCTTAGTCGTAAAAAATGGTTCAAATATATGTCTTTGGATATGGGGCAAAATGCCTTTGCCATTGTCAAAAATGCGAATTATAACTTTGTGTTTTTTATCCCTTTGGTTCTTGTTTACCCAATGTTCATTACTATTGACCAATGATAAATGGCTGCTAACAATTTCTGTATGAATTAAAATTTTGGGAGTAAAAGAATTATCATGCTTCATCCTCTCTTCTAAGGCATCAATAGCATTGGTTAAGATGTTCATGAATACCTGATTTAGTTCACCTGGATAACACTCGATTAAAGGTAATTCACCAAAAGTTTTAATTACTTGAATCCCGGCTCTATCAGGCTTTTCTTTGAGACGATGCTGCAAAATTCTGAGAACACTATCAAATCCTTGATGGAGGTCAACTTTTTTCATTTGACCTTCGTCAGAGGTTGAAAAGTTCTGCAAGGCGAAAACAATTTCTTTGACGCGTTCAGACCCAGCTCGCATTGACCACAGCAGTTTTAAAAAGTCTGTCTTCACAAAACCAAGGTCGAGGCGTTGCAAATGTAGGGCAATGACTGGGGTAGGCGTGGGATAGTGATGTTGATAAAGTTCTATGATTTTGATTAAGTCTTCAGCGTATTGGCTGGCGGGATGGAGATTGCCGTAGATGAAGCTAACGGGGTTGTTAATTTCGTTAGCCATATCCGCCACCAGTTGACCGAGATTAGCCATTTTCTGGTTCTGCAATAACTGACTTTGGGTATATTTGAGTTCTTCGAGGGTAGTTTCTAGCTGCTGTGATTTTTCCCTAACTTGGTCTTCGACAGACTGGCGTTGGATAATTTCTCTTTGGAGTTGTTCAAAGAATTGGTATTGTTGAGCCTTATCCTGAGTAATATCCTTGTGCGTCCCCGCCATCCGCACCGGTTTACCAAATTCATCCCACTGAAATACTTTCCCACAAGTCAAAATCCACTTCCATTCCCCGGATTTAGTCAGCATTCGCAATTCGACTTCAAACACAGGTATGCATCCTTGGAGATAATCGTGCAATACTTGGCGAATTCTCGGTAAATCTTGCGGATGTACAAGTTGCTCAAAGGATTGATAATCGTTGTCGATTTCGTCTACTTGATATCCCAGAATGCTTTTCCATTGGGGATCGTAATAAGTTTGATCAGTCACTAGATTCCAATCCCATAACCCCAAGCCACTGGCGATTAATACCATTTTTAAGGCGGCTTGTGAGGATTGACAAGAATCTAAATTTTCTTGAGATAAGTCTTTTGCTTCTGGGAAACTCTGAGAATCTGGTACTGAAAATGGAGCTTCCGGTTCATAGGTATCGGGTTCTTCGATATGCATAGCTGCTGGTACGATGAGGAAGATATCTTGTAGCTCTCTCTCCACGCTGTCTTAGCACCCTGACGATCCAGTTATGATTTATTGGGCTGTGATTTTGGTCAGAGATATATCGCCCAGATCATAAATTTGGATGGAATAAAAAAAGTAAACAGATGAGTGTAACCTCTGCTGCGATCGCAATTGGCGATTTTTGAGAAAAAGATCGCTCTATTGTGTGCATCTACATTCTAAGATATGTCTAAAAAAAGTAGTTCAAATCACATATAATTACCTAAAAACTCAGAAAAATTTGTAAAAAAAATTGTCAAGGCTTGTTTGTAGCTTTTTTGGTAATAGCTAGCTGCTATTTATACAAGACACCATGATGCTTGGTGTGAAAAATTTTTATGCTGAATTTGAGCCAATGAGTAATGACTATAGATGAACTAGTACTGCTACTAAAAGCCAGTCAAGCAACCGGTTTAACAACACTCCAAGAGTTGATATTGCGTTCTTCGTGGGAAGGAAAAACCTACACCAATATAGCCTGCGAAGGGCAGTATGGCGAAGAACGTGTTAAGAAAATTGCTGCTCATCTATGGCAAGTACTGAGTAATTTTTGCAAAGAACCAATAAATAAATCCAATTTTCGTTTGACTTTAGAAAGCCATCCTCTCAGCGAAGCGCATCAGCAGTTAGTTAAGGAATTCAACCAAGCAGCCACAGCAATATCCTTAGAATTTCCGAGTGGGCCAGTATCCCTTAATTCCAGATTTTATATCCCTCGTCCGCCAATTGAAGAACTAGCTTATGCAGAAATAGCTAAACCTGGGAGTGTTATTTGCATCAAAGCACCTCAAAAGATGGGGAAAAGCTCTTTGATTGTGCGGTTGCTGGCACGCGCTAAAAAGCAAGGCTTTCACACCGTAACTTTAGACTTTCAACAAGCAGACAAAGCAATATTTACCAGTTTGGATAAATTTTTGCGCTGGTTCTGTACAAATGTGAGTCAGGAGTTACAACTAGAACCAAAACTTAATGATTATTGGGATAAAGATATGGATAGCAAAGTCAGATGTTCTATCTATTTCCAACAATATTTACTATCTGCGCTCTCAAGTCCCCTGGTTTTGGTATTAAATCAGGTGGATTGGGTATTTAAGGATCGGGAAATCGCTGGAGAATTGCTACCATTGGTGCGATCGTGGCATGAACAAGCTAAGAATGTAGAAATTTGGCAAAAATTACGTCTGGTTCTGGTTTATTCAACGGAAATTCTTGTTTCTATCAGACTGACTCAATCGCCATTTAATATTGGTTTGAGAATTAATTTACCTCCCTTTACGAAAGAGCAGGTGCAGGATTTAGCCCAACGTCACGGCTTGGATTGGAGAGATGGTAAAGATGCTGAAATTTTGATGGCAATGGTAGGGGGAAATCCTTATTTGGTGAGGTTGGCATTGTATCATCTTGTAGGTAAAGGGGGATTAAAACGGGATTTAGGGCAGTTATTGCAACAAGCACCCACAGAAGCCGGAATTTATCACGATTATTTCAGGCAGTATGTGTTAGTGCTACAAGATGAGCCAGAATTGGGAGATGCTTTTTTAGAAGTTATTAGTACTACAAATTATGTGAAATTAGAGCCAGCATTGGCAGATAAATTACAGAGTTTAGGGCTAATTAATTTAGAAGGCGATCGCAGTACTATTGCGTGTGAATTATATCGGTTATATTTCCGACAATATCTGAAAAAAAGTGAGAGTTTAAATATTATAAATGCTGGTATCTAGATAAACTCTGCTGATATAGCTTCTTCTACAATTTTCTCTAAAGAAAAGCGATCGCACTCATTCACCTCTAAACTACCAAAGGCGATCGCTTGTAGATTTACACTTCTTTTCTAGAGCGATGTCTTCGATGGGCTACGCCTAAGCTAGCTTTCGGCTCAATGATATACCAAAATGAATGCGCGAATTACTTAAATAAGAAAGCAAACTGGGGTTTGAAAAAGCAAAAGCTTATTCTACTTGCGGAAAACACCAAAATGAGTAAGCAAAAGCTTCTTTTGAGTCAGTCAAATGGCATTTTGAGTAAGTCAAATGCCATTTTTACTTAGTTCAATATGAATTTTAGTCTAGGCGATCGCTCTTTTCAGTTTTATTACGGTACGCTTTGCACAAAACTAGCTTATTCTGGATTTGGGGGGAGGCGATCGCGAAGATTTGCTAAATTTTCACAACACTTGACAGTGCAGGAATGATTTACCCCTAATCGTTGCTCAAAAATCTCCAAAGCTTTCAAATATAAAAGTTCAGTTTCCGTATAAAGTCCTTGTAAGTGGTAGAGTTTTGCCAGATTGTTGAGACTAATGGCGACATCTGGATGTTCTTCACCCAGCAGCTTGCGCCAGAGTGCCAAAACATAAATTAAGTAACCGCAGCGCAGGTTCACGACTGTTGTACCTGAGTAGAAGATTGAAGATTTATCGACAATTAACTCAACTTTGCCTAACTTGTTGCGATGCCAACCCAATATTATAGCTGGATGCTTTATGAGGCGCACATCCGGTTCTGAGAGGGCAGGATTATAGTTTATCGCAACTTAATATTTGTCCTCTTTACACCTTCCTGCGTTGTTTATGCTGCTTAACAGCATTATCAATCAAATAGGTCAGCCCTTTAAAGGTCATTCCACTAGGAGAGGGAAGGCTTGGAAAATCATCTTTTTCACCGCAGAGTTCATAGGCAGCTTGGATGGTGGTGGGAAAGGTTCGGAGGGCAGTTTGCCAATCCATGTCAGGAACATTTTCAGCGCTGCTTCTGTTTAAAAAATCCCCAAAGTATCTTTGGTCTTGTTTGTTGTTGCGATCTGCAATCAGAAAACCTAAGTTAGCGATTGCACCTAAACCCTGAGCAAAAATACGATCATTAAACTTATCATAAAGCTTTAGAAAGCCCGTCCCAAGTAGAGTAAACCCTATTTTAGCATTTTGATTATCAGGACTGCTCATAGAAACTTGATCCGCAAGAGTTAATGCTGATATCCAAACTGCTAAAGGGTAGTTCTTTTCATGACTTTCTGCATTTCCCCATTCGGCAAAGAAACTACGATGCCCACGGGCTTGGCTGGAATTTTTTCTAAAAAGTTCAATAGCTTGGCTTATATCTCCTGCATCTCGATAGTGTTTTGCCAAGTTTACCAGTCGGTAAGGATCATCAGGGTCTTTTTCACATATTCCTTTCGCGATTTTAATTGCTAAACTAAATCTTTGAGATTTCTTGAAATGCCCTGGGAGGTAAAAATCCCATTCTTGAAGTTCAGGAATATGTTCTCCTTCAACTCTCGCAGCAATTGCTGCCTTAGCTAGATCGACATACAATTCATCCACATCCTCTCCAAACTGCTCAGAAAGAATCTCCACAACCGCTTGAGCGATAGTTTTGTGGCGTGTCAAAATAAAATTGCCCGCCTGGATTGCTGCCGCTTCTTTACCAAGAGGAAACAATACTTTTGATTTGAGTTCTTGTTTCTCACACTTCAGAACCTTTGCTAAAACTGGTTTAGAGAGGAACATCAACCCTTCCGCGTGCATCGCAGCAATATAGGCAAACGCTTGCTGCAAGTTGCTACCCCCCGGAATTCCCCGTGTGGCAAATCGATTCAATAGAACCAAGAGATGGTCTTTCAGTTTATCCCCCAGTCGCATTTTCAGCATCGCGCCAAAAAACGCTCCTTCTCCTGTTGTAGACTCCTGTTCTGCAGAATCCATCAACAATTGCACCGCCATTACCTCCGGTCTACCGGATAGTTGCCCTAACCCCTTGTCTCCATACTTCTGCCACGCTTGCACCACCACCATTGCATCCTGACGACTCAGCCCTGAAATGCATTTCTGCTGAAAATTAGCGATCACAGACCAGTCTCTTGATGGTTTAGCTTCCTTCCCACTAGCAATCCAATCTGTATCTCGGCAGGTCAACAAAAACTGCACATCGTCCCTCTGCTCTTTACGCAACGCCTTCACCGTTTCAAACGCCCCACCAGCAATCCCATCCGCATCATCGCTGGCAATCAACCATTTTCGCCCATCCTTCGGCAACGCCAAAATCTCTGTCCACAACAGGTTAGCATCTACGTCATGCCGCCACAATACTTGCCAGGACGGATCGAACTCTACCAAGGTAACTAGTGTCTGAAATACCGCCGTCGATTTGCCTTCTCCCCCCGCCCCCAGCAGCAAAACAACCGTGGGCTTGTCTTGCCCTTGTCCACTTTTGAGCGCATCACACAGTTCCCTGACAATTTCTCGCTGGGGAATAATCCGAGACAGGACAATCCGCAAACTAGGAGTGCTGCCATCAAAATATTGCAACGCTTCCTGCTCCGATAATTCATTGTTCTCCAGCGCAGCCCGACGACTAGCCAGGGTCTCATGATTCTCAAGGTTCCAGCCTGTTGGCGGCGTCACTTTCGGGAAGGTCGGTTGGTTAGAAAATGTTGGTAATTTCGTGGCAGGTTGATTAGTTCCAGGTAAAGAGAAAACCCACCAATCCCCATTTTTTAGTTGTCGCTCTGGATGAAACGCTTCACTACTCAACACCCATCCTTGATGGTCAGCAGACCAGTGACGCGGTTGCAACCGAATCTGCTGCTGCTCCAGATCCAATTCTCCCCACAGCAGCCCATTTTTCCAAACCTCATCATCCCGTGCCTGAAATGCTGCCCCCGCCTGAATGTTCAAAAAAGGTTTGCCTCCGCTGCTTTCATCCCCTTTTGCCCTGGCTTTATGAAGATGACCATGCAAGTACAAGACACCATGTTTGCCAAAGATTTGTCGAATTCGTTCTGCGTCCTTCTCCAGAAACCAATCCAGTGGATGATGCCCCAACACGATCCGAGCATGGCAATCTTGCAACTGTTCCAGTGCTTCCTTCACTAAATCTACCCCAGGTGTCAAATTTCCCTTGTCTTTATCGTCCTTGGATAACCAAGCCGTGTTGATGCCAACGATGCCAAGCTTCATATTCCTAATTTCTAGCACTTGAGAAAAGGTACCCGCAGGAGAATCGAGCCATTTTTTGGGAGCATGGCTGTCGTCTTTTTCTTGGTAAGCTCTCACCCCAGGCAGTAGGAAATTTTGACGCTTTGTCAGACCAGATTTTGTTGCATCAAAAACTTTACGGTCAGCTTGAGAAATCTCATCCCGTGCCAGAAACTCCATCTTGTCCCTGTCTACGTCATGATTCCCCGGAACAGCTAAGATAGATCCCTGCCAAGCCTTTCCAAAAATTTCGTAGAGTTTTATCAGAAAGTCATAAGCAAAAGTCTCATATTCTTCTGCTTGACCGCGATTAGCAATATCCCCTGTAATGAAAACTATATCTGGCACCCAATCCTGCTTTTGCTTCTCTTCAACATGCTTGAGGATTTCTCTAAACATATTGTTCTGGGCGTAACCATCCTTGCCTACATGAAAGTCTGAGAGATGCAAGTAGCGAATTGGCAATACCATAGCTATTAAAGTGCTTCAACAATAAACGCTTGCATTTTCTACTCACTAGTGCGAAATGCAAATTTATACTTTATTCTATCCTCATTCATACTTTTTGTATCAAATGTCTAACATACAACCTTCTAACTTCACTCCACCTTCCGAGTTTGAGCTAGATATGCTCAGACAAGAATATTTTTTCTTACAAACTACAATCGAAGATTACAACAAGCAAATTTGGGTGATTAAAGCTCTTGGAATTACAGGTACTGGTGCTGTGATCGCTCTTGCCTTACAGCAGAAGCAAGGTCTGATTGTTCTGCTAGGTTCAGCTATTCCTGTCTTTTTCTGGGTTTTAGAAAGTCAATGGAAGCATTTTCAGCGAGGATTTTATCCTCGTGTAATTGAGATTGAGGAAATTCTAGTAAAAGATTGCAAGCTAAGAAGTCCTGCTATCTTTGGAGAGTGGTGTCGCTCGTTTAAACGAAATACAGTCTCCAAGCGTAAAGGATATGTTTGGGATGGGCTACTTAATCCTAGCGTTTTCATTAGTTATGTTTTAGAGATTGTTTTCCTTTTACTAATCTGGCGGTTTGTACCCTTCACCTAAATTTTGTACCCTTCACCTAAATTAGGTGTTGAGTCGATGCTATGACATAACCCATTCCTCCTGCCTTCTGCTTCAATATCGGGACTCATTAGTTTGGCATTTCTTTGCATCGGTGTATAGGGCCGTTATCCTGCACAATTACTCTAGTACGTCCTGTTCTTTGGGCATCGGCTGCTTCTTGCTCCATGCGGTTAACACCTCCGATCACCAAACCTTGAAGAAGAATTCAGAAGTCAGAATTCTTCTTCAACCCATTTGTGCAAAACCTCTCTTACCGTTTGAACAGTCAAATTAAAGTGAGCAGCTATTTTCTCCACGTACCAGCCATGTGCGTTCAGCCTAATTATTTCTGCTCGGTCTTTGACCTTCTGTGGCACCTCTGCTGTTCTCAGATATAGGGCTTGATTTTGCTCACGAGTCAAAAATACTCTTAGACAAGTATCAGTATAAAAAGTTACCTTGCTAGATTCATGCTGCGTATTTATCTTTACATAGTTGGGTTTTTTCTGCCTATCTACTTACATTTACTAATGCCTATTGAATTCTTCGATTCTATGACTCCGTATTCATCCAAGATTGAGCAGCAAATGCAACGACTATATTCGTCCTTAAACGAGAAGGATCGTCGTCGCTATGCCGCGATAGAATCCATGAAATTGGGATGGGGAGGAATGAGCTATGTCAGTAACCTAATATTGATGAAGCATTAGCACAACTACAACAAGAGTGGTTACCCAATATCTACCTAGCTTCATCAAGGATCTCAAGCCTCTGAAAAGTACACCTTATTATGAGACTATTAGAACCCTTGGTTTTGAAGAAATACCACAAATATTAACCTTTGAAGAAATTGCTAACCCCAAAAAACTTCAAGGTTATGAAAATACTTATCGCATCCGTGTCGGTGATTATCGTATTGGACTTATTTTTGATGGAGAAACAGTGTAATGGCAAGACAGTAATTAACCCAGAAAATCTTGCAAAATCACTTGTGTTGTGAGTGAGTAACTGAGGAATGCCATAAACTAGCATCGTGGCGACAATATTTGCATCATGAACTTGCTTACCACCAATAGTAATTTGCTCCATTAGAGATAAAAGTCTTTCTGTCACTTGAGCGGTTTCATCAGCTACTCGAAATTGAGCTTGAAAAAATCGGGTACGCTCAATTATGATCGCAACAGGTCGGGGATTCATCAATGCTTGTGGACGACTAAGAGTCATTAAGAATTCCCGCAACACCTGACGACTAATCCATAATTCAATTCCTGAGTCATAAAGATTTTCAATAGCTTGTAGTGCTGTTTGGTGAAAGGGAGATTCGGACACATTTGCATACACTAAAATGTTCGTGTCCAGAAATACAGAGTTAGCGACCCCAATCACCATACATATCCTCACGTCTTAGAGAAAGATTTTCAGGCCAAGGGCCATAATTATCTACAGGAAAGTTTAGAGGAGGACATTTTTCCTTGCTCTCTGCTTTCTCTGCCAAAGGCTTTTCATCAATTACTATTACCACCTGATGCTCACCCTCTGGAATATCCAATGGTAATTGCGCTGTAATCTTACCATCTTTTGTAACTGTGGCAATTGTTTCTATACTTTTCATACTATTTATATTAGATTAATACATCACTGCTTGGTGAAAGAAAGATTTGGACACATTTGCATAAACGAAAATATTCGTATAGATAAATACACGATTATTAGTCGTTTGTATAAAGGTCTTCTCTACGGAAAGTTAAACTTTCCGAGACTAATCCTACAGGATAGGTGGAAAATTTGAGAGGCGCTTTCTTTTCTTTATTCTCTGCTTTCTCTGCCAAAGGCTTTTCATCAATTACTATTACTACCTGATGCTCACCCTCTGGAATATCCAATGGTAATTGCGCCGTAATTTTACCATCTTTGGTAACTGTGGCAATTGTTTCTATAGCTTTCATCTCATTCCTCCTTGTTCAATCCATTACAGCTAACACGGCTTTCGGCAATAACTTATCTTTAAACCAAACAATTCTAGCGGGGACATCATTTAATTTTACTCCCGCTTTTTCTAAATTAAGTCGCTCGGAAATAGCCAAAATCAAGTCATCACGTCCAGCCCGCCGCACCTGAGAAAACTTCTTTTGTAAATATTCTGGTCGCCAATAACCAACAATTTCTAATAAAAAGGTGCGTCCATCAGCATGAACTAAGCGAAAATCGGGAATCATCACGCTACCAGGAATTGGGATTAAATCAACTTCTCGCTCTAATGCCCAACCGCTTTTCAAAGCATCCCACTTATCAGCAAAGGATGCTTCTAGCATACTATCGTAGGGCTTTCCTGGTGGATAATGGGATACCAAACCACATTCGGAATTGAGAGTGAAACGCCCAGTTTTCCAAGCATTTGTATAAGCGTCGCGGGTTTGAAGAATGGAAGAAAGACTCCATTTAGTAACGTGAAGTAAAGCAGGAATAAGTTTAGCGATCGCTAACCCATATCGCGTACTAGGATTAAACAAGCTCGTCGGCCCATCTATCGTAATTGTAAACCCGTGGTCAGCATCACCTTCAATATAAGCCATCAATTGAAACAGCTTCAGATAGCGAAATAACAGCTTATATTCACCCGGAACATTTCGGTGAGCATTTAACACCAGTTTACTGGCCTTATAAAACACACCCTGCACCTGAGATAAGTTATATCGATTTAACACATCTGGCGCTATTGGTGCATCAAAAACAGTCAAAATTTTATTCTCAGATAAATCAGCATATAGTCCATTCCGAACCTGTTCTAATAAAACTTCCCGCTCAAGTTCTTGAGTTAACTCATCAGCAATTTTACTCAGAGTAACTTGGGTTGATTCTCGACTAGAAACAGACTTTGCAGCCAGAGAAAACACCCGTTCTCTTAACATTTGTGGTTCCAAAGGACTAACCACCTCAAAAGTACAAAAACTGCTTTTGAGAATATAAGCTAACCCTCGCTTCACCCGATAATCTGTAGAATCTCCTTCAAAATCAGTCAGTTGTCGCTCAAGCACACCCTGAGTCTTTCCCACCGCCGATTGAAAATAATTAATTAACTCAATCGCCAACTCCGAAGTTTTTTGATCAATCTTCAGTCTCTTCGGGATGATCTCCTCCCCGTTTTGGCGATGCATCAGTAAGTCTGTCGGTAACATCTGCTGAATTTTGGATTTTAGATTTTGGATTTTGGACTGAATAATTAATCTCTAACTGTTCCGCAGCTTTCAAACTCCGTTCCTTCCCACTCCCATACACAACCTGTAACTTCCCTTTGCTCTCTTTTTCTCCCCCTGCCTCCCCTGCTCTCCTCTCCCCTCTCCGCCTAGCCGAAGTCCCCTCTTCACTCGTATCCTCCGCCACCACCTCATACAAAATCGCCTGCTTATTCTCAATATTCCCCTTCCGTAAAATCCTCCCCAATCGCTGAGTATACTCCCTAGCCGAACCAGTCCCCGATAAAATAATTGCAACAGTTGCCGCAGGTACATCAACCCCTTCATTCAACACATGAGAAGCAACCAAAGTATTATATTTACCCTCTCGAAACTTTGTTAATATTTCATGCCGTTCTTTCACAGGTGTTTGATGAGTAATTGCCGGAATTAGCAACTCTTGAGAAATGCGATAAACTGTTGCATTATCAGCAGTGAAAATCAAAATTCGTGCCGGATAATGTTCTGCCAATAAATTAACTAAAATTCGCAACTTCCCATCAGTACCCAAAGCGATGTCTTTCGCTTCTCGATGCGCTAACATCGCCCTCCGTCCAGATTGCGATCGCGCGCTCATTTGGACGAACATTTGCCAACCTTGCAGACTCCCCAAAGAAATTTTTGATTGCTTCAAAAAGTCATTGCGGGTTTGAATTAACTGGTTGTATCTTTCCCGCTCAAGTTGCGATAACTTTACCTTAATTTGGACAATTTCATGCTCTGCTAACGCCTTCCCCGCTAAATCTTCAGCGCGTTTGCGATATACTTCTTGTCCAATGAGGATATTTAAATCGGCGTGCTTACCATCAGTGCGTTCCGGTGTAGCAGAGAGTCCCAGCCGATAAGGTGCGATCGCATATTCAGCAATTACCCGATTAAAATCTGTCGGTAAATGATGACATTCATCAAAAACAATCAACGCATATTGATTTCCCAAGGTTTCAGCGTGAATTGCAGCACTATCATAAGTTGCAACTAAAATAGCCGTTCTATCCCGCGAACCACCTCCCAGCAATCCCACCTCAGCATCCGGGAAAGCCGCAACTAAATGTGCATACCACTGATGCATTAAATCCAAAGTAGGGACTACAATCAACGTCGTGCGCGGCGTTGACTGCATCGCCATTTGCGCTAAATAAGTCTTTCCCGCCGCCGTGGGAAGCACAACCACCCCTTGTCTACCCGCCAGTTTCCAAGCCGCTAGCGCTTCAGTCTGGTGGGCATAGGGTTCCATTTCTAGGGTAGGAACCAAATCTATAGGATAAAATTCCTTGGCCTCATCGATAAAATAAACATCTTCCGCTTGTAGTGCTTCTACAAGCGATCGGTATTTAACTGCTGGAATGCGGAATTTTTCAACTCTATCATCCCACGTAGCGTAATCCATCCAACCTTTACCGCGTGGTGGTGGATGCAAAATTAATGTGCCACGATCAAAATTTAATGTAGGGGTACGAGCCATTTTGGGGATTGGGGATTGGGGATTGAGGATTGGGGATTGGGGATTGGAATTATTTCTATTCGCCATGCCCCATTTCCTAGTCCATTGATTACTAATAACGTAAAAAGTGCATGATTCATCCAAGTAATTCAGATAAAACTCAACTAGATGCCCTCATTAGTCACGGAATGTCCTATCGGCAAATCAACAATAACCTTGCCGAGTCCTACAAAGAACAGCGACAGAGCTTTCTGCTGAAACGGCTGCAATTGCAGGCGCAGATTATGCTGGTAGCTGGCTTGACTTTAACCGCTTTTTTTCTTTGGGCAAATTCCCAATTAGAAGGCAAGATATACGCCTTTAAAATCGGTTTTACAGTAGAAATATTCACATTAATTTGTTGGGCTTTATGTAAAACCTCTATAGGTCGTCGTTACCCAAACCTAATTTTTTTGAGTTTATGTTGGTCTGTAACTTGTGCAGTCCAAATTGATGTTGCTTTACTGTTTAATAGTCTAGAGCCTAGAACCAATTTCTGGAATTTGATGTTTCTTACTCAGGCTACAATCATTCCAGTACAATGGTGGCTACATTTAATAGCACAATTTGGGACAATTGGTTGCTATCTAATTTTATATTTATCGTATAATCCCTTATTAAAAAACCCATCAGCTTTTTACATTGAGCAGGGATTATATTTCTTTTGGACTTGCATCATTTGTGTTTTCTCTGTCTATTTATACGAACGCTTGCGAAAAAAAGAATTTTACGCCCGTAGGTCAATGGAACTAGCCCAGCACAAATCAGAACGGCTGTTACTAAATATTCTGCCAGAGATGATTGCAGAACAATTAAAACAAGAACCGACGACTATTGCCGATAGCTTTCTGGAAGTTACGGTGCTATTTGCTGATATTGTTGGCTTTACAGAGCTTTCAAGTCGGACATCTCCTGCGGAGTTAGTCGAGTTATTAAATACAATTTTCTGTTTGTTTGACCAATTAGCAGAACGTCATGGAGTAGAGAAAATTAAGACTATTGGTGATGCCTATATGGCTGTTGCCGGGTTGCCAAATCAATCTAACAATCATGCTCCAGCGATGGCTAATATGGCATTGGATATGCAAAAGGCTGTAGCTACGTTTAACGAAGAAAATAACCAATCTTTTTGCATTCGTATTGGCATTAGTACTGGGCCAGTAGTCGCAGGGGTGATTGGGCTGAAAAAGTTTGCCTACGACCTTTGGGGAGATACAGTCAATACAGCTAGTAGAATGGAATCTCATGGTATTGCAGGTAGTATCCAGGTTTGTGAAGCAAGTTATCAGCTTTTAAAGGATAAGTATTTATTGGAGAAACGAGGTTTAATTCAAGTTAAAGGTAAAGGTGAAATGATGACTTATATACTCAAGGGAATTAATTTAAAAACTTAATAAATAGGAGTCAGAATTCAGAATTCAGAATTCAGAATCCTAAATATTGTGGGGTGGGCAACATGAGCGCCCAGTCAATAAGGCGCTCATGTTGCCCACCCCACAAGAATTATGGATATTTTTTTGTTTGAAAGTCAAAAGGTTCTCAAGTAATGCATATTTAATTTTCACTCCTATGTCTTTTAGATAGATTCGCCGCAAGTAACTGCTTAAATGTGTATTCTTTTGATGCATAATAGGTGTTGAGCGATGTCTATAACAGTCTATGCCTAAGCATTTTCTAGCTAATTTTGGGAATAATCCTTTAGCTAGCTGCATAAAAGGAGAAGCTACATTGAAAGGAATACGTTCCCTTCTAGCACCCTATGCTGTGGCACTATTAGCTGTTGGTAGCGCATTACTACTAACACTATTGCTACAGCCACTACTGAAACCAACTATTTTTCTGCTGTTTTTTGCTGCCGTGGCGGTTAGTGCCTGGTATGGCGGCATAGAAGCAGGGTTACTGGCTACTACTTTGTCTACTTTAGCCGTCAGCTACTTTTTCTTAGAGCCAGTGTTTTCGCTCTTGGTTGCGAGTTTAGACAGTATACGACGCTTAGGCTTATTTGTACTGGTGACAACATTCATCACCTTGCTGAACTCAGAGTTACGCACTGCCAAACAACATCTGCAAACGAGTTTGCAGAAGCGACAGGTGAGTGATGCAAGGTTTAGAAGGTTGGTAGAGTCCAACATCATTGGGGTAATTGTAGCCAATATGGACGGGGCGATCGCAGAAGCTAATGATGTTTTTTTAGAAATGGTAGGTTATTCGCGGGAGGATTTACTAGCAGGGCGAGTTCGATGGCGCGACATGATACCACCAGAATATCTTGAAGCTAACAATAGTGCGATCACAGAACTCAAAACTAAAGGCGTGTGTCAGCCCTTTGAGAACCAATACATCTGCAAAGATAACAGCCGCGTTTCTATCCTATTAGGTTGCGCTTTGTTAGAAAATACTCCAGAGGATGTTATCTGTTTTGTACTTGATTTAAGCCAACGCAAACAAGTAGAGCAAGCTCTTTCCAAAAGCGAAGAGCGTTACCGCGCTTTTTTAGAGCATAGTTCAGAAGGTATTTGGTGTATCGAACTGGATGTACCAATTTCGCTAGATTGCCCAGAAGATGAACAAATTCAACATTTTTACCAATATGTTTACTTAGCAGAATGTAACAATGTGATGGCGCAGATGTATGGCTGTTCTAGTGCCGAAGAAATTATCGGTGTCAGACTAGGAGACTTTCTTGTTCCCTCCGATCCACATAATATTGCATACCTGCGTAATTTTATCCGTTCTAACTACCGATTAATTGATGCCGAGTCTCATGAAATAGATAAGCAAGGTAATTCTAAATATTTTTTGAATAATCTGGTGGGAATTGTTGAGAATGGCTTTTTAGTCAGGGCGTGGGGAACTCAACGCGACATTACAGAACGCAAACAAGCAGAAGCAGCACTGCGTCAACGAGAAGATGAGCTACGCCTGATTACAAATGCTGTACCCGTCAAGATTTCTTATGTTGATAGTAAGCAGCATTATCGTTTTAATAATAAAGGATATGAAGACTGGTTTGGGCTTCCTGCTTCCGAAATTTCTGGTAAACACATAAGAGAAGTTTTGGGAGAGTCGGTTTATCAATCAATCCTTCCTTACGTAGAAACAGTACTCTCAGGAGAGCAAGTAATTTACGAAACCCAATTATCTGATAAAGATGGCAAAAACCATTACGTGAATGTTATTTACGTTCCCCAATTCAGTCAGCAAGAGAAAGTAGAAGGATTTGTTGTCCTAAGCACAGATATTACACTTCACAAATTAGCAGAGCAAGAACGCGAACGACTGCTTGAGCGCGAACAAGCCGCACGTGCCGATGCAGAAACAGCAAACCGGATGAAGGATGAGTTTCTGGCTACACTTTCTCACGAACTCCGTACACCACTAAATGCTATACTGGGGTGGTCACAGATACTTAGAAAGCGCAAATTAGATGAAAATCTTACTGGTCGCGCACTAGAGACAATTGAGCGTAACAGTAAATCCCTGAAACAACTGATTGAAGATGTTCTAGATGTGTCACGGATTATTCGAGGTACACTTCATCTCAGTATAGAGCAAGTAAAACTTATAACACTTATAGAGGCGGCAATTGATACTGTGTACCCAGCAGCCCAGGCGAAAGAGATTAGTATCAAGTGTAGATTCGACCCAGAAGTAGAGGTAGTCGTGGGTGATGTCAACCGCTTGCAACAGGTTGTGTGGAATTTGCTCTCTAACGCCGTCAAGTTTACACCCAAAGGCGGAAGAGTTGATGTGCAATTGCAGCGGATTGAATCTTGCGTGCAAATTCAGGTGAGTGATACAGGAGGAGGAATTGCTGCCGAATTCCTACCCCATGTATTTGAACGCTTTCGTCAAGCAGACAGTTCCAGCACGCGATCGCATGGTGGATTAGGATTAGGGTTAGCGATCGTCCGCCACTTGGTAGAATTACATGGTGGTACAGTTTGTGCCAAAAGTCCAGGAATTGGACAAGGGGCAACATTCGTTGTCAGTCTACCAATAAAAACCATTTAGAAATTTGTGATTCCAAAAATTCAGCAATAGTGTAGGAGTATGTCACTAGACTTTCAAGCTAGTTATGAGTTATGAGTTAATTCAAAACTCTCAGCTTGATTAAGATGTCTAAAGAATTCGCAATTGGTAGTAAAGTCCGGGTTGTGGCGCTACCAGCCTACGTCAAAACTGCTGAACCCATGCCCATGCTGCGCCCTCCTAATGTGATTCACATTGGCGAAGAAGGCATAGTTATTGACCGTAGACCCGGTGGATATTGGGGTATTCGCTTTACTAGGGGGGCTTTTCTCTTAGATAGTCAATACATCGAAAGCACAGATACCCCTCCCGAATCTAATTTAGAATGAGATTTCTCGCAACCAAGAATTGTAAACTTGTGTAAAGTTGTGATTCTGGTTTGTACCATGATTTCCCGCCGCACTTTTTTAAGCATATTATTTGCCAGCTGTATTTCTGTCATCAGCTGGCTGAATTTTACTACTGCTGCGAATGCCCTTGGTGGTAAACTTCCGGCAATTAATCAACCCGCACCAGAGTTTACTTTGCCAACCAATACAGGTGATGGCAAAATTTCCCTCTCTGACTTGCGCGGTAAATGGCTAGTTCTGTACTTTTATCCTAAAGACTTCACCTCAGGTTGTACTATAGAAGCTCGTCGTTTTCAGCAAGACTTACCCCAGTACCTCGAAAAAAATACCCAAATTATTGGCGTTAGTGCTGATGACATTGATTCTCATGCCAAATTCTGTGATTCAGAGGGATTAAAATTTCCCCTGTTGGCTGATACTGATGGTTCAGTGAGTAAAGCTTATGGTTCCTGGCTGGGCTTTTTATCTATGCGCCATAGTTTTATCATCGATCCTCAAGGTGTCTTGCGCGAGACTTTTGTCAAAGTCAACCCAACTATTCACAGTTCAGAAGTGCTAGCACGATTAGAAAAATTGCAGTCAGCGGCTTCTTAGACAATTAGCCTAAGTTAAGTAGATGGGCGCAAATAAACATAACTATACTTCTATCATTGCGTTCGCGTAGCGTCTCGCAGAGTGTGGTAGACAAGCAATCACAAGGGTCTTAGGGGCTTTACATTTTGTTAGACAACTAGGTTTATTCATACCTATCTACTTATTAGGGACTGACTTAACTCTTGTGGGGTGGGCGTCTCGCCCGCCATATTATCCAATACAGTTCAGAATGAGCAACGGCGATTTATCGCGTCTCGAAAACCCAAAATTGTTGCCAGTAGACCTTAACCCAAGCGTATTGCCATATTATGAACCGGGCGGGCAAGATGCCCACCCCACAATATCGGATAATTTATTTCTTAGAGTTCCCTTACATACAAGGCTGCATAAAAAATAAGGGGCTTAAGCCCCTTATCTCACCAAGACTGATTTTGTGCAGCTTTACCAAGAATTGGTATTAAATCCTTTAGTTGACGATAAACCCATATTTTTTGAGTACAGTTTTGGCTTGACTACCAGATAAAAACTGGACAAATTCTTTAGCGGCAGAAGCATTTTTACTACTCTTGAGTACAGCTATTGGATAGACAATTGGTGAGTGAAATTTATCATCAGCAGCGACTACGACTTTTACCTTGTTGGAAATTTTGGCATCAGTGACATAAACTAAACCTGCTTCGGCGTTACCACTTTCTACTGCTGCCAAAACTTGACGCACATTGTTAGCAAAGACTAATTTTGACTTGACGCGATCGTAAATTTTCAATTTCTTTAATACTTGCTCTCCATATTGACCAGCGGGTACACTTCTAGGCTCGCCAATCGCAATTTTTTTAATCTTACTATCTGTTAAATTGTAAAAGCTAGTGATGCCAACAACATCCTGAGCCACAATCAAGACTAGACGGTTATTTGCTAAGTTAGTACGGCTACCTGGTAGCAATAGTCCTTTTTCTTCCAAGGCATCCACTTGCTTTTTGCCGGCAGAGACAAAAATATCTGCTGGCGCACCTTGTTCAATCTGTTGTTGCAATGCACCAGAAGCCCCAAAGTTATAACTAATATTGATATTTGATTTACTTTGTTGGTATAAAGGCTTAATTTCTTCCAACGCCTCTTTTAAGCTGGCAGCTGCGGACACAAGTATGTTGGTATTTGACTGTGCTATTACAGGAGAAGGAGTAACTAATGGTAAACCAATTGCTAACAGCCAGCCAGCAACCACTATACCCAGTAAACCAAAAATTTGTCTTCTTTTCATAGAAAATGCGTTTGAAAGGTTTCTTCCATAAAATTGATGCTAGGTAAAATAGTACCAAATATACCAACATATAACCAACTATATCGGTAAAAATATGCCTAGAAAAGAACAAGGGTGGGTCACATTCCAAACCTCAGAAGAAGAGCGAAAGATTTTGGAAGAGTTTTGCGGCCAGTCTCAGCGAACCAAGACCGAGATTCTTCGGGAATTGGTACGTGGTCTTAATCAACACTCTTCATCATCAAACTCGCTAGCAAGTATAAACACAGAAGAGGAAGATATCTACACTCAAATACCTGAGATTGAAATTAGTATTCAAAAGAAACCGCTCAAAGTTAGCTCCCGCAATATTCTCAAGGGTGTTGTGAAGCGAGTTGTTACTGGAGCTGTTAATAGTGAGGTGACGCTGGAGATTGTTCACAAAGTTGAGTTAACTTCCATTATCACCAGAGTATCGGTAGAAGAGTTGGATTTGTCTGAAGGGAAAGAGGCTTATGCCGTTATTAAATCCAACGATATAGTTATTGCCAGAGAATAGGCTGTGGTAAGTAAGTCGGCAGAATAAAACCAAACTATATTAACAAAAATGAACTAGGCTGAAACCCTCTTTCCTTTTGACTTCTGCCGACGCTTAGACAATATAAAATGTTGTTGGTAGTCGCAGAAGTATATCGTCAACATTTATGGTTGTATTCATTCCCACATGAGTAATCATGAGGGTGGCTTTTTCCAGCACTTCTAATTGAGGTGCATACTCAACTACTAAAGGATTTCCTGCCAAGTCTGGTAATGATTCTGGTTTAGCAGAACCTCCCAGAGAAATCACTAACTGAACATCCAAATCTTCACAAGCTGAAGCAATAGTCTGAAAAACCCAAATCAGACGATTTTGCAATGTTCCCATCCAAACGTAAATTAACCCACATTCCGCAGGTTAGTTAAGAAAGAAGATAATATTTTCGACAAGGAGCACCAAAAAACTGGAGAATCCATTGTCTTTCATGGGTTAAAT
>NZ_JBALFY010000034.1:0-2084 GCF_036916655.1 Nostoc sp.
CCAAGCCTGCTGCAATTCGCGCGTTTTACCTTACCCTAGCTAAGACTCCTCACCTTACCCCGCACTTTACTCTTGCCTGCATCCTTGATCAAGGTATTTTTTTGGATGCGGCATTAGATAATCTAGTAATAGAATGCACTATTGACTGCAAATCTAATTTTACTGATGCCCTAGCCTGTAACGATGCTCTGAGTAATCTAAGCGCGGTTGTTCAAGATGCTGCCTTACATCAAGCTTTACAACAACTTAAAGACCTACTGCCTGATCCAGAACAAAGTAAAGAAAGGTTTCAGACATGGTGGCAAACAAGTTACTCTGTCTGGATGGAGCGGTTAAAGGCCATGCTCGCCAAGCATCGAAACATTCAGCATCAGTGGCACTTCAGCCCACAGCAACAGCAAGTATTGCAACAATATTACGATGCCAATCAGTTGCTTCTCGATTGCCTCAATAGTAACTGTGAGGTAACAGGCGTTGTGCGGCAGGAGATTGAAGCTAGTTTGTTGTTGCCCAGAAAAGAACTCTCCAAGCAGGAATGGCAGGGGGAGTGGGGGAGATGAGGGGACAAGGGGGTAAACAAAACTCCTAACTCCTAACGGGCTAAACGCTCCGCTATCGCTAACAGCACTCCTAATGCCCAATGCCCTTTCATTTCGCTGTAACTTTGACCCTAGCTACAGAGATTTCTGGTAGTTCAATGGGTACTTGTCCGAGTGTAGATGAGCCTTTCAACCACAGCAGCACTGCGGGAGTGACACCAAGCAACAAGCCTAGCAACACGGGTACAAAGAATCCAGCTGTTAAGCTCATGACTGTAGCGAAACCAAAATTACTTAAATAAACTGCAAAGGGGATATTAAGTTGCGATTGCTCCCAGTTAATTGGATTATTTCTCCACAACAGTGCAGTCACAGTCATAAATACTGAGCTAGTACCCAGCCACCCCGCAAAGTTTTGGTAAGGCATTCCAAAGAAGGGGCCTGGTTGTTGCCAATACCAAAAGGGTAGAGAAGTTTGACTCATTGCCGGATCGAGAACAAAATCCCAGGAGGTTAGTAATAAAGCACCCAAAGCGATGGCACTTATATGACGCCACAATTTGGGTTTTTTGTCCACTTCTAAACCTGCACGTGCCAGCAGGTAAGAAACCAATCCCAAATAAAACCACGACAAGGGAATTGTAAATGGCACTAAACCCGCAATCTTATAACCTAAACCGCTTAAGTAACTATAATGACCAAATGGAAAACCAGTACTGGTTCCTAGTAATTCACTTGCTAGAGAAATAAATACTGATGGCAACAAAAATGCCAAGGCGCTACCTAAACCTAAAGTCCGCATGGAATACAAGAAAACACCTACCGCACCTAAAATCATATAAACTACACCGCCTCCCGCCATACTCCATTGGATGGCAGTTTGTGCAAGCTCGGATAAGTTAAAAATTACTTGGGCATTAGGTATAACCAGTAGTATTCCTACCAATCCAAATACTGTTGACACGACATGACCAATGAGGGTTACACGTTCAGCAATAACAAGTTGTCTCATGGTAATTCCTTTTTGCTTACTGCTAATGAAGCGCTATTCATCCTAGGCATTGGTTAAAAATTTCCTAGAATTTAAACCTCATGTATGTTGAAACCTAGAGTTTTTTGAAAGATATATTTATGTAGGTTGGGTGGAGTGAAACGCAACCCAACATTACCACCAAATTTTATGTTGGGTTACGCGATCGTTGCACCCAACCTACAAAGCTGGATTCTGGATTCTGAATTCTTCCATTTATAATCAGCTAAAATGAGCATTAATGATATTGAAATCTGGCTCTAATTGTTTGTCAAAATTGGATTTTTGGATAACTTCATCTTAGGAGTAACTATAAGTTTTGAAGTCTTTGATTTGTTTGACTAAATCAGAGTTGTCTTGCTGCATAAAGCTTCACCTACTGTTCTGCTAGTACTCTGATTTCATAAACTTCTCGCTGAATGAAATTGGATGTAAACATCAAGCGCTTACGACTACTGTTTACAAAGAAGAATTTCCGATTACGAGATTGATGGCTAAATTTGATTTGTTCCCCT
>NZ_JBALFY010000035.1:0-12136 GCF_036916655.1 Nostoc sp.
GCCTACGGGTGTCGTCATCCACATTCTTTGATTGCAGCAGTTGCACCAAGGCGGCGATCGCAATTTTATTGCCTGGGTCGATTTCCCCTAAGCTTGATGCTGCCAGCCTACGGGTGTCGTCATCCACATTCTTTGATTGCAGCAGTTCCACCAAGGCGGCGATCGCAATTTTATTGCCTGGGTCAATTCTGCCTAAGTTATATGCTGCATCCCAACGGGTGTCGTCATCCACAGTAGTTGATTGCAGCAGTTCCACCAAGGCGGCGACGATCTCAATTTCATTGCCTGGGTCGATTTGCTCTAAGCTATCTGCTGCCAGCCTACGGGTGTCGTCATCCACAGTAGTTGATTGCAGGAGTTTCACCAAGGTGGCGATCGCATTTTCATTGCCAGTGCAGATTTGCTTTAAGCTTTTTGCTGCCTGCCAACGGGTGGATTTAGATGCAGTAGTTGATTGCAGCAGTTGCATCAAGGCGGTGATCACAATTTCATTGCCAGTGTCAATTTTCCCTAAGCTTTCTGCTACCACTTCACGGGTGTAGTCATCCACAGTAGTTGATTGCAGCAGTTGCACCAAGGCGGCGATCTCAATTTCATTGCCAGTGCCAATTTGCCCTAAGCTTTTTGCTGCCAGCCTACGGGTGTAGTCATCCACAGTAGTTGATTGCAGGAGTTTCACCAAGGTGGCGATCGCAATTTCATTGCCAGTGCCGATTTGCTTTAAGCTTTCTGCTACCCGCATATGGGTGAAGTCATCCACATTCTTTGATTGCAGCAGTTGCATCAAGACGGCGATCGCTTTTCTGCGGTCTGTTTGTTGCAATACTGAACTAGCTTCCTCTTTGATTGAACTCGAACTATCAATTGTCCACTTGACAATTTGTGTTACTATTTCACCTGCTTTAAAATAATCTCTAAACTCGGCAATTCCTGCGGCAGCTAAAAAATAGGCACGATATTTATAAAATTTTTTACATCCATCTTTAAAACTAACTAAAGCATCGATCAACTGTTGTTTTTGCTGTTTGAGGTTTTTTTCTTCTCGCCCTAGCCAAAGTAATATTATTTGTTTCCATTGCGGTTCAAAAATACGATAAGTTCCTTGACTGGGATTATTGGGAACGTGGTTGAGAAAGAAATGCCAGTCATCAATTGCTTTAGCAGCAAAGTACTCTTGAAATGAGGCATGAAAGAAAGCGTAAACAGGTTTTCTCTTTTCATCTATCCCTATACAGTTCAGCCAGCCGCGATTTAGTGCCAATTTCAACAGCGAATTTTCATCCTCAGCATCTCCCAAGAAGCGATTAACAAAATCCTGCTGCAAGCGAAAACGGTTTACTTCCTTGTCTATGGCTTCTTTAGCTAATTCCCCCAGCTTGACATTGAGTTGCTGACGCTGGTCGGAGTTTATAGCAAATTCGTCTTTTTTCCACTTGTAGAAATCATCAACAAATTGCTGATAAAGTCCTGCTTGTGTATCGGGTAACTTACCATCTCTTGATTGCCAATTTAAGCACAACAGCATCAACCGCAGAGGATTTTTCACTAAATCCCGAATTCGTTCTTTACCTGATTCTTTCAATGCAGTACATAACTGCTTCCCAGTTTCGGGAATAGCAGCAAACCAACTGTGAATAAATCTCTCGACTTGTTCTGGATAAGAAAAATCTAAAGTGCGATAGGTATCAAAATCATCAAGTGCATTAATGCTGCTATCCCACAGATTAACCCGACAGGTCAGTACAATTCGCGCTTGAGAAATTAACCCTCCTTTACGGAATTGTCGGGCAATTTCTATTAGAGGATTACCTGAAGATGCAGACATTTCATCTAATCCATCTAGCAGTAGCCACACATTATTTTGATTAAACAGAGCAACAAAATCATCCTTCAGTTGCTTAGTGACTTCAGCTTTACCTGTTTTCTCAGCCACCTGAGTTAACCAAGTCTCGAACAGATAAGGTTTTAGTTCCTTCTCTTGTAAATCTGCTAAAGATACCCAAATGACAATGGACTGGGGAATCTCATGAGATACCCAATCAGCAATCTGCTGTAATAGTGTTGTCTTTCCTGCACCTGGTTCACCAATAATTGCAATTCGCTTACCTTGACTTTTAGGCGTTTTCTTTTGTTTCAGAACTTCTTCGAGAAAAGCATCATTCTCAAATGTTTTGGTGATTTCTGTCTCTTTGTAAAGTTCTGAACTCTGTTCTGGAGAAATATCGCCTTGAACCTTGTCTGAAACTTGTTCTGGAGAAATATTGCCTTTAAGGTTGTCTAAACCCTGTTTTGAAGAAAAATTATTCTTAAGCTTGGATTGTTTTTTGCGCTCAACTAATCCCAGTGGTACGTAAACATCATCAACTTGCAAGGCGACTCCTTCAGTTGATGTCAGAGGATTTGTAGTCAGCTTTCGCCGTTCTGCGAGTATGTCACAGCAGACTTTACGCCAGTCATCGGAAGTTAACTTTGTCCCATCCTCCCCTTGAGACAGCTGTAGTCAAATCGTAAAATTATTAGTTTGGTTATTTATCTGCCCTTGATTTACAACCCCAATTTTTTCTGCTAACTGCGCCAGATTTTGAATGGTTGGCTGTTGAGACTTGAGGGTATTTTCTATTTCTTGAATTTTTTGAGTGAGTTTTGGTTCTGCTTTTGCTGCTGCTTCCACTTCTACAACAGCTTGAGCAATTTCTGGGTCTTCGTCTGCTGCTGCTTTCACTTCCAGCACTGCTTTACCATAATTTAAAGGCTGCGGTTCATTTTCATCAACACCACTGGTAAGTGATGGTGACTTCTTCTTTTGGCGGAGTAATTCTATTAACTTATCACCTAGCGTCCATGTAGCATCACCAATGTTTTCGCCGATTTTCTCTTGTGCTTTAGTCCAAAGTGTAGTTGCGATCGCAGTAGCAACAGCCGTCAGTGTTACAGTTACCATAAGTTCACTATAGATTTATATTGATTTAGTTTAATGAACCGCAAAGGAGAGGCAATGCTTACCTCTCCCTTGCCTGAGCTTTTCACATACTGAATCAGGAACACCAAACTCTAAATTTAATTAGACGCTGCTTGTTCCGCTACAGGATGAATTATTTCCTCCAGCGTTTGGAGTAACTCTTGCTCATTATAAGGTTTAGAAAAATAAGCCCTCGCTCCCAACTGCATCGCTAGTTGTCTATGTTTATTACTACTACGAGAAGTCAACATTGCAACGGGAATGTTTTTTGTATCAACGTCTGAATTTACCTTACCTAAAAAGCCATAACCATCAAGACGAGGCATTTCAATATCACAAATTACCGCCTCAACTCTCAATCCACTATGGAGCTTTTCTAAGGCATCTTGACCATCTTTAGCTTGCTCTACTTGATACCCTCCTTTTTCAAGGGTCAGCGCTAAAAAGCGACGAACATTAATCGAGTCATCTACGATTAAAATTGTGCCTTTCTGCTTAACCGAAGCTGCTGACATTTTCTCTTCATCAAATATGAGGAACGGTGTTTTTAACCTTGCCGATGGTAATTGAGTACCTCTAGGAGTCTTTCGATTTGTAGCAATCCAATACAGCAACTCATTGATATTAACTAGTGGTACAACTCGACCATCACCGAGAATTGTGCAGTTGCTAAAACCTTCAGGTAAAGGTATATTTCCTTCGACTTGGCGAATAGCAACTTCCTGTTCACCCCAGCAACGGTCTATTTGAATCGCTACTGGCTGATTATTACCTTTGACTACTAACACGCTGTTAGCATTAATCGCTGCTGGAGTTTCTAACTCTGAAGTATCGTAGCGCAGGCAATTAAATTCTAAATAACGAGTTAGGCGAATCAGTGGTAGCATTGTTCCTTGCCAATTTAGGACTTCACTACCTGCCATTTGGAAAACTCGCTCGTCTTGGAGTAAAGATATTTCTGAAATGACATCTGTAGGAAATGCTAATAGCATTTTGTTGATTTCTACTAGTAGAACTCGCGCAACCGAAAGGGTAAATGGTACTGATAGGGTAAAGGTAGTACCAACTCCTGGTTCTGTATCTACTTTCACATCTCCTCGAATCAGTTTGAGGTTGTTACGAACCACATCCATACCAACACCGCGACCAGATAATGCTGTAACTTGCTCGGAGGTGGTAAAACCTGGTTCAAAAATTAGTGATAATAGTTCTTCATCACTAGCATTAGCAAGTAGAGAAGCATCCAATCCCATAGCTAGGGCGCGGGTGCGAATTTTTTCTAGAGAAATACCCCAACCATCATCACGGATAGTAATTAAGGTGCGATTGCTGCGGTGAGTAGCTGTAATTTCAATTAATCCTTGTTCTGGTTTGCCCAGAAGGCGGCGGGTGCTAGAGTCTTCGATACCATGATCGAAGGCATTCCTTAACAAGTGCATTAAAGGTTCATTTAAAGCTTCTAAAATGCTGCGTTCAATTAAAGTGTTACCACCTTCAATTTTTAACTGGACATTTTTTCCATACTCTACATTTAAATCGCGCAAGGCTCTAGGAAAACGTTCAATTAAATCAGACAGCGGCCGCATCCTGATATGATTTAGCTTTGTTTGTAATTGTTTGGATGTTTTGTTGATTTTTCGAGCAATATTGTCTGTATCATCTACACTGAGTTGCACATCAGTTGTAACTTCCTGTACCTGAACAATGGTTTCCATAACTTCCTGCGATCGCAGGTTTAAATCGTTATAGCGATCCATTTCTAAGGTATCAAATTCCCTATCTGTGTCTTGTGTTTGATGACCATTTTCAGCTTGTGCCCGTACCCCAGCCGCTTGAGTGGAAATTTTGTCGTAAGCTATACGTAAATCTTGGTTTTCGCGGTCGAGAACTTGAACTCGCTGGTTGAGGTTACGAACGAGTTTGCGTAATCTTTCTAGGTGTGAGTTTAACCCATTGCGTTGAACAATCAGTTCGCCAAATAAATCATTAATTTGCTCTAGTTGTTTGCTAGGAACTCTAACACTATTTTCATGAGTTTCCCGCTCTTTTACAACACCATTTTGCTCTCCTTTGCCTTCGCCAAGTTTGGCATCAGGAGAATTATCTTCTCTAGAAAAGATGGTATTATGTTCGGTGACATTGACACCATTTACCTCGTCGGCAAATTCTGGATCTACGAATGTAAAATTTGCTGCGATCGCTTCATCTTTAATCCATGTTTCAGGAGTTATTTCGGCTTGCCAAACAGCTGTTGAAGCTGCTTCTGTTTCGAGGGTATCTGTGGGGAGAAGCTGCGGTATTATTTCTGCTGGTAATAGTAGCGGGGGCTGCGTAGAACTACTCAAGTCAATTTCTGTAGGCAAGTTATCTAATTGATTTGTCAGCACCAAAGCTTGCGATCGCCGCCATGCTTGCAATGCTAACTGAGCAATTTCGGGAATGCGCGAGCTACTAACAGTTTCCAAGTGCTGCGTGACTGACTCACAAAGCTTGCTAAAAGCTGGCAACTGGAGCATTTCACCCAAACCGCCCAATTCAGCTGCCATGATCCTAATTTCTTCGTCCAGTCCCGGCTGTTCGCTATCTGTCAATATAGATTCTAGACGCTGCAAACACTCTTCTACTTCGGTGGAAAATAGCAAGGGAATAACGTCTTGGCCATCCTCTGGGGATAGCATGGTTGAGGCATCTTCAGGTGTGGGGTCGCCTAAGCGATCGTGCAACTCATCAAAAATTGGATAACAAAAAGTTGCTAACCACTGATCTTCGACAACATTTCCTTCGGCAAGCAATTCGACAATCTGACGCAGCCAGTCAACTCCAGATAGCAATAAACTTTGTAACTGAGTATCAATTTCTAAAGAGTTTTTTTTAGTTTTTAAAACTTTAAAGGAATCTTCCAGACGGTGAGATAAATCACTGAGCGATCTAAATCCCATCATCCCCGCGCCACCTTTAATTGAATGAGTGGCGCGGAGTGCAGCATTGATTTTATCTAAATCGATACGGTTACTAGTATCGATTTCCAACAATACCCCTTCTAAGGTATTTAAGTAATCAGTTGCTTCTTCCAGAAATTGCATCTGGATTTCTAATTCTTTGTCTTGTGGCATGGTTTTTGTTAATAATTGTTGGGCATTGGGCATTGGGCATTGGACATTCGACATTGGGCATTGGACAAATGACAAACGACAAATGACAAATGACAAACTTAACTAACTTTGAAAGCCTCGACAGTCTCTTGCAACTGCTGCGAAATGTCCACAGTTTGTTGCAGTGATTCGGAAACTTGGCGAGAAGAATCGCTGGTACGTTGTGATATAGCAGCGATATCTTTCATCAATTGGCTAACACTTTGGGATGTTTCAACCTGAGATGCAGTTGCAGTAGAAATTGACTGCACTAAGGAGTCAATTTGAGAAGATACATCCAAAATTTCACTCAGACTTTGTTTAGCCTCCTCCACAATGCGAGTCCCTTCTACCACTTGGGTAGTGCCTATTTCCATTGCTAGTACCACTTCACTGGTTTCTCGTTGGATATTTTCAACAATTTGTTCAATTTCTTGGGTTGCGGCGGCACTCCTAACTGCTAGTTCGCCGACTTCTTCCGCCACGACGGCAAATCCTTGACCTTCTTCACCTGCACGCGCGGCTTCAATACCGGCGTTGATGGCAAGCAAGTTGGTTTGAATAGCGATTTGGTTAATTAAGGAAACTACGCGAGAAATTTGTTGCGAAGATTCTCCCAAACGTTTCACTTTCTTAGCAGTTTCACCCACGGTTTCCCGCAAAGACAGAATATTTTGTACTGTCAAATCCATTGCGTGTCCACTCTTAGTAGCAGTGTGAGCTGCGTGGTTGGCAACAAAGGCAGCTTTTTCAGCACTTTCGGCTACGGCTTTCATCGATTGAGTCATTTGGTCAACAGCATCCAGGGTGCGGTTGATTTCGGCGGCTTGGGTGAGCGCTTCTTCTGCTAAGTGGCGAATGGCTCCTTCGTTAGAGCCAATGGCACTATTCACATGGATGGCAGCTTGTTTAACTTGGGTAACAATATCCCGCAGGCTTTCCACAATGGAGTTAAAAAAGTCAGCAACAGTGCCGATTTCCCCGGCGGTTACGTCTGCGCGCACTGTCAAATCACCTCTGGCTGCACCTTCTACATCGTTGAGTAGTTGTAAAAGTTGTTGTTGCAGTGTTTCATCTGAACCACTTACAGTAACATTTCTGACTTTTTCTATTTCTTCTAATAGCTTGGCTTGTTCTAAGGCATAGCCAACTTGAGTTGCTATTTGTTGAAATAAGTCAATTTCTGGCTGTTGCCAAACATGAGGAGTTTCGCAATGATGAGCAATTAATAAGCCTAAAAGTTTCTCTTGAGCCAGAATCGGTACAATTAAATGAGCTTTGACAGCAAATTTTTCCAAAAGTTGGATGTAACCGTCGGCATTTTTCAAGTTTTGGTCTTGATGAATATCGGCAACCGCTTGCACCTCTGCATCACGATCGGTTTTTAGATAATGTTCCCGGAAATAGGGGTTATCAATTTGCACTCCCAGCATTTCCGGCCAATTACCAGCGACGGATTCCGCAACGACAGCGCCAGCTAAAGTATCTGGATTCAGACTATAAATAATTACCCGGTCTGTTTTTAGCGATCGCTGAACTTCTTTGACTGCTGTATGATAAATATCTTCAGTTTTCAGAATTTTCCGAATCTGTAGGGTAATATCTGCTAGTAATTTTACCCCTTCAACGTCTAGTTCCTGTTCCTTAACTATGACCTGCAATTGTTCGGCCATAAGGTTGATATTTGCACTCAATACCCCTAATTCGTCTTCTCTTTCGATTTGCAGACGGGTATTGAATTTACCTTGACCGAGTTTTGCTAATGCCGCAGTGGCATTGATAATTGGCTGTGTAGTCAGTTTCGCTAACCGAGATGCGATCGCAGCTACAATCAATGCTGTGGCAGCTGTACCAATGGCTATAGTCCACAACAATTGTCTTTGCGATTCAAATACTGTTGCGGTATCTGTGGATAAAAGTACCTGCCAGTTTAAATCAGGTAAGCCATCTATAGTACTAGCTGGTACGTAGCTAACTAATTCTTGTTTTTTCTGAGTTTTCGGAACTTCTATAAAACTATTTACCTTTTTAGCTGCCAGCAGTTTCGGTAAACTAGAATACTCTTCCTTAGCATCTCTCCCCAATAATTCCTTTTGGGGACTCAAGAAAACGGTTCCCGAAGCATCAAGCAACTGGTATTGTTGACCATTGGCTACGTAGTTTTTGATGACTTCCTCTAAAGATTTTACGGGCATACGTGCTTGTACCACGCCAATGGTTTGCCCTGTCCTTGTCTCTTTCACAGGTGCAGCTAGATAAATACTCACTACACCAGTATTTTTTGCTGCTTCCGGTTTACTGATAACAGGAGTATCTTTTTGTAAAGCGTCTTGAAAAAAGGTACGATCTTTTTGATTTTCCAGAGGTTCGCCTGTGGACTGCACAATCAAGTTACCTTGGCGATCGAATACAGCAATACTGTCATAAGCTTTGTAAGCTTGGACAATACGATCGAGGACTGCTTGCTTTTGCTGGGTAGTGACATTAGTTTGGGGACTTGTCAAAAATAGCAAACTTGATATTACCTGAATATCAGCGTAGCGTCCCAGCATAAAGCGGTTAACTTTATCACTTAAGCCAGTAGCTTCAGCTTGTTGAGACTGGGTAATTTGCTTAGTAATAGATTTGTTGGCAAAACCAAAAGCGATCGCACCGATGCCCAATATTGGTATTGTACCGATTGCGATCGCTAAAATAGTCGCTTTCTTAACCAATCCCAGCCTTGTAAAAAAGGCAATACTCTGATTTGAAGAATTATTAGCACTTTCAGTAGTTAGCTTAGTTGGTAGCTTTACTACAGTCCCAATGCCTTTTTGGGATGAAATCAGTGATGCTCGGTTTTGAGCGCCATTACCTTGATTCGTGTTGGTTTTATTAAACATAAAAATAGTTCTCCTAAGTATGTGAATAAGAACACTAAAAATCTTTTTTAGTAATACACTCTAATCACTGCGGAGAATAGAAGATTGTACAATCGCCTGTGCATCTAATACCAGTAATATTTCTTCCTCTTGCACAACACACCCACATAAATAAGGAACTAAACTGGATGCCACTTGTCCTATAGGAGAATGAATATCATCAACGATAAACTTAGTTGTACCTTTGATTTCTTGTACAACTAAGCCCAATACTAATGATTCCACTTGGATAACGATCACATTGTACTGTCGCAGTCGATAATCTAGGGATTCTAAATTGAGCATTCTTGGCAAATCAACTACCCAAATTACCCGACTCCGCCAATTCATTAATCCTAATATACAGGGCTGCATATTAGGCATTGAGGTGATAGATTCAATGGGCACGAGAATAGCTTCTTGTGTATGCCTCATTGATAAAACAGCAGTAGTTTGTTGATTTAGCTGAAACTTCAGATAACCATCTACTAAGTTATTTTGAGTTGTTTTTTCAGTAAGAGTAATGTTTGTACTAGTCATTGATTCAAATTACCACTGATTTAATAGTACGTAGGAGATGTTCGCGGGTATAAGGCTTAGTTATATAGGCATCTGCACCTTGCCTCATCGCCCACAAACGGTCAATTTCTTGATTCTTAGAACTACAAACCACAATCGGCACTTTTGCAGTAATTGGATTTCTTCTGAGATAACGACACAATTCAAATCCACTCATTTCTGGCATGACTACATCAGTAACGATCGCATCTGGTTTTTCTAACACAGCTTTTTCTAAACCTTCTTTTGCACCACTTGCCTTAATTACGTTGTAACCACTTTCTTTGAGATAATGGCTCATTAATTCCAATTCACTGGGAGAATCTTCTACAATCAGAATCGTGCCAAGCAAAGTCAGGCTCACTATTAAATCTCCTAAAAAAATAAATTAAACGTATTTTGTTATTTTTATTTACTTCTTGAAATCAACCAAGATGCTTGAAAACAATTTTTAGTAATTCTGATTGTGTAAAAGGCTTGGTCAAATATCCTGACGATCTGACGATTTTAGCTTTTGCTCTGTCAATAAATCCCGTTCTACCAGTCACCATCACAATTGGTGTATTTTTAAAAGCTGAATGTTTCCGTAATAAGGAACATAGCTCGTAACCATCTAAACTTGGCATTTCAACATCTAGCAAAATCAGATCGGGTTTACTCCGCAAAATTTGCATTAAAGCTTTTACGGGATCGTTGATCATTACAACTGAAAATGTATTTTCATCCAAAAAATGTTTGATGGAATTCAAAACCGTTTGGCTATCATCAATGCAGGCAATTGTATATAGTTTTTTGCCAGCAGGTGGCTGATTAATTTTATTATTCTCAGGAATATCAAAATTGATTGGTATCGGCAATCTTTGGCCAATTTTTATTTGTAGTTGTGGCTGAACTTGAGTCGCTTGTGTTGCAGCCAAAACTTGGGAACCCCCACCAGCCGGAATGGATGACTGGATATTTTGCCGATTTCTTAATTGCTTTTGACAGTGTTCAACAAGTAACCGTAAATCCAGGCGACAGAACTTTGGTAATTCATCCAAAGAGCTTTCAGGACTAAATTCATAGCTACCTTCTTTTAAACACAGAAATGATTCCAGCACTTCTTTTGCCAATTCGTCTATCAGGCTTCCTGCTTGCACAGAGGTAATATAGTCCTGATTTACTAGCCAACAAATAGCTTGGTAATCTGCATTTGGTATTGATTGATGTTCATTCTTTGTCTCAAACATCAGCCGCATCTGTACGCGAGTGGCGCTATTGAGAGCAGGAATTTGCTGACTCAATCGCCGTAAGTGACTGTCAAGACGCTCAAACAGTTTATCTGAATAGGAGGCATAAGTAAGTTTACCGTCCTCTAGATAGATTGACCAAGAAACTATCCCGGTAAATATGCTTAAGCAACCTGTAGCACGCCGACTAGTCAATTGTGCCAACAGAGATAGCGGATGTAGTTTCTGGAACAACCTGTAGCTACCTATAGGAGTTGTGCTCATTTTGCTTTCACTTCAGCTAAATTCGATACGTGTAAGCTAAATTCGTGCAGAGTTATTCCACAAATTAAAGTTAAGTAAAAGGCTTCAAAGTTTTGTATTTTAAAGTACACAATTTTGACCTCTAGGATTTGTGGTGAAACTTAACGAAAGCGGCTTTATATTCAAATGCTCAAATCTCAGTAAATTCGTAAATTGTTATTAATTTACTTCCTGTTACTGAGATTTATAAACATTCTGGAAAAATAAGACATAGAAATGTCAAGACTAGATGAAGCCACTTTCCATTGAGTAACCCCATTCTGACCACAGGAATAATACTGATTTTCTTAAAATAATATCTTTGAACTTCTGTATTTACACTTAAGTAAAATCTAGTCTTTAAGCGCATGAGTACTAAATGAAGCCACTTTCCATTGAGTAACCCCATTCTGACTACAGGGATAATACTGGTTTCCTTGGTAAAAATAAAACAGACTTGAGAAAATCAGGAGTTAAAATAATTTAAGTAAAAATTTATACTAAAATAAGAATTTACTGCTTTGGTAGAGATGTTTGTCCAAAAAATTTGCGCGATCGCCTGTTTTCTTCTGATTGCTCTTACTGCATTGTTCGTCTGCCAAGATACACTTACAAGCGTATTGCGCTAAAATACCATAAATGCCAGCAAGAGACATATTTCACAACGCAGTCAAAAAAGGGCTACAAAAGGAAGGGTGGAAAATTACCCATGATCCCTTACCCGTCAGTTTTGAGTTAGGGGATATGTACATAGACTTAGGGGCAGAAAGAATTCTAGCAGCAGAAAGAGAGGGTGAAAAAATTGCTGTTGAAATTAAAAGCTTTTTTAAAACATCTGCAATTTCTGAATTTCACACAGCTTTAGGACAGTTTATTAACTATCGACTAGCATTATCTGAACAAGAACCAGATCGGACTCTCTATTTAGCAGTTCCCATCGATACATATACTTCTTTCTTTACTATCAGACTTGTACAAAACACAAAAGTGTTGAATGTTAAGAAAAATCCGATAAAAACAGCCCAAAATATGTTAGATTTTGGGCGGAAGATTAAAGTATATCTATTTGATAGTGAT
>NZ_JBALFY010000036.1:0-16839 GCF_036916655.1 Nostoc sp.
TTAAAGCTCACGTCAATCTCTGAGACAGGAGATCAAGCTTTTGTCCTGGGTGAGTCTCCCAATGGAAATCTCCTCAAAATTAATAAAATTAACTTTTATGATTTTTCTGGTCAGTCATTCTCGGATCGAGATTACCGAAAACTGACTATCGAAACCTCAGCTTCTAAAACTAGAGATGCTGTATTTTTGAATGGTGAACCCTTGGGGGTATTGCACTTCAAAAAAGACAAAGACGCGCTCAGACAACTTGGATTGCTCAAAACCGGAAAACTTACATCCGCCGACGCTATCATTGAAAGTAATTTTTCTGTTATTTGCGCTCAAATTGACCCTAATACCGTTGAATATCCCCAGAAGTGGACGAAGGAATTTCAGGCTTTTGGGACTCAATCAGTTAACCCTCAGCAACTGTATATGATTGATAGTAGTGCGAAAATTCTACATCAGATTAAAGAGCGTCCTACTTTCTTATTTTCGACAGAATCAAACAAAAAACTTGGAGTCATGGGCTTGGCTGTTGACAACCAGAAAGCTGAGACTGTGACTAAATGGTTAACTGCTCAAAAAGTTGAATGGCAGCAAGTACCAACAGAAGATGTTATCAGGGAAACTAAAAAAGGTCTAGCAGTATTTCACTTAGTCAGCAGTTCAATTCCCCCCAAAACTTTGGAGAACATGACCAAGAAATTTGGGTCAATTATTGAATCGGATAGTGACTATCAACAAAGAGTTAATTCCCTCGCCACACGACCACAGTTTTTTAAACCTCCATCTCAATCAGCATTGTCCCCGCCTCAACAAAGCGCTCAATTCCACCCAAACCAAGAGGTTCAAAATCTCGCCGTCGCCTCTCCTGTCATCACAGGCAAACCGATTCCGATGAACTACCCTTTAATGATGCATGGTGAGCCAAACCCACTACCTGTAAATACTTGCATTGATGCGATGAGAGGATATGGTCGAACTCATACCACCAGAGCTTATCAACCATACAAACAGTATGGGTTTAAGGAAGGGGATATTGCTCTGGCGACAGGCATTGATAAGCAAGTCGCCTTTCGAGTCGGTAAGCAGTATCAAATCACACCTTCTATGATTGCTGACCCTGTTTATCAACAGCAGTGGGCTGACATGGAAAAGCACTCACCCAAGGCATTACCAGAATTGTTCACGGGCAAAGGGCAGGTCTGGGCACTACATCTTGAACCCTTGGGGGATTATGTGGACGGGAAAATAGTCCCGTTTCCTGAACCACAAAACAGAGCCTCACCTAATCAAACAGTCCAAACTCAATCAGTTACTATTGATGACTTGAGAAATTGGTATAATGCCGCAGATAAGTTAGGGAAGTCGGAAAATTACAAAAAATGCATTGTGGAAGTGGCAAATGGGTTTAAAGCTGGTGAGCAATTATCAGCCGAAGCGTTGACAGTAATGAATAAAGATACATTTGAGCTTGAAGCCATCAGTCGGCTGACTCAAATTGCTCAAAGGATTGGCATGGTCTGGGGTAAGTCTGATGAAAGTGGTACTCAATTTCAAGGGAAAATTTATGACTTGGCTTTCAATACCCAGCACAGGAATTTAACTATTTCGCAGAAAAATGGGAAGATAATTTTAAACTTACAATCTGGCAAGGTGCAGACTAATAAACTAACTCCACAGATATTACAAACTTTTGAAGATGTTAATACTCAAATTGATAAAATATTAGCTAAATCTCAAATACAACAAGTAGACTTACAAAGATAGATTTATCTGCCTCCGGCAAGGCAGAAGGCAGAGGGTAATTCTTGCTGGAGGAAAGAATAAGTTTTAAATTTTGCCTTTTTGCCTTGCTAAATTGGGTTTAAGCTCCCTGCTAAATCGTAGATTTAACGGTCTACAATTACAGCATCGGTGAGAGGTTAGAATGATTGCACATTTGTCAAGAGGGTGCGGGAAAAGGGGATAAATCCAGCTTGGAGACTGCTTTTCGCAGGGCTTTGACAACTCCCAAATCTTGATTCTCTTTTGCAGCAAAATACTTAATGGGGTCATCGGCGTTACCTTTATCGTAGGCAACGCTGAAATGGTACAAACCTCGAAAAATCATTTCCAAAGAAATGCGGTCAAATGGTAAAGCTAATTCATCAGCCACCGCATCTCCCAAGTCAACTAATACGGCATAAAAGAGCCAAGTTGCCCAGACTTGTAACTTTACACCATTAATAGAACCAGTCCATAAATAAGATAGCCCCAACAGGCGTTTGACTGTGTAAAAAGCTTCTTCAACTCTCCATCTTCGGCGATATAAATCTGCCACAACGTAAGGAGGTAATATTTGTGGATCGAGGACAGAAGTAACATAAGAATAGCTAGATTTACCAACCTTAATTTCTATTAAGCGTAAATTGAGTACTGGTGCGCCACGACGAACAGTGCCAAGTTGAATCAATCGGTCTTTAACTGAATGGTCATAGCTGAAAATCTTTAAGTACTTAATAGATGCTTTGGCTTTTAAACGAGTAATAAAATGAATTTCTTGGTTAATAAGTTGTTGTAAAAATTGGAAATGATAAAAACCTCTGTCAAGCAAAATCAGAGTTTTAGCAGGCAGTAAATTTAATAATGCCGCTTCAAAATTAGTGTCCGATGCTGCTGGATTAGTGTGAAACCAAACTTCGACGGGTAAACGAGTTACCAAATCAATAACTGTACAAATTTTGCCGGCTAACTGCCCTGTTTTTAAGTCTTCCAGGCTTTTGAGCTTGCGAAATAATGCTTCTAATGTAGATCCATCAGCTATCCAAACTTGTTCAAAATTAAGTAGTGCGAACTTAACACTATCTGGCAGTGGTCGCCTAAGCCGTTGCTGCCAATTTAATTGTAACTGAGGTAGTAAATCTTTAAAGACCCGCTCAAATAATTCCGCAGGAAATGCCAAAAACCTTTGAGAAAGTGATTGTTGAGCAACTTTAGTTACACGGCACCATAAGAAACCTTCTCTCACCAAAAGGCGATTTAACTCTTGTACTCCAGGAACTTGTCTCCACAATAGTGTTAATACTGCTGCCACCATGAACGATAAGTTCAAAATTCTATCTCGTAATCCTAACTGTTTGTAATATTTTTGTTGAGCGAAAATAGCTGGAGTTAATAAAGCTTCTAATTGTTGAGAAATCGCCTCATTATCTATAGTAGGAGTATTATGTTTATGTGCGTGGTCAGAGTTTTGTTTTTGTCGCTTGGGCATAATGGTAGACCAAACTTTTCATTACCTCGTTTGATAATTGAATTTACCTAACAATGCTACCCACTTTTTACGTCGTTACAATACTTTTTCATCTCCTATAAAAGCAGTTAAACACTTTAAAGATAATGATAATCAAATATAGGGGAAGGAGGTGAGCGTCGCTCACCTCCTTCCCCTATCCTCAACACGATTATCATTCTTATTTAAAATATTTTAAGTATTTTAACTGATTGACAAAAGGCACTTTGTTCTAACTCTCACCAATGCAATTACAGTTATCTTTCAGAGTACCGACCGCAACCGTGCAGCAAGGTTCAAAGTTCCAGCATTGTGGGTGGATGCTTGGTGTCAAAGGTGCTTTGTATCGTTCACGGAAATGGTAAAGTGGCGAAGGGTTATTCAGCGAGATGCGACAAGTCTATGAGACACTTACAACACATGAGATTTTAGTCAAAGATTGTGTCGGTTACATTAATCGTGTACTATTATATTAGTACAAATATACTTTAGTCTACGATGAGCAAGCCAAAAAGTGTTAAAGATTGCAAAAAAAGCAACTATAATTAAGCAATAGAAATATTCTATAAAATCTTTATATTTTATTAAATAAAAAGGATTATGAATTTCTATACACATTTATATTTCTTCATTAATTAGACTATTTTGTGGCAGTTAACAGAGAGAAAGGTCATGTTGGATAAACTAATAAAATATTTTGTCTACGCGACAAAAGGGTATATTACAAAAACACAACTGATCAAGTTTTTGTATTTAGCTGATCTTTACTCTGTTAAGTGGACAGGAAAGCAGCTGACTGATCTAGATTGGTGTTATTATCAATTTGGCCCTTGGAATGAGGGAATAGATGCTGCTTTAAATGAAATGAATGGGAAAGAGATTATTCAAGAGTCTCAGTATAATGCAACATATATTAGACCTGTGAATCAAGCTGCTCAGGCAGATGATTTGGACATACCTCTCAGTATTAAGTTTGTACTAGATAATATTCGGAGAGAGTGGGCAGGCTCAGATAAACTGAATCAGTTACTAGATTATGTATATAGCACTGCTCCAATGGTGGAAGCAAAAAATACCCATCGACCAGAAGAGAAAGTTAAACTTAACTTACAAGCAGAAAGAGAAAAATTAGTCAGTGAATTAGGATTGTAAAGTGGCTGGAAAAAGACCTAGACAAGGTTGGATCTATTCTATAAATCCCTATAGGGTATCTCTTCGTTGCAAACTGGGTCATATTCATGTTTATAATTTAGATGAGCCTGCTGAAGTAGAATGTCAAACTTGTAGTGAGAATATTAATTCAAGTAGGGTTTTTAGAGGTACACATCCTTATATCATTTGGACAAGTGATCAGTTTCAAGATGAATCTGGATATATAGCAACATTTTCTGTTATTCCTCTGACTTCACAAACTACATTTAACGGTTTACCAACCACATATCCAATTAACTGTACAAGTAGAAATGGTCTTGATAAAAATTCCTACGCTTTAATTCATCAAATATGTACTGTTGATGCTAATTGCTTTAAAGACTCATCAGCCAATTGGTTAGAGAGAATTGGACAATTGGATAAAGCAGATAGAGAAACTATAGAAGAACGTTTAAAGTATTTTTTGAATATTCAAGAGAATCCTAGTGAAGACTGGTTTGCTCAAAATGCGTCTCCAGAACTTTTGAAAAAAGTCTTCGATTATCTACCTGAAAATACAAAAAATTTAGTAATAGAAGAATTAATTAACAATTTAGACTCATAATACCTATATATTTATCATTGAAGAAGAATTCAGAAGTCAGAGTCACTTTCGTTGGGGATTCAGACCCAACTAATTGTAGACACCGTGCAGACGATAGATAGCGCAGCGTATACCCTTCGGGATGCAACGCTATGAGCGACGCAGGAGCGTCTGGGGTTTTAAACCCGTTTATTCATCTACCAGTCGCACAGAATTCAATTGTAATGGTGCAGGTAAACCAACTCAGTTATGAGCCGAATCATCGCAGTTTTTAATCAGGCGGCAGGTGTTGTCAAAACCACCCTTATCTAAAACCTGGGCTACCAAATAGTACAACTGGGTCGTCACATCCTGCTCATCGACATAGACCATAAGTGTTGCTGTCCTATTCATCGCCAACAACTTTACTGACGAGAGACAGATTACCCGGATTTCTCACCACATCTCTCAAAACCTTGTGCAGGGGAGCAGAGGGGCAGAGGGGATAAAAACAAGGCACATTGAATTCTCCCCTGCTCCTTTGCTTTGGTTGTTGAGCGTAGTCGAAACACTGCACAAGAGCTGCCTCAACGATTTTCCCTTTTCCTTTTCAAGCGTGCCATTCGCTCCTGTAGAGATAGTATCGAGTCTTTCTAGAGAAGAGTCATGACGCACTATCAGAGCGAGAATTCCACCAACTAGCAGTGCTGCCGCCATTACTTGCAGCCCTCCGGTAAAACTATTAGTGGCATCTTTAACTAAGCCGATAACGTAGGGAGCAACAAATCCTCCTAAATTGCCTACAGAGTTAATTAACGCTAAGGAACCAGCTGCTGCTGTACCACTTAAAAAAGCAGTGGGTAAAGCCCAAAATGGACCTAAAGCTCCCCAAATGCCCAATGCTGCCAACGAAAGGGACGCTAGCGCAGTCACAGGGTGATGAAAGTAAGCACTCAAAATTAGACCGAATGCGCCAATAAAAGCTGGGATAGCCACATGAGCGCGACGTTCTCCAGTCTGATCTGAGTGGCTACCAACAAAAACCATTCCAATCGCACCTACAAGATACGGAATAACTGAAAGAAATGCCACCCAGAGGTCACTTAATCCAGAAAAACCTTTAATAATTTGTGGCAGCCAAAAACTAATACCATAAAGACCAATTACTAGTGTGAAATAAATCAGGCTCAGTAACCAAACTTTAGGATTGACAAGAGATTGGAGTAAAGTGTAACTCTTGTGCCGAGTTTTGTGTTCGTTTTCTAGCCGTAATCTCTCTTGGAGCCATGAACGCTCCTCTACTTCCAACCATTGAGCAAGCTCAGGACGTTCGCAGAGATAACTCAGCACCACAAAACCCATAAAGATGGCGGGTAAACCCTCTACTAAAAATAACCACTGCCAACCGGCTAATCCCATAAATCCATGTAGAGTCAGCAGCAGACCAGAAAGGGGCGCTCCCACAACCCCAGCTATAGCAGTTGCTGTCATAAATAAAGCTACGGTTTTAGCGCGTTGAATTGCTGGGAACCAATAAGTGAGGTAAAGAATAATTCCAGGAAAAAAGCCAGCTTCGGCAATTCCTAATAAAAAACGTAATAAGTAAAAGCTCAAAGGGCTTTTAACAAACATCATACTTGCGGCAATTACGCCCCAAGTTATGACAATCCGGGCAATCCAAACCCTAGCACCAATTCTTTCTAGTATAAGGTTGCTAGGAATTTCAAACAAAAAGTAGCCCAAGAAGAAAATCCCTGAGCCGAAACCATAGATTGTGGAACTAAAGCCCAAATCGTGATTCATTTGCAAGGCGGCAAAACCGACATTAACCCGATCCAAATAAGCAATGATATAAAGCACAAATAACAAGGGAATCAGCCGTCGAGTTACCTTGTTTAATACCTTTTGTTTGAGCATTTCATCTGATGTCATCTCACTTGTCCGATTTTATTCCTTGCGGTTGCTGTTATTTCAAAGTCAAGCCTATCTCGGCTTGAGTGTACCAACCCATGTAACGCTGAAGCTATTACTGGCTTGAACGGATATGTTACTGGCGTAGGCACTCAAGTTAACAGAGCCATCTGTTGAAAAACTGCCTTCTTGATAAGGATGAGGTTTTTCACCTGTTTTTTAGTTTCTGCATAAGTAGCTCCTTTTTCAAGAATGTTTATAAGGTTATTCAGTGTGCGAATAGACACGGGTATTGAAGCTTGGTACATTGAAATGGTCATTGAGATTTATCCAAAAAAAATTCAAACGACTTTGAGCTAACCCATCTAATATTAGAAGGAATTGGCTATAATCTGATGTCGGATGAAAACTGTCAGCTAAAATAATGAAGGTAGTTATACAGGAACGCCAATGAATATCAGTATTGACATACCTGATGAGGTGCGCGTTTATGTGGAGGCACAAGTAATGGCAGGTGCTTACAGTAGCATTGGCGAATATTTTCTCTCATTGGTACAACAAGACCAAAAACGCAAGGCACAAGCTCTTTTAGAAACACTTTTAAAAGAAGGTATTGATGGAGAAGGGGAGGAAGTAACACCAGAATATTGGCAAAACCTGCGTTCTACCGTTTTAGGTCAGAACAGCATGGGCAACCCAAACGATACATGAGCTATCGATTGATTGTCAAAGACCGGGCAACGCAAGATTTGCGACATCTGGCCAATTACATATTAGTCAATGGGAATACAGATGTGGCAGTTAAATTCTTAAACGCTGCCGAAGTGACGTTTGCTCAGTTGGTCAAGACTCCTGGGATGGGAAAGGTAACGCAGTTAGTGGTATCGACATTGGGTGAAATCCGACAATGGCGTATCAAGGATTTTCAGGATTATTTAATTTTCTATCGTATTCAAGATACTACGATTGAGATTCTTCGGGTATTTCATGGAGCAAGAGATTTAGCAGATGTACTTAACGAATTAGACGAAGAATTTTAACTCAAAATAAAACCAGTCAATTTCTGCAATTAATTGGATGAGTTTTGTGAGAGCATGACCTACACCACAACCAACCAATCGCACACCACAGACCTACAACCGTCTGCAAACTTAACCCAAACCTGCCACTGTCCCAGATATCCGTTCCATATTGGCTCACCATTAGCAACGCCGACAGCCTCGCCAACCTTGGAGATTAACTCGCTGTAGGAAGAGCCAATACTGTTCAAGCCTTGCTGCAATTTCAGTTTCAGCCCCTTCCATCCAAGAATCGCGATATTTTCTGGGGTATGTGGTGCTATGTCACTGAGTGGTGTTGCAAAGACTATATTATTAGTGCCTGACACCAAATCAGAATTGTGGGATATCGATCTTGCGGGGCTACAAAAAGGGCTAGAATGCAGATAGAATAAGCCTCATAGCTCTCTGTCCTTGTTGGTAGTACTTACGCTTATTAGGACTTAATCTCAATAATTCGGTGACTAACTCATAGGAACTTTCTGTGAAATTGACCCAATTATGGCCATATAACCCAATATAAAAACTACTATGTCGTCGAACAATCCTTAAGGATTCTTTAATTCGTCCAACATATTTTTGAAGACCCATGCGTTTAATTTTTTGCCCAGATATAGTTGCAGATGTATAGGCAAGTGAGATTAATAATATTAGAGAAATTAACCGTTTTCCTGATGCATTAGTATCTTCTAAGTTATAACCACCGCTTTTAAAATCTCTAAACATCTCTCGGAGGCGGAGTGTCTCCGACTCCGCTCAATATCAAACCGTTGTTTATAAGCTTTAATAGTAGACTCTAAAGTATCAAAATTAGTGAGAATAAACCAGCCCTCCTCAGGCGCAACTCCAAAACGTTTCCGCTTCCATTTACCCGCAAGATTAAAGCTAATAAACCCTGTAGTTTTTGTATATTTAATGCCTTGATAAAAGAACGAGACTCCAGGTGATAAACCGGAATTTTTTAATTGGAGCCAAATTTCTGGTTCTATTTCTATAAAAGCATCTTTTTTTACACGTAAACAAAAGTACACTTTCTGTTCTGTAAGCCAGTTAGCCAATTTCAGTGAACAGAATTCGCGGTCTCCTAACACAACGGTTTTATAATCTTTAAAAAGGGACAGTGCTTTATTAAAAACAACTTTTTGCTCGTCAAAATTACTTGAGCCTAATTTACTTAATAACTCAAAGTATATTGGAATAGACCTTTTATCCCAAACCACACTAATCATTAACAGATTAATACACCTCCAATTAGTCCGATCAATCACTACATAAATAACTTCATTTAAGGGAAAATATATCTCTAACCAGCTTTTAATAATTGGGAACCAAATTTCTTCAATAGTTATGTAATTTAATGACAAAAATCTTTGAACTCTCTTTCTTCTACTTTCAAAAAATATGGGAATAGGTAAAGCAGTAGCTAGTGCTTCAATGCTAACAGTTTTAATAGATTGTAATAAATTTATCAGGATTTTTAGTAATAAATATTCTGCACGTCCCAATTCTCGCTTGAGGTTTGTTTCGTAGAATTCTGGTAACATTATCATTAAATAGAGCTTGTTGAGAATGAATGCTCTTTTTCTTTTACCACGAATTGCTACACTCTTTATCGTATAGGCATTCTAGACCATTTTGTCTCCCCTCAAGGATATCGATAGTGATATTATGTCAGTTACTGGTGTAGTTGTACTTATATTATTACTGACTGACACCGACTCACTAAGAAACACTTCATCCCGATTAAACCACTGCCCAAAAATTGAATTACGCTGATCATCAGGGGCAACAAACCGATAGACGCACTCCCGGTTTTCACGCTTACCCAACCGACCAACATAATCCAACTTCAAGTCAATCTTGGCAAGTAACTTCTGAGCGATGCCTTCGGCAACCCGAAGCGGGAACGCTATCGGGGTCAGTTTTTCCGAGACACTGACATCCAGGTAATTCTTAATAACCTGCCGATGCGTTACAGCGAGTGCCTTAAACTCCAGCATCTTTTCATCAGTCCCACGTAACTGAACGTCTGGTGTAAGAAACTGCAACAGATTCAGATTTTCGAGTAACAACACAGCCGGTAATAACTGCCCCTTGTTAAAATCTGGTTTCCAAACCGAATTCTCCCCAGCCTCTAACTGCGCTTTTGCTCTTTTGGCATCACGGTTCGTCAGAAATTCCCGCCCCAGGGTCAAATAGTAGTGCATTCTCAGTTGAGGATACCACCCATCGTCATCTTTCTCGACCAAATCAGGGGTTACGTCAATTTCATAGCGACGGGACATTCCGCCTTGCGCTGCTGATGTTGTTCGGTTTTCGTTTTCGCCCGTTTGTCTTGTAGCTTCTTCAATTCGGTTGGGGAGAGTTCAACAGAATTAGCGATGCCAAAGGCGGGCTACGCCTACGCCTGACATTCACTAGCGTAGAATTCAACAGAGGCGGCTTTAACCGACTCGATTACTGACTCACTCTCATTATTATCAGCCGCCTCTGTATCTATAATAATGTACCGCTCGTAGAAACCCCCCAAGTAGAGATTCACGATCGCGCTACATTTTGACGTTGATTAGACTGTTTTGTAACTGTGTAGTTAGATTATGCTTTTTGACTTAGCACAGGAATTTCAATACAAAATTCTGTGCCTTTCCCCGGCTCAGAGACAAAAGAGAGAGTCCCACTATGTTTTTCCTCAATAATTTGCGGAGAATCTTGCATTAGGAAATCAATATCAATTTCATCTATTTTTTGCTGAATTTCTCCTCCAGGATTGGGATAATATTGTTGATAAAGTTGAAACAAATCAATAAAATTTTGGGTGTATTCAGAAGCGTGATTAAGATTTCCTAAAATGAAGTTGACTGGTGGATTGTTAATTTCATGGGCAATTCCAGCAACTAACTCACCAAGGGTAGACATCTTTTCTTGTTGTACCAGACGAACCTGAGCTTGCTGAAAATTATCAAGTGCTTGAGATAGTTGGAAAGTACGTTCTTCTACTCTTTGCTCTAGTTCATGAGTCAGCTTTTGTAACTTGGTTTCGACTGCAAGACGATCGGCTATTTCTTGTTTAAGTTGCTGATTATGAGTTTGGAGTGACATGTTGATGGGAAATCTGGCGCTAAGATTCGGTTTACAAGCTCTTTTATGCTGATGCACCATCTTTAGTCTTCTGCATGAATTAATTCAAGAAATTGCGAAATTTCTTTAGTCGAGCGAATGTGATAAACATTTTTGATACTTTGAGCCTGCTCGATAAACTCACGATATTTTGGGGTCAAATATTTGTGACATAACCAAAGCGCACGGTAGCTACTAAGAGAACTCCTTAATATGGGGCTGTTTTGGGGCCAGCCTGATGGCGGTTGAAAGTAACCTGTGATGAGTCGTTTAGTTACCCACCAAAAATGCATATAGAGTGGTAGATCAATAAAAACTAGAGTATCCGCCTTGTCAAGTCTTGGCCAGAGAGTTTCCATACAACCAAACCCATCAATAATCCATTGGTCAGTAACTAAAATTTGTTGATGGGCGTGCTTATAGTCTTCATGTGGAAGCTCTGTACCTCCTGATTGATATTTAATCTTGTCCAAGACGTAAAGTGGCAAACCAGTGATTTGAGATAATCTCTTGCTTAGAGTTGATTTGCCGCCTCCAGCATTGCCAAACACCGCTACTTTTTTCATCGCCACTCTCCTTTTAGTGTAATCAAGTCAAATTTGGCACAAGCTTGTCACGAGAGAATAAAATTTTTCGCTAAATTACTTTTATACTACAAAAGGTGTCGCTAACTTTCCTTTCTTCAGCATTAATAAACCCACAGGCGATCGCTCTCTTAAGCGAACAGATAGAGGTGTTATGTGATACATTGTTTCCAACAAATATCTATTTCAGAAGAATAAGTATGCTGCAATAAAGCAGCTATAAAATCGTAGATATGTAATTTGAAAAGACAGCGAATGCTCGAATGAAACGAAGGTTCACGCTGGATCGCACCTAACTATTCACTAGCTATAACACGGTGAGCATGACCTAAGTCAGTGGACTTGAGTAATCTCCAAGTGAGAAGATGGAGTTTTTTCAAGTAAAAGATATATGAGTAATACTGAATTTCGTCCTTGCCCAATCTGTTCGACCCCAACTCGATATTTTTCAAGATATCCACGTGCAGTTTGCGATGATTGCTATAGCAAAGCAAGTGATGATCAGGGACGAAAATTGAGTTTTTTTAATACCTCAATGAGTGGAGGATTTGAGGGAATTATAACTGAAACTAAAGAGAAGTACGAAAGCCATATTTGCTATATTGATGGGGTAAAATGCTGCGCTGATGAAGCTCGGTTTGGCGGAATTGTGATTGAAATGATGAAAAATGATAATTTTTCTAATCACTAGGAAACCGTATTTAGATTATTAACTTATACCCAGTGTTTGACCGTGGTCTATCAGATTGGGTGCGATTGCGTCCATCAAATGGGAACCATGTTGTGTAATTGCGTTCCTGGGCACCATGAAATTATTGAATTTTCTCAAATCCAAAGCAGTGATTATAGTTTTAGCGATTGCAGTAAACATCACTGTCATTGATATACATTCTTCTAGTTCAAATCTTCCCATAGGCAAGAGTACAATTACTCAGTCCCAACCACAGATTCAACTTGTTCACACACTGACTGGACATAAAAAAGTGACTTTTGGTGTTCGAGCAGTTGTGATTAGCTCTTCGGGGCAAATCCTGATTAGTGGAGGTAGAGATGATACAATTAAATTCTGGAATTTACATACCGGGAAGTTGTTGCGTAGTTTAGACGCTCACTCAGATGGTGTTACTTCAATTGCGATTAGTCCAGATGGCAAGAGAATTGTAACTGGTGGGATAAGCACCACAACAATGAAGGTTTGGGATTTAGGCACTTTCCTTATGCTAAAGGGCGACAGTGGGCATACCCAACCGATAGAAACTGTTGCGATTAGTTCAGATGGTAGATTGATTGCTAGTGGCAGTGATGATCATACAATCAAGCTTTGGGATTTACACACGCTTAAGCTGCTTGATACCATTACTGCACACTCAGGATTTGTGAGTAAAGTTGCATTTAGCCCTGATATGCAAACCCTTGTAAGTGCTGGTGGTGGCGATGATAATACAATTAGGGTGATTGATTTACAAACCAAAAAAACACGCCATATTCTCAAAGGACACAAAACCGGAGTTGATGCTATTGCCATTACTCCAGATAGCAAAAAGCTTGTTAGTGGTAGTTTTGGTCAGCTAGTTTCTCGAAATCGTGCGATTAGTACCCTAAAGTTATGGAATCTTCAAACTGGAAAACTGCTGCATGAGTTTACTGATAATTTTAATTCAGTTGAATCGCTTGCCATCAGCCCGAATGGAAAAATTCTCATCTGCGGCAATTATGATGGCAGTATTAAACTGTGGAGCTTAGAGACTTTAAAGCCGTTGCATACCTTTCAAGATGGTTCCAGTTCTGTTTTAGGGCTTGCTTTGAGCCGGGACGGTAAAACCCTTGCTAGTAGCAATGAGGATAGTACTGTACATATTTGGCAAATTAAATAACTGCATTAGCCCTATTTTTGGCACATGGGAACTTCTAAAAGCAGAAGCTGGTTACGAATACAGAACTTAACTTTAACTATGGGTATTCTCGTTCAAAAAGTACGAGTCAGAATAGCTTTTCTAAAACCCGTACTTTTCCGTTTCTAACACGCCACCTGTCAACAGCAAATACAAAACAGACAGACCACTAGAGTTCTAGAAAATATAGTTAATTGGTAGGTAAATTGTATGGTTTACGCAGTGGTGGTTCTCCTCCAGTCATAAGAGTAACTGAATCTTCAGCTTCCTCACCTACAGACCACCACCCGGCTACGATTGTTTTATCAGTCTGCGCCAATAGTTGCAGCTTGGGCAAAGTCTCCTTGATTTTTAAGGCACCAGCAGCAAAACATGACCAAAACCTAACTTCAGGTTCAGTATCATCCAACCCTTGGATAATTACACTCACTGCTGGCTGATATAAATTTTCTGGTAATTCATGAGAGAGCTTATTGCCAATTCCTTCTAATGCTTGCGCTCTAACAAAAGGAGCCTCAGCAATGTTTGCTGCTACTTCGGTCAGGGTACTAATCACTTCCTGATTTCCTTGGTAATTCGACAGAAAAGAGATTGCATACACCACACTATTTCGCTGTATGGGATCAGAACTAGTGGACAGAATAGACAACAAAGATTTTAGGTGCTTCTCAGTAGCGATAAGGCTGAGGGAAGTTGCTGCTTGCATCCATAATTCACGACGTTGACCAGACAAAGTACGAATAAGGGCATCAGCGTCTCGATCATCACCGATTCTTCCGACTAACCAACAAGCTGTCTGTGCTTCTTCAAAGTCAAGGGTATCAATCCAATTACCACTACGGGAAGCGAACCCTAGTCTTTCAAGTGTCTCGATCTCACCTACTGCTTCTGGAAATTGATTTTTGACTTCTTGAAGATTCATAGATTGAGGTAAATATAGCGTCGCTGATACTAGGGGCTTATTGGCTGAAAGTATTACTATTCATCTTAATTTGTCAATGGTTGTAACCAATAAATTCAAGTATGCTGAATTTATCAGTGAAGAGTGTAGATTCCACAGGAGATAGCTTTGTTGAATATCAACTTTTCTTTTTGTATCTGGTTAAAACAGCGTTATACAGTCATTGGAGTTTTATTGCTTGCTATGTCTATTACAGCTTGCAATAACTCTGCTACATCACAACTAGCATCTGCCAATCGCCCAACGTTGGCAAATCTTTCGGACACCTCTAATCCATCTTCTCCACCCGCTTCTTCCACACAAAATCCTGTAAAAAACCAGTCCCAAGAACAACTTGCAGTCCAACTCATTCATGATTATTACGATGCGATCGCACGGCTTGACTATAAACAAGCTTACTTGGCTTGGGATGGAGATGGTAGTGCCAGTAAGCAATCATTTGAGGAATTTCAGCAGGGTTTTGCTAACATCGTATCCATTGTTGAAGAAGTCGGAAAACCGGGTTCTTTAGAAGGGGCAGCAGGCTCGCTATATATTGAAATTCCCGTTACTGTTACGAGTGTTACTAGCAATGGAACTCCACAGCGTTTTCGTGGTAGCTATAAGCTGCGACGAGTCAATAACGTTCCTGGCTCAACTCCAAAGCAACGTAGATGGCATATCTACTCGGCCAATATTTCTCTTGAGCAGTAATTCCCCTAGCGTGGCTGCTAAAGTCTGATTCATATTTAATCTAACTTTTCCTGATTGACCATAGCAGTATTTTAGGTGTTAAGCGATGAATGTCTATGGCGGCAAGCTACGCACCCCCAGCAATGCCAATTCTAGACCAATCCCCCAAATCCTCCCCGTGTAGAGATACCCTACGGATTACAGTACATACATTGGGCTGGATTCGCAAATTCCATACCATTAGGAAATAGTTTTTCTTGATTAAAGCAAAGCGTAGCCAATCGATTTTCTCTCTTACTGCCGAAAGTTGTGCTGATGTGGGGCGTTGGTAGGAAATCTGGCGCGAAGATTCGGTTTGTCCCGGATTTCTCACCACATCTCGATTAAGTCTGCGCTTGAGCAGAGGAGAGTTCAATGTGCCTTGTTCAATCCCCTCTGCCCAATATCCCCTCAAGCTTGTGAGAAATGCGGGTTGGGAGCTTTTATGTTAAAAAAGCTACTGTTGAGGGAAAACTTAAAACAAGACTCTGTGTTAAATAAACTAAGAGGATTCATATTACAAATTATCGAGGTTTTATTGTTAGTCAGCAACCTCAATCAAGATGAAAGTATTACCCGACGATAGCTTTACGATTTTGACACCTGATGCCCTGCCTATAGTTGTGCAACGGTTGAATGCACAAGTTGAACCTACAAAAGTATTTAGATTTTCTAAGAAACACCTCCCTTATCAAGGAACCATTTCGGAATCAGGGTTTCAAATTAGTCGCATAATTCACTACCGGAACTCATTAGAAATATTAAGTTGAGTCCCGACAGAATTAGAAGGGTACTCAAAAAAAGGGGATTAACTGGAAAAGAGCCAGAATTAGTCATAGAAAAAAGCAAGATCCTGTAATACGAAAGCTCAAACAGGCAGACCTTGAAAAGAAACGAGCTAGCTGCTGCTGCTGGCGAGATAGACCTGAAATATTTAGATGAATCAGGCTTTTGTATGTGGTGTACGCCCGGTTATACATATTACCCAGTAGGAGAACAAAAGCGCTTAGAACAAAGTAAACGACGTGGCAGAAGATTGAGTATTCTTGGCTTGTTTCAACCATTAGTAAGTTTTATTTATGGCTTAGTTATTGGCAGCATAAAGAGTGAATCTTATATCAAGATGATGGAAAATGAGGCTATCCAGGCAGAACAAGAAATCAAGGCTACTGGACGTATAAGAGTCATAGTTCAAGATAATGGTTCCATACATAAATCTCTTGATGCACAAGAATATTGGACTCAGTGGGAACACATGGGGTTATATATTTTCTTTCTACCTGCATATTGTTCCGAGATGAATAGAATTGAGCTAGAGTGGCAACAACTCAAAAAACATGAAATTTCTGGGCAGATGTTTGATGATGAATTAGACCTAGCTTATGCAGTTATTAATGGGATAGAAGCTAGAGGAGAACTAAATAATTACGGTACAGAACGCTTCAAATTCAACAATCATCTTTCTTCTTAACATTGCTTTACATATATTTGTTTTTCCACGCCCACCTACTTAATACAATTATTCACGGAGTTTGGGGCAATGCAGCAATTCTCATTTTGAAATAAATAGAGTGTTAACCCCATTTTGAAATTCAAAATGTAGTACAAAATAACTAGTTTTTCAGAGGAAGGAGATAG
>NZ_JBALFY010000037.1:0-81786 GCF_036916655.1 Nostoc sp.
ACCTCGTTTGTATGCCCAGTAAGGGTTTTGATTTCTTTACCAGTGGTGGTATCCCACAGTTTCACCGTCTTGTCACCACTGGCAGAAGCTAGCATTTTGCCATCGGGACTGAAGCTGATGCCATTAACCTCGTTTGTATGCCCAGTAAGGGTTTTGATTTCTTTACCAGTGGTGGTATCCCACAGTTTCACCGTCTTGTCACCACTGGCAGAAGCTAGCATCTTGCCATCGGGACTGAAGCTGATGCCATAAACCGAGTTTGCGTGTCCTCCCAAGGTGTTAGGTGCGGCAACATTGTGAACTGTATTTAATAATGCCAGTTTTACCTGGGTGCGGGTATCCGCATCAACCCAGAATTTACCTCGCATTTTGACAGCAGCTTTGACGCTTGATTCGACAGCTTTTCGCCCATCTAAACCCAAAAACCCATCGGAACTTTGGGCAAAGGCATTAATTTGACTGATTTCGGCATTCCCCCAGCCTATACCCGCTAGTCCAGATAAACCCAAAGCTAACACCAAACCCCCTGCCAATCCGTAAAAAGTCAGCCGTTTTCTGCGTTCCCGTTGCTTTTGTTCCCTATCTCGCAATTCCACACTAGCTTGAATAAACTCTTGCTCGGCTGCGCTAGTATCCTCTCGCCGTTGTTTTAGCTTTTCTTCCCCCTCCACCAACGCTGCACCCCGCAACAATGCCCCTTCATCCCGTTGCGTCTGTTCCCATTGATACATTGCGGAGCGCAAACGGTCTTGCCAAGCCCGAAAGCTACGGTCTGCATTCATCCATTGCCGAAGTTCACCCCAATTACGGATTAATGCTTCATGGACAACTTCTACTGTCTCTTGGTTAGCAGAATTTTGACTGGTGACAACTAATCGATTATCCGCCAACTGCTTCACCAATTCCCATCTGGCTTCACCCAATTCGGCTTTCGTCGCTAGTCGTCGCGTATCCTCCGTTCCTTCCCCCGGATGCACTAATTGAATAAAAATTCGCCGCACCTGTTCTTTTTCAGTGGCGCTCAACTTAGCGTAATTCTCATCTGCATGACGAGCTAATGCACCTTTTACCTCACCAATTTCCTCATAAGCTGCATGAGTTAACTGTTTACCCGTTCGTCGTTTCCACAACTCTGTTAATGCAAACTCTAAAAGAGGTAAATTCCCCGGTTCATCTTCCACATCATCCAAAATGCGTTCCACTAGTCCATCTTGAAATGTTACCCCCAACTTTCCAGCAGGCTTTTCAATCACCTGTGAAAGTTCATCACGATTCATCGGTGCCAGCTTGATGTCAGCATTTTGCAACACATCTGCAAGTGGACGATAAGAGAGGAGATTCCCCAAGAAATCCGCCCGCATGGTTCCAACCAGCACACTATTATTGTCAGGGCCAGATTGAAAGCAAGCTAATAAGGTATCTAGGAAACCACGGCGAACTTTCTGATCCGCACACAAAGTATAAAGTTCTTCAAATTGGTCGGCAATCAACAATACCCGATGATTGGGATAATTCCCTTTAATTTTGGAGAAAACATCTTGCAGAGGAACAGAACCATTGGCAAAGTATTCAGCTAACTTACGAGCTTGAAGCATTTGCTCAGTAGCATTTTGATTAGGCTCGTAAAGGGGAACCAGGGACTCAGCCAAAGCTTGGAATGGTTCTGAACCAGGACGGAAGTGGGTAAACTTCCAATAACCTTGTTTTTGTAACTTAGGGACTAATCCCGCCAACACCACCGAAGATTTTCCGCTTCCCGACGCACCCAACACCGGGATAAAATTACGGGTTTGAGTAGCAGCGAACAGTTCTTCTACAAATACCTCACGTCCAAAGAAAAACTCCGTATCATCGGGACTAAAATAAAACAAACCGCGATAAGGGCAAGGGAGAGATTCATCAGCAGCGTCGGTAGAATCAGACGGGACTAATTTTGTTTCTTCTCGATAGTAGTAATTGGTAATAGTGATAGTTGCATTACCAGTCGCAGAGGTAGCAGCGTATTCACTCTCTGTAACACGTTGCTGGATCTCGCCTTGCTTAGACATAACATCTACCCTGATTAATTAAGTTACAGTCTCAGTCCTCTTTCGATGTGCCTTGTTCATTGATGCCACTAATACTTGCATTACCAGAACCAGAAGTAGCGGCATATTTGACATTACTGATATTTTGGGTAATAATCTGCTGTCCACCGGGCTGTTCTTTGACTTGATTAAGTAACTCTTGAGCCGCTTGAATAATTGCTGCATCTTGATCGGCACCAGCTTTGGTAATTTTGTCTTTTAATAAACCTTCAGCTTGCTTAATTTCTTCGGGTTTGGCATCTACCATCGCTTGTCCCAGAACATCACCTTCCAATTTTTTCTTAATCAAAGCCTTCAAACCCTGATAGGCATCCTTCACGGCTGTTCCGGCGGTATCTTTAGCAGCCGCGATCGCACCAGCACCTAAAGCAGCAATAATCAGAGAAATAGGTTCCATAGTTAATTTTCAATAAGTTTACAAGAGCAATTCGATGTATCTAAGAAACATACAGCAAAAATAGGGTGTATTACGCAAATAAAGTACTGCACCCCAAGTTTTGATCAAGTTTTAACTGAATTAACCTGAGTTTGATGAACCTCTCCCCAACCCCTCTCCGCGTTGGAGAGGGGCTGAAACATCCTGAATTACTAATTATGGATGCTCACAAGAACTAACGCAGCTAAAGTCATGGATTTTACAAGATGGCTGTCGCTTGCTTACAATCTTCGGTATAGGCGGCGTTGGGAAAACGACTTTAGCCACTAAATTAGCAATATCAGTTCAAGATCAGTTTGAGTATGTGATTTGGCGATCGCTACAGTACACTCCGCCAGGAAACAGCCTTTTAACTGAATTAGGATCATTTTTATCCAATCAGCAAGAAACTACACCCGACATCGATTTGCTGATCCATTATCTGCGTACTTACCGATGTCTATTAGTTTTAGATAACTTTGAAACAGTCTTAGATGCGGCTTCGATGGCAAAGTATCGCCCTAATTATATGAAAATTGAGTTAACAAAAGTAGAACAAGGGGTACTGCAATCTTAAACTTTTATTTACTCACCCAAGCGATCGCCACAACTCCCACTTTAATTTTTAGTGCGATCGCAGTTGGTTAATAGAAAGTGCGATCGCCGGATTTCTCACGACACCTCTTAAAGCCTGTGCGAGTGCCGGGGAAAAGTAAGAAGTAAGAAGTAAGAAGTTTTTACTCATTACTCATTACTTATTACTCATTACTCATTACTCATTACTTCTCTTCTACTCCATCAAACGCCTTGAGCTTGTGAGAAATGCGGCGATCGCCCCAAGGGTAATAGGCTACTCCTAACTAATAAATAACTATCTGAGGTTGCTCAATCGTGCCATCAGGCATAATCGTATCCCGGAACTTTGCATAAATCAGATTTGTCTTCCAAAGATTTGCCTTACTCAAGTTTGCCTTGGTTAAATTTGCCCATGTCAAATCTGCACCAGTTAAATTAGCCTCAGTCAAATTAGCTTCTAGTAATTTTGCTCCTGCAAGATTTGCTCCTGCGAGATTTGCAAAACTTAAGTTAGCTTCAATCAGCGATGCTTCAATTAATTTGGCTTCACTTAAGTCTGCTTCTCTCAAATCCACATCACACAAAGAAGCACCCCAAAGATTACTAGCTGTAAATTTCACGCGCCATAAAAAAGTTCCGCACAAATTTGCTCCTTTTAAATCAGCATTAGTCAAATTGGCTTCACACAAAGATGCTTCATACAAATTAGCTTCACATAAGCTAGCTTGCATCAGATTTGCGCCACTTAAATTAGCACGAGTCAGAACACAGCCAGACAAATTTGCACCGCGTAAATCCGCTCCGATAAAGTTAATACCACTTAAATCAATTCCTTTCAGGTCGATTCCACTCAAGTCACATCCACTGAAATCTCGACGCTGAAAATATTTATTTGTGATCTGACCTAATATAAATTCCTGTTGTTGGGCATAATTGTTCATGGTATTCACCTCTGGGTGTACATTTATCTCAAAGGTCGAGTGTGATAGTTACCGTATATTGAGAGTACACCCCAAATGGAGATCAGCTCAGTAAATAATCAAAAATAAATAGGTACAAAATCGCCAATCACCTGAAAATACGCTTTTTCAGTGTTTTTTAAAACAAAAAATGCTGACATAAGTCAGGAAATATTCATACAACAGGAGTCATACCAATTCTGTATTAAAATGTATAGAAAAAACCCCACCCCTTGCGACACCTCCCCTGAGTAAGGAGAGGTTGGGAAGGGTCAAAATAATGTGCAGGTTTACAGAGAATTGGTATCAGGAGTCAAACAGTTTTGGTCGTTTTGGTAGTGACTGTCTTGACTTCTGAACTCACTAATTCTGACTCCTGAATTCTGCTGTATGATTCCACTCAGGTAACAATCGTGAAATCAGTCGTTGTCAAGGTGGGAATATTCAGGAGATTGATCAATTCGGCTCCAGTTCCTAAGCCTGCTGCATTGCCATTTTGGTTATAGTAGAGACTGCCACTACTGCGACTGTAAACCAGGAAAGCATTGCTGGTTGCAGCTAAATCATCATCGTCTACAGTAGTAAAATCAGAAACTTGACTCAATCCATTACCGACAATACTACTCAAAGCAGTAAAAGTACTTTTACTGAATACTAACTTATCGCTTCCAGAGGTAAAATCAGTCAGGATATCGCTACCGAAATCACTACTAACAAAAGCTCGTCCGCTACTATACAAAAAGCGATCGCTATCTGCCCCACCAGTAAGAATATCATTTCCAGACCCACCGATTAAAGTATCTGCCCCACTTCCACCTGTTAACACATCATTACCAGTCCCCCCATTCAGGGTATTATTGAGGCTATTGCCAATCAAGCGATCGCTACCATTACCACCAATCACATTTTCAATAACATTATTAGCTGATAGGGTCAATTTCAAGTTACTATTGACCGTCTGGGTGGTAGCGATACCTAAATTGACTCGTGTATCTGTGCTAGTACCACTAAAATTTAAAGAATCATTGCCGCCTGTGGTGGTTTCTTGAATGCGATCGCTACCTAGTGGGGTAGAAGCATTGAATGCATAAGTATCATCCCCCGTACCACCTGTCAATATATTATTGCCACTATTACCCGTCAATATATTATTGCCATTATTGCCAGTGCCATTAATATTGCTGGTTCCAGTCAGAGTTAAATTTTCGACACCAGCAGCTAAGGTTGTTGTGGTACTAGCTTGTAAGGTGTCAGTAATGGTGACAGTTCCACTAGCTTTTTGTAAAGCTGCATTGGTAGGGCTAGAAAGGTTAACACTAAAAGTTTCGTTGGCTTCGTTGAGATTATCATTCAGGATGGGAACAGTAATTGTGGCAGTGGTAGTATTCGCCGCAAAAGTCAAAGTACCACTGCGACTGGTATAGTCTGTGTTAGCAGTGGCAGTACCAGGGGTTGTAGCGTAGTTAACTGTGACTGCTTGACTAGATGCACTGCTGAGGGTGACAGTTAAGATAGCTTGCGGGGTTTGCCCTTCGACAACAGTGATGTCATTGATGGAAAGTGTGGGAAGATTGGCATCATCATTGAGTATGGTTCCCAGCCCTTGATTATCGGCAATGGTGGAATTAGTGGCGTTGCTGAGATTGACGAAGAAGGTTTCGTTCGGTTCAAATATTGTATCCCCAGTAACGGCAACAGTGAGGGTTTTACTGGTATTTCCGGGGTTGAAAGTTAATGTACCAGTGGTGGCGGTGTAATCACTACCTGATGTAGCTGTGCCGTTAGCAGTAGCATAGTTAACTGTGACAGCAGAGGTACTAGCGGCGGAGAGAGTGACAGTAAAGGTGGCGTTGGTTGTACCTGTATTGCCTTCGGTAACGCTAATATCGTTGATGCTGAGGGTTGGTAAGGTGGCTGCTTGTACTTCAAATGCGCCAATATCAACCGTACCGCCAACAACCCGTGCCAAGCCTCGTTCGTCGTAGGGAATGGGTTCTGAAGTGTTGCCATCGCCGTCAAGGTCTTGTGTATCAACAGGAATCAAGTTGTTGTTGCCGGCGTTAATGGCTGGGCTACCAGTCAGGAGGGCATGGGTAAGGGTGAGTCCGCCATTGTTTTGTAAGGGGCCAAGTCCGGGGTTAGGGTTGACAATATCTGTACCAGTGCCTACAGTTCCACTGGCTCCAGCTAGAGTGCCAATTAGGTTATTATTATTGCCATTGAATGTGCCAGAGAGATCGGGGTATAACTGAAGCCTGCCATCAAGAGACAAATTTCCAGCTACAATCGTATTCTTGAGATTTACAGTCCCGGTGCTATTGCTAACTCCACCGGCATAACCCAGAATGCCGGAAAAAGTGTTATTAGTAACGGTACTGTTCAATAGATTAATTATTCCACTGTCGTTACTTACACCACCAGCACCACCCAAAGTCGCACTATTACCACTGACTGTAGTATTGACTAAGGCGGCTGAAGCATTACTAAATTTGTTGCTTATCCCACCGCCTGTATTAGCAGTATTGCCACTCACCGTCGTATTGATTAAGGTAAGTGTTTTAGAATTGTATATACCACCACCAAAAGTAGCACCATTATTATTACTAATTGTGGAGTCAATCACAGTCAATGTGCCAGCGTTATCTATACCACCACCATCAGGAACCGTTCCACTGACGCTATTGTTACTAACTGTACTGCCGTTACGCAAGTGGGCATCGCCGGCGTTATAGATACCACCTCCATTCTCGGCACTATTGTTACTGACGGTCGTATTGTATAAGTCCAAAAAGCCTGTCGAAGCAACTTGAATTCCTCCACCATTTTTACCGGAAATGGCTCCTCCTTTAACTACTAAATTCTGTAAGCTTAATTCTCCTCCAGTCAGGACATCAAAGACGCGATCGCTATTTAATAAACCTGAAGCATCAATAGTTGCTTTTTGTCCACCAACCGCCACAATATAAAGTACATTATTGCGACTTTTAATATCTAAATCTCCGGTGAGGGCATTATCTTCATTAATCCCGTTCGATGTGAGGTTGTAAGTGGCTCCTCCTGTTAACTGGATTTCATAGTCAGTATTGGGGTTTGCATTGGCAATTAAAATCGCATCCCGCAGAGATAGCCCATTAGCACTACTGCCATCATTTTGATCGGCTGTGGTATTGACTGTCAAAATAGTAGGAGCCATTTGAGATTTCCTTGTAGCAAAATTAGCATTTTATATCATGTCTGTTGGATTACTTATTAAACCTGGAGAATCCCACCCCGCCAAAGCTATGCTTTGTTTCCCCTGCCCTTAACAAGGGGTTAGGGGTAGTTGTTTTATGAGTAATTTAGCGGACATGATATTACAACTAATATCATGCCAATTCTAATTATTTATGCGTATTTACAGAGGTTCTCGGCCCCTGTGAGGTACAAGAACCCCACCCCTAAACCCTCCTAGCAAGCGAGGCTATGGTGTACACACAAGTTGGAAAAACTTCATCCACCAAAAATTTGCGGTGCTTTACGCTGGCGTGACAATGCTAAATTATTGCAATCATGGCGAACTCATTTGTTAGTAATCAGTACTGAGTATTTCTCCTTGCTCAACACTGATAGCATCAGCCTATTCTTTTGTTGCTTTCACTACTGCCCTTTTTGATTTACTTGTAGCCAAATTTCTAAACTAGCAAGCAACCACAGCTTTACTCCATAACGACTCCAAGTATCTCCTTGATAGTTTAACCAATTACGAATTGGCAACTGGTTTAAGTAAGGAGTGATAGCTGCATTCCGATTGAGTAATAAATCTCTGGCTTCTTGCTGCCAATATTTGCGAAATCCTAATTGCACCGGTACCATCATGCCACTTTTGGGACGATGAATAATTGTTTCTGGTAAAATATCTGCGATTGTCGATCGCGCAGCATCTCCTAGAGAAGATGTACCATAGGTAATCGCCTGCTTTAAAACTGCTTTTTCTTCTACACCAGAAAGCTTATACTTTGGAGGTATCTCCATACTTAAATCTACTATTCGCTGGTCAAACAAGGGAGAACGACCTTGCAAACGAGCAGCTTGAGTCAAGTTACTGACTTTCGTCAGAATTTGGTCAGCGCCCTTAAATTTGATGTTCATTGCCATCAAACGATTAAGATAGTTAGCTTGAGAATATAAGTCTTCTTCAAAAACCCAAGGTGCTGTTTGTATTGCTTGCCAAACTTCTGGTTTTAAAAGTTGCGGTAAGTCAACAGCGCACTTTTGAAAGGAAATTAAATAAGCTTGCAATGCATCTTGATTGGTGACAGAACCATATAAACTATTGATTAACATTGGCTGATTTTTTGGCCCACCAAAACAAGGGTCGCCACCTTCACCATTTAAAACTACTTCTACGCTTTCTCTTGCAAGTCGTCCCAGTAAAAGGTTGGGAACAGTCAGGGGGTCGCCAATGGGGTCATCTAAATAGGCCATTGTTTCTGGTAAGCGCTCCCACATATCCTTAAAAGTAATTTCTAAAATGTGGTGCTGCGTCTGACAATGAGATGCAACAAGATTGGAAAATTCTAACTCATTGGGACATTCCGCACCAAAATGAATCGAGAAGGTGTGAACTGGTGCTTTGTGAAATTTTGCTACTAAAGCAGTGATACTGCTAGAATCCAAACCACCAGAAAGGAAAACACCAACGGGTTCATTTGCCGATGGTAAATATTCTTGAACAACTTGGTCTAGAAGTTCTCGCAAGCGATCGCCATGCCATGCTAAAGGCTTATCTATTGCTATAATTTTTTCTTGAAGCTGCCAATAAGCTTCAACTTTCTGGTCGGGAAATTCTAAAACGGTTCCAGGTCGCAGTTCTCGCACCTGTTCCCAAAGGGTTCGTTCTCCGGGAACAAAGGCACAACAAAGATAATCTCGCAACGCTACCAAATCTAAATCAGATGAACGGTGGGGTGATAAAGTTCTTAGTTGAGGTGCAATCCAACGAACCGAACCAGTGGTAGTGTAATACAGGGTACGAACACCGATGCGATCGCGAACCAACTTTAACACCTGTTTGTCTCTATCCCAAATCACCAGCGCAAACATCCCCACAAGTTGCCTAAGACTTTCATTGCCCCATCGTTCCCAAAGATTAGCAACCAGTTGCAGATAATTTCCTTGAAAGCTATCCGGTTCAATTCCCAAATTTTGCAGCAATTGCACTTGGTTAGTTAACCAAATATCACCAACAACAACAAATCGTCCTCCAGAACTGATTGCTAATTTCTCCGTCGGAAATTCAGAATTTGTACGTGATATAATTACAGAAATTTTCTCATCTCGCCAAGCTATATCCTCATAATTTGCATCAACTGTTCCCCATGCTACGCGCCAGCTTGGGTTAGTCTTGATGAATTGGATTTTAGGAGATTTATATTTTTTAAACGCATCAAATAGCATGAGAAATTTCTAACGCATAATCAGTAATTTTAAAGCATTAATGGATTTTTGAGCGATCGCTCTTTGTAAGGTAAGATTGATGCGATCGCTAAACTTTATCTTCAGGATAAACGGAGATATCTTTACAAATTATCTCATCTATATTTGTATTAATTAAATTCTCGATAGTTACAAAGTCATTTTTAATAAAGTGTCGCCAACAATCCTGCACTTTATTCATTAATTCCTCAATATCAGCATCTTCATAATCTTTATAACTGAGAACAGATTTTGTGTAAATAGTTGTAAATTTTGGTGTTAAAGTTTTCTTCTTAAAAAGATGTATATTCTTCTGGGATATATCATGTATTTTTTCGCGGATGAATTTATCCTTATTCTCATAAATTAGCATTTTTACTATTAAGCGTTGAGGAGAATTTTCAAATTGGAAACTCAAGGGTAAATTATTCTCTTCCCATTTTTTAGGGATGATGCCTATGTATCCCTTACTCCAAAAATGTACAGATATTTTTTGAGAGTCAATCTCTCGAATTAGTAATTCGTGAATTCTTGTAGCAATTTCTGATTGTAAGTCTGGACGATGCTCAAAAATTAAATCTAGGGCTTGTTTATGCTTAGTGTATATTTTACGGCAAAGTTCAGCGACTTCTGAATCACTCACAATATGTCTCCTAATTAATGTAGAATAATGAGTCATCAAAGTGTAAACATCTGTACCAACTGTAGATTTATAACTTATGCAAATGCTATCGATTATCTCAGCTATTTTAGAATAGTTATATATTCTCCAATTTTTCTTAGAAGGTGGATTGCCTTCTGGTGTTAAATAAATTAAAATTGCTTGACAATCTTTAAATTCTTGCTCAACAGTATTTTGATATTTTATTAATTGATCCATACCTTCTTCAGCGTCAATTTTATTTTCTATGGCACATACTAGTTTATTGCGCGGAGAATGTATGAGAATATCAATGTTTTGCCACTCGCGTCTAACATCTGCATCTGTGAAATCAGCTATATCTATATCAACGGGACTAACTTTTGTATATTTTTCGTCTGTAGGCTCATACTCTTCTAACAGTACTAGCTTAAGAAATCGCTTGAGAAAAATATCATCAAGTCTATGGTTTTCAGATGGATTTAACAGAAATGCTAAAAAATTTGAATGACGTAATTCTTGACGAACTACACCAATCGCTTCAAAAATATTAAATTGAGCGAGTTTTAATTCCAGTTTTTCTAAGTCTTCATTATCAACAATCAAACTTTCCAGCAATGCTCGTTCTGTGGGGGGCATTGTCATTACTACTGAATTTTTTACTGGTACGACAGCTGTATTATTCCCAGAAATGCAGCAAAAGTTACTCTTGTAGATTAAGAAATAGACACTCTAATTGGAAAAGTAAAATTAAACTTGCTACGCAGTCGCTCATGAGGTAAATCCCCAGGCACTCACAGACTCGCTAACGCCAAAGGATATCAGCAAAATCTAAAATCCAAATAGGAATAAGAATTAAATAACATACAATTTATTTCCCTAATTTACCTCACCCTCAATCCCTCTCCGATATATTGGAGAAGGAAGCTAGAGACAGGATGAAGTTTTGCATTTTATTTAATCTACGTTCCTTAGTTAGCTTTCAAGAGCGATCGCAGCAATTTTTTAGGGTGGGCATTGCTTACCTTTTGCTTGAATCCTTATTTTTAGGTTATGGCTAGTACCCACCCTACGGAGCAGCGACTAATCTAGCGCTCTATTTACGTACTAGGTTCAGGAGTTCTTTCGGAGAAGCCAGCAAGTCAATCGCGACAAAGAAGATTTTGCCTTGGGGGTCTAGCAAAAACCGCCATGCAATATTCATTCCCACGCTAGCACCGAACCAAGGGGTTTGGACTTTGCCTGTAACTTTAATTTGGGTATAGCCATCTTCCACAGGCTCAGATACACCGCGCTCTGGGATCATCTTTAATCCCTGGCATTCTTCACGCATATAGGCGCGGATTGCGTCTTGACCAACAATCGGTCTTTCAAAGGGAGGTTGCAAGGCACCTTCAGAACGAAACAGAGAAACCGCAGCATCAAAGTCATTGGCATTCATGTTGTTGATATAGCCCAACACCGTAGTATTGTCGATGCTCTCGATGGTGACTTTAGTCCGAAACGCTGGTGCAGTCGGAGGAGACACTGGCTCTGAGACTTTTTTGTAACTACCAGGAGCGTTCGGGTCAAATCCCATGCTAATTACGGTATTGCGTAGGATTGTGATTTGTTGACCGGAATCTGCACTACGAATGGCTTGCAACACATCAGCAGCTTTGGGAGAAAGCTTGTAACCTTCTGGGATTGGAGCAACGATTCCCTGAGCCATCCATTCACCTAACTGATACCAGAAGCCCAATTTAATGTTTACGGTGAAGGACGCATAAGAACGACAGAGAGGAGTGTCAGCACGGTTAGCTAAATCGTACATGACTTGTGTTTGAGCCTCAAAAGGCATCTGCTTAATTTGTTCGAGTAAGCCTTGTGCGAGGATCATATTAGCTGCTCCTGGAGCAGCAACCGTAATACTTCTACCCATCTCGGTATAGGCAAACCAGAGTAGTGCTAGTTGATCTTCAGCATTGAGCTTAGAGAATGATTCAACAACGGTTGGAACAACGTCAGCAACTAGGGTGCCGGGAAAAATACTTTGAGCCGACTGGATGGTAAAAGACATAGCAGAAATTCCCAAAAGAAAATTACAGTTCTACCGAATGTGAAAAGATAAGGCGTTTAGCTGTTAATCAAGGCACTCAGCAGTCTTTGCATCACTGAACAGCCCATTGTAGACATAGCTCTACTAAAGGCATAGCGATGTTGTTGCCGTTGAGTTTAGATACTCGGCAAATCACATTGCAGGCTCAACTGCATAGTTAGAAAGCCTTGATTAACAGTGGTTTAACGCATTGACATTGCTTTTGTATCTTTATGTAAAGAAACATAACAATTCCGTTACAAATAAGCAATACTTTCTCAGCTATATATTAATAACTTCTATTTATAAATTTGATAAGTTTTGCTGAAGTTAAATTAAGCGTAATTGGTGCTTTTATGTGTATTCACTTGCAAAAGCGATCGCTTCTCGTACAAATCTGAAATACCGTACTTACTTTGTACGGCTATCACTACTTTTGTTACCAAGTCAAGTGGTTGCAAAAAATATTTACAATCATTAACATTAGTTCATATAACGACACAAACAAAGAATAAAAGATGACAAGTAAAGGTTTTACCATTAACGAACGAGGTCAACTTAACAGATTTGCGATCAAACCTAAAGTTTATGTTGATGAAACCCCACGAGTAGGCTTTACCAAATATGCCGAAAAATTCAATGGTCGTTTGGCAATGATTGGCTTTGTCTCACTCATCGCTTTAGAAGTTCTCACCGGACACGGTTTGATTGGATGGCTAACCAGCCTTTAGAGAAGACATTTTGAGATTTATGAATTTTCTTCACTTGACGAATAAACCAATTTAGAGGCAAACTTATGAAAACTGATTTTGATTATCCCAATAAAGATTTGATTGGGGCCGTCGTTTTTAGACCTGATTTCAACAACTTTGAGACTATCAATGCAAATCAGGCCTGGTCATTGTTTTTTACAGTCGGTCAAGACGACAAGGGACTAGGACAAGAAATTGAGTTCGGTAGATTTTTCACTAACCTTTTAATTGCCGTTGGAGTAACTGGAATTATTTGGGCGACATACTTCAGCCAATTGGGATGAACCAGTTTGTTCATTACTAGCGTGTTGTAAATTTAACGGAGGTCTTGGATTTGGATACCAGGACTTCTTTGCACTTTTTAATATCTCTAAAAAACTCTGTTTAGCCTTGGAAAAACTTCGATGTTAATTGGATTTATAAAGCTTCCCAATTTGTCACGGTATTGTGGATACGTGGGCTTAGAAGTAGCACAAATTGTTTCCAAACATCTTGCAGTTCAAAGTAAAACCTATGTAATTCAAAATAGAAGATTATTGATATATCAACTTTTAAAGTCTGGACTGGATTCTCATACAGCAGATCGAACCGTTACTGTACTTATATCAAGTCCAGTTTTGCAATTAAACAACAAAAACCAGTGTGCAATTAATTGTATGCGAAATTGACTATACCAATCCTGAATTATGGTGAGAAACAAGATCCCCGAATTCTTTGAGAAGTCGGGGATCTGCTTGTATATACTAGTACAACACGGCAGAAATAAACCACCCATTCCAAATCAATGAAACGCTTAGGTTGTAAGCTGTTTCACATTCAACTTGCATAATTAGGGCGCTCATGTGGCTCATTGGTGTCAACTTAACGCGAAACCGCTTGTCCGCCGGGAATTGAAATTCCCGTCTCATAGCCAAAGTCATCTGAAGATGACTAAAATATAGCCAAAAATCTCCAGTCTACTTCAGTAGACTTGAGCTAAAAGCCAAAAAAATTTATTTCCGGGCGGGCATGGAAGCCAACAGATAAGCTATTTCCAGCTTAAGTTGACACCAATGGCAAGATGCCCACTCCACAAGAGTGATATGAATTTTGGATATGCAAACTAGATGTGGTTTAGCTTATTCATTTTTAATTTTTAATTCCGCCTTGCGGTACTAGTCCCCAGTTCAACGCAAAGAACGAATCGCCTCTAATAAACCTCTAGCTTTATTTAGCGTCTCTTCATATTCTTTCTCTGGCTCAGAGTCAGCTACCAAACCCGCTCCAGCTTGTACGCTTACCGTATTATCATGCACCACCATTGTGCGAATTGCGATCGCAGTATTTAATTGTCCTTCAAAATCGTAATATCCATATACACCGGAATAAACGCCCCGGCGACTAGACTCTAATTCGTGAATAATTTCCATCGCCCTAATCTTAGGTGCGCCGCTTACCGTACCTGCTGGGAAGGAAGCTTTTAGTAAATCCCATGCTGTTTTACCATCTGCTAATTTACCCACAACATTGCTGACAATGTGCATCACATGGGAGTAGCGCTCAACTACCATTAATTCATCGACTTTGACGCTACCACTTTGACAAACACGCCCCAAATCATTCCGCCCTAAATCCACAAGCATGACGTGTTCAGCAACTTCCTTGGGGTCTTGAAGTAAATCCTCAGCGAAGGCTGCATCTTCCTTCGTGGTTTTACCCCGTGGACGTGTGCCGGCAATTGGCCGTACCGTTGCTATAACTCCACCATCTGAATCTATTTCGGCTTTCACCATCACTTCGGGACTGGAACCGATGATTTGCCAATCTTGGAAGTTAAAGTAAGCCATGTAAGGCGAAGGATTTATCTGGCGTAGGGAACGGTAAAGGGCAAAGGGGTCGCCAGTGTATGTTGTTGATAGTCGCTGAGAAATTACTACTTGAAAAATATCGCCTGCTTGAATATGGTCTTTGGCCTTTTGGACGCTGGCACAAAAATCAGGGCGGGTAAAGTTACTCTTATACTCCTCTGCCCCTCTGCTCCCCTGCTCCTCTGCCCCTCTGCTCCCTGGCGGTTTCCATTCTAATTTAGTTTTTTCCGGTGATAGAGGTAAAGATAGCTTTTCGAGCATTTGGGTGACGCGATCGCCTGCTTGTTGATATGCTGCCTGTAAATCTACATTCGGGTCACGTAAATCAGCATAAGCGATCGCCCAAATTTTCCGCTTCACCTGGTCAAAAATCAATAGGTGGTCTACCTGCATCCACAATCCATCAGGGATATTTCGATCATCTGGTGGATAAATAGGCACACGCGACTCAATCCAGTTAATCAATTCATAGCCCCAAAACCCAAACAAACCGCCAATTCCTGGCGGCAACTGCGGTAATTTTACGGGGTGATAAGGTGCTAAACATTCAGCTAAAGCTGTAAAAGGGTCGCCTGCAAAAACCACCTGCGAACCGTCGCGGTTTTTCTGGGTGGTGCGATCGCCCCTGGCTTCCAAAACCCACACCGGATCGCAACCCACTAAACTATAGCGTCCCAGCTTTTCTCCGCCTTCTATGGATTCCAACAAAAAGCTATAAGGCTGACCTGCACAGACTTTATACCAAGCAGATACGGGCGTATCTAAATCCGCTACCCATTCTTGATATACCGGGACGAAGTTGCCTTGTAGAGCTAGCTGAGAAAATTCGGAGAAATCGGGGAATACCATAAATTGCTAGGGGATTGGGGATTGGGGATGGGGCATGGGGCATAGGGCACAAGAGGCAGAGGGGATGGGGGGCAGAGGGGAAAGACTTGCTGTAACTTCCCCCTGCTCCTCTGCTCCTCTGCTCCTCTGCTCCTCTGCTCCCCAGCCCCTAGTCCCTATACGTCGTGGGTAGCTTTACCACTGAACTTGAGTTGTGCTGGATTGGGGTTTTGCCCAATGCTGCGAGGTACATAACGCACTTTTTCACGACCTGCATTCACCTTTTCGGGGAAGACACCATCAGCTGGGTGAATTAAAGTAGTTTCTCCGTTGGGCAAAATCCGATAAATTTTGTAGTCTGTGATTTTGAGTTTGCGGAGTTGACCACCTAAAGCGATGCCTTGTTCTTTGCGGGCTAAATACAGCAGGTTTTCGCCTTTCCGAGCAGTAGCAGCACCACCTGTAGGTAATTCAAATACTTGCTCTTTTGGGCTAGTCCAGGTGATAGCGTACTTTTCTTCTACTTCCGCTTTTCTGAGCAAGCCACCAGTGTTGCCAGCAAATAGCGGGGTTTGTCCAGAGAGTTTTTCTGTCATAGGGTCTGATTCTCTCAACGTTTTTAGGGAATCCTAACACCGCAACCAGGATCATATTGCGATCGCGTTATAGACTGTAACAGTTTTTAGTCTTTTAGTCATTGGTCATTGGTCATTGGTCATTGGTCATTAGTCCTTTGTTAAAAACCAGTCCCCAGTCCCCAATCCCCAATTCCCAGTCCCCAATCCCCAGTCCCCAGTCCCCAATCCCTATCTACTCTTAACTTTTGTCCGCTTTTCCTCTTGGCTATTCTGAACAATCGGGATGGTGAAGTGAAACTGACTACCTTGGTCTTTGCCAGTTGACTCTGCCCAAATTTTTCCACCCCAGCCATTAACTATTTGACGACAAATGGCTAAACCAAGTCCAGTGCCGCCAGTGGTGCGGCGTAGCGCTCCCTCTTCTTGATAAAAGCGGTCAAAAACTATTTCTAAACGATTCGGTTCAATGCCGCGCCCAGTGTCAGCTACAGTTACCTCAACCATTTGACGGCTGTTGTAAATCGCTTTAATGGTGATTTCTCCTTGGGGTGGCGTAAATTTACAAGCATTGTCCATCAGTTTTGCCATTACTTCTACTAGCCAATCACCATCGGCTCTAACCAGAGGTAGGTTTTCGTCAATTTGAGTTTTGATTTGGGGCGGCTTTTCCGTTGAGGAACGCGTGCGATTTCGGCTGAGTGATAAATCTATACACTCTTGTAAGCTGAGGGATTCGGGATGCCATTGCACTCGACCGCTTTCCAGGTTGGAAAGTGTGAGGAAATCTTGTACCAGTTTTCGCATCCGCTCGGAGTCGGAAAGAGCCGTGTTGAGCATGATCTGCTGCAACTCTAAGGGCATATCCGGCTCACTAGCGAGACTTTCTAGGCAAACTTGAATTGTAGATAGGGGGGTACGCAGTTCATGTCCAGTGATGGCTATAAGGTTGCTGCGGGTGCGGTCTAGAGCTTCTAGCTGCTGGTTAAGTTCTTCTAGGTTCGCGTAAGCTTCCGCTTGAATGAGAGCAGCTCCTACCTGGGTGGCGATCGCTTCTACCAAATCCAATTCCCCTGGTTGGCACTCGTGCGGTGGCATTCGGCAATAGTGTAACTCCACAATGCCCAATAATCGCCCCTGATAAAAGACTGGTTCCATCAACCAAGAACGAATGGCAAACTTTTTGGCAATCATGGAAAGTCCTGGCGAATTGGTAACGCGAGGATCGCTCAACGTATCGCTCACACAAACACCTTCGCCTTGTTCCACAATGTCCCGAAATAGAGAATTTTTCTCTAACTCCCAGATTTGCCCACAAACAGATAAAGTACCAGGCGTCAAAAACTCGTGTTCAATTATGGCTTGGCGATCTGCGGCTTGAGCGCGGTAAATTAAACAGCGACAAGCTTCTAAGTGTTGTCCTAATTCTTGTGCCGCCACCTGGAGAACTTCGTGAGGATCGAGCGATCGCCGAATGGCAGTACTAATAGAGTTGACTAATCGTTCTTTTCGTGCTTGGGCAGCAATGGAACGATAGGCTTTGTGCAATTTGTACTGACTCGCTTGCAAATAAGTTATTAAGCGCTGCACAAAGGGATCTGTATCAATGTCACAGGCATATTCATTGACCTGTTCTGCTCCAGAGTAGTTTCGTGGCTGGCCGATGCCAAATCTCTGACGTGCCTCCTCAATTTTACTTACTAGTTCTGGCCTGTAAACCAAAATCCTGTCTAACAGCAATTCGGCGGCTTTCAGGCTAACTCCCCTTTCCGATGTCCAAATTCCCTCAAATCTTCGCGCTGTGTCGATGTCCAGATTAGGGCTTAGTTCTGGTAGTTGCTTATTTTTAGCAATCGAACTAAGGTTTTCTCGGCAAACCAGACAAGTAGCGTAATTGTCAGCAATCACGACCAAATGCCACTCGTGACTTAAGCCATCCGTTGGCTCAAAAGCCACTTTTTCATAGTGTTCCGAACTGTTGGTGAAATCCGTTTCTGGAGCAGATAATACGTATATTTGATTACTCCGCAAGGCAAGTCGCTGGTAGCGATGAGCTTCTTGGCGGTAGAATCGCTCTCGCTGAAAACTAGCAATTACAAGGGGTTGGACTAAAGTCCCAGCCAAAACTTGATCTTCCATCGCGTGGGAGAGCGCCGTTAATGAAGCCTTAAAATATAGCTGGGGCCGCAAGTAGGGTAGGGACTTTAGCAGATCACTCAGCACAGAAGTCGAAATGCTCATGAATTATTGTTAAACGCTCAACCTCGATCAGATCCACGTCACAGCTGCATTGTACAAATTTCAAGGGGCTCTCAAGTTAAATAGACAGTTGCAATATGTAAAGAACGCTAAAAAAGCGCTTTTCGCCAAAACAGGCGCAACACTTCGTTACCAACTAGGAGGAGTACACACAACTTAATTGGTTGATTGACAACCTACTACGCCCAATATACATTCTTGACCAACTTTGCTATGTGCCTGTATGGGCAAAATTTTTCAGGAGCTATGATACTAAAATACTAACTATTGTATGGTTTTAAGGATCATTGATTGCATAGCCCACGACTAAGCTCGACTTTATCCATTTTTTTTCGCAACGCGATCGCTATCGCTGAAACCTATGTGGGATAGTAGTTTTACTTTTTGAACTTTATCTATGCTCTGTGACGTAGAAAAAGTATTTGCCAAAAAGCCACGATTTTTACCAGATAAAGAAACTGAGTTCTTAATTTTGGATAAAGTTGAGCTAAGACGGGGACTTAGGGAGTGAGGAATATATATATGGCAGTTCTCGCTTGAGTAGAGGTAGAGGTAAGCTAATGAGCATTCAAGTTGCATAATTAGGGCGGGCAAGATGCCCACCCCACAAGATATTAATAAAATTTTAATATGCAAATTAGATGTGTTTTAGCTTACAAGAACCCCTCCTCGCAAACGAGGAGAGGGCTATGATGTACTTTATATGATTAGAAAACGCTATAGTTCAATTACTTGAAAAAGGCTGTAAAAGCAGAGTGAGAATAACTGACCGGACTTTCGTACCTTGTGTCCTATAGAGGATACGCTGTTATTTCTTGGTACTGTGTATCTCGACACAAATCTTTCTTTTTTCGATCTAAATAAATTTAGTTGCTCTGTCTCAAAGCAAGAGGGTATTTCTTCTTTCCCCTCTGCCTTTTGGTTAAGAGACTTCTACTCAAAAATAGACCCATACACGGAACTTTGACTAATGACACCGGATACACTCATAACCCCGGAAAAAATTTTCCTGGATGGAAAAACTTTTATTCCTGCCGAACAATTACCTATCCCGGAGTGGCCTTGTGTTGTGGCTGAAAGATCGCAACCGACACTGACGGTTAAAGATGATGATTTATTTTTTGTGACAGATACTATTGGGAATATTTCTGGCTGTTCCCTCAATGATGGCAATCCCAGTATGGGACTGTTTTGTTGTGATACGAGATTTCTTAGTCGCTTGGAGTTGCAAATTGAAGGGCGATCGCCTGTACTTCTCAGTAGTACTGCTGAGAAAGGGTTTTCGCTCTCAGTTTTGTGTACCACCCCCAGAATCGACGATCGCCTGAAAGCCGAGACTATCGGAATTCGCCGAGAAATTGTGCTAAATGGCGCACTATTTGAAGAAATAGAGGTATCTAACTACAGCACAACCACTGTCAATTTTGAACTAAGCATCAGCTTTGATGCAGATTTTGTTGATTTATTTGAAGTTCGGGGCTATGACAGAGAAAAACGAGGCCGGCTTTTACGCTTAGTCGAACCGACGACTGAGGAAGGAACATTTTCTCAGGTCGATGGCGTTTTACCAATACCCAAAGAGCCATCCGCCTCTAGGGAAGAATCCTTAACACTCGCCTATCAAGGTTTGGATGGCTCGGTGATGGAATCTCGGATTCTATTCCAGCATCGGCAACCAGACTATTTCAAGGGTTACACTGCGGTTTGGCAGCTAGAGTTGGCTTCTCACGAAACTCAAAAGCTGGGTTACCGCGTGAGTATGTTGAAAAACAACCAGTCCAGTTCAACCGTCAGCGCCGCTACTACCTTAGGACAGGCGAAAGCTGCTGAGTTGATGGAGGAGCAAAACTGGGTACAGCAAATTACCCGCATTAGCTCAGATAAAAGCACCTTCAATCGAGTGATTGAGCGCGCTGAACAAGATATGTATTTGTTGCGCCAATCTTTTGGTAAGCATAAGACTGTTTCCGCCGGAGTGCCCTGGTTTTCGACACTATTTGGGCGAGATTCGCTGGTAACAGCTTCTCAAACTCTGATGTTAAACTCGGAAATTGCCAAGGAAACCCTGATATTGCTGGCGACATACCAAGGTAAAGTCGATGACGAATGGCGCGAAGAAGAACCGGGTAAGATTTTGCACGAGTTACGTTTGGGAGAAATGGCTCGTTGTCAAGAAATTCCCCATACGCCCTACTATGGTACGGTTGATGCGACTCCCCTGTGGCTGATGCTCTACGCCGAACATTACGCTTGGACTCACGATCAAGAACTTCTAGAGCAACTTTGGCCTAATGCTCTGGCAGCAATGGAGTGGATCGATCGCAATAGCAAAGAAACCAGCTACCTCAGTTATTTCCGTAAATCCAAACGCGGTCTAGTTAACCAAGGTTGGAAAGATTCTGGCGACTGTATTGTAGACCACAAGGGAGAATTAGCCAATGGGCCAATTTCCCTCTCGGAGGTGCAAGCTTACGTCTATGCGGCAAAAATGCGCCTAGCTGAAATAGCTAGGATGAAAAAGCGGCTTGATTTGGCAGATCGTTGGCAAGAAGAGGCCAGAAATCTCAAGGCTCGTTTTAATCGAGATTTTTGGGTGGAAAACCAGGATTTCTGCGCTCTGGCTTTGGATGGAGATGGCAAGCCAGTAGATAGTATTACCTCAAACCCCGGTCATTGTCTACATTTGGGACTCTTCACACACGAAAAAGCTCATAGTGTAGCAGAACGGTTGCGGGCCCCAGATATGTTTAATGGTTGGGGAATTCGGACTCTGAGTAGTTTGTCACCTGCTTACAATCCAATGGGTTATCACACTGGTTCGGTTTGGCCCCATGATAACGCTCTGATTGCAATGGGATTGCGATCGCTCGGTCTAATCGATCAAGCCTTAGAAATATTTCAAGGTTTATTCGACATGACCCAGCAGCAACCCTACCAACGTCCTCCAGAACTCTTCTGCGGCTACGAACGGAACGGTGATAATACCCCCGTGCAGTATCCAGTTGCTTGCACTCCCCAAGCTTGGGCTACCGGTAGTATTTTCCAACTACTGCAAATGATGGTCAACTTAGTGCCTGACGCTCAAAATAATTGCTTGCGAATAATCGACCCCGCTTTGCCAGAATCGATTAATCGCCTGTCATTTCATAATTTACGAGTCGGCCCCACCATCCTCGATTTAGAATTTGAGCGTTCTGGGAGTACGACTGCTTGTCGCGTTGCGAAAAAACGGGGCAATTTACGGGTAGTTATTGAAGCTTAGAAAGGGAGTAGGGAGTAGGGAATTAATTTACTACTCCCTATTTTATTATTGGTGCTTAGGTGTAGCCCGTCGTAGACATCGCTCGGTGGCATAATGTCAAAATTGAGCCGCCGCAGATAACTTTTGCATCAACTCCAGGGGTTTCCTTCAGTCCGTTTCAACCGAATTGTTAGCCTGCAACATTACTCTGGCATTTCCCACATGAAATCAACTCCGTAAAAACAACCGAGGTAGAGCAGCATACCTCTGGTTTCTTCAGCAGCTATTCTGTAGTACTCTGATATACACTGAAATATATACCAATAATCATCTACTTCCTCATCCCATAATGTTCTGTAAACATCTGGATTCAGCACACAAGCTTCTTCGTATCTCTTAGTAAACTCTTTTTCTGAAATTTGAAGCAGCGCTTCGGAGATTTGCTGAGTTTCTGAGGGAACAAGATATTTTACAGGGCCGAAATCTTTAAAACTACCTTTTGTTCCTTCAATTGAGGTTGTGCCCATCACTGCATTGATTAGCAATCGGTTGTTTTGCTTTTTTCGGGCAACAATAAAAGGTATCTGACATTCTTCCCACGAAGATATATCCTCAGTTAGCAAGTAATGGATTGCGTGCCAATATGAATCAATATCTAATCTTCCGATTCTCCATTGCTCCTCAGCAATAAGAGCGTTCTGGTTATGATTAATTCCTTTTTTTTTAAGTAGTTTTTTTAAGTAGGCAGGCAGATGTTGAACTGCTCCGGTTTCTAAAGCTTCTTTTGCATGAAGATAAAAGTCCAATACATACAAATCTTGTTTTGCTATCTCTAAAAGAGGTGCGGGTATTTGTTTGAAGTTTCCCTCTATTCCCATACCTTATCTGCTCAAATGAGATGTCATACAGTTTTAATTCAGACCTAAATCTTGATATGTGCCAGAACCTTTTCTTGTTTAACTGCTAACCGCGAACAGAGAATTTAAAACTACCTCCCAGTCGCTTCGCTGAGTGCTTCACGAATTATCTCATCACTCACACCATGCCGATTTAAAATTGTGTCAAGTGGACAACTCAATATTAACTTTTCAGCCTAGCGATGCGATCGCCCCAAATTTCAGTATGGTAATAAATTTATACTAAAAAAATTAAGGATGTAAAAATAACAATGATTTACACCCAAATTACTAACAGACGCGATTAATCGCGTCTCTACTTTTATCCTTCTTCTGAATTGTCTCTTTTATTTCCTGGGGATGCTTCGTAAAGTGCATCGAGATGTTGACGCGCATCTTCAACGTTAATTGAACGCATTACCAAAAGTGGCTCTTTAATTAAGTTTCCAGCGCTATCTAATAATTCAGGATGGGGTACAAATTGTCTTTTTGATGAATAATAACCATAGTTACCTTGATTATTCATTGGCGAGGAATTCGTCGGGTAAGTCCGCTCCCGATCAAAACTGAACATAATCAGGTTACGAATTAAGTTGCCAACAGCTATAAATGCAAGGATTGTAAAAGCAAGAATGTAAAGGAGATGTAACATTGGATTTTCCTCCAGGACAGGAATTTTTTAAACTTTATTTTGTAACACTTCGATTTCGCCGATTCTGTGAATCACAGTTAAGACGAGTATTTAACGCACTCTTTGCGCGCTTACATCTATATGAAGCTATTTGTCAACCGTTATTCTACTTACGGTAGCATAGGATACATTATCTTGTTAATCCAAATAATGTTAAGAAATTGTTAAGATTTTTTTACTATCTCTTTAAGGACTGATTTACCATCTGATGTAGACGCTTCCTCGGTTTGTCATTAGATATCGGTAAGTAACCTGCCAAAATTTAGCAGATACTCATAGGTGCTGCTTAGACTTCTCGTCCTTGACGAAAGCGCATTGCCACATTCCAGCATTCTGTTACTAATTGATGCCAAGGCATTAAGGTTGCCATCTCAATCCCGACTTGTTTATCAGTTGCATTAAACAGCATCTTCGCGGTATTTAGTTCATCCTGCGCTTGCTTAACCCGCAAGAGCAAGTCAGATTGCTCTTGGTGACTCATAAATGATAGTTGCTCAGTTTCGAGTAAATGGCGCGATCGCGTAAACCAATGCTGAAAATCTTCTAGCAGGGGTTCTAAAACCGTTTTCAGCAACTCAGTCCCCGGTACATTTGAGTCTGACATAAATGAGAAGGATATTTCAAACTTGCTTACTAATATTAACGTTATTTACGTTTCTTAACACTTATTGGCTTTTTCTCATAATTTTGAGATGTAAAAATATGTAACAAAGAACACAGATTTTATTATATAGTCTTGATATCAGGTTTGTACAGTGCCTTTGGAGAGGCATAAGTAAGTATATATGACACCGAGTTGCAATTCATAAGATAAATTAGCGAGCGCAGGCAATCCTGAATTGTGACACTCAGGTAAGAAATAAAAAATTTATCTTTATCTTTGGATTGAAGAAGAATTCAGGAGTCAAAATTCAGGACTCAGAATCAAACCGCTAGGCAAAGTCATTAGTCCAAGAGAAAGCACGCGCACTCTGTAACATAGTTTGAATTACTCCGATGAAAGAAAAAGTTTTTCTGCCCACCATCAAAGCAAGTTTACGGTAAGCTTTGTTGGACTGCTCATGGCATTGCAAGGGATAGGGTATGCACCAATGACCAATGACAAATGACAAATGACTACTTAACCAAAGTCGTTATAGTTGAATAAGCCTACAGATTCAGATAAATCACCTTTTGTAATCACTTCGCCAATGGTTCAGCAGCCAATGTCGCCAAATTCATCAAATCAGTCACAACAGTCAGAACAAGTTGAAAAAATCTATTTACCGCGTACCAGCGAATCGGAGAACTTAAAAAAGATTCGCCACACTGCTTCCCACGTAATGGCAATGGCAGTACAAAAGCTGTTTCCCAAGGCGCAAGTTACAATCGGCCCTTGGATTGAAAACGGTTTTTACTATGACTTCGACAATCCAGAACCCTTTAGCGAAAACGATCTCAAAGCCATCAAGAAAGAGATGGCGAAGATTATCAATCGTAAATTGCCAGTAATTCGGGAAGAAGTTAGCCGCGAAGAAGCCGAACGCCGAATTCAGGAAATTAAGGAACCTTACAAGCTAGAAATCCTGGGAGATATCAAAAACGAACCAATCACGATTTACCACCTGGGGAATGAATGGTGGGATTTGTGCGCGGGGCCTCATCTGGAAAATATCAGTGAATTAAACCCAAAAGCAATTGAACTAGAAAGCGTTGCTGGCGCTTATTGGCGTGGGGATGAAACTAAAGCCCAATTACAACGCATCTATGCCACCGCCTGGGAAAGTCCAGAACAACTGGCTGAATATAAGCGACGCAAAGAAGAAGCGCTGCGGCGAGATCACCGGAAACTGGGTAAGGAACTGGGATTATTTATATTTTCTGACCTTGTGGGGCCGGGTTTACCTTTGTGGACACCCAAAGGCACTCTGTTGAGGAGTACTTTAGAAGACTTCCTGAAGCAAGAACAGGTAAAACGGGGTTATTTATCTGTAGTAACGCCTCACATTGCCAGAGTAGATTTATTTAAAACCTCTGGGCATTGGCAGAAATATAAAGAAGATATGTTCCCCTTAATGGCGGACGATCAAGAAGCTGCTGCACAGGAACAGGGCTTCGTCATGAAGCCGATGAACTGCCCTTTTCACATCCAAATATATAAGAGTGAGTTACGCTCTTATCGGGAATTACCGATGCGCTTGGCAGAATTTGGCACTGTTTACCGCTACGAACAATCAGGGGAATTGGGCGGTTTAACGCGGGTGCGTGGTTTTACTGTGGATGATTCTCACCTGTTCGTTACCCCAGAACAGCTAGATAGCGAATTCCTCAGTGTGGTGGATTTGATTTTGTCGGTGTTCAATAAGCTGCAACTGAAGAACTTTAAAGCTAGACTCAGTTTTCGCGATCCTGCTAGTGATAAGTACATCGGTTCTGATGAAGTTTGGGATAAAGCCGAAGGTGCGATTCGCCGTGCAGTTGAAACCTTGGGGATGGAACACTTTGAAGGTATTGGAGAAGCGGCTTTTTATGGGCCGAAACTTGACTTTATCTTTAGTGATGCCCTAGATCGGGAATGGCAATTAGGAACTGTGCAAGTAGATTACAATTTGCCAGAACGCTTTGAGTTGGAATACGTCGCCGAAGATGGTGTTCGCAAACGTCCTGTGATGATTCACCGTGCGCCTTTTGGTTCGCTGGAAAGACTGATTGGCATCTTAATTGAAGAATATGCAGGTGATTTTCCTTTGTGGTTAGCGCCAGTGCAAGCTAGATTACTGCCGGTGGGTGATACACAGCTAGACTTTGCTAAAGATGTGGTGGCGAAGATGAGAGCGTTGGGCATCCGTGCAGAAGTTGATACCAGTGGCGATCGCTTGGGTAAACAGATTCGCAATGCAGAGAAAGAAAAAATACCCGTGATGGCAGTGGTGGGAGCGAAAGAAGTGGAAACCAACACCTTGAGTATCCGTACCCGCGCCTCTGGGGAATTGGGAGTTATACCTGTAGATGAGGTGGTGGATAAGATTAAGAATGCGATCGCGAAGTTCGAGAATTTCTAAATAAAATTTAACCACAGACGCACACTAATTATAATTGGTGTGCGTTTTGTCTAGTAGATCAGATTATTAGCTAGCTGGTAGGCTTTGGTAAGGGTGCGATCGCAAGGTATTTGATATCAAAGGCTCATTAATGGAGTTCAAAGATTCATTTTAATTTTAACTTTTAACGGGATGTGGAACGTCAGAAAGTATTACAGACAACAAAACTTTTCTGAATCATCGCACCTAAGAAAACTTTTCGAGTTATTCAACACCGTTAGGATTGATTTAAGAACTTGCGGAATCTGCTCTTCCTAAACAGACTGGACTTGCATAAATTACTGTCAACAATCTTTGACTTACATCATGAACCGCTTTACCTCTATTTTGCTGGCCGGCTTGATAGCATCTGCATCAGCTTTGGCTATTTCTCCAAAAGCTGATGCTAATACACCAGCGTCTTATCTTGCTGAGTTAGATAACTACAGCTATCAACGCAACGATGATGGTAACTACGAACGTCATAGTCGCCACTACAGAAATGGTGATTATGACCGCCAGAACGACCTTCGCAACATTCGTGACGAAAATAATCGCCGCTATGACCGCGACAATAATCATCGCCGCTATGACCGCGATAATAATCGTCGTTATGAGCGTGACCATGACCGCGATAATAACCGTCGCTATGAACGCGATAATAACCGTCGCTATGAGCGTGACAATAACCGCCGCTATGAACGCGATAATAATCGTCGCTATGAACGCGATAATAACCTTCGCAACATTTATGACAACAACCGTCGCTATGAACGCGATCGCGACTGGGGTCGTGGTTAATCCCTGTACCCGATCTGTTTCGCCTTAGCTTTTCTATATGACCAAGCCTTAGGCAAAAAGACACTGAAAAGATGATATTTCGTAGGGGCAATGCATGAATTGCCCCTACATTTCTTTAGAATTAATTATTGATTTTTGAATAATACAGTAAAGATACTACCATAAGGATGATTATCTTCGATGGTAATTGTACCGGAATGTGCCTCGATCGCCATTTTACAGAAAGCCAATCCTAAACCAATTTGTGAAACTTCTGCCATCAGAGTTCCAATTTCATACTTTTCAAAAATGATTTGTCGTAAGTCTTGACTTACTCCCGAACCGGAATCAGCAACTTGCACTTTAGCGCCTCCTGCTGCCAAATACTCTGCCCGTAGGGTGACTTGAGACTTAGATGGGGAGAATTTAATGGCATTGGAAAGCAAATTATCCAGTACTCGACGAAAGATAACCGCATCTACTGCAATAATGCCACCAGGTTCGGGTAAGTCACTAATAAGAGTTAAGTTCTTTTGAGCAGCGATCGCCTCAATATCTGCGATCGCTGACATACACAGGGTACAAAGGTCTATTTCTGTGTAATTGAGAAGCATTTTTCCAGATTCTAGCTTTGCCATGATCAGCAAGCTATCAATTAACGATTGTAGCTGTTGTGCAGCAAGTAAAATTTGATCGATTTTTCCTTGCTGCTGTTTAGGTGACAAACTTGGAAACCGCAGAATCTCTGCGCCTAAGACAATGCTGGTAAGTGGATTTCGCAAATCGTGTACAATCATATTTACCATGTCTTCTCGCAGTTTGAGCAATACCTGCATACTTTCGTATTGCTGTTTAATCCGCAACATAGAATGAACTCTAGCTCGTAATTCCACGCCATTGACGGGTTTACTAATAAAGTCATCTGCACCTGTTGCCAGACATCGAGCCAAATCTTCTTTATCGGTTAATGCCGTCACCATGATGATCGGTACTGCTTGCCATCGTGGATCGGCTTTGATGCGTTGGCAGACTTCCATCCCATCAAGATCGGGCATCATCACATCTAATAAAATCAGATCGGGCTGAAAACTATCGAGGCGATTTAGAGCTTGTTGACCACTAGGAGCATAGTATAGCTGGTAGTTTTCACCATCCAGCAAGGTTTCAACAACATCAAAGTTATCGGGTTCATCATCGATTACTAAAATAGAGGGTTGACTATCCATCGAGAATTTCCGCTACCTTCTTAAAAGTTGTTGAATTGTGGCTACAAGCTGTTTAAGTTTTACTGGTTTGGTCAAATATTCGTTTGCTCCGGCTGCTAAACAAGTTTCGCGATCGCCAGGCATCGCTAATGCTGTAAGTGCGATAATTGGAATATGCAAAAAATGGCGATCGTTACGGATGCAGCGCATTGCTTCTAACCCGTCCATTCCCGGCATTTGAATATCCATCACAATTAAGTCGGGGCGTTGAACTCTCACAAGATCAATAGCTTGTTGTCCATTGTTTGCCAAAATGAGACGATAACCTCGACTTTCAAGATAGCCAGACATAGTATCAATATTTGCTTGATTATCTTCTGTCAGCAAAATCAGAGGAGTGTCCAGGATCGCATCGGGCACTACAGTTAGATTTGGCGAGTCAAAACGAGCAGAAGCATACAGTTTCTCTATAGTTACCTGAAGTTGAGCGCGAGTAATGGGTTTGATCAAGTATTCAAACGCTCCCTGAGCCAGTCCTTTGCTACGCTCATCCACAACTGAAATGATGATTGCTGGAATATCTTTGGTTTTTGGGTTGGCCTTGAGTTGATTTAGCACGTCCCAACCTGATAGATTAGGCAGTTGTAGATCCATAACAATCAGAGCAGGCTGAACGCGCAGTACTTCTTCTATAGCTCCTTCACCTTCGGGATAGATGATGGGCTGCATTCCCATTTCGCTGAAGTAGCGAGTAATTTGTTCAGCCGCCGCAACAGAATCTTCGATAATCAAAACTTGAGCATTCTCAGCAGGTAAGCGATAGTTGGGCAAAAAAGTAGTTACCTGCGTGGTTAGACCGCGATCGCTGGTACGGTAGGGAATGCGAACAGTAAAACAACTTCCCTGGCCAACTTCACTGCTAACTGAAACCGTTCCTCCATGTAAGGTAACAATCTGTTGTACCAGTGCTAAACCTAGACCAGTGCCACTGTACTGGCGGTTAAGGCTGCTGTCAAGCTGGATAAAAGGCTGAAACAGCTTACCAATTTCTTCAGCAGCGATACCGATGCCGGTGTCAGTGATATGGAAGTAGAGATTTGAGGGGGATGAGGAGGATGAGGCAGTAAATTCTTCCTCATCTCCCCCTGCTTCCCCTGCTTCCCCTGCCCCTCTGCCCCCCTGCCCCTCTGCCCCCTCCAGCCGGACTTCTAGCTTTACAGAACCCCCTTCTGGCGTGAACTTGACAGCGTTACTCAACAGGTTGATTAGTACCTGACGCAGGCGGCGATCGTCGACTTGGATGGTGTCAATATTCTCAGAAATATGAGTATGAAGACGAATATGCTTTTTCAAAGCCATCTGCTTGATAAAAGCAAGGCTGGTATCACAAACGCCTCTGACAGAAACATCACTCAATTGCAGTTCTAGTTTGCCAGATTCGATTTTAGATAAGTCTAGAATGTCGTTGATTAGTTCTAGTAAATGTCTGCCACTGCGCTCAATAGTGGCGATCGCTTTTGCTTGTCTTTCATTGATGGAACCAAATACACTTTCTTGTAAGCCCTCTGACATCCCCAAAATTGCATTGAGAGGTGTTCGCAGTTCATGGCTCATGTTGGCGAGAAATTCGTCTTTGAGGCGAGTGGCACGGGCAAGTTGCTCATTGGTTTGCCGCAGTTGTGCTTCGGCTTGTTTGCGTTCTGTGATATCTTCGTGAGATACCAGTATGCCAATCACCTCACCTGCACTATTGGTCAGAGGAGCTTTATTTGTTCGCAGCCAGAGTTGTTCGCCATTAGACCCTTCAAATGGCTCCTCATAGCCTAGTTTCGGTGTTCTGGTGTTCATCACCATTGCATCGTCGGCACAGTAGAGGTGTGCCCATTTTGCCCAAGGTAATTCAAAGTCAGTCTTACCAATGATTTCATTGGCTGTCAGTTGAGAATGGCTGATAAATGCTGGATTGCAGCCGATAAACCGCGATTGACGGTCTTTCCAGAAAACACGTTGGGGAAATGTATCTAGTACCGTTTGTAGCATTTTGCGTGATTCTTCCAATGCTTGCGCGATTTGTTTGCGTTCACGTAGGGCAGCTTGCTGTTCGCGGATATCAAACAGGGTGGTACGGCTGTATAAATAGTTTCCATCTACATCCTTGACGGCAGTGGCGCTAATCAGTACTGGCAAAACCTTGCCATCTTTACAAATCATGTCAAGCTCCAAATCTTTTACCCATCCCTGTTTTTTGAAATGGGGATAGTTTTGTGCGAAGGACAAGCGACTGGCTGGGGTGAGAAAATTCTCTAGGGGTTGGTCAATCATTTCCTCACGGGTATAACCCAACCATTGCAATTCAGTCTCGTTGACTTTGAGCAATCGGCCTTCGCTGTCGAGGGAATGGTAGCCACAAGGAGCATTATTGTACAAATCTTCGACGACATGGGCATATTTTGTCAGTCTCTCTTGTGCCTGTTTACGTTCGCTAATATCTGTAAGCCGTACTAGATGCCTGGTACGTCCGGCGACAGTAATGGGTTTAGCTGCAATGTTTCCCCAGAAAATTTTCCCCTGAAGAGTAACATATTCAATCTCTCGGCTCCACACACCTTTTAACTGCATATCTGTGACGATCGCATCCGTTTCGCTAGGAGTGAATGGCCGCAGCTGGAGTGTTTGCCCACTAATATTAATCAATTCAGTTTTATCAACCGCCTCAAACAGTTCCACCGCCCGCCGATTGCAATCTAGGGTAAGTAGCGTTTGCGGATCGACCAGAAAAATGGCATCAGCAGATTCGTTAAAAATTGCTTCTCGCAAATCCCGATTGTGGATGAGTTCTTGTTCGGCTTGTTTGCGATCGCTGATATCATAGTTAATCCCAATCATCCATACTGGTTCACCCTGCTGGGTACGTTTGAGAATACCGCAACCTTTGAGGAAACGAATTTCTCCACTTGGCTGAACAATGCGGAACTCAATATTATATTCTTTTTTGCTTTGGACAACTTGCTCCATAGTTTCCAGCAGATCAGGGCGATCGTCTGGGTGCAGGCAGTTGAACCAAGCATCAAAAGAATCATTAAAATTAGTGTTGTTTACTCCATACAGTTCGTACATGCGATCGTCCCAAATTAGCTTGTCCTGGACGAAATCATATTCCCAAATGCCGAATCCTCCAGAGCTAATCGCTAGGGTGAGCCGTTCGGAGAGGCGATGTAATTTTTCTTCAGCAAGTTTGCGCTCGCTAATATCTGTCAATGTACCGATGTAGCCGATAATCGTGTCGTTGGTGTTGATTTCGGGTAGCACTTGCACATAGAACCAGTTGATGCTGCCATCTGGACGTATATGCCTGCCTTCACTCTGATAAAATTCCCTTGGGTTAACATAGTCTTGCTCAAATTTTAGAGACCATTCCCTCCCCAAACGCTCGCCATCTTCTGGGTGCAAAGCCTGTACCCAACCCATGCCCAATGCTGCCTGTGTTGGTCTACCAGTCATCTCACTCCAGCGATCGTTGGCGTAGATGCAGCGACCAAAGACATCCAGCCGGAAAATAGCTACAGGAGCCGCTTCTGCCAGATGTGCATAACGAAGTTCGCTATCTTGAAGGGCTGTCTCTATTTGTTTTTGCTGGGTAATATCTTTGGCAATACCCAAGAAGCCAATATTGTTTCCTTCCAAATCCCGGAGGATTTTCACCGACAGAAATACAGGGAAGCGAGAGCCGTCCTTACGAATGTAAGTCCATTCATTTTCATAGGTGCTTCCATTTTGAGTGACGATAGTAAAAAATTCCCTACCGGGTGCAATTTCCCTACCCAATTCCAACGAGAGTTCTGCTGCCCGTTGGTTGAGTTCTTCCAAGTCGTGAAATCTAGTTGGGTTTATTTGCTGAATAATCTCATCGGCTTTATAGCCCAACATTTTTTGAGCAGCTGCATTGAAGGCTTGGATGCCATTTGAGTTACTGTAAATAATGGCATAGTCAGTACCATCTAAAATAGCTTGTTGTAAATTAGTGATAGCTAATAATTCAGCTTCTACCTGTTTGCGTTGTGTAATGTCAATATGGCAACCAATCATGCGGAGAGGATTGCCGTCTCGATCCCATGCAATGACACGGCCGGAACAAATTACCCAAACGGTAGAACCATCTTTGTGTCGATATCTTACCTCGTTGTAAAAGGGAATTTTTCCACGACTTTGGACGTGTCGATCAAAAAGTTCCAGAACACCTGGTAAATCTTCTGGAAAAATCAGGCGTTGCCAACTCTCTGGTGTATTTGGCAATTCACGATCTTCATAGCCAAACATCTGCTTGAAGGTTAAGCTCAAATACTCCTGATTGTTGGGAATATCCCAGTCCCAGTAACCTGCTAAAACTACTTCGAGAATCTGCTCTAGAAGATGTAATTCTATTTCCAATATCTGGGCGCGTCGCCGTTCTTCTTCTGAGAGTTTGCGTTCTGTGATGTCTATTAGCACGCCTAACATCCGCAGCAGTTGTCCGGTTGCGTCGTAAACTCCCCGCCCTTTTCCTGATACCCAGCGAATGCTGTCATCTTGCCAGACAACTCGATATTCCACAGCGTAATCGGTTTGTGTGGCGATCGCTTGCGTCAAATCCTGCTCAACCCATTCTCGATCCTCTGGATGTAGCCGATTGAGCCACTTTTCATAAGTCCAGTTTTGATCGCCCAGATCGGAACCAAAACAGCGAATTGCATTTTCACTAGCAAATATTTGATTGGTGATTGGGTTCCACTCCCAATAGCCTATACCAGCAAAATTCAGGGTAAGCTTGAGCTTTTCTTCGCTGGCTTTTAAAGCTGCTTCTGTCCGTTGGCGTTCTGCCAGTTCTGTCTGTGATTGCTGATATGCACTTCCCTGCTGAATAGCGATCGCTATTTGCACTGCCAGTTGATCCAATAAATCTAGTTCTACTGATTGCCAGTGGCGAGATGCAGTACATTGGTGAGCAATTAATAATCCCCATAATTGCTCTTTAACTAAAATGGGTACTACCAGATTAGCTTTGACTTCAAATTGTTCTAGAAGCTGCAAATGACAATTAGTCAAACCAGCCTGATAAATATCGTCGATTGCTCGTTTTTTCCCTTGGCGATAGTCACTTCCGGCTCCCTGTTGAAAGCAGGTGTCCAGAATTTGCGTTCCCATAGCCACCGTCCAACCAGGAAGCACTGACTCTGCGACAATTGTACCGCTCATATCTGGCTGAAATTGATAGACTACTACTCGGTCTGTTTGCAAAAACTGCCGTACCTCTGTGGCGATGGTACGCAGAATCTCTTCTAGTTTAAGAGACTGACGAATCCTTAAGGCGATCGCGGCAATTAGTTGTTGTTGTTCCCGACTTTGTTCTAATTGTCGAATTAGATGCATCCGTTCAACGGCATGATGAATTGCGCCTTGAAGAACTTCAGCCGTGAGTTTATCTTTAACTAGATAATCTTGAACAGCGCTTTTCATCGCCCGGATAGCGATAACATCCCCTTGTCCTGTCAGTATAATTACAGCAGTTTGGGTATGGCTATGGCATTCCCTAAATTGCTGAATAAACTTCAGTCCATCCTCATCAGGCAACCCAAAATCCAGCACAATTACATCTGGTATCTCCTGCTGACACCATTTCAATGCTGGCGTTGCTGTCTCAAACTCCAAAATGCGATAAGTATACGGACTATCTTGCTGCAAGAAGTGATGATATGTTTCCCGATTTTTAGCGCAATCATCAATCAGCAGGATCGTGAGGCAACAAGGATGACTCATAAGTTAAAAATACAAACGCGATCGCGCTTCCAAAAAATTATATCTCGATCATTATCATCGTGTTAATAACTTGATACAAAATGAATAATTCATAAGATATCTCTATATTGCCCTTTAGGATGGTGCGATCGTCAACATCCTGTCTTTAGTTAGCTCTATAGTTTCATCTTCTGTTACCAGCCCGACATCAATTCCCTGGATTGAGAATAAGTCTGACTGTCAAAATACTAATAGAACCTGGCAGGATGATAAGTGTTGGGATTATGAACATAGATCGAGGTTTTAAATCTTTGCAATTTACTCAAATCATAGTTATTACTTAGTTCCAACTTCTGCCATCACCGTTAAGCTGCATCTACCAGAAAATCATAGCTTTTCAAACTAAAAATCTCATCAATTAACTCAAATGATTTTCAAAAAAACTATATATTTTAAAAGAGATAACTTGAGTAAAATAATATAAAAAATCAGAATAAAATTAATCCTAGAAAACACTGATGCTTTTTAAAAGCATATAAGTAAAAATGTTGCTTACATCTTTTATAAATAAAGATAATTTATTTCAAGGCATCTATACATAATGTTCATTAACTCTCTCAGTTCTGATAACTTACAACAGACTATCATTCGTCACCCGCTCATTGTTAACTCTGAGATTCTGCTTCCCGATGTGATTGCCCTGATTAATGAAGCACAAGGTAATTGTCATGGCTTGCCAAACAAAAATAGCAATTATTTGACAAACTCAAGTAGAGATATAGACAGCACTGCATCTCAAGCTGCCAGTTGTGTTTTAGTTATGGAAAACTCGCAGTTAGTAGGGATACTTACCCAACGAGATTTAATTAAACTAACAGCACAAGGAAAGAATCTAGAAGGAATCAGCGTTTCCCAAGTGATGACAAGGGAGTTAATAACACTGAAGATAAAAGATTTTAAAGATGTTTTTACGGCGTTACATTTGCTAAGGCAACATCGGATTTGCCATCTACCTATTGTTGGCGAGCAAAGAGAATTAATTGGATTGGTTACTCCTACGAGTTTGCTGACAGTTTCTATTCTACAAGCAGAACTATACAATTATACACGAGTTAAACTTGTAGAACGCCAGAAAATCGAGGCAGAATTGCGATTGGAGCGTAATTTTGTTTCTACCGTTTTGAATCTAGCAGATGCTTTAGTTATCGTACTAGATTCTCAGGGGAGAATTGTTCGGTTCAATCATACTTGCGAACAAGCTACAGGTTACGCATTTGATGAAATTAAAGGAAGATTTGTTTGGGATGTGTTGCTGTTACCTGAAACAACAGCATGTATCAAAGATATTTTTCAAAATTTAGCAACCAAAGAATTTCCTCAACGTTATGAAACTTCTTTAGTAACTAAAGATAGCGATCGCCGCTTAATTTCTTGGTCAAATAAAGTTTTACTTAATCGGAATAATCAAGTTGAGTATATAGTCTGTACAGGTATTGACATCACTGAAAGCCGAAAAGCACAAGAGGAACTCCAGCAGACTCGCAACTTTTTACAGTCAATGATTAATAATTTGCCTGTGGCTGTCTTTGTTAAAGATGCCAAACCAGAAAATTTTGGGAAATTCAAGCTCTGGAATCACACCTGCGAAAATATTTTTGGTATTACCGCAGAGCAAGCTATTGGCAAAACAGGTTACGAATTCTTCCCAAAAGAACAAGCAGATTTTTTCTACCAAAAAGACCTCGCAACTTTTGCTAGCGGTTTACCTAAAGATATTTCTGAAGAACCTATTGATAGTCATAATTTTGGCAGAAGAATTTTACACACGACTAAAATTCCTTTGTATGACAAAGATCAACAACCCGAATACCTGTTATGTATTTCCGAAGATATTACAAAATACAAACGAGTAGAAAAAAATCTACAACAAGCAAAAGAGCAATTACAAACAGTTTTAGATGCAGTACCAGGGTTTGTTTCTTGGGTAAATGATGATGGGTATTATTTAGGAGTTAATCGCCATTTAGCTGAAAGTTTTAACCTGACTACCGATGCTTTTGTTGGTCAAGAATTGGGCTTTATGGAAAACAGCCCGCAATTTACAGAATTTATGCAGGAATTTTTAGATGGGCAAGATGTAGCAGATTCTCAGGTTATTGATGTCCAAATAAATGACAAAACACGCAATTACTTACTCGTCGCTCAAAAATATCAACAAAACAAAGCTGCGGTTGCAGTCGGAATTGATATTACAAAACGAAAACAAGCTGAAATAGCCTTACAAAGTTTGATAGAAAGTACAGCTTCTACAACTGGATGTGACTTTTTTCCAGCATTAGTTGAGCATATTTCTTCTACTTTAGATGTTCGTAACACTTTGGTGACTGAATTAATTGATGGGCAAGTTCACACTTTAGGATTGTGGTCTGATGGGCAGTTACAACCAAATATTTCCTACGATCCAAAATCAACTCCTTGTGAAATTTTGCTCAAGGAAGGATTTTATTACTGTGGTTCAGGAATTCAGCAACTCTTTCCTAATGCTGAAATATTGACTACTATGCAGTCCGAAAGTTTTATGGGAGTTATTTTAAGTGATGATTTTGGTCAACCGATTGGCTCATTGTGCATCATAGATGAAAAACCTATACCTGACCAACAAAAATTTGAAGGAATTCTCAAAGTATTTGCAGCCAGGGCATCTGCTGAACTGCAAAGGCAACGAGCGCAAGAAGCTCTACAAAAACTTAATCAAGATTTAGAAGTCAGGGTTAAGCAACGCACTTTAGACTTACAAAAAAGTGAGGCAGAACTTAGTGCTATTTTTAATCAAGCAGCGGTAGGAATTAAACTAGAAACTTTAGATGGTCGTTTTCTGAAAGTTAATCAAAAGTTGTGTGAAATTATTGGCTATAACCAAGCAGAAATTCTGAATAAAAGTTTTACTGACATCACACATCCAGAGGATATACAAACCCATCTAAATAAGTTGCAACAATTAATAGCAGGAAAGGTAGAAACATTTTCTCTAGAGAAGCGCTATTTACATAAAAATGGTGATGCAATTTGGATAAATCTAACAGTTTCTCTAATTCGAGATCCTATTGGTAAACCTATTTATGTAATAGGGGTAGTTAAAGATATACGCGAACGCAAACAAGCTGAAGAAAATATTTGTAAGGCTTTAGCAAAAGAAAAAGAACTCAGTGAGTTAAAATCTCGTTTTATTTCTATGACTTCCCATGAGTTCCGAACCCCTTTAGCTGTAATTACTTCATCTGCCGGTATCTTAAAAAGTTTTAGTCATAAACTAGATGAACAACAAAAGCAGAAACATCTCCAGTGCATTCAAACTTATGTTCAACACACTACTCAACTTTTAGATGATATTTTGCTAATTAATAAAGCTGAAGCTGGAAAATTAGCATTTGAACCAACTTGTATTAATTTAGTTGATTTCTGTCGCTCTTTAGTAGAAGAAATTCAACTCAGTTCTCCCAGGCATACTCTAGCTTTCTGTCCTCAGCACTTGGGTAATTCATCAACAGATGATTACTTTATGGCTTGTATAGACAAGAAACTTTTGCGACAAATACTGAGCAATTTGCTTTCAAATGCTGTCAAATACTCACCAGACAACAATAATGTTCAAATTGATCTATTAGTTCAAGATCAAAGCGCAGTTTTTTTAATTAAAGATGAAGGTATTGGTATTTTACCGGAGGAACAGCAGAATTTATTTGAACCATTTTACCGAGCTAGTAATGTTGGTAATACGCCAGGAACAGGATTAGGCTTGGCAATAGTCAACAATTGTATAGAGCTTCATAGAGGAAGAATTAGCTTTGCTAGTCAAGTTGGAGTCGGTACGACATTTAGGGTAGAACTGCCACTAACCATAACCAATGTCATTCAGGAAAAACATCTCGATATGTTATTAGTAAATAATTTTAGGGAACAATAAGCTAAGGCATATTATTTTGCATCTCATATAGTTTACCAAATATACCTAGTAGAAATATGCAATGAGGTTTTACAACAGCTTTTACAAGACTTAGTTAATCCGCTTTTAAATATCAATATGGCAATCTATATGCTTAAGAAAGCTCGATCAGATTTTGAGTGCGATCGCTACTTGAATATCCTACAACAAGAGTATGCGAGAAAAATGCTACTTTTGAATTAAATGAAGAATTTACAAACATTATTAATCCCAAAAAATTCCATTTCTTGAACATAGTAAATAGTATGTAATTATACAGTAATTAGTTAAATAGCAATATTTCAGTATTTATACTTTGGTCACGAATGGAATTATCTGGTATTATTGAAAGTTAATTTTTCTTTTTCAGAAAGGTAGACTTTCTATAGACTTTAGATCATTCTAGACCAATCAAAATAATATTTTTATTTCTACTAATCGTAGTATGAATACAATTTTAATCATAGAAGATGAACCCCAAGTCAGACTAAACATTCAGGAAATTTTACAACTTTCTGATTTTGAAACTTTGATAGCTGCAAACGGTAAGATTGGCTTAGAAATTGCTCAAGCAAAATTACCAGATTTAATTATCTGTGACATTATGATGCCTGAGTTAGACGGTTATAGTGTGCTTTCTGCTCTGCGTCAGAACGAAGCAACTACCAATATTCCTTTAATATTTGTAACTGCTAAAGCAGAGCGTTCAGATTTTCGCCAAGGGATGGATTTTGGCGCTGATGATTATTTAACTAAACCATTTACTACTGAAGAACTACTCAGTGCGATCGCTTCTCGTCTTAATAAGCACGCTTCGACTGAACGCCAAACTCAAGCCAAACTAGACGAACTCAGAATGAACATTGCTCATTCATTACCTCATGAACTAAATACTCCTTTAAATGGTATTCTTGGTATGTCACAGTTTTTAATGGAAAATTGTGGCATTATACCTGGCTCTGAAGAAGTCGAAATTGCAGAAGTAATTTACACCTCTGCCAATCGCTTGAATGAATTAGTTAAAAGATTTTTACTATATAGTAATCTGGAATTAATCGCTAAAAATCCTGAAAAAGTAAGTCAAATCCAAGAACAAAGAGATAAATGTCTTGCTGAGAGAATTATTAGTGAAGTCGCTCTCAAAAAAGCTACAGATAACTGTAGGCAAAAAGATTTAACTCTAGATATCCAAGAATCTACAGTACAACTGCCAGAAGAAAATTTAAGTATTCTTATTGAAGAATTACTTGAGAATTCTTTTAAATTTTCTTTACCAAGTAGCGAAGTTCAAGTTAAGACTACAGTGGAAAATAATAAATTTAATTTATATGTCATTGATAATGGTAGAGGGATGACAATTGAAGAAATTGATAAAATTGGAGCCTTTGTACAATTTAATCGAAAGTCATGGGAACAACAAGGCTCTGGCTTAGGGTTAGCTATTGTTCAGCATATTGTGAAATTATATGGTGGGGAATTTACAATTGATAGCAGCATTCCTGAAAAAAGAACTATTGTAAGTATTTGTTTGCCCTGCTAGGATAAGCGGGCAATCCGATTAGATAGGGGGTAGGGGGCAGGAGGAAGAAAGGTACAAACCTTGTGCTTTGTTGTGGGCAAAAAGTTAGAAACACATAGTAGAACTTACGCACTCGTGACGAAAAATTAAGCCTTTGTGATTACTTCTCTACGAGAGGATGCACCAACGCTCGTAATGCGTAAGATTCTAGTCCGTGCATAAGTCCTGCTAAAGTAAAGTACAGCGGAAAAGAATTTCTTGCCCAGTCCCCAATCTCGGTAAAGGGCAAGACCTGTTGAATTTACAACAAAAATATTAATAATCAAATCACTACATTAGAGTTCAATTAACTTGAAGCCCCAAGGTTTGAGGGCTGCTAGAGCTAGTTCTGGATCTACGCCTTCATAAGCTTCCCATTCCAAAGGATGCTCTTTAGGATGTCCATCGCCAACATTGCCTGCAACTTTGATTATCGGACAGTTGGCGATGCGATCGCGCTCCAACCCTCTTGGAATCGCTAGTTCGATTTTGTGCCCGATAAACTTCGCTGTACTATCATTAGCTACAGATTCACGGATCAAACAAATATCACCCGCAGTTCCCCAAGTAGTTTGGTAAATGTGGAGAAACGATATATAGGTTGCTGGTTTGATGGATCTTTTTAGAACGTGCATTATCTGTAATCCTTATACTATGAGTCAAAAATCATAAATGATATAAGTATTTTCTATCACGTTCGTAGGGAAGAATGTTCTTAAATCACATTTTGCACCTAGTCCAGGCGATTAGAAACCGCCTGGTAGCGGATGTGAAGCTTAAAATACGATAATTGCCCACATACTAGCTCCCAAAGCGATCGCTGCTAGGTGTTGCCAAAGGAGCGCTCTTACTGGTTGCTTTGCAATTTTTTGCGTTAATAATATAGTCATTAACACGGAGAAAATGATCGTTGTACCTTGTAAAAAGGCAATGACTGCCGGATGAGCAACCAATATTGGCAGTTGTTCACCACCCATACCAAGAGTAGCAAAGGTTACAGGTAAAATCCGCCCACCTTCGCCTAAGCCCAAACGCAGATAGTGAGCCAAGTTTCCTCCCAATACCAATGGTAAGTAGCCATAAGCAAGTTCTACAAATTTTCGAAGCTTACGGTTAAAATTTAACACTTGGAGCAAGCTATAAGCGGCAAAGGTAAAAATCGCTGGGATAATTAACACTAGCAACGATAATCCCAAGTGCTGCCAAAACTGAGTTAAATCCACTTGTAACCCCAACCAAGATAGCAATTCTGGCAAGCGATGCAGATATATCCCACCCAACAGCAAAAATAGTAATGCTACTTCATAGGTGCGGGGTACATGAGTTGTCCACAGTTCAATACCAGGGGGACGCAAGTTGAATTCAACAGAACGATGAGGACAGGCTTTGAGGCAAGTCATGCACAGTACGCAATCTCGGTTATCTTCTAACTGCGCTGGGTGAGAATATAAAGGACACCCATTCGTTTCCAGCCCTTCGCCCTTTTGCGGGCCACCCTTATAGCACTGATAGGTAGTGCAACTGGCAGAACAAATACCTTGCTGTGCCCGGAGTTCTGTCATGGAAAGTTTGGCAAATAAACCATTCATCCCGCCGATGGGGCACAGATATCGACACCAAAACCGCCGCTCAAAAAGAGCCGAGAAAATCATCGCCCCAGCAGTAATTAACAGCAGCAAACAAGCGCTAAGGTAGGCAGTATTTTCTAAATGCCAGAGTTCTTCCCATAAGAAAATTAGGGAAAATAAACCAAACATGAACCATCCGCCCCATTTCTCGGCTTGTTCTCTCGGCCAACGCTTGAGTTTTCGAGGCCAGAGCCAGAGGGAGAGCTTTTGGGTAATTTCTCCATAAATCATGAAAGGACAAACAGAACACCAGATACGACCCAAAAAGGGAAAGAGAAATAAGAAGAAAGGCCACCACCAAGCCCAAAATAGATTTAATACGAAATTGCGATCGCGGGTTTGTGGCCCAATAAATAAGACTGCAACAATAATCGCAAAAACTGTTGCAGTAAAACCATAATTAATGCGATCGGGCCACCAAGGACTACGTAAAAACCGCCGTAAAGGCGGATAGGCATTTAACAGATTCAATCGAAATCGTTTTTTCTTCGTTTCGGCTGGCCAGAAAATTTCTTCTGTTAATTCATTAGCACCCTCTGCTTGCACGATCGCTCTTTCTACGAGATTTTTTAATTCCTTGAGGTTGCCAGGGAAATCATAAGATTGTAGGCGACGCAAGGCTTCGGGGGTAATATGCGGTCTAGAAACGCCTCTAGAGCGAGTGTAGAGACTAGTATAATATTCAACCTGTGCCTGAATATCAGCTTTCCGCACCCGTAGCGGTGGGACTTTAATAATGTGACCAACAGAACGTTCAATTGTTGGCTGAGTTTTTTCTGAAACAATCAGAATTCTGGCTTTACTAGGGCGAGGTTGGGCGGCTGGCTCACCAGAACGACTGGCAGGTGTATATGTCCCAGTTTTGAGCAACTGTGTCACGGGAGCTAATAATTCTTCGGGCAATTCTTGGATGTTGTTGAGAACGAGAGTACCTTCCCCCAACCATTCCAATAGTCCTGCTTTACCGCCAGCGCGACCGAATAAATCTGCACCACTAATTTGAAGAATCCCACAATTGACTTTAATAATTGGTTCTCGCCGTTTTGGCGACCCAAAGTGGATGAGAGCTGCTATATTGTCTTTTTCTAAACCTGGTTCTCCGAAAATATCCACTGATTTGCGGTCAGCAGCCGCTTCGCGAATTTGTTCCCGCAGCCGCATAGCATAACGACTTGTACCGACAATTCCCCGTTGCGCTTTGGTAACTAAATAGGGTCGCAAAGCTACGGAACGTTCTTGCTCATAGCTAAGTGCAGATGTTACTTGAGCTAATTCTTGAACCAATTGGCGAGAAAAAGCCTGAGTAATATCGGGGTATTGGGTGACTAAAGCCCGAAATTTAGCAGCAGGTATAACCCACAAGTGACATTCTGTCACCGTGGTAATTGTGAATGGAGTTAATTCTTCCAGCAGCAATTGTTTGAGTTCAATTACCGATCCGGGGAGGAATCCACAAGCTAAGGCTGGATTGGTGCTATTGCTTTCGAGTTGACCTTCCACGAGAATATAAAGGGCTTCTGGAGGAGTGCCTTCGCTAACTAAGTCAGTTTCGGCACTCACTACTTGTTCTTCAATCACTTGGGCGATCGCATTTAACACTTCAGGTGAGAGAATCCCTAAACTGGTGCGTTCTTGTAGCCATATAACCGTTTCTGGAGATGTCATTCTAAGTTCTCCGTGTAGGCTGTTATGTATAACAAGTATTAATTATCCCTTGAAAGCTGGTTCAAGAATTCATAATTTAGAACGAAGTTCAGATTGGACTACACTTTACCTTTTCCCTTAATTTCTCCAGTAAGTTCCAAGACCTGTTTTCATTCTCAGAGATAAATAGAGGAAGCCAGTAGACTGCTTTCTCGATCAACCTATTACTATCATTATTTAAATCTTCAATTAATTTTAATACTGACTTAAATCCCAGTTTAGGAATTGCAAAATCTAACCACAATTTAATAGATTGAGCATTGGATTCTAAAACTCCATAGCTAAACATTTTTGTAACATAATCTCTTGTATGCAAGACTTTCTTTGCTATTACAATAGTAACTAGGCTTTTTTGTTCAACCATGCTCTTGATAATTTCATATACTGCAACTTCCGGTATTGATTTCAGATAATCTAAAATTACCTTTTCTTCCTGAGAAGTTAAGGATCTATAAGTACTAGTCTGTATTAATTCTTGAACACGATCATTCATAAGTTATTGTCAAAATCCATAAGGTATGAAAAGGTTTAATGGCAAACCAGCATTACCTGCTGAATTAGCTGATGGTTTGTAGTAACCAGAAGCATTATTCCAATATTTAATTTGACCTTTATTATTTTTATTATGACCAAAGCGAATTTGACCTGCAAAGGCAACGTTGTTACCTCTTGCAATATCAATATGACTTCCGAAACTAAATTTTTGCCTTGCTATATATATCTGGCCTCTCTGTACTACAAAGTTATACTCACCATTAGGTGTAAACACTTTTTTGTGAGGTGTTTTATATCTCCACTTCTTGCCATCAAAGAAAAGTTCATTACGTCGAATATAACTAGGAATATCTTCGGGATATAGATTCGGAAAATATTCTACTCCTGAACTACCTTCTGATGGCAGTCCTGAATCAATAGTATGCCAAGGGCTAGGAAATAGTGCAGAATATTTTGGTACGTAAGAAAGTCTAAGTTGCACATCTGGTAAATTAATTTTAACAATCGATTCAGGAAAATTATGGCACTATATCTAGACTCTGCGATCGCATCGGAAGCTGAAGTTGTTAAACTTTGGGGATGGGTGAAAGGCATTACCACAAATCCCACGCTGTTGTCTCAAAGCGATACCCCACCAGAAACCACGCTCAAAAAATTGGTTGCCTTGACAAATGGGCCGTTATACTATCAACTTGTGGCAGCTGATAAAGCTGAGATGCTAGCTGAAGGTAGAAAAGCTTTCGAGATTATTGGTTCACAAACAATTTTGAAAATTCCCGCAACACAATTAGGGTTTGAAGTGGTGGCGAGTCTATCACCAGAAATTACCTGTTCGGTGACAGCGATTTATAGTGCAGCACAAGCAGCAGTAGCGCGGGAAGCAGGTGCTAAAATTGCGATCGCTTATGTAAATCGCGCTACCCGGTTGCTAGGTGACGGTATTGCTTTAGTGCGGGATATGGCTAGCGTCCTCAAAGGTAGTGATACGGAAATCTTGGCAGCTAGTATCAAATCTCCTGAAGAAGCAGCCGCATCGTTGCAAGCCGGGGCGGATCATTTGACTTTACCATTGGCAATGTTGCAGGCGATCGCAACTCATGAATTCTCACAAAAAACTGTTGAAGAATTCGCTAAAGGAGGCATTGGCTTAACTAATTCGTAATTATTGGGTTTGAGTTTCACATCAAATTGTCAAATGTCATGAATAAGTGAATTTAGCTAAACTATTAAAGTCAAATAGCGAGAAGATGAAGAGTAAGAATATTTTAATTCGAGATGCAAAATCAAGTCAAATATTACAGTATGCTGGGCAAAAACGAGGCAAATCAAGATTTTGAAACCCAGGATCGGTAGCTTTTGTTTGTGTAGACGCGGTTTCTAACCGCCGTTTCATATTAAGTTGACACCAATGCATTTTATGTCAACCCTACAAACTATAAATTCTCAGTTTAAAAATCAATTTTCATCTTGAGAGAGATTCCGCCAACTCGATTGATTATCTCACTTCCATCAACTACTTTAAAGCCGAATCGTTTATATAAAGTAAATGCCGGATTTGTTGCTCTGGAACTAAGTGATATTGATGGATAAGATGTTTTGGCTACTGCTAGCAAATTTGTGAGTAACTGCGTTCCTATGCCTTGATTTCTATATTCAGAAAGAATTGCTATTGCTAACTCAGGAGTGCAATCATCAACATAGCCATATCCTTTATTTTTACCTGTGAATAAACGCAGCCATGCGGCTCCTACTGGCTGATTACTGCTTTCCAAAATAGCGACGAAGCCACTATCATCCTTACATCCCCAATTTTTCACATATTTTGCCAAATCAGGATTATTCTTCGCATCTTGCACTGTCAGATTACCTTCTTCTACCAGATGGGCAGCTTCGTAAAGCATTTGCCAGAGAAAAGGCTCATCTTCTTGTGTGAGTGGACGAATAGAATAATCCATCAGGCAAAGTTAGGGCAATCTACTCAGTGGTGTTGCTAAACCGTCAATGCTAACGAGATTTTTCTGCTGTTGATATTCTCGAACTCCCTCTTCACCTTTTTTATTAGCCCAGTTTACTAAAGTCTGGCGTTGACCTTGATATTCATAGAGTGGTATACCAAAACCACAGGAGGTCTGGATTTTTTCAATGTCAGCGACGATAATTTGACGAGTTCCAGGTATCGGCAAAAACAGAGAATACAGCGAGTCCCAGTCTGGAGAACTCGGTAAAATCGTGGTTCCTTGACCGTAAAGACGCAGGATACATGGAGGTTCTTCAAAGGCACAAAACATGAAGGTTATCCGCCCATTTTCTTGCAAATGAGCTGATGTTTCGTTACCACTGCCTGTAAGGTCTAAATAACCTACTCGGTTGGGAGAGAGAATGCGAAAGCAGTTAAAACCTTTAGGAGAAAGGTTAACATGACCTGTAGGACTCAAAGGTGCAGAGCCAACAAAAAAAAGGTGTTGGGCAGCAATAAAGTCTTGCAGTTCGTTAGTGATACAGTCAAACAATTTAGACATAGACTGTCTGATTTATATTTGAAAATTTCTTATGTTCCCAGGCTATGTTTTAGCTAAGAATCTAGCAAGGACTAATTGCCGATGTGTGGGCAAGGGGGAAAAGTCTTATTGTCTGATGTATCGACTAGCCATTTGGATAGCATCAGCAATATCGACATCACCATCACCATCAGCATCCAAAAAGGAATTCAATACAGGATTTCCGCCAGCTTGGGGATTCTGGCTATTAGCACCTGATTGGAGAAAATTTAGTACCAAAGGTACGGCTAAAGGCAGCAATTGTTGAACTATACCAGCATCTAATCCAGTGCGTTGGGCAGCAACTTCAGCTACCTGTTGTTGTATCTGAGGAGAAAATAGTGAATCGACGGCTTCGGGGTTGGGAGAAGTACCAGCATATTGACTGACTAGATTTTGTGCGGCTTCATTACCATCTGTAGCTTGCTTGTCTTGTAGTGTAGAACGCACTTGACCACCAACGATTGACAAAACTGATTGGATGGTAGAAGGGTCTGCACCTGTGCTTTTGCTCAATTGTTGTACACTGTTAATAATACTTCCTAGTTGACCTAAGCTGCCCTGTTGATTGGGATTAGTGACAGCACCAAGAATTTGATCGAAAAGTCCCATAAGTTTGTTTCTCTCTTTGTTCTCAAAAACCTTGTCAAAACTGGTTTGGAGTTTTTTATCACTGACTTTCATCAGTCTACTAAAAGATTAGAACACTTAAAATTTCAAAAGCTACTAGCTCAAGGATGAGAAATCGGTAAAGCGATACTTGCGGTGGGCAAAGCGATCGCAAACTCTGTTCCTTGATTTAACTCAGATTGGCAGGTAAGTTTACCCTGATGTTTTTCTACCACAATTTGATATGCGATCGCTAGCCCCAAACCGGTACCAATGCCTCGCGGTTTGGTTGTAAAAAATGTTTCAAATATCTTTTTTTGATTTTCTGGTGAAATACCAGGGCCGTTGTCTGTTATTCGCACGATCGCTAAATCATTCTGACAGCATTCTGTAATAATAGTAATTTCAGCTAAAAATTCGGGATTCTCAGCTAATTTTTCCTCTAAGGCATCGATGGCATTGCTGAGAAGATTCATAAATACCTGATAAAGTAAACCTGTATAGCCTGGAATCGCTGGAATCTCTCCATAGTTGCGAATCAGGCTAATCCCATTCTTCAGGCGATTATTGAGAATCAACAGTGTACTATCTAAACAAGCATGGAGGTCTACTAACTGCGCTTCACCATCATCTAAACGAGAGAAATCTTTCAAACTCCGCACAATTTCTCGTGTGCGGTCAGCGCCAACTTTCATTGAGTTGAAGAGTTTTGGTAAATCTCCTTCCAAAAACTCTAAATCAATTTCTTCTGCTATTGTTTGCACTGCTGCGGATGGCTGAGGAACTTCGGTTTTATATGTTTGCAATAAGGTTAATAGGTCGTCAGTATAGGTTTTTGCGTGTACGAGATTGCCAGAAATGAAATTTATTGGATTATTAATTTCGTGGGCCACACCAGCAAGCATTCTTCCTAAACTAGACATTTTCTCACTTTGAATCAGTCTAATTTGGGACTCGGCTTGCTGTTCTTCTAAAAGGTGCTTCACCAGTTGGATAAGTTGATTAAGGGAGCTAGTTAAAGCCCCTATTTCATCTTGGGCAATTACAGGTGCTTGCAAGTCAAAATTAGCTTCTTGGGTAACTCTTTGGGCAATATTTGTCACCGCATTGATGGGATAGGCGATGATTTTACTTGTGTAGAAAGCTAAGATAGCTGCGATCGCCACTGACATCAGCATACTAGCAATAATAATCTGAGTTTGGATTAACGCAGCCTTTTTTTGGGATAGATCAGCCTGCTCTTGGCGTTTTTGAAGCGTTTTAGCAAAGTCGGCTAACTCATGGGCAAACTGATAAAACTTGAGAGCATCCTGACTTTGGCTGAATGTCGAGATTAATTGCTGCGCTTTTATCGCTCCCTCTGGCTGTAAACTTAATGGCAAAATTTTCCGAATCAGCCCCCTGAGTTGTTCAAAATATTCGGCGATTGGGCTATTATGTTTTGTGAGGAGAGCTTGTAAATCTCTTTGCGAATTAGTTTGACTAAATTCCTGCACTTGAGAAAGCAACGTTTCGGTTTCTGCTAGATCACTTTTAAAATTAGAAACTCCCCTTTGCAAAGCTTGCTGCTGCTGCAAAAAAGGCACTATTTCTTGCTTGTGGATCTGGATTTCCAACAGTTTGCCTTGCAGACTACTTAACAAACTTCCTTCTTCATCTATCAAGCTCATCTGTTGTCTAGCTTGTTGAAAATAGCGATCGCCTATTACCAACCCCGTCGTTATTCCCAAGACTGCAATACCCAAAGCCAGTCCGTACCCACAAAAAATTTTTTGCCGAATACTAAGCCTGTGGAATTTTTGTTGAACCCAGGTAAAGTATCTTAATTCAGGTGTCGCAATCATGGTAAAACTCGCTGTTGAATTTTTTCAGTCGGTGTTTTTTCATCAAAAACAAGAAATCCAGCCGCAAGTCAGTGAGAACACATCTGATACAAAATGCGCTCTTAGTTTATCAAAAGTTGCTTTTTTCTACCCTAGCGAAAAATACTGAATTTATGAAGATTACAAGTATCTACTTCCTGAATTAACTCGCTGCGTCTCTTCTTTGGAGATGACTCGCTCTCAGGGTTTGCGTAGATTGCTGTAAAAATTTTCAATCATCAAACCAGATTTATGGATTTAGATAGTAGAGAAACAAATTTCTAGTAAAAAATGACCTTTAATTCTTGGGTTATCTGTCCCCAAACAAATCCTCAAGCCAACTTGCGTTTATTCTGCTTCCCTTATGCTGGTGGTAGCTCGGCAATTTTTCGCACATGGCCTAATAATCTACCTAGTAATGTTGAAGTCTGTGCTGTGGAATATCCAGGACGGGGAAAACAGATTAATTCAGCACCATTTACGCGATTAGAACTTCTTGTTGAAGCGATCGCTCCAGTTCTCATTCCATATTTAGATAAGCCATTTGCCTTTTTCGGTTATAGTATGGGCGGATTAGTTAGCTTCGAGTTAACCCATCTACTTCGCTCTCAGTATAGTCTTGCTCCCTTTCACCTCTTCATATCTGCTCGTCGCGCCCCACAAATCCAATTCACAAAACCACTTCTCCACCTCCTATCAAACCATGATTTACAGGAGGAACTACGCAAGCTGAACGGCACACCCAAAGCAGTACTAGAGAGCGCAGAACTGATGGAAATTTTTCTCCCGATTTTACGGGCAGATTTTGCCGTTCTGGAAACTTATATTTACACTCAAAAACAGCCATTAGAATGTCCTATTACTGTTTTTGGTGGTTTGCAAGATCAAGAAGTTAGTCATGAGGCTCTGCAAGCATGGCGAGAGCAGACAATCGCTGCTTTCTCGTTACATGAGTTCAACAGCGATCACTTTTTTATCCATTCACATCAACAATTATTATTGAAACTTATATCTCAAGAATTGCAAATGCGTCAGCGCAGTTCGTAGTAGACATCATACGAAGAAGCAGTTATAGCGGTTCCCATTCAGATGAGGTATAACAATCGTAAGGTGTAGGGGTACGGAAGTGCCCATTGGTGTCAACTTAACGGGAAATCGGCGGTTAGAAACCGCGTCTATTGCCCCATCCCTGCAAGAGATAACAATCACAATCTCGTAGCTTTTGCATAGAGTGGGATTTTCATCTAGGGAAAGTTGCACATCGCGTTAACTCCTAACTCCTAACTATCTAACGCTGAGGCGAGTGAGGAAAATACGTAGGCGATCGCTTTGAGGATTGGTCAGTACTTCGTAAGCTGGGCCTTGTTCTGTCACAATACCTTTATCTAAAAATATCACCTGATGGGCTACTTCTTTTGCAAACTGCATTTCATGGGTAACAACCACCATTGTCATCCCTTCTGCGGCTAATTGCTGCATTACTTGCAAAACTTCGCCGACGAGTTCAGGATCTAGGGCGCTGGTGGGTTCATCAAATAGCATAACTTGGGGATTCATGCATAAACTGCGGGCGATCGCTACTCGTTGTTTTTGTCCGCCAGAAAGTTGTTCGGGATAAGCAGAGGCTTTGTCAGATAAGCCAACTTTTTCTAAATATAACCTCGCTAGTTGGGCGCTTTCTTTCGGTGTTTTACCCAAGACTTTCCGAGGTGCGAGTGTCATATTTTCCAGGACGCTGAGATGGGGAAACAGGTTGAATTGCTGGAAAACCATGCCTACTTGTGTTCGTAGTTCCCGCAGTTGGCTATAGTTGACAGTGGGCCTAGATAAGTTGATGCCGTTGATGATTAAACGCCCGTTGTCAATGGTTTCTAGACGGTTGAAGCAGCGTAGTAGGGTACTTTTACCACAACCAGAAGAACCGATAACTGCAACGACTTCTCCCCGGTTGATTTCGCCGGTGATTCCTTTGAGAACTTTCAGGGAACCAAAGTTTTTTTCGATATTGTCAAAAATAATCGCGGGGATGGTATTGTTCATTACTTATGTCAAGCTGCTCTAAAGTTGATTGTAAGGTTTTCAGGCTACCGCAGAGGCGCAGAGGGAGAGAGAAAATAATATGGCTAAATTTAGTTTTATCCGTTGGCTGCACTTATTTCTAGTTATAAGTTTTAGCTGTTTGTTACTGGTTAGCTGTGCTGTCAACTCTAGCGCGGGGAAAACTCTGCGGGTTGCTACGGAACCTGCGTTTCCACCTTTTGAGTTTAAAGGACAAGGTGGTGAGTTGCAGGGTTTTTCGATTGATTTGATGAATGCAATTGCTACTGCTGCTAACTTTAAAGTGAATTTTCAAAGTCTGCCTTTTGATGGCATTATTCCAGCTTTAGCAGCCAAAACGGTAGATGCAGCCATTAGTTCGATCACGATTACCGAGGAGAGGGCGAAGACTGTTTCTTTTTCCCGCCCCTATTTTAAGGCTGGGTTAGCGATCGCAATTCGCACAGATAATCAAGATATTACTGGTTTTGACAGTCTCAAAAATAAAAAAATTGCAGTACAAATTGGTACAACTGGGGCTGCAAAGGCTAAAAGTGTTCCTGGGGTACAAATTCGCAGTTTTGATTCTGCGCCTTTAGCTTTACAAGAATTGCTTAATGGTAATGTGGATGCGGTAATTAATGATGCACCTGTTACTTTATATGCAATTAATACGGGAAATCTCCAGGGAATTAAAGTCGTACAACAATTGCTGACGGAGGAGTTTTACGGGATTGCTACAGCTAAAAATTCACCGAATTTAGCATTAATAAATAATGGTTTAGATAGGCTCTTGAAAAATGGTACTTATTCCCAAATTTATCAAAAATGGTTTAAAGTTGAACCACCTCTATTACCAACTAAATCGCAATTTGAAAATCAAAATAACACTGGCGCGCCTAAAATATTAACTTCGATTGGCGTGATTTTGCAGGCTTTACCAAGTCTATTGCAGGGTGCATTGGTAACATTGCAATTGACGATGCTTTCTGTAGTATTTGGTTTAATTGGCGGTTCCCTGATTGGTATTATTCGCCTTTCTCATATTGCGCCTGTGCGTTGGGTGGCGAGGGCGTATGTAGATTTTTTCCGAGGAACGCCTTTGTTAGTACAAATTTTTATGATTTACTTTGGATTACCTGCAATTTTGCAAGAACTTGGTTTGACATTTACTTTCGATCGTCTCACTGCTGGCGTAATTGCCTTAAGTTTGAATAGTGCTGCATACATTGCCGAAGTTGTCCGTGCTGGGATTCAATCGATTGAAACAGGACAAGCAGAAGCAGCACAATCATTAGGTTTAAGTTCTATACAAACCATGATTTATATCATCTTTCCCCAAGCTTTTCGGCGGATGATTCCACCTTTGGGTAATGAGTTTATCAGTTTGTTGAAAGATACTAGCTTAGTTTCTGTGATTGGGTTTGAAGAATTACTACGTAAAGGACAGTTAATTGTTGCTGACAATTATCGTGCCTTTGAGATTTACGCAGGTGTAGCAGTGGTTTATTTATGTTTGACATTACTTTCTTCACAGGCATTTAGCCGCTTAGAAGTGTGGATGAATCCAGTTAAAAGCCAGAAAAAATATGACAACTAATAATTTTTATTAGGGTTTATTAGCACCTGAATAGATGAAATAAACAGCTTATTTATTAACAGATAGTTTCAGATAGATGATAATAATCGCAATAGCATTTGGAGTATTTTCTCGTGTTATGGCTACTTACATCAGCTATCATATCAATGGTGCAACTGGGGTTGCATTGTGGTGTTGCAAATCTTGTTGTTTCTCATAGCAATGATTTTGCACCTAAACATGAGTTACTGGTAAGAGCAAAGACAGCAAGAAAATACTGACTGATTCAGGATGAAAGAGCCTTTGCCATTTATGTAACCTACATTCCGCAGGTGTGAGGGCGAAATAAGTGTCGTTTAAAATTGTAGTAATTGGTACTTCTTTAGGCGGATTATCAGCATTGAAAATTATTCTGAGGAATTTACCAGTAGATTTTCCTGTGCCGATCGCGATCGTGCAACACCGTCACAAAGAGTCTAGTAACACACTCCAAGATTTATTACAAGAATCTACTTTGTTGAAAATTCGCGAAGTGGAAGACAAGGACGAAATACAAACAGGATATATCTACATAGCTCCAGCAGATTATCACTTACTGGTTGAACCAGGTCACTTTGCCCTTTCGACTGATGAGCCTGTTTCTTATGCCAGACCGTCTATTGATGTGCTGTTTGAGTCGGCAGCCGATGTCTACACAGAGGAAGTTATTGGTGTAATATTGACAGGAGCAAACCAAGATGGTATGCAGGGTCTTAAGAAAATAAAAGCGCGGGGAGGAATTACTATTGTACAAGAACCTACCACAGCGGAGAGCGACATTATGCCAGAAGCAGCAATTTCTGCTGTTACAGTAGACTGGATTTTGACACTCTCAAACATTGCTTCTCAGATGGTTAAACTTTGTCATTCATCACAGAAATAAACCGATGCAGATGGAACCCAAAGTCAACATCCTCCTAGTGGATGATAAACTAGAAAATTTGTTGGCACTAGAGGCAATCCTAGAAAAACTAGGGGAAAATCTTGTGAGAGCTACTTCTGGGGAAGAAGCTTTGCGGTGTCTGCTGCATCAAGACTTTGCAGTGATTTTGCTGGATGTGCAAATGCCTGGGATGGATGGCTTTGAAACTGCTACCCTAATTCGCAATCGGGGGCGATCGCGTCACACTCCAATTATCTTTCTCACCGCTTTTAGCACCAGCGACCAAATGCTGTTTAAAGGCTATGCCTTGGGTGCAGTTGATTATTTGCTCAAACCATTAGACCCCAATATCTTGACTTCTAAAGTCACAGTATTCGTAGAACTTTTTAAGAAAACAGAAGCCGTCAAGGAACAAGCAGCGCAGCTGGTAGCTGTGAATACTGAACTCAGACAAAGTGAAGAACGATTCCGATCGCTAAGTACCTGCTCGCCAGTCGGGATTTTTGAAACTGATACTGAAGGCAACTGTAAATATACTAATCCCCGCTATCAAGCAATTTGTGGCTTGATAGCGGCAGAGAGTTTAGAAAAGAGATGGTTGGAATCTGTTCATCCAGAAGATAGAGAACGAGCGATCGCCAGTTGGTCTGCTTACATTTGTGAAGGTCGGGACTACTCAGAAGAATTTCGCTTTCAAACTACTCAAGCTAGCATCCGTTGGGTTCAAGTCCGCTCATCACCGATGCTTTCCAGTCAAGGAGAATTGCTGGGATATGTAGGCACTCTTGAAGATATTACTGAACGCAAACAAGCAGAAGAAGTCCGCGCTCAAGTAATTCGAGAACAGACGGCAAGACAAGAGGCAGAAGCGGCAAATCGGATGAAAGATGAGTTTCTGGCTGTTCTCTCCCATGAACTCCGCACACCCCTTACCTCGATGCTCGGCTGGTCAAAAATCCTCCGCGCCAAGAAACTTGATGAAAAAGCCACCTCCCGCGCCTTGGAGGCGATCGAACGCAACGCCATATCTCAGATGCAGCTAATTGAGGATATCTTGGATGTATCCCGAATCATTCGCGGTCAGTTGCGGTTAAACGTATCTGCGGTGAATCTAATTTCGGTGATGGAGGCAGCCTTAGAGGCAGTGCGTCCCCTCGCAGAGCCAAAAGATATTCAATTAAATACTATCCTGGATACAACGGTCGGGTCAGTTTATGGCGATCCAGCCCGTTTACAGCAAATAGTTTGGAATCTACTAACTAATGCCATTAAATTTACCCCTAAAGGTGGCAGAGTGGAAGTTAAGCTGTCAACCTATTTTGGATTTTCGATTTCAGATTTTGGATTGGGATCTGATAGTGAAAATTTAGACTCTTCAAACACTGATGAAAACAGTAATCTAAGATCCCAAATTTCAAATTCAAAATCCCAGTATGCTCAAATCCAAGTTATCGATACAGGCATTGGTATCAGTTCCGAGTTTTTACCCAAAGTATTTGAGCGTTTTCGCCAAGCAGACAGTACCACAACGCGATCGCACAATGGCTTAGGACTAGGACTCGCGATCGTCCGTCATCTAGTAGAACTGCATAAGGGTACAATCCTTGCCCAAAGTTCAGGTAGTGGACAAGGAGCAACCTTTACGGTGAGACTACCACTACTACAAGACAATAGGGGGAATAGAGAAGCAACAGGAAAAGTTTCCTTACCCATAGCATCTACGCCCCTGGCTGGATTAAGAGTTTTAGTTGTAGATGATGAGACAGATACCCGTAACTTTCTCAGTTTTCTGTTTGAGGAATATGGGGCTTTTGCCACTGCGGTAGGATCGGTTGATGAAGCCCTAGCAGTACTTGAACAGACAAAACCAGATATCCTAGTTAGCGACATCGGTATGTCAGAGCAAGATGGTTATACGCTAATTCGGAAACTACGCTCTTTAGAACCAGAAAAAGGCGGACGCATCCCAGCGATCGCTTTAACAGCATATACGCGCGAAGAAGACCGCTTGAAAGTCCTTTCAGCAGGGTTTCAGCAGCATTTATCTAAGCCGATTGACCCTAATAAATTGATTGCTGCGATCGCCAATGCATTAGAACTGCCTCTGGAAGTTCCAGTGAGTTGATTTGGGATTGGGGATTGGGGATTGGGTACTGGGGAAGAAGCAAGGGAGAAAGGTTTTCCCCTCTACGCCCTGCACCCCGCTCCTCTGCCTCTTTTCAATGTCCAATGCCCAATCAAGACGAAGTTAGAGCGTGTTTTTTCAGTTCGTCTAGAGAAACCACTTCCAAAGCTCTGGCATGGGTTGCTGAAAGTATTACAGGTGGGGCAACGCCAGCTTCGAGAGCTTCTTGCCAGCGAGAAGCACACAAACACCAGCGATCGCCAGGCTTCAATCCAGGAAAATTAAAATCAGGAACAGCTGTGCTAAGGTCGTTTCCCCGCGATTTGGTAAACTCCAGGAATTCTGGTGTTACTTGGGCACATACAACATGCGACCCGAAATCTTGACCACCTGTACGACAAAAACCGTCGCGGTAAAATCCCGTCACGGGAGAGGTACAGCAAACCTCTAGGTTTCCATCGATTACATTTTTAGCGTCTGTCATCGTTAATTTAGGGTAACTGAAACTTTTTGTAGCAGACTAGACAAAGTAAGTCTCTACCTAGATAGAAGTTTGAGGTCGGAATACTTGCCACACTTCAAACAAGTGCCTTCTAAGTGAATTGTTCCAACTTTGACTTTTGCTTTCATTTGGGGTTTGGGGATTCATTCTGACTCCTGTACCATTGCACCACAAATACTGCCTTAATGCTCTATCTTTTCCTGCGCCATTGCAATCTGTACAGATTTTTAATGTCTGAAGTTTATTATTCATCTGGGGATTCTATAAAGCCCTCAGATGCCGACTTCGCACTCGTTCAGCACTACCAGTAGGAATCGCAGCAATTAATTTTTGCGTGTATTCCTCTTTGGGTTCTTGGTAAATGCTTTCGGCTGTGCCTTCTTCAACAATTTGACCGCGATTCATCACTAAAATGCGATCGCTCATAAATTTCACTACACTTAAATCGTGAGAAATAAAAATATAAGTAAGCTGAAAGTCTGACTGTAACTCTTTAAGAAGATTTAATACCTGCGCCTGTACAGAAACATCTAGCGCTGAAACTGATTCATCGCAGATGATAAACTTAGGATTCAATGCCAAAGAACGGGCTATGCAAATCCGTTGGCGTTGACCCCCAGAAAACTGATGCGGATAGCGGTTACCTGCATCTGCACTCAATCCTACCCGTTCTAAAAGTTCCACTACGCGCTGGCGTCGTTGTTGCTTGGTCTTCCCAACGGCGTGAATTACCAAAGGTTCCATCACCGCATCGCCAATCCTCATCCGAGGATCGAGGGAACTAAAAGGATTTTGGAAGACTATTTGCATTTCCCGCCGCAGTTTTTGCAACGGTTCTCCTTTGAGGCTGGTAATATCTTGGTTCTCAAAGATAATCTGACCACTCATCGGCTCAATTAATCGCAGCAAGGTTCTGCCAAGAGTGGTTTTACCACAACCAGATTCTCCCACCAAACCTACTGTTTCTCCTGGTTTGACATCAAAGGAAACGCCATTAACTGCCATATTGTAGCGTTTTGTCCCACCAAACACCCCGCGCACTGGAAAACCAACTTTCAGGTTGCGGATTTGCAGCAAGGGTTCCTTCTGATTGAAGTTTGCCAATCTTGCAGCAATCTCTTCGATGGTAACTTCTGTGGGTTGTGCGGGTTCTTTCGCTTGAATTACTACTTGTCCCGTTGGTGTCTCTTCTGCACTCATGTAATCAGAAACGGTGAGTAACTTTTGGGGACGGCGGTTGAGTGAGGGGCGACAAGCGATCAAACCTTTAGTATATGGATGCTGGGGATTGCTGAAAATTTGCTCAGAACTACCAGATTCGACAACTTTGCCTCTATACATCACCGCTACTTCGTCAGCAATTTCTGAAATTAGCCCTAAGTCGTGGGTGATGAAAATCATTGCCATGTCACGGCTTTGCTGTAATTCTCGTAACAAGTCCAAAATTGTAGCTTGCACCGTCACATCCAAGGCTGTGGTCGGTTCATCGGCAATTAAGATTAATGGGTTACAAGAAATTGCCATTGCAATCATCACCCGTTGCAACTGACCCCCAGAAAGTTCATGAGGGTAGCGTTCTAGCATGGCTTCTTTGTGTTCTTTAACCAACTGTGACAACTTTGATGGTTCTAGTTTCGATGAAGTTTCGGTATACTGTTGTTGGATCTCCTCATCGCTAGGTAGGAGTTTTACCTCTTGTAGACCTGCGATCGCAATTTGTCTTGCTTGGGCTGCTGACACATTTTGATGTCGCACAATCGCTTCTGTTAGCTGAAACCCAATGTCATAAACCGGATTAAGCGAACTCATCGGTTCTTGAAAAATCATGGCGATGTCGCCACCCCGGTGTAACTGCATTTGTTCAGGAGGCAATTTTACCAAATCGATTGCTTTGCCATTCTCCTGCGGACGAAACCAGATTTCACCGCCAGTAACTATACCGGGAGTTTGCAACAAGCCCATCACAGCTAGGGCTGTCACCGATTTACCACTCCCCGATTCTCCTACTATTCCTAGAGTTTCACCTCGATGCAGGCTAAAGGAAATACCATCCAAAGCTCTGTTAATGTTGCCATCACCGGGAAATTCAACTTGTAAATTGCGAACCTCTAGGACAGTTTCTCTCATAGGAGTTAGGTATGAATATTAACTTAAAATTATTTGGATTTTAACAATAGTTTTGATGTATATGTGAGTAAATTTGGTTTTTATACTTTTTGGCAGTTTCTCACATACTTCCACAATATACACGCATTTGCGATGTAGAACTGGTTGCGATCTCTGCAAATTGCGATCAGCTCATGTATTTTCGCAAAAATATTGCATAGGCGTAGCCCGTCGTAGACATTGTACTATTCCTTACTAGTTTGTATCAATTTTTTCTTGAATTAGATCGTCCATTGGTGGATGGCGACCAATTTCTTTATCAGCTGCACGAATATTGATAACCCGTTCCCAATTTAAGGCTAATACAGTGACAGTTACTCGTCCAATAGGTGTCAAACCAACAATTAATAGTCCATCCACAAGACCAAATAAAATGATCGCTCCAAATGTGCTGTCGCGGATTAAACAGTAAAACTTCTTCTCCAGATTGAAGATCAGTTGCCATAAGCCGATTTGTCTTCCTGCGATTGCAGTGAAAACAAGCCAACGCCAGATTTTCCAAATTATCTGTTCCACCCAATGACAACGGCATAATATGATCTACCGTGAACTGCACATATTGCCATTGTTCAGATGCATGACAGTATTCACACAAGCACTTGGCACGTTTATGTACCTGCTTTTGTATAGATTCAGAAATCTTGCTGCGAGAAGACACAATTTATTATGCCTGCTGAGTTGGAGCAACAGCCAAATTACGAATTGTGCGATTTACAAAGCTTATATAATCGTCAATTTCTTCGTACCCATCAAGTTCTTTTTCTTCCTCTACGCTAAGTTGAGTGTTTTGCTGTTTCGCCAATAATTCTTCAATGCGACTTTGAACAGTAGTGGATGCTCGAAAAACTGGAATACCTTCCTCCAAATCAATCCGAACCGCGCCCTCAATGGGTAGTGTTGTTGGAAGACTATTAATTTTCGGTGGCAGAGAAATGGTCATAGCTGTGCTAGAAAATTAATTGATTAAGTAATTTTGATTGTAGCTTACATGGAAAGATAGAGAGTTGGTGAAATCAGAGTAGGTAAGCGATGTCTCACGACAAGATGCAAAGCATCAACGCAGACAAAAAAATAGCACATCCTCAAGGATGGCTATTTGTAGAAATTGTCTAATGTAATGTTAGTTAGCAAATTGAATACACGCTCAACTAGCAACTTTTAGAACGGAATGTCATCTGGATCTGGTTCTTGCTCTTTCACTGCTGGATAAGTGGTTCGCTCATAATTTGTGGGTTGGGGTACAGGTTCGTAACTTGGCGCTGGAATAGGTGCTGGACGTGCTGCTGACTCGTAAGTGGGAACATCTTTCTGTGCAGGACGAGATGATGCTGGTTGTCGTGGAGCAGTTTCAGTGAATGATGGGGTTACGGTTGCTGAGGGTAATGGATCGGTATTAAAACTACCTCCAACAGATTGAATTTGCTGCACCGTCAATTCAGCGCGTTTTTCTTTAAAACCTTCTTGACGCTCAACAGTATTCATCGTTAAACGTCCTACCAAGATGACGCGATCGCCTTGGTGGTAGTTTTGCTGAATTTCTGTCGCTAAATTCCCCCAGCCGACAACTTTCAGGGTGGCTGGCGGATCTTCTGGTTTCTGGGAATTGGGAAACTGTACCAACATTTCCGTGACTCCCAAATTATCTGCTGTATAGCGGAGTTGCGGCTCGTTAATAATTTCCGCCATTAAAACGCAACTGTTCATTAAAATTACTCCTGACTGCAAAAAGTGCTGATTGAAAAAGAGAGGGTTTTCTATGTAGTGCCAATTAATATCTAGATATGTTTAATTGTTTGCATTTTTTAATAATATTTGAGCAAATTTTCTCACAGAATTCAGGACTCAGAATTCAGTATTCAGAAGAACACTTGACGAATGAATATACCAATCATAACTAAACTCCTTATCAATTCTGACTTCTGACTCCTGGGTGCTGAATTCTTTTTAGTCCTTTCTAGCATAAAAGCCAAGCGATCGCTTTGAACAGCATTGAGTATACCGTTCGCCACCTTCGCTTGACTAAATTGAGCATTCAATTCTGCATGAGTAGTATAATTGTACCACCCATTTCAGAAATAGAAAAAATTATTGGCAAAAATTAAGTCTTGACGTGAACCGGAAAAATACCCAAGGCGATCAACCTGGCTGGAAGGTCGCGCAAGATGGGTAAGCGCAAAAACGCAGGTGGTACAAAGGTGCGATTGGATGTGAGAACTGGGGCAAATACCTGCTTTTGGATAAAAGTTTGAAACGCCTGAATGATGCGTGTGGGTAACTCGCGTTGACGTTGTACTTTTGCTAGGTCGCTAAGTTGTACTTGTTGTTGTTTGAGTGGTTTGCTAAGTGCATTCGCTGCAACGACAGCATCTTGAATGGCGTAGTTAATCCCAACTCCACCAACGGGGGACATTATATGAGCAGCATCACCGATGAGTAGCAGCCCTGGACGATACCAGCGTTTGACGCGGCTGGACTCCACTGAGAGAAAAGCTACTTGTGACCAATCATGTAAATTTTGAATGCGTTGCTGGAATTCTGGCACTACTTCCACAAAGGATTTTTTTAATTCCTCCAAACCGGCAGCCCGTAATTGTTGATAGCCTCCCTTGGGGATGACATAAGCAAGTTGCCACTCATCACCACGGTCAAGCATAGCGATGATATTACCTTGACCAAAGCGCCCTATCCCCCCCTCTGAGTCTTCTGGCTGACGCGGTAGGCGAAACCAGAGAACATCCATTAGTGGTGAGGTTTCGATGGACTCAAACTCACCCAGGTGGCGTAAACGTGAGTGGCGACCGTCTGCACCTACTGTCAGTATTGCCCGGATTTCATGCCAGCCACCACCTCCCCGATAGCGGACACCTTGAATTACGCCATTTTCGGCAATTAATTCCTGTACATTCGCACCCATCACCAGATGGAAATTAGGATATTTTTGTGCTTCTTGGGTGATAAACTCCAGGAATTTTACCTGGGGAAGCATTGTAATGTAGGGGTAGCGGGTTTTCAGATGACTAAAATCTGCGAATGTGACAGTATCTTGAGGAGTTTGAATACTAATTTGGCGCATTTTGGTATGGGGGAGTTGCAGCAAGCGATCGCTAAGTCCCAATTCCTCCATAATTTGCATTACTGATGGATGAATCGTATCGCCACGAAAGTCGCGATCGAAGTCTTTATGTGCTTCCAGCAGCATCACAGAAATGCCTTGACGCGCTAACAACAGTGCTAATACTGCTCCTGCTGGCCCCCCACCCACAATGCAACAATCTGTGGTTTGTACGTCTACAATGTCATGGATAGGATTAATACTTGGGTCTTGGGAAAGATTTTTAGGTACATCGGTAGTCATAACAACACCTCTTGATAGCCCTAAAATTTAGGGTAGTTTGCTTTTGATCGTGTAAGCTGTTTTTTTAACTTTTCGTATTTACCCTGAACGTGTATTATGATGGGCGCTAAACTTTCATTTGTCCCTTTTTCAAGCTAAGGGACTTCCAAATAAAAAAACATCCCAAATTTTCTTGTGGGATGGGTGTCCTCACCCGTCCCATATTCAGGGCGGGCAAGATGCCCACCCCAAAAGATAGATAATTTATTTTTTGGAAGTCCCTAATGCCCAATGCCCCATGCCCAATGCCCAATGACAATAATTAACAGTTGTGTCCCAAGTTATTTTAGAAAACGTTTATAAAAGTTTTTCCTCCCGTAAAGGGGAAAGTGTTAACTCACAAACCCAATCTCCCCTCACAACTGATGCAGCGCAAGATCGTGCGGGAAGTGTCAACGTCTTGCGGCGGATTAACCTAACGATCGCAGATGGCGAGTTTATGGTGCTGGTGGGCCCTTCTGGTTGTGGTAAAAGCACCCTACTGCGGTTAATAGCCGGCTTAGAAGTGATGACTGGCGGTAATATCTGGATAGGCGATCGCTTGATCAATGACTTACCACCCAAGGAACGCGACATCGCAATGGTGTTTCAAAATTACGCCCTCTATCCGCACATGACGGTGTATGATAACATCGCCTTTGGGTTACGGCGTAGGGGAAGCAGGGGAGCAGAGGAGCAGAGGAGCAGAGGAGAAAATACTCCTTATCTTCGGACGTGGGCGGAAAATCTTTTTGTGGGGGCGACCAAAAAGTTACCTAAAGGATTGCGCTACACTTCTGACAAAGAACGGGCGGTAGATGTACAGGTGCGTAGTGTTGCTCAATTGTTGCAAATCGAAACATTGTTGAATCGTTTACCCAAACAGCTATCTGGGGGACAAAGACAACGGGTTGCATTGGGACGAGCGATCGCCCGTGACCCCCAAGTATTCTTAATGGATGAGCCGCTTTCTAACTTAGATGCCAAGCTACGGGCGGAAACCCGCGCCCAAATTGTGAAATTGCAGCGCCAGTTGGGGACAACGACGATTTACGTTACCCATGACCAAACCGAAGCGATGACAATGGGCGATCGCATTGCGATTATGTCTGAGGGTAAAATTCAACAAGTTGCTTCTCCGCTAGAACTCTACAACCGTCCTGCTAATCTTTTTGTCGCAGAGTTCATTGGTTCACCACCGATGAATTTTATTCCTGTAGAATTTCATGCCCCGCAGTTGATTACTCATCCCCAGTTGCGTTTCACCCTCCCCGAAGTCTGGGGAAAAGCTTTACAAAAATATGATGGGAAAACTCTAATTTTAGGCATTCGCCCAGAACATTTGAACTTGAGTATGCCTGCTACTAAAAATTTACCTGTACAAGTAGATTTGGTAGAAAATCTCGGCAACGATTCCTTTCTCGCTGTTAAGATTGCCGAACCAGGATCTCAACCTGCCACTACAGCCATTTCCCTACAAGTGCGAATCCCACCAGACCGATTTGTACAACCTGGTGAGCAACTTTGGTTATCTCTAACTCCAGAGAAAATTCACTTTTTTGATCCAGAAAGCGAGTTAGCGATATTTCCTTAAGTATAAGTCACTACGATTCACTTAAGGATAATTGTAGCGACTGTCTTGATTGTCAAGTGCGATCGCCTAATGTTGTAGCGATCCGTTAAAAGTCAAGCCATTACTTTGTTTGTGCAAATTTATAAAAGCTTAATAATTCTCTTTCTATTCCATGAAACATATTTTTACTCTTATTAAAAAATAAGGTGATTTTGACATTTAGCTTTTTACTCCTTGCCACAATTATTGGCATTTGGCGATATCTTCGTTAAAACTGCTGTCCCAAAGTTTTTTCACATCAACTTTTGTGGGAATTACACCCGCTTGAAAAAAGGTATCAGCAACCTTTTGCTGAGAAGCAATAGCTTCGTCAGAAACAGGAAGTAATTCTTGATGACGCTGTTGTTGTCCTTGCTTGGCATCCTGATAAACTATGCCTTGATCAACATCAATGGTAGTTGCGTAATTCTTCGACCATTGCTTAAGATTAGATTCCCGCCAAGTTTGGGATTTTTGCAAACGACAGAGAAAATCAGCGATCGCAACCTTCTTTTGGGGATCAGCGATTGCATTGGGTGAAGCAATAATCACAAAGTTACCACTCAAAATATCTTTTGCAGATTCCAGCACCCGCGCCCCTTCTTTTTCGGCTTGGGGGATGGAATAACCGTAGGTAGCCCAAGCATCAAGCTGTCCTTTACGAAAAGCCGAAAGTCCATCAGGTATCGATAAAGGAATTGCATTGATATCCTTCATTGTCAGCCCAACTTTTTCTAACATCTTAATCAGGAAGTAGTGGGCAGTTGTGGCTTTGACATAACCCACTTTTTTACCTTTGAGGTCAGCGATCGCTTTGGCAGTCGAGTCCTTGGGTACGAGTACAACTTGACCAAGTGTCGGCCCTTTGAGAGTGGCAATAATTTTTACAGATGCTTTCGACTCAATCGCAAAAATCGGCGGAATTTCACTAGCAGATCCCAAGTCAATCGCACCAGCATTAATTGACTGTACCATCAAATTACCCCCAGTAAACTCAGTAAATTGAGTTTGATAAGGGAAATTATCTAGTCCAGCTAACTTTAAATTTAAGTCCCAGCCACCTTTATATTTAGCAACATGCAATTGAGTTGTATTCGATACTGCGATTTGGGATGGACTAGGATTAGCAGCGATCGTTGCCGGACTGGTAGACTTAACCTCTGAGCAAGCTGTTGTTACTACTAACAAGCAACCCAGAAAGAAGAAAAAATTCTGCTGCAAATTGGTAGACACGTTATTTGTGGGTATACTTTTGTCATCTTTACTACCTAACATTTTAGGAGTTTAAGCAGCTATATCTATGATAATAACGATTATACTACACTAAATTGATTGATTTACCGTAGTATTTAGAAAGAATATACTACCTTTTGATAGGCTGTTCAAATCTAATCAATATTTCTTTATCTTTGACTATGAAAATTTAGTGCAGGTATTTTTATGTGAATCTACACTCAAGTAGTGAGAAAATCAACTGTAAAAAGACGATAGACAAAACTGGAGGAAAAATAGGCAACGCAAACGGAGCGATAATAGTAACTATCACCGCTCGAACGCAAGAAAATATTAGTTTTTAAGAGTTGGTTATTCTGCCTTTATGAATAACTTGTAGAAGTGCTAAAAGATAGTGGAGATGCTACCAGTAAATGCGGATGGTGATGTTGCCAAAACCTTAAAATCTGTTCGCCAACCTGTTGAGGATAAAAGTAGTGAAAAAAATGATATCCTTGAGAGCATTCCCAGAGCTTATCTTCTGGTTTTAACCAATTAGACCAGTCATGCAATGCAGATGGGTTGATTACCGGATCGCTCTTGCTACCACATACCATCATTGGCATAGAAACTCCACCTTTGGGTAAATAAACCAACTTAAACAAAGAGTGTGATGATGGAGATTGTTCTAAATCTTTATCTAAGGCGGCGACTAATTTCTTAGTAGTATGAGGTGGTTGATTTCCAAAAAGACTGCGAACGCTGCTTGCCAAAACCAACTCACGGCTGATGTTAAAAAGTTGTCGTTGAAAGTAATAGTGAGCTTGCCAATTGTTTGCAGGTTGAGCCGCTACAGCCAGCAGAGTTAGCGATCGCACTTTTTCGGGAAATCGCCGCGCAAAGGTTAAGGCGATCGCACCACCCATAGCATGACCGGCTAAATGTACGGGGCGATCGCGCCATTCTAAAAATTCATATAGCAACTCCACAGCTTGATCTATGGAACTAGCTTCATCTTTAGTTTGCTGGTATTCCCACTGAGCGACACTTGTATACCCAGATAAATATTCAAGTAATGGTTTATCAAAACGCTGCAAAGCCGGACTAGCACTTAACCATAAAACATCAAATAGATCGGACATATAATACCTATAAATTCTAAATTATCAATTTCAATAAAGGCGCACAGCTAGCTGTGCGCCTTTATTAGACTACAAACCAAATTCTGTCTTTAACTGAGCAACCCAAGTTTTAATTCGCTCGTCTGTTAACTCAGATTGACTACCTTGATCGAGTGCCAATCCGACAAACTTGCCATTTCTCAAAGCTCTAGAATTCTCAAAGTCATATCCCTCAGTTGGCCAGTAACCAACAGTTTTACCGCCTCGTTGGGAAATTTTTTCTTCTAGAATTCCAATTGCATCCTGGAAGTTATCACTATAGCCATATTGGTCTCCATCACCAAAATAGGCAACCAGCTTACCCTTAAAATCTATTTCATCGAGATCGGAGAAAAAGCCTTCCCAATCGCTTTGAAGTTGACCAATATCCCAAGTGGGAGAGCCAATAATCAGCAAGTCATACTCATCAAAACTGGTAGTATCTGCCTCGTAAATGGGATGTAATGTTACAACATCACCACCAAACTCATCCCGAATTTTTTCAGCATCAGATTCAGTGTTACCAGTTTGAGTACCGTAAAACAAACCAATTTTTTTCGACATATTGTCACCTGATAAATAAATAGTTGTGCATTCCAAAGGGCTTGTGTAATAATAGCCACTAGTTCTGTACGTAAATATCACATAATTTGATGCAACTTAGGTTGCTTAATCCAGCCTTCCCTGTTTACCAAGACATCGACTCCAGTATTTGAACATAGCGTTATCTCCATCAGAAAGTTTGCAAATAGCTGAAATACACGAGCATCTTAATGAGTATCTATCTCAATAAAGCTGAAGTTATACTACCAGATTTATTGAGATTATTTTTCATTTAATGTGAGTTAACTTTTGTTAAGTATTTCAGAAACTAAACTGAAAGCTAGACTAGGCAACAAGAATTCTTGTACCTTAATTGGTTAGAAGCCTCGTGTCGACTCTAATAGAAGTAGTGAGATGAACACCCTAACAAAAAGAGTTTCTCATATACTGGAGTTTAGGCTAAAAGCGATACAAGACTTGAATCTGGAAGAATTATGTGGTATTTTGCTCGGACTAAATAAAAGTACGATAAACCGATAAAGTTATCGTACTTTTATATTAAGAGTGAATAACGCACTCTGCAAGAAGATAATTTAAATTAAACGGAAATCGCCCCTTATGGCAAAAGACTGATAATTTCGCATCTCTTGACTTAACCGAACAGTATTGAGAGATGCCCACCCAACAGTTGCGATCGCAGTATACTCAGAGAGCTTTTTTACAACCTGTTAGACTTTTCAAACAGCCTGTTAGGAGTGTCAAAGAAAAGCTTGGCTCAATAACTCACGGTGCATTAATGCCCTATCTACTAAAGATTTTATTTGCTCTGATGATAATGGCTCGCCATTAGCATAATGCTCCATCCAAGCTAGACTAATAAAATTAGGGTCATCTGGTAAACTGGCTAAATCCCACCCAGGCATTTCCAAATCTTCCATGAGACGATTTATCTTGGGGTCATAACTGAGAGCAAAGCAACGACAACCTTCGGCTGCTGCCATAATTAAGCTGTGCAGACGCATCCCAATTGCCATCTCGACACCGCGAAATACACCTTTTAAAAGTTGTGGATCTTCTAGACATAAAATCTGGCTGACATCTTTAAGATGTGGTTTAATGGCTTCGGCAATACTTAAATCTTCACTTTTTTGAAATGGCAGTAATAAAATAAAAGCCTGTGTGGCTTTTTGAAAGTCAACCAAAGCGCGAGTTAAATTGGCTAGACGTGTTTCTGTAAGTTGGGGATGCGATCGCAACGTTACCGCAACTCTCGGCGCAGGTAAATCCCAAAGTCCTGGTACTGGTTGCGATTCCAACGCCCAAACCGGGTCAGGAGCTATAATACAGGGAATTTGCCAATCAGATAATAAAGCCGCACTGGCGCGATCGCGGACACTAATTTTGGTACACTTACTAAAGTTCTGCCGTGCCAGCCAACGAGTTTGCGGACGCACTAACGGGCCGATACCCTGCGCCCAAGCAACAGTTTTCAAACCCATTTTTTGCGCCAATGCCATCAGTCCCCCATAATAAAATGGGCTGATAGTACTAGTAACATCTTGAATGAGACTCCCGCCGCCCCAAATCAAGGCATCACAAGAGCGTAAAGCTTGCAATACAGGTAAAGGAGCCATACGATCGTAGGTTTCTACATTGTAGCGATCGCGCGTTTCCTCTGGATTTCCCGAAAGCACCACAGGCGTTACATGAGATGGTAACATTTGCAAAAGCGTTGCCAATAAAGCTTCGTCACCACCATTCCCTTTACCGTAATACCCAGACAATAATGCCCGCATCTTGACCATTTTAGATTTTGGATTTTAGATTAATAGCTTTTTTTATACAGAATATCTGTCGTTTATAGCGTTTCCCAACAAGCGTGGGCAATTCATGTAGCCGAAGGCTTCACGCTGGGAACATTAGCGAAACGGGCGGTTATAAACCGCGTCTACACAAACAATATTCATTACCCAGTCGTACAGAATTCATACTGAATTCTGACCGGAGGCGGAGCGTCTCCGGCTCCGCTCCTGAATTCTGAATTCTTCTTATAGAAACAACTCCCAACACCTAACTTTCTTATGCACGTGCTATCGATTCCTACCTGGATTATTCACATTTCTAGCGTTATTGAGTGGATTGTCGCCATTTGGTTAATCTGGACTTACGGCGAACTGACTAATAACCGAAATTGGTGGGGATTATCTCTTGCTATGTTACCAGCTTTAGTCAGCGCCATGTGTGCCTGTACCTGGCATTATTTCGACAACGCCGAATCTCTGGAATGGATGGTAACGCTTCAAGCTACCATGACTTTAGTTGGTAATTTTACGCTTTGGGCAGCGGCGTATTTGATTTGGCGTTCTACCAAATCTGCTAACACTATTGAACCAAACCCTATTAAATCAGAGTAATGATTTCTAAAGAAACCCTGTTTGCACTTTCACTGTTTCCCTATTTGGGTTTCTTGTGGTTTATCAGCCGCAGTCCACAAATGCCGCGTTTAGCGCTATATGGATTTTATGGCACTCTCGTTTTTGTTGCCATCACCATCCCGGCAGGAATTTATGCCCAATTGCATTATGGCGAGTCTTTAGCCAATGTAGATTGGTTACATGGTGGTGCAGAACTATTTTTGACCCTTTCTAATATCTTGCTGGTGCTAGGTTTTGGGCAAGCTGTAAGGCAATTAAAAATGAATAATGAAAAATAGTAAGAGACTTCCAACAAATAAATTATCCAATCTTGTGAGGTGGACATCTTGTCCGCCCAAGGCTTAGGGCGTTTGTATCGCCTACCCTACAAGAAGTAGGTGAGTATTTTTTTATTTGTCAGTCCTAAATTCAGCTATAGCTAGCGGTTTGATTGCATTAAGTTATAAGGAAAAGGTAAATGGACGTAATTCCAGCGATTGATTTACTAGAAGGTCACTGTGTACGACTGTATCAGGGAGACTACGATCGCTCGCAAGTTTTTAGCGAAAATCCTGCTGATGTTGCCAAACAGTGGGTAGATGAAGGTGCTAACAGACTGCATATAGTTGATCTAGATGGTGCTAAAGCAGGTAAAGTAGTAAATTTGAAGGCAATTGAAGCGATCGCTCATGCGGTGTCAGTGCCGATTGAAATTGGTGGAGGATTGCGCGATCGCACCAGCGTACAACAAATATTCAATCTAGGTATTCAGTGGGCAATTCTCGGCACTATCGCCGTAGAACAACCCCAACTAGTGCAAGAACTCTGTCAAGAATTCCCCGAACAGATTATCATCGGTATTGATGCTCGTAACGGACGCGTAGCAACTCGCGGTTGGTTAGAAACCTCAGAAGTTTTAGCAACTCAATTGGCTGTACAAATGCAAGAATTGGGTGCAGCCGCCATAATTTACACAGATATTCACCGAGACGGTACACTCACAGGCCCCAATTTAGAAGCTTTGCGAGAACTTGCAGCAGCAATTTCCATCCCGATAATTGCCTCTGGTGGAGTCAGTTCTCTCACCGATTTATTGAGTTTGTTGGCATTAGAACCTCAAGGCGTAAGTGGTGTGATTGTCGGACGTGCCTTGTATACTGGGGATATTTTACTCAAAGAAGCATTACGAGCGATCGGGCCTGGCCGGATTCAGGATATTCCACCGAATCTAGGTTTTTCTAGCTTTGCTTGACGATGCCATCCCTGAAGTATGGAGGATGAAATGGTTGTAACACTGCAACTACGCCAAATCGACGTTCAACCAGGGCAGTGCTTGACATTGCGCGAGATCAGTTGGGCAGAATTTGAAGCAATTCTAGAAGAACTTGGAGACCATCGCGCTGCACGAGTTGCTTACTATCAAGGAGTGTTAGAGATTCGGATGCCTTCGCCAGAACATGAAGTTAACAAAGAATTAATCGGCGATATGGTTAAAATCCTCCTTGATGAGTTAGAACTTGATTGGGAACCTTACGGCTCGACAACATTTAAGCGAACGCTTATGGCAGCAGGTGTAGAACCAGATACCTGTTTTTATATCCAAAATGCCCGCCAAATGATCGGTAAGCGACGGTTAGATTTGTCAGTTGATCCACCGCCAGATTTAGCAATTGAAATCGATGTTACTTCAAAGACCCAACTTAGTGCTTATGTGGCGTTGGGTGTACCCGAACTTTGGTGTTACGGAGGTGGCAAGTTGCAAGTATTTGTCTTAAATCAAAAAGAGTATATTGAGGTTGAAACTAGTCCCATTTTTGGGAATTTGCCTGTGATTGAGGGAATATTGCAGTTTTTACAATCCAGCCTGACAGAAGGATCTAGTACAGCGCGACGAGCATTTAGGCTGTGGGTACGTCAAGCGTTAGGGACTGACAAATAAAAAAATACTCAATTACTTCTTGTGGGGTGGACATCTTGTCCGCCCAAAGCTTAGGGCGCTCGTGTCGCTCATCCCACAAGATTGGATAATTTATTTGTTGGAAGTCCATTAGCGCAATAATATCGAGTTCAGCGATGTTTTTGGGAACTCTAAATACTGAGGTCTCAAAAATTAAGTCCTATGGTCAGCATTCCCGGTTATCACGTTAGCAAAGAACTATACAACGGTTCTCGAACCTTAGTTTATCGCGCTAATCGAGAGACTGACCAAAAATCTGTGGTGATTAAGCTGATGAAAACTGCTTATCCCAGCTTCAGCGAATTGGTACACTTTCGCAACCAGTTCACCATTGCCAAAAATCTGAATCTACCTGGAATCATCCAAACCTACAGCCTGGAACCCTATCAGAATGGCTATGCGTTGGTGATGGAAGACTTTGGCGGAGTTTCCTTGAAGGAATGGGGAGTACAGAGTGGAGAGTGGGGACTGGGGGGAAGTGTAGAATCTCTGATGGAGTTTTTACAAATCGCGATCGCTCTTTGTGATGCCTTAGATATTCTAATTCGTAATCGGATCATTCACAAAGATATTAAACCCGCCAATATTTTAATTAATCCCGAAACAAAAGAAGTTAAGTTAATTGACTTTAGTATTGCATCTCTGCTACCACGAGAAACTCAAATATTGATGAGTCTTAATGTGTTAGAAGGAACATTGGGCTATTTGTCCCCAGAGCAAACTGGACGGATGAATCGAGGGATTGACTACCGGACTGATTTTTATTCTTTGGGTGTAACTTTTTACGAACTATTATCAGGGCAATTACCATTTCAATCACAAGATCCGATGGAATTGGTACATTGTCATATTGCCAAACTTCCGCCACTTTTAGGGGAGAGGAAAGAGATTCCACAAGTGTTGTCAGACATTGTGATGAAACTGATGGCGAAAAATGCCGAAGACCGCTATCAGAGTGCATTTGGCCTGAAATATGATTTAGAAAATTGTTTGGTTCAACTGAAGGAGACGGGGAAGATTGTAAGTTTCCCAATTGCTCAACGGGATGTGTGCGATCGCTTTATTATCCCAGAAAAACTCTATGGTCGCGAGGATGAAGTTGAAATTCTGCTTAAAGCCTTTGACCGCGTTACCAATAATCAGACGGAATTAATGCTGGTGGCTGGTTTTTCTGGTATTGGTAAAACGGCAATTGTTAACGAAGTTCACAAACCCATTGTCCGGCAACGGGGCTACTTCGTCAAAGGCAAATTTGACCAATTTAATCGGAATATTCCCTTCTTTGCTTTTGTGCAAGCATTTCGAGACTTAATGGGGCAATTGCTAAGTGAAAGTGATGCTCATTTGTCAACTTGGAAAAATAAAATTTTACAAGTGCTGGGCGATCAAGGGCAAGTCATTCTTGAGGTAATTCCCGAACTAGAACAAATTATTGGTCAACAACCGCCTGCAACGGAACTTTCAGGAAGCGCAGCCCAGAATCGGTTTAATTTATTATTACAAAGATTTCTTCAAGTATTTACTACTAAAGAACATCCCCTAGTGATTTTTTTAGATGATATGCAGTGGGCAGATTCAGCTTCACTGAAGTTAATCCAGGTACTAATGAATGACTCAAAGTCAGGATATTTATTATTAATTGGAGCTTATCGTGATAATGAAGTTTCTGCTGCTCATCCATTGATGTTAACATTAGATGAAATTGCCAAAACTAATGCTAAAATTAATAAAATTATATTAGATACGCTGAGTCAAGCATGTTTAAATCAGTTAATTGCTGACACTTTAAATTGCTCACCAAAGACTACAGAAATATTAACACAATTAGTATATCAGAAAACTAAAGGCAATCCATTCTTTAGTACACAATTTTTCAAATCACTGCACCAAGATAAACTAATTAAATTTGATTTAGATAGCGGAAGCTGGCAGTTTAATATTACCCAGTTGAAGGCGTTAGCCCTGACAGATGATGTGGTTGATTTTATGGTGCTACAGTTGCAAAAATTGCCAGAATCAACGCAGGATGTTTTAAAATTAGCAGCTTGTATTGGGAACCAATTTGATTTAGCAACATTGGCAATTGTTTCTGAAAAATCTGAAACCGAAACAGCAACATATCTCTGGAAAGCATTACAAGAGGGATTAATTCTGCCCCAAAGTGAAGTTTACAAATTTTATGTCGGGCGAGAAACACAGGATTTAGTAGAAAATTCCCTAACTGTAAACTATAAATTTTTACACGATCGCGTTCAACAAGCGGCTTATGCTTTAATCCCAGATGCAGACAAACAATCTATCCATCTGCAAATTGGTCAACTGCTATTAAGCAAAATCTCCATTAAAAAGCAAGAAGAGAGAATTTTTGAGATTGTTAATCAGTTGAATATTGGTGTAAAGCTAATCACTCGACAATCCGATCGAGATCAATTAGCGCAGTTAAATTTGCTGGCTGGGCAAAAAGCTAAACTATCAACGGCTTATGCTAATACAATAGAGTATATCAGTTGTGGCATTCAGCTATTGAGAACAGATAGCTGGCAACAACAATATTCACTCACATTAGCCCTGCATGAAGAAGCTGCTTCGGCAGCCTACCTTATGGGTGAATTTGACCAGGTAGAAGAGTTTGTCAAGCAAGTTCAACAACATGCTAAAGTCTTACTAGATCGGGTTAAATCGATTGAAATCCAAATCCAATCTTATTTAGCCCAGAGTCGTTTTGAGGATTCGATTCAGACTGCGATCGCACTGTTAAATCTCTTAGGTGTTAAACTATCTCCTCAAGTAAATCAAACGCAAACATTACTTAATTTAGCTCAAACAAAATTACGATTTTTAGGTAAATCTCCTTTAAAATTGATTGATTTACCTAACATGACAGGAGGCAAACAACTAGCAGCAATCCGAATTTTAGCTAGTACGAATTCAACAGCTTATATTGCTCGTCCAGATTTACTGCCACCAATAATTTTGAGCGAAGTCAATTTATCGATGCAGTACGGCAATGCGGCAGCATCGGCCTTTGGCTATGCTTGGTATGGATTGATTGAGTGTGGCATTCTGGGAAATATTGAGACAGGTTATAAATTTGGGCAATTAGCATTACAAGTTCTCGAAAAATTCCATAGTAAAGAATTAAAATCTAGAACTTTCTTCATTGTTCAAACATTTATTAATCACTGGCATCAAGCACTTCAAGATACAATTGCACCCTTAACCGAAGCCTATCAAGTGGGGTTAGAAACAGGAGATATTGAATATGCTGCTTGGGCTAGCTATAGCTGTAGTTTTCATGGATATTTGATGGGGCAGGAATTAGCTGAGTTAGAAAAACAGATGGGTGATTATGCTGAGGTTTACAACAATTTTAGACAAGAAAAACCTCAGATATATATTAATTCATTTCGTCAAGCCATCTTAAATTTATTGGGACAGTCTACTAATTCCAGCTACTTATCAGATGTCGTTTATGATGCTCAAACTATTCGCCCATTACAACAACAAACAGGCGATCGCACCGGATTAAGCTTTAGCTATGCCAATGAACTAATACTTTGCTACCTGTTTGAAAATTATACCGGAGCATCTGAGGCGGCAATTAATGCCATAACCTATTTAGATGGGGTAACATCGGCGGCAATTGTACCAATAGTTTATTTTTATGAGGCGCTAACTCAACTGCATCTCTACCCTACAGCAAAGGCGACTGAGCAAAAACAGATTCTTAAAAAAGTAAAATCTCATCAGAAAAAACTGAAAAAATGGGCGCATCATGCCCCCATGAATCATCAACACAAATTTTACTTAGTCGAGGCAGAACGGCATCGAATTTTGCTGCAAAATCATAAAGCAATGGAATTATACGATCGTGCCATAACTCTAGCTAAAGAAAACAAATATGTCCAAGAAGAAGCCTTAAGTAATGAACTAGCTGCTAAGTTTTACCTCCACTGGGGCCAAGAAAAAATCGCTCAAGTTTATATGCAGGAAGCTTATTATTGCTATGCCCGTTGGGGTGCTAAAGCCAAAACCGAGGACTTAGAAAAACGCTATCCTCAACTCCTTGTTCCCGTTTTACAAGGGCAACTAAATCGCTTGCAACTGAGTTCAACCATCGATACATCATCGTTCACACATCAAACTATTCACACAAATCTTTCTAGCAGCAGTATTTCTGAAACCCTCGATTTATCTACCATCTTCAAAGCCTCACAAGCTCTTTCCAGTGAAATTAAATTAGAGCAAGTACTCACTACTCTATTGCAAGTGATCATGGAAAATGCCGGGGCACAAAAAGCTATTCTGCTTGTACTCCAACAAGACAGCTTGGTGGTTGAAGCTGTAGCTAATATCGATGAAGGAGTCACCCTACTATCTGTACCATTATCAATCAACGAAGGCATTCCGATTACATTAGTAAACTATGTCAAACACAGCTTAAAAACTGTTGTGCTGGATGATGCAACAGCACAAACTGATTTTATTGCCGATCCATATTTTATGCAGCAACAACCTAAGAGTGTCTTGTGTACGCCGATATTAAACCAGGGTAAAATCATCGGGTTGCTATATCTAGAAAATCCGCTAACAATTGGTGTATTTACTCCCGATCGCACCGAAGTGATCCAACTGCTATGCACCCAAGCCGCCATTTCTCTAGAAAATGCCCGTCTTTATCAAGAATCCCAGAATTATTCCCATCAACTAGAGCGATCGCTACAAGAACTTGAGCGCACCCAATTACAAATGGTGCAAAATGAAAAAATGGCAACCTTGGGCAATTTAGTTGCTGGAGTAGCACATGAAATTAATAATCCTATTGGATTTCTCGAAGGTAGCCTCGATAATGCCGAAGAGTATACTCAAGACTTACTCACCCATATCCAATTATTTAAACAATATCATCCCACTCCAGCGATCGCAGTTATTAAGCATAGCGAAAAAATTGACCTAGAATTCTTGATTGAAGACTTACCAAAGCTAGTAAGTTCCATGAAGGTGGCTTCAGAACGGATTAAAGACATTAGTACCAGTCTGCGTACCTTCTCTAGAGCCGATACAGCCGAAAAAGTTGCTTGTAATCTCCATGAAGGCATTGAGAGTACTCTGTTAATTTTGAAGTATCGCCTCAAAGCTAATGAAAAACGTCCTGCGATCAAAGTTGTCACCGAATACGGTAATTTACCACCCGTCAAGTGCTTTTTGGGACAGCTAAATCAAGTATTCATGAATATCATTGCCAATGCCATTGATGCCTTAGATACATCCATTGAGGGGTATTCTTATGCCCAAGTGCGAGATGAATATCAGCAAATACTGATTCACACCGAAGTATCCAATAACAACACGGTAATAATTCGCATTAGAGATAACGGTCAGGGGATGCCAGAGGAGATTAGAGCGCAGATATTTAACCACCTGTTTACAACTAAAGAGGTTGGTAAAGGGACAGGATTAGGATTAGCGATCGCTCGTCAAATCGTCGAGGAAATCCATAATGGACAGTTGAGTTGCAATTCTGTGCTTGGTGAAGGAACAGAATTTGTCATAGAGATTCCAGTGTAAATCCAATACTGTTCGGTTAAGACAAGAGATGCGATGAATCGCTGTCTCTACAATAATCAATCTTTTGTCTTGACGGCGATTTATCGGGTCTTTAATAATAGACATCTCTTTCTACGCAGATAGAACATATTAATCTAGCCCCACTCCCCATAACGTGCAATACACTATTCTGGTAAATATCGCTACAGAATTGGTGAGGTTTGCAGATGACAAACGAAGAACTGTTGCAAATTATAGAAAAAGCTGCCAGGGAAAAGGAAACGGTGCTAAACCTCAATAACAATCAACTTAGCAGCCTACCGCCAGAAATCAGCCAACTCTCCAACTTGATATGGCTATCCCTCAAAAACAATCAACTCAGCAGCCTTTCGCCAGAAATCAGCCAACTCTCAAACTTGACTTTCCTAAACCTCCATAACAATCAACTCAACAGCCTGCCGCCAGAAATCGGCCAACTCTCAAACTTGACAACCCTATACCTCTCTAACAATCAACTCAGCAGCCTGCCGACAGAAATCGGCCAACTCTCAAACTTGACTAAGCTACTCCTTGATAACAATCAACTCAGCAGTCTGATGCCAGAAATCAGGCAACTCTCCAATTTGACATGGCTATCCCTCGATAACAATCAACTCAGCAGCCTGCCGCCAGAAGTCTGCCAACTCTCAAACTTGACAACGCTATACCTTCATAACAATCAAATCAGTAGCCTGCCGTCAGAAATCTGCCAACTCTCCAACTTGACTGAGCTATCCCTCGATAACAATCAACTCAGCAACCTGCCGCCAGAAATCTGCCAACTCTTAAACTTGACATGGCTATACCTCGATAACAATCAACTCAGCAGTCTATCGCCAGAAATCTGCCAACTCTCCAACTTGACAAGGCTATTCGTGAATAACAATCCACAATTAAGCTCGCCACCGCCTGAAATTGTCAAGCAGGGAACGCAGGCAATTTTGACCTATCTCCGAGCTAGGTTAGAAGGTAAACAATAATATCTTCCTAAGCTGCTAGTACTTGGTGAAGGGGGTGTAGGTAAAACATCCTTATTAAATGGTTCGTAACAGCACTATTGCAGGGATTATAAAGGTATATTTAACTAGAATTAAGGTATTATAGCGATTATTGTTTGGATACCATAAGCGGTAGGGGTTTACAGAAATGTGCCTCTACAAGGGACACGCGAGTTGAGCTATAAGTTAATATCTACCGTTTTACGGGTATTAGAAAAATGAGGTTTAAAGACTGGGCGACTAGGGTGCTACTAATCTCGCTGATGTTCATGGCTTTAGTTGTAGTGCTGATAATTGGACGAGCGACAAAATTACACAATAATCCGACAACATCCCATATATCCAATCCACCGGTTATGGCTTTCAGTCAATATCCGCAGGTGCAATTCCAATCAGCGAAAGAACCAGAGAAGAAATCTCAACGTGTTCTCAAGTCCCCAGTCAAGATTAACAAGCCTGTAGCAAGGTATGTAACCACTCAAGCTTTTGCACGCTACAGACCTAGTTATCAAGTTGCTTCCGTTGACCCCAGTAACTATGGAGAACGTTACACCAAAGATGTGAACGGCGTTCCTCTCCACAACCAACCAATTATCGTCCTTCATGAAACTGGTTATTCTGCTTCCAGTGCGATTAATTTCTTTCAAGTAGCCCATAACGATGAAGGTGTGCAAGCAAGTTACCACGCCTTAGTCAAGTTAGATGGAACGGTGGTTTATCTAGTACCACCAGAAAAACGGGCTTTTGGTGCAGCTCACTCTGTCTTTGAGACTCCAGAGGGAGTGGAAACTGTGCAGACTAATCCGACTTTGCCGGCATCAGTGAATAATTTTGCTTATCACGTTTCTTTAGAAACACCTCCAGATAGTTATGACAGTAGCAGCCAACAAACCCATAGCGGCTACACAGAAGCTCAATATCATTCTCTTGCTTGGTTAATTGCTCAAAGTCAAGTTCCAGACCATCGCATTACTACCCACCGTTTAGTAGACCGTTCTGGTAAAAAAGTTGACCCCATAAATTTTGATGGGAATAAATTTCTGAACTTACTTAATACTTATCGTCAGGTTAGACCAATTTATCGAGTCAGCCAATAATTCAGAGTTTATGCAAAATTAGGAAGAAACGAACCGTATACTCCGATGGAGAAGCAAGTTACGCGCAGCGTCTTACGCACTGTACAAATGCGTCGTGATGTGAATTACCTAAAATAGGAAGTTTTCAGGCTTTTCTTACAGCTACTTTCAGGTAAATAGACCACGCGGTAGGGGCACAGCAAAGCTCATCGGTTTCAACTTCAGCCAAAAATAGCGTACTCATTGGGTGTTGTTCACCCGTCATCCCACCAGCCCGCCAGGGAATATAATTCCCTGACTAATAGCGCAAGTCTACTGAAGTAGACTAGGGATTTTTGGCAATATTTTAGTCATCTTCAGATGACTTTAGCTATGAGACAGGGATTTACAATCCCTGGCGGACGTGCGGTTTGATGTTAAGTTGACACCAATAAGCAATGCTGTGCCCTTACGAAAGATATGGTTAAAAACCTTACTCATATTTGGCATTTCTTGTCAATGCGTAAGTCCTAAAATATTGAAAATTTTGGGAATAAACAAATTTATTGGCTCTGAAACCCAGATAGCAGGGGAAATGAGCGAATTTTTCTCCCCTACTCCCTGCCTCTTTAGTCAAATCAATATCCCCGCGAACAAATTCATAACGCATCCCTCAAAGGAGAGAGATAGCAGCCTAAACCCTGTTGTAAAATAGACATATAAGGATTCGGGGGGCCATTTGACTGGTCATAAACGCCTATAGAAACTATTTTTGGAAATCTCCAAGGTCTGAAGTCCAGCCAGCTGAAGCAACTACAGCGGTTGTACCACCAGCGCATACCAGGCGATCGCATCACCACGCCTGAGTTTTCCCAGCGTATGGCAGCAATTAGCACAGAAGTCAATCAGCCTGTGTGTGCCTACATCAACCGTCGCGGACAAGTGATTCGCGTCGGGGTCGGCACGCCGCGCCAAACGCAAATACCACCGATGGAATTGCCCCGTTACGGTGCAGAACGACTCAGTGGTATTCGTTGTATTGCCACCCATCTCAAGCCAGAACCGCCCAACGAAGCGGCGCTCACGGCTATGGCACTACAACGCTTAGATGCCCTAGTCGTCCTAAATATTACCGGAACCGGATTTACACGGCGGGGAGGCGGTGCGACTGGGTATGTGAAAGAAGCTTATCTAGCTCATCTGACACACCAAGACTCTCGCACCCTGATTACTAGTCCTGCTGCATTGAAGGTAGGGGAAAGCCAAATTCAATCCCCAAGTTGGAGTATATCGCCACCTTTGGATTTGGATGATCTGGCAGACCAAGATTTAGTAGACTTGGTGGAAAATCTGGAAGCAGAATTCCAGCGGGAATTTATCGCCCAGGAAGTAGATGCTGTCCACGATCGCGTGCTGATTGTGGGGCTGATGACCAGTGAGATGACTCCCCTACAATTCCAGGACAACCTATTGGAATTGGCACGTTTAGTTGATACTGCTGGCGGAGATGTATTACAAACAATACAACAAAAGCGATCGCGCATTCATCCCCAAACCGTAGTTGGCGAAGGTAAAGTACAAGAAATTGCCCTAACAGCCCAAACACTAGGGGTTAATCTCGTCGTCTTTGACCGCGACCTCTCACCCTCCCAAGTCCGCAACTTAGAAATGCAAATTGGTATCCGGGTGGTCGATCGTACCGAAGTAATTTTAGATATCTTTGCCCAACGCGCCCAATCTCGTGCCGGTAAGTTGCAAGTAGAACTAGCACAGTTAGAATACATGCAGCCGCGACTGGCTGGTAGAGGTCGCACCATGTCCCGATTGGGTGGTGGTATTGGGACTCGTGGCCCTGGTGAAACCAAACTGGAAACTGAACGCCGTGCCATTGGCCAGCGTATTTCCCGGCTGCAAAAAGAAGTAACTCAGTTACAGGCACATCGTTCGCGGTTACGACAGCGACGGCAGCATCAAGAAGTTCCCTCGGTAGCTTTGGTGGGATATACCAACGCTGGTAAATCTACTTTGCTGAATGCTCTCACTAACGCAGAAGTTTATACAGCCGACCAGCTATTTGCCACTCTCGATCCTACTACCCGCCGCCTGGTAATTCCTCATGGCGAAACAGATGAACATCAGGAAATTCTCATTACAGATACAGTAGGGTTCATACACGAACTGCCTGCATCTTTAATGGATGCCTTCCGCGCCACCTTGGAGGAAGTCACAGAAGCCGATGCCCTACTACATTTAGTAGATTTGTCTCACCCCGCCTGGTTGCGTCATATTCGCTCAGTTAGGGAAATCCTGGCGCAAATGCCAATAACTCCTGGCCCGGCGCTGGTTGTTTTTAACAAGATCGATCAAGCCGATAGTGAGACACTAGCTTTAGCTAGAGAAGAGTTTCCACTCGCGGTGTTTATTTCTGCGAGTCAGCGTTTGGGATTAGAAACCCTACGTCATCGCCTTGCCCAGTTGATTCAATATGCAGTTGACTGTGGTTAAAACTTGAGTAGCGAATTCAGTGTCAGTATTTTATATATTAGTGTCATAAATTTTTAACTTTGGGGAAGGCGATTTCGCCTTCCCCTTTTCATTTAATCTTCATAAAATCTCGTATGATGTCTAGAAAATCATTAGCTTTTCTCGTGAAACGAATTAACAATCTTCCAGATAAATCGATTGATTAAGAAAAAATACTGAGAAATAGAAGCTTAACCAATCAAGCTGATTGTGTGTAGTTTAAAATCCAAAAAAAAAACTTAAGTTTAAATACTTAAAATATTCAATCTATTTGTTAAAAATATATTGCATATCCCAATTTAAAATTTTAGTTAACCTTGATTTATAAGGTAGACAAGCAATAATTTCTTATGCCAATTTATACATGAGGTATTTTCATGAAAAAGTTATTTTGGGATATCTTAAATATCTTAAATAGAAAGCAAAGGAGTTTAAAAGAAATGTCTCAAAGATATTCCAAGAAAATAGTAGGTTATGCAGCCTACTGTATATCAGCATTAGCTGTAGTGACAGTTTCGCAGATGTCTAGAGCAGATGCAGCATCTTTGAGTTTTTCAGCCACAGGTACTAACCCAATATCAGGTGGAAGCAGTAATGCTCTTTCAGCAACAGCTGTCTTTGATAATTCAGTAGCAGGTCAGTTGAAATTGACCCTGACTAATACAGGCCCAGGTGCCTCAGTTCCTACAGATATTCTGACAGGACTCTTCTGGGATTATGCTGGCTCTCCCTTAAGCAACTTAACGTTATCTTCAGCCAAAGCTACAAGCCTAATTACAAATAATGTAACTAGCACAGGTGATTTCGATCTCACCAAGGTTAATGGAAATAAAGTTGAATGGGGTTTTGCAAAGACTACCGCTAGCAGTGGACTTGGTGGTACTGCTAACGTATCATCTAACCAAGTAACTCAACACTACGGTATTGGTACAGCGGGTTTTGGTATTAATCCAGGTTTTGGTCTTTCAGGTGGACAGCAAATGAATTACGGTATTATCACTGGTTACGATAGTGCAAATCCAGCAGTAAGTGGGGGGACTTTTATTAAGAACTCTGCCACATTTACTTTTACAGGGCTACCTACTAACTTCGATCTAGCAAAGATTAGCAATCTTCGTTTTCAGTATGGTACTGGTTTAGATGAGCCTAGTACTTATTATATTGCTCCGCCACCTCCACCTAAAAAAGTACCTGAGCCTGGTGCAACAGTAGCTCTTGGTTTATTTGCTGTAGGTGCGCTGAGGGTTAGCAAGAAAAAGTCTCTAGTGTCAGCCTAAATAAGAATTTGAGTCCTAATTGAAAGCTGAGTTACGCCTTATAAGCAATTCTCACAATCAAATAAAAGCCACCCTGTTTTAAAAAAAATTGGTATAGAGATAATATTTTAGTCAAGAGTCCAAACTTTATCTCTTGGCTAATTTTTTTTGATATAAATCTAGTTAGAGACCTCCACAAAAAGAAATGCCCAATTGTCATTGCGTTCGCCCCTGGCGTTCCCGAAGGGTATGGAGCGAAGCGAAATGAAGCAACCGCA
>NZ_JBALFY010000038.1:0-70306 GCF_036916655.1 Nostoc sp.
AACTACGAACTTCAGCTTAACGGATGAGTTTTCAACAATTCTGGTATTAGTAAACCCCCTAATTTATCACAAAATATTTATGCAAGAGTTCTATTGTCGATAACAGTGCAGATAAAATAGTCGAAAACGCTAATGAAGGAACGGATACTGTTCGCTTATCAATTAGCTACACCTTAGGCGAAAATTTAGAAAATCTGATTTTAACTGGCACTAGCAACCTTTCAGGCACAGGTAACGCACTCAACAACATAATCACTGGAAATAGTAGCAGCAATACTCTCAATGGCAAAGCTGGTGATGACATCATTAATGGAGAAACTGGTGACGATACCCTTAAAGGAGAATTAGGCAATGATACCCTTAATGGCAGTGCTGGTAACGACATACTAGACGGCAATGCTGGCAACGATATAATGATTGGCGGTGCTGGTAATGACACTTACTACACTGACAGCAGTAATGACCAAATCATAGAAGTAGTCAATGAAGGAACAGATATAGTCAGTTCTGCCATCAGTTGGACGCTAGGCTACAACTTAGAAAACCTAATCCTCACAGGTAGCAATGCTATCAATGGTACTGGCAATGCATTGAAAAATAGTATTACTGGTAACGCTGCTAATAACACCCTCAACGGTGGTGATGGAAATGATACTCTCAATGGCGGTAATGGAAATGATACCCTGATTGGTGGTACAGGTAACGATATACTCGTTGGTGGTGCTGGCAATGACAAATTTGTCTACGCTAGTCTGGGTGAAGGCATTGATACCATTACTGATTTCAGCAGTACAGATGATGTTCTGGTGGTGCAAGCTTTGTTCGCTAGCTTGAACTACAAAGGTACAAATCCAATTACTAATGGTTACATCAGAGGTATTCAATCCGGGTTAAATACTCTCATCCAAATTGACAATGATGGTGTTGCTGGAAATGCAAGTTTCAGCACCTTAGTAACACTCAGCAACTTTAATGCTAGTAATTTCACTCAGAACAACTTGATTTTCTAGCTAAGAGAAACTTGCTCAGATATCAAAACAGAGATCGTCGCTTCCACGTTACCTGGTTATCAGACTACCTTAATTTTTAGCTGCCGCGATCGCTCTTAGCATTATTCAAAATGTTTAAGTCAAATTAGCTACTAAAACTTTTGAGATTATCCTTCAATTGTTGATGAATGCGATCGCACCAAAAAGGAATCACAGTCTGCCCCTGACAAAGTGCTTCTAGCGCTACTTGCTTGTCAAACTCTGCCAATTGTAAAGGTTTTTCAGGCGATCGCGTGGTTAATAACATTAGCCGCTTCATCTTTTCTTCGGGGACAGACTCATTAAATAACCAAGGTTCCTGTTCGCGCAGTGTTTCCAAGGCTGCATGGCAAACCTCAAAGTTTAACCCAATTGACAGCAACTGCTCCATTACTGTTAACACCAACAGGTCAGCTTTGGAATAGTAAACATTACGACCTTTGCCAGTACTGTTAACCGTAGGTACTATAACTCCCTTCTCCCGCCAATACTGCAACTGGCGGCGAGAGCAATGAGTAATTTCTGCTGCTTCTGTGCTTGTGTAAAACTTTCCTTCCATAAGAATCATCCTATATAGGACTTACGCATTGACAAAAAGAATGATCTATGGAGTCTAGATAATGCGATCGCTACTAAGGTTTGCAAAAATATGTTCACGTACAACTAATGTGAACATATTTCGTTGTACTTCGTACCAATTCTAATTATTTTTTCAGACCGCATAAACTCCAATCTAACAAAAGCTTGAAGGGAGCAAAATATGTGAGTCTTGATTGCATAGGTATCCCTAACCATGAACCGACAAATTCCACATACTTTATGGCTCGATGAAAGGTTTCGATTCCCCAATGGGTATCATGAATTGTGATAAATTCATTTCTGGTTATATCCTTGATTCTTTCCTCATCTGGAATATACAAAATATAGTGCCTAGAGTCTTCTTTCTTGAAGTCTTTCCTAAACAACTTTATAAATCCAAATTCTTTCAGATGAGTTCTTAATCCTGACTCTAGAATCACCAGAGTACTTACTTGGCAATACTTATGCGGCTCATGTGAGACAGTTCTGTTTTTTTCAATTCCGAATAAAAAACCCAATTTCTGGTTTTTTAGAAATTTTAAATTTTCTACTCCTGAATACCAACTATCTCCTGTTACTATTCTTGGCTGGACTCCCCAGCTTATTATCTCACTCACCATTTCTCTAAAATAATCGTTTTTTGTTTTCTCCTCCTTTTTGTCATATATTCTGTAATTTATTGGGACTGAATTACCATTAATATCGCTGTAATATAAAGTAATTAAATTTAAGCCAATAATAGTTTTATGGGCTTTTCCTGACCAAAAATAACTGATTAATTCGGCATTTTTTGGGTCGCTGTAAATCTTTTCTATCACTGTATCGTCTACACTTAGTATTCCTCCTACCAAATTAATGATTTTCTTTATTATCTTGAATAAATCTTTCGGTTCATATCTCTCTCTTAATAAAAACCGATTTACACTATCATGTGAAACGTCTCCCAATATCTCTGCCAACCTACTGCACCCCCCAAACTTTGGCTCTGACAGCAAAAATAAGGTGTAGAGGTCTAGATTGCATTGTCCTGTCGATGGTTTAGTAATTTCTCTAATTGTTCGATACCTGTAAAGTAGACGACCCTTATTTATGAATTCACTCTTTTGTTATTTTGTCAATGCGTAAGTCCTAGCTTTTACTTTCTCATTTTGGTGTTTTCCGCAAGCAAAAGCAGCTTTTACTTATTCAAACCCCAGTTTGCTTTCTCATTTTGGTGTTTTCCGCAAGCAAAAGCAGCTTTTACTTTCTCAAACCCCAGTTTCCTTACTCATTTGAGTAATTCACGCATTCATTTTGGTATATCATTGAGCCGAAAGCTATTGTGCAGTTGTGAATGATGAAGAGCAATGTCTCCCGCAAGAAAAAATCAGCTACGATAAATCATATAATTATCTTCACAAACATAGCAATGTTAATTACATACACTGCAAAATATACAAAAACTAATAGCGGATATATGGGACAACTTATTGAATGGCAAGAAGTCATCACAGAAGGAGAAACCATAGAAGAATGTAGAGCTATGTTACAAGATGCAACTAAAGAAATGGTTCTTGCCTATCGTCAACAAAATAAAGAAATTCCCACAGGTGGTTCTTTGCTGGAACAAATTCCTATAGAGGTCTGAGTGTGTCAGTCAAACGAAAAGAGCTAATTAAATACTTAGAGCAAAATGGCTTTTATTTATTAAGGGAAGGAGGAAATCATTCTATATATACTAATGATATGAAAACTCTTCCGGTAAAACGGCATCGTACAATTGATCGGATTACTGCTAATGAAATTTGTAAACAAGCAGGTTTATCACCTAATTTTTAACTGCCACTTAGAACCGTAGAAGGTAATGAAATTTTGGGCAGCTTGTAAACTCAGTGAAGGCGAGTATTTGTAAGTTAAAGATAAACTATTTGCTAAAGAAACGGTTGCCAGCTTATATGCCAAAATCAAAGAATATCAAGATAATGAGACTCTACTTTAAAGTGTAAATCGACAAGCGATCGCTCTTAAAGACGCGATAAATCGCCGTCTCTACAAAAGATTCATTCTTGTAAAGACGGCGATTTATCGCGTCTCTTGCCTTCACGGAAACGTATTGGATTATAAAATATACTTACCATCAATAAATATCACTCAAACCTTGAAGGTTCAACTATGATAGCCTCGCCCCAACAAAACTATCTTACTGCTGAAGAATACCTCCAAATGGAGGAACAGAGCGATATCAAGCATGAATATATAGACGGCTATATTTACGCAATGGCTGGAGCGCTCGATCCACACGTTACCATTGCGGGAAACCTGTTCGCTCTCCTCCGTAATCATGTGCGCGGCTCTGATTGTCGTGTTTACATCGCTGACATGAAAACCAGAATTGAATCTCTAAATCGCTTTTATTATCCCGATGTGATGGTTACTTGCGATCGCCGAGATCAAGAAACGCCAGGTTATAAAAGATTTCCCTGTTTAATTGTCGAAGTTTTATCTAATTCTACCGAAGCCTTTGATCGGGGCGACAAATTTGCCGATTATCAAACACTGGAAAGTCTGCAAGAATATGTTTTAATTAATACCAAACGTCAGCGAGTTGAGTGTTTTCGCCGCAATGAGCAGGGGTTGTGGGTTTTACAATCTTACACATCAGAGCATCAATCATTTCGACTCAATAGCGTGGATTTTGAGGAAACAATGGAAACACTTTACGAAGATGTAGTTTTTGAATAATCAATTATTATAGGGTATTCGACGCAATATTTAGTAAACTATATAACTGATAAGCCTTAAAGGCTTCCTAACCAGGTGGAAGCGTTGATGAAAGCAGGCACAATTGATTAAATAAAAAGTTATGGCGCTCATAGTTCAGAAATACGGTGGTACATCTGTCGGTTCAGTGGAACGTATTCAAGCTGTTGCACAGCGTGTTTATAAAACTGTTAAAGCTGGAAACTCTATTGTCGTAGTGGTTTCGGCAATGGGCAAAACCACCGATGGACTCGTCAAACTAGCTAATGAAATTTCTCCAAATCCTAATCGCCGGGAAATGGATATGCTGCTTTCTACTGGCGAACAAGTAACCATTGCTTTACTCAGTATGGCATTGCAGGAACTCGGACAACCCGCAATTTCCATGACTGGCGCTCAGGTAGGAATTGTTACTGAAGCTGAATACAGCCGCGCTCGAATTTTGCATATTGAAACTACTCGCCTAACTCGGCACATAAATGAAGGTAAAGTAGTTGTAGTAGCTGGCTTCCAAGGTATCTCTAGCGCCGGAGAGATGGAAATTACGACTTTGGGTCGTGGTGGTTCTGACACGTCAGCAGTGGCGATCGCAGCCGCATTAAGAGCAAATTTTTGCGAAATTTATACCGATGTTCCAGGTATTCTCACTACAGACCCCCGCTTAGTTGCTGAAGCTCAGTTGATGGATGCCATCACCTGCGATGAAATGTTGGAATTAGCTAGCTTGGGCGCAAAAGTGCTGCATCCCCGTGCTGTGGAAATTGCCCGTAACTATGGTGTACCCCTGGTAGTTAGGTCTAGTTGGACGGATCAGCCAGGTACTTGGGTGACATCAGCCAAACCCCAAGGGCGATCGCTCATCAATCTAGAAATTGCCCGTCCAGTGGATGCTGTAGAATTTGACACTGACCAAGCAAAAGTCGCTTTGTTGCGCGTACCCGATAAACCAGGTGTAGCAGCAAGATTATTTGGCGAAATCTCTCGGCAAAAAGTAGACGTAGATTTAATTATTCAATCAGTTCATGATGGTAATAGTAATGACATTGCCTTTACTGTCACCACACCAATATTAAAACGGGCAGAAGCAGTAGCAACAGCGATCGCCCCAGCACTGAGGAGTCAATCTAACCCCAAGTTGGAAGAAGCCGAGGTAATGGTAGAACATAACATTGCTAAAGTTAGCATCGCAGGCGCAGGAATGATTGGCCGTCCTGGTGTCGCGGCAAAAATGTTCGCTACTTTAGCTGAAGCAGGCGTGAATATTCAAATGATTTCCACTAGCGAAGTGAAAGTAAGTTGCGTAGTCGATGCCAACCAATGCGATCGCGCTGTCTTAGCACTCCGCGCTGCTTTTGAAATTGAGGCAGGGGAGCAGGGGAGTAAGGGAGCAGGGGAGAATGCGTGCATAGATTCCCCTCTGCCCCTCCGCCCCTCTGCCCCTCTGCTTAATTGTCCCCCCGTTCGCGGCGTTGCTCTCGATTTGAATCAAGCGCGTCTTGCTATTCGCCAATTACCAGATCGTCCAGGGATGGCGGCGAAGTTGTTTGGATTATTAGCGCAACATAATATCAGCGTTGATATGATTATCCAATCTCAGCGCTGCCGGGTGATTGATGGTGTTCCCAGACGAGATATTGCTTTTACAGTCTCGCGGATCGATGGGGAAAATGCCAAAAAAATGCTTACTCAAGTAGCGGCAGAATTAGGATGGGGTGAAGTTGTTTTAGATAGTGCGATCGCTAAGGTGAGTATTGTTGGTGCAGGGATGGTTGGACAACCAGGTATTGCCGCTAAAATGTTTGAAGCTTTAGCCCAACAACAAATCAATATTCAAATGATTGCTACCTCAGAAATCAAAATTAGTTGTGTTGTGGCGCAAGAGCAAGGTGTTAAAGCTTTGCAAGCCATTCATGCAGCCTTTGAACTGGCTGGAAGCGAGAAATTTGTCGTGCCAGCGTAAAACTTAACTGAATAATTCGTAATTAACCGTGTGGTTTATTTACTCTTTTGGTAAGTAGGCGTGAATAATTAAAGGTTTGTAGTAAGCGGCTCCAGCCCTATTCTAAGGACTGGAGCCGTTTATACTAAAATCTATGTGAGGCTGCGCTTAATAAATAAATATTTATATTTTAAAGCTAATAATAATACGTAAGCTATAATCGAACAATTTATCAGACTATATTTATATTGATGGATAGTCATTTCCTAAATGGACATTATCAAATACTAAAAATTCTCAATGATGGGGAAAAAGGAAAAACCTATCTAGTTGAAGATGTTAATCTTCCTGGCAGCCAATTTATTGTAAAGCAGTTATCTCTTCCTAATAGCAATCCTCAAGCTTTAACAAGCTTACACCGCTTATTTGCTAGTAAAGCAGCAACTTTAGAAAAACTCGGACAGAAACACGAGCAAACTCAAAAGCTAATTGCTTATTTTGAAGAAAATGAAGAATTTTATATAGTTCAAGAATTCATCCCTGGGAATCCTTTAACTGACGAAATTATCCAGGGACAACCTTTGAGAGAAGACGAAGTAATCACTCTTTTATCAGAGATATTAGAAACTTTAGTTGTTATACACAGCTATGGCGTAATTCATCAAGATATTAAACCAGCAAATATTATTCGCCGTGAATCAGATAAAAAGTTAGTTTTGGCTAATTTCGTTACTGTTAATGAAGCTATCACTAATACTGTTGAAAATTCCGAGTATATGCCGATAGAACAAGTTAATGGCAATCTCAAATATAACAGTGATATATATGCTTTAGGTATAATTGCGATCGCAGCACTGAAAGGTTTACCTGCAAAAGAAATATCTAATTTACAAAACCAGAGAAATAAGCTGACAGGTGAAATAGTTTGGCGCGATAAAAATCTCAAAGTTAACAGAAGATTAGCAAAAATTATCAATAAAATGGTGCGTTTTGATTATCGTAAGCGTTACCAGTATGCAACGGAAGTTTTAGACGATCTGAAAAAGATAACAAATGTTGATGACGATGAACAAAAACAGCTTCAAAAAAAATTATTACTAGTTCTAATTGGGGTAATTGTCTGTATCACCCTTGGTGTTGCAGCGTGGCAATTCAGATCACCCAAACCTGTACGTAATACTCAACAAACATTGTACCAAAAGGGAGAAAATAAATATGATGAAGGAAATTATGAAGGAGCAATTGAAGATTTCAATCAAGCTATTAAATTAGATCCGCAAAATGCTTTAGTTTATAATAGGCGAGGTGATGCTTATTATCGATTAGGAGACTACGAGCAAGCACAAGCAGATTCTAGTCAAGCCATTGTGCTTAATCCTCAAGATGCTAATGCCTATTTTGATCGAGGATTTGCTTTTTCGGCATTAGGCAAATACAAAGAAGCGATCGCAGATTATACTCAAGCAATTAAGTTAAATTCTAAAGATGCATACCCTTACTATGGGCGAGGATTAGCTCGTGTTCAATTGAAGGATAATAAAGGTGCAATTGAAGATTTTAGCAAAGCGATCGCTCTTAAGCCTGAGTATACTGAAGCTTACTTGCAGCGAGGAATTCTCCGCCGTCGTCTTAGACAAAGACTTGAAGCTATCCAAGATTTTGATAAAGTAATTAAGATTAATCCTAGTGATGCCAAAGCTTATTATCAAAGGGGTTTAACTCAATCGATTAATAAACAAAAATATGAAGCAATTAAAGATTATACAGATGCAATTAACATCAATCCCAAATATATAGAAGCTTATCTGAATCGTGGTGATATTTACAGCGATTTGGGAAATAAAGTAGAAGCTACTGAAGATTACAAGACTATTTTACAGATAGATCCTAAATTTATTGCAGCTTATATTCACAGAGGTATTCACCGCTTTTCTTTCGGAGATTATAAAGGTGCTATTGAAGATTACACCGCAGCACTAAAACTAGACACTAATAATGTAGCAGCTTACAACAACCGTGGTAACGCTTATCTCGAACTGGGAAATAAAAAAGCTGCAAATCAGGATTATTCACGAGCGATCGCAATTAATGCTAACAATGCCTTAGCCTATTATAACCGGGGCGTGATTCGCACCAAGCAGAAAAATAAATCGGGTGCGATCGCAGATTTCAAAAAAGCTGCAAAACTATTCCAACAGCAAGGGGAACAAGATAGTTATCAAGATGCACGGCGGGAAATTGCAATTCTGCAAAATAATTCAGCGCCAGCGCCAACTACGCGCCCTAAATCTGGGAAAATAGAAAAAAATTGAGCCACAATTCAATATAATGTTGACTGTCAACAGTCAAAACTCTTAGAAAGTGATTGTGCTATTTAAATGTGTTTTACTTTACAAATTTACGACTATTACTTTATCAAACTAGTTTTGAGAGATGGTAGTAAGCGGGAGCATCTCAGTGAAAGCAAATATACCGGCGATTAGAAATCGCGGCTACACAAACCAAGTCCGCCTGCGCGGACTCAAGAAATTTGAAACCCACGGAGGTGGGTTTTGTCTGTATAGCCGCCGCGAATTCTATTCGCCACGGCTAGATATATTTTTACGAAAGTGAGATCCTCTCTAGTCCCTACTACTTAGCGTTATATAAATTATTGCTCAATATGAGTCACCGTATTTTTTCACGACTCAATTAGGATTGCTATATGCTAATTCTCCTGACTTTTTATCCAGATAACCTGGAAATATTTACCAGTAGGGATGTCGATACGGTACTGGAAAGAATTGATAGCTCTCATAATATTTGGTTGCGTTGTATTCACTTCCGCGATCGCACTGGAACAGCTAGAATTATCAAGCACTTTGGACTCAATTCCTCTCGTGTTAACATGATTTTTAACCATTCACCTCTAGGAATTGATGAAGACGTAGAAGATTGTTTATTTGACAGCTATGAAATCCTAACTCCTCAAATAAAAAATCATGAGTTTGAGGTGGTGCGTGGCAATATTGTCGTTGGGAAGAACTTCATTATAACTTTTGAAATCACTGAATTAAAAATTTTAAGTGTTCTAGCTAATAATCTCCAAAAACGAACTCTAGATATTCAAAAATTGGGAATAGACTATCTTTTTTATCTTATATTTAAAGATATTTTGAATAATTACGAAACTGTATTTACCTATATTTCTAGAAAGCTTGATGATTTAGAAGATGAAGTTTTAGATAATTCTGGTGATGAATCAACATACCAAAAAATTGCCACAATGAGGCAATCTACTCGTTCGGGACGCCGTAATTTTCAAAGCCTCAAGTTACTTATGGCGATTATGGATAATGAAGATTTCCAATGGATCGGCCAGCCAGTAAAAGAACTATTCAATCAAGAGTTAGTTCATCACGTTGATAAACTCTGGCAAGAATATCAAGCTATAAGAGCCTGGATGTCAGAATTAATGGAAATTCAACGTGATAATATTGCTAGCAAAACAGGTGAACGAATTAATCGTCTGACTATCCTCTCGACAATATTTTTACCAATCACTTTTATGTCTGGTTTTTATGGTATGAACTTCAAATATATGCCGGAATTAGAACAACCTTGGGCTTATCCTATGGTGATTTGTATGATGGCATTAATTGTAATTGGCAGTATTGCCTATGCAAAAAAACAACGTTGGTTGTAGTGTCTATAAAGTTACGAATAAAAAGATCCCCGACTTCTTCAAGAAGTCGGGGATCTGAGTCTGTTGGTGCAAAGCCAATTAAATCAGATTTATATATATTTTCTGTAAGTAGACTGAATCAACCTTAAATTGATAAACAAACGTGAACCTACCATTGATTATTCGTGCTGAAGAATATAACGAAAAAACAGCAATTGTGACAACGGATGGAGCATTTACTTATCGAGATTTGCTACACACTTCCAGTCAAATAGCAACAAGTCTTCTTCAAAATATAGAAGATTTACAAGAGCAGCCAGTCGCATTTCTTATTCCGCCTGGGTTTGAGTATGTAGCCACTCAATGGGGAATTTGGCGTGCTGGTGGCATAGCTGTCCCTCTGTGTGTTTCCCACCCACGTCCAGAATTGGAGTATGTAATTACTAATTCTGGAGCATCGATTATTATTGCTCATCCCAATTTTGAGAGTATACTGCGTAGTTTACTGCCGCAGGCATCGCTCGCCCAAAAACACAATTTACGATTTATCCTCACCTCAGAAACGCTTCCACATAATATTAGTCGCCTCCCAGACATAGATATCACCAGACGCGCCTTAATTCTCTATACCAGTGGTACAACAGGTAAACCCAAGGGTGTAGTTACAACTCATCAAAATATTCAAGCGCAAGTGACTAGCTTAATCACCGCTTGGGAATGGACATCTAGCGATCGCATTTTACATATTCTGCCACTACATCATATTCATGGAATTATTAACGTACTGACTTGTGCTTTATGGGCTGGCGCGGAGTGCCATATATTGAGCAAATTTGATGCCGAAACCGTTTGGAACCGAATTTGTGATGGTGACTTAACCCTATTTATGGCAGTACCAACAATTTATGTAAAGCTAATTACTGCTTGGGAAACAGCCTCTAAGGAACGTCAAAAAAGTATGTCAGAAGGCTGTGCTAAGATGCGCCTGATGGTTTCTGGTTCGGCAGCATTACCAGTCCAAGTTTTAGAAAAGTGGCAGACTATCAGCGGCCATTTTCTGCTTGAGCGCTATGGGATGACTGAAATTGGTATGGCGCTATCAAACCCTTTACATGGTGAGCGGTTGTCTGGATATGTTGGTAAACCTCTACCTCATGTTGAAGTCAGATTAGTGGATGAGAACGGAGAGTTAGTCCCAGGCGAAACCCCAGGAGAAATCCAAGTTAAAGGCCCCGGAGTGTTTCTCGAATATTGGCAAAACCCCGAAGCAACCGCCAAAGCCTTCCAATATGGCTGGTTCCGTACTGGAGATACCGCCGTCATAGAGAACGGTAGCTACCGCATTCTGGGACGGATGAGTGTAGATATCATCAAAACCGGAGGGTATAAAGTTTCAGCTTTAGAAATTGAAGAAGTGCTAAGAACCCATCCAGATATTCAAGAATGTGCAGTGGTTGGGGTTGCCGATTTAGAATGGGGTGAACGGGTTTGTGCCGCGTTAGTATTGCAAGGTTCACAACCTTTAACATTAGAAGCTTTCAGGAGTTGGGCAAAAGAGCGACTGGCGGTTTATAAAGTGCCAACCCAAATTTTGATAGTTGAAGAATTACCGCGCAATGCGATGGGGAAAGTTACTAAGCCGACGGTGGTTGAGTTATTTCTAGGATAGCGATCGTCAACGCTCAATTAGACTTAGAGTTAAAGTTAGCTGGCTTTGAGTTGACTATGAGACTGTAGCGCGAGGTTATCTGTTTGTTAGACGATGTAGAAACAAAGCTTAATTCTTGCAACAAATAGGCAAACCTGCACTACTTTTGCATAGCTAAGTCAATGAGTAGTTAATATGAAAGCCGTACTCTATACACCATTTGGGCAGGTTGAAAATAAATAAGCTGCCACCTGGTTTAAGTATGCGAATGCTTTCATCAAGCCATTGTTGCGACCAGCTTAAATACTGATCTGCCTTCATCTGATCGCTTATACCTTCACCATATTCTTTGCCGAGATTAAAAGGTGGGTCGGCAAATACCAAGTCTCCTTGGTAGAGTATGCCATACTCACTGATATAAACCTGTTGCAGTCCTTGTTGAGTTGCAACGTCAGGTGCGATCGCTTGAAAGGGGAGCATTCACTTAACCTCTAGTACATTAGTATAGCTTGAGTATAGAAACTCTATTGATTTAGTGAGGGCCATGCCAAACGGTCAGATGAATCCTTAAATCTGTTTTGAGAATATCACATAGAACTCTTAAGAATCCGGTATTAATCTTATCAAGCATACTGAAAGTCTGATTTACATCACTCAAAGCTATAGCAGGCAAGCTTTTCAAGAATTAAATTGGATTTTTATAGAAGATTTAATACTAATTAAATAGAATATATTGTATTAAAAGTATTAGTACAACTAAGAACAAATCAAAAACAGGATAAGATTAAGTTAAATTTTTGCCTCAGTAACATTGAAATCCAAGAGTTGCTACACTGTATTGCAACCTCCTGCCTCCTTCACAATTAGGTAAGTCTGCAATAGATGCCCAACAATGGAGGCTATCAAGGGTAATTTTTGGCAAAATTTTATAATTGGTGAGCGTAGCTTGCGCTGTAGGCATCGCTCTTGCTAATCTCTGCTAGTTTCAGATTAAAGTTAGACGCCTGAATATGAGCATCAGAAAACATAAATAAATATTAATATCCCCATAGTTATATATGAATGAATAGTTAAATACTTTTAGGAGAGATAAAAATAGCTGGGATTTGCATCGGCAGTGATTCTTGCTGGGTAGAGTGATGCAAATACTTTCTAAACCTAAACCTAGAATAACAATTTTTTAGCTGGTCGTGGTAGGCATCGTGAATCGGTGACTGCCCAAAACCTTGCGCTTGAACATGAAGGAAGCAACAATGAGTAGCAATCTAGCCATCAAACTCCGCTCTGGAACTCAACAAGCCCACACATCAGCGGAAAATGTGGCATTCATGAAATGTTTTTTGCAAGGAGTTGTGGATAGAGACTGCTTTGCCAAGTTCTTAGGCAACTTGTATTACGTCTACAGCGAACTAGAAGCCGCATTAGAAAGCCATGTATTGCATCCTGTAATTAGTGCCGTTTACTTTCCTGAACTTAATCGCCAATTATCGCTCGAAAAAGACATGGTGTTTTATTATGGGGATAATTGGAGAGAGCAAGTTACACCCTCACCTGCTGCCCAGAGCTACATTGACCGCATTCGAGAAATTTCTGCTAGTGAACCAGCCTTATTGCTAGGTCATGCCTACACTCGCTACATGGGCGATCTTTCTGGGGGTCAAATGCTACAAAAAGTTGCTCAGTCAGCCCTGAAGCTTTCTGGGTATGAAGGCACGTCTTTTTACAACTTTGAGCAAATTCCTGACAAAAAGGCATTTAAGGATAAGTATCGTCAGGCATTAAATGCATTACCCGTTGATGATATAACAGCAGAACGGATTGTTGCAGAAGCCAATAATGCCTTTGGGTTCAATTTACAAATGGCTCAAGAGTTAGAGGGAAGTTTAATTAAAGCACTCGGTCAAGTCCTGTTTAATAGCCTCACTCGTTCTCGGAATTCAGGTAGCACTGAAGTAGCTGCAACTAATTAATTTTGTCATTTGTCATTTGTCATTTGTCATTGGGCGTTAGAAAGAAGCTTGTTCAATAATTCTCCCCAGCCACCAATCCCCAGTCCCCAATCCCTAATCCCCCTTCATTCATTGGAAAGCAAGTCAATGGTTTTTCTATTACCTGGTGTCAAGTTTGATCTCGATCTGATTCAAAAGTACGACACTCGCGCACCTAGATATACCAGTTACCCGCCTGCTACAGAGTTAAGCGAAACATTCACTGAAACTGATTTTAAGGCCGCGATCGCCGCATCGAATCAACGCAAAACCCCTCTTTCTTTATATTTCCATATCCCCTTCTGTCAAAGTGCTTGCTACTTCTGCGGCTGTAATACAGTAATTTCCAACAACAAGAATATTGCTAAACCTTATGTGGAGTCTTTGGTTCAAGACATCAAAAACACCGCAGCTTTAATCGATCCAGATAGAAAAGTGTTGCAAATCCATTGGGGAGGTGGTACTCCTAATTACTTAGAACATCACCAAGTAGAATTTTTATGGAAAAACATCAATCGCTATTTTAACATCGATCCACAAGCAGAAATCTCAATTGAGATTAATCCCCGCTATATCGATAAAAACTACATTTTCTTTCTAAGACAGATTGGCTTTAACCGCATTAGTTTTGGCATTCAGGATTTTAATCGCCAAGTTCAAGTAGCTGTAAATCGTGTCCAGCCAGAAGAAATGCTCTTTGATGTCATGAGTTGGATCAAAGAAGCTAAGTTTGAAAGTGTGAACGTAGACTTAATTTATGGTTTACCTTATCAAACCCGCGAGACATTTCAAGAAACGCTGAAAAAGACGATTGAATTAGATCCTGACCGAATTGTAGTCTTTAACTTTGCTTATGTGCCGTGGCTCAAACCGACACAAAAAAATATTCCTCAAGAGGCGCTACCCCCAGCAGAGGAAAAGTTAGAGATTCTGAAAATGACCATTGAAGAATTGACAAATAACCAATATCTATTTATTGGCATGGATCATTTTGCTAAAACTAATGACGAATTAGCGATCGCTCAACGCAATGGCACTCTCAAACGCAATTTCCAGGGCTACACTACCCACGCCGAGACAGAATTGTTTGGTTTTGGAGCCACATCCATCAGTATGCTAGAAGATGCTTATGCCCAAAACCACAAAGAATTAAAGGATTATTATCAGACACTTACAGCAGGTACATTACCTGTTAGTAAAGGTATTAAACTTACTCAAAATGATATCATCAGACGGGATGTGATTATGGGTATAATGTCTCACTTTCAGCTTCATAAGCAAGACATTGAAAACAAATATTATATCAGTTTCGATGAATATTTCTCTGAGGAACTAGAGGCGTTAAAACCACTAGAAGCCGATGGTCTAGTCAGTTTATCAAAAAATCAGATCCAGATTACAGACATCGGTAGATTACTAGTAAGAAATATTGCTGTGATCTTTGATACTCATACAAGGACGCGAGAGACAAAATTTTCCCGCGCCATTTGATATCATTTCTGCAAATGTTGCTGCCCAGATCCCCGGCTCCTTCAGAAGTCGGGGATCTAAATTCATCTGATATTTCTAAATAAAATATTTTGACGCATCTCCAAAAAGTTAGATAATATTTGAAATCTTAAGACAGATATAAAAAAATATAAATTAAATATATATTGTGCTGCTGCGCCTAAGAAATTTTTAATAGTAAAGATAAATTATCATCCAATCAATCTGGATATATTGTTTTGTCTAATTTATAAACTATTTTGTCTAACTTTTGGATTTAGCATTTACCCCATCTGGTAGAAAGAATTTGAAATCAGAGTTGATAACTTAAAGACAGGTGAGATTGTTGAGGCAGTTATGAGTATTATTGCTTGGATAGTTTTAGGAATTTTGGCAGGTGCGATTGCTAAAGCTATTTATCCTGGTTATCAAGGTGGCGGAATCCTTTCCACGATGATATTGGGTATCATTGGTGCTTTCGTTGGTGGAAGTCTATTTACCTTGTTACGAACAGGAACTCTACAAATTACTGCGGCTGGTACTGGTTTAACTCTTCCTGGTGTTTTAGTGGCTGTGCTTGGCGCAATTGTTGCTATTTATCTATGGGGATTAATCAGAAGAAGCAGCAATGCCTAATCGCTAATTAGCAGTTATCAAACCTGAGATGACCATTGTACTTTATTCAGTCTTCTAGTTGACCAGTTGAAGAAGCTATCAAACATCAAATTAGCTCTCTCTGGAAAAAGACTAAAAGATAAGCCAATTCATTCTGTAACACCAAATTTTGGGAAGTGTAAATCTATGTTTTTCCACAAAAAAGAGCCTATTCATGCAGTTAACGTTAGTGAAGCAAACCCTCGTTTTGCTCAGTTGCTACTAGAGCAGTTTGGCGGAGCTACTGGCGAACTTAGTGCAGCACTTCAATATTGGGTTCAATCATTCCATGTCGAAAATGCTGGCATTAAAGATATGCTTCAAGACATTGCCATTGAGGAATTCAGCCATTTAGAAATGGTTGGGAAACTCATTGAGGCTCATACTAAAAATGTAGATCAAACAGAGGCTTATAAAAGTACTCTGTTTGCAGTTCGAGGGATTGGGCCTCATTTTCTAGATAGCCAGGGTACTGCTTGGACTGCAAGTTACTTGAATGAGGGTGGAGATGTGGTACGTGATTTAAGAGCTAACGTTGCAGCAGAAGCCGGTGCCCGTCAGACTTACGAATCATTGATCAAGTTGGCAACTGATAAAGGAACCCAAGAGACTTTAGTGCATCTGTTAACACGAGAAATTTCTCATACTCAGATGTTTATGAAAGCTCTAGATTCACTAGGTAAGTTGACAGATCCATTCTTTGGTAATATTAAGCCAGATGACACAGTTGCTCTTTACTACAACCTATCTACAGACGGAAACGGTAAAGACGAGCGTGGCCCTTGGAATTCTGAGCCAACATTCAAATACGTCGCTAATCCGCTAGAAAGCCACTCTTAGAGTATAGATTGATTTTGAGCAAAGAGATTTTTGGGATATTCTAAAAAACTCCCAATAATTCCGGTGGGCAAATAGCCCACCTTTTTTAGTAATTTTTTGGCTATTTATAGCGTTTCCCGACAAGCGTAAGGTACAGCCGTAGGGAACATGCCCATACGTGTCAACTTAACGTGAAACCGCTTGTCCGCCGGGAATTGAAATTCCCGTCTCATAGCTAAAGTCATCTGAAGATGACTAAACATACGCCAAAAATCTCCAGTCTACTTCAGTAGACTTAAGCTAAAAGCCAAAAAAATTTATTTCCGGGTGGGCATGGAAGCCAACAGATAAGCTATTTCCAGCTTAAGTTTGAGAGCAACACCGAACTCACTCAAGCACTACAACAAGTCTCCATCAAGGTATTAGAGTGGACATTTGTTAAAAGTTAGATACGCACAGCTATAGTTGTGGTTGCTGCGCGATCAAAAAAGTCTGTTTCTTTTACCATAAAATTGCTCTAACCGTATTTTTTCTTACGTACTTCACTTTAACTTTACATAACTGAAGCAGCGAAAAAGATTGTATAATCAGTCTTTTATTATTTTGTCATTAGCTGTAGGTGCTGCGATCGCCTCCATCACACTTATTAAAAATAATCGCAAACAAATCCTTCGTTAAATATTTTCGATAAAAAAGAGCCAGAGAAGTAATTTTCTGGCTCAAAGCTGGAGACAAAAGAATCGTTAAATAAAGGCTATTTTGGGTAATAGCCTAAATTCTTCCCAGGTTATGCAGCCCTAAGACAGCACCCACGCCTAAGATATGACCAAAGGCGGTAGTTGCTAAAAGTGCGGGTAAACCAAAACCACCAAATAAATTGGGTGAAGGTAGTGCTGGTTCTGCGTTGGGATACTTGATGCTAGATTTGCCAAAGGCGATGGCAACGATATTAGCGAGAATTATAATCAGCCCAACTGTCGGACTCCATTCCAGGGGTGTGGTTGCAGCAGCGAGTAAGGTCGAAGTAAACACCTGATTTGCTCCTGAAATTTATTAAGGGTTGAAAATATAATCTGAAACTTTCCGAAGCAAATTCAAGAAAGTACCCGATTTTGCATCAATATTTAACAGTTATTCTTACTACTTAATACAAAATGAGTTCAACGCGGTGAGATAAATGTGGTAAGTGGTGTGAACTTCAATATCTAAATTGAACATATACTTATTAAAATTAATACTTACTGATAAGTTATTTTACTTATATAGCGTCAATGCATCTATAAACGAGAAGATCCCTCACATCTTGCACCAAGAAAATTTGATGTAATTTTATTACTCAGTAAAAAACTAAAATCCTTGATTTAACGATAAAAACCCATAAAAAGGAGGTAGCTTTAACGCGCACCTTTTTACTTTAGCTGGGGTTTTACGTAGAGGTGCAAGATATGAGATCCCCGATTTCTTGAAGAAGTCGGGGATACGAATATCTCGGTAGAAAGCAAATTTAAGATTGCTATATCTATGTAGTTAGAGATAGACATGAATTAAAAATATAATTTTCATCTATCAAAAGTATGAGATGCAAATATAACAATTTCCTATATCTGAAGAAATTAAATACAAATATTTAATTTAAAAGTAGACTTCTGACAGAGGTATGTAAGAAAAGATTAGACATAGTAAATTGAAATCAATTCAATATTATTCAAAGTTCCTAAACAAACAAAGTTACTCTGTAGCAAAACTCGATCGTTGAGAATATTTAAATAAGGCGATCACTTCCCTTACTCCCCTGACCCAGCTTGTAGTGCTGGTGCATTAGTGATGGGTGCGATCATTTTTCTGAACTCAAATACAAAGGCGATCGCAGTACAACACTATGAGCAAGCTAAGTTTGTACACTTGGTGACACTATCAGCAAGAACAGCAAGAAAAAGGAGGTTACTGAATTTGCTGAAATCACAAATGCCTACTATATGCCCATTACCAACAGGTATGACAGTTAAAGCTAGTCTGACGGCCTCAGAAACTACCAGACTAGCAGCGCAAAATACGATGGAGTCAATTTAATGGTTAATAAAACCAACCCCACACAGTCTAATAATAAACCAAACTTTACGTTCAATCCTCCCCCTCCCGTTCGTCTACTAGGTGTGATTTTTTGGATAGGAGTAGTTTTGAGTTCTGGTTTAAAGTACGGTTTCCGTCAAGCTGCTGATTCTAAACAGCATGAACAATCTGCTCAAACTGAACTCTATCAGTTTAGCCGTGTAGAGTACGAACAGTTACAAACAGGTATGTCCTTAACAGAGGTGCGATCAATCTTGTATCGAGGTGTCGAGGTTAGCCGTTCTGCAACAATAGCAAAATTTGTCTGGCAAAATCCTGATGGCTCTAAAATCACTGCTACTTTTGAACATGACAAGCTCAAGAGTAAAGAACAGTCTGGATTGAAGTAAGAAACCAGAGGTAGGCGATCTAGTTGGACTGCGATCGCTCTCAACAAATAAAGGCGATGCCTACGGCAGTAAACTACGCACTGGGTCGCCTTTTCCTCTAAGAAGAAGAAGAAGTCGGGGATCTGAGGATCTCGGTAGAGAGCAAATTTAAGATTGCTATATCTATGAAATTAGAGCTAGACATGAATTAAAAATATAATTTTCATCTATCAAAAGTATGAGATGCAAATATAACAATTTCCTATATCTGAAGAAATTAAATACAAATATTTAATTTAAAAGTAGACTTCTGACAGAGGTATGTAATAAAAGATTAGAGTAAAGTAAATTGAAATCGATTCAATATTATTCAAAGTTCCTAAACCATTCAGGCAACTTGTAAACGAGCTTGGAACAGTATAAAACTTTGTGAAAATGAGCCACACACAAACTATGAACTCTACCACCGAAAAACGTATCGCCTTGATTTCTGTCCACGGAGATCCGGCGATTGAAATAGGCAAAGAAGAAGCTGGGGGACAAAATGTTTATGTGCGCCAGGTGGGTGAAGCCCTAGCGCAGCTAGGATGGCAAGTTGATATGTTTACCCGCAAGGTTAATCTGGAGCAAGACTCGATTGTTGAACACAGCGATAATTGTCGAACTATTCGTTTAAAAGCTGGCCCTCTTGAGTTTGTGCCGCGAGATAAAATTTTTGATTATCTGCCTGAATTTGTGGATAATTTCCTTAAATTTCAAGTAAAAAATGAGATTACATACCAGTTAGTTCACACTAACTACTGGCTCTCTAGTTGGGTGGGAATGGAGTTAAAGAAAATCCAAGGGAGTCAACAAGTTCACACCTACCACTCCTTAGGAGCGGTAAAATATAACACTATAGAAAATATTCCTCTGATTGCTAGTGTGCGATTAGCAGTAGAAAAACAAGTGTTGGAAACAGCAGAGCGAATTGTGGCGACAAGTCCACAAGAACAACAACACATGCGATCGCTAGTTTCCACTAAAGGCAATATTGACATCATTCCCTGTGGTACAGATATTAAGCGGTTTGGCTCCATTGCACGAGAAGCAGCTAGGGCGGAATTGAGAATTGACAAAGAAGCCAAAGTCGTATTATATGTAGGGCGTTTTGACCAACGCAAAGGTATAGAAACCTTGGTGCGTGCAGTCAACAAGTCTCAACTACGCAACTCGAAAAATATCCAGCTAATTATTGGTGGTGGTAGCACTCCAGGTAACAGCGACGGAATTGAGCGCGATCGCATTGAAGCTATTATCAACGAATTGGGAATGAGCGACTTTACCATCTTTGCTGGTCGTCTAAGTCAAGATATTTTACCAACCTATTACGCAGCTGCCGATGTTTGCGTTGTTCCCAGTCACTACGAACCCTTTGGACTCGTAGCGATCGAAGCGATGGCAAGCGGTACACCAGTTGTAGCTAGTGATGTCGGCGGACTTCAGTTTACTGTGGTTAATGAAGAAACTGGTTTATTGGCTCCACCGCAAGATGTAGATGCTTTTGCATCTGCCATAGACCGAATTCTCTTAAATCCAGAATGGCGAGATGAATTGGGTAAAGCCGGTAGAAAGCGCGTCGAAAATAAATTTAGCTGGGATGGTGTAGCAAGTCAACTGAGTGAACTTTACACCCAACTGTTGCAACCACAGCCAGTAGCGCCAACAGCAAAAGAACTAGTACGCTCAACTACAGAACTAGTGCAATCAACTGCAAAAAAACCAGTTTTGGTTGCTAAATAACGCTTTTGCGTAACAAATAATGGTGAGTGAGCTTAGAAAACTCAACACCGAAAACAAACTGTATAAAAAACTAACTTATTACCTAAACGCAGAAGCTTATCTTATGATAATTTCTGCGTTTTTTGATTCGCAGCTATCACCAAACCAAGTAACCGCTATGATAGGTGAGGTCTGTTATGCTTTAACTAAACAAAAATAAAGGCATAGCGATCGCTACCATTTGAATGTTAACAAGTAATCGCTTTGCAACCAGTTGACTTTACCACTCTCACAGCTGCTTGTAGCGAAATCCGCGCTAACTGGCTACCATCACGCTTAGAACAGGTTTACCAGCGCGATCGCTACACGATTGCGATGGCATTACGCACCCTGCAACAGCGAGATTGGCTACAGATTTCTTGGCATCCCCAAGCTGCACATATTTGTATTGGCGATCCGCCACCGCGATCGCCTGATACTTTTACTTTTAGCCAACAATTGATACACCAATTGGGTGGTTTAGCACTGGTGGCGATTGAAGCGATCGCCCCTTGGGAGCGGGTTATCGATTTGCAATTTGCCCGTCGTCCTGGAGAAAGCGCCCTATATCATGTCTATGCAGAAATCATGGGCAAGTATAGCAACGTCATTCTCACCGACGCTAACAATATAATTATCACCGCCGCTCATCAAGTCAGTCAGCAGCAATCTAGTGTCCGTCCCATCCAAACCGGACAGCCTTATGAAACACCACCGAAACTGACTGGAACCGTCCCCAGTTTGAGCGAATCTCAAGAACGTTGGCAAGAACGGGTAAGTTTAGTACCAGGGGCAATTAAGCGGCAGTTGCTCAAAAGTTATAGTGGCTTGAGTGCAGCGCTACTGGAATTAATGCTGCTAGAAGCAAATATCGCCCCAGAAACATCTACCGATACTCTCAACTCCGACGACTGGCGACGGCTGTTTGAGCGTTGGCAAGAATGGCTGCAAGCTTTGGATTCTAGTAAATTTCAACCCGCTTGGACAAAAGATGGTTACACCGTAATGGGTTGGGGTGTAGTTGAAAAGGTCAAAAATATTCAGGAGTTACTCAACCACTACTACAGTAACCAGATCGATCAACAGTTATTTTCGCAATTGCGCCATCAATTGAGTCAGAAATTGAATAATATTCTGGCGAAATTACGCAATAAAGCTCAAACCTTTCAGACGCGCTTGCAGCAATCAGATCGAGCGGATGATTATCGGCAAAAAGCTGATTTATTGATGGCTCATCTGCAAAACTGGGAACCAGGGATGAAAGAAATTATCCTGGCAGATTTTGAGACAAATTTGCCAATTGCGATCGCACTTCAGCCAGATAAAAATGCCGTCCAAAATGCCCAAAGTCTTTACAAACAGCACCAAAAGCTGAAACGCGCCCGTGCTGCCGTGGAACCGCTACTATTGGAAGTGCAGACAGAAATTGAGTATTTAGAACAAGTAGAAGCTGCGATCGCTCAGATAGACACCTATCAAACAGCAGAAGATTTACGAGCTTTAGAAGAAATCCGCGAAGAGTTGATTGGGCAAAAGTATCTAGAAGATCCAGAATACCGTAGCCGCAGTGCAAACGAACCCCCCAGCACCAACTTTCATCGTTACCTTACCCCCGGCGGCTTTGAAGTATTAATCGGTCGCAACAATCGCCAGAATGACCAATTGACCTTTCGTGTAGCTGGAGATTATGACTTATGGTTTCACGCTCAAGAAATTCCAGGAAGCCATGTGTTACTACGTCTAGAACCGGGTGCTGTGGCAGAAGAAGCTGATTTACAATTTGTGGCTAATCTTGCCGCTTACTACAGTCGTGCCCGTCAGAGTGAGCAAGTACCAGTAGTTTACACTCAGCCAAAACACGTTTACAAACCCAAAGGAGCAAAACCCGGAATTGCAATTTACAAGCAGGAAAGTATACTTTGGGGAAAACCGCAAATGGTCATTAGTCATTAATCATTTGTCATGGGGCATGGTATTATACTTATCCCCTTTGTCTCCCAATCCCCAGTTCCCTCAACTCGTATCAAATCCAATTCGCACTCAAAGCGATCGCTTACAGATTTTCTATAAACTCTTCCGGTGTAACTTGCGCTTGCTTAAGAATGCCGCTCAATGTCCCTACCTTCAATTCTTGATGCACGGGTACAACACAGCCAGTTGTCCCTTCCGGCGTTTGCTTTTTCATCACAACATGACTACCGGTTTGTCGAATTTGCTCAAAACCCAAACGCTCCAATGCCCGAATTGCCTCTCTACTTGAAATTCGTGGCAACTTAGGCATAGGTGATCTCAATGCTGGTCATGTACCTTGGAGATGTTTCAGGTAGAGGAAATTCCTCTAAGTAAAGCTGCGTTGCCTCTCTTAAGCTAGCAATTGCCTGTTCGATTGTCTCTCCCTGATCGACCGTACCAACTTCGGGACATTCAGCTATATACATATCGTCCTCTTTATAAATGAGGACTGCAAAGCTGCGAGTTTTCATCGTACTGTATCCTCAATCCTTTTTATAGCAAGCATAGCATCACCACTCCCTCACTTTTAAAACATCCTCTAATCAAAGTTTTCCGAAAGTAACTGTTTAGCTGGGTACTCAGAAGGGAAATTTGATATATATTCTTTAAAAACTTTAAATTTTTTTATTAGTTTATTATCTAAATCTTTATTGATATGAAATAATTCATTGTTATTCAGATACCCAAGCGTAACTGCTTCCAATCCAAAACAAATTGCTTCTCGATCCCACTCTAATTCATTTGGATTAACAATTACACTTTCAATGTCTTCAATAATTTTTAATACCATCTCAACATTAGAATTTCCATTATCCCAATAGCCAGAAAGAAAATTCATGAATGATTTTTTTTGAGCGAGTGTACAAGTAGTGAGCAATGATAATAAATGGTTGTCAACAGAATATCGATTTGAAATAGATCGTAAAATTCGTCCTAATTTCCACGAACGCTCAAAGCCATATTCAAATGAAGATGGAGATTTTAATGTATTTAATAAACCTTGAATTACAGCATCGTGAGAGTAGTCATTCAAAAAAGTATCGATTTGATTTTCATGTAAATCAAAAATTTCCTGATGTAAGAAATCTTTTATCTTTTGATTTGAATTCATAATTTAATATTTCACTCCTACATTTAATCCTGCTTCAGCTTGAGCTTTACTTGTAGCTTGTCTAAGTTCTAAATCACCTAGTCCTGGGTCATAATACCTCGCTCTGTGATAATCTAATCCAGTAGCACTATCCCTTTAGCATCACCTTTCTCTATACAGATCGCCGTCATGTACATCTATCAGTGGAACGATCGCTTTCAGCAACCATAAAAATAAAAGTATTTGTCTTGCAAATACGATCGCTGCTAATTCAACAGCGTAATCTCATACTACTAAAGTTTTATTCTGGCTAACTCGGCAAATTATCTACCCGCATCAAATCTAATTCGCTCTCAAATATTTCATCAATTGGCAACATTTGACCATCAACAGTCATAAATTTATGGTCTTTTGTTGCCCGAATTATTGAACCATCCTCTAAGCAATATTCAAACACCTCTTGTTGTCCGCGATCATGCCACTGTGCTACAGGTTGCGTGTAAATATTTCCATTATTATCAACGCTGTACACACTGCATTCAATGCCTTTTTCGACAATTTCTCCAATCGGCATTAATCCATATTCTACTGTCAATATTTCCGTGTCATAGCTTAAACAATATTCAGCAAACTTCAACATCTGCTCAAATAATTCATCCGCAACCTTTTTCTGAACACCATTTTTCGCCGCGCCATCTACAAATTTTTCTCGCTGCTTTTGCATCTCAGAAACTTTCTTTTTACCCATCGCCCGACGCAGCAAGTCAGCTTGTCCTAAAGAATATCCGGCCATATCTTGAGCAATTTTCATGATTTGCTCTTGATAGACCATAATTCCATAAGTTTCGTCTAAGATTGGTTCTAAAACTTGGTGTTGATAATCAATCTTTTCTCGACCATGTTTGCGATTAATAAACTTAGGAATTAGCCCCGCATCTAATGGGCCGGGTCGATAAAGTGCCAAAATAGAAGAAATATCTTCTATATTAGAAGGCTTCAAATCTCGCACAATCTGACGCATCCCAGAAGATTCTAATTGAAATATCCCCTCTAACTCACCTGCTTCTAGTAATTCATAAGTTTTCTGTACATCTTTTGGTAAAGTGCTATGTTCACCTTTAGCTAATATTCTTTGGGCTTTTCTTTCCTGGCGGGGAATTTCATCAGGATCGACCCGATATCCTCTCGTTTCTTGAATCAAATCTACAGTTTTTTGAATTAGCGTTAGGTTCCGCAAACCCAGAAAATCCATTTTCAATAAACCCATTGATTCCAGGTCTTCCATGAAATATTGGGTAATCACAGAACCGTCATTATTCTTCTGTAACGGCACAATTTCATCAAGAGGATCGGCAGAAATTACCACACCTGCTGCATGAACACCAAAAGTTTTGTTAGTTCCTTCAATTCGCATTGCCATATCAAGCCAATGGCGAACATGGGGTTCTTTATCATATTTCTCTTTAAACTCTGGTTCTGGAGTTTTATCGGAAACCATCACCTTGAGTTTCGTTGGTTTTCCCCGCACCACAGGAATCATTTTCGCCATTTTGTCAGCTTCCCCATAGGGAATATTTAATACTCTGGCGACATCTTTCAAAACCGCTTTAGAAGTTAGACGGTTAAAAGTAATAATTTGGGCAACTCTATCTGCACCATATTTTTCAGTTACATAATCAATCACTTTATCCCGTTGTTCAATACAGAAATCCGTATCAATATCAGGCATTGATTTCCGTTCTGGGTTCAAGAAACGCTCGAATAGTAACCCATGATGTACGGGGTCAATATTAGTAATTCGCATTGCATAAGCAACTAATGAACCAGCCGCAGAACCCCGACCCGGCCCCACAGGAATATTATTATCTCTAGCAAATTTGATGTAGTCCCATACAACTAAAAAGTATTTGGAAAAACCCATCTGCTGAATCATTTTCAGTTCGTATTCCAATCTTTCTTTATAGACGGAATCGACTTCTTGACGAGATTTGCGATTTAGGCGTTCTAAAAGTCCATTCCATGCAACATCTTCGGCATAAGTGTCAGCAGTATGACCGGAGGGAATCGGAGGTGTAGGAATTTGAGGCTCACCCATGATATGGTAAGGCTCAACTTTATCAGCCACTTCTTCGGTAGTTGCGATCGCTTCTACAATCACATCATCTGGTAAATGGTCACGAAATAGCTGCCGCATCTCTTCACCAGACTTGAGATACTCAGTACCGCTATAACGCATCCGCTTATCTTCAATGATTAATTTGCCAGTTTGAATACATAGCAAAGCGTCGTGGGCTTCAACGTCAAAACAAGAAATAAAATGCGAATCATTAGTCGCAACAATTTTAATGCCTAGTTCCCTAGCAATTTTGACTATTTCTACATTCACAATCCGGTCTTCTTGGGAACCGTGGTCTTGAATTTCTAGATAATAATCATCACCAAATACCTCTTTATACCATTGGGCAACCTTCCGGGCGGCATCTGGTCTATTACTGAGAATCGCTTGCGGAACTTCTCCACCCAAACAAGCGCTGGTGACAATCAAGCCTTCATGATATTGTTTTAATAAATCTTTATTAATACAAGGACGAGAAAAAATTCCTTTGCCTTGAACACCTTTGAGGTGAGAAATTGTAGTTAATTTAACTAAATTTTTGTAACCTTTAGTATTTTTAGCTAAAACAACTTGATGATATTTGGGGCGGCGTTCTTGTTTCTCAATATCACCGTTAATTACATACATTTCATTGCCGATTATCGGCTTAATATTTTGGCTACGGCAGATTTTGATCAGTTCAACGGCTCCATACATGACACCATGATCGGTAAGGGCGATCGCTTTCATCCCCAGTGCGATCGCTCGATCTACCAACTCTGGTAACTGACTTGCCCCATCGAGCAAACTATAGTCGCTGTGAATATGTAAAGGAACAAAAGACATAAGCATCTCCAACCACAAGCCAAGATCCCTCTAGGGGCCTACCTTGTGGTATACCCTTTTGAGCTAGATTTTGCAAAGCAACGGAATATTAGATTAACAGTTTTTAACTAAAATTAATGCTGTTCTTTTTCGGGAATTGTCACTATCATTAGTGTTGTTTTAATAGTTACAGTAGTTAAGCAGTACCTAGCCAATGAGTCAAACAGAGAGAACTACTTCGCCTGCAACCAAAGCTAGCCCTTGGTGGCAGCGTATCCCTCTCACCTTACAAATTCTCATCGCCTTAGTCGCCGCAGTCAGCGTCGGAATTGCCCTTGGTGCGGGGAATCCCAACCCCAGCAACGCGGTTTTAATCAACAATTTAGCAATTCCGGCTGAATTGGTGCTAAAGGCTCTCCGCGCCTTGGCTACACCTCTAATTCTGGTAGCGGTGCTACATACTTTGATGACTACCAATATCCCTGGTACAGCTGGGCGGCGGTTGGCAGTACTACTTTTAACCAACACAACTGTAGCTATTTTAGTGGGACTTTTGGTAGCGAATGTACTGCGTCCGGGAACTTGGGGCAATGTAAACACCTCAACAACTACGGCAGTAACTACTCAGAGTCTCGATCCTTGGGGAATACTCAAAGATGCTGTCCCGGAAGCAGTTCTCAAGCCATTGGTTGATAATAATGTCATCCAACTGATTGTAATTGCCCTGAGTTTTGGCATCGTTCTGCGGGGATTAAAATCTGAACAAATCGCCCAAGGCAAGAATGGATTCCAGCCGATAGAGGATGTCATCGGAATTTTATTTGAAGCGGTAGTCCGCATCCTCAACTGGGTAATTGCCTTAGTGCCGTTCGCAGTCTTTGGAATTGTAGCCAAAACTATTGCGATGCAGGGCTTTGCACCGTTTAAATCTTTGGGTGCATTTATCGTCGCCGTATTGTTAGCACTAGTATTGCAAGCTTGCTACTACCTCACCAGAGTAAAATTTGGTTCTTGGGTACACCCGCTAAAATTTCTAGCTGGCGGTTCTGATGCCTTTTTAACAGCTTTCTCAACTTCTTCCTCGGCGGCGGCAATGCCCGTAACCTTTGAGGTTCTGCAAACAAAAGTCGGTTTAAGGGAATCTTCTGCTGCCTTGGGGGCATTAGTTGGGGCAAATTTCAATAATGATGGTACTGCCCTCTACGAAGCAATGTCTGCGTTGTATATTTCCCAACTAATTGGGCAACATCTGAGCTTAACACAGCAGTTAGTTGTCATCCTTACCTCGATATTTGCCTCGGTAGGTGCGGCAAATATTCCCAATGCTGGATTGGTGACAATGACACTGGTATTCACTTCTGTCGGCTTACCTACCCAGTACATTGCTTTGCTAGTTACTGTAGACTGGTTTTTGGATCGCTGCCGCACCGCAATTAATGTCATGGGAGATATGACTGTCAGTGCTTTACTTGACGGCAAAAAGCCTCGTTCTGTGGACGAGGCTTAGTTTGCCAGCTTTTCAAATATCTAATGCTGTTGAGGCCCTTTGGCGTCACATTCTTTACTCCAGCAACGTTCTAGAAGTTGCAGACGCCACATCAAGACAAAACGTTGGGGATTCAATACTAATTTAGTCTCGCGGCTAAATAAGGGCTGGTTCAGATATTGCCAAAGAGGAAATTTAATTTTGGTGTGTTTTGGAGTCATAAGAACAAAAAATAATATAAAAGTTTTGTCTAGAAACTACCTGATAGTGTTTTTCTAGTTAAAGGCTACACTGTGCTTTTACAATTGTCTTTGTGGCAATTGCGGAATTTCAGTAGGTGAATTTATGTTGTTTCCGCTTTAATACTGAAATTGCACGCACCATTTTTTTGATTCCACCGGACAGAAGGCGACTGGTTCAAATACTCCTGGTGTTTAGGCGATGAAAATTTCGCCGCAGGGTAGAAACAACCTTTGACTCTGAGCGATCGCACTCAAGAGAGTTTATAGCCAGTGGTTCCTCATTTCAGGAATTTACCAGAAGTTCTCGGAAGTTGGCGATCGCTAATGGTGTAGTTGAAGCTAGCCGCACCACTGACACCAGTTATAGTGAGGCTGCTAGCATCGATGATCGTTACCCAGCAACGTATTTACTTGGATACTCACAGCAGTATTTTTAGCAGCGCTAGCAGTATCCCTCACTGCAAGAGGTGCATCGTTGACTGAGTTGATGTCAGGTTCAAAGTACCAATGGTACTGCGGTTACAAACTTTATTCGGGGGATTTTAACTTACGAGACACCTTTTGATAGAACTCAAAGGCTTCTTTCAAAGAAGAAATATCCTTTTCAAAAATATTATCTTTTCCAAAAGCCTTGGGGTATTCCTGATGTTCAAGTATAGTCTCCACTGCGCTCTCTAACTGCTTTATCAAGGTATTTATTTGATCTTCTAAGTTTACTAATTCTGTTATTGCATCTGAACAACGCTTGCCAATAGCATTTATTTCTCCAAGAAAATCTTGAACTATTTCTAAATCTTCAAGAGGCTTGAATTTTTCAATCGTGATCCAGATTTTGTCGATATTAATATCGAGTTTAGTGGTGTTCTTTTTGAGAGCAATGTTCTTCTCATAAATGATTTTTTTAAGTAGTGCTAACTGCACGGGATACATTGCCTTATCGTGTATTCTTTCATGTTTAATAGCTGAAGCATCTTTTGTTGCCTTATCTAAATAATTGAATTTATTAGCTTTATCTTTGGCAATTTGTTCCCGAACCTCGTCCCGAACCTTGCCCTTAATTTTTCTCGTTCTCCAGTTCTTGATCTGACTGAACTTATGCTCACTACCTTCGATTTGCTCTGGATTATTAATCTGTAGTAGCACTGATTGCTGTTGCGAAAGAGAAACTATATTTTTAAATGATTCAAGTTGACTAGACAGGTTATTAATTAACTCGTTTAATTCCTTCAAATTATTCAACTGATTGGCTTTTTGATTAGCTTTTTGATTCTCTGTTAGAGGAACTGCATTCGAGCGTTTTTCGATGGCTTCTATGAACTGTGGATTGTCTTTGATACTTGGAGCATAGCCCAGTTGAGTACGTTTATCTTGTAGTTTCTGCTGACGTTCTTTATCAATTTTACCCAATTCTTTATGGTTGCCAAAATCATCTGTAAAAAGTCCTGTTCGTTCCCCCTCAGGGATATCAACACCTAAAATGTTGTATAGCTGACTAGGTAAAACTTTATCCTCTCCGGTTCTACCCTTAATTCTTAACTCATATTCTTTTACTTTGTTTTTACTGCTTTTAGGATCGAGAAGCTCATTTTCATCTCTTGCATTGTATAAGTCGAACAATTCTCGGAGCGAAATTCCACCATGTTTATCTGCTTCTCTAATGAGAAACTGAATATCTTCTAGGTTACGCAAGGCTTTTTCTTCATCAAAAACTTGTTGCTTTTCTGGTTTATTACCGGACTTATCTTTATAGGTAGCTGCCTTAAGTACTTTTTTTAAGTGTTCTTGATCCATATTTAAGATGCATTTTTTAGTCTCATCAGTAAGCTTTTTATTCGCATTAGGTAATCCAACAGGAAACGAGCTTGAGTATTCGCCAGTTTGATTCCTAGTCACTTTCGCGATTCCATAATCATCATTATCAATCTTTTTTAAGTTACCTTGATCAAACATATATTGGGTATACGAACCGTCCTTATATTGAAACAGCATATCTAATATTACGGCATCCTGAATTTTTTGCTTATCTATGTCCAGTTCCTTAAATTTTTCAAGAGTAAGTTCTTGTGTAGCTTTTTCTAATTTTTCCTCAAAACCAAATTTCTTTTTGAGTTCAGATTTTGTTTTCGGTTTAATCACGTCTGTTTTCTTACCTGTCTTTTCTATTACAAATTTATTAAACTCTTCATTTACTAAGTCATACGCATCGGAAGAGGGTGATGCAGACATTTTTTTATCTCCAGCTTTTCCTGGTGCTAGAGTAGAAAGAAGATTATTCCGTTTGTTCTTTCTATCTACCTGGCTCTGCGGCATTGATGTAGCAAGCGGCATGTGTGTAAATCCCAATTCATGAGCTACTAAAGGGATAAATACAGCTCGTTTACGTTCTGATTTTCGTTCATCATAATCTCTGTCACCAGGCCCGCCATCGTTTTCTTCCTTGATTACATGAGTTACAGGATCAGCATCTGAACTTCCTGCTTTTTTATAGGAATACACCGTCCCAAAAGCCCCACGACCTAGCGGCATAGTACCTGCTTTCTCAAGAGCGTTTTCATTAGTCAATTGCTCAAGTTCTTGATACTGCTTCCGAGTTTCTGTATTTTTCAAAGTTTTTATGAACTCATCCATTCCTTTTGTTCGCCCAGGTTGAGATGAGATTATGTTCTGATCAGGCTCACTTGTCTGATTTGATTTTTTTCGTTTTCTTGGATCTGGAAAAGGCTTTAAATCTTGTGGTCTCGGATGTTCCTTCAACCACTCTACCGGATCTATTTTTCCGACTTGATTAATAGCAGTTAGCTCTGGGTTAAAACTATCTTCTTTAGCATCTTCTTGGGAAGTGAGACTATCTACTGAGTTATCTGGTAACTCAGCTTTCATGTTTGTATCAATAACTCCTGTCTGATTAATAGATTCTTCCAAATCAGATGGTGTTGTCATATTACCGTCTAACACACGCTGCACCATCGGTTTGTTTTGAAGTTCTTCCCTCGGCATTTTCTCTTGCTGGAGATTATTAGTATGTGGCTTCATTTGCAATCTATCTTCATCTTCTGACATCTTCTCTGGCTGAAGTTTATTAGTTTGTGGTTGATGAATCTGTTGCACAACTTGATATGCTGTTTCATCTGCTTGTTGTTCATATTTATCCCCAGATGCCCCAATTGTCAGCTTTGCCTGAATTGGTGTTGCTTCATTAGGTCGCCTTAGTGAATAATTGGCAATGTTATGGCCAAACTGCTGTGCCGTTTTCAATTTTGACAGCAATAATCCATTCATATTGGCTTGCAATCCATCTAATCGTTCCTGTCCTTGTGGGGTTATTGTGCCAAACTTTGCTTGTAGCTCTAGCTTTGTTGCTTCCATTTTTTGCCCAGCAAAGGTTTCACTCTCTATGTCCTGTTGTGTCTTTGCTACAACTAACTTGTTTTGTGCTTGAATTCCAAAGGGTCTAGGTGCGAGCTGTGATGATGTCGCTGGTGTTTGGGAACTTGAAAGGGTATAATTTTGGAGTTTTTGGACTTTTTGGGCCTTTTCTAATGGCATATTGCACCTACATTTTATTTTTAGCAGATGGTATTTAATATCTGTACCTTGAAGTTAGTAATAATTCAAGATCAGGACTCAATACTGCTGGGGTTTTGCATTTTCAACTCGGAATTTGATTTTGGGAAAAGGGTAAAGGTTAAAGGTTTTTTCTTTCCCCTTCCCCTTTTCCCCAAAACCCGACAAGTATTGGATCAGGACTTACGCAAAACATTAGAAATCTCCGAAAAAGACTGTAGAGACGTAGCACTGCTACGTCTCTACAAGGGTTATGGGTGACGCATATTTAATTTCTGGAGATGTCTATTGATAAAAAGCTTAATTTATCGAACCGCGAAGAGAGAGCATCTCACTTTTGTAAAAACATACCTATCGTGGGTTTCAAATTCTTTAAGTCCGCGTAGGCAAACTACCTGCGGGAAGCTGCAAAGCGTCTATGTTTGTGTAGCTGCGATTTCTAGTTGCTTAATTTCTTCATAAATTTATGTGGTTTATACATAAAATAAAACCCTGTACAAAGTTTTACGTTATTGTACAGGATTGTCTATTATTCTATATATTTAAGACAAGCTCATTGTCTAATAATGAGTGCCAGTTTTACGATGGTTGATGGCAGTAACAGCATCAGGCTTGAGTAATTTACCTTCGTCTACAGTTGCATAGATGACCCAATGATCGCCACATTCTAGACGTTGGTTGACTGAGCATTCCAAATATGCTAAAGCGTCGGTGAGGACGGTACAGCCATTATCTGCAAGTGCTGTACTAAAGTTGGCAAACCGATCTTCTCCAGGGGCGAAAGATTTACGGAAATGTTTCATGTAATCTTGATGATTGCCTTCAGGTAGAATATTTAAGGCAAACTTACCGCCTGGATACATCAAAGATTCGATCGCTCGGTCTTTGGCGATCGCCACAGTTAGTCCCGGTGGGTTGAAGGTGGCTTGAGAAACCCAAGCGCCTAACATCCCCGTAGACACTTCTCCTTGTTTCGCTGTCACCACGCAAACGGAACCAACAATCCGACCAACAGCTTGTTCCACTGGGGTAGCGGCTTGTTGGGGTAAGCGTACCTTTTTAGCCTTTCTCAGTGCTTGGGCAAAGTCTGTACCTAGTTCTTCACAGAATTTGAGAGTGACATCATCAGGTTTAAACTTCACCTTCAAGGTGTCAAAGCCGAAGCGGTATCCAGCGTCCCGGAGTTTACCTTCGATTAAGTCAAATGCTTCGCCACTCCAGCCATAAGAACCAAAAACCCCGGCGAGTTTGCTATTGTCACCACTCGATAGCACAATCCCTAAAGCAGTGTGAATGGGAGTTGGTGCATGACCACCGATGGTAGGAGAACCAATGATAAAACCCTCTGACTGCGCTAGGTTGATGCGAATTTCATCAGGGGTAGCAAATTCACAGTTGATTGATTTAACTGCAACTCCACCTTTAGTTAGTCCCAGAGCGATCGCGTGTGCTAAAGTCGCCGTATTCCCGTAAGCTGAAGCGTAAAGTAAGGCAACAGAAATTTCGCGATCGTTGTGAGAATGGCTCCACTCTCCATAAGCCTTGGTAAGTTCAATTAAGCTACTGCGTACCAAGGGCCCATGACCCACAGCATACATTCTCACCTGCAAATCTGAAATTTTCTCTAAAGCTGCTTGCACATGAAGAGTTTGGGGAGCCATCAGGCAGTTAAAATAGTAACGCTGGTCTTCTTTGAGCGCTTCCCAGTTATCATCAAACACTTCATCACCACAGAGATGAGTTGCAAATAACTTATCTGTGTAGAGAATTTGGGTTTGCTGATCGTAGGTACAAAGTCCTTCCGGCCAGCGCGGACTAGGAGTGGGGAAAAATTTTAAAACATGACCCTTCCCTAAATCCAGAGTTTCTTTCCCCCGCATCACCAAGACATTTAAATCTTGTTCTAGAAAAGCAGCCCGCAAATTGTTCGCACCAGGAAGAGAACAGACAAAAGTTACCTGTGGTGCCAGTTCTAAAATTGCTTTGAGGGTTGCAACTCGGTTGGGGTTGAAATGACCCAGGATAATATAATCCAAAGTTGTCAAATCTAAAGTCTGCCGCAATGCCTCTAAATAAATTTCGGTAAAGCTTTCTGGCGGTGGATCGATAAGTGCGGTTTTATCAGCTTCAATTAAATAGCAATTGGAGGTTGTACCTCTTTCAAGTGCGTATTCAATTTCAAACCGCAGACGTGACCAACTACGTGCCCTGATAGCTTTAGTATTTGTAGCAATTGGTAAAACTTGTACGTCGCGTGGCTTGGAATTGGTCATAGCTGTTTTATAGTTGGGGAACAGAGACTAGGGACTGGGGAATGGGGACTGGGGAATAGGGACTGGGGAATGGGGACTAGAGACTAGCGACAAGGGAAGAGTTTTCCCAATCCCCAATACCCAGTCCCCAATACCCAATCCCCAATACCCAATTCCTTAGTAGTAATTACCTACTTTGCGATGGCGAACGGCTGTCAATCCATCGTTTTTGGAGACACGACCTTCTTGGACGGTGCAGTATAAAATCCAGTGGTCGCTGCATTCCATGCTGGTCTGTATTTCACATTCCATGTATGCCAAAGCATCTGTCAGAATCGGCGAACCGTTTTTCGCGGTTTGAGTTTTTACTCCTGCAAAGCGGTCAGCACCAGGATGCAGGCGTTTGAGGAAGTGTTTTTTGAGTTCTTGATAATTGCCTTCTTCCAAAACGTTGAGGACGAAGCGATCGCCTACTTGCATTAAGGAATCAATGGCGCGGTCTTTGGCAACGGCTATTGTGAATCCTAATGGTTGCAAACTCGCTTGCGTTACCCAAGATGCCAGCATTGCACTTGAGACGTTATCTTTTTTGGTGGTGACTATATATAGTCCGCTGCTAATCCGACCCAGGGCCTTTTCCATGTTGACATCAAGGGACTTAATTTGCTTGATGTTGCGATCGCGCACTAGCAATTGTCCGATGTCTTTACCCGCTTCTTCACACAACTGGAATGTTGATGCTGTGGGAGCCTCTTTAATCCGAATTGGTGGGAAAGCTTCTTTGATGCCAGAGTCAAGAAATTGTCTGCGGAGTGTATCAATGGGTTCATCATCCCCACCGTAACATTCAAACAGCCCAAGAAATTGCTTGTTCTTGGCAACAGCTAGCACTGAACTGATACTAGCTTGGGCGGCGGCGGCGGTAGTCGAGGGCATCCCGATAATGATCCCAGCTGCTCTCCCGGCTAGTTCTTGAATTTCTTGGCTGCCAGCAGTACTCAAATCCAGTACTTCTACGCCAACGCCAGTTTTCAGGATACCTTCAGCAATTGCGTGACCAAGGCGTTCGCCATACCCATATTCTGAGACGAAAAACAAACCAACTGTTGTTTCTGCTTTAGCTTGTTTTTGGCTCCAATTTTCGTAGCACCCGGTCAGAACATCTAAATGGTGGTATAATAGTGGCCCGTGGCCATTTGCGATAATATTAATCTTTCCAAGATCGCCCATCCGCTTCATGGCATTCACCAAAGAACGAGCGTTAGGGCCCATCAAACAGTCGTAGTAAAATCTAAAGTCAGCTTCGATCGCTTCTAAATCTTCGTCAAAGGTGCGATCGTCACAAAAGTGCATCCCAAAAGCATCACAGGTGTAGAGAATTTGGGTTTTGCGGTCAAAGCTAAAGATTGTATCTGGCCAGTGTAGGTTAGGCGCACTCACGAATTCGATTTCGTGTCCTTTGCCAATATCAATCCGATCGCCAGTTTTGACAACCCGCTTGGAAAAAGGATCGTGTACTAAGCCTTCTAAAAACTGAAGCGCAACTTTTGAGGCTAAAACAGTAGCTCTAGGAGCTAACTGGAGAACATCTTCTACTAAGCCGCTATGGTCTGGCTCTGTGTGACTAACAATTATGTAATCAATTGTTTTGGGGTTGACAAGACCTTTGAGAGTTTCTAAATACAGATCGCGAAACTTCTGATGAGAAGTATCAATCAAAACTGTTTGTTCGCCTCTAATTAGATATGAATTATAGGTTGTGCCGTTTTGCAGTCCGAATTCGATATCGAAGCGATCGCGATCCCAATCAAGAGAGCGAATCGCCGTTGTGTTAGGGGCAATTTCTACAGTTTGTATAGTTAGCCGATGTTGAACGTTCTCTGCGTTGGCCTTGCCGGTCGTAGACATCGATACCATTATTCGTCTCCGAGCGCAAATTAACAGGTTTTTCTTCTGCCCCCATTCTCTCTATTATTTAATGTTGAAGTTGTAATGAATATCAGTTTTTGAAAAATTTAACTTGTATCAATTATTGCTGTTTTTTAGCAATAAATATGAATCTTCAAAATCTACTAAATATTAATTAAATTTTCAACTTTACTGAGTATTTAATTTTGCTGATTTATCTAGCCTCATCCTAATTCAAAAATATCATACCAATTATGTTTTTGACCAAAAAGCCATAGTTTAAACAATATTTTATTGCTATTTGATTTACCAACCATAAATCAATACGGTTACGTTAAGGCAACAGACGCGATGAATCGCCGTCAAGATAATAATCAGTCTTTTGTCTTGACGGCGATTCATCGCGTCTTTGTATCTGAACCGTATTACCTTAAAAATAATTAGGAAAGGTAGGAAAAGTGGGAAAAGTAGGAAAATCTTTTTTAGGCTTTTAATAAGCATCACATAAGCTGTTGACACTAGTTAATCCAATGAGTATTGAATATGTTGTTGTCTCAATCAAAAATCTGGTGACGTAAAATATAAACTTTGTGTAAAGTAGAGAAAATAAATATTGTTTTGGAGATAATCAAGTCAAATTTTCAGAGGCTAGTTGAATAAAAAGGAACAAGGCCTGCATATCTTTTTCTACTCATCCAAAGGAAAACTAGTGTCAAAATCATTTTTAAAGTTTCGATAAACCTCCGTAATCATAGGAATAATCTCAGAAATTTAATGATACAGTCCTTTATTATCGACTTTAGACATTAATCAGGACTAACACCAACAAATTATTCTTGTCGTAACTTGAAGCTGTAGCTTATAGCTACTACAAGAACAGGTTTGCCTATATGAGTAGGTTAATGGTGTCATCTCTGATATATCTAACTTTTTAGAAAAATCCATTTTTGATGATAAATGGCAAACTTTGAATGCCAGTATCTTTAATACTTGTAGTCAAGCTTTAGATGTGTAAATACATACTTAATTTTTAAGTATGTAGGCATGAATAGACATAAAAAGTGTAAAAGGTTATTGTTTATGGGATGCCGATTAAAAGTGTTTCTAACTGAAGAAGAAAAGCTGACTTTAGAAGAGTTGAGAAAAGCCAAAGATGTTCCTCAACGTACTAAGGATCGCGCTCAAGTTTTACTGCTGAATACTCGCGGCTTAAAAAATGAGCAAATTGCAAAAGGTTTGAACTGGGCGATTTCAACAGTGCGTCAAACCCTTCATCGTTGGGAAAAAATGGGTTTAGCAGGTTTATGGGATGCTCCTGGTAGAGGAGGAAAACCCCGATATTCAGAATCAGATTTAGTTTATCTCGAAAATTGTTTGGCTCAAGAGTCAGAGACTTATAACTCTAAACAATTAGCCAAAAAACTGGCATCTGAGCGTCAAGTAAACTTGAGTGCAGATCGCTTACGACGGGTATTGAAAAAAAGGGGAAGGAGGTTTGGAAGCGCACATACACAAACCCAGGAACAGCATAATTAGCTGATTAAACCATCTTGGACTCGAATTACTCGTTTCGTTTGAGCAGCGATCGCCAGATCGTGGGTGACAATCACAATTGTCATACCTTGTTGGTTGAGTTCAGTGAATAAATTCATTACCTCTTGGGATGTTTGAGTGTCTAAAGCACCCGTTGGTTCATCAGCTAGCATCAGTGCTGGGCGGTTAACTAACGCACGAGCGATCGCAACTCGTTGTTGTTGTCCTCCAGAAAGCTGGTTGGGAAAATTGCCTAAGCGATCGCCTAATCCCACCTGTGTCAGTGCTTGAATTGCTTGCTGGCGGCGTTTTTGCTTAGGGACATTGGCGTAAATCATCGGCAGCATGACATTTTGCAGCGCGGTAGCACCTGGCAACAGATTAAATTGCTGAAATACAAAGCCAATGCGCTGATTGCGGATATGCGCCAGTTCGTCATTGCCGAAACTAGTCAAGTTTCTACCTTCTAAAATGTAGTGTCCGGCCGTTGGACAATCTAGGCAGCCAATCAGGTTCATCAGTGTAGACTTTCCTGAACCAGATGTGCCCATAATGGCAACATACTCTCCTTGCTCAATTGTTAAATCAATCTGCTTCAACACGGGTACTGTCACTTCACCCAAGCGATAAGTTTTGCTAATCGCCTGCATCCAAATCATAGTTGTCATATCAATCACTCCGTAAGGCGGCAATTGGGTCTAACTGAGCAGCATTCCGAGCCGGAATCACCCCAGCTAGCAATCCGACAATGAACGATAATCCAAATCCACAAACAACTGACCACATAGAGACGATAAAGGGAAAATGGAAAATCATCGCAGCGCCAAAGGCAATGCCAATGCCAATTCCCATACCAATACCGCCTCCGGCGGTAGAAATCACAACGGATTCGGCTAAAAACTGATTCAAAATGGCGGAATTAGTTGCACCAACGGCTTTGCGAATCCCAATCTCTCTGGTTCGCTCAACCACCGAAACCAGCATAATATTAGCGATGCCGATGCCTCCTACTAACAGAGAAATACTAGCGATCGCTACTACCATCATCGTAAACAAGCCCACCACAGTCGTGAAGGTATTAACAACATCCGTCTGATTTCTAATACTGAAATCATCAGATTGAGATGAATTGAGATTGTGACGTAGGCGCAAAAGATTCACAACCTGAAATTGAGCCGTTGCTGATTGCTCTTGATTGGCTAGTTTTACATAAATGCCATTGATCGCAAAACCTTTTAAAGCATTATTCCCCACGATGCGACTTGACATATTAGTTAGGGGAATGAAAACTTGATCGTCCCGATCCATCGGGCCTTCTGAACCTTTCTTTTCAAATACGCCAATAACTTCGTAAATGTTACTTTGAATCCGAATCTGTTCGCCGACAGGATTTTTGCCAGTGCCAAATAGTTCATCGCGTACTGTCTGCCCCAGTACAACCACTGATTTAGCGTTGTCCATTTCTTCTTGGGTAAAAAACCTACCTTGGGTAAGGGAAGTATTTCTGGCTTCGGGATAGTTCAAATCGGTTCCGACAATATTAGTAGAATTATTCAACTTCTCATAAACCACCTGCCCCGGACGCTGGAGGTAGGCAGAAACCACTTGAGCCGCAGGAGCTTCCTCTTGGATAGCTTTGGCATCCTCCCAAGTAAGTGTTGAACTAGAACCCATACCTTGACTGATCCCACCAGAACGGGCGGCACCTGCAAAAACCTGTAAAACATCAGTTCCTAAAGACTGAATTTGCTGTTCTGTCGCTTTTTGTACACCCTGTCCAACGGAGGTAATTGCAATCACAGAAGTAATGCCAATAATTACACCCAACATCGTCAAACCAGTGCGGAGTTTATTGCGCCATAATGCCTCCATTGCCATTGATAAGATTTCGATTACTGATACAGTATGGGCGCGACGAGAAGTCGCTATTCTGCGAGGTAAGCGAAAGGAAATAGTCATTTTTTGTACCTTGAATTAATGAGCGGGAGGAGCAGCGCCAGGTGGTGGCCCCATTGGCGGTTCTTGTTCAGAACTGCCCGCTTTAGAGCTTCCGGGTAAACCTGGAAAAGAAATACCAGACTTATTTTGAGGTTGGGGCGGCGAGCTAATCAAAACCTTTTCTGTACCATTTAGTCCAGCCTTGACTTGGGTACGATTGTTAACCGTTGCTCCCGTTGTAATGGGAGTGAATACAGGTGGTTGATTTTTCCGTGCCACAAAAACACCTGTTACCTTTTGTTGACGTGTTACTGCGATCGTTGGTACAGTCAGGGCGTTTTGCAATTCACCAACATTAAACTCCAGAGATACATTCATTCCAGAGCGCAATAACTTCTTGGAATCTGAAAGCAGAGTAACTTTCACTTCAAAGCTAGTAACATTTTGCTCTACTGTTGCCTGAGCCGCGATTTGCGATACTCGTCCTGGAAATGTTTTACCAGGGTAAGCATCTGCCTTAATTACCACTTGTTGATTGATCTGAATTTCAGAAATGTTGCTCTCCGAGATATTTGCCACAACCTGATTTGTATCAGCTAATGCCAGAATCGATGATGAGGTTGCAGAAGAAACCGAACTACTTGCCGTCATTGGCGTAACAAAAGCCCCTGGGTCAGCATACTTACGAATCACAACCCCATCAAAGGGTGCGCGAATCAATGTGTCATCAATCTGAGTTTGGATGTTTTGTAACGCTCCGCTAGCAGATATCACCTCTGCACGGGCTTGATCGATATCTTCTTGACGGGTTCCCGCTTGTTGCAGAGATAGTACTTGTTGTTGCTGTTTTACTTCTGCACTGGCTTGGTCGATATCTTCTTGACGGGTTCCCGCTTTTTGCAGAGATAGTGCTTGTTGCGCTTCCGTTACTTGGGCTTGGGCGCTGTCGAGGTCTGCACGTTTTTGATTTAAAGCTTGCCGAGAAATTGCTCCAGCATCGTAAAGTTTCTGGTTGCGCTGAAAGTCGTCGTTTGCTTGACTCAAAGTAGCTTGATATCTCTCTAAACGGGCTTGCGCTTGAGCAATATCCTGAAAGCGATTACCTGTCATAAGTTTGCGTAATTTTGCTTTGAGTTCCTCCAATTTCGCCTGCGCCTGAGCAATATCTTGAGGGCGATTACCTGCCATAAGTTTGCGTAGATTCGCCTTTGCTTGAGCCAGTCTCCCCTGCTCTTGGATCAATTGACCCTGCAAATTAGAATCATCCATATAAACCAACACCTGCTTTTCTTTGACATAATCACCTTCCTTAACTAGTAGCCTTTTTAAAGTACCTGCCGTTTTAGGACTGAGGTTGATTGCCCGCTCAGGTTTAACAGTCCCATTGGCTGAGACAGTGATAGAAAAATTCGTCCGTCTTAAAGGCACTACTGCCAAGCGTAGATTTGCTTGCTGTTGTCGTTTAACAAGTTGGTCATGAATCAGATAACTGACACCCACAAGTAAGAATAAGGAGAGAAATACAATTAACCATTTCGTTAGTCCTGGTTTCTTGATGGGTGGGAGTGAAGATGTGGAGTCAGTTAGCTTGGGTAAATTTTGGTAATGATTAAATGCCATGTTCACTCCTTGAGTAAAAACCAGATCCGCCTCTGTTTGGCTGAGATTTATGATTGCTTTTTTCAGACAATTATTGCCGAGAAAACTTTAAGCATATCTACTCTTAAAAAGTTCGATAATTTGCTTAGTACCTTCAACTTCTTTCTTTAATTCTTCTTGTTTTTCTGGCTTAATTTTACTACCAGCTTGTTCCAGGATATTTTTTAATGCTCTCTCCAAGTCAATTTGAATTTGAGTCATTTCATTATGAATCCTATAATTAGATTCCTGCTGATTAACGCTCATAGTTTTTACCTAATTGATATAATTTCGACATGATTTATCACAAATCAAAGGGGTTAAAGCCTGCAATTTCAACACATCTTTTCAGATTCATTTGGGTAATATTCACCTGATGTAGCAATCTTGAATCTAAAAGCTTAGGATTATTAACTCGATAATTTTACTTCATCAATTTTGCTTTCACTTAGATGGTTGTTTGTCGGCACATAGTCAGGTTGAATCTTACCATAATCGAGCTTAATAATTTGGTCAGCGAGGTGAAAGTAACGATCATCATGGGTGATTACTATCACGGTTTTACCACGTTCTTTGAGTTTTACAAGACTCTGCCGATAAAAGAGGTCGCGAAAGTGTGGCTCTTGGTCAGATGCCCATTCATCGAATAAATAAATCGGGCGATCTTCTAGATAAGCTGTGAGTAATGCGAGGCGCTTTCTCTGCCCTTGAGATAGATTAGTTGTTGATAAAACACCATCTCTGACTTTAACTTTATGGTCTAACTGCAATTGCCTCAAATAACTTTCAACTTCTCGGTCGAGATTCGGATGATTGAACCCTAAACAGCTATCGAAAAGGTAGAAATCAGAGAAGATAGCGGAGAAATGCTGGCGATACCATTCCCGGTTTTCATCTGTAATCAGTACTCCATCGAGATAAATTGACCCATTTGTAGGTGGATACAATCCCGTAATTAATTTAGCTAGCGTTGACTTGCCACTACCATTACCACCGACAATATATGTTATTTGTCCCGGCTGGAAAGTTATACTAATTGGGCCTAGTAAAAACCCCTTTTCATCGTCAGTAGGAGGATGCATATCTCTGGGCTGATGTCCCGGTGGCCCTAAGAGAAAATCTTTTTCTTTGCCACGAGGCGGATGGATATCTCTGGGCTTATGTCCTTTTCTAGACTTATGTGTTGGGGGCAAAGATGGATTGTTTGGCCCTAAGGGAAACCCTTTATCATCACTATTAGGGTGATAGAGATAGCTCACCCGATCGAGTTCGAGTTTCAGTTCAATTTGACTAGGTTGTTTGACAATATAAGAGTTAATTGTTGTGTCAACTTCTGCTTGGCTGGTTAATGAGAGCTTCATCATGTTAATTTTTTGCAATGCAACATTACCTTGCAAGAGATCGGGTAATCTGCGTAATAGGTTCTGGAGTGGTAGGGATAGATAGGTAGTAGTGAGGACATAGGTTGACAACATTGGAACTGGGATATGCATAAACCAGGGCAATATGAAAAGCATCAAAGCTAAAGTAGAAAGCTGTGAAAATTGCCCTAACCCATTAGCGATCGCAAAACTCTGCATTGCGGTAGTATTCTTCTGACGCAGTTTTGTGGCACTACCTTGCAAGTTCTTGGAGGAAAAGTCTTCTCGTCTGGTTTTGTGCAGTTTTAGCTCTTTAGTACCTCTAGTGATAGCTTGAAAATGCTTGAATAAATTATCCTCCTCTTCACGTGCTATGGAGAACAAATGTTGTGCTTTGCCGAGTCTGGTTTGCACGCACCAAATAGCAACAGCAGATGTAGCGATCGTCAAGACAAATATAATGTTGGAAATCAAAGACAGGTAGAATAAACATCCCAGAACAGTAGCGAGATCGATACAGATACTCGGAATTGCTGATACAGCGTGCGAAAGAACTCGAACATCATCAGTTAATGTTGCAAGTAAACGATTTTCTCCAAGTCTTTCTAGATGTTCTAAAGGTGAAGATAAGATATTTTGACCTAACCTAACTCGCAATTGGTAGATGGCATTCTGCGAAAGATTAATCAGCATGAATTGTGCGACAGTACTTGTGAAGAGAGTACAAACAGCTAATGCCGCAAAATATAACAGTGCATTGGGGAGTGATGCTTGACTGACAGCCCGATTTATAAGTGAAATCAGCATTGCATTACTACCACCACTAATTAAGCCTGTGATAGTTGCAATCAAGATACTCCGCCATGATATTTCCCAAAGAAACCGAATAAATCTCATACTTGTGTCCTTTCAGATAGCTCAAAACTGTGGTGTTGATAACATCAAGATGATTCTTTTAAACTTTTTGAAATAGAATTCCTTCTATTCCAACTCCAGGTGAAAATGAAAAGGCAATTCCAGTTAATGCTTTCATTTGTTCAGTTGAATCTTTCCAATGGTGATTCGGGTTGTCTAACCCCACATATTCTTTATCGACAGAAGAATTATTTTCATTGCTAAACAGCATACGTTCCATGACAAATAGTACTGAGGGACTAAGCATATTGCCATACTGACGAAGTATCTCCCAACTATCAGCAACTTGACTATCAGTGAGTCCCAAAGAATCTTGTGAATTTTGAATAATGCGTGTGCCACCAGGATGAATAGCCCAAAGATCGATATTCTCTTTGGTAAGCTCATGGCTTGCTAAAAAACGTTCGATAATTGGATTAACACCAGTCCTAATATAGTCAGGTAATTGACGCGAAAGCTGACAAGTAATTCCATTATCCCGTATGCCAAGAACGATGCCGTCTTCGGTATCTTCAACCAGGTAACTTAGGTGATCTTTAATGACGACTTTACCTTGACCGATTGCTTGCTCTGGCTGACAAGCTCCGACAACGACTGCGGCACATCCATCACCAAAAATGCTATGTATAATAACATCATTCATGTCATCTTCAAACACTGCATTGATTGAGCTTATTTCCAGGCATACTACAAGGGCTTTGTGTGTTGGATTAGCTCGCACATGATCGCTAGCAACACGCAGTCCATTCATTGCAGCTGCACAACCCATAAAATTCACTGTTACTCTAGCTGTGTCTCGCCTGAGTCCAAGGCTTTTAATCAATTCTGTATCTATTCCTGGTGCTACGAAGCCTGTACTCGATACAAAAACAATCAGGCGGATGTGATCTTCGATATTCGTATCTGAATACAAATGATTGTTAGTCTTCATACTTTCAGAGGCGCTTAAGAGTGCTTTTTTTGCAACCCGTTCAGCTAGAGGAATCGCAAACTCTTGATACATCTGCATCCGAGATTGAATGGTCTGACTATGCCCGTGAGCGATTGCTTCATCGGATAATAAGTTAACCGCTAGGTGTCTTGTATCAATTCGAGTATTTTTATAAAGCTTATCGATTCGGCTTCGATTTTGCTCCAAGCTAGGAATATTTGCAACTAATCCAGCCGCGTCAGATTGTCGAACGATGTTGTCGGGAGTACCAGTTGCAATGCTCTCAATGATTGGTAAAAACTGCTTTAACCTAATCGTACCAAGTTCAGAAGCATTATATTTGGCTTTCATTTCGGTTGGTTTAACAACAGGCAAATTATTTACTCCGTTGTGCATTACTAAGGTAGTTTTAGTATTCATAATTCTTTTTCCTAGTTGCAGGTATGTATGGACAATTTGAGGATTTTTGCAACACAGTTGCTATGAATAACAACTGTGTTTTCTGATTAGATGGAACCGACACCAAGGAATCCTTGGACAATGTATTTCGCCGATGTCATTAATTGTTGTGGGTGAAAGTGTTCTTGCAACAGTCCAAAGTTCTTTTCTTTCGCCGTTCTTGATGGCCCCAGCAAGTAATGTTTTACCAAGATTGGCAGACGCTCAAAAAAGAAGTTTTTTGGTTTTGACCAGACAACGTTAAATTTCTCTGCCTCTTCTCGGACAATATCTTCGCTGATAATATTTGCAAAACCACTTTTTTGGTATGGAAGTACATGGTGTACGCGGTGTGGACTAAGACCTGCTGATAGAAAGCAGTCAATATACTTGTTCCCAATCATAGTCAAATCATAGGAGTTTCTAATTTGGGATACTGCCCAATCTTCTGACGGATCGACTTCTTCTTCTTCAAAATCATGACTAGCAACAATCATGAAAGTACTTATCCATAGAGTCAAAACAAATTGTGCTAGCCAAGCTCCAAAGTCACCATTCATCCAAAATAAAATCAACTCGCCAACAAGAATTATTCGCATAGAAAAGGTGCCGACATAATGAGGCAAACCTCGTTGCCAAGAGCCATACATATCTTTGACACCAAACTTGAATGCCAGTGTACATATCTCAATCAATCGCACAAACATTCCAGTGATAACGTGACCAAGTTTATGTACAGTATGAACCGGAATTCGATAGAATCGAGGAAGTTCTAACATAGCTGTGAAAACATTTCTCTTGATATCAACTTGACTTTGAGTAAATGGATGATGCATTAAAGTATGACCATCAGTTACTACGAAAGCCATTGGAACATAGCTGATATCAAAAATATTTGCGAAGACTTTATTGAGGCGAACTTGGGCGCGATGAATTAGATAGTGACCTGCACCTGTGAGAGAGATTCTCAGAGCCGCCATTAGTGGAACAAAAAGATAAATTGGCATATACTGCATGAAATTTAATCGCAGCACTTGCACCAGGATATAAACAACGAGCAAAATGATTGTCACCACATCAAAAATCAAGTCCATTTGCTCAATCTTTTTTTTCATTTCTGGCTCGTTTATCCTGGACTTAATCCGATTCAGGAGTTGCTCTTGGTTTTGAAAGTTAAACTTTGGTGTATCTCTCCAGCCGTCAAAACCTTCACGAAACAAGAATGGTGGAGCATTGTATTTGGGATGAACATCTTCAGGTCTAGCTTTTCGCCCCAAAGCATATTTTTTGAGGACTCTTTTGGACTTTTCGGGATTAGGATGAAAAATATTAACCAGTGTCGTGATATCTCTATTCTTCATACGTCCAATGAAGAATTCACCGCCTGGATGCCGCTTAATAAAGTCGGATAGATCGTATACTTCACCATCATAAATCCAGATATTAGGTAACTCAGGTGGAGGCTCTTTGCCAATTTCACCAGGAGGTCGTTGTGGCTTTTCCTGACTGTTGATATCAGGCATAATAGCTGGAGGTGCTTTATCAACATCAGCAGGTAGTTGTGGCTTTTCCTGAGTGTTGCTTTTAGGCATAATAGGTGGAGGCGTTTTTGTGTAGGCGTAGTCCACCGCCGCAGGCATCGCATCAGCAGTTAGTTGTGATTTTTCCTGGTTATTTACACGACTAATATCTTCAGCGATGCTTGCATCGTGAGCAAAAACAAGCTCGGAAATATTTTGATCTTTCTCTCTATTCCTGAATATTTGTATGTGCTTAAAAGCCTGTACTAGTGCGTTCATAATACCTGATACTCCTGAATGTTTTTGAATGTGATTATGCTGCTCATGACGCATCTTTTCTGAAGCATGAGTGCAGTTATTCATCACTTGATGCATCAAATCTAAACTTATGCAGGCATCTAGGCTAGATGCAAGCAAACACAGAAATTAAGTTTGAAAGCTCTTATTTAACCTGAGAAGCTCAGTAGAGGGAATTTGACTTCTTTGGAAATAAATTTATTTACCAACGAAAGCGATTTACAACGCGAAGTCCGCATGTTTATATCGCTGCCCCTACTTTTGACGCACATCTGTGCCGTGTTGCATCTAAACGAAAACTTCACGCCATCAACTGCAATCCATACTTCTGCAAAACAGGTTTTATTTGATGCTTTTAACATTAGAAATTAATCGGGGAGAAGTAGGGGAAGTGAATCTGTAATTGGTATTTTTGCAATATTACCCATTGAATTACAATGCACTTTTCTGTAATCCTGCATACATGATGATGCACGGAGTAAGCACATCTAAATTTGAGTGTTAAATGTATTAAGTAGTATACTAATCAGTGGAAGACATCTGGTAAAATTAATTACACGTTATCCAGAACCATTCTAGAAAGACCTTGGCGCACCGAGTTCCCAGTCTAATTTCGCATCTTTACCAAGGATTTTGGGCTTAACTGAATGGTATTGCTTTAAGTTAGCTGTGCATTCTAGAAAATTCTGATGTGAGTTTCCCATAAAACAAAGTCCACTTAACACATCACAGTGTCAAGTGGACTTGTTAACTATTTTTAGTGGATCCGAGCAGAGTCGAACTGCTGTCCAAATTGGGTATTGACCCCCCGCTCATTCACAGGTTTAGCCTTTCTGACCCTCAAGGCGGGAATCGTTCATTATCCCGAACGTAGGATGCTCTGATTTAATCTTAGCCAGCAAGCCAACCAGAGAACGCTTGCTAGAGCATCCGTTGGGGTTTGGTCTTCAGTCCTTAACGGAGTCAAACCGAAGACGCTCGAACCTGTAAGAGGTGTTTTAGGCTGCTACTAGAGCATCCTTACGAGCAAAGCTAACGATGTTATTCGCATTTACTTTTTGTTTGAGCCTTTGATTTCCGAGAGGAGACTCACTCTCGACCTGAATCACAGAGCAGCGTTCGCCAACCTGTCGAAACCGTGACGGACCCATGCGCTTTATACTTCAATTATAATACGCAATTGTTGAATTCGTAATTTGTAATTCGTAATTCGTAATTAACAAAGTCAGGATGTATAGCTCCAATTACTCAAAATAGCCAATTGCTAATTTTAAAACCATTAGCAATTGGCTATTTGCCACGAGCCACAACAAGTATTTTTCTAAGTTAGTGCTTCAGCACCGCCCACAACCTCAAGGAGTTCTTGAGTAATTGCAGCTTGTCGGGCTTTGTTATAAGACAGGGTGAGAGTGTTAATTAGTTCACCAGCATTTTCACTGGCATTACTCATGGCTGTCATCCGCGCTGCTAGTTCACTAGCCGCCGATTCTTGCAGCGCCCGCAATAACTGGTTACTAAGGTACAGGGGCAATAAAGAATCGAGAATCTGCACTGGATCTTGCTCGAAAATCATGTCAGGAGCCAATGTGCGAACTTGGCTAGTCACTTTCTCCCGTTCAACTTCAAATTTACCGCCACGGGTTGTTAAGCGGAAGACTTCATCATCGGCTGCTTCTAGACCTTGTGGATCGAGGGGCAGTAGGGTTTGGATGACAGGACGGGAGCTAACTAACGAAAGGAATCTGGTATAGATTAATTCGATGCGGTCAACTTCTTCTGAAAGGAACAAGGAAAGTAGTTGATCGGCAATCTGATTAGCTTCTGCGGCGGTGGGAATTTGCTCTAAGCCGCTGTAGGTGGCATCAATTGGCTGATCGCGGCGTTGAAAGTACTGGGTAGCTTTGCGCCCGACGATCACAAATTGATAGTTTAAACCTTCTGCCTGGATTTCTTTGGCGCGGTTTTCTGCACGACGGATGACGTTATTATTGTAGCCGCCGCATAGACCGCGATCGCCTGAAATAACCAACAACCCAACTGATTTAACTTGGCGTTTTTTCAGTAGTGGTAGGTTTGCTTCTTCAAAGCGCAGACGGCTTTGCAAACCATACAATACTTGTGCCAAGCGATCGGCAAAGGGGCGAGTTGCTAGCACTTGTTCTTGTGCCCGGCGCACTCTAGCCGCAGCTACGAGGCGCATGGCTTCTGTGATTTTTTTGGTGTTTTTGACCGACTGGATGCGATCGCGTATTGCTTTTAGATTGGCCATAGTTCGATTTTAGATTTTAGGATTTTAGATTTTAGATTTGGGGTTTCGGATTTTAGATTTAATCCAAAATCCAAAATCCAAAATCCAAAATTGCTACGCTGTAGCTTTGAAGGTCTTTTTGTATTCGGTAAGTGCTTCCTTCAAAGCAGCTTCTTCGGCATCACCTAATGCTTTCGATGCTTGTACTCCTTGAGCATACTGGGTCTTGCCAGTCTTTAAGTACTCACGTAGACCAGCAGTGAAGGTGGTTACTTGATTTACAGGCACATCATCTAAGTATCCATTGATACCCGCGTACAAAATTGCTACTTGCTCGTATACCGAGAGTGGCGAATTTTGTGGCTGCTTGAGGAGTTCACGCAACCGTTGACCCCGTGCCAACTGGTCTTGAGTGGCTTTATCTAAGTCAGAAGCAAATTGGGCGAAGGCTTGCAAGTCGTCAAATTGGGCTAGTTCCAATTTAATCTTACCGGCAACTTTTTTCATTGCCTTGGTTTGAGCCGCAGAACCCACACGGGATACAGAAATACCAGGGTTTACAGCTGGACGGATACCAGCGTTAAACAAGTCAGAAGATAGGAATATCTGACCATCGGTAATGGAAATTACGTTGGTGGGGATGTATGCTGAAACGTCACCAGCTTGGGTTTCGATAATTGGTAGGGCGGTCATACTGCCTTTACCTAATTCGTCACTCAGCTTTGCGGCTCTTTCTAACAAGCGGGAGTGAATGTAGAATACATCTCCGGGGTAAGCTTCGCGTCCTGGTGGACGACGTAGCAGTAAGGACATTTGGCGATAAGCTTGGGCTTGCTTGGAAAGGTCATCATAAATTACCAGGGTAGCTTTGCCTTTGTACATAAAGTACTCAGCAATAGTTGCGCCTGTGTAAGGAGCTAGGTATTGTAGGGTTGCAGGTTCACTGGCGCTAGCGGCGACGACGATGGTGTAATCGAGTGCGCCTTTTTCTTGCAATGTTTGCACCACGTTAGCAACTGTGGAAGCCTTTTGACCGATCGCAACGTAGACACAAATTACATCTTCTTCTTTTTGGTTGATGATGGTGTCGATCGCGATCGCAGTTTTGCCGGTTTGGCGATCGCCAATAATCAATTCCCGTTGACCGCGACCAATGGGAATCATTGAGTCGATAGCTGTGATACCCGTTTGCATGGGTTCGTGTACAGACCGACGGGCAATGATACCTGGTGCTGGAGATTCAATCAAACGGCTTTCTGAGGACTTGATGTCTCCCTTACCATCGATGGGAATACCCAAAGCGTTTACAACTCGTCCAATTAAGGCTTCTCCTACTGGAATCTGGGCAATTTTACCAGTGGCAGTTACAGAACTACCTTCTTGAATTTCCAGCCCTTCACCCATCAACACCGCGCCCACGTTGTCTTCTTCTAAGTTCTGGGCGATGCCAATTGTGCCATCTTCAAATTCCAGAAGTTCCCCAGACATAGCCTTTTCCAGACCATAAATCCGGGCGATACCATCACCAACTTGGAGAACAGTACCAACGTTAGCAACTTTGACCTCTTGATCGTATTGCTCGATTTGTTGTTGGATAATGCTACTAATTTCGTCAGGTCTAATTGATATGCTCATGTGTCTATCTTTTTTGCTTTCGAGACGGAAAAATTCAAGAGTTAGGAGTTAACAGTTAGGAGTGATGAGTTAAGAGTGATGAGTTAAAAATGCAAAAATTACAAGTTAAAAGTCAAAATAAATTACTATTTACTTAACTCCTAACTTCTAACTCCTAACTCCTAACTCCTAACTCCTAACTCCTAACTATTAGTTAAGCGCAATGAAAGGCGGCGCAACTGACCCCGGATACTAGCGTCAATTACCTGCGAGCCTACTTTAATGATCACACCACCAATTAACTCGCTGTCTACCCTGGTTTCTAGTTCTACCTGACGAGCATTGGAGATGGCGATGACCTTTTGGATGATTGCCTGCTGTTGAGCTTCTGTGAGGGGAACGGCTGAAATTACTTCCGCTAATACGGTTTGATTCAGCTGCCGCAACAGCGCCAGATATTGTTGAAAAATATCTTCCAAGAATGCAATGCGCCGCTTATCTACCAGTATCAGCAAAAAATTGCGTAAGTAGGGGTTAGCGCCTTCACCGAGTATTCGTTTGATGAGAGCTTTTTTGTTCTCAGACTGAATAAACGGGTTGCTGAAGAAGTTGTGTAGCTGTTTGTCTGCCCTGAGAAGTCCCAGGAAAGTCCGCGCATCTTCCCCAAACTCTTCGGTCAAGTTTTTCGATTGCGCTATTGACAAAAGTGCCTGTGCATAAGGTTGGGCTACTTCGGCTGAAGCTACTTGACTTGTCATACATTGCCTCCCAGTTGTGCGATGCTGCGGTCAATTAAACTTTGTTGAGCATCGTCGGCAATCCCGCTTTTGAGTTGCGATTCGACTTTTTGCAATGCTAGTGTAGCAACTCGTTGCCGCAGTTGTGCGATCGCTCGATCGGTTTCGGAGTTTAAATCTGCTGCTGCTGTTTGTTTCAAGCGTTCTACGTCTTGCACTGCCTTCGCTAACAAGGCTTCTTTCGCTTTTTGAGCGTTTTCTGTGGCAGATTGGCGGATGCGTTCTGCCTCTGCCTGAGATTGCTTCAATTGCTCTTGCGCTTGGGAAAGGGCAGTCTTTGCCTCTTTCAAGCGCCCTTCTGCTTCCTGAATTGCGGTGGCAATATTGGATTGTCGCTCGTTCAGGATATTGCTTAAAACCTTACGTCCGAAGTAGAATAATATGCCAATCAGAATCGCTAGATTTATCAGGTTGGTTTCAAAAATGTCTATGTTTAGACCGAAACCACCTTCTGCTGCGCCTTCTGCCAATTCAGACTGAACAGCGTTTGCTTCTGCGGCAAGTAATAAGAATGTGCCCATGATACCCATTTACAAGTGCGCTGCTCGCTTGCTAATACGTTGTATTTTCCCGCAGGTAAATAAAGTATCTTTATCTCGTTGGGAAAAAGTGCCTTTTTTGACACTTAAATTTTGCGCTCTGGACTAGGGCCCAGTTGCGCGTATGCTTTCACAGAGCCAGTCTAGTTAGTTTATCTAACTGGAGTTGGCCCCAATAGTTTTTCTAGAATCTGCCGGCTTAAAGCATCAACTTGTTGCTCTAAGGTGCGAAAAGCTTCCTGCTTTTGTTGTTCTATTTCAACAGCAGCTTGTTCTCGTTGAGTCTGAGCTTCCTTTTGGGCCTCAGCAATTTTCTCGGCAGTAATTTTCTTTGCCTCTAGTTGAGCTGCTTCTACAGTCGCTTGCGATTGTCTGCGAGCGTCTGCGAGTTGCTGTTCATATTCGGCGGCTAGACGCTCGGCTTTTGCCAAGCTTTCTTTGGCCTCAAGGGTATTCGTTCGGATATAATTATCGCGATCGTCTAGTACCTTGGTTAGTGGCTTGTATAAAATTGCATTCAACAAAGCTGCTAATAGCAGGAATTGCAATGCCATGAAGGGCAAGGTAGCATCGAAATCAAACATTTCTCTCCTCTTTGGCTGGAGTAGCAGTTTTCATGGCTAGCAATATCATCCAACCTTTCATATTTTAGAAAACCCAAAGCCAACAAAAGGCAAGGGATTTTGGATTTGCAATTTTAGATTGACGATCGCGTAGCTTCAGCAACGTCGGAGCGTCTTGTAGATTTGAGAGCAGGTATAGCTCAGGAGCAATATACCAAAAACTCTCGATCATCCAAAATCCAAAATTGGTAGTAAACTACATCAGAAGGATTAAATACTCAAAATATTTTCGATTGTAGAGGCGTGATGGTTCACGTCTCCACACTCACAAATACTTTTGGGTCTTACGCGAAGGGGTTAGCGAATAGCAATACCAAGGCAATAACTAGACCATAAATAGTCAGGGATTCCATGAAAGCCAAGGTTAATAGCAGAGTACCGCGAATTTTTCCTTCTGCTTCTGGTTGACGGGCAATACCTTCTACTGCTTGTCCAGCAGCATTACCTTGACCAATACCAGGGCCAATTGCAGCTAAACCAATTGCTAGAGCAGCAGCCAGAACTGAAGCAGCCTGAACTAATGGATCAACACCGGCGCCTGACGCAGCAGCTAGAACGTAAGAAGCAGAAATTAATGAGCCCATGTTGATTTTCCTTACCTTGAGTACAAAATGAACAATTTTCGTGTTTAGATTTCCGATTTTAGATTTTGAATTGAATCTAAAATAAGCATCCAAAATCTAACATTACATCAACTGAGGGACTCTAATGTGACTCCTCATGTTCTTCTTCACCATGCCCCTCTAAAGCCTCATGAATGTATGCTCCGGCTAGGGTGGCAAAAACCAGAGCTTGAATGGCGCTAGTAAATAAACCCAAGGCCATTACGGGTAGAGGTACAAACAGAGGAACTAGCAGCACCAGCACCGCTACTACCAATTCATCAGCTAATATATTGCCAAATAGCCGGAAGCTGAGGGAGAGGGGCTTAGTGAAATCTTCGAGAATTGCGATCGGCAATAGAATGGGTGTCGGCTCGATATATTTCTTAAAGTAGCCCAAACCACGCTTGCTAAAACCTGCGTAAAAATACGCTAAAGAGGTCAGCAGTGCCAATGCAACAGTCGTATTGATGTCATTGGTGGGAGCTGCCAATTCACCCGAAGGTAGCTTGATGAGCTTCCAGGGAATTAGCGCCCCTGACCAGTTCGATACGAAAATAAACAGAAACAATGTGCCAATAAATGGCACCCAAGGGCGGTACTCTTTCTCACCGAGTTGGTCTTTCGCCAAACCACGAATAAATTCTAGGGCATACTCCATTAAATTTTGGATGCCACTAGGAATTCTTTTTGCATTGCGAGTAGCTGCTATTGAAGCCACTACTAGAATACTAATCACAAACCATGAGGTGAGAAAAACTTGCCCATGAATTTTAAGATTGCCCAACTGCCAGTAGAAATGATGACCTACTTCTAATGCGGCGAGGGGAAAAGAATTAAAGGCGTTTAAGACACTAAGCATTTGCATTCTTCAAGCGTTTTCCCCAACGAGCGAGGATGGGATTACTATCTTTGTGAGCCTGACTTTTTAAGAATCAGGAATGAACGCAATTTGCACCATATAGACGAGGAGCGTGGCTTTGTAAGTTAGAAATCCCAAAAAAATGGGGAGAATCTGTAGCTCACGCCATTGAGTTGCCACGAGCATTACTCCCATAAACAGAGCAAAACGAGTTTTACTCAGACTGGTTTTCTCACTACCGAGCTGCTCAACGTCTCTAGCCAACATTTTTAAGTAAACCACACCTGTACATGCCCCAATTAAATAATTTAGGGCAATGCTTAAGGAATAAAAAATCCACACAGAGATAAAAATAACCCCCGTCAAGACAAGCGTGATTACCAACAATCGCTGGAAGAGTTGATGGAACTCTTGCATGGAGTTACCTGATTCTGTGTCTCCAGAACCAGTTTTAGCATCTTGTTGCGTTGTCGGAGTGGGCGCAATTGATTCGTCTGACAAGCTCACGGGACTTGAAACCAGTACAGTTAAATATGATGACTGCACATTCAGTCAGCTGAATCATATCACGATCCGGTAACAATACTTTAGGAAAAAACAATTAACTTCTTGTCAACATCAGGCAGTCAGTAAAATCGCGCTCATCGTGGCGAGAGTGCGGCTCATGAGATGGGGAAGTGAAGGGGAGAATTATCAATAATTACTGCCTGCAAAATTCAAAATTTCTTCCAATTTCGCTTTTTTTCGGTGAATAATTGTCCTCCAGGGTCTTTGTATAAGTAGCATCTTGGTGCTTCAAATCAACTAGTGCTTGAGGAGCATAGACGCGGACTGCAAATCAGAAATTGTAGAGTAGCAGACCGCCGTTAGACATTGCACCACTGCTGAATTCCAAAAAACTCCAATTCTCTGGATGTACAATAACCGGTTTCTTGGACACTTTAATAATTTACATTAGATTTACCAAAAGTAGTGATGGGCGATCGCACTTTACCACGAGTATAAATTGCTTTGATTAACTCTGGATCAAAATTCAGAGAATAATCCAGGCTACACAAGCGAAGTCCGCACAGGCGGACTAACATCAAAATAGGGTTTCAAATTTAATCTGACGAGACTTAAGCAGGTGTCAACAAAATCAACTGCTGCTGCACAAGCCTTCTTACTTCATCCAATCCCAGTTCTACACCTACCAAAATTTCTGCAATTGTGGAATGATTATCACATCTTTGCATAAACTCAAACTCTGATACAGATAAATTAACAATCTGATAATCGTAATTAAAGAAACATTGACTGGGAAATCCCTCAATACAAGGATTAAGTTCGGGAATCGCTGTCAGTAGGGCGTTATCCTCTGTCCAATCGGCTTTGATTAAGGGAGGACGACCGAGGAAAAATTCGTAATGAGTTACTTCTGGATCTAGTAATTCTATCAGCCGGTAAAGCTGGCGATCGCTCAATTCTTTTGCCCGTTCTACTAACTCTGGTGCTTTGCCTAAAAGTCTCTCTAAATCCCAGAAACTCGGATTCGAGAAACCAATAAATTCCAATCCCGAAGCATCAATTAATTCAAACAGCGTCTCAATGTTGTAGTCAATTTCCTGGGGATGAACGTACATATCAGCAAAGTATTCATCCTTATTATTTTCTAATGACCAACGTTGTTTATCGTATTTGACAATTCGGTTATTTTCTGGTAGAGAAGCGAATATTTGTCGCCCGACTTGAACACCATCGCGGTAGTCGCCTTTTTTGTCGCCTTGAATAAGTGCGATCGCTTTTTGCATGAGTTGAATTTCCCAGCGTCCCAATTCCCCGTACACAAAAATGTGCATCAAGCCGCCTGGAACTAACTTCTTCGCCAAAGCTTGAATACCGCGAATGGGATCGGGGGTATGATGCAAAACGCCAACACAGTTAATTAAATCAAACTCACCCGGTAACTGTTCCACATCAAACAAACTGAGGTGATGAAATTCAACGCGGGTAGCCCCTGAACGCTGACAACGTTCTTTGGCTACAGCTAAAGCGCCAGTACTGAGGTCAATGCCCACAACTGAAGCTTGAGGATTGAGGTGAACTAGGTACTCTGTACCCACACCAGTACCGCAACCTGCATCTAAAATCCGAATATCTTGCCTTTGGGGTTTTTGACCTGTGCAGAAGTTATGAGCAGCTAGCCAATTCCAGCGCCAGTTGTAGCCTGGAGGCGGTTCATCCAACAGGGCTTCCGGCGGAAAGGGGTAGGTATTGTAGAGTTTGGCAACAGCAGCACTAACAGTTTGGGAATCGGCCATGATGAGGAATAACGCAGCATTTCTGAGTTTAGCGAATGCTGGACACTTCAGGTAGACAAATAATTGCGATCGCCATCAGCCCATATATTTTAAGTAGGGAAGTTGTTTCAGTAAAAACACTAGTGTTTAAGTATTTATTAGCTAATAAAATTTAATTATATATTTTGTATAATAATTTACTCAATAGGAGCATTAAATGGCTGTAGGAATGCCTGAATTCGTTGAAAATCCAGAAAATCGTTGCCCTGTAATTCTGTTGCTCGATACTTCTGGCTCTAGACAGGTAAGCCTATCCAAGAGTTAAATCGAGGACTTGCTGCTTTCAAAGAAGATGTACAAAAAGATTCCCAAGCATCGCTGAGTGTGGAAGTGGCCATGATCACATTTAGCCCCATAGTTAAACTCACGCAAGATTTTGTAACAATTGGCCAATTTACACCGCCTACATTGGAAGTAGGTGGTGTTACGCCAATGGGTGCGGCAATTGAGTATGCTTTGGATTTTCTAGAAAACCGGAAACAGACTTATCAGAACAACGGTATTCTCTATTATCGCCCTTGGGTGTTTTTGATTACAGATGGAACACCAACTGACTCCTGGAATTCAGCCGCGCAAAGATTGAGACAAGCAGAAGCACAAAGCTGACTGTTATTTTTTGCGGTTGGTGTAAAAGATGCTGATATGAATATCCTCAAACAAATTTCTCCTCCTGAACGTCCACCAGTTACGCTAAATGGCTTAGATTTTCGTGAACTGTTTGTCTGGCTTTCTGCTTCGGTGAAACGGGTTTCTAGTGGCAAAGTAGGACAAGCTGTAGCTTTACCGGCTATGGGATGGGGTCAAATTACTAGTTAGAGGAAATTTTGTGAAGTGGAAAGCTGTTCGACGTTCTGAGATTGGAACAAGTCATCAAAAACAGGGGATAGGTTGTCAAGATTATGGGAATTATCGCAGCTTTGACGATGTGATTGTAGGTGCTGTTGCTGATGGTGCTGGTAGTGCTAAACATTCTGATGTTGGTTCTCGCTTGGTGGTAGAAACAGTCCTCAAATGCTTTTCTGAAATTAATGAATTTCCTCAGAAGCAAGATTCTCAACCACTATCCCAAGAAGAAGCTCAGAAAGTGTTTGCTGAGATTGTGAACAAAGTTATTACAGAATTACAGAAGCAAGCAGCGAAAGAAGATTATTCTATCAATGATTTAGCTTGTACGTTATTGGTTTTCGTGGCGAATCCTGACTGGGTTGCAGCGATGCAAATCGGGGATGGATTTATTGTAAGGCGTTCTGAAGATTCAGAATATCAACTGTTATTTCAGCCAGATAAAGGTGAGTTTGCTAATGAAACAACTTTTATTACCTCAACAAATGCACTAAAAGAAATGCAGGTAAAGGTTATTAACGAAAAACAAGAGTTTCTTTGCGCTTCCACTGATGGACTAGAAAAAGTAGCAATTCGTTTGAGCGACTGGAAACCCTTCTTGCCTTTCTTTAAACCTTTGGAGGAATACTTGCACGAACCTGTTAATGAGGAGGAAGAAGATAAATATCTGAAGGAATTCCTCAACTCTGAACGGCTAAATTCTCGCACTGGCGATGATAAAACTTTACTTTTGTGCTTGTTTGATAGAGAGTAAAATTCGATGACAGTTCTCACCTGTGCTAGTACGGGTCAATCGATTACTCTGCTGGGTGAACGGATAGCTGATAGTGGTGAAGCTAAGGTTTGGCGAACTAATCGCAATGGTTACTTAGCGAAAGTTTACCACGACCAAACTCCTGAGCGTGTGCAAAAGTTGGCAGTGATGATAGCGCACCGACCCAAAGAGCCAAACTCTCACCTCAATCATATTTCTTTTGCTTGGCCTAAGTCGGTACTGAAAGATGCTCAGGGTAACTGTGTGGGTTTTTTAATGCCGGAAATTAAGGAAGGAAAAGAACTTATTGATATATACAACCCCAAGCGTCGTAAGGATTTGAAACTTGAGGTTGATTGGCGTTTTCTGCACACAACAGCGCTGAATATCGCCTCAATTATTGAAGCGATTCACATTTCTGGCTATGTTTTGGGTGACATCAAGCCGCAAAATATTCTTGTAAACGATCGCGCCCTACCTTCTATTATTGATACTGACTCATTTCAAGTTCGGAATCCGAAAAATAATAAGGTTTATCGTTGTCTAGTTGGTTCAGAGGGCTTTACACCACCGGAACTGATTGATCAAGATTTTTCTAGCATCGATCAAACGGAAGTACACGATCGCTTCCGGTTAACAGTGATTATCTATCAGTTGTTGTTTGGTGGTGAAAGTCCTTTTGCGGGAAAGTTGACAGGTGCGGGGGAACCTCCAGAAGCTAATGATCGTATCCGTCAGGGTTTATGGCTGTATGCACCAAACGGTTTGATGCAACCTGTAGAAAGGACAATTCCTCTTGAGATTATTCACCCAGAGGTTCAGCGATGTTTTCTCAGATGCTTTAACGATGGTTATAAAAATTCTAACTTGCGCCCAACTGCTGGGGATTGGGTAAAGGCGCTCAGACTTGCTGTTAATGAGTTAACTATCTGTGGAAAAGTAGACAGCCACTACTACAGCCGAACTTATGGTAAGTGTTATTGGTGCGATCGCTCCGTAAAACTTGGTATTGATATATTTCCTAAAAAACATACCTCTTACAAAGATAAAGATGCCGATGCCTACAACAACCGGGGACTTAGCCGTTATGTATTGGGAGATATAAAGGGCGCAATAAACGATTACAACCAAGCTTTGCGTATTAATCCTAATCATGCCGATGCATACAACAATCGGGAGCTTGCACGTTCTACACTAGGAGACAAACAGGGAGCAATAAACGATTACAACCAAGCTTTACATATTGATGCCAACTTTACGCAAGCCTACATAAATCTGCTAATTATCCGTTATAAAATGATTGCTCTGATTTTAATAGGTTTAATAGCAGTTTCTTCACTTTCACTGATTATTTTTGCTAATAATTTGAATTCTGAAACAAATTCTAACCTTGATAAAGACTACGTTAACCGTTGTTCAGAGCATTTTAAATTGAAAGATTATACTGAAGCAGTAGATGACTGTAACGAAGCAGTTAAGATAAATTCTAATAATGATGAAGCTTACTTTTTACGAGGTGCAGCATATTTCAAATTGAAAGATTATACTGAAGCAGTAAATAACTGTAACAAAGCAGTTAATATAAATCCCAATAATGATAAAGTCTACTTTTTACGAGGTGCTAGTCATAGTATGAATAAGAATATGTATCAAGGAATGGAAGATTTTCGGAAAGCTGCAAGCTTAGGGAACGAAGAAGCTAAGGAAATCCTCAAAGATATTCAACAATAGAAGAAGGAATACATAAGTTTAGCCAAATCCAAATATAGTATTCTTAAATTATTCAAATCTAAATTTACCTTAACTCCCTTCTTTCATCTAATTCGCGCCGATATTATTCTATATATTCCAGTATCTCATCAAATTGCGAATCATCTTTATATTTACCAGCTATTTTTAACCAAGGGTTTTCTACTACTTGGGGTACTTTAATTGCTAAAGTGACTATCTTGGCAGATTCTAAACGATGTTGCAAACTTTGACTAAGTTTTTCTATCGCTTCCGTTTCTGTATTTCCCAAACCTTGACAGTCTGGTAAGCCTAGCACTGTCGCACTAACTCCACCATCTTGTTGATTTTCAATCAGCACATCATAAGTTAACTTGGGTGCAGTATTGTTAGGATAAGTTTTTACAGTTAAATTCATAATATTTTCAACCTGGAAGTTTTATATTGATTATAACTGCTCACCTACTTACTGCTAACCTTTAGTTTGTACGTGTTAGCGTAGCGTTTCGTAGATGACTACAAACCTTTAATTATTTACGTTGGCTTACTTATCTATGGTTTGATTTTTATCATATTGTCTTTTGCGATCGCACCAATGATTTACAACCAATCGGAGTTTAATTTACGCTGTGAATGGGGGCCAAAAGGAGTTGCTGAACTCGCTCCTATCAGTGATGTAGTTGTGATAGTTGACGTTCTCTCTTTTTCTACTTGTGTAGAAATTGCTACCAACAATGGAGCGATAATTTTTCCCTACGCAATGAGAGATGAATCTGTGATAGATTATGCCAAGTCAGTGCGAGCAGAATTGGCAAGTCATAGACAACGTTGGACAATAAGTGGATATTCTCTCTCGCCAAAATCGCTAGCTCAGATTCCTGCTGGAACCAGACTAGTTTTACCATCACCCAATGGTTCTTTTCTGACTTTACATACAGGGAATACACCAACTTTGGCTGGTTGCTTGCGAAATTGCCAAGCTATAGCGCAGTTTGCTCAAAAGTATGGTGATAAAATTGCTGTGATTCCTGCCGGGGAGAGGTGGAAAGATGATGGTAGTCTACGTCCTGCATTTGAAGATTTAATTGGTGCTGGCGCAATTCTCAGTTATTTAGATGGCAGTCTATCACCAGAAGCCGAAGTCGCTGTGACAACATTTCAGGCTTTCCAGCAGGATTTACTGGGATACTTGAAAAAATGCAGTTCTGGTAAAGAGTTGATTGAAAAAGGTTTTGAGTCAGATGTTGAACTATCCGCCGCTTACAACGTAAGTGATTGCGTGCCTTTATTTACTGATAATGCTTATATAAATTACAGGCTACAAGGTTAATTAAACGTCGCACTGATTGGTTTGGCAATATTTGGCATTATCTATAAATTCTTGGAACTTATTCAAGGGAATTATCTGTGCAATGATGATCCACTCTGGGCAAAAAAGATTTTTTAGCGGTAAACAAGGAGAACATACTTTAAAAACGCAAGTTAGTTGAGAGCCTTCCCTAAACTATGCTTTAAAATTTATCTAAATTCATTAAAGCCTTAACTTATACTTCTTACTGAACTCGTACCACTGCTTAAAGAATTATCTCACAAGAACATTAAAGCAAGTTGAGTGAAACCCGACATTATATTAGGTTAATGGTGGGTTTCACAGCATTCAACTACCTTAATTAGGCGGTATTTGTTCCGGTGGCGTTTCTGCTGGGGGAGCGAGTGCCGCATCCGGCGCAATTTCTTCTACGGGAATCGGTTGCTTATCCTCAATTTCAAAATCTGGTTGCGCTGCTTCCACCAATTCAGGAGATGGGGGATGTGGGGGAATCGCTTCCGGTACAATCTCAGTTTTTGCTTCGGTGTCAGTAGTAACTATCTCCTCTACTGGTGGTTTTGGTATGACAATAGTTTTGTCAATAATCTCAACAGCAGGTTTCTCTGACAGTACAGAAGTAATATCTTCAGGTTTGGGGGTTGTGGGCGTTTTTTTACTCACAGTCTGCTGCACTTTGTCTTTCGCGCCACTGAAGGTGCTACCCAGACCTTTTTGCAACTGACCTAGCCGTTCCTGAAGGGACAACTTATTTACCTGTTCTTGAATGCCAGTTTTTACCGTCTCAGCACTGGGTACTTGGGTTTGTTGTGCCTGTGGGGTCAATTGCCGACGTAATGATAGAGTTTGCCAGCCAAACCAGACCAAAAGAGCCACACTAGCCACATGACCCAGCAACAAGCCTCCAGTAATGCGTGGTGCAAACACCCATAAGACTAAAGCATAGAACAATCCTACACCACTCCAGATAAAGTCATTCTTGCGGTGGATTTCTGGAAAAAAGAAAGCTGCTATGTAAATGGCTAAACTACCAAGACCGACCACCAAAGCTAGGACAAATGCCAGCATTATTTGGTTACTCCTTTGACTAGAGATTGGGGACTGGGGATCGGGTACTGGGGATCGGGTACTGGGTATTAGGTATTAGGAAGAAAAACTAATTTAGTGAATTAAATTCCTTCCTAGTGCCCAGTCCCCAGTCTCCAGTCCCCAGTCCCTCAACTAACAATTTTGCAAATTTTGCCAGTCAATTGTTGATTTAGATACAATTTAAAATTAATTATCCATGTTAGTTGTGGATTTTTGTCATTTATATCAAGTCTTAAGGTCTTCTTTAGGGGAGAACGGAAAATATCGGACTACCCTTATAGGTAAAGGATCTGCAAGAGTTAGCCAGAAATTTTTTATGACACTACAAAGCTTTGGTGTGATTGGATTAGCCGTTATGGGTGAGAACATCGCTCTCAACGTGGAGCGCAATGGCTTCCCAATTGCAGTTTACAACCGCTCCCGCGAAAAAACGGATGCGTTTATGGCGCAGCGTGCTACAGGACGGAACGTCAAAGCCGCCTTTACTCTAGAAGAATTCGTTGCTTTATTGGAACGTCCCCGCAAAATTCTAGTAATGGTGCAAGCTGGTAAGCCAGTGGATGCGGTGATTGCTCAACTCAAACCCTTGTTAGAAGAAGGCGATATCATTATCGATGGTGGCAACTCTTGGTTTGAAGATACGGAACGCCGCACTCAGGAATTAGAACCTACTGGGCTTCGTTATCTTGGTATGGGTGTCAGTGGCGGTGAAGAAGGGGCGTTGAATGGCCCATCTCTGATGCCTGGAGGTACAACAAGCTCTTACGAGTTTCTATCACCAATTTTCAACAAAATTGCTGCCCAAGTCGATGATGGCCCTTGTGTAACCTACATTGGTCCTGGTGGTTCTGGCCACTATGTAAAAATGGTACACAACGGCATTGAGTACGGCGATATGCAGCTAATTGCTGAAGCCTACGACTTGCTGAAAAATGTTGCTGGGTTAAATCCTAGTCAGCTACATGACGTGTTTGCTGAATGGAATACCACTGATGAACTCGATTCATTTTTGATCGAGATTACGAAGAATATCTTTCCATATATTGACCCAGACACAAATAAACCCCTGGTGGATTTGATTGTTGACGCAGCAGGTCAAAAGGGAACTGGACGCTGGACTGTACAAACTGCGTTGGAATTAGGAGTCTCTATCCCTACAATTACAGCAGCAGTTAATGCCCGGATTATATCTTCGATTAAAGAAGAGCGGGTTGCAGCATCGAAAGTCCTCACAGGCCCCAGTGGCAAGTATGACGGGCAAACTAAGGACTTTATCAATAAAGTACGTGATGCTCTCTATTGCTCAAAAATCTGTTCTTATGCTCAAGGGATGGCGTTGCTATCCACAGCTTCCAAAACATATAACTGGAATTTGGATCTGGGCGAAATGGCGCGGATTTGGAAAGGTGGTTGTATTATTCGCGCTCGCTTTTTGAATAAGATTAAGAAGGCTTTTAGCGAAAATCCAGCTTTGCCTAACTTGCTGTTAGCTCCCGAATTTAAGCAGACAATTCTCGACAGACAGACTGCTTGGCGGGAAGTGATTGCGACAGCTGCAACAGTGGGAATTCCAGTACCCGCATTTAGCGCCTCCTTGGATTATTTTGACAGCTATCGCCGCGATCGCTTACCTCAAAACTTGACTCAAGCACAACGCGACTACTTTGGCGCACATACTTATCTACGTCTTGATAAGCCCGGAAGTTTCCACACTGAATGGGTTCCTATTACTGAAGCCGACAAGTAAACTTTCACAGGTCTAAATTCCCAATTGATTGGAAAAATTTAGACTGTTTCAGAATAAATATTACAGGTGACTCTGAAATTCAGAGTCACCTTTTTTTGTGTTGAGGTTTTCTAGACGCGATAAATCGTCGTCTCTACAAGTATTTTGGGCTTATCTGAACTGTATTGAGATAAAAAATAATATCCGTTGCTACTAAGTATGGTAGCAACGGATATTAACGTTAAATCTGTTTGCTCTGGGAATAGGATCTACTTATCTTTTGGTTTCTCAAAGCGAGGGGGTTCGCGAAATGCGATCGCAAAAAAGAGAGTACCTATACAGAGAGTAAAAATCAAGATGTACGCAACGCTTTCCATATTACGATTTCCTCTTTATCCAGCTAGTTAATGAGGGATTAGGGATTGGGTACTGGGTGAAAAGATGCAGAGGGGTAGGGGGCGGGGAGCAGAGGGGAAAAACTCTTCTCCCTTAGCTTCGTCCCCAGTCCCTAGTTCCCAGTCCCTTAAAGGGCTTCCTTCCGGCGGGTTGACTTGTCACCCACTTTCTGGAATAGACCCCACTCAACTTGCTCTTCTAGATCCGCATCAACACCGGCAAATACGTCTCGGTAGATTGTCCGAGAACCATGCCAGAGATGACCAAAGAAGAACAGCAGAGCAAATACGGCGTGTCCAAAGGTAAACCAACCTCTAGGACTGGTGCGGAATACACCATCAGAGTTCAAGGTTTCTCGGTCAAATTCAAAGATTTCACCACCTTGAGCCTTACGAGCATACTTCTTCACATCAGCTGGTTCTGTAAAGGTCTTACCATTCAGATTGCCGCCGTAGAAACTAACGGTGACACCAGATTGCTCGAAGCTATACTTAGATTCTGCCCGACGGAAGGGAATGTCAGCGCGGACAATTCCATCTGCATCGGTCAAAATTACTGGGAAGGTTTCAAAGAAGTTGGGGAGACGACGCACGGTCAATTCCCGTCCTTCAGAATCTTTGAATACGGCGTGACCTTGCCAAGATTGGGCAATACCATCACCCTTCACCATCGGCCCTGTACGGAATAGACCGCCTTTCGCGGGGCTATTACCGACGTAATCGTAGAAAGCCAGTTTTTCGGGAATCTGCGACCAAGCTTGGTCAAGGGTTGCACCTTGAGCAACGCTAGTTTGAACGCGGCGCTGAATTTCTTGACTGAAGTAGCGTTGATCCCATTGATAGCGGGTGGGGCCAAACAATTCGATGGGTGTGGCGGCGTTACCGTACCACATAGTACCAGCAACAACGAAAGCAGCGAAGAAGACTGCTGCAATACTGCTAGAAAGTACTGTTTCAATATTCCCCATCCGTAGGGCTTTGTAGAGCCGTTCGGGGGGTCTAACTGTGAGGTGGAATAAGCCTGCAATAATACCAACAACACCAGCAGCAATGTGGTGAGCCGCAATGCCACCAGGGTTATAGGGGTTAAAGCCATCTGGCCCCCATTCTGGTGCTACTGCCTGTGCTGCGCCAGTTATACCATAGGCGTCAGAAACCCATATCCCCGGCCCAAATAGTCCGGTGACGTGAAAAGCACCAAATCCAAAACAAAGTAGACCAGATAAGAACAGGTGAATGCCAAACATTTTTGGCAAGTCTAAGGCGGGTTCACCAGTGCGGGGATCTCTAAATAGTTCCAAATCCCAGTAAACCCAGTGCCATACGGCAGCTAGGAACAGCAGACCGGAAAGAACAATGTGAGCAGCAGCAACGCCTTCAAATGACCAGAAACCAGGATCGCTGGATGGGCCACCAGTAACGTTCCAACCGCCCCAAGATTGGGTAACGCCCAAACGTGACATGAAGGGCAAGACGAACATCCCTTGACGCCACATCGGGTTGAGAATCGGATCGCTAGGATCAAAAACAGCTAGTTCGTAGAGTGCCATCGAACCAGCCCAGCCTGCTACTAAGGCTGTGTGCATTAGGTGTACAGAAATCAGTCGCCCTGGATCATTCAGAACGACTGTATGTACTCGGTACCAGGGTAGTCCCATCGACTACGCTCCTCCTCGATGAGTTAGTTTACAAAGCAATTTTCTTACTGAGGTTATGAGAGACGAAAAACGCCACTCATAAAACTCTCTCTTGTTTTTTGTTATTGCCAGAGCCAGAGTACTACCACAGCTTAGTCTTAAAAAGTCATACACCGTGGGTACTTTGGCAATGCTTACTCGCTTCGGGAGGTTTACCTATGTAGGGTAGCCATCGCCAAGCAAAAATGAGAATGTTTTAAAAAGTGTAACTATTGATGGAATTGTTTGCAAGCGTGTAAATTGATGCGATCGCGTAGCATCTCCAAGTTTTTTCGCTACCAATACCCGTTGGGGATTAAATTTGCTTATCTTTTCTTGATGTGGGGAGTGGGGAGTAGGGGAGGCAGGGGAGCAGGGGAGCAGGGGAGCAGGGGAGCAGGGGAGCAGGGGAGCAGGGGAGCAGGGGAGAAGAGAAGTTGTAATAATGTTTTATCCCCTCTGCCCCTCTGCCCCCCTGCCCCCCATGCCCACTATCTACTGAACTACCAAGTGGATATTTTGCAGTTGACACTTCGCCTCGGCTGTACCCAGGCGTTCGATTACCTGTTCGGCGCTCATCAGACGCTTGAGTACTACTTGACCGATGGTCTGACTACCAATTACTGGTGTTGTTGGCTTCACTTCCACGGTTAAAACGGCTTCTTCAACTCGATAAAGCCAGAGCAATTCATTTTCTTCGACTAAACAAATATTCATTCGCTGAATATCTGGCTGGCGTCGCCATGCAGTTATTTGCCAGAGTCCATCAGATGCCCAGACTCTTGCAACTGCCCATCCCTCAGATAGAAAGAAATACTTCACGGTCTTAGTCTCACTATTTCGACTTTCAATCTGCTGTTAACAATATCGCGATCGCTTTAGTCGCTGATGTTCAAACACTCTTCTTTTTGACAATACAGCTAATTTGACGATAAAACGCTTTATCGGTATCTGTGCCCAAGCAGCAACAGGCTAAGTCTTTACATAAACTACTTAGGCTAAGGTCAAAGCTTAAGTTCCTCGTAACTATGAATCTACGACAAATTCAACCAATGTTGAAAATCTTAAATTAAATAAAAATTTTTCAATACGCAAGAAAACCACCTTAATGTATTTTTGTAACAAATTAATATAGTGTGTAAATGTAGCCCGTCGTATATATCGTCACAGTAGCAATAAACTTAACCTTAGGCGTAGATATTGCTAACCAAAGCGCGTGCTGCATCCAAAAAGAACCACTATCTTCTATATTTATGAAGATTCAGCACAATAGTCACAAATGTAGTAAGATTACTGACCGCTGATATCAAATATATTATTGCTATGTCCTGGTTTTCCTTGTCGGTGAAACGGTGGGGTCGGATTACACAATTCCTATCTTTGTTTTGTCTATGTTTATTTTTAGTTGTTAGTTGCGCTCCTCGTCCGCAGTCTACTACGCCGCCATCTGGTTCTGTAAATACCCCTACAGGTGATGGTCGGATTACTATCGGTACAACAGCCAAGCCAAGAACCCTCGATCCGGCTGATGCTTATGAGTTAGCATCTTTAGGTTTGGTGTTTAATATGAGCGATCGCCTCTATAATTACGAACCAGGAAGCACCGAAATTAAGCCCCAACTAGCTACAGCATTACCCAAAGTCAGTCAAGACGGCTTAACCTATACTATCCCCTTACGTCAGGGAGTCGTTTTTCACGATGGGACTCCCTTTAACGCTCAAGCAATGGCCTTTACCATCAACCGCTTTATTCAAAATAAAGGAAAACCCTCATTCTTACTAGCTGATATAGTAGATTCGATCAAACCGACAAGCGAGTATGAGTTGACAATTAAGCTGAAAAAGCCCTTTGCAGCGTTTCCCTCACTGTTGGCATTTCCTGGGGTGTGTGCAGTTTCACCAAAAGCTTACGAACTTGGCGCTGGTAAATTCAAGCCGAATATTTTTGTAGGAACTGGCCCTTACAAATTAGCGCAGTATGGTACTGATTCCATCCGATTTGATGTGTTTGATAAATATTGGGGAGAAAAACCAGCTAACAAGGGTGTTAACCTCCAAATCCAAACTAGTCCGGTTAATTTGTTTAATGCTTTTCGTACAGGTGCAGTGGATGTAGCTTATCTGTCGCTGCAACCAGATCAAAATCGGAGTTTGGAAGAAGGTGGTAAAAAAGGGGATTGGCAAGCGATCGCAGCTGAAGGTAGTGTAGTAAGTTATCTGGTATTGAACCGGAATCAAAAGCCTTTAGATAAATTAGAGGTAAGACAAGCGATCGCATCCATCATTGACCGTCCACTTTTAAATGAACGAGTCTTACTTGGTCAAGCAGATCCGCTTTACAGTATGATTCCCACGACATTTAAAGTTTCTGTGCCATTATTCAAAGAGAAATATGGCGATGCTAACTTCGATCAAGCTAAAAAATTATTAACTACCGCTGGTTTCTCTAAAGAAAATCCCGCAAAAGTGCAAGTTTGGTATCCTTCTAGTTCACCTACTCGTAGTTTGGCAGCACAGACACTCAAATCTCTTGTGGATGTCAAAATGGATGGAATACTGCAATTTGAAGTCACTCCCGCCGAAGGGCCAGCCTTCTTTAAAGACATTGCTAAGGGTTTGTATCCAGCAGCTTTACTAGATTGGTATCCAGACTTTTTAGATCCAGATAATTACGTCCAGCCATTTTTGGCTTGTGACAAAGGTTCAGTTACTAAAGGATGCGAAGATGGAGGTAGTCAAACTCAGGGTTCGTTCTACTATAGCGAAGCCATCAATAAACTGATTGATCAGCAACGCAAAGAACTAAATCCCGAAGCGCGTCAGAAAATTTTTACCGAAATTCAAACGCAAGTAACTACTGATGTACCTTACGTTCCCTTATGGCAAAGCAAAGACTATGTATTTGCCCAAAAGGGTGTTAGTAGCGTACAACTTAATCCTACTCAAATTCTGGTTTACCAGACACTTAAAAAGTAGTCATTGGTCATTAGTCATTGGTCATTAGTAATGACTAATGACCAATGACTATGCAATAAAATATTTCATGTTCAATCAATATATATCTAGTTAATAGCTAAGATATTCACAAAAACTGCATTTTTAATTTTAAACTTTTAATTGCTTATGTCTCGCTCTAAAGCTTTACAATATTACATTGTTTCTCGGTTGCTTCTTGCGCCACTTCAACTATTAACGATTATCACCATTGTATTTCTCTTACTAAGAGCAACACCAGGAGATCCAGCAGATGCAATTCTTGGTGGACGTGCGCCGGAAGCTGCTAAGGAAGAATTGCGAAAACAACTTGGTTTAAATCTTCCCCTGTGGCTACAGTATCTAAATTATTTGGGAAGTATACTACGCTTTGACTTGGGAACTTCTTTAATGAGTCGCGGACAAAATGTCTGGGACATCATTGGGCAATATTTCCCGGCGACGGTGGAGTTAGCAGTATGTAGTATGGCCGTTGCACTCATCGTCGGAATTGCGGTTGGGACTCTTTCGGCTTCCCGTCCTGGGACATATTTTGATGTCGGTGGGCGCTTATTTGGTATCATCACCTACGCACTCCCCATGTTTTGGGCGGGAATGCTTTTGCAGTTGATTTTCTCAGTCCAATTGGGTTGGTTTCCCAATTCCAACCGCTTTCCGCCTAATCTCCCGGCTCCCACTCCTGTCACTGGATTGTATACAATTGATAGCTTACTCGGTGGAAATTTCACCCAGTTTTTCACATCTTTACACCATCTGGCTCTACCGAGTCTCACACTAGGAATTTTGCTCAGTGGGATTTTTGAGCGAATTGTGCGAGTGAATTTAAAGCAAACCTTGCAAGCCGATTATGTAGAAGCCGCTAGAGCTAGAGGTATTGGTGAAAATAAGATTTTAGCCTCTCACGCTTTAAAGAATGCTTTAATTCCAGTGATTACAGTCTTGGGATTAACCTTTGCGTCTCTGTTAGGTGGAGCGATTTTGACAGAGGTAACATTTTCTTGGCCTGGTTTGGCTAATCGATTGTATCAAGCGATCGCCGATCGCGATTATCCCACAGTCCAGGGAGTGCTGGTATTTTTTGGTGCGATCGTTGTGAGTGCCAGTATTTTGATTGATATTTTAAATGCTTACGTAGATCCGCGAATTCGATATTAGCAAAAAGTCATTCTTGGTTGATTTCTTGTGAGGCGGGCATCTTGCCTGTCCTTTTTTGTAATTTCATAACTTAACGTGAGTTCGACGGTTGGAAAAAGGCAAAAAGCTTGCTAGATAGAAATTTGATAACCTGTGCAGGGATATAGCGATCGCTCAGAAGGAGTT